>NZ_JAHKQO010000002.1:0-168025 GCF_018861065.1 Paraglaciecola arctica
CTTAAGTGAACAGCATTACAGATACCTGTCTTTTTTTATGTAAACAATAATCGATTGACGCTAATGCCAATTAATCCTGTTTTAGTAGATGCATCACATTTTTAAGATCTGATTTACCTTGAATAATTTCATCTGGCGTGAGACCGGATATCTCATGGGGAAATACCAACCACTCATCACTTTCATGAACAAAATAGTCCGGTACGATATCGGTTTTATTGTTTTGTGGTTTGTAATAAGGACACGCTATACGTACATCTTTTGGCATGTTCGCACGTGATAACTTCTTAATTTGTTTCATTAATGCATCGACACTGCGACCAGAATCAAATACGTCATCCACTATCAATAGGCTATCTTCAGCGTTAGCATTTTCAATAAGATAATGTAAACCATGTACTTTAATGGTTTTTGACTGTTGATCAATTCCATAATAAGAAGAGGTACGCACAGCAATATGGTCTGTTTCTACTTTTTTAAAATCAAAATACTCTTGTACTGCGATACCAATTGGTGCGCCGCCACGCCAAATGCCGATGATAAAGTGTGGTCTAAAACCACTGTCATAAACTTGGGCCGCCACTCGAAACGAATCTTCAAGTAACTGTTGTGCGGTGATAAACGTTTTTTCCATTTGATAAACCTTAAAAATTAGAGCGCAGTTGCCCGAATATATAACTATTAGCCAGCCATTATATACCGAACGAGAATTTATTCATATTTTAACGCATCGGCCGGGTTCACTCTTACCGCACGATAAGCTGGGTAAAGGCTAGCCAAAAAACATAAAATAAGTGATGTAGCAATAAGAAATAGCACTTGTTGCCATTGTAAATCAGTAGGCACGCCTTGCCCTTCGGGGCTAAGAAATACAGGTAAATTTAATAGTTGAATCAGATTGTTGATTTGTGACACTAATAAAACACCCGCAACCACACCGATAACAGTGCCTTTTATTCCATTGTAGATACCATTGAATAAAAAGATCCCCATAATTTTAGTACGAGTCATACCTTGAGTTAAGAGTATCGCAATGTCACCCTGCTTCTCAGATACTACCATCACTAATGCCGATACTATATTAAAGGCTGCGACTGATATTATCAGTAGCAACATCAGCGACATCATGTTTTTTTCCATTTTCACGGCATCAAATAACACACCTTGTTGATCTCGCCAGTTAGTAGAGCTGTACCCTAGTGATTCAAGCGTTTTCACCACACTTTTATATTCGAAGGCATCATCCAGAAATAACCGCGTTTGAGCGAGTTTAGAGGTTTGACTTCGCATTAACCTCGCAGCGTCATCAATATGCATAAATACCGCTTTATCATCTAACGCAGAACCTAAATCAAATATACCCACTACTCGAAATACCCTTTGGCTATAAATTCGCCCAAAAGGCCCAAAGTAACTATTCTCTGAAGAAATCAAACGCGCCGATTCACCAATCCGCAAGCGTAATTTATTAGACAGCGCATATCCAATAACAATCCCATATTCACCTTTAGCCAAATCAGTCAGCTGACCAATTAACATATTCTGACCAATGATAGATGATTGTTGCATAACATCTGGTTGAATCCCCTGAAACATCACGCCTGTTAACCCTGCTGACGACTGAATGATACCTTCTGCATCTATCTGAAGGGCACTCGCTACAACGCCTTCTACTCCATCAAAGGTGGTTGAGCTCGGGTCTACACCCGGTTTATGTTGTACTAGAATATGTGGGGTTATTCCCAAATTCCTAAGTTTAAGTTCCCCCTCAAACCCGTTCATAACAGATAAAACAGTGATCAATGCCATTAACCCAAGCGCAATGCCTGCAACAGAAAAAAAATTGATAAATGCAATGAAATGGCTACCTTTAGACGCTTTGGCGTAACGCAAACCAATAAAGGCCGAGACTGGGTAAAACATAAAAAGAAACTCTTATGACAACAAAACAACTAAACAATAAAGGTTTAACTGTTGGTATAGTGACGAATGATGTTGAATAATACGTGCCTGACGTAAATCTCACAAGCAAAGCGAAACCTGGGAGAGAAAATGCAAAACTTATCGCTTGAACAAAAGCATCAACAATTTGATGAATTTTTCATGATCAAGCACACTATTCCAGTCAATATGCGTTTATTGGAAGACGATTTTCTTTTACCTGATGTTGAAGATTTACATCAACATATGCCGTACGAGTTTCAAATAGCCAGTGAATTATCAAGCATTGATACCAAAGCGCTAAGGCCACTGCGTCGCTTGGGGGAACATGCGGTAGAATTGGCGGAATTTTTAAATCATCAATCCCGAAAAATTGACTTAATGATGTCACTAATTTTGCAACAGCACGCGAAGCATGAACAAAGCTCGCTATCGTTAAAGTTTGGTGGCGGAGGCATTGTAATTGATAGCGAAGACCCACTAGAAGTTGGCGTAGCAATCGAACTTAAGCTATTTCTAAGGGAAGAAGCATCTGCCATTTTTTGTTTTGCTGAAGTTATCACTTGTAAGCCCGTAGATGATAAGTACCATGTATCCTTGATTTTTACGCGTATCCGAGAAGTTGATCAGGATTTATTGGTTAAAGCGAGTTTACATATACAAGCAGCTAATTTACGCAAACGTAAAACCCAAGAAAAACTCTAAAAAGAACTGAAACGAAAACAATTAATGACTCACAGTATTTATTCACCACCTTTACCGAACACAACTCTTAAAACTAAAAACGATATTCGCCATTGGGGCAATCTCCAAGGCAGCAGTGCGGCATTGGTTTTAGCCTATGCCGCAAAACTCGCTGAAGGTCCGATATTATTAGTTACCGCAGACACACCCAGTGCAATTAAACTAGAGAAGGAACTTGATTACTTTTTAAAGGGTCAAGGGGTTGAAGTTCAGTTATTTCCTGATTGGGAAACCCTACCCTACGATAACTTTTCACCCCATCAAGATATCGTTTCACAACGCCTAGAGACCCTTTACCAGCTGACTCAAAATGAACGCAGAGTGTTTATTGTTCCTATGAACACCTTAATGATGCGAATGGCGCCTGTGGATTATATTGGTAAATATTTGCTGATATTAAAAGTAAATCAAAAATTGGATATTGATAGTTTTCGTCAAGGGTTAGAGCGCGCTGGATATCTACATGTTAATCAAGTTATGGGACATAGTGAATTCTCTATCCGCGGCAGTATTATTGACTTATTCCCAATGGGTAGTCAGCACCCCTATCGCATTGATTTATTTGACGACGAAGTAGATACCATTAGGCACTTTGATCCGGAAACTCAGCGATCTGGAGACAAAGTCGATGAAATTAAACTGTTACCCGCAAGAGAATTTCCCACAGACAAACAAGCGGGTTTGTTATTTAGGCAGCAATATCTAAGCAAGTTCGACGCAAATAACAGCAAAGAGTCTATATATTACCAAGTAGGTAAAGGTTTAATGCCAGGCGGAATCGAATATTACTTGCCGCTATTTTTCGATAAAACCGCCACCTTATTCGATTACCTAAACCAAGATACAACTGTGTTAATGCATGGTGATTTACAAGCCGCCCATGAAAACCACTGGAAAGATGTCAATCATAGGTATGAACAACTTCGTTATAATCTTGCGCGCCCTTTGTTGCATCCCGCTGATATTTTTATGCGTTCTGAAGAGTTATTTGGTGCACTAAAGGAATGGCCAAGAGTGCAATTACAAAACCAAGCAACCAGCGACAAATCCGGTAGTGTTAACTTTGCCACTGCACCAGTGGGCGATGTAGCGCTAAAACCACAAAACAAAGTCCCCTGGACGTCCCTAAAACAACTGGTTACTGATTGGCAAACCCAGAAAGTCAAAGTGTTGTTTAGTGCGGAATCTGCCGGGCGCCGCGAAGGTTTATTGGAAATACTCAGTAAAGCGGAGATAAAACCCAAGGTTTTTGAAACCTTCGAAGACTTTAAAAACAGTGACACCCCCGTAGGCATTACTATAGGTGCGGCCGAGTTTAGTTTCTTACTCAACGAGCCCAAAAGTAACATCGCTTTTATTACCGAAACCGAATTGCTTGGACACAAAATTAGCCATAGGCGAAAACGCGATAAGCGCCAAGGCACTGATGAAAATGCCATTATTCGCAATTTAGCGGAATTACAAATTGGTCAACCTGTAGTTCATTTTGAACATGGTGTGGGTCGCTACTTAGGGTTACAAACGTTAGATGCAGGTGGGATCACCACTGAATATTTGGCCATCGAATACGCTAAACAATCTAAGTTATACGTACCTGTTGCGTCACTACATTTAATTAGCAGATATAGTGGTGGCGATATCGAACACGCACCACTACATCACTTGGGTACCGAAACTTGGGCCAAGGCTAAAAAGAAAGCCGCTGAAAAAGTCCGCGATGTTGCGGCTCAACTTTTAGATGTGTACGCAAGACGTGCAGCTAAACCTGGATATGCCTTCAAAATAGCCTGGGATGAGTATCAAGCTTTTAGTGATAGTTTCCCCTTTGAAGAAACCTTAGATCAACAAAAAGCAATCAACGCAGTGATCCAAGATATGGGATCAGCCAATGCAATGGACAGATTAGTTTGTGGCGATGTGGGATTTGGTAAAACCGAAGTGGCAATGCGAGCCGCATTTATTGCCGCTAACCAAGGTAAACAAGTGGCGATCTTAGTACCCACTACGTTACTAGCAGGACAACATTTTGAGAATTTTAAGGAACGTTTCGTTAACTGCCCTTTTAGAATAGAAGTGTTGTCACGTTTTGTTAGTGCCAAAGATGCCAAACAAACCATATCAGCCATTGGTGAAGGCAAAGTCGACATCGTGGTAGGTACCCATACATTATTACAAGACAGTCTTAAATTTAACGATCTTGGTTTAGTTATCATTGATGAAGAGCATCGATTTGGGGTGCGTCAGAAAGAAAAATTCAAAGCGCTACGCTCTGATGTTGATATTTTAACTCTAACCGCCACGCCTATTCCACGAACCTTAAATATGGCATTAAGTGGCATGCGTGACTTATCTATTATTGCTACGCCACCGGCTAAACGATTACCGATCAAAACCTTTGTAGAACAACGCAACAAAGGATTAATACGTGAAGCCATTATGCGCGAAATCCTCCGTGGAGGTCAGGTTTACTTTTTACATAACGAAGTTGATAGCATTGAAAATACCGCACAAGAAATTGCTGAGATAGTGCCAGAAGCCCGTATTGCCATAGGCCATGGGCAAATGCCTGAGCGTGAATTAGAAAAAGTTATGGCTGATTTTTATCATCAGCGATTTAATGTATTGTTATGTACCACTATTATAGAAACCGGTATCGACGTCCCGTCGGCTAACACTATAGTGATGGACAGAGCTGATCATCTAGGTTTAGCGCAATTGCATCAATTACGCGGCCGTGTAGGTCGTTCACATCATCAAGCTTATGCTTATTTACTGACCCCTCACCGCAGACGATTAAGCAAAGATGCAGCCAAACGCCTAGATGCCATATCATCATTAGAAGAGTTAGGTGCTGGATTTGCGTTAGCGACCCATGATTTAGAGATCCGTGGCGCCGGTGAATTACTCGGTGATGGACAATCAGGGCAAATTTCTAGTATCGGATTTACCTTATACATGGATATGTTAGAACAAGCAGTTGAAGCTCTTAAAGAAGGCAAGGAACCCTCTTTGGAGACAGCGCTGTCAGAGCAAACAGAGATAGATTTACGCTTACCTGCGTTGTTTCCAGACGATTATATTCCAGATGTGAATTTACGTTTGTCTCTGTACAAAAAACTGGCTGGGTGCAAAGATGAAAGAGCGGTTAATGAGCTACAAATTGAGTTAATTGATAGATTTGGTTTGTTACCGCAAAGTGCCAAAAATTTGTTAGATATGACCATGCTTAAACTCAAAGCCAAACAAGTGGGCATCTCAAAAATGGAGGGAACCAACAAAGGAGGCTTTGTTGAGTTCTCTCAGCAAACCCAAATAGACCCGGGCTTTATTATTAAATTGATTCAGTCACAACCCAGGATCTACAAATTAGACGGACCACAAAAACTTAAATTTAACGTGCCTACTGAATCCGCCAAAGATAGACTTGAACTGTTTAACAATATGCTAACCGAGTTTAGCCAACAATTACGAGCTGCTTAATGACAGATAAACTCATAAACCATTCCGTGAATCCCATAGAAAAAAGGGCATTTTGGGTAAAAAACGCACTGACTACCTTGTTAAGTGCCAGTATTTTATCGCAACCTTTGAACGCAGCAGAAACACAGTGGTGGTTTGATGTTGAAGTGATTTTATTTGAGCGTCATTTGGAAGCGGCGGATATTTCTGAAAAATTTGTACAATCACAGCTTTTGCCAGCAGATAACCAATATATTGATTTACTTACTCCCTATCTTCACCCAGATTTGCGTTACTTGCGAGCCGGTTTAGATTACTGCCGAGCTTCAAATCAACAGGCGGTTAAATCACAATATGAACAAGATTTTGCTTTTCCAGCTTCAGACGTTTCTGAAAAAGAATCAGAAACCTCACAACAAGATCCGCTAGCAGTAGCCGATATTTCATCGACCAACCAAAAGGAAGTGCCTGCTAGTAATACTTCTGAAGATAGCGACACTGGGAGTTTTCAATACCAAGTAGCGACAACAGATATCTTTGCTCAATCTGACGACCACAATTCCTTAGCTGAATCCTCAAAGGACAATGACAAAAAACCAATCAACTTAGAACTAGGTGATAATGAAAGTGTAGCGCCCCACTCACCATTAGACTCAACTACCGAGCTTAACCATAGCAGACCGCCGGTTAACGTTGAGTTTATTGAATGGCAAATTCCTAAACAACTTCCCTGCGCGTATTCTGAACAAATTGATCCGACATTTGCATCCATGTCTTACATGCAAGAAACACAGGACTTGGTACAACGAACAAGTTTGATCACAAAGGTTCCAGTAGTGATAGATGGAATACAATGGCCACAAAAACGCGCGGCGAGTTTATTGCCTAAGTCTACTTTGCGCATGGATGACTTATACCAAAAGATTAAGAAGCAGCGTGATATTGATCCAATTCTACATTTAAGCTGGCGACAACAAGTACATTTTGGCCGCGAAAATTCACAAACAATTAGGTTATTTGCTGGGCAAAATTATGCTCAACACTTTGATACCCAGGGCTTTCGATTCCCTACTGCTGCAAATGATGAATTAAATCGTTCACAACAGACCGAAGAGTTTTATATACCACAACAAGAACTGGCGCTTTTATCACCGCAACAGCAGCAAGCATTATCAGCCAATATTGTAGGTTCACAACCCATTTTTACTCAGGACCTATTTTTAGAAATTGAAAAAGCGTTGGCTGATGACTCGCCAATTGACTTCTCTGTATCTAGTGAAAAACAGTCTCAGGAGACCGTTAATTTGGATTCAACAGTACTTAAAGAACTGTGGCAATTAGACGGCGGAATCACTGTTTACTTACGAAGAGTTGGACGGGTTCCATATTTACATATCGATAGCGATTTAAACTATCGGCAACCTGTATATGATCCCGAAAAGGCGCTAAAAACTCCGGCATTAAAGGCTAACGCGGCAGTTCACGGTTTAGATAAAGACAACTATTTAGACCAAGAAAATTACCTGCAAAGTGTTAATTTTAATCAGCTAAGGCGAGTAATCAGCAAACAAGTGCACTATTTTGATCATCCACTATTTGGCATGATTGTGCGTATTACTCGTCATCGTTGGCCAGAAATTGCTGATGACACTGATTTACAAGACAACGAATAAGGCCATTCACGTTACGCTCAGAAGATACGCAAAAATAAGCCGTCATTTATGACGGCTTATTATCTAACAAACAATGTTAATCTTAAAATACATAGTTTAATCGAGCATAGTAGTAACCACCTTGCCAATCAACATCGTTACCTGACCAGTAAACTACACCACAACAGTCATCACGGTTAAGAGAGCCGTCGATCATCACGCCATCTTTATCCGGATAGGTATCAAAAATGTTTCGGGCTCCAGCTGCAAGTGACAAACTTTCACTGAGTTGGTAAGTCATTTCTACGTCAAACATCACCCCTGCGTCATACTCTTGCACAACAGTGGCGTCTGAACTAATCGCATTTTCGTATGCGCCGTAAAAATTACCTCGTATTAATATGCTTAACATATCAAAACTATGCTTAGCAGATAATACCCCACGCCATTCAGGTAGTGAGTTTTCTAAATCAAACTCATCTTCTTTATTAAGATACAATGATGCATCTGAATCTATTTCAGTCGAATTATAATTCAGCGAGCCCGTTAAAACCGTGTCGTCCAAAGTATAAGTGGCAACAATATCCATGCCGTTGGTAACAGTATCAAACGCATTTTGGAAGTAATTTACACCGCCAATGGTATTTGCCCCGTCGACACCTGCCGCAACTAACGCTAGATATTTATCATAGGCATCGCCGTCGTCAGGATTGGTCGATACATCTATTGTGGATACCGCATAAAAGCGGTCAGACAAATCAATACGATAAAAGTCGACTGTTAAACTAAGTGCATCAAAGGTACCTGCCATACCTAAACTAAAATTCAAAGACGTTTCAGGCTTTAACGCTTCAGCACCTAAAGCCTGTCCTACATCACTCAATGCAGGGAAAAGGCCAGTGGCTACAGGTAAGCCATCAGGTAAACGAGTTGATACGTTTGTTGTACCTTGTTGACCTGGTGTCGGTGCTCTAAAACCAGTACCTACAGAGCCCCGTAAATTAAGGTCGTCAGTCAAACTGTATTTAAAGGCGACCTTGCCCACTAGTTCAGATCCAAAGTCCGAATAATCTTCATATCGCAAAGCACCTTGCAAGAATAGGGCGTCGGTAACGTCTGTGCTTAGATCAACATAAAGTCCTGCCATGTCGCGTTCATAGGTACCTGAATAAATGTCTGAATATCCAGGAAAGCCATTTGAGCCTACGCCAACAGCTGTATACACAGCGTCACTTGAATCACTACAATCTAAGCTAGAACCGGTTAAAATAACTGCTAGACCTGCGGTACTTGCAGTACCATCAGAGTTACAAAATCCATAGGGATCTGGGCTTGAATATGGCCCGACACTATAAGAATCAGGATCTCCTTCAACTAATTCGTAAGTTTCTTCCATGTAAGTCAAACCAAATGCCAGTACAAGCTCAGTAGAAAATCCCACATCAAAAAATTGCGTAAAGTCAGCTGAAAGTTGTAATTCTTCGTTAATCAAATCACCAGGGTGAAATTTGGTGGGAGAATCAGGGCCCATAGACGGGTTAATAGTATTTTCTAAGGTATATTCAATTTTGTTCGAACCAAAACGAGCGCTAAAGTCATAGGTCATTTCGTTAGCAAACTCGCCTTCTAAACCACCCACTATTGATAGATCAGTAATTTCTCCAGTAAATCTAGGTGTAAATCCACCTGGAAATTTCTCAAGAGGAGAATAAAGTGAACCATCTTCTAGGCGAATGTCTTCAATAGTGCCGTTGCCCGGATATCGATAATAAAAACTACCATCAGATTCACTGGCCGAATAGTTACCAAAGGCATATAACCTCATCGTATCGCTAACGTCATAACCTGAATTAAAAAACAATCTAACGGCAGAACTATTGGGTTGGCCCCAAGGTTGTACCACACTTTCTCCGCCTAGGTTGGCGTCAGCTAAGCCAGCAATAAACGTTTCCTCAGAATAACCAGAAAGTGAGGTGGTTAGACCTGTTAAGAAATCTTCACTATTGACATCCACACACGCCCAACCTTCACAGTATTGTTCGCTACGGCTGGTTGAACTGGTATCGGATATTTCACCTGATAGGCTAAAAAAGCCTTTATCACCAAGAGCAAAACCAATATTTCCGGTTACAGTATACTGCTCACCATCGCCTTCGTAATATTGCCCCATATCCACTGACAACGAACCACCTTCATCGTTATCTTTTAACTGAAAGTTTATTACCCCAGCAATAGCATCTGAACCATACTGAGCGGCAGCTCCGTCACGTAGTACTTCCACCCCTTTTAACGCGGATGAGGGAATAGTGGCGATATCTGCCCCTTGGGTTCCTGACCCACCTATCTGAACCAAAGAAGAGCGGTGTCGACGCTTAGAATTAATTAATACCAAGGTTTTATCGGTTGGCATGCCACGTAAACTTGCTGGACGTATAAACGACCCACCGTCAGATATAGGCTGACGGGATAAAGAATATGAAGGCACGAGGGTTTTTAAGATATCGTTAGTATCGGTAAAAGACACAGACACTAAGTCATCTTCGCTAAACGCATCAACAGGCACCGGAGAGTCGGCAACCGATCTAGGTACTCCTCGAGAACCTGTGACTATAATTTTTTCCAAATCGGCTTGATTGGTTTGTTCTGCATCTTGGGCATAAATGCTCGGTGACATCATGGTTAACCCAGACGTGACCACTAAAGCTGGCAGTGATCGACGGATAGATAGACTAAGTTTATGTAGTTTGAGCATATTTAACCTCTTGTAGTGAGCGATATGTGTATTCCTAAAAACTGAGTGCTGCAGCGTTTTAAAAAGGCGATTCATTCTCAGTTTGGAAACGAAGTGGACTATGGATGTGCAATGCACCATTTCAGGCAATAACAACAGCAATACACCTCGCTTCTTAATTATAAAAAGCAACACAAGTGCCAAGCAGCAATGCAGGTTGTGTATAGCCCCCCAAGGGTTTTCTTATGCCTATTGGGACCCTATCTATCACGGGGTTTGAGTAGATTTCAATGGCACGTTACTTGTATTAAATGCATCAAACGTGTTGCCAACAACAGCTATACGACGAGAAATGAACCGTAAATGCGCATAAATAGCTCGATTGCACAACTATATTGCATTGCGCTAAATTGCGTGACACCAATGTAATTGGCGAACTATTTTCATCCTAAAAATAAAATTCACCGTGAGAACGTTAGGAAAGATTGACTGAATGAATAGCAAACAACTGAAATACTTTCTGAAAACTGCTGATAACGGCAGTATAACAAGGGCAGCAAAAGTCCTAGACATCGCACAGCCCGCTATAAGTCAGCAGATTTCTAGTTTAGAACACGAATTGTCAGTGCAATTATTCGAACGGGATTTTAGAGGTGTTAGACTCACGCAATGCGGCGAGAAATTCTATTTAAGAGCAAAGTCTATTGTCCACCAAATGGCAATGGCAAAGAGCGAAATTGTTGAAACAGAATCCAACCCATCAGGACGCATATCCGTTGGAATGGCCCAAGCTGTTTGTAATGTATTGGCAATACCGTTAACACAAGCTATTCAGAATAATTATCCAAATGTGGAGCTCTGTCTACATTACGGTACCACAGATTTCCTCAATCAATGTCTTAGCAATGGACAAATAGATTTAGCAATCACGTATGAAAACACTGTCACAGATAAAAATTTCAGCAGCACACCTTTAATTAAAGAGAACATATACTTGGTAGTGGGCACCGAAAAAAATAAAGAGATGTATGTGCAATTATGCAAACGTGACCATATCGAATTCAAAGATCTAGCCGCATTTGAAATAATATTACCTAGTCAAACTGACCCCCTTGTGCAAATGCTAAATCGCTACGAAACCCAGACCGGAGTGAGGATCTGGAATAAACAAAACTTTGGGTTATTAATGACTAATTTACGTTATGTCACCGACGGATTAGGTTTAATGATCTTGCCATCTTCAGCGGTATTTCATCTAGAAAAAGCCAATCAAGTTAAAACCATTTCTATTACTAAACCTTCACTGAAGCGCGACGTAATATTGGTCAGTAACTCAAAACACCCTACTAGTAGCGCCAAACAAGTAGTCAACAACATAATATTTGAATTAACGAAAGACGCCCACTCCTTAGGCAATTGGAGAGGGGAAATACTCTTTTAAGTAAATCACTCTCCATAACTTAACACTTTTAAGATAAAGCTAACGTTTGCTCAAGTGCTTTTGGAAGTGCATCGACATACTTTTGAACATCTGGTATCAAGCCCATACTGACCCGAGACCAACTATTATAATCACGGTAAATGCCACGAATTAACACATTTTGCTCAGCCATTTTTTTCCTAAAAATTTCTGCGTTTCCTTTACCTAGATCCACAAAAACAAAGTTAGTTGCCGAAGGAAGTGCCGTTAATCCATTGTCTTTGACCGCATCTAAAACCATTTCACGACCTTCGATAATCTTTGACTTTGACATTTTTAAAAATGCCTCATCATTATAACTCGCAATAGCAGCAGCCAACCCTGCTTGATTCATGGCGTATCCACCTAAACCATAACGATTAATGTTACTGGTATTTTCTTCCGACGCCATCATATAGCCTACCCGCATACCGGCAAGACCATAAATTTTAGAGAATGTTTTCGCGACTATCACGTTATGCCCTTCCCTTACCAAAGACACCATCGAGTTTTTCTCAGGCATATCCGTCACTTCGTTATAGGCTTCATCAACCAGAACCAATGTTTTCTTGGCGGCTTTTATGCAAAACGCTCTTAATTTAGTCGCGTCTAATAAACTACCAGTAGGATTATTGGGGTTGGTGACGTGAACCATAGCCACATCTTCATCAATAGCGGCATATAACGCATCCAAATCAATACTCAAGTCTGCAGTTTTAGCAATACGTTTAATTTTATCTGCACCCATTTTTTGTGGGGCCTTAGCAGTAGTATCCCAAAACAAATCCGGCCCAAGTATCTTGCCTTTAGTTGACGCGGCAATTGCTGCATAAGACAACACACCACTAGAGCCCGAACTCAGCAAAATTTGTTTGCTACTCAAACTATTTTTCTCAGCTATCATGTCAGTCAAAACTTGGTATGGCTCAGCAGCGTAATAAGCACCTTTTGCGCTCGCTTCCATCATAGCTTTGATAGCGCCCGGACTTGGACCATAGGGGTTTTCATTGGCGTTGAGTTTTGCAATACCTGAAATTGGACCATAATGCACTATTGGTGCCTTATGGTGTGCCGCCAACGCGTCTAAAGAAACTAAACCACCTGCAGCGACCGCAGAAGCCGTCGCTATACTTCCTCTTAAAAACAATCTTCTACTTACATTGTCAGTCATATTGTCGCCCTTTGCTTGTTTCTAATTAATTTAAAAATGCTTTGTAGTACATAGAAATGGACACTATGACTAAATACAACCCAAACATTCGTTTTAGACTCACCTCATTTAAACTGTGCGCCCATTTTGCACCTATAGGTGCGGTTAGTATTGAGCCCGCACTGATTGCCATCAGTGCGGGAATATTAATGTAGCCAACTGTCCCATAAGGTAGGTTAGTCACCTCATGCCCCATCAGCAAAAATCCAATTGCTCCGGGTAAACCAATAATAAACCCGACTCCAGCGGCAGTAGCTATGGCTTGGTGAACACTGCGATTACAAATCACCATAGTCATCACAGTTATGGTTCCACCACCAATTCCAAGAAGTGCAGAAAACCCGCCCAAAAAGGATGCTAACCCAGCTTTGTAAGGTCCTTGGGGCATGGTTAGTGAACTTGACGAACCATTGAACAATTTCGGAAATAAGAAATAAATCGAATACAACAAAACCCCTGTAGCAAACACAATTATTAAACTTTCTGGACTGGTGTGTGCAGCAATATATAAGCCGACTAGTACACCTATTACCAACCACACTGACCAGTCTTTTAATATCGCAAAATCAACCGCATTTTTTTTACTATGAGCTTGCACAGAACGTGCGCTTGAGACAACGATTGAAGCTAAAGAGGTACCAATAGCAACCTTAATTAACTCCCCTGATGACTCGCTAAAAAATGGAAAAACAGCCAATAAAGCCGGCACCACTACAAACCCACCGCCATTTCCAAACAATCCAGCGGTAATACCTGCAATTGCCCCAGCTAGACATAACGTTCCAACAAACCAAAACAGTTCTACTTCCATAACACCCCTAAGTGAATTTTCATTAAATGGGAATACAGAAGAATTTGCTGTACGAATTTTATTTAGCAGATTTAATGCCAGCCTTTGTAACCCAATATTTATGCGGAGCTGCGAGAATTTTCAAATGAAACTTGCACTAAACTGGAGATTTAATGCGCGAAGTTGATGCAAAAAGTAATATGTTATTACTTTATTAACAAATTAGGTTTTGTGTTACAACAGCCGAGAATAGCGGCCAGAATTACGGCCAAAATAGTGCCCCAATTAACAGCGAAGAATAAGCACAATTACGATATAGAGTAATTAGCCATTTTACTCAAAGGAATAATTAAGCAACTGAATGTCCTGCTTATAATGCTCGGTAACTGCATCAATGGACGCTTGATTATAGTATTCCCTATAATCTTTTTTGCGATCTTTAGCCTGACGTTTATGGGGAATTGCAGACTCTTTTAGGCCTAGCTCCTTTTTAATAGTACCAAAATCGTCATGAAGCGATTCATAACGCCCTATAAAGTCCACTATGATTTCACCATTTAGATCAACTAGATGCTCACTTTGTAATTTAGTGGCGATGTCAAAGTGAAAAATATAAGGTCTTGCAGGATCGAATTTATAACGAATAAATTCGTTGAAGTCGGCGATATTTTCTAATAATTCTGGTCTTTCCCGTTGAATATGATGGTAAGACGAAACTTGTAAATCCCAAGGGTTGCGTACAAAAGCAAACTTATACAACTGTTTAAAAAAGTCATTAGGCAACATTTCTTTAGCTGCGATGACACCTGCATGGCGAGGCAGTTTTGAGGCTGTGGTATGCCCACACATATTACTAATTTTGTGACATGGAAACATTAAATAGTACATAGGATCTTGCCAGCGAAGTCTATTTAATACAGCCCGAATACTAGAGCCGCCCGTCTTAGCAATATGCACATATAAAAAATTGTAACGATGATTGAGCAACATTTTTACGATCCTAAAGAAAACAAACTAACATCAACAAAACTAAATAAAGGGTTAACTAATCAAGCTCTCTGTGAAGAGCTCTTAAGCCCCTGTTAGGACTACAGTTTTACAATTCAGTTCCTGCTACACCTAGAAAATAAACATACCTAGACACTTAATCTTTAATAACTCTAGGAGGCTATTATAAGGTAACACCTGAAACACTTTGTAACAATCTCATACAGATTAATACATTCCAATACAAATTTAAGCAGAATTGATGCCACTAATGTGTTTTAGAATCGACTATTGAGTTATTCAGCGCTATATAAGCTAAGGGTTTCGTGAGCTAAGCGCTTTGTGAGTTAAGAGCCTTGCGAATTAAGTGTTATGTGGGATAACGGCAATCTGAAAAATTGAGTTTAATAGTTGAACAACTGCGATACGTGACATGCCATTGCACCGCTTGGAAATCTGAATCAATCAGAAATTAATGAGTGGTTAAGATCATGAGCCGTAAAGATATCCGAAGCAGAGCCATCGAAATACTAACCCGTTAACCTAATCAACCGTTGTGCTCCATTATGATAAAGTGAAATAGCTTACAACAGTGATGATACAGGCTATTAAGATATTGAGGATAAACCCTTCTCTGGCCATAGTTTTAATACTAAATTTATCCATTCCATACACTATCGCATTAGGTGCGGTAGCAACAGGTAACATAAAAGCACAGCTAGCGCTAATAGCCGCAGGCATCATCATTAACGCGGGATCTATCCCCGCAGCCACACCCACAGCAGCCAATATAGGCATCAATAAGGTTGCAGTAGCAGTATTGGAAGTAATTTCAGTTAAAAAGGTTACGAACAAACAGATCGCTAATATTAATAGCGGTACAGGTAAATCTGATAATCCTGACAATGCCTCTCCCATCAAGGCACTGAGACCGGAAGCAGAAAAAGCCTTTGCGATACAAATACCGCCAGCAAACAACAATAACATTCCCCAAGGAATAGCAACGGCTGTATCCCAATCTAATAACTTGTCTGATTGAGATTTTTCCTTGACCTCACCAAACTCACCGCTTTTTGGCGACGTCACGATTTTATTGGGTTTATTGCCACTTGGGATCAAAAACATTAACACCACACCAGCCAAAGCAATACTACTGTCTCCTACACTGGGCATGTTTAACCATTGGCTCCAATAAGGTCGAAACATCCAAGCTAATGCGACCAGTAAGAAAGTGATTAACACACGTTTTTCTGCTGGTTGCCATGCTCCGGATTTTAATAAAATACATTCTTGAGTAGTTTCAAGCTTGCGAGTTAACCACCAAGCAATGACAGGAATGCCAATTACAACTATAGGAATGCCCGTTTTCATCCACTCTATAAAACTGATTTCTTTACCTTGTGTTTCTAGGTATACACTCATAAAAATAATATTAGGTGGTGTACCTACTGGTGTACCCACGCCACCCAAACTCGCGGCATAGGCTATTCCTAATAACATTGCTACGGTTAACTTAGGGTCTTTGACACTTTGCAATACCGCCAAGGTAATCGGCAGAAGCATTAATGTGGTAGCAGAGTTAGAGATCCACATACTTAAAATAGCGGCGGTTAACATAAATCCCAATACCAATCTTTTTGGACTTTTGCCGCCGATAACATTCACAAGATAAAATGCTAAACGTCTATGCACTTGAGATTTTTCGAGTGCTTTTGACAGCATAAAGGCCCCCATCAATAACAAAATGACGTGGCTGCCCAATGCTGAAGCTGATTCTTTATGACTTAATACTCCAGCCATAGGAAATCCAAAAAACGGAATTAATGAAGTGACAGGGATAGGCAGTGCCTCGGTCACCCACAACATAGCAGTACATAAAGTGATAGCTGCCGTTGCTGCGATTAAGTGGGGCTGCCCAGACACTAACAAGCCGATATACATTGCTATGGCGCTTACAAAAGACAGTACAATTAATTTGCTATTAGATTGCATAAAATTGATCTAGTGCCTTGCTTGCAATTTGGTATTCATCGGTCATTCGTAATCTCGCTAAGTCTAAGGATGAGCTTTTTCTGAGGCGCTTAATACGCTCTACACTGTTAGTTGGTAACTCTAAGTTTGTGGGTAAACCATCAATCACTTTGGTGGCGCCTTTAGGATCATTACACACTAAGACCATGTCACAACCAGCATTTAAGGCCAACTCTGCTCGCTCAACAATCCCTCCCATTTGCGCGGCTCCTTGCATCGACAAATCATCTGAAAACACCACTCCATCGAACTTTAGATCTTGTCTCAATATTTGTTTTATCCACTTCTGAGAAAAACCTGCCGGTAAATCATCTAACTCAGGATAAATTACATGGGCAGGCATCACCGCGTCTAATAACCCATGTTGATGAATGGCTTTAAAAATAGCCATATCAACAGAAAATATTTCTTGTAAACTTCGCTTATCTACTGGCATGGCGATGTGAGAATCTTCCAAAACATTGCCATGTCCAGGAAAATGTTTACCCGTGGCAGACATGCCTGCTCGATGCATACCTTTGATAAACTCACTGGCCAATTGAATAATAACGTCTGGTTGTTGGTGAAAGCTTCTGTCTCCTATTACTTCCGATATTCCATGAATATCGAGCACAGGTGCAAAACTAATATCGATATCGAACGCGAGTAGTTCTGCCGCCATCAACCAACCAAATTGCTCACAAAAATAGCTAGTTTGTTGGCTATTTCCAGTTGTTTTTTGGCTGATACTACCCATCGCAGGAATTGTACTAAAGCCCTCTTTAAAACGTTGGACTCTGCCTCCCTCGTGGTCTGTAGCAATAACCACCTGGTTACGCGTAACACTTCTAACGTGCCTAACAAGATCATTGAGCTGGTTTTGGTCGTGAAAATTGCGAGAGAATAAGATAAGCCCGCCTACTAGGGGGTGGTCGAGAATATCAATCTCTTCATGGGTCAGTTCATAGCCTGACAAATCTAACATCAATGGACCCATCAATTAGTGCTCTTCTTATCGGTCGTTTATATATTTAGTCAACATACTATAGGAACCAATAAATATTCCAAACGAAAAATATGACTTTCAAACTCTCCCATGGTTATACTCTGGCAAATCGTAATTTATGTTGTTTTCAATGAAGTTTAAAACCGTAGGATTAATTGGCAAGCAAGCACATCAAGGTGCAAACTTAAGTCTTAAGGCACTTATAGTCTATTTGAGGCAGCGCGGCTGCAGAGTATTAGTCGAGAGCAAAACGGCGAGAGAACTGGATTCAAATGGCTTTGAATCAGCAGATATATCTGAAATCGGTAAAGAAGCTGATTTAGCCATAGTGGTTGGTGGTGATGGCAATATGCTGGGTGCAGCCCGAATTTTAGCAGAGTTTAATGTTGCTGTGGTTGGAGTGAATCGAGGAAACTTAGGATTTTTGACCGATATAAACCCCGATGATTTTGAACCGCAACTCGATAGCATTTTTGAAGGTGACTACAAAATAGAACAACGTTTTCTACTTGAAGTTGAAGTATATCGCAATGGTGAAATTCAAAGTAAAGATTCTGCAGTGAATGAAGTGGTAATTCACCACGGTAAAGTTGCTCACATGATGGAGTTTGAAGTATATCTAGACGATAATTTTGTATTTAGTCAACGTTCTGATGGTTTAATTGTCGCAACACCTACTGGCTCTACCGCCTATTCTTTATCGGGTGGAGGACCTATTCTGACGCCAAACTTAGACGCTTTAACCTTAGTGCCTATGTTCCCTCATACTCTAAGTAGTCGTCCCATAGTAGTGGATGCCAACAGTACGGTAAAATTAAAGGTGTCACCTGAAAACACTGATAATTTACAAGTGAGTAGCGATAGCCATATAGTACTAACAGTATTACCCGGTGATGAAATTATAATTTGTAAAAATCCCGCTAAGCTTTCATTGATCCACCCTAAAAATTATAATTATTTCAACGTATTACGCACAAAACTGGGTTGGGGAAGTAAACTCTACTAGTTATTTTCCTAGTTTTTCGAAGAGATCACTAGACAGCAAACAAAAGCATGTTTATATTTACAGGTACTGTATATTTAAACATGCTTTTGTTTTGTGTGTGCCTTTATTGAGAATTTTAAAATGCTAACCCATCTCTCCATTCGTAATTTTGCAGTTGTTAAAACATTGGATGTCGATTTCAGCTTAGGCATGACCGCCATTACTGGCGAAACTGGAGCCGGTAAGTCCATATCGGTAGACGCTTTAGGTTTATGTTTAGGAGAAAGAGCAGACAATGGAATGGTGCGCACTGGTGCAGAGAAAGCCGAAGTGAGCGCGGGTTTTAACGTTAAACGACTTCCAGATGCGATGAAATGGCTTGAGCAACACGAGTTATCAGATGACGATGAAGTATTAATTAGGCGCGTCATTTCCGCTGAAGGTCGCTCTAAAGCTTTTATTAATGGCACACCGGTTCCCTTGCAGCAACTCAAAAATTTGGGGCAATTATTACTGAGTATCCATGGACAACACGCTCATCAACAGATACTAAAGAGTGATAGTCAACGCCGTTTACTCGATCAGTACGCAGAGCACCCTGCTTTGTTGGGTAAAGTCGAAGAATCCTATAAAACCCTAAAACAACAACAGCAACATTATCAGCACTTATTGCAGGGACAACAACAAAGGGACGACCGCAGCCAGTTACTGTCATACCAAATTCAAGAGTTAGACGAATACGCGTTGGCAGAAGGTGAGTTTGTTGCCTTGGAAACTGAACACAAAAAGCTCAGCAATAGTCAGACCCTACTTGAACAGAGCCAAATTAGTTTCCATCAGCTGTATGAAGCGGAAGAATTCAATGCCTTATCTGCAGTTCAAAGTAGCGTTGATCGTTTATCTGAATTACAAGAGCATGATCCAAGTCTTGAGCCCATTGTGACTATGCTAACAGAGGCCAGTATTCAAATTGACGAAGCTGCCGGCGAATTAAGAGCCTACACAGAACAACTAGAAATAGACCCTATGCGAATGCAAAACGTCGAAGCTCGTTACTCACAGGCGTTAGATTTGTCTAGAAAACATAATGTCCAACCTGAGGCATTATATGAATTTCATCAACAGCTTTCCGCTGAGTTTAATGAATTGGTTAAAGATGATTCGTTACTAGAAGAATTAAAAGTACAACTTGGAGAGCTTGAACAACAATATCACCAAGCGGCAAGTAAACTCAGCGCATCTAGGAAAAAGGCGGCTAAGTCTTTTGCTAAAGAAGTCGAACAGCATATACACCATATGAACATGGCAGAAGCGGTATTTAAAATTGACGTTGATCATCATATTCAAAGTAGTCCTAACAAGCTAGGGTTGGATATTGTGCAATTTGTAGTGTCCACCAATAGGGGTCAGGCTCTAGATAACCTTGAAAAAGTGGTGTCAGGAGGTGAGTTGTCGCGCATTGGGTTAGCTATTCAAGTAATCAGCTCTAGCAATAATGATATTGCCACCATGATTTTTGATGAAGTTGACAGTGGCATCAGTGGATCAACTGCTTCTGTGGTTGGGCAGTTACTGCGTAAATTAGGTGAAAGTACCCAAGTAATTTGTGTCACTCACCTCCCCCAAGTTGCTGCCAGAGCCCACAATCAAATGTTTGTCACTAAGTTCAGTGACAAAAAAACCACTGAAACTCATATGATTTGTTTGCAAGAAAGTGAACGAATTGAAGAGTTGGCACGTCTACTAGCTGGAGACACACTTACCGAGTCTGCTTTAGCTAATGCCAAAGAATTGTTACAATTCAGTAATTCGTAACAAATAGGCATTGATTGCGCTAATGTGGCTGGGTTAGGATGCCTCGCCAAATAAGTGAGAGTAACGCTCGTACTTATCCGTTTTCGCTTTTTACATGCCGAGATATTGAGTAGCAATGAAGTTTAAGAATTTACTGGTTATATTAACCGCCACCATGATGTTATCAGCTTGTGCTGATTGGATTTTCCGAATTGATATCCCACAGGGTAACTTTTTAGACGAAAAAGACGTTAAAAAACTTAGAGTTGAAATGACCAAAGAACAGGTCGTATATGTACTAGGTAAGCCTGTTTTAGAAGATGCATTTGATCACGACACTTGGTATTACTTGTACCAAATGAAGCGTGGCATGAAACAACGTGGAGAGAATTTCCGCAAAGAGCTCAGCATTAAATTTGTTGACAATAAAATTGCCGAAGTAACGGGTGATTTTGAGTTATCTGAAGAATTTAATACCCCACTTGATCAATAGGTATGTAACCATCCCTGCTGATTGCTAGGTGTTGCGGCTGTCTAAAAAGCCATAATAAAAACGCCGCAATTGTTGGCTGTAATACATTTGTTTATTATTAACGACATTTATTGCGGCTGTTTTATGGCGTTTTTTAGCATAATGTTTGGCTACAAGTATCTGTTGGGATCGAGTTACACGCTCAATTAACATAATCCCAACCGATCGCATGCACCGCTAGACAAGTGAGTATTGCTTCCCAGCGATTGGTTGCTACCCCAGCCTTAAATGCACCGTCACTTCCTCCCTATTATGGTAGAGGTGTTTTGCCTGTAACAAATAACTCTTCACTTGATGGACTTTCATTACCTCATCAATAATGACCAAAGCGCCCTGAACTGACTCATAACGCTTCTTCATAGGTAACTTGAGATTAAACATCGCTTCTTTGCAGCGCCCTTCAGCTACCCAACCAGCCATAAGTTTAGCGACGCGCTGCGGTTGTTCGATCATATCGCACACTAACCAGTAAATATTCTTTCTCTTAGGCTGAAATTTAAATCCATCTTCTGGACAATAAGTCACTTGACCCGTTTCCATTAGCGCCTCATCCATTGAACCGTTATCAACTGCTTGCACAAACATGCCTCGTTTCACAAGTTGATAAGTCCATCCTCCTGGGCAAGCACCTAAGTCTACAGCGTGCAATCCTCCTTGCAGACGTTCGTCGTGCTCTTGCTTGGGGATAAAGACCTGAAAAGCCTCGTCTAACTTCAAAGTTGAACGACTCGGTGCGTCGTGAGGAAACTTTAAGCGCAAAATCCCTAGAGGCAACGATGAATTATTGTGGGGGAATGAATATCCGATATAAGCTTTATCTGTTTTAGTAAAAAACACATGCAACACTGGCTTTTTGTTATTATCTTTGTTGGTTAACTTATTCTTTTTACGTAACGCTTGTCTTAAAGGAACGCTAATTTTCCGACATAACTTTGATAATTCCCTGCCGTCTGTAGTGTCGGCATATTCAACACGCAGTTCTCCACACAATGGAAATTCTTCACAAGCAGATAATATTGGGCCAACCCTATCGGTTACTGGCATGCCTTCAATTAGGTGTTTACACGCAAATAGTTGCCGAGCAAAAACTAAGTTAGCAAAGGCAAGTTTATTGGCTAAAACTTCTGCATGTTCTTCTTGGTAACAATTAAACAATACAAAACCACTATTTGTGTGGGTTTGTGAATAGCCAAATATGTCTAATCGACTGGCTTTATCTTGTACCTCATTGGCCACATCGTTTTCAAAACCACTTCGACAATACAACAATAGTCCTGCCATAGATTAGTTAGCTCCTTTTAACGCAGCAATTGTCAACAAAGCCCAACCAATAATAAAACATATGCCACCTAGGGGCGTTATGGGGCCGAACCATTTTATTTGGGTCAGTGCCAACAGATATAAACTGCCACTAAATAAAACAATACCAGCAAACATAAAGCCCGCACTGTATAACAAAATTGAGTGTGGCATTTGACGATATAGTAATACGACTAAGATTAAAGCTAGGCTATGATACATTTGGTACTGCACGCCTGTTTGAAAGGTATTTAAAAGTGCTTCAGATAATCGACTTTTGAGGCCATGTGCAGCAAAGGCGCCTAAGATTACCGACAGCATGGCACTCAATGCTGCGCTACTAAGAATAATTTTTATCACAATGTATCCCGCGATGAAATGGATTGACAGTTCGGAGCTAAATAATACTCACTGGATTTAAATAGTAACAAAAACCGTGTAACTAGGCTTAGATATTCGACTTGATAAAATCAGCTGTTCGTTTGATGGCGACATCAATATTAGTTTTAAGTGTTACACCAGAGGCTTTACGCGGTTTAAAACTATGATCTCCATCTGTCAAATAACTCACAGCTATATTGGTACACAAGTTATAACTGTCAATTTCGTTTCGTGTTCCAAAGGTATCACGCTCGCCCTGCAAAATAAGTAGTGGTTTGTGAATATCCTGTAAATGTTGAGTGCGCAATTTTTCAGGCTTTCCTGGTGGATGAAAAGGATACCCCATACAAATGCAACCCAGAGCATTGGACTCTTCGAGCAACATACTCGCCATTCTGCCTCCCATAGACTTTCCTCCAAGAAACACAGGCATACTTTCATCTACTTGATTTAAAACTGATTGAAACTGAGACAACAATTTATCGGCTCGTTCTGGTGGGCGCCTTTTGCCCAGGTCCTCTGACAATTGCATATAAGCGAAATTAAAGCGCAATACGTTAATATTGTGGTTATGACTCAAACCTTGTGCAATAAGTTGCATAAACTCACTATTTTGCCCCGCGCCAGCACCATGAGCAAAAACAAAGGTCGCAATCGGTTTACTGGCTGTATTAATTAAAGTCTTGATCATCTTGCTCTTCTTTCACTTGCGCCAAAAGCCATTCTCGAAATGCGGTAATTTTACCTAAATCAGCTTGAGATTGATGACAAACTAAATAATAGGCATTTTTAGTAATTAATTTTTCTTCAAATGGACAAATTAAGCGCCCTGCTTCAATTTCTGGTCTAGCTAAAAAGCTATAGCCTAGCGCAATCCCTTGTCCTAATGCAGCCACTTGCTGAACCAATAAAGAGTGACTAAAGATGGGTCCATGGTTAACATTAACGCCCAAAACATTAAAATGTCGTATCCATTCTTGCCAAGCGTCTCGGGAGGAATCGTGCAGCAAGGTATGCTGTCGGAGATCATCTAACTTGTCTAAAGGTTTGTTACCTTGAAACAATAATGGAGAACACATTGGAGTCAAATATTCAGTGTGTAACTTATCTGCCGCTAAACCAGACCATTTACCCTTACCAAAATAAATAGCAACATCAACATCATCAGTTAAAAAACCTTCATCTCCATCCACAGCTTTTATACGTAAGTCAATATCAGGATTTAACTGACTAAACTTACTGATCCTTGGAACTAACCACTGACTTGCAAAACTAGTTTGTAACGCAACCGTTAATGCACCCTTGCCACCTTTTGCCACTAAGCGTTCGGTTGCATCATTAAGCGACTGAAAAATTTCTTTTAAATCAAGATAATAACTCTGACCTTCTTCAGTCAAAAATAATGCTCGGTTTTTTCGCACAAAAAGTTTCATCGATAAAAACTCTTCTAATGCTTTTATTTGATGACTCACTGCTGCTTGAGTCACAAACAGTTCATCTGCCGCGCGGGTAAAACTGAGGTGCCGAGCCGCGACTTCAAAGGCTTTTAAGGAGTTCAAAGGAGGTAATCTGCGATTCATAAGCAAATAATCAAACAAGTAGTGAGTAAAACCTATTAAAGCATTAGTTTTTCTAATCCACAACCATACAAAATGTCATTTTATTAGATAATTTCTATCGTCTATAATTTGTCCAGTGATAAATATTTATTGTTTTAAAACAAAGAATAAAGATCGCTTAGCAGATTAACAAATTATGACAAAGTTATTACTTTACATTACTAATACTAAAGGTTTACAAAATGAAAACATCTTACTCAATATTAGCTGTGCTAGCCACAGTATTTTTTACTCAATCCGCAACAGCAAAGCTAGGCGCAAATCGCTCTACTATGCAACTTGAAAAGCATATGGAAATTAACGTAGAAGCTGAAATTGTTGGAAATATCAATGATATGCTAGCAAACATTCATACTTCTAGCATTAAAGATGAAGTCACTAAACAACTTAGCATTGGCACAGTCCAGTCACAAACAAATGAATTAGTGCAAAACATTGATGCAACATTACCAGAGTTTAAATTCAAGGTTGTACTTGCCGACTAAATTTTTATCAGGGTTATCTGCTGGTTAATTCCTATTACCTATTAGTAAGTTATCGCTGTGCTAAGGCCGCCAAACAGGCTATCAGTGCCTAGCACAGCAAAACTTACAAATACTCACCTTCGAACTAAAAATCTATTTTTTAATTAGTCAGCACTGGTATCCAAAGGTGCGAATTCTTTAACTAAATTATCCAATGCCTGCATTTGCTGTAAATACGGTTCCAATTTATCCAGAGGCAAAGCACAAGGTCCATCACATTTAGCTTCATTAGGATTAGGATGGGCTTCAATAAACAATCCGGCTAACCCCAAAGCCATACCGCTTCTAGCAAGCTGCGCTGCTTGGGCACGCCTACCATCGGCTGAATCGCTACGACCACCAGGTTTTTGCAATGCGTGGGTGGCGTCGAATATAACAGGTGCATAAGTTTTCATCTCGTCCATAGCTAACATATCAACTACTAAGTTGTTATAACCATAACAAGAGCCACGTTCGCATAGGATAACTTTATCGTTCCCTGCCTCTCCAAACTTAGTGATGATGTGGCGCATTTCATGAGCAGCAAGAAATTGTGGTTTTTTGACGTTGATGATGGCTCCCGTTTTTGCCATAGCTACAACTAAATCTGTTTGGCGAGCTAAAAACGCTGGAAGCTGAATGACATCCACCACTTCAGCAACTGGCGCTGCTTGGTAGGTCTCATGAACATCTGTTATCAACGGTAAATCAAAGGTTTGCTTGATTTCTTGAAATATTTTAAGTCCTTCATCCATTCCAGGGCCTCGATAAGAATGCACAGAAGAACGGTTAGCCTTATCAAAAGACGCTTTGAATACATAAGGAATACCCAGTCTTTGAGTCACTTCTTTATAATGTTCGGCAATACGCATTGCCATATCGCGGGATTCGAGCACATTCATGCCACCAAAAAGCACGAAAGGTTTATCATTAGCCACGTCAATATCAGCAATGGTGAGTTTCTGTAAATTTTGCATAGGATAGGTCTTAATATAGTAGAATTGGTGTTGCGTAATAGCATACCAATCTATGTGATTGCTGGGTATCTGAAAAGCACATCCTGCTTTGAATATTACAATTTCGAGCTAACAATCAATAAATAGCCTCTCTAGACATATTTAAGAAGTATTTATGTTGCGTAAAAGTAGCGCTTGGCGCAAATAACCAGTAAAATCACCGGTCCGATTTTAGTGGCTACGATTAGATGTAATCTCTATCAAGTTACTGCATAAAATGATTGCCAAAGGTAAGTACAATCCGCTATGACAAAAAAGCTATTTATTAAAACTTGGGGTTGCCAAATGAACGAGTATGACTCGGAGAAAATGGCCGATCTCTTAGATTCGACTCATGGTTATCAAGCCACAGAAACAGCTGAAGATGCGGATATCATTTTGCTTAATACTTGCTCCATTCGCGAAAAAGCCCAAGAAAAGGTATTTCATCAATTAGGGCGCTGGAAAAACCTTAAGAAAGATAAACCAGATCTAATTATTGGCGTAGGTGGTTGCGTGGCCTCACAAGAAGGTAAAACCATCAGACAACGGGCCCCATTTGTTGACCTTGTATTTGGTCCACAAACCTTACACCGCTTGCCAGAAATGATTAATCAAATTAATGGTGGCAGTCAATCAGTCATCGATATTAGTTTTCCTGAAATTGAAAAGTTTGACCGTTTGCCCGAACCCAAAGCCGATGGTCCAAGCGCCTTCGTTTCTATTATGGAAGGCTGTTCTAAATATTGTACCTTTTGTGTCGTACCCTACACCCGCGGTGAAGAAGTCAGTCGTCCAGTTGATGACGTGTTGTTGGAAATAGCGCAATTGGCAGAACAAGGAGTTCGCGAAGTTAACCTACTAGGACAAAATGTTAATGCTTTTCGCGGTCCTAACTACGACGGTAGCATTTGTACCTTTGCGGAGTTGTTAGAACTTGTTGCCTCTATCAATGGTATTGATCGTATTCGATATACCACCTCGCATCCTGTTGAGTTTACTGACGATATCATTGATGCCTATGCACAAATTCCAGAACTAGTTGATCACTTACATCTTCCTGTGCAATCAGGCGCGGATCGTATTTTAAACCTAATGAAGCGTGGCCACACTGCAATAGAATATAAGTCTAAAATCAGAAAACTTAGGAAAATTCGTCCTAACTTAAGCATGTCTTCTGATTTCATTATTGGTTTTCCTGGCGAGAGCGATGCAGATTTCGAAGCAACCATGGATTTGATCCAGGCAATGGACTTCGACTTAAGCTTTAGTTTTATTTACAGTGCCCGCCCCGGCACACCAGCGGCCGATTTACCTGACGATGTAACTGAAGAAACCAAAAAACAACGATTAAGTCTGTTACAACAACGTATCACTCAACAAGCTCTTCGTATTGCACGTAATATGGTAGATACCGAGCAGCGTATTTTGGTAGAAGGCCCCAGCAAGAAAAACCCTATGGAATTATCAGGACGTACTGAAAATAACCGTGTGGTTAACTTTGAAGGCTTTCCCAGTATGATTGGCCAATTTGTTGATGTAAAAATTACCGATGTGTTTGCTAACTCATTAAGAGGTGTTGTGCTTAGAACCGAAGATCAAATGAACTTACGTACTGAATTAGCGCCACAGACTATATTAGCTAAAAACCCAAATAGTGTTGACGAATTGGGTGTCGGCCAAGTGGTTGTCACTCAGTAACGTTAACCATCCGTTTAAATTAAAGAGATTTGCCATTTGAGTAACCTTGTTAGTAATGAAATTGTATTAGAGCCATCAGACCACAAACGTTTATCAAGCTTGTGTGGGCCCCTAGATGACAATATCAAACAAATTGAACGTCGCTTAGGCGTTGAAATCACTTATCGAAATAATGAATTTAAAGTATTGGGTCAAACTCAGCAATCTAGTGGTGCTGCACAATTACTTAAATTGTTATATATGGAAACACAGCCTATTCGAGGTCAAATTCCTGATATTGAACCAGACCAAGTACATCTAGCAATCCAAGAAGCAAAATGTTTGGAACAAGCCGAAGCCGGCCAGTATGGAAAAGAAGTCCATATTAAAACCAAACGTGGTGTGATTAAACCTCGTAACTCCAATCAATCCCAATATGTAACCAATATCATTAATCACGACATTAGTTTTGGTGTGGGACCTGCCGGTACGGGTAAAACGTATTTAGCTGTTGCTTGCGCGGTTGAAGCCCTAGAGCGACAAGAAGTGCGCCGTATATTATTGACCCGTCCTGCGGTAGAGGCTGGGGAAAAACTTGGGTTTTTACCAGGGGATTTATCCCAAAAAGTCGATCCTTATTTACGACCACTATACGATGCGCTGTTTGAAATGCTCGGCTTTGAGAAAGTTGAAAAACTCATGGAACGCAGCGTTATTGAAGTGGCGCCTTTGGCTTATATGCGTGGACGTACCTTAAATGATGCATTTATTATTTTAGATGAAGGCCAAAATACCACTGTCGAACAAATGAAAATGTTTTTAACCCGGATTGGATTTAATTCTCAGGCTGTCATTACCGGAGATATAACTCAAGTTGACTTACCACGGGGCGTTCGATCTGGTCTGCGGCACAGCATAGAAGTACTAAAAGATGTAAAAGATATATCCTTTAATTTCTTTAGTGCAAATGATGTAGTGCGACACCCTGTTGTGGGGCGAATAGTCTTGGCATATGAAGAATTTGAAAGCAAACAAGAAAAAGCACGACTACAAAAAAAGGCTCAACAAGAGACGCTTGATAACAAGGATGAAAATTCCTCTAAGTGAATAATTGATGAGCGCCACTTTAGATTTACAAATTGCCAGTGATTCCCCTGACATCCCTAGTTTAGAGGCTATCCAACTATGGATAGACGAGGTATTTTTGCATCAACAGATAACTGATAGAGAACTAACAGTGCGTATCGTTGATGAATCAGAAATTCAAGAACTCAATAGTCAATATAGAGGCAAGGATACCCCCACAAACATATTGTCTTTTCCTTTCGAAATGCCTGAACTTACTTTGCCAATAGATGTTCAAATTGATGAGTCACTTTCTGAATTTTTAGGCGATATTGTCATTTGCGCTCAAGTTGTTAAGCGGGAAGCCAGCCAACAAAATAAGCCTATCGAGCACCATTGGACCCATATGATGATTCACGGAACCTTGCATTTGCTTGGCTACGACCATATTGAAGAGCATGAGGCACAAGAGATGGAAGGGATAGAAATTGCTATATTACAAAAATTAGCCATTGACGACCCATACCAAAATCATTAATGATGCAGTATAAGGTATCAACTGCATTGTGTTTACGTGTAAAACTTTTATTAAATTAAACTAACCTAAATAACGAGATCATGAGCGAAGATAACCCCCCATCTACTAACGGTTCTGCCAATAAAGGCTGGCTTGATAAAATAGTTCAGACCTTTACGGGAGAACCGAAAAACAAGGAAGAGTTGTTTGATGTCATTACTGACGCCGAGCAACGTGAAGTCATTAACCCCGAAACCAAAGCAATGATTGAAGGGGTCATGGAAGTTAGCGAGATGCGTGTGAGGGAAATAATGATCCCAAGAGCACAAATGCGCACAATTGAAATAGATCAAAGTGTAGAAGAGTTTTTACCTATCCTGCTTGAATCAGCCCATTCCCGTTTTCCAGTTATAAATGAAGACAAAGATCATATTGAAGGAATTTTACTAGCAAAGGATTTACTTGAATTTGCATTTATTCCAGGCAAAGAGTTTGAACTTAAAAACATTCTGCGCCCAGCAGTTATTGTTCCCGAAAGTAAAAGGGTCGATGTACTGTTAAAAGAATTTCAACAAAAACGCTATCACATGGCCATTGTTGTTGATGAGTATGGTGGTGTATCGGGTTTAGTGACTATCGAAGATATTCTTGAATTGATCGTCGGCGAAATAGAAGATGAACATGATATTGAGGAAGGTGATAAAGACGGAATTCGTCCTTTAAATAAATACACCTATTCAGTCAAAGCGCTCACTTCCTTAGAAGATTTTAATAAATTTTTCGAAACCCAATTTGACGAAGAAGAAGCCGACACCATAGGTGGCATTGTATTAAAAGCTTTTGGTCATATGCCTGAGCGTGACGAAAAAGTGACGATTAATGATCTTAAGTTTAAGGTGACCAACTCCGATAAAAGGCGTTTGTTACAGCTCAAAGTCACGATTCCAGAAACAGAAGAATAACCCTGGGCCTTAAAAAACCTTGCGCATCACAGCAAAAGTGAACGACTTGTCGTTCACTTCAAAATTACTTTTGTCCATTGTATTGGGTGCGTTGTTAACCTTTGCTTACGCCCCTTTTTCATTTTGGCTAATGACTTTCCTCAGCCTTATCAGTTTTATTTATATACTCAGCAATACCTCCCCTAAACAAGGTTTTAAATTAGGCTTTGCTTTTGGACTCGGTTGGTTTGGGGCTGGTGTGAGTTGGGTGCATGTCAGTATCGCTGATTTTGGTGGCATTCCTCTAATTGGCTCTTTAACGTTAATGTTGCTGTTAAGCGGTTATTTAGCGTTATTTCCGGCACTAAGTTTTAGTGTTCTTTGCAGATACTTTGATCAAAAGTTCTGGCCTATTGCCCTGCCCTTTATTTGGTTATTATTAGAATGGGTAAGAAGTTGGTTGTTCACAGGGTTTCCTTGGCTTTCTTTGGGATATAGCCAGCTTTACGGGCCCCTTAGTGGTTGGTTCCCAGTTATTGGTGAGTTTGGGGTATCTGGACTCACTATATTGATCAGTACAGCAATAGCCATTGGAATAGCAACAAAGCAGTGGTTAGCTAGTTTTTTGTTAGTCGCAGTATTATTTGTATCTGGTATTAGCTTAAACCACGTCCAATGGGCAAAACCAACTGGTCAAAAAGCACGTATTGCTATGGTACAAGGTAATATAGAACAAGCACTTAGATGGACACCAGAACAAGATCAGCCCACCATGGACAAGTATAAAAACATGACGGCGGCTCATTGGCATAATGATGTAGTTATATGGCCAGAAGCGGCCATTCCTCAGCTTGAGCCTGTGGCGACTGAATATCTAACTGAAATAGATAATATAGCGGCGCAAACTAACACAGGCCTCATTACCGGCATAGTCAATTACAATTTTGAAACACGCGAAGCCTACAACAACCTAATTGGGCTGGGTCAAAAACAAAGCAACAACCTAAACGATACGTCCCCAGCACGTGGGCAGTATCATTATTTCCATAACAACCGTTTTGCTAAACATCATTTATTACCCATAGGCGAATTTATTCCTTTTGAAGACTGGATACGAGGCATTGCTCCCTTGTTTGATTTGCCTATGTCATCATTTAGTCGAGGTGATTTTCAACAAAGCAACATTGAGGCAAAAGGTTACCACTTTGCACCAGCAATCTGTTTTGAAATCGCCTTCCCTCGGCAGATATCCGCTAACCTGTATTACAACACGGATTTTATCATCACTGTGAGTAACGACGCATGGTTTGGAGGATCTCATGGTCCTGCGCAACATTTAGAAATTGCTCAAGCGCGAGCCAAGGAATTTGCTTTACCAGTATTACGTGCTACCAATAATGGCATTACAGCCTTTATCAATCACCGCGGAGAAATTCAAAGTCGAATACCACAATTTGAAGCTGCGGTACTTGAAGATACTATGCAGCAAGTAAAAGGCCATCCCCCTTACCGCCTATTAGGTGACTGGACAATATGGTGCTTGTCTTTATTGGCCTTCGGATTTGCCTGTTTTAATCAAAACAAGTCCAAGGAGACTAAATGAGCACAATCACTCGCGACCCTAACTTTATTATTCGCACTGCAACTGTAGAAGATACCTCGCTTATTTTAGACTTCATTAAAGAGTTGGCGAAGTATGAAAAGTTACTGCATGAAGTAGTGACAGACGAAGCCACCTTAAAAAATAGCCTATTTGGGGAGACCCCCTACGCAAAAGTGGTTATTGGAGAGTATCAAGGTAAACCGGTATCCTTTGCTCTGTACTTCCATAACTTCTCAACATTTTTGGGTCGCCCTGGGATCTATTTAGAAGATTTATACGTGCAACCTCAGATGCGCGGCAAAGGTTTAGGTAAAATACTGTTAGGCTATTTAGCCTCGCTTGCCATAGAACTCAATTGTGGACGTTTAGAATGGTGGGTATTAGATTGGAACAAACCAGCAATTGAGTTTTATAAGTCTTTAGGTGCACAACCTATGGACGAATGGACGGTTAACCGTGTTACAGGTGGCGCCTTGGACAAATTGGCTAAACAACTTTAAATATCAATAAATCAGCTGCCTAGCCAAGTACTTAGTTTACTTTAACGTTGTTGCTTCAACAGAGCTTGTCGCAATAACTTTATTCAACCCTAGTAGCGTTTTAATTCGATTAATGGGTGTTAAAACCACAATATTCCCCATTAACACTAGAACAAAACCTATTAAGGTACTGGATTGCCACACGAAACCTTCGAATATCATACTAAGTGCCACCGCCACCACTGGAAATAACACAACAGCATAACTCGCCTTTTCAGGACCTATATCTTTTAACAAGACAAAATAACAGCCAAAAGCGATAACGGTTCCAAATACACTTAGATAAAGCAGTGAAGCCATGTACGGAAGGCGAGTGTCTAGAGCAAACTCACTGCCATTGATTGTGGTAAAAATCAGCAGAAATACACTACCATAAAACATGCCCCAAGCATTGCCCTGCATAATCCCGATATTGTTTTTTGAATTGCGCACACTGGTCATATTCCCTAATGAGGCTACAAATGTTCCAACTAATGATAAACCCAAACCTATTACCGCCTCACTAGCAAAGTCCAAAGTTTTCACATCCTGCCAGAACAAGGCGACAATTCCGGCTAATCCCAAAATAGCGCCCATAAAGATCCTTGGGGCTATTGGTTGCCCAAAAAATATACGTGTATTAACTATGTTCATTACGAGTAAAGTGGAGAAGGCGATAGAAGTCATCGCCGAGGTTAAGTAGTTTTGTGCCCAGTACAAAATCAAATAGTTAAAGCCAAAGTTGCAACATGCCAGCATCATGAAAAACAAATGATTGTTAACGCTAAAGCTCATTGGAAGTTTTTTGATTACACAATATCCCCACATCAGCAACGCCGCAATAGAAAACCTATAAACTAAAGAAACCTCAGGTGCTACCACCCCAAGTTGATATTCAATCGCTAACCATGTCGAGCCCCAGATCAACACAGTAGTAATGTATAAAAGCGTGCTTCTCATATTATCCAAAATTCCAATCTTATAGCGTTAGGCTAATTTAACTCGTAAACTGAATACTAAACAGATACAGTTAATTGAAAATACAACCTATACAGATTAAAGCGATAAGTAAGATGACTCCCTCCTCATTGAAACAACCCAATACCTATTTGTATCAACAAGTCATCAATTTAATTACCGAAATGCGCATCAACGGTACTTTACAAACTGGGCAAAAATTACCTTCGCTACGTAACTTATCCACCTCTCTTTCGGTGAGTATACCCACAGTTAAACAAGCCTATATCGAACTCGAACGACAAGGATTAATACGTGCCAAACCTAAATCAGGATATTTCCTAACCCAGCAAAACAAGTCAGAGCAGCCCAAAAAGGCACGTTTGCCTGCTAAGCCAATGGTGGTGAGTCGCCAACAGTTAATTGAGGATGTTTTCAAGTCAATTCATCAGCCTCATAATCTCGCTCTCGGTGTGGCTAACCCTGTTGCGGCATTGCCTATTACCAAAACGCTTAACCGCACTATGCGGCGTATTATGTCCGTAATGGGTGACAAAGCCCTACACTATGGACCCGTTGCTGGCTATGAGCCACTTAGAAGACAACTTGCCTTTAGTTACATGGAGTATGCCCTGCCAATGGCTCCAGATGACATTATTATCACCAATGGTGCCCAAGAAGCTCTGAATATCGCTTTGCAATGTGTCGCTAAAGCAGGTGACGTCATTGCAGTAGAGTCACCCTGTTATTTTGGGATTTTAGAATTAATAGAAAACCTCGGCATGTTAGCGTTAGAAGTGCCAATTTGTCCCGAAGACGGCTTATCCATTCAAGATGTCGCAAGTGCCATAGCGAAACATCCAGTTAAAGCTTGCGTTTTTTCTAGCACTATCGCCAACCCTATGGGATGTGAATTAACTGATGACGCCAAACAACAGATAGTGCAATTATTAGAAAATAATGACATCCCTCTTATCGAGGATGATGTTTATGGGGATCTGTATTTCACTGAAAAGCGTGGATCCCCAGCGCAAAAATACAGTAAAAAAGGGTTAGTGATTACCTGTAGCTCGTTCTCAAAAACAGCGGCACCCGCCTACCGCATTGGATGGCTAGCGACTCATAAGTTTAGTCAAAAGTGTGCTCAGATAAAACGCGCGCTATCATGCTCTTCCTCCCATATGAATCAAATTACACTTTTTGAATTTGTAAGAACCTGTGATTACGACCGTTATCTGGTGCAATTACGCAGTATATTACTCACTAACAAAGTGCGAATGTGCAATAAATTACAGCAAAGTTTAGGTGATAGCGTGCGTATCAGTGACCCCAAAGGAGGGGCAGTGTTATGGTTAGAATTTAATAAAAACATCAATAGCGCTGATATATTTCAATTGGCGTTGGAGCAAAACCTGAGTGTTAGTCCAGGTACCTTGTTTTCTCCTAGCAATCGCTACCAACACTGCATAAGACTCAGTTATGGTTTACCTTGGAACACCCAACTAGAAGAAGGACTCGGAGTATTTGCTGATATATGTCTAACACTACAAAAAAATTGAATACTCAACTCAGCCTGCTCCCCAATCTTTGTGAACTAAACTAAGAAGTTTTGAAGAAACCGACTTCTTCATTTAGTTTTGCAGCAAGTTTATCCAAGGCGATAGTTGCGGTATTATTTTGATCTAACGAATAAACGGTTTTCTTACTTATCTCATCAATTTGTGCCATTACGTCGGTTATTGATCCAATTCCTACTACCTGTTGAGTTGCTGTATCAGAAACTAATTTGGCATTTTTGAAAGAGTTGTCGGCATTTTCTTCAATCTCATGGAGCAAACTCATTGCGTCGTGAGTCTTAGTTTGACCATCTTGCACTTTGGGCAAAGTATCTTGCATCACGCTCACTGCAATTGAAGTTTCTTGCTGTACTTCTTCAATAGTTGTTTGGATCTCGCGAGTCGCTTCACCCGTTCGTAAAGCAAGTTGCCTTACTTCGTCAGCGACAACGGCAAAACCTCGACCTGTTTCACCCGCTCGCGCAGCCTCAATTGCAGCATTTAATGCCAGCAAATTGGTTTGATCGGATATGCCATTGATCACATTAGTGATCCCGCCTATTTGATTAGTTAATTCTTCCAATTTACTTATTTGCTGTACAGCCTGATTCACGGTGTTAGCAACATTTTGCATCGACTCTACGCTCAACGACATGGAATCAATTCCATTTTTAGCTCTTTCCACCATACGTTTTGCATTCACTTTATTTTTGGCTGCCGTTTCTGATACACCCAAAATATTGGATTTAATTTCATCGAGACGAGTACGAGTAGTGACGGTTAGATTGTCTTGTTCTTGGGCAAGTACAATGATGTTTTTAGATCCATTGGTGACGATAGTAGACTGCTGTTTCAAGTCATGTGAAGCCGCTACAATTTCAAGTACTGTATTGCGCAGGCGATCCTGCATTTTGGCCATGGTTGCCAGCATACTTTTGTCAAATGGTGTACTGAGTTCTTGAACTAAATTACCCTGGGCGATTTGCGTAAGGGCTTGTGCTGCAATTAAGGGCTCTGCTCCTAGTGATGTTTTAAAACTCTTAGCAATAATATAGGCCACAAAAATAGACAATAACAAAGCGCTTAGCGTTAACAGCAACATGGTTATTTTAAAGCTAGAGGCATTTTCTAAGATGTCGTTGGTAGCCGCAACATTTTTGACTTCTTGCAAATCAATAAAGGTGTTAATTGTATTAAGCCATTCTACAAATAGTTGACTACCACCATTTTTTAACAGCGGCATCGCATCGTTATTCACTGCTTGTGTTTTGGCTGTAATAACTTCGTTAATCAACTTTTCGGTTTTTTGTTGTAGCCTATCAAGTTTGTCCAATATCGATGACTCTTCGGCGCTGAAAAACACCCCCGAATTTTGCATTGCACGCATTTTTTTGTGGGATACCTTATAAAATTCCGATAAACCATCAATATCATCAATATGTGTTTTAATGTTAGCTTGGCTATTTGCCGTGGCGAGATCACGAATAGCAATAGCCCGATCATGCACACTACCGCGAAAGTTAATGGCGTTACGTTGTTTAACCACATTAATTTCAGTCATGGTGGTTAAGGTATCCGCTATCATATTGACACGATATATTCCCACCATAGTGAGCACTACCATAAGCAAAGAGACAACACTAAAGCCTACGAGAAGGCGCATATTGATACTTAAGTTACTTAACATATTTGTTGTCTCTTCTATTTAAAATTTAGTCTAGGTATACCATCTAAAGTGGCATTTATTTTGTGTCAGTCTGCGCGACACTGCTCGAGTATAAAGAAACACAAAAAGGCACGATATAAGTAAGAATAACCTTAAACCAATTGATTTTCGGATCACCGAATATCGCCTCGCCTTGGTTTATTATGGTCAATATTGTCCCTACAAAAATACTAATAAAAATGGCCATTTTAATTTGTTTTTTAGACACCTTCATTTCAATCCCTTTTAAATTAACTAAGCGTCAAAATTTAGCGGTAATCATTGCAACCGTATCGTTAGCCACTAAAAGCCTAACTGGCAATTTTCATACTTTTAAGCAAACCACTATCGTGGCACATCAAAGAACTGAGTTTCTAAATAAAACTTTCAATTTAAGTAGGTTACTTGGTGATAAAATCCCGTCATCGGGATATTGCAGTTGAGTGTACATAAAATCTGAATTTAATCTATTAGACTAAAGCAGTAGTTGAAACAGGTTTAGCCAGCGACACTTGCGTACTAATCTGCCAAGATAGTAAGCAATTGGAATTCAATATTCTAAATAGTTTAGCAGTGATTGCTGATGATTAAGGCTGTTGTTTTGGTACTTCATTTAGCGGATGGCGTTTGAAAAATTGCCAAATTAATTGCGAAGCAGGTAAACCTGTTTCTGTCATACCTAGACCATAACCCTTTAACGTTTCAGCCATAGGAGAGCCTGGCCAAGTGTGCCCTGCCTCGGTAGAACGGTAAAAATCGATTTCAGCTTGTGCAACACAATTTCTGTATTGAATTAATTCGACAGTTAAAGAATATTGAGTTCGAGTCATTGATTGACATCGATTATTTTCAACCCAAGCACTTAGCGCCTCTTCAACTCCCATTTTCCAATAAGTAGGCGAATCACTTTGTAGGTAATAATGATTAACATTGTCCTTTTTACCGTGAAAACTAATAGTTGCCACTCCTCTTGATGGCACACAGTCACTCGGATACCTTATACCTGCCACTGGCCCTATGGCAGCGATGGTTGCCGATAGGTCACAAGCCAGTCGGCTGCTCATTCGAGCACCGCCAGAAAAACCAGTAGCAAAAATTCGCGTTTCTGCGATTGAAAACTGTTTTTTCAAAGTCGCAATAAGTTGCCGAATAAACAAAACATCGTCAGGGCCCTTTGCCCGATTTACATTCCATGTAATGGGTCCATTCGTTTGGCGTTTGAACAAAGCGAGTGGCGAAACCACAATGAAATTTTCGATTTCGGCCAGCTTTTCAAATTCAGATAATTCAACTTGTGAATCAGGATGGCTATTTGTACCGTGAAAATTGAGTACTAATGGATAGGTCGTGTTCCCATTGTAAGAAGATGGAACAAACAACCGGTATTTTCTTGTTTCACCTGCTACCTCAAGCATATTTAATAAAGGTGGTGGTTGAGCACATAAGTCGCCACTTGTTAACAGTAAGCCCAATATGACACTCCCCACCCTAAGACCTTTACCTAGAAACTGCAACATTAAGAATGACTCCGTTGTTAATTTGTTTTTTAATGAAAAGATAGAGAACGAGCAAATTGTTATTCGCTCTTAGTAAAACTTATGTGCTTGAGCAATTTGATCAGTGAATGCCCTTAACTGTCAGAGGGCTTAAACAACATTGCGATCTTAGGGATACCATGGGATGGGATCCAACGTTTATACTCAACAAACCCATGATTTTTATATAAGATGATGGCCGGCTCATTCATTACGGCCGTTTCTACCACAGCCTCGGAATATTCAAATGTATCTAAAACATATTGTATCAATCTGCCGGCTATGCCTTTTCTAAAATAGTTAGGATCAACAGTTAAACTGTCGATTTCTAGGCGTTTTTCATTTATCGATATTTCAATTACTGCGGCAAGATAAGCATCATAGTGAAAACCATAAAACAAGGTTTTGGAACTTGTTATATCTTTGGTGCTGCGTGATAGAGGTGGAAAATCAACCGCTCCTATTAACTGAGATTCGACTTTATAAGCCTGTTGAAAAACGTTGAAAATGTCACTAGCAACTTCCTCATTGGCATTTTCAAGTAGGTGAATCATTTAATAACCTCATATATTTCATTTTTAACATGTCACTCGATATTATTCACACTGACATAAAATATTCACAGTAATCTGTTGTAATTAATTCTTCCACTGGTTTCAGTAACCATGGATCACCTAACTAGTTAAGTCGTATAGTCTGCCAAGTCATTGACTCATGGTACACAAGGTAAGTCATTTGAATATTTACACCGCAAGCCTAAAGGCGCTGCTCGTATCCTCAATTTTTGCTCTAAGTACACCAGATGCACTGGCGATTGATCCCCAAATCAATACCTATCAAAACAAACCCGCTTTCAAAGGTAAAGTGAATTCTATGGGTTCGGATACCTTAGCGAATTTGATGGCATTTTGGACTGATGAATTTAAAATTATTTATCCTGAGGTTGAAATTAATTTGCACTCAGAAGGCTCTGCAACTGCTCCACCCGCCTTGTTAACAGGTATTGCAAATATCGCACCTATGAGCCGAAAAATGACAGCTAATGAGCTAGATGCGTTTGAACTCAAACATGGTTACCATCCCACACCAATAAAAGTTGCGATAGATGCAATTGCCATATTTGTACATAAAAGTAATCCTCTTAGCCATATCAGCATTTCACAACTAGAGGCCATTTTTTCTGCTGCTCCACGTTGCATGCAATCTTCACGAATTCACTATTGGCACGACCTTGTCGAAACCAATCTCACACGAACTGTAATTGATGTATTTGGCAGAAATTCAGACTCAGGAACCAATGGTTTCTTCAGAAATTTAGTATTGTGCAACGGCCGATATTTAGATTCCATGCAAAGGTTGCCTGGAAATGCGTCTATTGTTCAGGCAATTTCTAATAACCCAAATGCAATAGGGTTTTCAGGTTTGGGGTATAAAACTTCAGGCGTACGGACTTTAGCCATCATGCACAAAGGCAAAGCCACGCTTCCTGATAATATTGGTGTTACCAGTTGGGAGTATCCCTTAGCACGCTACCTCTATCTTTATGTCAATAAACAGCCAGATAAACCACTTGAAAAATCTATCTATGAGTTTATCTTGTATGTTCTATCCAAAGCAGGGCAAACCACGGTCGAGCTCGACGGCTATAGCGCTTTACCACAATCACTGATCCAGCAAGAACTAAAAAAGCTAGTCGACTAACCGCTGCGCTTAAGCTGCAGATAATCCTGTTTTCAGCATTTCAGTAAAAGGTTGCGGTTTAGCAATCGCGTAACCTTGAGCGAAATTAATTCCCATATCCTTCAAACACTGTTCTGTTTTTGTATCTCCAACAAATTCAGCAATGGTCTGTTTACCCATACTATTAGCAATATCATGTATGGCTTTTACAGTCGCAAGATCACAAACATCATTGCACATGTTTTTAACGAAAGAACCATCAATTTTGACGTAATCGACACTCATATTTTTTAGATAAGTAAATGAGGACATACCCGCGCCAAAATCATCTAAGGCAAACTTACAGCCTAGAGATCTAATTTCATTGACCATATTATCAGCATTAACCAAATTCATTACCGCTGAGGTTTCAGTGATTTCAAAACACAATTTTTCAACGGGTATAGTGCTCGTTTTAAGCCGATTAAGCATTTTAGTTAACAAGGATGGAGAGTTTAAGCTCGCACCGGAAAGATTAATTGCACACTTCTCTAAATTTTCAACATGTTCATTGTTTGCTTCGAGTAGCTCGATGGTTGTTTCAAACACCCATTGATCGACACGAGTCATTAAACCATGTCGCTCAGCAATCGGGATAAACATAACAGGGCTAATCATATTTCCCTGTTTGTCATTCATACGCAGTAAAATTTCATAACTGAGGCGAGAGTGTGTTTCACTAAGGGGTTTAATGGTTTGGAAATATAATTCAAAACAACCATATTCTAGCGCATGTTGTATTTGCGCTAATGTGTCTAATTCGGCATTGCGAAAGGCTAGCTCATTGTCTCCTTGTTGATGCAAATGGTACTGATTACGTCCATTATTTTTAGCCGTATAACAAGCGGTATCAGCAGCTTTAACTAATCCTACCGCTTCAGTATAGCTGTGATCAATCTGCACTAGGCCCACACTCGCTCCAACGTGGAAAACCTTGTCTTCCCATAAAAAACGAAACGCGGCTACATTATCCAGTAATTCTTGCACTCTCTCTTGGGCTTGGTCACTGTTAGTGTCTTTTAACACCAGACAAAATTCATCTCCTCCTACTCGGGCGAGTATGTCTCTGCCTATAAGGGACTTCCCTAAAATATTAGCAATACTTCGTAATAATTTATCCCCCGCTTGGTGTCCACAAGTATCGTTAACCAGTTTAAATTGATCCATATCGATATAACAAAGTGTCGCTATTTTTTGATGGGTGTGGATGTCATTTAATACTTTTTGCAATTTACGGTCGAATGCGTAGCGATTCAGTAGCCCTGTAAGTTGATCATGGTTTGCTTGATAGTAGATTTTTTCTCGTAATTGAATATCAGCGGTAACATCGCGAGCTATCCCCTCTATAGCCACTAGATTATGAGCTTTATCAAATATTGGAGAGTCAGTGTATTCAATAATCACATCTTCATTGGAGGCCGATAGATAGGAGACCAAATACGCCTCTGTTCTATCCCCCTGTAGCTGACGCTGGCGAATATCCTGCATATTATTCGGCATGTTTTTTACGTAATTTTTGCTATTGTGCTGAAAGTCGCTGGCTTCATAACCCAACACGTCTTTTACGCCATGACTAATATAAGTCACCTCACCACTGGCTTTCAGCGAATAAATAAAATGGCCACGTAGCCCATCAATGAGCCGACGAAATTTAGCTTCACTGAGTTCAAGTTTTTGTTGTGAAAGGTGGCGCTGGGTAATGTCTCTAACTGTCATTGCGATACCTATACCGGCTTTTACAACTTGCAATTTGAGCCATTGTTTTTGCGATGCTTTATGGCGGCTCAAGACACATTCAAACGGTTCTCCATCTTCATTTACTTGTTTGATTTTGGAAAAGATATCTTTACCATTCATCTGGTCTAGGTGTTGATTAAGCGACAATGACTCTTGCTTGAGCATATCTTTACCAAATAACTTACTGGTTATCTTGTTAGCATCAACTAATGTGAAATCAATAACGTTACTTGCACCATCGAATACGGCTTTATACACCATGATACTATCTAGTGCAGCTTCGCTTGCTGCTTGATAATGCAATTGACTTTGGCTTAAGCGAACTGCACTCCTTAGCTGCCAAAATAAAAATAAACAGATCAGCGCCGACATCAAAGAGCCGCCAACTAATATCAAATTACCCATCAATACCATTTGATGGGCGCTCTGCAAATTCAAAACCCACTCTCGTTCTGCAAAAATAACCGGAACAGAAACAATAGAGCCGTCATTGACCAATACACCGTAATCAAGCAATTTGGTGCTGCCATCATAGATTGAAAAATTGAACTGAGGCCCGATTAAATCACCCAACATGGCTTCCAATGTGGTTTTAATATCAAAACTCGCTACTACGTAGCCCAAACTGTGATTGTTTGGGTCTACTCTCAATACATAAAGGTCAAGTAATTTATTAAGGCGAGACAAACTTGTAGCCTTACCCTGTTGAAATAGTTCCTCCCCATTAATACCAAAATCGGTGACGGGTTTCCCTAACAAGCCAGATCGGTTTTCAGAAGATATGTTCCATCGAACCGTAAAATCAGGGTTGAGCCACCAAATATCATCAATGCCAGGCAAAACAATTTTCATACTTGCCGCGTGAGTATGAAACCAGTCGACTGGATTGGGAGACCTATCGGGCCATGAATTAATCAAATTATTTACGGCGCGGCTGCGGTCGGCTGAAAACATCTCTAAGGTATTTCCAACTTGATGTGCAACCACCTTTGCCAACGCAACTCGTCGCCCTTCCTCACGTTCAACTAAATAAAAACGTAAGAATGAAAATAACACCAACAACAGTATAAAAAGAATACTAGGCAGTAAATATAACTTGTTATTTTTGTTCAAAAAAAATGTCACCAGATGGCACCCAATACAACACAACTCGAATGATTACCTGTGATGATATGACAGAAACATTGCAGTAAATTGACAATATAACTTTTCAGGACATAACTGCTAGTCGTCTAGCTGTTTTTAATAATCTCCCATGTTTAGCGCTGCGCCATCAATAGCTAATTTGGTATAACTCATTGAAATCTACAGTTCTAGCTAACCAACTGGGCACAAAGGTCGAAATTGCGGGTTAAAGAGCACCGAAGGATAGATTAAGTGAATTCTAGAACGATTAAGCTAATTACCTGGGCTAAGACAAACCAAGCTCAATAAGTTTGTAACCGCATTTAGGAATGGGGTAATACTCGAGCCGTCACTTGAATTTCAATCTTCATTTTTTCGTCTAATAACCCAGCTTCAAACATTGTCGCCGCAGGTCTGATTTCTCCAAAATAGTGATTTAGCATAGGCCAACATTGTTCGAAGTCACTTTTTTTAGGCAATATGTAGGTAACCCTTACCACACACTTAAGCGCACTATTTGCTGCAACAAGCGCCTGTTCTATATTTTTTATACATTGTTCGGTTTGTTTAGCCACGTCACTAGATATTGACATGTCAGCATAGTCATACCCTGTTGTTCCAGATACAAAAACATAGTCACCATCAACTATCGCCCGTGAATACCCTATTTTACTCTCAAATTCAGAACCACTAGATATCAACTTTCTTTGCATAACAAAATATTCCTAACTCAATAATTCCTACTAGTAGGTCATTAAAAGCAAAAACGAGGCCCATAGCCTCGTTTATTAATTAAATGTTTCTCATAAGAATGAACTTTAGCAACTAGATATATTCCACCGCTATAATCTCAAACTCTATCGTCCCTTTAGGGGTTTGGATATTAACGACATCATCTAAGGATTTTCCAATCAAACCTCTGGCGATTGGTGAAACCACAGATATCAAATTATTTTTAATATCCGCTTCATCCTGACCGACTATTTTGTAGGTGGTTTCTTCGTCTGTTTCCAAATTAACAATAGTCACTGTGGTACCAAATATCACTTTACCATTATTAGTCATTTTAGTGACGTCAATAATCTGGATGTTAGACAATTTACCTTCTATGTCTTGAATACGCCCTTCACAAAAGCTTTGCTGTTCTCGAGCGGCGTGATACTCGGCGTTTTCTTTCAAATCGCCATGCTCTCTCGCTTCAGCAATAGACTTCACAATTTGTGGCCTTTTAACTGATTTTAAATGCTTCAACTCTTCACGGAGCATATCTGCTCCTTGGGCTGTCATTGGATATTGGGTCATATCAACAACTCTCTTATTTTTGTAATTTAATTCAAATTAATGGGTACTAAATACCGCTTTTCAACTAAGGAGTAAACAATCTCGACGTTTACCCCTAATCGATGTCGTTAATGGATTCGAGTATGTAAATCTTGTACTGAAGTTACTCTCGCTCTGTCATCCGCTTTATTGGCGTTAACTGTAGCAAACGCAGCGTTCATAGTAGTGGTATAAGCGACTTTGTTTAACAACGCCTCTTTACGAATATATACAGAATCATCAATCGCTTGTCGACCTTCAGTGGTATTGACAATGTAACAATATTCACCGTTTTTAATAGCATCGACTATATTTGGACGACCTTCACTAAGTTTATTAACTACGCTGCATTCTACACCGGCATTATTCAATACTGTTGCCGTACCTTTAGTCGCCTCTAGAGTAAACCCTTTAGACACCATAGTTTGTCCTAGTTCTATGACTCGATTTTTATCGTTCAATCGAACCGATAATAACGCTTTGCCACCAACAGGAATAGGTTGACTGGCTCCTAAGTTAGCTTTGGCATAGGCTTCTTCAAAATTTTCGCCTACCCCCATTACTTCACCCGTTGAACGCATTTCTGGCCCTAATAATGGGTCTACACCTTGGAATTTAGCAAAAGGTAACACCACTTCTTTAACTGAATAAAATGGTGGAATAATTTCTTTGGTGATCCCCTGTGACGCTAATGATTGACCAGCCATAGCTCTGGCCCCAATTTTGGCAAGCGGCATACCCGTAGCTTTTGATACAAACGGAACGGTTCTAGCAGCACGAGGGTTTACTTCAATCAAATACACCTGACCATCTTTCACCGCAAATTGGGTATTCATTAAGCCAACCACGCCTAATTCCAATGCCATAGCGCTAACCTGCTCACGCATCACATTTTGTACTTCTTCGCTAAGAGAATACGGCGGTAACGAACAGGCCGAATCACCTGAGTGTACCCCTGCTTGTTCGATATGCTCCATTATGCCACCGATTACGACATCTGTGCCGTCACTAATAGCATCAACATCCACTTCAATTGCATCGTCTAAGAAACGGTCTAACAATACCGGTGAGTCGTTAGAGACTTTTACAGCGTTATTTAAATAACGTTTAAGGTCGTTTATGTCGTATACAATTTCCATAGCGCGGCCACCTAAAACATAGGAGGGCCTTACGACTAACGGGAAACCAATCTTATCAGCTGCAACCAAGGCTTCTTCTAGATTTCTAACTGTGGCATTAGCAGGTTGTTTGAGGTTAAGTTTATTAACCATTTTTTGAAAACGTTCGCGATCTTCAGCTTTATCAATGGCGTCTGGAGAGGTACCTATAATAGGCACACCAGCAGCCTCTAAGTCCCGGGCCAATTTAAGTGGGGTTTGCCCACCATATTGCACAATTACACCTTTAGGCTTTTCGATACGCACTATTTCTAACACATCTTCTAGTGTCACCGACTCAAAGTATAAACGGTCAGAGGTATCGTAATCGGTAGAAACGGTTTCAGGATTACAGTTAACCATTATGGTTTCGTAGCCATCTTCGCGCAATGCTAAGGCAGCGTGAACACAACAGTAATCAAATTCAATGCCCTGCCCTATACGGTTTGGCCCGCCTCCCAACACCATAATTTTATCATTGTCGGTTGGATTAGCTTCACACTCTTCATCATAGGTGGAATACATGTACGCCGTATCTGAAGAAAATTCAGCGGCACAAGTATCAACACGTTTATAGACAGGATGAATTTCGAATTCACGACGTACTTCGCGTACATCTGACTCATCTACGCCAGTTAACTCGGCGATTCTAGAGTCTGCAAAACCTTTACGTTTAAGGGTTCTCATCAAATCATAATCGATGGCCGATAATCCACTTTGCTGCATTTGCTGTTCAAGAATGATCAATTCTTCAATTTGCACTAAATACCATCTATCAATATTGGTCAACTCAAATATTTCTTCAACCGACATGCCCATTCGCATGGCATCGCCAATGTACCAAATACGTTCTGCGCCTGGTTCACGAAGTTCACGAATGATTGTCAATTTTGCGTCGGGTCCATTTATATCAATAATCGAATCTAGACCATTCACACCGACTTCTAGTCCACGTAAGGCTTTTTGTAGCGACTCTTGTTGATTACGACCAATGGCCATTACTTCGCCAACAGATTTCATTTGAGTGGTTAAACGATCGTTGGCACCGTCAAATTTTTCAAAGTTAAATCGAGGTATTTTTGTGACCACATAATCGATAGTTGGCTCGAACGAAGCAGGAGTTAATCCACCCGTTATATCATTGGCTAATTCGTCAAGGGTATAACCTACGGCTAATTTAGCTGCTACTTTGGCAATTGGGAAACCCGTGGCCTTGGAAGCCAAAGCTGACGAACGAGACACCCTAGGGTTCATCTCAATAATAACTAATCGACCCGTTTTAGGATCAACACCAAACTGAACGTTAGAACCACCCGTTTCAACTCCGATCTCTCGTAAAACCGCGATTGCAGCGTTACGCATGATTTGGAATTCTTTGTCGGTTAAGGTTTGTGCTGGCGCAACAGTAATAGAATCACCAGTATGGACCCCCATAGGATCAAAATTTTCTATGGTACACACGATAATGCAGTTGTCAGCTTTGTCCCTGACCACTTCCATTTCATATTCTTTCCAGCCAATTAAGGACTCATCAATTAACAATTCACTGGTAGGTGATAGATCCAAGCCGCGACGGCAAATCTCTTCGAATTCTTGCTTATTGTAGGCAATACCGCCGCCAGAACCACCCATAGTGAAAGATGGTCGAATGATGCAAGGAAAACCAATACGGCTGCTAACGTCAAAAGCTTGTTCTATCGTGTGTGCAATTTCAGCGTGGGGACAAGACAAACCTATGGACTTCATGGCTTTGTCAAAACGTTCTCTGTCTTCTGCTTTATCAATGGCGTCGGCGGTTGCCCCAATCATTTCAACACCGAACTCTTCAAGCACACCATATTTATTCAAATCAAGGGCGCAGTTTAAGGCCGTTTGACCTCCCATTGTGGGCAAAACTGCATCTGGACGCTCTTTCTCAATGATCTTTTTCACCACTTCCCAGTGAATAGGCTCAATATAAGTGGCGTCGGCCATTTCTGGATCGGTCATGATAGTTGCGGGATTTGAGTTAACCAAAATCACTCGGTAACCTTCTTCACGCAACGCTTTACAAGCTTGTGCACCTGAATAGTCGAATTCACAAGCTTGGCCTATAACGATAGGGCCTGCGCCTAAAATCAATATGCTTTTTATGTCGGTACGTTTTGGCATGTCTCTAATTACTCTACTAATTCTTGTACTTTAAAAGGTGCGTGCTTTATTGGCTCTGCTGCATCAACTCTATAAAATGGTCAAACAACGGTGCGGCATCATGTGGCCCAGGGCTGGCTTCTGGGTGCCCCTGAAAACTAAACGCTGGCTTGTCTGTGCGATGAATTCCCTGTAGGGATTTATCGAATAATGACACGTGGGTCACTTCTAATGTAGAAGGCAGATCATTCTCATCGACCGCAAACCCATGGTTTTGACTGGTAATCATAACGCGATTACCTTTGAGGTCTTTAACAGGATGGTTAGCGCCGTGATGCCCAAATTTCATTTTCACTGTTTTTGCGCCGCTGGCTAACGCCAATAATTGATGCCCTAGGCAAATACCAAAAATCGGAATATTTGTCTCTAATAATTGTTTGATGGCTTCGATAGCATAAACACAAGGTTCTGGGTCACCTGGTCCGTTTGACAAAAACACGCCGTCTGGTTTTAAAGCTAACACTTCATCGGCTGTTGTTTTAGCTGGAACAACAGTCAACTTACAACCACGGTCGGCTAACATACGCAAAATATTGCGTTTCACACCAAAATCATAGGCAATTACGTGAAACTCTGGGTTTTCTAATGCGCCTTTGAAACCTTGTTCAAGGGTCCAGCTACCATCACTCCACTGGTAAGACTCATCGCTAGTCACCTCTTTAGCTAAATCCAACCCCTTAAGCCCTGAAAAGGCTTGGGCTTGAGCTAAAGCGCTAGATTCATCTAATGGAATATCATCAAGGGTATTACTAGCAATGATACAACCGTTTTGCGCGCCTTTGTCTCGCAAAATCCGGGTTAATCTTCGCGTATCAATATCCGCAATGCCCAGAATATTATTTTCTTCTAAATATTCAGATAGACTTTGCTCGCTACGAAAATTACTTAAGATCAAGGGTAAGTCACGAATGATTAGGCCTTTAGCCCATATTTTATTTGATTCACAATCTTCAGAATTTATCCCCGTATTACCAATATGTGGGTAAGTAAGAGTGACAATTTGTTCTGCATAAGAAGGGTCAGTTAGAATTTCCTGATAACCTGTCATTGAGGTATTAAAAACAACCTCCCCAACCGACACACCAGAAGCTCCAATTGCAGTACCTTTAAAGACAGAGCCATCTTCAAGTACTAAAAGGGCAGAATTAGCCAAATCAACCTCCAGGTTAGATATTAAACGGTTTTAACCTAGGACTCCGATTTAAAAATCAGTAAAAAGAGTCCAAAGATATCCATATAAACATATGATTTAAATGAACATTTAGTCAATTTGCAAATTATAAAAACGTAAAATCTAAACGACTCCACTGAATTTTGGCAAATTCGCAATATTATACATACAAGGGTGTTTCAGGTCTATTCACAATTATAAAAATTGCATAAATAACCGTTTAACCATATTTTTTATACATAAGGGGTAAAAGCAGTCATTCTATAAATATAAACTACCGCGTCTTAAAACCTAGTACATCTTCCATATCATACAAACCTGCTGGCTGATTAATGATCCAATCGGCGGCTTTGACAGCCCCCTTTGCAAAGGTTAATCGACTTGAAGCCTTGTGTGTAATTTCTAATCTTTCACCTAAATCGGCAAATAAGGCGGTGTGTTCACCCACCACATCACCAGCCCTGACGGTAGCAAAGCCAATAGTTTGGTGATCACGTTCACCCGTCTCGCCTTCTCTTCCGTAAACAGCACATTCAGATAAATCTCTACCAATTTCATTGGCAATCGCTTCACCAATAGCCACTGCTGTACCAGATGGGGCATCTTTTTTGAATCTATGGTGAGCTTCCAATATCTCGATATCAGCGGTTTCAGCCATCACAGCCGCAGCTTTTCTCACTAAATTCAGCATTAAATTCACACCGACGCTGTAGTTTGCCGCAAAAACAATAGGGATGAGTTTTGCAGCAGAATCTAACATCGACTTTTGTTGTGCATTTAATCCGGTCGTACCAATTATGACAGGCTTTTTATGAGCAACACAAAAAGCTAAATTATCTGTTAATGCTTCAGGTAAGGTGAAATCAATCAATACATCTATTTGTTGGACCTTCGCAGATAAATCGTCACACACCAACACGCCTTTTTTACCTATGCCAGCAAGTTCTCCTACATCTGTTCCCACAAGAGATGACGATGCTCGCACGGTAGCTGCAGTCAACTTATCAGACGCACTTAAATCGATTGCCTCTATCAAGACTCTACCCATGCGACCGTTAGCACCAAAAATAGCTATATTACTCATAGTGATTAAATTTTTTTCGTTGAAAGTTTGTGAAGCGATTGTGCCTGAATTATGTCTTTGTTGCAGTATTCAAAAATTAACTTTTTTGTATAACTAACCTCTGCTTTGTATAAGCGAAGCAGCACTAATCGGTAAAGTCAGATAGTATTGGTTTTATTCCAATAATTTTACCACTATTTATGGACGACTCATGTCAGAAAGTAATTTTAGTAACCCAATCGTTACTATTGAGCAACTACCAACAATATCAAAACTAGAACAACAACCATTATCAGCAAAATATGCACCCATCAACCGTGTAATAAACTTAAGCCTTATCTTGATTGTTTGTTTTATTGCATCGTTTATTTATTTGCAGCCCTTTGTTGATTTACCTGCTGGTTTACAAAACTTTCTACCTTTCTTTACATGGGCTGTCGCTTTGTTAGGGGCACTGTTCACTTGGTTCATATACGCCGGAGATAGGGTTAAATCTTATTCATTGAGGGATTTGGATTTACATTATTCCAGTGGCTTGTTTTTTCGAAAAGTAGTAAGTCAACCTATTACTCGGATTCAGCACATGGAACTGAAGCGAGGCCCTATCGATCGAAAAATAGGCATTGCCAAGTTACAAGTTTTCAGTGCAGGAGGTGAAATGCATACCTTCGAAATTCCAGGGTTACCCCTAGAAATAGCGCAACAGATACGTCAATTTATATTGCAACACAAAGATGTGGTCAAACATGGATAGTCGCAACAAGTTATCTTCAATCGAAAACACAGCACCCACAGATAACCCTCACAATTTAAACAATTGGCAAGTTTTGTCGCCAATAGCGATTTTATATTTTGGGGTAAGTGTATTTAAACATCTATTTAGCAATATTATCTTTTTGATACCTGCAATTGCAGTGAGTTATAAAAGTATACTGGAACATCCCTTTATTTGGTTACCCGGTATTTTATTCGCATTGGCACTGCTTTCAGTTTTCGCCTTTATTAGTTTCAAAGTATACCGCTATCGATTAACAGACGATAACATCGAGATCCGTTCGGGGATTTTCAACAAAAAACATCTCAACCTGCCCTTTTCCCGAGTTCAGAATGTCAAAATAGAACAACCTATATATTATCGTTTTAGCGGTCATGCTTGTTTAAAACTCGATACCGCTGGCTCGGCTAAGAATGAAGCCAAATTAATAGCGATAAAACTAGATTATGCGCAACAGCTAAAGTCTCAAATACAGCAACACGGACAAAATAGCGAAGCACTCAACAAGCAACAACACCCAACAGCTGATAGTAACGAGTTTCAAAGTGAATCTGCACCAAACAACGCAACGCAGGAAATAGTGCTCAACCGCCGAAAATTATCTGATCTAGTCATTCACGGTATTACCAGTAATAGAATTTGGATATTTTTAGGAGGATTAGCTCCCTTTTACGACAGAATATTCAACTATATTGGCGAAGGCTTGACGAGTTTAGGGATTAATTTAACCGAGTTATTTAGTCTACAAAGCCATTCAATACTCGAAGTAGCCTTGTATGCCCTTTCATTCACTATGTTAATCATGTTGCTATTAGTGAGCTTTTCAGTAATAGGTGCAATTATTAGTTTTTATGGTTACACCCTAAATAAACTCGCTGACAAGTATATAAGACGAAGCGGCCTATTCACTAAACACGAAGTCAGTATGAGTTTGAGTCGTTTACAAATGGTGGTGCAAAAACAAGATTGGTTAGACGTATTACTCAAACGGATTAACCTCTATTTTGAACAAAGTAGTTCCTTTGGCAAAAACCTCGATTCGTCTGCTTCCAGCAGTAAAATAATTGTCCCCTCTATTAAACCCCAAGAGTCTCAGGCACTGATAGATGACGCCTACCCTGAAAACTCCCTTAAAGTTTTAGTCATTAACAATGAATTTGAAGCCATTAGTAAACGCTTTATTTTCCGTAATATTGTTTATATTTTTATGCCTGTGTGGCTAATAGGTTTAAGTTTTACACTGTTAAATGGAAAACTAACCTTAGCTTTGTTGGCCAGTATCTTGTTTGTGACACTATGCGGGTTAGTTGTTTTACGTTGGAAACGTTGGGGTATTGCGAGAGACAAAAATTTTGTATATCTAAGAAAAGGTTTAGTCGGTGTCGATTATTATTGTTTTCCTATCTATAAACTTCAGCAAATTCAATTCAAACAAAACTTGCTTATGAAACGACGTCTACTAGCCACAGTAAAATTTGTGCTCGCCTCTGGCTCATTAAAGATCCCCATGATCAATGAAAAACTAGCCTACGAATTAATTGACCAAGGGCTGTATCAGGTTGAGTCCAGTCAAAAGTCTTGGATGTAGTAAAAAGCCGCTAAAATAGCGGCTTTAAGATCAGTTATTGATGACTAAATTAATTAGTTAAATCATCAAAGAACTTCTTCACTCCATCAAAGAAACCACTTTCTTTGGGACGGTTTTTAGCAACGTCTTTGCCTGTTCCCATCGAGCTTTCCAATTCATCTAACAATTCTTTTTGACGAGAACTTAAATTAACAGGAGTTTCAATGACCACCTTACAAATTAGGTCGCCTACACTACCACTGCGAACGGACTTAACACCTTTATTACGCAGGCGGAACATTTTGCCAGTTTGAGTTTCAGCAGTCACCTTCAACTTAACCTTGCCTTCTAAGGTAGGGACTTCAATCTCACCACCTAAAGCGGCTCGAGTGAAACTTAAAGGGACTTCGCAGTACAAGTTATTACCTTCACGGGTAAATATTTTATGTTCACGCACATGTACTTGTACATATAAGTCACCTGCTGGTGCACCCATTTCACCGGCTTCACCCTCGCCAGAAAGACGAATTCTATCACCGGTATCAACACCGGCTGGTACTTTAACCGATAAGGTTTTGGTTTTTTCTACGCGACCTTGACCGTGACAAGACTTACAAGGGTCAGAGATAATTTTGCCTTTCCCAGAACAAGTGGGACAAGTTTGCTGAACAGCAAAGAAGCCTTGACGCATTTGCACTTGGCCTTGGCCGTGACAAGTGGGACAAGTAGTTGGGGTTGAGCCTTTCTTCGCTCCAGAACCATTACAGGGTTCACAACCCACTAAGGTTGGTACGCGAATTTCGACGTTTTTACCTTTTACTGCTTCTTCTAAAGAAAGCTCTAAGTTATAGCGTAGATCAGAACCTTGGCGAGCTCGAGATTGACGTCCGCCGCCTCCTCGTCCACCACCAAAAATATCACCAAAAACATCACCAAATATATCGCCAAAATCACCACCATGACCACCACCGCCGCGATTTGGGTCAACTCCGGCATGACCATATTGATCATAAGCAGCACGTTTCTGCGAATCGGTAAGCATTTCGTGTGCTTCTTGCACTTCTTTAAATTTTTCTTCCATAGCTTTATCACCCTGAGTTCTATCTGGGTGGTATTTCATCGCTAGGCGTTTATAAGCCTTTTTTATCTCGCGTTCGGTGGCACTTTTGTCCACACCTAACACTTCATAATAATCTCGCTTCGACATCTCGATTCGTTATCCTGCGGTATCTAGTTCTTATTTTGCCATAGCCATAAAATGACTAGCTTTTAATACAAACAAGGCGCACCCAGAATTCACTGTTGCGCCGAGCTAGGCCAACTCACTAAGGAGTCAGCCATTTAAGTCGAAAAAATTATTTCTTTTCGTCTTCTTTTACTTCTTCAAACTCAGCATCTACTACATCATCATCTTGTGATTTAGCACCTGCGTCAGTTGCTTCTGGACCACCTTGAGCAGCACCTTCAGAGGCAGCTTTAGCTTGCGCCACTTCCATTAACTTGGCAGACGCTTGAATAAGCTCTTGAGTTTTCGCTTCAATCGCTTCTTTATCACCTTCTTTTACTGCTCCTTCAAGAGCAACTACAGCGGTTTCAATTTCAGCTTTGTCTTCCTCACTTAACGCATCGCCAGCTTCTTCAACTTGCTTACGAGTACCGTGAATCAAGCCATCAGCCTGGTTACGAGCTTGAACAAGTTCTTCAAATTTCACATCTGCATCTTTGTTTGCTTCAGCATCTTGAACCATTTGTTCTACTTCTTCATCAGTCAAACCTGAAGAGGCTTTGATGGTGATTTTTTGTTCTTTACCTGTATCTTTATCTTTAGCTGACACATGCAAAATACCATCAGCGTCAATATCAAAAGTCACTTCAATTTGTGGTGCACCACGTTGTGCAGCACGAATGCCTTCTAGATTAAATTGACCTAAAGATTTATTACCTGAAGCTTGCTTACGCTCACCTTGCAGGCAGTGAATCGTTACCGCTGACTGGTTGTCTTCTGCTGTAGAGAAAGTCTGGGACTTTTTAGTAGGTACAGTAGTGTTTTTCTCGATTAGAGTAGTCATTACACCACCCATAGTTTCGATACCTAAAGAAAGCGGTGTTACGTCAAGTAACAATACATCTTTCACATCACCAGACAATACGCCACCTTGAATCGCCGCTCCAACTGCAACTGCTTCATCAGGGTTAACGTCTTTACGTGGCTCTTTGCCAAAAAATTCAGTTACATATTTCTGAACTAGAGGCATACGTGTTTGACCACCAACCAAGATAATATCGTTGATATCACCTACAGATAAATCGGCGTCAGCTAGTGCTTTTTTAAGTGGCTCTAGTGTTGCTTTAACCATAGACTCAACTAGCGATTCAAGTTTTGCACGAGTCAACTTAATAGTAAGGTGTTTAGGACCTGATGCATCAGCAGTGATATAAGGCAAGTTCACTTCAGTTTGCTGTGCTGAAGACAATTCAATCTTAGCTTTCTCACCCGCTTCTTTTAAACGCTGCATAGCAAGTGGATCTTTACGTAAATCCATGCCTGAGTCTTTCTTAAATTCTTCTACCAAGTAGTTAATCACTTGGTTATCAAAGTCTTCACCACCTAAGTGTGTGTCACCGTTAGTCGCCAGTACTTCAAATGTATGTTCGCCATCAGCTTCATCAATTTCAATGATTGAAATATCAAACGTACCACCACCTAAATCGTATACAGCAACAACGCTGTCGCCTTTTTTCTTGTCCATGCCGTAAGCAAGGGCCGCAGCTGTCGGCTCATTGATAATACGTTTCACTTCAAGACCAGCAATACGGCCCGCATCTTTAGTTGCTTGACGTTGTGAATCGTTAAAGTAAGCAGGAACGGTAATAACCGCTGCTGTCACTTCTTCGCCTAAATAATCTTCAGCGGTTTTCTTCATCTTTTTCAACACTTCAGCAGAAATCTGCGGTGGCGCCATTTTTTCGCCTTTGGTTTCTACCCATGCATCACCATTGTCAGCTTTAACAATCTTGAAAGGCATGATGTCGATATCGCGTTGTACTTCTTTATCTTCCCAACGACGACCAATTAAACGCTTAATTGCGAATAAAGTGTTTTGTGGATTAGTCACCGCTTGACGCTTAGCCGGTTGTCCAACCAAAATTTCACCGTCATTAGTGTAAGCGATGATTGAAGGAGTAGTACGATCCCCTTCTGCATTTTCTAATACTTTGGCTTTGTCGCCATCTAATACTGCTATACAAGAGTTAGTAGTACCTAAATCGATTCCAATGATTCTACCCATTAGTTTGTCTCCAAAAAATTGTTCTTAAAAGCTTGTACACTTTGTGGGGTTATTATTTATATTTTCAACATCTTATTGAAAATAAACCCGCACAAAACCTTAATTATTTTTGCTCACACCATACTTATAAAATAAGAACGGAAATTAAGCTTGAGTATCTACACCGCCCTCTGGCGCTCTAGTCACCATGACCATGGCAGGACGCAACAAACGGCCATTAATCTCATACCCTTTTTGCATCACTGCCATAACTGTATTAGGTGGCAACTCCGCATTTTCTTGCATCGACATAGCTTGATGCTGTTCAGGGTTGAAAGGTTGACCTTGAGGGTCAATCACTGTCATTCCAAACTTCTCAATTGTGCTGATAAACGACTTAAGCGTTAGCTCAACACCGTCAACAATTGGTTTTATGGCTTCATCTTCTGGATTAGCCACTTGTATCGCACGCTCTAAGTTGTCAGCTACAGGCAACAATTCACCGGCAAACTTTTCTAATGCAAACTTGCGCGCTTTATCAATTTCGCCTTGAGCTCGCTTACGAGCGTTATCAGCTTCAGCAATCGAACGTAAAACTGAATCTTGTTGATCAGCAAATTTAGTTTCTGCAGCAATAACTGCGGCTTCCAACTCAGCAATACGTTGCTGATCTTCAGTTAACTCAACGACTTCTTGTTCAGCGTTTTGTTGCTCGACTTCTGCACCAGCTTCTAACTCTTCTTCATGCTGGTTTGTGTGTTCATTTGACATGCTTAGCTCCGTATACTCTTTAAGCAAATTTTCAACTGCCACTAGTAATGGGGTTACATTTATAAGCTTCAAGGGTAGATAATTGATGTTTTTGCGATTTATCTTTAAAAACTAGTGACTAACGCTCAATATGTCATCTTTCATATTTATCCCAGTAAGGGTAAAGTACTGAATTATTGGATTATTTTTATTAGCCTATGATAAATGTTTGGAGTGTTTCTGCACTAGTACTTTGCTACTTATTAGTTCTGTTTGCCTTAGCGTTTTGGGCGGATAAACGCTACAAAGGTCAGCAGCAACACCCCTTTATCTACAGTTTAGCTTTAGGTGTACACTGCACGTCCTGGGCTTTTTTTGGTACTACCACCCAAGCGACGCAATATGGTTGGGCTTTTATGCCAACATATTTAGGTGTGATACTCGTGTTCCTATTTGCGCATCCGGTACTACGCAAAATCAGTTTACTGTGCCACCAACACCAGGTGAGCTCCCTAGCAGATTTTATTAGTCTGCGCTTCGAAAAATCCTATCTACTCGCCGCACTAGTCACGTTATTATGTTTAGTCGGAGTGATTCCCTATATCGCATTACAACTTGATTCAGTCAGCCAAAGTGTGGCGATTTTAGTGGGCATCGACGTTAATTGGAGTGGTAATGTAGGTGCCTATGTTGCTATTTTCATGGCACTTTTTGCCATTTTGTTTGGGACTCAATCCCTCAGTGCCAGCGATAAACATCCAGGATTAATGCTGACTGTTGCTTTCGCTTCTGTGGTTAAACTTCTGGCCCTATTAATAGTTGGTGTATACGTTTGTTATGTGATGTTTAACGGCGTTTTAGATTTGTTCGGTCAAGCTCAATTACATCCTAAAAGTCAACAAATCATCGAATCTGACTCGGCTATATGGGTATATCTCAGTCACATGTTATTAGGGGTGTGTTCAATGTTCTGTTTGCCACGCCAGTTTCATATCAACTTTGTGGAAAATAACGGTAGTGAAGAACTAAGAACAGCCCGTTGGGTGTTTCCTCTATATTTATGTTTGATAACAGTGTTTATTCTACCCATTGGAATCGCTGGGCATGTAATATTTGATGCATCCACTGAGGTTAATACCGATATTTATGCCCTTGCATTGCCGTTACAAGGTGGCAGTATCAGTGTCGCTCTTATCTCGTTTATAGGTGGTTTATCTGCGGCCACCAGCATGGTAATAGTGGCAACACTTGCGATGGGAATTATGATTTCCAATAACTTAGTCACACCACTGCGCTTAAAGATACAACTACAGCGGCTACAAAAACATAATCTTACCCCCAAAGCCGTTTTGTTTACGCGCCGAGCCACTGTAGTGATTGTAATGAGTATTGCCTATTTATATCACTTGGATATTAGTCAAACCGCACCTTTAGTAAAAAGTGGCATAATAGCGATCGCATTACTATCACAAACCCTGCCTATTATTGTTGGTGGTTTATATTGGTCGAAACGCAATAAAACAGCTGCCATGATAGCTTTGATATCTGGCGCCTTGTGTTGGGCATATTGGTTACTTTGGCCAAGTATTACCGCCAGTTACTACTTTGATCCACCACCCGATGACTTGCAGCTCGCGTCTGGATTTGTGCTCAGTCTATTGGTTAATACGTTTTGTTTCGTCGTGTTTAGTCTGATTTTACCCACCAACAAAGATCAACAAATAGGCGGACAGGAAGAACAGGCGTTTTCTACGTTAAACCAAGCGACTAAGATATCTAAACTACTTGCGGTTACAGAAAAAGTGTTGGACAAAGAGCGCCATCAGTTTTTACTCGACAATCTACCAATCGAGCAATCATCGGCCTACGCTAGCCCTAAATTATTAGCCAATATAGAAAACGAAATTGCTAATCAGGTGGGTAACGTAAGCGCAAGAATTTTACTCTCTGCAATAGCCGAGAAAAAAGATGTAGCGATCGAAGAGTTAGTGGAGCTAGTCGAAGAAGCGAGTCATACGTTTCACTTTAATCACGAGGTTTTACAATCATCAGTAGAACATATTCAACAAGGTATATGTGTAGTCGATGTAAACTTGTCTCTATTGGCTTGGAATCAACGTTATATAGAATTGTTCGATTACCCCGCCAGTTTGATTCGCGTTGGCATACCGATTAAAGACTTATTATTATTTAATGCCCATCGAGGGTTATTCGGCCAGAAGGCGAAAATAGACTCCGAAATCGAAAAACGTATGCAATACATGCGAATCGGAAGCCATTACAAATTTCTGCGCGAACAGGAAAACGGACAAACAATCGAAGTAAACGGTAGCCCTCTACCTGGCGGAGGTTTTGTTACAACCTACAGTGATATCACCGACCACATCAATATTCAGCAGCAACTACAACAATCTAAACAACACTTAGAAAGTCGGGTCGCTGAACGCACCGCTCAATTAGAAACGGCTAACATAGCGCTTGACGGAGCAAGGCAAGAAGCCGAAAAAGCTAACGATAGTAAAAGTAAATTTCTGGCAGCGGCAGGCCACGATTTAATGCAACCTTTTAACGCCGCGAGCTTATTCGCTTCTCTAATTAAAGAAAAAGCCCCGAATCAAGACATTACAGACATGAGCCATAACTTAATTCAGTCTTTGAATAACGCTGAGGAACTTCTTTCTACTCTGTTAGATATGACAAGGTTAGACTCGGGAGTGTTAACCCCAAACATTCAGCACTTTACACTGAGTGAATTGTTAACTCCTTTAGTTCACGAATTTTCCATTTTGGCGCAGCGTAAAGGAATACAGTTAAAGTATGTACCTTGCTCAAGTTGTGTCACTTCTGATAAAAAGTTACTACGACGCGTGTTACAAAACCTAATCTCAAACGCGGTTCGTTATACCGACTCTGGAAAAGTGTTAGTGGTGGCCAAACGGCACAATCAAGAGCTAAAAATAAGGGTGTATGACACAGGTAGAGGCATCGCTAAAGAACAACAACAAGAAATATTTAAAGAATTTAATCAATTAGATAATCAAAACAATAACCAAGGTTTAGGATTGGGTCTTACCATAGTAGAGCGTATTAGTACCCTACTCCGGCACCCTATCAACTTAACATCAGCACTAGACCATGGCAGCTGCTTTGAAGTTTCCGTACCTATGGGAGCAAAACTAACAAAAAGCGACTCTTTGCAAATTAAAAAAACAGCCGATTCATCAGTATTACTTCAAGATAAAGTGATAGTGATCATCGAAAACGATGTGAATACTATTCAGGCTGTCACACATTTGTTTAAAAGCTGGGGAGCAACAATTTTTGCATTTAATAACGTCGAAGAAGCTTTAACAAAATGCACTCGTTGCCCTGATATGTTGTTTCTCGATTACCACTTAGACAACGGGGCAACAGGCATACAAGCCGCACAAATTTTGCGAACAAATTGGCAGGTCAATGTTCCCGGCGTGTTAAGCAGTGCAGACAGAACTGAAGATGTAAGAAACCAAGCTATAGAGACAGATTTACATTACTTACCAAAACCCATAAAACCCGCAGCATTAAAGCGTTTTTTGAAACAGATCATGTAAACTAATTATTAAACACTCTAGCTATGCTAGTGTTGCGTTGACATAGCATTATACCATTTCGCATATTTCCGATATGATAGGTTTTAATAAATAAATGAGAGGTGAGATTGAGAATTGCAAAGCTCTTTGTGTTAACAATCATCTATTGTGTAGGTATTTTTAATACAACTCATTTATCTGCTCAGCCTATCCCAAGTATCGATGTCCGACAAGATCTGAAAAATGGCAATGCTAGCCTTGCAGGAGATTGGGCGCTTAACTGGGGTGAATGGACGCCTTTGGCCATAGTTAATTCCCCAGAATCCAAGTTCAAGATTGTGCAGTTACCTAATTTTGTCAGTACTTTAGTGGATGAAAAAACCTTAAATAAATATCGCTTTGGTACCTATGCACTCAAACTAAAAAATTTAAAGAGTACTTTCAAAGAACCTGTAATACGGATGCGCAATGTCAATGATGCATGGCAAGCTTGGTGGATTGACGAATCGGGTGTTACTCAATATTTAGGCGAGTCGGGCAAAATCGCAAAAGAATACGATGCTCAACAAATGCGCTTCAAGACATATATTTTGCAGTTACCTAAAAATGACGACTCTGGCACCCTAGTTATTTACCTGTCCGCACAATTATATAGCCGTGCTGGTATGTACGGAGCCTTCGAAGTAACCGAGCTTGAACAGGCAAATAAATCCCTACTCTCCGATTTAGCGAGTCGAGTTGCATTAATTGCGATTGGTTTACTGGTGGTATTTCAGAATATTCTGTTCTTCATTTTTCGACCAAAAGAACGGGTGTTATTATTGTTAGCGATGTTTGCATTTACTGTTTTGTTGAGGGCGACGGTTTCAACCGATTATGCCTACTATCTTTTAGGGGACCCACTCCTGTTTGATGTTTTATTAAGGTTGGAATATATCACTATAGTGTGGCCAGCAGTAGCGGGAGTGCACTTTTTTTCATGTCTGTATCCAGCTAAGTACTCTGACCTGATGATTAAATTAGGTTATACAGTGGTGGCAATTGTAGTTAGCTTCACATTCTTAGTATCACTGCAACAAGTCGTTAGTTACCTACTCTATTATCAAGTAATATTAGGAATATTTTCTCTGTATACTTTGTGGTTAATAATTCATTCAATAATAGATAAGTCTCATCGTTCGACGCTAATGTTTGTTAGTGGTCTTATCCTATTTTTTGGGGTGATCAATGACGTAACCGCTGCCTTGTCTAGCTCCTATAATCTCTATCTTGCAGAATATACCCTGTTTTTGTTTTTGTTCGCTCAAACTCAATATCACTCTCTACGATTTGTATCAGCACTCGATACAGCAGAACACCTAACCGATAACTTGCAGGAAGAAGTGGCTGAAAAAACCCAAGAATTGTCTTCACGCAATCGCGAGCTTGAAGACAAAGCGAAATATTTGAAAATACAAAATGATCAGATAAAAGAGTTGTCAGAAACGGATCACCTTACCGGGCTATTCAATCGCCAAACATTTGATAGTTATTTTGAATTGCAATTTTCAGAAGCCATTACACAATCAAAAAATTTAGCCTTAGTTATGTTAGACATCGATAACTTTAAAAAAATTAACGACACTTATGGACATCAAGTAGGAGATGAGTGTTTAAAAGCGGTGGCACAATATTTAAAGCAAGCTAATTTACGCAAGGATGATTTTATTGCTCGTTATGGTGGCGAGGAAATCGTCATAATATTAAATAATACCGATATCAAAAGCGCCCAAGAAATCTGTCAAAGAATTTGTGATGGAATGAGTCGGATTACATTAAAACCCGAACTAAATTCTGTTGTTCTGACTGCAAGTTTTGGTTTAGCTGAAGTAAAGTTTAATGGTGCTAACAATATAGATCAGCTACTAAAATCAGCGGATGACGCGCTCTATAAGGCCAAAGCTCAAGGGAAAAACCAAGTTATTACCGCTGTGCCAGCCTAGTATTACCTTTATTTTTCAGCCAATAACTAAACCGGTCTCAAACGCACTAGGGTTACAAATCTAGTGTGATTTTTACCTTCAGACGCTTTGTTAACCAGCAACAGCGTTTTTGGAACGGTGATTTCCAGTCATATTTGTTGCGACATTTTTGTTATAACTACTGCCGCAACCCCAGTATTAACGCTACTTATAGCGTGCAAGAATTGCTCCGTACGCACCACTGGATTTTAGTTGATTTAACTGCTGATTAAATTCATTGCGAAGTTTTTCGGATTTGAATAAATAACCATTAGGGCTATCGCCAAGCAAGGCAAAACGGTCTACTTCTTGTGTAGAATCAATTTCATTATTTTTTACCAGTTGAGCACGGTAATAATCAAAAATATGTGCATCCATTTGGATTACTTCAAACCTTTCTAAGAATAACATTTTGACTTGCATTGCTTGATCAAAGGTTTCACTGTAGTGGGTATGATCCTTGACCATCTTGGCGTACTCGTCACCCAAATGCACTGCCGCATCTTGCCACGAAAGTAAACTGTGGTTCTTGAGATCGTTCAACTGAGTAAATTGATAGTTATTCTTGCGTAAACTAAAGGCAAAATTTTCGTAAGAATAAGCAATATCGGAGAGGTAGCCAGGGAGATTGTACTGTTCAATAATATTGATGTTCATATCGGAAACTACATCCACATCTCCGCTTTGATAAGCTCTACTGCGACGAGCATAAGGCAAATAAAGAGGTTCTATTTCGTACCCTAACGGCGCCATTGCGGCTTCTAACAAATCGATAATGATACCTTGATTGGTATCGACTATCACCCATGGGGCCAGCACTTCACCAAAAGCCACTGTGATTTTTCCGGTGCTTTTTTCGGCTTTATTTTCGACACTATATGCTGAATTCAATACCAAGAAAAACAGCACAGTTATGGTTACTTTCATTTGCATCTTACACTCCATAACAACACGGTAATTGGAAATTGCGCGGCAAATAGTAATGACTAATAGGCATGGGAACAAGTTACACTTTAGTATAACTTGTTTGTTTTACTTGAGCAAAGTTCAGCTTAAAAGTCGGTAAAAGGTGACGCAAATAACCAAGCGGATTCTTCGATTGCGAGTCAAGAAGCACATCAAATTACTCCCCTATTACTGTACTCATTACACTTTTGAACATTACTCCAGCCTGCGTGCGGTTATTAAAACCTAACTTATTCAGCACCGCAGAAACATGTTGTTTGATAGTTGACTCGCTAACCTGTAATTCAAACGCTATTTGTTTGTTCAATAACCCGTCAGCCATCAACTGTAAGACTCTAAGCTGATGGGGGGTGAGTTTTTCTAAACGTGAAGCAAAAGTAATATACGAAGAGTTATTTAGTTGCTTAACCTCATTGAGCATGTCTTCGGGAACCCAAATTTGACCGTCCAAAATTTGCTCTACTGCTTGAGTAATAATCGGTAAAGGAGTGGATTTTGGGATATAACCACTTGAGCCAAAATCTATGGCTTTTTTAATGATGTCTGGTCGTTCTTCTGCAGATACGATCACCACCAACACATCAGGATAGTTATTACGCAATACGGTCAGCCCCATGAGCCCTTGATTGCCAGGCATATTGAGGTCTAAAAAAATCAATTCGATATTTTGATGATCTTTTAATAGATCTAAGGTTTCCTCGAAATTTGCAGATTCTAAAATATTGTCACCTAAGACATTTAGCACAGCATGTTTTAACGCGCTGCGAAATAAGGGGTGATCATCTGCCACTATGGCTTTCGCGTGCATTAATATAACCTTTAAAGACAATTACTAATAAGTACAGCCAGTAGAGTATGATTATTTTAGAGTGAAGCCAATGCGTTAACACAAAAAAGGCAGCCTAAGCTGCCTTATAATTAAGTGAAAACATTAGAACCTATAACCAAGGGTTAAACTAACCGTCATAGGGTCACCATAATAACCAATCAAGGTGTTATCACCGCCTGTGCCTGCGGTGTAGCCGGTAGGATCATCAGCATTTTCAGTAACAAATTGATATCCACCTACAACGTATTCTTCGTCGGTTAAGTTTTTAGCGTGTAAACCGCCGTACCATTGACCGTCGGTGCTAGACCAAGACACACTCACATTAAACAAACCATAACCGTCTTGGGTCACTAGACTATTTGATGTTTCAGTAATAGTGTAATCGTCACGATAGTAGTAGTTAGCATTGAAGGCGAAATCCCCCATATCGTTTGACCAAATGTAATTGGCTGCAAAGTTAGCGGTATATTCTGGGGTGTTGGATATTGCAAAAGTATCTGAGATATCCACCGGACCCGCTTCTGTTTGTTGGATCACTTCATCAAATTCGGCGTCGATATAACCTAAGGCCATATCAAAAGTTAAGGCATCGCTAGCGGCGTAAGTAATTTCAGCTTCAACACCCTGCCCTGTTGAACTGCCAACATTGCCCAAGATTTGTTGTAAATCTTCTGGTGAACTAACTGGTAACACAGAGATATATTGCCTGTCTTTGTGATCTAATGCGAACAAGGTGACGTTAGCGCGCAAATTGTCATTCCAGTCACTTTTCATACCAATTTCAAAAGAATCCACTATCTCTGGATCAACTGAGGGTTCATTAATAGTCGCTCTTGGATTATAGGTACCCGACTTAAAACCTTGGCCATAACTGGCATAGAACATAATATTTTGAGCGTATTGATATTCAATACTTGCACTTGGCGTTAGGCGAGACCAATCTTCAGTGGCTGGCGCATCTAACACACCATCGCCATTGGTGTCAGTACCTAACACTTGTGGTACCAGTTCCCCTTCAGGTCTCACATAACCAGGGATCCAATTTGAATACGGATAAACATTGTCGAACACTAAGCCGTTATTAACAAAGGCTGATTTTTCTTCTTTGGTGTAACGTAATCCCAAAGAAACAGACACCTTGTCAGACACATCAAAATTACTTTGGGCATAAGCCGCTTGGCTCTCACTATTATTACAACCAGACACTTCTCGTGTCAGTCCTGGCGTACCAAACGCCGCTCGACCTAACACCCCCAAAATAGCGTCGAAATTACCACAAGATTCTCCATCATAAAGATACAAACCGCCCACTATACCAAAGCCATCACCCGCATAATTTAAGTTAATTTCGTGAGTATCATTACTGTCAGTATATTCTGCTGGTACATCAAATATATCTAGAGCTGTGTTATCAAAATCAATATTGGTGGGTGAATAACTCTCTCTGTGAGAACCAATATATTTAACTTGCAGCGCTTCACTTACATCATACTGCGCCAACCAACTGTAGCCATCCAGTTCCACTTTGTTGTATGTAGGCATACTGGTATAGGAATCAAATACGCTATCTGGAACAGGTGCGTCAGTTACGCGACTCGGTAATAATCGATAGCCGCCTTTAGAATTTGACGTATCTTCGGTTTTGTCCCAACGTAGTCTAAAAAACAAATCCTCAGTTGCATGAAACTCAACATTAAATCGAGCCGCCCACAAATCTTTGTTGTAGTTCTCTAGATCTTGATCTGGAAGTGCTGATTCTAAGTACTCACCGAATCCATCACGATTAAGCGAAGCGTAACCAAATCCTACGTATAATTTGTCTTGAATAATGGGTAACTGCCCAGTCAGTTTAAGATCTTGCTGAGAATAGCTACCTAAAGTAGCAGACACATTCACCGAGGTGTCTCCCGACATTTCTTTAGTGACATATTTGATTGCACCCCCTATGGTATTTTTGCCATACAGTGTGCCTTGCGGACCTCTTAATACTTCGATACGTTGCACATCTAACAAGTCTAGTACCGCTCCTTGAGGTCTTGCTATATATACATCATCAACATATATACCCACACCTGGTTCATACCCCCACAAAGGATCTTGTTGCCCTACACCACGAATAAAAGCGGTTAAAGTCGAGTTAGTACCGCGACTGTTTTGTAACGTTGTATTCGGTGAAAATTGTTGTATTTCGGTGATAACCGCGATACCCAGTTCGTTGAGTTCCATTTCCCCAATAGAGGTGACGGCTATTGGCACTTCTTGCAAACTTTCTGTGGTTTTTCTTGCCGTCACCTCAATGCGTTCAAGGCCTTTTTTATCTTCACTTTGCTGTGCTTGTAGGTTACCACTGCTTAACAACACAGCTCCTACTGCCATGGCGCAAAGCGAGTGTTTAAATAGTTGTTTAGTAGCAGTCAAACTTTCGGCGTTATTTATATTTTTCATTATGTGTCCTTGGATTGTGTTTTTGTTTTTTCTATTTGCTGCGGTCTAAGTAACCTTAATCCAGAAATGAGTTGATGTCCTTAGTACCATAGTACTATGGGCATTAATGACGCTTTGCCACACACTTACACCATCCTATTTAGGGCTGCGGTCACAGACTTAAATTAAAGGAATCAAATAATATGCTTAGTTTAATTGGCCTCATTGGTGGGTTACTACTGTTAATAGTGCTCACTATTCGGGGTATGAATCTGTTTATCGCCGCACCTCTTTGCTCGCTTTTGGTGGCAGTAACCAGCGGTCTCCCAATTTTTATTGGAGATAGCAACTTTGTTACCAGTTACATGCAAGGTTTTTCAGGTTTTATCGCCTCCTGGTTCTTTATGTTTTTGCTTGGTTCACTATTTGGCAAATTCATGGAAGACACAGGAGCTGCGGATTCGTTAGCTAGGTGGATCATCAGCAAGCTAGGCAGACAACAAGCAGTGGTTGCTGTTGTATTAGCTTGTGCGGTGTTAACTTATGGTGGTGTAAGCGTCTTTGTGGTGGCTTTCTCGGTTTACCCCATGGCACTTAGTCTATTTAAAGACGCCAACTTACCACGGCGCTTTATTCCTGCGGCATTGGCTTTTGGCTCTGTGACTTTTACTATGACTTCGGCTGGATCTCCCGAAATTCAAAACTGGATCCCAATAAAATATTTGGGTACTTCACCTTTCGCAGCCTGGGAAGTTAGCTTAGTGGTCGCCATCTTTATGGCAAGCTTTGGTTTTTGGTGGATGCGCAAAATGATCAATAAAGCGGTAGCCAATGGTGAAAAGTTTGAAACCCGCAGCCATGATCCTGAAATCCCAGAACGAGATTATCCCCACCCTTTTACCGGAATTTTTCCGCTGCTTGTGGTGCTGGTTTTATCATTCCTATTACATGATTCATTACAGCAACTGGCGCTAATAGTGGCGTTAGGTGGCGGCGTGTTAAGTTTAATGGTCATTAATTTTAAACACTTTCATCATTTAGAAAATGCCGTCACCGCAGGCACCACTGGGGCGCTAATTGCAATCGGTAATACCGCGGCAGTAGTAGGATTTGGAAGCATTGCCAAATCAACTATCGCATTTCAGACTGCGGTCGAAATCATGTCACAAATTCCTGGCAATGAGTTAATTGGGGCCGCGATTGCTATCAGCGTAATTGCCGGGCTAACAGGTTCGGCTTCAGGCGGACAAGTAATTGCATTACCGCTTCTAGCACCTGGCTATTTAGAACAAGGGGTCGACCCAGATGAATTACATCGCATTGTTTCAATTTCATCTGGCGCATTAGATTCGTTGCCACATAATGGGTATGTGGTCACCACCATCAGGGCAATATGCCACGAAACCCATCAACAAGCCTATTGGGCGTTGGGCGCAGTAACGGTAGTTGTGCCTCTATGCGGCGTGGCATTGGCAATCGCTTTATTTAGTTTTATATAAATCATCCCTAGGAAAAAATTGATATGACGCAACTCAAACCACATCACCTTAAATACTTTACGGTGTGTCTGATTTTGCTATTTAGCTCAGTTGCTAGCGCAGAGTTATTGGTAGTTAAACAAAAATTTGAGACAGAAAACTTCAAAACATTCAATGGAAAAACCATAAAAAAAGTACAGGTTGGTTGGGAAAGTTACGGGCAATTAACCCCCAATAAAGACAATGTAATTTTAGTTACCCACTACTTTTCAGCCAGTTCTCATGCCGCTGGTAAATACACTAAAGACGATCCACAAGCCGGTTACTGGGATGCACTAATAGGTCCAGGTAAAGCCATAGATACCAATAAGTTTTTCGTAATTAGTGTCGACAGCCTGGCCAATTTAGGAGCCAACGATCCTAACGTCATCACAACTGGACCAGCAACAATTAACCCCGATACCGGTAAGCCTTATGGATTGGACTTTCCGGTCGTCACTATTAGAGACTTTGTAAATATACAAAAGTTGGTTCTCGAAAGTTTAGGCATTAAGACACTGCATGGCGTCATTGGTGCATCAATGGGATCAATGCAAGCAATTGATTGGGCATCAGCCTATCCTGATTGGGTACCAAGAATGGTATCCGTCATAGGAAGTGCCCAAAGTGACGCCTGGACAACATCTCTATTAGAACGTTGGGCAATTGCTATTCGACTCGATCCTAATTGGCGAAACGGCGATTATTACGGTCATACCCCACCCATTGAAGGATTAATTGCGGCCTTAATGTTCATCACCCAAGATGCCTTAACTCCCATAGCGATTAATCAAGTAGGTAAAACAAAAGCAGTTAATCACCAGCCGTTACAATCAGAACCATTACACTCTATTACGGCTAATTTTTCGATTACAACTTGGCTAAGGGAGCGTGCAGAGCAACGAGCTAAGCTATCCGATGCTAACCATCTATTATATTTGACACGCGCATCCCAATTGTTTATTGCCGGCCACGGTGCAAACCTCACCGCAGGTCTGCAAACTATCCAAGCTAAAACCTTATTTTTACCGTCAGGAAATGATCTATTACTGATGCCCTACTTAAGCGAAAACGCCAACCAAGCTCTTTTAGACTTAGGCAAGGTGAGCGAATTGCAAGAGCTAACAGGTGATTCTGGCCATTTAAACGGTGTCAGCGGCATTAGCGAAAAAGCCCTCAAAATTAAAGAATTTATTGAACAATAATTTATGCCATTAAAGAGTATCAAAATGAAAAAAATAACCATTTTGCTGTTAAGCGGTTTACTCGCTAGTAATAGCCAAGTTTTTGCAAACAATCTCAATCTAGACCTTACAGAAATCGGCGTATCTGGTTTATCAAGTGGCGGGTTTATGGCAAATCAATTCCATATTGCACATTCTGATTGGGTCACCAAGGCAGGTATCATTGCGGCTGGCCCCTATTATTGTGCGCAGAATAGTATCAAAACCGCCCTGTCTCAGTGTGTTAACAAAAGTACCGATGCCACTAGCCAGAATCTACCCCTTCAAGCTGAAACCTACGAAAAGCAACAAAAAATTGCAAAATTGGATAATCTAAAAAGCAGCAAAGTTTGGCTATTACGGGGTACCAAAGACACGAAAATTGCTATTGAAGTCACTCAAGCCTTACACCAGCAATACCTCCAATGGATTGACTCGGACAATGTGCGATACCTGAACGAAAAACCTTTTGCTCACCACTTCCCCACTCTAGCATCGGGTTCGCAATGTGATGTGTCAGAGTCTCCCTTTATCGGCAATTGTCATTATGACGCAGCGGGAAAGATGTTGGAATTTTTGTACACAGATTTGCAACCCAGAAATCCTCAGCCAAGCGGGAAAGTTGTGTCATTTAATCAACAATCCTTAGGTGGCGACCCAGCAACCACTTTAGCTGACAACGGATTTGTGTATGTCCCCAAAAGTTGTGCGGCAGGTGAAACTTGTCAATTACATATTAGTTTCCATGGCTGTCAGCAAAATTATCAAACTGTCGGCAATCAATTTATCGAACACAATGGCTTAAACAATTGGGCTGACAACAATCAAATAGTTGTTCTTTATCCGCAAACCAAAAACTCCACTTTTATGCCTTTGAATCCCCAGGGATGTTGGGATTGGTGGGGTTATACCAGCAGTGAGTATGCCACCCAAAATGCACCACAAATTGAAGCCGTAAAAAAAATGGCTGAATCATTAAATCAAAAATTAGATATTTAGGAGAATAGTTTTGTCTAACAAAAATGTACTAATTACTGGTGGCGCGAGTGGAATTGGTTTGGGAATTGCCGAACACTTAGGCGCTTTGGGCCACCATATTATTATTGCGGATATCAACCTTGATGCGGCAACCAGCGCTATGGAGCAATTGCGGCAGCAAGATATGAGTGCAGCAGCAATTAAACTTGATGTTACCAATTTGCAAGACGTAAGCGACTTGCCTAACAAACTACAACCACTAACAGTCGATGTGTTGATCAACAACGCTGGCGTACAACACGTGAGTAAACTAGAAGATTTTCCCCCTGAAAAATGGCAACTTTTAATCAACATTATGTTAGTTGCCCCAGCGTTATTAAGCCAAGCGTTACTGCCAAAAATGCGCCAACAAAATTATGGTCGAATCATTAACATAGGCTCGGTGCATTCGGTGGTCGCCTCCCCCTTTAAGTCCGCCTACGTAGCCGCTAAACATGGGTTATTGGGTTTCGCCAAAACACTTGCCTTAGAAACCGGTGACTGTGACGTCACTGTCAACACACTATGCCCAGCATACGTAAAAACCCCATTGGTAGAAAACCAAATTGCGGCTCAAGCTATTGAAAACGGTATTAGCGAACAACAAGTCGTTGATACTATCATGTTGGCACCTATGCCTAAAAAATCCTTTATCGGAATAGATGAACTGGCAGCCACTGCAGCATTTTTGTTGTCTAACGAAGCCAGAAACATCACGGCCCAAGCACTAGTGATTGATGGAGGATGGACCGCTAGATAAGAATCCCTTGGATTTTACTCATGCAACTACCTGAAGTATCTGCGTATATTTAGGTAGTTGAATCACCCCGTTGTTTGCGCATATTCTCAAATAACGAAGGCTCCCAAGGACGCATCGCCATTAACAAACCAATATGTTGTCTTTTGTTTAGCGGTAAGTCCGCGTCTTCTTGATTTAACACTGCTGCTTCTTTTGTTAATTGATTAAGTTTACGCTGAATTATTTCGATAGATGATTGCGAGTACCGCCCCCGTAAATAAAAACGGAACAACCATTTTTCATTTTGTTTTGGAGCCATAAATTTAACCATAACCTCCTGCTCCATGAACTTTTCCAATGGGCCCCCAGGTATCCATCTAAAATCTTGGGCAATCAATGATTTAAAATGGTTGTTGGGCAATAGTTCAATAATTTTAAGCTTGTCTAATCTTGCTAATAATTGAATACATTGATGTTTATCTATGTCGTAATAATCAATAATCTCATCAAATTTCCATGCATCACGCACACATACGGCGATTAACAGTAACTTAGGATCAGCTAATAGTTGGTTTTCTTGCTCAGCTGTCAACTGGCTGATTTGCTGCACTTGTTTTTCAGTTAGCATAAACAAGTCCGATAAGCGCATATGCAAAATATCGCAAAGCTGTTCCAGACGCTGCAACGTAAAGTTTTGAGTCGAAAAAATCCGTTTGATATTGGCTTCGCTCATATCTAGCTTAAATGCAATATCTTTGTAGGTGATTTGTTGTTGTCGCAATAATTGTTTCAAAGTTTGACTGACTTGAGTGATTTGACTCATAAGCTTCCCAGTTAAGATGGTATACCTAAACTATACCTTAAGTGTTATTTGAGTATACAAATATCATTAGTGTTTACCAATCAAATACCAAAGCTTAATGTGTAGCGGGTTCAAACACGAGTTTTCAATCTTCAATCAATAAAGGAACAACAATGAAACTAACCACTATTGCTTTATTTACAACTCTTGCCATTACCTCAGCAACTGCCCACGCAGAAGGGTCCAGTCACCATAGTGGCCAAGCAAGTAAACATTCTGTTTTAGCTGTAGGTCATGGCGCTTTATCTACAGCTAAAGTGGCCAGCGCAGTGGTTGCTGTGCCACTTGTAGTAACTGGAAGCCTAGCCTTAAAAGCTGGCGCCGCCAGTGTTCAAACCGGAGCCATTTTTGCAGATTCAGCCAATACACATACAAGACATCGCTCTTTGGTGATCACCGAAACAACAATCACCGCAGATCCAGCTCCAGATCAAGTGATCATTATTAAGAACAAACGCCGAGTTATAACTCATTAGACCTTAGCAGCCAAACTAATTGATGGCTTTTGATTACGATTATAAGGAATAAACTATGTGTGTTAGCCGACTATTTATACTACTGGCTTTGTTTAGCCTTCCTACTTGGGCAGGAAGTCAGGCGAATGCCCCTGTGGTATTAGCCCCCGAAAAAATTGTTAAATTTGCCAAAGATGTTGAAAAATATGCCGCGTCTAAAGGCGCAAGAGCATTTATCATTGCCCGAGTTGGACGACCAGAGAAAGATCTACCGAAAGGTGTTCTCTTTACCCACACAGCGATTGCAGTCTATTCAAACATTCAACTGGATAGTGGTGAATTTGTCCAAGGTTACGCTATTCACAATCTATATCAGCTCGATGGCAAACCCGATAGGAGTCACCTTGTACAAGACTATCCTGTGGATTTTTTCTGGGGAGCACAGAGTTTAAAAGCAGGCATAATTATTCCTAGCGATGAAATCCAAACCCAGCTAATAAAACTAATCGCCAGTGGTGACAATACTAAGTTACACAATCCTAAATACTCAGTAATAGCTAACCCAATGAATAGCCAGCTGCAAAATTGCACTGAACATACCTTAGATATGCTCAATGCCGCCATTTATCAAACAACAGATGTACTAAAACTCAAAGCCAATACTCGAGCTTACTTTACTGCTCAGCAACTTAAAACCAGTCGCTTTAGATTAGCCCTTGGATCTATATTTATGGATGAGATAACTACCAAAGATCATCCAGGAAAAATTGCAACTGCCACTTTTGGCTCTATCCACAAGTACTTAGATCATTACCAATTAAGCCAATACGGCGTGACCTTAAATGAGGATGGTGACACAACTGTACTTTAAGAGCAAAGGATATCATTAATATACCTTTAGTAGTAAAAATTACTACAAACCGCAAAAGGGTATATTTTAAGTTAACTAGCGTTTATTGTAACCCCAGTTAAACAAGCAGACTAAATCACTTACAAGGAATTCGATTATGACAACTCAAGCCCCTACAAAGTCTTATTTTTTAGCGTCTATTGCCGCTTTAATAATTGGAGCTGGCGCTTATGGAATTGGCCTATTCAATGCTCAGATGGCACTAAATGAAAAAGGCTATTATTTGTGTATCATTCTATACGGATTGTTCTCTATGGTGTCGCTGCAAAAAACCATTCGCGACAAAGCTGAAGGTATTACCACTTCCAAAATTTATCACAGTATTGCTTGGGCATCAGCAGGCATATCTATTGCTCTACTAGGTATTGGGTTATTCAATGCAGATTTATTGTTAAGTGAAAAAGGCTTTTACGCTATGGCCTATGTTTTAAGTATCTTTGCAGCAGTAACCGTTCAAAAAAACGTTCGCGACAAACACGCTTTTGAGTCGCAACAACCAACAACTCTATCGTCAGTGCACCAAGATCCATTGAAAGACGAAATAATTCCCGAATAAAAACAGAATAGGTAATAGAGAGCTCAGCTCTCTATTACCACTACAAATGCAATGTTCACGGACAACTCAAATCTCTCAGTCCTCTTGTAGTTCAAAGCCGTTGATCTTAGCCATTAATGTATAACGTTTGCGCAATAGAGACATACTCTCATCGCTAATAGTTGTGCCTATAACAAGTCGTTTATTATCTGCAAACTTAGGCCAAACAGGTAATTCACTGGAATTAGGATCCCCAGTTTTAATAAAGCGGATAAAGTAGCCCTGAAACATTGACGAAATAGCGTAATCGTCGTCATTCCAAGCAAACACTTGATTCGTTGCTAAGTTACCCATTACATATTCTATTTCAGCCGAATGTACTGCACCTCTGCTACTTGGCAGCGTTTCGCTAACTTTAGACTTTTCAACTAAACCACCAGCCAATGCTGGCTGCATATCACTGAAATTTGATGTTAATTGTGGTCGAGGATGTGTATATAAATAGTAATAAACACTTTGGTCACTATGGCGTTGCACATACTCTGCCCATACCCAAGTGCCATAACTTAGAAAGCGATCACTGGCTAAAGCTTGAGCTGAATCCAATACTGACTCTTTATCGTTGCCAGGGTACAACGCCAAAACTTGCTTAAAATACTTAGGGTAAAGTTGTTTTACTGCATTAGTATAATTTTCAACATTCGGAGTTTTGTCGCCCAAGACCTGATTAAATCCAGCTTCTTCTGAATTAACGCCTGCCAATACTGGCACTTTCGCTATATGACCTTGCTGTAATAAGGACAGTGGTTCTTGCGGTAAAAAGTAATTATCGATATTGGGTCGATACCAAATTAGATCTTGCTCTGTAGTTTTCTGAAGTAAATCGCTAGCACTCAATTCGCGAAAGTCAGCGATAGACTTAACCTTCAACTTAGTTAAAATATCTGCTCCTTTTTGTTCGGCCAATGCTAAAGTTTGGCTAGAAAAATCAGAGCCAACTATTGAACCACTTTCTCCAATAACTGCAAAAATCAAATCTTTACTCAAAGGTGAAATCATCAAAGCACTGACCGACATAGAGCCGGCAGATTCACCCGCAATAGTGATTCGTTGTGGATCTCCACCAAAACCTGCAATATTTTCTTTAACCCATCGTAACGCCGCGACCTGATCTAAAAATCCATAATTTCCCGAGCCGTTATAGCTTGATTCAGCACTTAGCTCAGAATGCGCCATAAAGCCAAAAATGCCCAATCGATAATTAACAGTAACAGTCACAACGCCATTTTGAGCCATGCTACTGCCATCGTAACGGGGTTCAGAACCATCACCCGCAATAAATCCTCCGCCATGAAAATACACCAGAACTGGCTGTGGGCGTTTTGGCGTTAAATCAGCACTCCAAATATTCAGATATAAGCTGTCTTCACTGACGTCAGCAGAACGAAAATTCATATCTCCAAATATGGGGATTTGCATAGGCCTTGCTGCAAAATCTTTTGTTGGCATAACGCCTTGCCAAGCATCCATAGCTGCAGGAGGTCTCCAGCGCAATTCTCCAATAGGAGGTTTAGCATAAGGTACCCCCTTAAACTGATATACCCCAAGAGTTTTATCATAGAGGCCCTCTACCTTTCCTTTATGAGTGGTGACCTGCAAGCTGGTTAGCGTTGCATTTACGTTAAAACCAAACATTAGCATCAGTCCTATTTGCGGGATTAACCATTTGATAATTCTAATTTTAATCATCACTTTTACTTTACGTCATAATACGGTGAGTAAAGTTTACACCAATAAAAGTCACGATACATAGTTGCTCATTGCGAGACAACTTGGCACATAACTTACATAGTATAAACAACCAGTTTCAATGAAAATCGGGGCTTTCACTGGTTTAATTAATCCCCCAAAGTTCAATACAATTCATGCATTTAGGTAGACACCACTTTGAATAAAAGTAAGGTATTTAAAATTATGATTATATTCCTAACCCAATACTATATAGTTATGGTTAAACTCAAACTTGTATCGTGCCAACTTTTGTATAATTGACAAAGACACCGATATCTTAAATCATTGACCTAACTAACTAATTTAAAAGTAAAAATGACCAAAGTAACTGGCCTAGAAAAATTAGCTTGTGGCGACTAACCTCTAAGTTGAACTGTTCATTTGTAACACTTACGAATGTGAAAACTAAGTGATTCATAAAGGAAAAAATAGTGTGATACAAAAGAAAATTTGCTTGTTAGGAGCATTTTCAGTGGGTAAAACCAGTTTGATTAAGCGCTTTGTTGAGAGTATTTTTAGCGATAAATATCTGACAACTATCGGTGTGAAAATCAACAAGAAAAAGCTATCTATCGCCGATCAAGATATCAATCTAATGATATGGGATTTAGAAGGTGAAGACGATTACACTGAAATTAACACCAATTATTTGCGTGGTTCAGCGGGTTATATTTTAGTAGCCGATGGCACAAGAGCCAAAACCCTAGATTCAGCTTTATCTATTCATAAGATGGTGCAAGATTTACTTGGCGATATACCAGCGGTACTTGCCATAAATAAAGCCGATATCGAAGATCAATGGCTTATATCCCCGGCATCAATTAATGATATTGACAAAAACCTCACCGTTATAAAAACCAGTGCCAAGTCTGGCGACAATGTTGAAGAGTTATTTACGACTTTGTCACAGAATATGGTGGGTACAAAATAATCATTACAGTGGAGTAAAAAAAACATGTCAGCAACTACGCTAGAAAAACTTTATTCTGAGCTTGATTTTGCTGTGTTGTCCGTATGTAAAAACGAGCTGATGACCTGTTTAACAGAGCCGCCAAGTTGGTTTAAGCATTTTTACCCCAGTATTAACAAAAATCATCAACTGAACCAAGAAGAGTTGCCCGGTTTTTTACAACATTTTATGTTCGACGCTGAAAACCATTGGCAACGTAAGCAACCAGGCCAATTAAAATCTGGGTTATGGGTGGAAGAAGCTCCAGATGGCACAGAATGGCTAATGGAGGCAACAGCAGTATTGGTAGAAGATGACAGATTGCTGTTAATAAACCTTACCGATAAAGATCACGGCACCCATCAGAAAAAGCAACAACTGATGCGAGAGAATTTACTTACCAAAGAAAAGCTAGAGCTTGAGGTACATCGCAGGACCCAACAAATCCGCGAAAGGGAAGAAGAAATCGCAATTAGATTAATTTCTGCCGCAGTGCAACGAGATGAAGAAACAGGCGCCCACATTCGTAGAATCGGCCTATATTCAGCCGAAATGGCCAAAGAACTTGGCTGGCCCATGTCTCATGTTGATGATATCAAACTCGCCGCTCCTATGCATGACATTGGGAAAATTGGTATTCCAGACAAAATTTTACAAAAACCTGGCCGTTTGACCGAAGACGAATTCGCAATAATGAAAGATCATTCGCGAATTGGCGGCGAAATGTTAGCAGGAAGTGGTATCTCATTGCTCAATACCGCATCTATTATCGCTAATTATCATCACGAAAAATGGGATGGTTCTGGTTATCCTGATGGTTTAAAAGGTAAAGAAATTCCTGAAGCTGCCAGAATTGTGGCTATTGTGGATGTGTATGATGCGCTAGTCCATGAAAGAGTCTACAAAAAAGCGTTTTCTGAATCTAAAGCCCTAGCAATCATGGATGAAATGGCCCAAGACCACCTTGATCCAGATTTATTTGCTGTATTTTTGTCAATAATAGACAGAATCAGAGAAATAAAAGATCGGAATCAGGATGAAGAAATCTAAACACAGCTAATGGGAAAAGCGACAATATAAGGTGTAAAGCATATTTTGTGTAAAAATATGCTTCCAAAAACATAAACCAAGTAACTTTGTAGGTCACTAAAGTACCGATAGTTCAACCGCAATATTGCCGCGAGTTGCATTTGAATACGGGCAAACTTCATGTGCTTTGGCAACTAACTCTTCAGCGGTAGTTTTGTCTAAATCGGCAACAAACACCCCCAATTTTACTGCAATTCCAAATCCACCATCTATTGGTCCAATGGAGACTTGTGAGTCAATACGTGTATCAACAGGCAACTTTATTTTAGCTTGGCCAGCCACTAGTTTTAGAGCACCAATAAAACAAGCAGCGTAACCAGCCGCAAACAATTGTTCAGGGTTAGTACCCTGACCATCATCACCACCTAAGCCTTTTGGAGTTGAAAGTCTGACATCTAAACGACCGTCATCTGACTTTGCAGTGCCTTCCCTACCACCTGTAGCCGTTGCTCTAGCGGTATATGCGGTTTGGATTAATTTTTTCATTGTTTTCCTTATTAAGTTTAGCGATTAATTTATTTTGCACGCAAAATAACAAAGCAAACAAAACATAGTTGCAAATACTTTGCATGCAAATTAAAATATCTTGTCTGAAAGTATAGAGAACCTTAATGAATTACTCGCAATTAAAATTGGATAATCAAATTTGTCATCGCTTGTATATGGCGTCTAATTCTGTTGTAAGGGCTTATCGCGACGCGTTAAATCAACTAGATCTTACCTATCCACAATATGTGGTAATGATGGCGCTATGGGAAGAAAACAAAATGAGTATTGCGGGCTTGTTAAACAAGACCAAAATAGATGGCGGCGCCATGACTCAAATTCTAAAAAAAATGACTGATAAGCAGCTTTTATCAGTGGTTATAGACAAAGAAGATAAGCGTAAGCGCCTTGTTAAGTTGGAGTCACATGGCCTAAAACTGCAACAACAAGCTGTTGATATTCCAGATCAGATTCGCTGTCGATTTCAGTCGATAAATACTCAGGAAGCGGACCAACTAATGCACTTACTCGACAAACTCAATTTAGCTTTCGAAAATCCCTAATCGTAATGAATTGCAGAATTAACAAGCCATTGTAGCAAAGACAATTATTAGACCTAAAAACCACAATATAGCATCATTCCATTGACTGATTTGTGATTAAAGCCAAGCGCCCTCGCCTGATTTATTATATGTATTTTTTCACTGGGCAATAGATTTGCCCAGTGAATTCGGTTAGCAACTGCGAGTAAAATTCGAGCCACCCTATGACTTTACTGTAAAATATCTAAAGCCGCTAAAATACCACTGTCTTTTTGGTTTTCACGATCTTGGAGGGCAAAGAAAGGCACCACAACATCAGCGGGCACCCCCACACCTTCAAGCCATTCATCATTCGGAGTGACATAATATTCGTTAGACATTCCTAAACTATGTCCACCTGGTAATGCCCACTCAAGCACATCAGAAAATATCCCTTGGGTAGCTTCACCTACTAGGGTGACATGGTCTAATTGCGTCATGCTTAAAGAAAAGGTTTCTGCTGCTGAGGCGGTATCTTCACTGATTAATAATACAACAGGTTTACCGGTATATTGCACAAAACCAGAAGGTGAAATAGTCGATTCTATGGTTTCTGTCACTCCCGCACCATCTCGGGCATACTTCTTATAAGCCAAAAACTCTGCTTCTGTGAAACGACTCGCTATCGCCAAACTAATGTAGTCGTTACCGCCGCCGTTGTAACGCACATCAATAATTAAGCCACTAGTTTCAGATAAATCGCTGAGCGCTTCGTCAATGGCTTCATTAAGGTTACTTAAGGCCGAACTGGTTTGTGCCAAATCATCTTGATCTTCATTTACAGTGCTGTAACCAGTCATTCCATTAATATGTAAATAACCTATATTATTGATAGCAAACCAATATATCTGCTCAGATTGATCAATCCCAATATCAGTAGTGGCGTAACTGGTTATTATGTTCTGTTCCTTGGCAAATTCCTGATCGATATAGTTATTTATATCATTCAAGGTGTTGTCGCTAAATTCGCTGCCATCTAGAGGATAACTTAGACCATTCGCTGTGGCGTACTCCTCAACCAAATCATACAAATGAGTTTGTTTAGTGAACGATAAAATGGTTTCACCAGTTGCGGTATTCCACTTATTGTGGGTGTCTGCCAACGCTTCAAATGAAGTAAAAATGGCTTCATACAAAGTTTCATCGTTTTCAGTAACTGTGTTACTCAATTCATAGCTCAATGTTGGCCAGTCCACATTATTTCTTGAAAAATCAAGATAGTACTCGTCCATGATCTGAGTGTATAACTCGAACATCTCGCTATTAGTCAGCGAAGATTCAGGCGTTAAAATTTGATCCGTGCAAGAAGCAGGTAACTCAGTTTGCTTGTCTAAATTTCGAGATGGCGCACCAAAATCTTTGGTGCCATAACCTGCAATCCAGGTTAATGCGGTTTCATCGGTGGTTAGCTCTACACTGCGCGTTAACTCGCTGGTGTTTAAGTTTTCAAAGCTGGTTTGCAATACACAATAGTCACTGGTGTATTTATAGTAATCGACGCTATTCTCTTTTACGACTAAAGCGTCAGCATAGGCGGATGATACCCAAACGCCTTGATAATTTTCAGCAATAGTCGCGCTCGACTGTCCAGCGCCAGGGGATTGAGTTGTTTTTTTGTTACTGCCACATCCTGCAAATAAACTGGCTCCAACAAGCACTGCAACTAACGTTAATTGACCTTTCATAATTGTTCTCCTAGTAAAATAGACTGCGATTAAGTTGCACGCAGTTTGCATTTACCAAGGTCAACACAGGGTGAAATAATCTAACTAAATGAATATTCACTGCTTGATCCATTTACGCAATGACATTTGCCTTTAGATTTCTTGTTTGGGAATAAACAGACGCGACGTTTTGATTGGTTTTAAGGCATTTAAACCGAGGCAAATTTTTGCAGAGCAATGCCTCGGTTTTAGGTAGCCGCAGATCTAAACGACTAATACCTTAATATACTTGAGGATAGAAACTAACGATCAAAATGTATAACGGTACGAATACTTTCGCCTTTGTGCATTAGTTCAAATGATTCATTAATGTCTTCGAGTGGCATAGTATGGGTTATAAAATCGCTGAGCTTAAATTCGCCCTGTAAATAACGTTCGACGTAATCGGGTAATTCTGTGCGACCTTTAACCCCACCAAAAGCAGAGCCGCGCCATACCCTTCCGGTCACTAATTGAAACGGCCGAGTTGAAATTTCTTGCCCCGCTCCGGCAACACCAATCACCACTGATTCGCCCCATCCTTTATGACAACACTCTAAGGCTGAACGCATAAGATTAACGTTACCTACACATTCAAACGAGTAGTCCACACCGCCATCAGTTAAATCCACAATGACATCTTGGATCGGCTTGCCATAATCTTTCGGATTAATACACTCAGTCGCACCTAATTTTTTTGCTAATTCGAATTTGCCTTCGTTAATGTCAATGGCGATAATGCGACTCGCTTTTGCCATGGCGGCACCGATAACCGCTGAAAGACCAATACCACCCAGACCAAAAATGGCAACCGTTGCGCCCTCTTCTACTTTGGCAGTATTCATTACCGCCCCCATACCAGTGGTGACACCACATCCAAGTAAACAGACTTCTTCAAGTGGCGCGTCTTTATTGACTTTAGCCAGAGAGATTTCTGGTAATACCGTATATTCAGAAAACGTAGAGCAGCCCATGTAATGAAAAATGGGCTGGCCATCTTTGTAGAAACGTGTGGTTCCATCAGGCATTAAGCCTTTACCTTGAGTTTCGCGTATTTTCTGACACAAATTCGTTTTGCCTGATAAGCAAAATTTACATTCTCCACATTCAGGGGTGTAAAGGGGAATAACGTGATCGCCCACTTGCACACTAGTCACACCTTCGCCAACTTGCTCAACAATGCCACCACCTTCGTGACCTAAAATCACTGGAAATATTCCTTCAGGATCTTCGCCCGACAAAGTAAAAGCATCGGTATGACACACACCCGAAGCTATGACTTTAATCAACACTTCACCTTTACGAGGTAACATAACGTCTACCTCTTCAATAGATAAAGGTTGTTTGGGTCCCCAGGCTATCGCTGCTTTTGATTTAATAAATTGATCTGACATATTTTTCTCACTTTGTAACTAATGTATATTTAAAGATTGTTGATTAGCGCGTCACTAATGGGCGTGGCCTTGTGAAAGGTTTATTACCGCAATCCCTATTGCCACCAAAACCATTCCAATCCAAGTTGTTAATTCCATATGCTGGCGATAAATTACCGTAGACAATAAAGTCACTGTGATAATGGCTAGCCCTGCCCACAACGCATGTACAATGCCTATTGGCATCTCTTTCATTGCTTGCCCTAAAAACATAAACGCGGCTAGATGCCCCAACAAAACCAATGCGCTAGGAAGCGGTTTAGTAAAACCATCTGTCTCTTTTAATAAGACATGGGACATCGCTTCTGCGGCAACGCCTAGAAAAAGAAATAACCAACTCATATATGCTTCCTATTATGTTATTTAATCCGCACACACTCGGTGATGTTATTGCGACTAAATGCAATGACTTTATGTTCAGTTGAGTGGCTGCATAGCTAAGTACAGGATGCCATTATAGTTATTTCCAAATAAATGATAATATACCGATTCATTAATTTACTTTTACATATAGGTAATAATCATGCAGTGGGAAGGTATTAGCGAATTTGTTTACGTGGCTGAAAATGAAAGCTTTACACTCGCGGCAAAAAAAATGACTGTATCTACGGCTCACGTTAGTCGCCAGATAAGTGCATTAGAAGCACGACTCAAAATAAAGTTATTCTATCGGACAACACGTAAAGTTTCGTTAACCGAAGAAGGTCAGGTTTTTTACCAACATTGTCGCAGTGTGTTAGACGGTTTAGACGCCGCTGAACGTGCCATTACAAACCTGCAATCCAAACCACAAGGTAAAGTCAAACTCACCGCCCCCGTCACTTATGGGGAACAGCAGATATTGCCACTAGTCAATGATTTTATGAAACACTACCCCGATGTTGAAGTGACCGCCTATCTAAGTAATCAACAAATGGACCTATTAGAAGGTGGCTATGATTTGGCGATCCGCCTAGGAAAGTTGAATGACTCTACCATGATTGCCAAAAAACTGGGGAACAGAACCAACTATATATGTGCGTCTCCTGTGTATTTAGAAAAGCATGGTACACCGCAAAATTTAGCAGATCTCAATAAACACAGTTGCCTGTTAGGTACCTTAGATTATTGGAATTTTAGCGAAGACGCTAAGGAAAGAAAGTTTCGTGTTTCAGGAAGACTGCGTTACAACAGTGGTTTTGGGCTAGTAGATGCAGCGTTAAAAGGCTTAGGAATAGTGCAATTGCCAGATTTCTACGTACAAACTCACCTTCAAAATCGAGAGCTGGTTTCTTTGCTCGATAATTATCGAGCCCCCGAAAATGGAATATGGGCTGTGTACCCTCAAAATCGTCATTTATCCCCAAAGATACGATTGCTGGTGGATTACCTAGCACAACACTTAATACCCATTCATATAAATTGACCAGTAACGCAAAACAAGTGATTTAAATGACTCTAAATCATTACAACGCCAACCCTGTTAAGAATTGGCGTTTAATACTGCAATCCGCTTAAAATGCTTTGCCTGGCTAAGGCGCACATTGCTGAACAATAAGGCTAGCAACATTTTTACTCGTTTCAGGATCAGCTTGGTTTAAAGTCAACAAAAAACTATAACTCGCCGCTACTAAACTGATTTGGTTATTAGTTTCACCCGCATCATTGAAGGCAACAGGGTAATTCACACCCAGCTGTAAATTGTCGGTCTTTATATTTCCCTCTTCGGTTTGCGCCCATAATTGTGTAGTCCAACTGCCATCATCAGAAGCAATTTTAAACTGAAACTCACCCGAAAATTCTGCAACGGCCTGATAGATGTTATTACCTTTATAATGCAATCGATATACTTCATCGGCGGCCCAGTCTGAATGACTACCGCGCACGTAAAGTTGCCCTCCACCAGCAATGTCAAAAGGGATATCTTGGGTTGAATCCTGTAACTCAGCACAATTTACCGTGGGTGAAACATTTTCAATTCTCAAAATTGGGTTTGCTTGGGAAGAAAGATCGAGTTGAAATTGATAGTTGCCTTGATTAGCCAAAGTAAAACTAATATTTCCGTCACTATCTGTGCTTGCAGTGACAGAATTTGATTGGATTTGTACATCGCCAAAGCCAAGGTTTATTAACGAATAATTAGCATCAGCAATTTTTAAGGAATGTGTGCCAGCAGTGAATACATAATCGATGCTATAAATGCTATTGCCCAAATAGGAAAAAGTATCTTCTGCAGTTAACCCGTTGTCTCCAAAATTATTCATCGAACCTCGCAGAAAAATATCGGTATCACCATAAGGAGGCGATTGCGACTGATTCAAACTTGCATCTGCCGCTAGTCCCACTCCTTGGGCTCCCGACTGAGGTTTCACAAATATTGCTGTGGTTAATGCCGGAACTGTAAAAGTGCCACCATTGTTGCTTGTAACAAATTTAGCGTTTTGTACTATGGTGTCAGCTGAGGTTTGTTGCACGTTATGCAACTCAAAGTCACTAGCGGTTAAGATACTTTGAGACTGTTCGTTGGAAGTACCATTGATCACTACTACAATCGCATCAACATTGGCATCTAAGTCTACTAACCCACTTCCATCATCAAGGCTCATTACAATCAATCCTTGGGTTTGTGTGGAACCTGTATTATGAAACCCTACACGATCTATAACGTCTTGGGCCGTGCTAAGCCTAAATAGTTTGCTAGAGCGGCGAATAGCCAAAAACTCTTTAAATACCTCGCCAGACAGTGTTATGTGGTGCATTAAGGGTTGCGCTTCTACGTTTGTTGCCAAGTCAGCAATTAAATTCCACTGTTCTTGATTGTTCTCAGCCATTGGTAGACCCATGTTCCAGTTGTTTGTGTCTTTGCTAAAGTCCACCTTATTAAACCAATCTCCTGCGTCGTAACTATTTCTGTCCATTGATTTAGAACGCAATAAGTCGCCACCTAGCTGTAAAAACGGAATACCTTGACTGATTAAGGGGATGGTTCCCGCAATGTTTTGTGCCCGTACTCTGTCATCAACAGACATGTCACTGGCCAACCCATATTGCAGCTGATCCCATAGTGTTTCGTTATCATGTTTAGACACATAATTAATCACGTCAGCTGGGTCTTTGGCATAGGCTGGTTTTGCAGAAAATGCGCTGCCTAATTTTACATTGCCGTTTTTATCTTGCAGTTGGTAATTGGCTAAGGTTCCTGCCAAACCCAGACGGATGATATCTTGGTCGTCTGCACTGCCAGAGGAACGAAATAACGAGCCACTACGAATAATATCTCGTGGACGGTCGTTAAATGTGCCCACTTGGGTTTCCGCCATATTGTTTTGATTAGCTTGAGTGTAACCGTTGTTATTTCGAGTCCAACCTTCGCCGTAAAAATAGTTATCTGGATCTAATGTTTGAATCACGCTTCTAGCATTAATAATGGAATCTTTGGAATTGTTACTCATGATATCGAAACGAAATGCGTCAAATTTGTAGGCTTGAGTCCACAAGGTAAGCGAGTCAACCATCAGTTTGTCCATCATTTTGTGTTCTGGTGCGGTATCTTCACAACAGGTATCGTGCAGCACATTTCCAGAAATCAGGTCTCTGCGGTGATAATAGCCAGGCACAACTTTATCTAAAACTGAATTTTCATTTAAACCAGAGGAACTAGTATGGTTGTACACTACATCCAGCGACACTCGCAAACCTGTATCATGCAACGCTTTAATCATGGCTCGCATTTCTAAAATACGCGCGGTCCCATCTGGATCTGAAGCATAGCTGCCTTCTGGCACCGAAAAATGTTGAGGATCGTATCCCCAGTTAAAACTATCTAACCCACGCATAGCATTAGCTAACGCTTGGGCATCTGAGGTACTAGGTTCATAACTTTCGAATACCGATAATAAGGTCGCAGAGCCATTCTCTGCGCCACATACAGGGGCTGTTGTGTTTAGTGCACATAAATCTGCGACTGTATCAGTAATATTGACGCGACTAGTTAAATCTTCACCGATAGAAGCAATGTCGTTAGCCGGTAACAATTGAAAATGTGTCAAACCCACTTCAGCTAGAGTTTTAAGGTGCGTAGTAGGCAAAGAGTTTTGCTGTTTAAACCCTAAATACTTACCACGGTTCACAGGTTCAGTGCTTTCATCTAGAATGCTAAAGTCGCGGATATGGCCCTCATAAATAACCGCATCCTCAGGGTCGATAATACTCGGCGAAACATGGTTGTCCCAATTCTCTGGTTTTAAATCGCTATCCCGTAAATTGACAAACTGAGAATAACTGCCATTGGTAGACAAAGACACTGAATATGGGTCTGTGGTTTCCAAGGTCTCAAAGCGCTGGTTAATTTGATGATAAACAGTTAATTCAAATCGATAGAATTGCCTATCCACACTGCTGTCTAGATCAATTGACCAAATCCCCGTTTGTGGATCTAAGGTCATCATCTCATTAGATTGCAACACCTTGTTAGCATTATAAATATTTAGGGTGACTTGTTGGGCAGTTGGAGCCCAAAGATGAGAACTGATCCCGTTGTTATGATACTCCAAACCCAATAATGCCTCATCGGCGTCTTGCGTACCTGATGTATACAAAGCATCTAATATTCGCGGCGTTTGCACATAAGTTGCCGCAATCACAGCGCCGTTATTATCATAGGCAATGGCCAACAACTTTTGGGTCAACATTTCTCTAATATCAGAAGTCGAAGAGGTATTTGCGGTATAGGCATCTAAATCTTGATACCTTGGCATTCCAAGAGTGATCGCTGGATGAGTGCCTGATAGCTGCGGTGTAAACTCTATAAACTGCTGACCTTCAATCCCAGTTTCACCATTGTATCCCATGTCGTCTGTATCAGCGCTATAGACACGAATTTTCGAGACTCCACTACCGTTGACATCCCAAAATACCGTCTCTGGATTGACCCAATGCGCCGCAGTATCGGCAATCAATGCCCCAGATGGAAATAACACGGATTGGCTATAAAGCTCAGCAATACCGGATAAGGTCCATATCATTCTATTGCCAGTTAGATTGGCTCGATGATCGGCCTCACCAATGTCTTTTTGATCACCTTTGTGAAGGATAAAATTAGCACATTCTCCGAACCCGGCTTTTAATGGTAAAACCCAATACGCCCCGTAGTTAGGATCGACTCCAGATTGAGCTTGTCCTTGTGTCCATGATGTACCTCCATCAGACTCAAAATCGGCGTAAGCGTCACAACTCTGGTTATTCCACAAATGTAATACCCACCCCTGATAATTTGCATCAGGTCGGTTATAAAAAACCACTAGTTCGTTTTCTGCAGCGGTGACCTGTGGTAATGGCAAACTTGGGTTGGGGTTTTCTAACTTCAACGATTGATTTTGGCTAGTTGTGGCATTACTGGTATCGGTAACAGTGAGTTTGGCCTCCACTGAACCATAATCTGCGTAACTGACAACCGTCGAGTCTGTGGCAATACAGTCAGCAATTGAGATATCCGCTAGTTCATTTCCAGGACTCAAGACGCAACTTAAGACATCGTTATCCGCATCAGAAATGGACCACGAAAAAGTCACCTCCAAGGCATTTGTGGCACTGACTTGAGTGGAGAAATTAATTATCGTTGGAGCACGATTTTCGGTTACTGGGGCAGGATCATTGCTGTTTCCGCCACCACCACCGCCACAACTAACCAATGCCAATGCAAAAATTGCGAGAGTGAGTTGTATTAACTGTTTACAATGCCCCATGTAAAGACTGCCTTTTAACCTATCGAATAGTGACGATATGCTAAGGGTTTAATAACGCGCCGAACAGTGACTACATACGTATTCACAAAGTTAAAAATATGTAATTAAATGGTTATCTATGCATTGAGCCTTTTTCGATGCACAAAAACAATGGGATACGAAAAAGCCGCGGGATTAGCGCGGCTCGTAAAAGCTTATCTAAGGTTTTAGGGTGAAAAATCTCCCTACCCTTTATCCTTTATCCTTTATCTTTTTAATTAAGGAACTAATACCACCGTTAGAACGGGTGCTGCAGAGTCCGAAGCGTCAAGCGAAAACTTGTAGGTTCCAGCAGCAGCGATATCTAGGGTGATATTTTGTGCCACTCCCTCACCGAACACTAGACTTTTGGCGATATCTAATTCTAATGCTTCGTCACCCGTAGTCGCACCAAAGTTAGTGGTTTCCGACCAATCGGCATCGGCAACTTTGAACTCGTAAGATGCTGCATCAAGTTCATACTCAGAGCTATATACATTATTACCTTCGTAAACCATTTCTTGGGCATTACTCCATTCATTCATGGTGCCTTTTACGTACATTACAGTGTCACCATAAGGTAGGACTTGAGTCACTGTAATAATTGGCGCGGCAGGATCAGTAGCGTCCAAGGTAAAGGTATAATCACCCGGCACTGTTATATCCAGTGTCATGTTTTGTGCAATTCCTTCACCAAACACTAGTGTCTTAGCCGTGGCTAATTCTAATGCTTCTTCTCCAGTAGCGGCGCCAAAGTTTGTCGCTTCAGTCCAGTCAGCATCAGCCACTTTGAACTCGTACGAAGTAACGTCTAAGGTATAAGTTGAACTATAAATATTGTCGCCTAGATATTCCATTGCTTGCAAATTACTCCATTCATTCATAGAGCCTTTCACATACATCTCGGTAGCGCCATATGGAGCAGCATTATTTACCGTAAGAATAGGTGCTGCTGGGTCAGTTGCGTCTAGGGTAAATTTGTAGTTACCCGCATCGGTTATTGTCAGAGTGATATTTTGAGCCACTCCTTCACCAAACACTAAACTCTTAGTTGTATCTAGTTCGAGTGCTTCGTCACCTGCGGCCGCTCCGAAATTAGTGTCGTCTGTCCAATTAGCATCTGCCACTTTAAATTCGTAGTCAGCCGCTTCTAAAACAAAGGTTGAAGTGTAAATATTATCACCTTCATACACCATAGCTTGAGTGTTACTCCACTCGTTCAAGGTACCTTTAACATACATAACACGATTAAGTGGCACTTCTATCACAGTTAAAACAGGCAATTCAGGATCAGTTGCGTCAAAGATAAATTGATAATTTGCATCGGCTGCTACAGTCATAGTGATGTTTTGACCCACATCTTCACCAACTACAAGAGTTTTGCCTTCGCCTACAACAACCAGCTCTTCGGTAGCCGTTGCGCCAAAAGAAGTGGGCTCAGACCAAAGATCATCAGCAATTTTAAAACTATAGTCATCTGCTGAAGCAGGAAGTGACGCCACCATGGTATACACACCTTCAGAATATTCGAAAACGTATTCTTCGTTGGTGGTCCAATCATTAAACGAACCTTTTAGATAAAGTGTGGCTTCGCCAGGAACAAAAGTCTCTAGTGCTGTAGGGTCATCAATACAGGCGTCGCCGGCTTCATTCAATATTTGCGGTTCTTCACAAATAAGTGTTGAGCCACCTGGTACCACTAGTGATTCAAAAGTACGAGGATGCGGGAAGACTATGTCTAAACCTTCTAGTAAAAAGAAACGATTAGTTGGATTCACAATCTCATCGGCAAGTGGCGCAATAGCGGTAAATTGAACTTGAACACCTGCATCAAAATTATAAGGGATCCAGTTACCACAATTTTTGTTTACTGTCGTATCTAATACCCAATACACACCAAAGTTTGGATCGACGCCCACAGGATCGATTGGAATGCCCCAGCTTGTTCCGGTGGTTTCGCCACCTGGTGCATCAAACATTGACCATGACGTACAAGTACCTTCGTTAAAGGCATGTAATCCCCAGCCCGTGTATTCTCCACTAGTTAGCTGATAATATAGAACGACTTCGCCGTCTTTAGGGATATATTCTGGCTCAGGCATGGTAATGCCATTCGCACCGTCTGGCCATGCGCCAATATCCATGACACACAAACCTTGTTCATTTGCGACTTCAGGATAGTTACAAGGAACAATGACAAGTTCACATGCCGTACCATCTTCAGTTATCGTTTCAGGTGCTTTACAGACTAAAACTGAATCTGCGGTGCCGCTCAATCCTACTTGATCGCCTCCACAGCTAGACAATACTGCTGCAGAAAATGCAAACAGCAAAGTAGTTAAAAGTTTCTTCATGTACATAGACATAAATGGTTTCTCCAAGTGTGTTACTCAGCTTCCAGCTTACATGCCAGCAGCGTCGATGGTTATTTCTCTAGTTATTAAAAATGACACTGTCACGTAATCAAAAAACTATTCCAGGAGTCCTTACCATCATGCTTAGCGACGTAAATCGCATCCACAATCATTCGAGCAACGCTATTGTTTATTAATTGTAATATGTTGTAAATGAAATACATGGCTTATGAATACGTATTCATAATTTGCAACAGATTCAGCCAAAAACAAATATCTACTTGTTTTTTAAGGGTTTATTTATTTTAAGACGTAAATGTTGAACGATTTCGTGATTTTCACATGTTAATAAAAGGTTGTATTTGGGCCCCGAGCTATTAGAATTTTCACCGTCACGTTACACCTAAAACTTCCTAACTAAGATACGGATTATCGAATATTTTTACAGTATATAAAGGCGCTGCTTATTGACGGTGTCTGGTCTGTAAGTTACTAGAACACACTAGGAAATAAATATAATGAAAAAATTTAAACCGAGCTTTCTAACGCTCAGCCTTTTAGCCGCGGGTCTAACTATGCATGCAGGTGCGAGTTTTGCTCAAGAAACTGACGCAGTGGCTGAACAAGATAGTGAATTGGAAGTTATCCAAGTAAAAGGGTTTAGAGGTAGTGTAATCAAGTCTCTGAATACCAAACGTTTCGCTGACACAGTTGTCGACGCCATATCTGCAGATGATATAGGTGGCCTACCCGACGTATCCATTGCTGATGCTTTAACACGTTTGCCCGGTGTCACCTCAGTGCGCCGTGACGGCCAATCTAGTGAACTTAACATACGTGGTTTATCGGGTGGTTTTGTTCTTTCTACTCTTAATGGACGTGAACAAGTCTCCTCTTCTGGTGGTCGCTCGGTAGAGTTTGATCAATTTCCATCAGAACTTATTTCAGCCGCACAAGTCTATAAATCTCAAAAAGCGTCGCTCATTGAGGGCGGTGTAGCTGGTACAGTAGAATTAAAAACGGCCAGTGCCTTGGATAACGACGAAGATCAAAGAATTCGTCTGTCTGCCCACGGTAATACCAATAATGCCGTTGCAGACAGCGAATACCTTGATTCCATAGGTCAACGTTTTACCGCCTCTTACCAAGCAAAAATGCTTGATGATACTTTTGGTGTGTCAGTAGGTGTGGCGTTAATGAAACAACCTACAGTTGCCAATCAATTTATTAGTTTACAGTTTGACGAATATAGCGAAGAACTTAACAATTCATTTTCCGCGGATCATGGTGGGATTTATGATGGTTTACCTGAACAATTGTTTGTCTCTGATGGATTCGAGTTACATGACAGAGGCGGTGAAGATACCAGAAATGCCGTTGTTGTTGCCTTAAACTGGGAGCCTCGGGATAACCTTCGTTTTCAATTCGATGGTTTTCATTCAGAGTTTGATTCTGAAAAATTTGACCGTGGTTTAAGAGTAGATGGTTTATCGACTGTTCGCTTAGCGTCTTTGGGCGGCACACCTAATGGAGGTGTATTAACCAATCCTATCCTGTCGGGCAACACCATAATAGGTGGCACCTTTTCTCGCGATCCTAACAATATAGCTGATGCGCCCCCTGCCCTGACTTCACAGTATGGTGGAATACGAGTACAGACCCAAGCCGATGACGCAACAACTGAAAGCTCGGTATCATCTTGGGGCTTAAAGGGAGAATGGGATGTTAATGACGATTTGTCAGTAACAGTGGATGTTGCACATTCTGAAGGTGACGAAGACAGCAAAGACAGAGTAATGCGTATGGCTTACTTTGAAGACGCCAGCATAGACACACCAGTAATTGATGACGGCTTAGTTGTGCAATATCAGTTAAATGGGCTGAAATCCCCAACTGTTAGTTTTAATCGTGATTTTACTGACTTAGATCATATGATGGTTGTCGCAGCAGAAGCTTATCCTCGTATAGAATCTAACTCGTCTGATGCAATTAAAATTGATTTTAAATATGAACTCGATAACGAGTTTATTAGTTCAGTTGAAGCTGGGCTGCGTTCTTCAAAACGTGAGTATTCATTAGAGCGTGGCAGATTTGTTTACGGTGTAACAGATCAAACTTCACGTAGCGGACAATACATTACCTACGGACAAGATGCCGACGGAAATACAATCGAAGTAGAGCGTTTTCAGCCTTATCAGTTATCTTCTGATGAAGTAATGATTTCGAGTTTAGGCGGTGACTTTTCTAATATGCCTCAATATTTGGCTGTAGACGTCAATCAGATATTGAACAGTTGGATCCCGAATGTAGACCAAACCCCCACTACAGACTGGAACAATGCTTGGACCCTAACTCAAAACAATGTGATTGAAGAAAATGTCACCGCAGCTTATATCCAAGCCAATATCGACGCAGAATTAGGTGATTTTCCGGTGCGTGGTAATTTCGGAATACGCGCAGTTGAAACTGAACAAAAGAGTACCGGTTTAATTGATGTTGGACCGGGTAACGGAGATCCAATTGCTGATGACAATGGCCTTATCAGCACAAACTACGTTCAAGGTACAGAAGGCACAACTTATACCGATTATTTGCCTTCACTGAACTTAACCTTTTCACTGAATCGAGAGCAGCTGATTCGTTTTGCAGCGGCAAAAGTACTATCTCGACCCGATATGGATACCTTAGCCTTAGTAGGTGGTATCAGTATTAATGAACGAGAAGGTTCCCAGTTTTTAGATTACAACAGTGAAACCAGTCCGTTTTTGCGTCCGTTTTACGCCAATCAAATCGATATCTCCTATGAGCATTATTTCTCAGAAACAGATGGCGCATTTATTGTTGCCTTGTGGAACAAAGACATTACAAACTTTGTTGGAACAGTCACTGAAAAAGATTTCGATCTTTCGCAAATAGGTTTTGACATTCCACCTATATTTGACGCTAACGATGTACCTATCCAGCTCGAAGATGGTAACTACACCCACGCAGAAAATAATGGCGAAGGTGGATATATGCGCGGAATTGAAGTGGCGTATACACAAACCTTTAGCTTTTTGCCTGATTTGTGGTCGGGCTTAGGGGTTAACATTAACTGGTCATATACCGACAGTGAAATTACCCGTCCGTCGGCAGTACCGGGTGAAGCAGGGTCAGATGCACCACTTGAAGGTTTATCCAACAGAGTATTTAGTGGAACATTATTTTATGATTACGATGAGAAACTTAATGCGAGGGTAAGTGTGCGTCATCGTGGTCCATACCTAAGTGAACAAATTGCTATAGGTAGCGAACAGTCTGCTTACTTTAATGAAGAAACCATTTACTCTGCGCAAATGTCGTATAACTTTTCAGAAAACTTGCAAGCAGTGGTGTCGGTTGACAACTTAACCGACGAACCCAACATTTCGTATTTTGGTGAAACCAACCGTACCGGTACCATCCAATACTTCGGACGTACTGTGTATTTTGGGGTTAACTACAACTTGTAATTGTTAGGCAAAGAAATAGAAGAGCCACTTTATGTGGCTCTTCGTTATTCTCGAACTGCATTTTTTTAAACCCTAATCATTTATAACCTTTGTGTTAAATGAAGCACGCAGGATTTAAACTAACCACTAGTTTAATAACCTTTAATCTGAAAGATTCGTTGTAAATATTATGAATTCAACTGCAATTGCTAACAAACATATAGTGATCCTAGGCGGCGGTACCGCAGGTTGGATGACAGCCAATTTAATGGCTGTTAAATGGAAAAATCAGAATATTCACATTACCTTAGTTGAGTCCCCTGCTATTGGCACAGTTGGAGTCGGTGAAGGCTCTACACCGCAACTTAAATCTTTCTTCGAACAAATTGGTGTTGAAGAACAACAATGGATGCCCGCCTGCAATGCGACCTATAAAAATGGCATTCGTTTTAACGGTTGGTCTAGCCGCGAGGGTTACCAAAGTTATTTTCACCCTTTTGCCTCTAGAATTGACGCATTTTCAGCACCGGCGTTGTTTTACAACAGTATTCACCGTCGCAAGGGTGTGAACATAGAGTGCCACCCTGATAGATTTTATTTATCGGCAAAATTAGCACAGCAACACAAATCACCTATTGCCGATCATAACTTCCCTTTTCCTATCGGTTATGGCTATCACTTCGACGCAAATTTATTGGGGCAATTTTTGTCTAATTTAGGCACCTCAAGAGGTGTTAAACATATACAGGCCAAAGTATTAAATGTCGGTAGGCACGTTAATGGCGACATAGCCAACCTGCAAATAGACAGCGGCGCGACTATCAGCGGGGATATTTTTGTTGATTGTTCAGGCTTTGAAGGCGTGCTTATTCAACAAACTCTCAAGGTGCCTTTTGTCAGTTTTAAAGAAAACCTTTTTAACGACCGCGCTGTGGCTATCCCCTCACCAGTTAGCCAACCGCTGCGCAGTGAAACCATTTCGACCGCCATGAAATATGGTTGGGCGTGGGATATTCCACTCACTAACAGAGTAGGAAATGGTTACGTATATAGCTCTGACTATTGCAGCCCAGAACAAGCTGAAACTGAATTAAGAAGCAAACTCAATTTATTGGATAGCGAGATTGAGGCCCGTCACTTAAAGATGAAAATAGGTCGAGTGGAAAAACACTGGCATCAAAACTGTTTAGCTGTGGGTTTATCTCAAGGTTTTATTGAGCCTCTTGAAGCGACGGCCCTACATTTTGTACAAGAGACCATAGAAGGCTTTATCGAGGCTATCAATAACAGTAATGAATCAAATAGCTTATGTATTCAACATCAAAATACATTTAATCAAAAAATGAATCAAAGATTTGAAGGCATTCGCGACTATATAGTGGCGCACTATCGATTAAGCTCAAAAGACGATACCGATTATTGGCTGGCCAATTCCGCAAATCCGAATATTTCAGATCAATTAAAACGTATAGTTAAGGGTTGGATGGCGGCAGAAGATATGACACAAATTATTCAACAGGCCAAGATACACAGTTATTATCCTCCTTTTTCTTGGCTTTGTATTTTGGCTGGCTATGGCATTTTCCCCAAGCAATTGAGCGACGCCCCCAAAGATAGCGCCGCGCACAAATACGACCTTAATTACGTAGATGACTTTATTCAACGTTGTAGTCTTAACTTTAAAGATCACCAATCATTTTTAGATCTTCACTTTTAGTAGTAAAAAATATGAACTCAATGAAACTATCAAGTTTATCCTCTGCCGTATTTAGTATTTTATTGCTTGGTTGTGGGGGCGGCTCATCCAATGACAGCCCTGCCCCCACAGTCTCTGTGCCAGAGCCGGTGTTACGCAGTGGTGTGGCAGTTATAGTAGATTCAAGTTCACCACAGGGCAGTGACACTGACCTTTGCCACTCTACTGAGGTCACCCAGACCCAATTAAATTTTACCGACATAACCACGCAAGCCGGATTAAATTTTAGTCATTCTGTCCCCAATGGTGATGGCATTTTAGGTATGTCAGGAGGAGTCGCTGCAGGAGACTTTGATAATGATGGCTGGGTAGATTTATATGCGGTGGGCGGTGATGGCCAAAAGAACTTGCTGTTAAAAAATATGGCTGATGGCTCGTTTTCTGATATGGCTGAATTTGCAGAGGTTAACCGACAAGCCATAAGCAGTGGCCCTGCCTTTGGTGATTTAGATGGTGATGGTTTATTAGACTTGTTTGTAGGTAGTGTGGGTGGTTCTGCCCCAAAACTATACTTGAACCGAGGCAATGATAAGTTTTTAGATATCACTGACAGTGCTGGTTTAGTGTTGCCCGGTAATAACTTCGGGGCAACTTGGGGTGACTATGACAAAGATGATGATCTTGATTTGGTGATAACCCACTGGAGTAGTGTCTCTAGCGATCATTATGCCTATTTTTGGCGCAATAACGGTGATAACACCTTTACCGACGTCAGTATTGAAACCGGCATAACCCCTATAATGCGTCAGTTTGGTAGCAGAGATAAATCTTTTACCCCTACTTTTGCGGATATTGATAGTGATGGCTGGCAGGATTTATTGTTGGTTTCCGATAATCACCGCACCCGTATTTTTCTCAATAACCAAGATGGTACCTTTTTAGATCGTACCGATAGAGACGTTATCAGTGACAATGCCGGAATGGGTTCAGCGGTCGGAGATTATGATAATGATGGCGATCTAGACTGGTTCGTCTCAGCTATTACTTTCAAAGATGGGGTTACACATTTTGGATCCTTAACCCCTGGAAATCGCCTCTATCAAAACCAAGGTGATGGCACCTTTATTGATAAAACTGACGAAACAGGCGTACGAGACGGTTATTGGGGATGGGCTGCGTGCTTTGCGGATTTTAATAACGACACACACCTAGATATATTCCACGTTAATGGCATGGAAGGTGACGACATCGACCTTAGGTTTAAAGACGATCCGTCACGTTTGTTTATGTCTAATGGTGATGGCACTTTTACAGAGTCATCAGTTTCACTAGGAATTGACGACAAAGCTATGGGCCGAGGCTTAGTGTGTTTTGATTACGATAAAGATGGCGATATAGATTTATACATCGCCAACTACAATCAAGCACCTAAGTTGTTTTGTAATTCGGGTACGCACAACCATTTTGTTAATATTAAACTGGTTGAAAAATCTACTAACACTCAAGCTTTAGGCGCTCGAATATATGTCACAACTGACGGTATTGAACAAATGCGCGAACTAAGAGCAGGAAGTAATTATGTATCTCAGAATCCGGTAGAAGCCCATTTTGGATTGGGGCAAGCTACAACTTTAGAGCGTGTTAGAATAGTTTGGCCTGATGGTCAACAAAGTCAATTAGACGACCTAAGCATGGACCAGTTTATAACCATTACCCGTAATGATTAGCTATTTCAATTAAAACAGTCGCTTGTTTGCGGCTGTTGTTGAAAATACTATTTCTTATTTGATGATATGGCTCCATCAGGATCCCTAAAACCACTCATGGTTTCTTTTTTCCATTCATTTCTCGGTTACATAAAATTACAAGATGTATATATTTGCTACTATTTTTTGGCCTATTTTTTATTCAGGATGAGAGCTGTTTTAACTCTAAAAAATAATATGAAGAGAACGGAAGATGAAACAGTCCCACAACGCTTTACCTAATCTACTTTTATGCCTTTTATGCTTCGCCAGTTTTATTCATCACGTACCTAACGCCCTTGCTAAAAATGCTCCGGATCACACGAATGACCATCAAAGTGATTTACGTCAAGCCACCATCAGTGAGATATCACAATCAAAACAAACGACCTTTTCTAACGCGGCTTACAAAAACACTCAGATAAAAAATCAACTCGCCCACTATAAAAATTCCGCTTCTAAAGCGGTGCTCACTAACCTTGAAAATCGATATATTGTAAAATTACGCTCCGCTCCTTTAAGTAAACAAATCAATAATTTGTACACTTTGGGGAGTACAAAACAGAAAATATCAAAAACTTCTAGCCTTACTTCTCGCCTCAATAGTTCAGCCGCGAAGGCCTATCAGTCAAAACTGTTAAACGACCAGAAACAGTTTATGGTAAAACTAAGTAGCCAATTTGCCACAGTTAAGACCCTCAGGCGTTTTGATACGTTACTAAACGGCATGGAAATTAGCGCCAGTGCCGAACAAATCACGCATATTAAGGCCATGCCTGAAGTCGCGCAGGTCTATCCTGTGAAAATGCGTTACCTGAATTTGGACGCCAGCCATAACACGATTCAATTACAAGCTGCTTGGGAAGCGGTGGGTGGACAATCTGAGGCTGGTAAAGGTATTAAAATCGCAATAGTCGATACCGGGATCCGCAACGGTAATCCTATGTTTAACGACAGTGGAATAGAAGCGCCTGACTTATCTGATAATAGTTATCTGACCGACCATCCCGATTATTGTCGAGACTCTCAAGGTGATGCCAGTTTCTGTAATAATAAATTAATCATTGCACGCTGGATGGATCCAACAAACTATGATTTTAACATCTACCAAAACGAATACCTCAGCCCACTTGACTTTGATGGGCACGGCAGCCACGTAGCGGGTATTGCCGGCGGAACTCAAGTAAATATCAATTACGCTGATAGCGATGTGACCATAGGAGGTGTTGCCCCCGCCAGCTATTTGATGGTTTATAAAGCGTTATTTGTTGGGGCAGACGGGCAAGTTCAGGGTCCTGACACTATGCTTTTAGACGCCCTAGAGCACGCAGTTAAAGATGGAGCCGATGTAATCAATAACTCCTGGGGAGCAGGAAATGGTGCCGATCCCAATGACTCTATTTATAAAGAAGTATTTGAAAATGCCGAAGCTGCCGGTGTCGTAATAGTCAGTGCCTCAGGTAACGACTTACATGCAGGTCGAGGGCAAACCATTAGTTGTCCGTCTTGTATTGAATCAGGTATTTCTGTCGCCAACACTACCACAGGACGTTACTTTGGTAACAAGATTGAAATCGCAGGCCAAAGTTATTTCGCCTACCAAGGTGATAATCGTCAATTTGAACACGCAACCACCTACCCTTTACGCGCTTTAAACGGGTTTAATCCTATTGATGATGACGGTTGCCAACCGTTAAATGATACCTTTGGGAATTTTGCTGGCAGCATGGTGTTAATTGACTATCGCCATACCTGTACTCACCAAGAAATTGCACAGAATATGCAACAAGGTGGCGCTGCAGCAGTTTTGCTGTATTCCTCCGGTGCATTTGGTTTAGCCACAATTGAACCCTTGATCCCCTATCAAGGTGATTTTGCCATTCCCGTTATAGGTATATCCCGAGATACAGGTTTAGCGATTTTTGAACAAGCCTACAGTTCTAATTACAGCGTTACTATCAGTCCTGAAATTGTGCCCGCTATTGAACCTCAATATGTGGATATGATGCATCCATTTAGCTCAACTGGACCAAACGGAGATCCACATATCCTGAAACCTGATATGGCCGCACCTGGAACCGATATTTTGTCGGCCTATTCACCGGATGTGTTTGAATCCTCCCCTTTCCCAATTGGTTTTTCTGGTACTGGCAATGCAGCCAAAACTAGCGTAAACACCGCCACATTTGCGAAATTGACTGGTACTAGCATGGCATCACCTCACGTAGCAGGTGCAGCAGCGTTATTACGGCAAACTCATCCAGACTGGAGCGCCAAACAAATTAAATCAGCTTTAGTTAGCTCAAGTAACTCAAACGTACTATTGGGACTAGATCCTGCGCGACCTTTTGATATGGGAGCGGGTCGACTCGATGCGAAAAAAGCCTTAGAAACAACGATCATCACAGACAAAGTATCCTACGCGGATCCTGCTTGTATTGGTCAATGTAGTTTCGACAACATCATCACTAACCTTGGCGAGCAACCAACACAAGTGAGCTTTTCTGTAAGTTTTGATGATGGGATTACCCATGGAGAAGTCGGCATATCAGGGCAAACCCTAGCTGCAAAAGGCGCAGATGGTGCCTCTCTGCCCTTTACTCTTACTGTAGATATTGCCCAAGCCACTCCTGGACAATGGATATATGGTGACCTCTATATCCATCACAACAATTCAACACAGCAATTACCCATCGCCTTGTATGCAAACGAAACGAGTGATGCAGGTGTATTAACAGTAGGGACAACAACGACTAACACCGACACCACCCAGCCCATTACTTTTACCACTACTGTGCGTAACAAAAACCTTGGAGAGACCTTTACCCTTGACTTGCCTGTTCCAGAAAACGCTGAGTTCATCACTGATAGTGAAACGACTGTGGTAAGCAATGGAGAAACGACTCTTTTAGAATTTGATGCCACAGACAACACTGTACTTTGGCAAGGAAATTTGCAACTAGGTAACATGACCTTTGAAAGAAACGATATTCCGTTTAACCGCAGTTTAGCTGAGGCAGAAATTACGCCTATTGCGTGTTCGGATGGCTGCATCAATTTTTCAGCGGTTGTTGATTTCAACTTTCAGTTTAATGGCGAGGATTATGACAACCTAACGGTTTCCGACAATGGATTTGTTATTGCTGGTGCCACAGAGATTGACTCATTCTCTGCCTTGTTTAATCAAGAGCTGCCCAATCCATCACCATTAAATAGAGTGATTGCGCCATTGTGGTCAGAGTATGATCTACTTGACTCGTCTGACAGTGACGACACGGGAGGCGGTTACCTTCGTACTGCCATCCATGAAAATGCGGGACGTACCTTTTTAATTGTAGAGTGGGACAGAGTAGCAATATACTCAAACGAGTTCGATGAACCTAACTTAGAAGAAAGTGTTGGCCCATTTACTTTTCAACTAATTATCGAAGAAAACACCGATAACATTTGGTTCAATTACGTAGAGGTTGAGGCGCTGCCTAACTATGCGTCAATCGGCGCCGAAAACAAAGATGGCAGCATAGGTAAAAGCTTATATTTTGACGGCGTCCACGACACCTTTCTTACTGAAGACAACCTAAGCGGACTAACGCTGCAGTTGCTGACCCAAGAAGAAGGCGTCGCACAAATTAGCTACTCAGTAAGTCTTGCTGACCAGCAAGGATTTGCGAAAACTGACGACTTTGAGATGCAAGAAGATAACCAGCAACTCTTTGATGTTATCTACAACGATGTGACAAACACCTATGTTACTGCGTTTTCGACCCTACAAGTCAACGCTTTGCAACATCAAGCCATTCGAAGTGTAAAAGTAGAAGCCAGCGGTGCACTCGATCCTGATAGTTTAGAAATAGTGCAAGCCCCAAACAATGGCACCGCAACAATTGAAAATGGTCAGATAAAATACCAAGCAAATAATCACTTTAATGGTTTAGATACCTTAAGCTATCGAGTCGCCGACGCCGCTGGTAAATATTCCAAAGCCACCTCAATAAACGTAACTGTCATTGCGGTAAATGACCCGCCTAACATACAGGCTGATGCCAATACTGCAGTTGAAGAAGGTCAGAGCGTGACCCTAAGTGTAACGGCGACCGATGTAGATAACGACGCGCTAACCTATACATGGTCACAAACTGCAGGAGAAGTCGTTTCGTTTACCCAACAAGACAACAGCATCACTTTCACCGCTCCAGAGGTAACAAAAGATAAAGTATTTAGCTTTGCGGTAATAGTAAGTGACGGCCAGACGATTAGTGAGCCAGTTAACAGCGAAGTGACTATTACTAATAAGAGTAAAAGTGGAGGCACATTGCCAAGCTCGGTAATAATGATACTGGCGCTTATTGCTCTGGGCCGAAACCGCCTTTGTTACAAGAGTTTGTATAAAAATGACTGAAACATTGTGAAGTTTAATAACTGCTAAATAAAAGCCTTGGTAGTTACCAAGGCTAACTCACCCTAAAATGCGTTTTCTCATCACCGCCTTTTAGTGGGCGGCGGCATCCCATACTCGACCAGATGCAGTACCGTCTTTGGGCGGATTAAAGACTTCAACCGCCATCACCTGATAGGTAGGATCATCACTTGCGTCAAAATTATTCATATTAGGGATCACCCAACCACTGTCAGCCCATGCCTTAACATGATCTGCAAAGATAATTTTACCGTCTTGGCCTAAGGGTTGTGGTTCGCTAGGTTTACTCCAGTATTGGTAAAAAGTGGAGGTATGATTGATTGAAGGCTTTTGTTCACGAATCGAACGATAAGTAGAATACTCAATGCCGTTACTTACGAATGTTTTACCGAACACACCATCTTTACTAGGATCATAAGTCCACCTTTGTAAGATGTAATACTCTACTAAATGCGCCGGATTTGAGTGATCCATGGTTTTATCGTATCCCCAACCGTACAAGGTAACAAAATTAGCGCCGCTATCTTCGTCAAAACGATAACCTATGACCCGATCATTATCGCCGTAATGCCACCCCGGACCGCCAACATAATTGTAGCCACCACCCTGCCATTGCACGCTAAAGGCACCTTCTGTGTCCATAGTTAAAGACGCCGCGCCGCCATCTTTCCAGTGCGTAAAGAAAAAATCTCCTACATGGCCTGTGGCATGGCTTTGGGTAATTTTAGTATCTTCTGTAAATTGCTGGGTATAGGCTTTAAATTTGCTTATGCCAGCAACTCTTTGATCACCTTTGCCAGGGTTTTGTACTGTCTGTTTTACAGTCTCTTGCGCTGCGACTTGCTCTGACTTTTGTGTTTCAGAACAACCCAAAACAAAACACATAACCAGCAAAATACTTGATGCCTGTTGCATTGTAATTTTCAAAATCTACTCCTTAAATTCAATGGCTTAATCTACAACCAAAGGCCTTAACTCAAATCAAACAACCACAAAAGGATTGTGATGAATTAACCTTGCGATACGTTAAAATAGAAGCTGATATTCTCAAAGAGGTGCAATCCCTGTCTATTACGTTTTTGATTTACCATTTTGATTTATTTCAGAGCTAAAACTTCACACAGTAAATTTATCATTCGTTAGGTAATAGATTCGGATATTTATGAGGAACAGCTATAGTGCGACACGCCGCCCGCTGCGAAAAACGCTTGGGGTTTTAAGCGGTTATATTTACTGTCAACTTCACTCGACTGATCATTGAATGGCTGAGTTAATACCTGTTGCAACTCACGAACCAGTGCGAAATCACCCGCGCCCGCCTGCTGGTAAGCTGGCACCACTAGCCATTCTCGCCAAGTGTATTTCGGATTAACTTGTTGCATTATTTGTGAAGCTTTATGAAGGTCTTGTTTGCCACTTTCGTCAACTACGATCAAGCCTTGCCATTTTTGCAACCACAGCCTCCACTGCTCAGCCAAATCAGCGGTTTCAGGACCGTAAAAACTTTTACTTATGCCAGAAATATCCTTAGGAAGTTTTATAAGTTCACGAAAGAAAATCGTGTAATCCACATAGGACTTCTCCATCATCTCAATCAATTCACTAAAAAGCTCAGCGTTAAAAGTTGCTAGGCCAAGCTTAGCTGCCCACATGTTTTCTAATTTGTCTTGCATCATGCCAGCAAACCCAAGGTTTATCTGATTTAACTGTTCGAGTGCTGCTGGCGCTAAGGCAAGTAATGGCTGTAATGATCGACAGAACATGTTGAAATTAGTTTGCGCAGCCGCGGCTTGGTTAAAAAATGAAAAGTGTTGCCCGCCTCCAGTCCAAGGTTGAAAATTGGGCTCGAAACACTCCATAAAGCCAAATGGACCATAGTCAAGTGTATAACCACCACAGGCACAGTTATCACTGTTAAAATTGCCTTGGCAATAACCAACACGCATCCAGTGACTAATTAATGTGGTTAATCGCTCACGAAACGCCCTAGCGAGTTGCACAATTTGCTCTTCAAAAGTTAACTCGAGATCCACGTCATGTGCATATTCACGCTCAATCAAATGCAAAACAATCAGCTCTAGCTCCTTTAATGCTCCAGGGTGAGCCTTATAGCGAGCGCGACGAGCAAAGAGTTCAAGTTGACCGACACGTAAAAAAGAAGGTGCAACACGAGTTGAAATCGCAACTGGGTTAGATACGTTTAAATCTGGGTTGGTGGCATAGGACCCTTCAGAATACCAAGGGCGTTTAACTTGCTCTGATTGAGAGACAAACATACATAAAGAACGCGAAGTGGGCACACCTAACGCTTGCATGTGCTCTTGAGCTAAAAACTCCCTAATACTTGAACGTAACACAGCTCTGCCATCTCCACCTCGACAATAGGGCGTAGGCCCAGCCCCTTTTAACTGCATTTCCCAACGTTTGCCATTAATGACCGCTTCTACTACAGAAATCGCTCGGCCGTCACCGTAACCATTACCTGTTTGAAAAGGACATTGCTGAATGTACTCGGTACCGTATATAGACAGCGCATAACCTGTAGCCCACCCCACCGTTCGCATAGGCATGGGCACGTCAGAGATATCGCCTGAAAATAGCTTAATAAAACCTTCACTATGAACGAGGCTGTCATCAAACCCTAATTCCGCAAAGAATGTTTCACTGTGGGCCACATATTTAGGCTCAGCAATAGGCGTAGGTTTAACAGGTACATAATGCCCGGAAAATACCTGCCTAGGATTATAATCATCACCGGTTTCGGTAGCGTCCGGATCGCAGTTCAGGTCATCGACTAAAGAGTAGTCAGTTAACTTAGCTAAATCATCAAGGGTGTAAACACTGGTAGGAACATTAGTTTTTGGTTGGTTAGCCATGTAATTAAATAACCCATTTTTGGTATCAATCTAAGAATATTATATTTCATTTAGATACATTGTTCTGACACAATTGTTTTATGCGTTGCTGACGATAAGTTTTAATGCCTTTGTCTAGGATAAACAATCGGCATCTTGCGAATTCGTTCAAATCCCCAATGAGAATGCATCATAAGCGTTAACAATACTATTTCTTACCTCAGATAAATTGCAAACATAATGATTAAGGCGATTTCCTTTAATTGTCGCAACAACATTCATAAGGATATAACCCAAGGTCTTTGGCAGTAGGATTTTACAAATACATCGAATTAATTCATAACAAACTAAACGGCGAAATCGTCGTCAAAAGGCAAACCACTAAAGGCTATATGGATCGTGGTATCATTCAATTTTAGTTTTGTTGGCCTCTTCCCATTTTTGAGATATTTCAGCCCGCAATGTTCTTTCAAGCGTTGGACTCTTGTTAACACCCAATCTATTGGCACCATCGGACAAAGACCTAGAAATAGATAAATTTACTCTAGATTTATCTTGGACCGTTTGTATAAACACCTCTGTGTACGCGTTTTTTATGCGTACATAATAATATAAACAAATAGGGAATTAGACCGTTCGCAGTGGTTTTTCCATAATTTAACGAGTGTGTCCTTATAATTATCGATCAGGTCCCTCTTCAATCCTCAAGAAACTTTGCCCTTTGGTTCACTTCGTGGCTTATGTCAGTAAAATGTGAGGTTTTTGTCAGAGTTTTAACAAGTGTTGTTATCTTTTATTAGGGAGACTAAAGCAAAACTCATTTATGGAAAGTAATAATGAAACGACGCAATTTTATAAAAACGGTAGGAGCAATTTCAGCATTAAGTTTATCGCCTTTACTTGCAGCAAAAATACCTAAACTGAAAAAGAGTAGTAAAGTACTTATTCTTGGTGGGACTAAATTTATTGGTCCAATAATAGTTGAGCGTCTGATAGCCGAAGGATATGAAGTAACCTTATTCAACCGTGGCATTACTAATCCTCATCTTTTCCCTCAGCTAGAAAAACTACAAGGTGATCGATATCCAGCAAAAGGAAAAGGCCTTACGTCTCTCATTTCATCTCGAGTATGGGATGTGATTATAGATACTTGGGCAGAGAACCCTTTGTGCGTTCAAGACACTTTACTGTTACTAAAAAACAGATGTAAACAATATATTTACACATCGAGTATGGCTGTATATCCAGATGATTTATTGTCTACTAGAACCGGTATAACAGAGTTAGAGTCACTCCCCAAAGATCCACTACCACAAAGTCACAATGTTGATTTAAATTATAGCGTTAGTAAGCGTATTGCCGATACTTTAGTTAGTGCGATTTCAAATGGATGTGTACTAAGACCGCATTCAATTTGTGGTGTTAATATGGATCATATTTCAGATAACCAAAGGTATTGGCCAGTTCGTATACAAAGAGGTGGTGTGATTGCGGCACCAGGTGACGGTGCAGATACCACACAGTATATTGACGTAATAGACCTAGCTTCTTTTATTCTAAAATGTATAGAAAAAAATCTAACGGGTGTTTATAACACCTTTACTACTGAAAGATTTGATGCGTATTTGTATGGTTTAAAAGCACTAAGTCGAACGCGAAGTGAATTCATATGGTTGCCACAAGAATATATTTATAAAAACAATATCCGCCACTATACTGATATGCCAATGTGGGCCGCTCGGCAAGTAGTGAAAGGTACGTTCACTATATCGAGTGAAAAAGCAATACAAGCTGGATTATCTTTCAGGCCATTATCTGAAACCTTTAGTGATGTACTGGCTGGTTTTTATCGAAATGAAACCAATGAATATGAATTTGGGGTCGGTAATTCGAAGGCGGGCTTGAGTAGAGCAAGAGAAGAATTTTTATTAAAAGGGTATAAAACTTAAGTGAGGGTGAGTTTCTTTTCATGGTACGTAGAGATATGATAAATCATCATTTGCTAGCACATGAAGTTACAATAATATAAATGTATCTTATTGATAAAATAACTTTTAATACAAATGAAAAATATTTAGAGCTTGCTGACAATAGAGTATCACTTGATAAACAATCAAGTGATATATTGCAGCTACTCATTGAAACTAAAAGTCCTGTAAGTAAAGAGACATTACTTATTCATATTTGGCAGAATAGATTTGTTTCTGATGCGGCTGTTACGAGTGCTATACGTCGAGTAAGAAAGGCACTCGCAGTGTTTGATGGCGAAAAAGAATATATCAAAACATTGTCGAAAGTTGGCTACCAAATCAATGTTGTCGTTAAACCAAAAAATTCGCCAGATAAGACAAAGAAGGTTTTACTCACTTCTCACTTAAATTTAAAAATATTGGTTCTTATATCCATTTTATTGTTAAGTGTTGCTTATTGGCAATACAATTTAAAAACCACTCTTGAATTACCAGCAAGTTATCGACAAGCATTGCACTTACTAGCTCAGAAAAATCAAGAATCTCTACCTCAAGCAATTACCCTCTTAGAAAAATCTATTGAAGAACAGCCAGAGTTAGTCGTCGCTTATCACGCTTTATCCCAACTATACGCATATAAAATGAGTCGACATTTGCAGCTCACTGATAAACAAATCATCACTAATGCTAAGTACTATATTGAAAAAGCAAAATTACTCGCTCCCTCTCACCCAGACACATTTCTATCTCAAGCAATGCTAGACTATTTTTATTTAAAAAATAAACGCGGTGTTGAACAGTATCATCAACGTGTAAAGCAAGGGCTTGAATGTGATCATAAATGCAATTTTTTTCTCGCCTATACCGCTCCAATATTTATGCAAGCAGACCAAGGCGTGATATATGCTGAACGGGCATATAAAGCTCAACCTGATCATACAACCTATGTATGGGAAAGAGCCTGGAGTCTATTCATGAAAGGAGAGTTTAACTCTACAATCAAGCGGATTGAAGAAGCTGAAAAATTTGTGGGCAGAACAAGCTACTTGTTTCGTGCAATGCTTGCTCAAGCTAAAAACCAACCTGAAAAAGCAATTAATCATTGGATAGAATATTTTCATTCTATTAAAAAAATATCAAGTAATGACATAGGTAAATACAATGACCTACTGCTTAAGACACGACATCAGGTAATTGCAGGGCTTTTACTTAAACAACTTAATGATATACCTATAGATCAAGAAGTTGAGCTTTTACTGCTGGCGGGAGAGAAAGAGGAGGCGATAAATCGTATTTTAGAAACTCACGGCCTTCAAGAGCAAACATACCTTATTGCTATGCATGTAAGTCCGGTTTTTACTGCATATTTCACTTCGGAAGAATTAGAATTACTTAGCCGTCATATCTGGCCATAAGATAGACCACTAACAGGACAGTCATGATAATTATTTATAACCAAATTATCGAATTATCTGGACATCCATGTTAATTGTACATTACGCAACGTTTAAATCTCTATCAACAGCATTTATTAAATGGCGCAGCCATGCTTTATGAACTCAATGAACTCTTTGTGTGCGAAAGCACATAGATAAACCAAGTGAATGCCTCGTATGTGCAGCAACTAAAAAAGCGAAGCCTATACCTCGCTCCAATTATGCAGCATTTTCACTTTCAACATCCCAACCTGGAAATACAAGTACAGCTGGATGGCACTTTAATGCTCTGGCTAGTGATTTTGCTCTTTCAATACCCAAATTAATTCGTTCATTTTCAATGGCTGAAATGGTTGATTGGGGAATATTAGTTAACTTGGCTAACTCATTTTGACTGAGCTCTTGCAACTCACGCATGATCTTGACAGATTCACCGCTTGATATTTCTAACCGTTTTATTGCCGCTTTAAAATCACTCATTATGACCTCCTTCGATAGTCATGAGGCGTTACCTCAACAACACTGACAAACAATTCATTATTGTTGATGGAATAAATTACTCGATATTGTTGATTTAAACACGACGACCTATACCCTTGCCAAGTACCCGATAGTTTTTCGTCTTTAAAACCTTTGATCATCATCAAACCCGCAGGCCCTGATATCTCAACCACATCCTTCCATTTTTCATAACGTTTTTGAATTTCTATCGGCACCTTAGAAAGTTGCTTGTCTAAACGTTTATGTTCAAATATTTTCCACATACTATAAAGTATATATACCATATATGGTATGTCAAAAATAAAACAAAAATAACAGTAAACTTAGCTTTATGAGCGCAGTGAAAGCTTGGTGTTCGAAGCACATGATTTTGATTTTATCGCGTCTGAAAACTCGCCGATTTTATTGTAAATTTTGTAGGTCAATTGACAGGACGTCAATTGAGTTTTTGTGTGTCGGGAACACATGAAAAACGACCTACTAAATTTCAATTAAAATAGGATGAAGAGTTTTGTAGAGCGCGGCCTCTTTCTGGTTACGCTTTCTTGGCTGTTGAAGAAAGAGTCACTAGCTCGAAGGGATTCGAGTTAAAAACTGCATGGATGTAGGTGAGCTTTGCGAATAAGTGACGAAGTCATGCACCGTGTGCGCAGCACATAAACAACAATCCGATTCCGGCTCAAAAGCATACCGGAATGACGAAGTCTAGAAAGGCCACCGGAATGACGGCCTCATCACTTTCTGCGAAGCATAAAAAAACCCGCTAACAGCGGGTTTCCAACTTCTTAATATCGTTAAGCATTAACGCAAATTACCAACCAGTAATCTCACGTAACCCTTTACCGATATCCGCTAGAGAGCGTACAGTTTTAACACCTGCTGCTTCTAGTGCTTTGAACTTCTCATCAGCTGTACCTTTACCACCGGCGATGATTGCGCCAGCATGGCCCATACGCTTACCAGCAGGAGCAGTTACACCAGCGATATAAGATACGACTGGCTTAGTGACGTTAGCTTTGATAAATTCTGCCGCTTCTTCTTCTGCAGAACCACCAATTTCACCAATCATTACAATTGCTTCTGTTTCTGGATCGTCTTGGAACAATTGTAAAATATCGATGAAGTTAGAACCCGGGATAGGGTCGCCACCAATACCTACACAAGTAGACTGACCAAAACCTTCGTCAGTGGTTTGCTTAACGGCTTCATACGTCAAAGTACCAGAGCGAGAAACAATACCTACTTTACCTGGTTTATGAATGTGACCTGGCATGATACCAATTTTACATTCGCCTGGAGTGATAACACCTGGGCAGTTTGGACCGATCATGCGAACGCCTTTAACGTTCAAGTATTCTTTTACGAATAACATGTCGATAGTTGGGATACCTTCAGTGATACAAATAATCAATTCGATACCAGCGTCTGCAGCTTCAACGATTGAATCTTTGCAGAATGGAGCAGGTACATAAATAACAGTAGCCGTAGCACCTGTTGCTTCGACCGCTTCACGTACTGTGTTAAATACCGGAAGATCTAGGTGAGTCGTACCGCCCTTACCAGGAGTAACACCACCAACCATTTGTGTGCCGTAAGCAATCGCTTGCTCAGAATGGAAAGTACCTTGACCACCAGTGAAACCCTGACAGATAACTTTAGTGTGCTTATTAATTAATACAGACATTATTTGCCCTCCGCTGCTTTAACAACTTGCTGAGCGGCGTCGGTTAGACTGCTAGCAGCAATGATGTCTAGATCTGAAGCAGCTAATACTTCACGACCTAATTCTGCGTTAGTCCCTTCAAGACGAACAACTACAGGTACGTTAACACCCACTTCTTTAACCGCACCGATAATACCTTCAGCGATCATGTCACAACGTACAATGCCACCAAAAATGTTAACTAGCACGGCACTTACGTTACTGTCAGAAAGAATGATTTTGAATGCTTCAGCAACACGTTCTTTAGTTGCACCGCCGCCCACATCAAGGAAGTTAGCTGGCTTGCCACCGTGAAGGTTAACAATGTCCATAGTACCCATAGCAAGACCGGCACCGTTTACCATGCAGCCAACGTTTCCGTCTAGTGCAACATAGTTCAGCTCCCATTTAGCTGCTTCAGCTTCACGGGCGTCGTCTTGTGATGGATCATGCATCGCAGCAACTTTTGGTTGGCGATACGCAGCGTTGCCGTCGATCGCTACTTTAGCGTCTAGGCAGTGAATGTCACCGTCATCTTTAATGACTAGTGGATTGATTTCGATAAGCGCAATATCTAAGTCAACAAACATTTTTGCTAGACCTAAGAATATTTGAGTGAATTGCTTAATTTGAACGCCTTTAAGGCCCAATTTAAATGCCATTTCACGGGCTTGGTATGGTTGTGCACCAACAATTGGATCAATCTCAGCTTTTAAGATTTTCTCAGGTGTTTCTTCTGCAACGGTCTCAATTTCAACACCGCCTTCAGTAGACGCCATGAAAACAATGCGACGAGAAGTACGGTCAACAACCGCACCTAAATACAGCTCATCTGCGATATCAGTACATGATTCAACTAAGATCTTGCTAACAGGTTGACCATGTTCATCAGTTTGGAAAGTGACTAAGTTCTTACCTAACCAGTTTTCAGCAAAGGCTTTAATTTCTTCCTTTGTTTTAACTAATTTAACACCGCCAGCTTTACCACGGCCACCTGCGTGAACTTGGCATTTTACTACCCACTCACTTCCGCCAATTTTATCAGCTGCTGCTGCGGCTTCTTCTGGTGAATCTGTTGCGATCCCCTCAGAGACTGGCAAGCCGTATTCTTTGAATAACTGCTTACCTTGATATTCATGCAAATTCATGGTTTTTCTACCCGTTTAATTTAAGAAAAAAGCCGCTAATAAGCCGCTTTATTTTTATGTCATTACAAAACACAGTAACAACGACAATACAGATAAGGAAAACCTCACCTGTATCAATTAGTTACACATCTAAAAGCAGACGTGTTGGATCTTCTAACATTTCTTTAATGGTAACCAAAAAGCCTACTGACTCTTTGCCATCAATGATGCGGTGATCATAAGACAATGCCAAATACATCATTGGCAAAATTTCAACCTTACCATTTACTGCCATTGGCCTATCTTGGATTTTGTGCATACCCAAAATGGCACTTTGAGGCAGGTTAAGTATAGGAGTTGACATCAACGAGCCAAACACGCCACCATTAGTAATGGTGAAGTTTCCACCCTGCATATCAGCCATACTTAATTTGCCATCACGACCTTTAAGCGCTAGCTCTCTAATACCGCCTTCGATTCCTGCCATTCCTAAAGTGTCAGTGTCTTTAAGTACTGGCGTCACCAATCCTCTTGGTGTGGAAACAGCGATAGAGATATCAAAATAATTGTGATAACAAATGTCGTCGCCATCGATAGAAGCATTGACTTCAGGGAAACGTTTCAGCGCTTCGGTCACAGCTTTTACATAGAAAGACATAAAACCAAGGCGAATACCGTGGCGTTTCTCGAATTGTTCTTGATACTGTTTACGCAAGTCCATGATAGGTTTCATGTTGACTTCGTTAAACGTAGTCAACATAGCCGTGCTATTTTTAGCTTCTAACAAACGAGTGGCAATAGTTTTACGTAAACGAGTCATAGGCACGCGTTTTTCAGTACGATTACCTAAAGCAGCTACTGGCGCAGATTCTGGTGCTGCAGCAGTTGTAGCAGCCGGCGCTTGCAAAGACTTTTCAACGTCTTCTTTAGTTACGCGACCACCTTTACCGGTACCTTTAATGTTTGCAGCATCTAGACCTTTTTCAGCTAGTAATCTGCGCACTGACGGGCTAAGAGCATCATTTTCTTCAGACGCGGCTTCGGCTGCTGGCGCTGGTGCCGCACTGGCAACACTACCTGCAACAAAATTCGCAATGACTTGCTCACCGGTTACAGTTTCGCCTTCAGGCGCTAAAATTTCGCTTAGCGAACCGTCTGCAGGTGCTACAACTTCTAACACAACTTTATCAGTCTCAATATCGACTAAATTCTGATCTCGAGAAATGGCTTCACCTGGCTTAACATGCCAAGTTGCAATTGTTGCATCTGCCACTGATTCTGGCAGAACAGGTACCTTAATTTCCACTGACTCACCTTTATTACCGGATGGTTGACTTGATTCTTCACTGGCTTGGGCAGGAGCAGCGGCCCCAGAACTTGCACCCTCACCTTCTTCAAAATTAGCGATCGTTTGCTCACCGAGAACAGTCTCGCCTTCAGCTTGCAAAATTTCGCTTAAAACTCCATCTGCAGGAGCCACAACTTCTAACACAACTTTATCTGTTTCAATATCTACTAAATTTTGATCGCGGCTAACTTTATCGCCAACCTTTACATGCCAGGTAGCGATTGATGCATCTGCCACTGATTCAGGCAATACCGGTACTTTTATTTCTATTGTCATACTGGTTCCTTATTTAATTGTTAATGCATCATCAACCAAGTCTTTTTGCTGTTGGTTGTGAACTGAAATATAGCCTACCGCTGGAGAAGCAGAGGCTTTTCTACCGGCATAGGTTAATGTAGCTGAGTTTGGCACCGCAGCCCAAAAATGATGCTGACTACAATACCAAGCCCCTTGGTTTTGTGGCTCTTCTTGACACCAAACCCAATCTTTAACGTGTTTAAATCGACTTACTACTTTTTCGATTTCACCATGAGGGAAAGGATAAAGTTGCTCAATTCGAATAATTGCAATATCAGTTTGTTCATTTTTACGACGTTGCTCTAACAAGTCATAATAGACTTTGCCAGAACACATCACCACTCGCTTCACTTTGCTTGGGTTAATATCATCAATTTCATCGATAACATTATGGAACACACCCTCTGCCAACTCTTCAATGCTAGATACAGCCAAAGGATGACGTAACAAAGACTTAGGTGACATAACAATCAGTGGTTTACGCATCGGACGTAATGCCTGACGGCGCAACATATTAAATACTTGTGCGGGTGTCGAAGGCACACATACTTGCCAGTTGTGATCTGCACACATCTGTAGAAAACGTTCTAATCGAGCGGAACTATGCTCAGGACCTTGCCCTTCATAACCATGTGGTAACAACATAGTTAATCCACACAAACGCCCCCACTTGGCTTCACCTGAACTCAAGAACTGATCAATTACCACCTGTGCACCATTAGCAAAGTCACCAAATTGGGCTTCCCATATGGTTAAAGTACCAGGCTCTGCCGTAGCGTATCCAAATTCAAACGCAAGCACTGCAGCTTCAGACAAAACTGAATCATAAATTTCTATCTTGCCTTGGTCGGCGTGCAAATTAGCAAGAGGCATGTAAGCAGAACCATCTGTTTGGTTGTGTAACACGGCATGACGATGGAAGAAAGTACCACGGCCAGAGTCTTGCCCTGTCATACGAATATGACTGCCGCCGTCTACAATAGCAGCGTAAGCCAGATTTTCGGCCATCCCCCAATCCATAGCTTTGTCGCCATTGACCATAGATTCACGGTCTTTATACAACTTAGCCACACGGGATTGTAGTTTATGCTCAGCAGGGAAAGTACAAAGCTTCTCACCTAACTCTTTAATTTTTTCAACGCTGATCGCGCTATCATATTGCGCATCCCAGTCATGTCCAAGGAAGGGCGACCAATCAACTGAATGTTCAGTCATTGGGCGCCATTCTTCTACCACGCAGGCTCCATGGTCGAGTGCAGCGCGATAGTCGCTTACCAGTTTGTTAACTTCGTGCTCTTCAATACTGCCTTCAGCGATCAATTGTTCTGCATAAATTTTACGAGGAACAGGATGCACTTTGATTTTTTGATACATCAAAGGCTGAGTTGCATTAGGCTCATCCGCTTCGTTATGTCCATGACGGCGATAACACACTAAATCGATCACTACGTCACGTTTAAACTGATTGCGATAATCCAACGCAAGTTTAGTCACGAACAACACCGCTTCTGGGTCGTCTGAATTCACATGGAATATTGGCGCCTGAACCATCTTAGCGATGTCAGTACAATATTGAGTAGAACGTGTATCTTCGATATTAGAAGTAGTAAAACCAACTTGATTGTTAATAACAATTCGAACTGTGCCACCCACTTGGAAACCACGAGTTTGCGACATGTTAAAGGTTTCTTGTACTACACCTTGACCCGCTATGGCGGAATCACCATGAATAGTAATTGGCAGTACTACTGAACCATCGGTACAACCCCGTCGGTCTAATCGTGCGCGAACAGATCCAATAACAACCGGATTAACTATTTCAAGGTGCGACGGGTTAAAAGCTAACGCTAAATGTAAGTTACCGCCTGGGGTAGCAAAATCAGAAGAATAACCAGCATGGTACTTTACGTCACCGGCGCCAAGAGAATCATCATGTTTACCAGAAAACTCGTCAAACAAAACCGAAGGATTTTTGCCTAGTACATTTACTAAGGTATTAATTCTTCCGCGGTGCGCCATACCAATAACAACTTCTTTAGTCCCTTTGCTACCAGCATGACTAATTAACCCTTTCAACATGGGAACTAATGCGTCACCACCTTCAAGAGAAAAGCGTTTTGCGCCTGGGAATTTAGAACCGAGGTATTTTTCCATACCATCAGCTGCCACTAAACCTTTAAGGATACTGACTTTTTCTTCCCGAGAAATTTCAGGCTTGGCTTGAACAGACTCGATACGGTGCTGCACCCAACGCTTTTGTTCAGTGTCGGTAATGTGCATGTACTCAGTACCGATAGAACCACAATAGGTACGATTAAGTGACGCAAACAACTCACCTAAAGGCATGGTTTCTTTGCCAATGGCATAAGAACCCACATTATAAGTAGTGTCGAAATCTTTTTCGGATAGGTTATGGTGAGAGAGTTCTAAATCTCTAACTCTAGGTTGTTTCCACAACTCTAGGGGATCAAGATTGGCATGTTGATGACCTCTAAATCGAAAGGCATTAATCAACTGCAATACTTTAACTTGTTTTTCGTCACCACCGCTTATATTGGATTGAGTAGCACCAGAACCAGCTCGAGCAGCAGGACCAAGCGCCGCCAAGGTTCGAAATTGATCTCGAACCAGACTGTGCTTGCTTTCAACTTCTACGCCATCAAGTTTAGGTAGGTTTTCGAAAAAACCTCGCCATTCTTCAGATACGTTTTGCGCATCATCAAGATACGCTTCATACATTTCTTCTATATAAGTAGCGTTGCCACCAGCCATGTGAGAAGAATCCCACCATGCTTTCATCACGCTTTGTTGCATTGTCGTCCCTTGCTTTAATCAGACTTGCAATTATGTGTGCACAGGCACACGGTATTTTATTCGTTGTAAATTCTATACTGCTCTTTTTAACAGCATAGATTTTATATGGCCAATCGCTTTGGTAGGGTTTAATCCCTTAGGACAAACGCTGACACAGTTCATAATGCCGTGGCATCTAAACACACTAAAGGCATCATCTAAGTCACCTAAACGCTCGTCTGTTGCTGTATCGCGGCTGTCTGCCAAAAAGCGATAAGCATGCAACAAACCTGCTGGACCAATAAACTTGTCGGGGTTCCACCAGAATGACGGGCAAGAGGTTGAACAACAGGCACATAAAATACATTCGTATAAACCGTCGAGTTTCTCTCTTTCTTCTGGTGACTGTAAAAATTCACGAGCAGGAGCATGGTTGTCATCGTTAATAAGAAACGGTTTGATCTTTTCGTACTGTGTATAAAACTGAGTCATGTCCGTCACTAAATCACGCACTACTGGCAGTCCAGGTAGTGGGCGAACTACTATTTTAGAACCTTTTAGTGCCGAAAGTGGTGTAATACAAGCCAAGCCGTTTTTACCATTCATGTTAACACCGTCTGAACCGCACACACCTTCACGGCATGAACGACGGAATGACAAAGTTGGATCTTTTTCTTTCAGAGCTATCAATGCGTCTAAAACCATCATGTCTTGGCCTTCTTCGACCTCCAATTGATAGTCTTGCATACGAGGAGCGTCATCAACATCTGGGTTGTAACGGTAAACTGAGAAATTTAATTGCATGGTCGTTACTCCTAGTACGTTCTTGCTTTAGGCGGAAAGGCTTCACGCAATTTAGGTGTCATATTCACCTCACGTTTTATCATTGATTTGGTTTCTGGTAAATAAACAGAATGGCATAACCAATTGTTATCATCTCTATCTGGGAAATCGAATCGGCTATGAGCGCCTCGGCTCTCGGTTCTGAAATTAGCTGCAGCAGCTGTTGTATACGCAGTTTCCATCAAGTTATCTAACTCTAGACATTCAATACGCATAGTATTGAAATCGTTACTTTTATCGTCTAGACGAGCATTTTCCAATCTTTCACGAATGTCACCTAATTCTTTCAGACCGGTTGCCATTGCATCACCTTCACGGAACACCGAGAAGTTTAGTTGCATACACTGTTGTAAGTCTTTCTTAATTTGTACAGGGTCTTCGCCTTTACCTGGTGTCGAATTTTCCCAACGATTAAAACGAACCAACGCGGCATCTACATCATCACTTGACGCGCCACGCGCATCGATACCATCAATAGCTTGACCAAGATGTAATCCAGTTGCACGACCAAAAACCACCAAATCTAACAACGAATTACCACCTAAGCGGTTAGCGCCATGTACAGATACACAAGCAATTTCACCGCAAGCAAACAAACCTTTTATGGGTGAAGCATTGCCGTTTGCGTCAATACTAAGGGCCTGTCCATCAACATTAGTTGGAACCCCACCCATCATATAGTGACAAGTTGGGATGACTGGAATAGGTTCTTTTACAGGATCAACATGAGCGAAAGTTCGAGATAACTCTAAGATACCGGGTAAACGTGACTCAAGTACTTCTTTACCTAAATGGTCGAGTTTTAATTTACAGTGCGGACCTAAAGGACCATCAAAGCCACGACCTTCACGAATCTCTGTCATCATTGAACGGGCTACAACATCACGACCTGCTAAATCTTTAGCATTTGGCGCATAACGCTCCATAAACCGTTCGCCGTCTTTATTTAATAAATAGCCACCTTCACCACGACAACCTTCGGTAACTAAGGTACCAGCACCGGCTATACCTGTGGGGTGGAACTGCCACATTTCCATATCTTGCATAGGCACACCAGCGCGAAGCGCCATACCTAGCCCGTCACCCGTATTAATATGAGCATTAGTAGTAGAAGCATAGATACGCCCTGCACCACCTGTTGCTAAAACAACCGCTTTAGACTTGAAGTAAACCACTTCTCCAGATTCGATATCAATAGCAGTACAACCTACTACGTCACCATCTTGGTTTTTAACTAAGTCAAGTGCATACCACTCACTGAATACTTTGGTTTTATTTTTAACATTTTGTTGATAAAGCAAATGCAATAAAGCGTGACCTGTTCTATCTGCGGCTGCAGCAGTACGTGCACCTTGTTCACCACCAAAATTTTGTGATTGACCACCAAAAGGTCGTTGATAAATTTTTCCGTTTTCAAAACGTGAAAAAGGTAAACCCATATTTTCCATTTCAATAATGGCTTCTGGACCGGTATTACACATGTATTCGATAGCATCTTGGTCTCCGATGTAATCAGAGCCTTTCACCGTATCGTACATATGCCATTCCCAGTTATCGTCATGGGCATTACCTAAAGCAACAGTAATACCACCTTGAGCTGACACCGTATGTGAACGAGTAGGAAATACTTTTGACAACAAAGCACAAGATTTACCTGACTCTGAAATCTGCAATGCTGCGCGCATACCCGCGCCACCAGCACCAATTACTACTGCATCATACTCATGAACAGGAATACTCATTTACACACCCCACAAAACAAATAAACCAACGACTACATAAACGAATGCAATTAGGTTAAGGATAAATTGAACAAACGCACGCAAACCTGGTGCTTTTACATAGTCAGTTAAGACTTGCCACATGCCAATACGCACGTGAAACATAATTGAAACCAATGTCATAAAAGTGAAGACTTTCATCGCCAATCCAGAGAACAATTCAATCCAAATTGCGTAAGTCACTTCTGGGGTACAAATGAAAAACCACCCCATAAACAATGAGAATGCAGTCATAATGATTGCTGTAGCGCGAATGGTTACAAAGTCTTGTATGCCATTTCGTTTTAAACTTGCTTGACCGGTTACCATAAGACAACTCCTACTACGATGGTTAAGATAATCCATGCTGCAATAATAACTTTTGCACTGAGGTCTCCTGACTGAAGCTCTTCCCAGTGTCCCATATCCATAATCATATGCCTGACACCACCTAATACGTGATAAATCAAAGCAGATATGGTGCCTATCGCAACAAACTTACCTAAAGGGCCTGCCATTTGTTCTTGAACAAATTCAAACCCTTCTAAAGAAGATACAGACGTAGCCCAAGCCCAGATCACAAACATCAGAGCAAAAAACATTGCGACGCCTGTAATACGATGGAGAATGGAAGTAATAGCTGCAGGAGGAAAACTAATAGTATTGAGTTGTAAATTAACTGGTCTTTGTTTTTTCACGTTTATCGCTCTTTTTACCCGTAGGTGGTTTAAACATTTAGGCTAATAACATTTGCGTGTAAATTTTTTGCTATAACTCTATTTCTCTTCCATGAGATTGTTATCGCTTTGTTAAAGAAAAGTAAACTAGAAATATTCTTTTCAATATGAAGCGCTGTAAGCCACAGAAGTATATCCAGCCATTCAAATAAATACAATTATTGTTCTTTATTAAAGGTTTATAAGTAATAAGAAGTGGATAAAATTGGTAGCACCGAATTAGAATACCAGCCTAATACGAAACTTAACCAAGCTATGCTAAAATTTTATTTGCTTGGAGTGACCAAAGAAGTGAATATTTAATAAGCGGAAACGCATAAAAATTGACTTTGTAAGTCATTATAAGTTCAAATAGCGGCAATTTCCCCCCTAGTAAATAGCAAAATATGCTGTTTATCGAACACAAAACGATTCTGAGGAGAACAGTGTATGGCAGACAATAAAGCCATTTTAAAAGCGGGTGACAAAGAAATCGAACTGCCGATTTTGTCAGGAACTGCGGGCCACGATGTAATAGACATAAGGTCTCTAGGCGCTAATGGGTACTTTACCTATGACCCCGGGTTTATGGCAACTGGCTCATGTGAATCATCGATTACGTACATTGATGGCGCTAAAGGCATTCTTCTACACAGAGGTTATTCCATTGAAGAACTAGCCCGCGACGCAGATTATATTGAAGTGGTTTATATGCTGTTGCATGATAAAACACCGAATACTGAAGAATATAGAGAGTTCAAAGATACGATTACTCGTCACACCTTAGTTCATGATCAAGTCAACAACTTCTTCCGTGGATTTAGACGCGATGCCCATCCAATGGCAATGTTATGCGGTACGGTAGGTGCGATGGCATCGTTTTACCATGACGATTTAAACATCAATGACCCAGAGCAACGTTTACGTAGCGCATACCGCTTAGTAGCAAAAATGCCTACATTGGTTGCCATGTGTTATAAATACAACATCGGGCAGCCATTTGTTTATCCTAGCAATAAATTAAGCTATGCAGAGAACTTCCTGAATATGATGTTTTCTGTTCCTGCAGAAGATTACAAAATTAGTCCAGCTGTTGCAAAAGCAGTAGATCGAATCTTTATTTTGCACGCTGACCACGAACAAAACGCTTCTACTTCTACAGTACGTTTGGCCGGTTCTTCTGGTGCCAACCCATACGCTTGTATCGCTGCTGGTGTGGCGTCTTTATGGGGTCCTGCTCACGGCGGAGCCAATGAAGCCTGTTTAAATATGCTTCAAGAAATAGGCTCTGTTGACCGTATACCTGAGTTTATCGCTAGAGCAAAAGATAAAAATGACCCTTTCCGCTTAATGGGCTTTGGTCATAGGGTTTACAAAAACTTTGATCCTCGTGCCACTGTTATGCGTGAAAGCTGTCACGAAGTGTTAGAAGAACTTAACATTGATGATCCATTACTTAACGTAGCAATGGAACTTGAACGTATTGCATTAAGTGACCCGTACTTCGCCGAGAAAAAACTATTCCCGAATGTAGATTTTTACTCAGGGATCATCCTAAAAGCGATTGGTATTCCTACCAATATGTTTACCTGTATTTTCGCCTTGGCACGTACTGTTGGATGGGTATCACACTGGCATGAAATGTTGAGCCAACCAGGACAAAAAATTGGCCGTCCTCGTCAGCTATATACGGGTGAAGCGCAGCGCCCTTATAGTAAAATTGATAAATAGTTAATTATCATTTTTAAAAATAGCGAACTTAAATGTTCGCTTTTTTTTGCGCTAAAAACAGTCAATTCTTTCATGAATTTATTGTACTGAAACTTACAGGCGGAAAGCAGTCGTGGAACCGCTAAAGAATAAATATCGGCGTAGCAGAATCTTTGTCTTTTGATTTATATTCGAATTAAAGGTCGCCAATAGCAACAGTTGAATACCTCAACCACTAAAGGCTGCGCGATACGTTGGTGATATTGCCCACTGAAAACATAATCAAAGTGCTCTCCCTCTTAGATCTTTTAAACGAGAGTGGCTTAATTAACCTCCACTTTATTTGACCACTAACACTGGGCAATCAGCTTTATTGGCAATCGCTTCGGCAACACTATCATGCAAAAAATGAGACAACCCGGTTCTTCCATGACTGGCAATAACAACCATACCAATATCGCCGCTGTTGGTTTCAGCCAAAATCTCTTTAATGGCATCACCGCGTCGAATAACCGTTTCAATCTTTAAATTAGTATTCAACTGACCTAATAACTCGTGCATTTTACTCGCCGCAGCGTCTTCCATATTCTTAGCTAACTCTTCGGGAGTTATCGCAAGAATCATATAATTATCATCACCAACAGGCTGACTTACAACATGTAAAATACGAATACCCACTTGATATAAATTAGCCATTTCAATGGCATATTGTAAAGCATGTGACGCAGTATCAGAAAAATCTGTAGGCCATAAAATATTATGTGTACGCATATTACTCTCTCCCAAAATGCAAAGTATGCTTTTGCAATAACATTACATGCCTCATTAAACAAACTCGGCTTCTATCTCAACAGTGTCAGTATAGTCAGTATTAAAATGTTAATTAGTGATCATAATCAAATTAACAACAATCTAGACATTCAACATTTTATGCTTGTTGATTAGACGTAGATTCAAAATACTTATATGGGTGGCTTGATAAATATCTTAATTCCTTAAGTTAATGACATTGGATCGCCCAAAACCGAACTACTCAAATGTGCCAAATGCCGACATAGCCTAGGCTTAAAAAATTCTAGCTTTGACGATATCGATTGCCACCTTAGCTGCCAATTGATAGGAACGTCTTTTGAGTAAATTAAAAATTAGGTTCAAGTAGTGCGAATCATTGCTCAGCATTAAACAGAATCGTACACATATCTGGTTTAACCAACGATAGATAATCCTACAGTGCTGGTTTAGTGCTGAGATTTAATCATCATACATATGTATGAGACAAAAAACTTTACAACAGCAGACCCATAAAATGATAAGTGAACTTGTTGATTCTAACCTAATAGAAGAAGCCTACCTATGGCTATGTAAACAACGAAAACACTTTCCTGTTAACAGTGATGTGTGGGATGTACGTTTTCATTGGAATAAAGTTAAACCACAACTCATTGATGAATTACTATCAAATCAATTCTATTTTCGACCTTTACAAAAGGTCACTAAATCAACAGGTGAAATCATTCACTTATGGACATCAATTGATAGTGTGGTGTTGAAGTTGTTATCACTGGTGTTACAGCGTTATTTACCTTGTTCTAAGCTGTGTACACACTTAAAAGGGCATGGTGGTAGCAAACATACAGTTACAGAGATACAACGTAATTTTGGAGGTAATACGTTTGTATTTCGAACCGATGTTAAATCGTATTACGAATCGATAAACCATGAAATATTATTAGATAAATTATCGGTTTACATCAAAGATAAAATGGTGATGAACTTACTATCACAATACGTAAAACGCAGTGTTGAATCAGGTGGGTTGCTTAAGGATATAAAAAAGGCATTTCATCTGGTTGCCCGCTAAGCCCTTTGATATCAAGTTTTTACCTTTATGAGTTAGACAAAGAAATGGAAAGTAAACATGTTTTCTATAGACGTTACATGGATGACATCATCGTATTATCATCTTCGCGCTGGAAGTTACGTAAAGCAATTAAAATCGTCAATCAACATTTTGAAAAATTACAGTTAAAGCAACACCCCGATAAAACAACTATTGGTAGAATTACTAATGGATTTGATTTTTTAGGGTATCAAATTGGACAAGAAAAAATAACCGTATCAAATCGAACATTTAAAAATCACATTCGTCGACTATCGCAGCTTTATGAGCAAAAAAAGCACCTACCAAATTGGAAGATGCTTCTTGATGATTATCGACAACATTGGCTTAAATGGGTTTATTCAGGCATACCGTCGTCGATAATTAATTTTGATAAAGAATCAGTAGAATCAAGATTGCTTCTTAAATCGACGTGATGCTAAACCAATCAATCCTAATGCAAAAATAGCAAGTGTGGTTGGTGCGGGCACTGGATTGGCACGCACAAGGACGCTAGCTAATCCATTCTGGGCATACCATCCAGTATAAGTCTTATTCATGGTGTGTATGAAATTACCGGTGCGGCCATATGTGTCATACAACCAACCACTGCCGTTAGTGTATGCACGTACGTGGCCGCGACAGGACATACTCAAATCGGACGTGCACTCGCCATCTTCGCCGACAAATAGTTCACCTAAACGACTAGTATTCTTACCGCCATTTAGCGTAGCGAAGTTTGGTGCATCGAATGTTTTCCATAACCATTGTGTGGCGTCGTTATTAAACGCTCCGTAGCCGTCTTGTGGGGAGATCGAACTTAACAAAATTCCGAACTCAGCACCTGTTGCATATCGCCAACCGTTGTCCAAGTAACCACCATACCCTAATTCTATAGAAGCCCGACTAATATTAAAAGTTTCATCCCATGACAACCATTCCAACCCCTGAAGATCAACATTTATACCAGCGTCTGTATGATGATTTCCGCTAATGATACTAGCATTAGCGAAACTACTTATAGATAGCACTGCCCATATTAATACTGCTTTTAAAAATTTAGGTTTCATATAATTCCTTTAAAGTCTCTTTAAATTGTTAATTTAAGTTAGTCGTTGAAATAGCAATTTATTAATCTTTTCTTTTTAAATTAATACAAAAAACATACCAATATGAAAATACCTAACAACTTCAAAGTGTTGATAATTTAAGCAGTTTTTAATGATGCAAAACTGTAAAATAATCGGACACACAAACACTCTCAACCAGTTGAATTATCAATCTAATCTCAACCAATATTAATTTGAATTAGTTTTACAATAAAAACGCAGAGGTGCTAATTATTTTAACTCATTACCTGAACGCCGCTACGGAGAACAATCCCTCGCATTCACACCACCTAGCCACTTACTTGTAATCAGTAGGATAGTTATAAAATCCGTAGTTAGTGCTAGTCAGTAATTTTAAAGCGAACTTTGATTTGTCATGCGGCGACCGATAAATTTAGCCTCATGGTTTACATCTAAAATTTGAACTCTACAGTCGGCAATAAGCTTGGAGAAGCTCATTATGTGGTTAAACTTTCAACTTCCACAATTCGCTCAAAACCGCCTGTCAGAACTCACGTAAATCTGTAGAACTGTAGTGACAGATAGTTATCTTTTTCAGTTAAGCAGTTAATTATCAAGACACCCTTGTTAATTTTGTAAAAGATGCTGGGAAAGCAATGACGGCCTACAAAAGTTAAAAACCGATCAAGGTTTTTAATGGTTACACCATGAATTATCAAATGTGTCCATGCAATTAGTTGTGCTATAAGAAACCTGTCATGAAGCGCGGTAAACGTAGAGCATTCTTTAATGGTGACACTGATACCTTCTGCCGAAACCAATGACAACAACGGAACACCTCAACCACTATAGGTTGGTGAAAACGCCAACTGAAAAAAATCAAAGTGATCTGGCCCCTTCAATCACAGGTTTAAGTTCTAATCCGAATCAAATCTTTGCGTATTAACGAGAATATGCTTATACCTTATACGCAGATTTCAAGTAATAAGTATTGAATCAGGCAACCTGGTTGCATTTAAGTTGATTTAAAAACTGATTGAAATGTATAGATTAGAAACAAAAGTACCAGACTAATTTTCATCAGACGAAATTTTGATTACGTTAGATCTTAAGGAGAAACTGTTATGTCGCTTTTACTTAATGAGCATCAAATAGGGTTCAATACAATGAAAGTTGGGTTTCCTAATCTTGGCGATTGTATGGCGCTTGCCTTAGCAACAATCGGTGGTTTGTATGGCTTTCATGTTATGCCAAAACAAGCTACTCGCAGTGCCGAATTTACTCGTTTTTTTGGAGATAGCTTAAAAACTGGAGTCTGCCTTTTTGGTACATGCTATCGAGCACGTCGCTATGGCACGCAAGATAGAGCTAAGGCATTGATGGACTGGAAAAATGAAATGGACGACATTGCTCAGCGAATTAAATTTACTGGTCAAGTGTGTGGTTTTGATACGGGTCATAAAACAGGAATTAACAATACCGAGGCAACTTATGTGGAATATCGTTTTGTTACAGGGGGTTCTGCGACTATTCATTATAAGCGAATGAGAAAAATGGTTATCAATGCAAATTGGAATGGCAGTTTTGCCGATGATGGTATTGCAGCTGAAATAGGCATGAACACAGCTGAAATGAACCGGCGTGGCAAATTAGGGCTTCCGTTTGAAGAGCGATTTCTCGCTGACACAAGAGCAAGAAAAGGGCTCAGCACCACCGCGAATATTAAACAGACGCGCAGCAATAAAGGAGAAATGCACAAAGTTAAACTCTCTAAGATTGATTCTTTTGGCACTGTGTATAGCTAAATGACCCGCTTTTTTTGGTATCAATTACAGAGACTCTTATTGGTACAATTTAGTAATATTAAATCAACACCTTATAAAACATCATAAAGACATCCTCTTCGCAGATTATATGCGTGTGCCAATAACCGACAGACATCACTGGCCGGGTGACTTAGCGGTTAAAGCTAATTGCAGACGGTGACGATATACAAGCTATTACACGTCATTCCCGCGAAAGCGGGAACCTACTAATAGTTACCGTAATCTAAATTTAGAAATTATAAAAAAATCGCACAAAGTTATATTCTCACTAATTTTTTAAGATGATAAAAACAAGGTTCTTTAGGGGGGGGGCAGATGGATTTTGGGGGTTCCTGCGTTCGCAGGAATGACGGAGAATGAGGGGGAAATGGCGGGGAGTATCACAGTCTGCTTTACCTGTATAGGCCATCAGCAATGCTAGTTGGTCATATGAACGTTCTTCGCTCTGAGACATCTATTAAAAAATAGATGTCTAGCGTATCAAAGAGCTTAGTGTAGTCTCAAAAATCATTACAAAAATACTTAGCCGAGCACTTTCCTTCAGACATAAAAAAAGACGCTTTCGCGTCTTTTTTCAAAGCAAATATCGATTAACGACGTAGGCCTAAACGTTTAATTAGATCTTGATAACGCTCAGTGTTTTTACCTTTAAGGTAATCAAGCAACTTACGACGTTGGCTAACCATGCGAAGAAGTCCACGACGTGAGTGGTGATCTTTCTTATGATCCGCAAAGTGACCTTGTAATTTGTTGATGTTATTTGTTAATAAAGCAACTTGAACTTCAGGTGAACCTGTATCGCCTTCTTTAACCGCATATTCAGCAATGATTGCTGCTGTTTCATTAGTACTTAGTGACATAATATTCTCCAATAAATAAGAGTTTAAAGATACAACCCGCCAATCACTAATTCAGCGAGTCAAAAAGAGCGCGTATTATAGCGACGCTAAACTTAATAACAAGTTTTATGTCAACAAATATCGCCCTGATACAAAATCTATATAATTAGCTATACACAACCGAACGTTTGGGCGCAATTTTAGCGTCAGTATCGATAAAACCTACACCTAAAAACAAACCACTGTCTTTGCTATATACCCGAATTAACGAATCTTCTGGGTATTCAGCAGAGCCGATATAATTGACTGGGTTACCATTTCTAAAGAAACTTTCTGCAATTTGATCTATTTCTACCGAGTCTAAGGTTTTAACTGCCGAATCCATAGGCATCAATAGTTGATCCATTACAGAAAACGTTTCGTCATCCAATAAATCTGCTGTTTCATTGTCAATCTCATTTCTCAGAGCTTGCAGTGATTCCATGGTTATCATCTTTTCAACTGGATAGTCGGTCACTTGAGTTCGATGCAATTTACTTACATATGCTCCGCAGCCCAGCACCTGACCAAGATCATCAACCAATGAACGAATATAAGTACCTTTACTGCTATGCACTGTCATATCCACTTCATCTTCTTCAAATCTGTCGATAGATAAACTAAATATGGTGATATCTCTGGCTTCTCTGGGTATCTCAATACCTTGTCGGGCATAAAAATACAGAGGTTTACCTTGATGTTTTAACGCCGAAAACATTGAAGGAACCTGCTTAATAGGCCCTTTAAATTGCTCACAAGCTGCAATTAGCTGCAATTGCGAAACATTAACCGGATGAGTTTCAACCACCTCACCGTCAGCATCGGACGTTGTGGTACGTACACCTAACTTAGCTGTAACTTGATAAGTTTTATCTGTGTCCAATAAAAACTGTGAGAACTTGGTTGCTTCACCTAAACAGATAGGTAACATGCCCGTCGCCAGAGGATCTAATGCACCGGTATGCCCAGCTTTCGCAGCGTTAAACATACGTTTAACTTGTTGCAATGCATGGTTAGATGACAGGCCTAAGCCTTTATTTAGCAATAATATGCCGTTAATGGCACGACCTTTTCTTTTTCTACCCATAACAACTACTTTTGCTCACCTTCATCAGATTCTTGCTCATCTAAAGAGCGACCTGCAAGTTTGGCGCGTTCAGCGTCCTTACTTAAGGTTTCACTCACTAAGTTGGCAATACGTATACCTTCAGCCAAGGAGCCATCACGAACAAATTTTACAGCTGGTACTGCTCGCATTCGCATACGGCTTGCCAACAAAGAACGGATAAAGCCTTTGTTATCTTCAAGAATGGTTAAATAGTTCTTAACTTGCTCTTCGTCATTTTCAAAAAAGGTCACATAAATTTTCGCGTGTGCCAAATCTCGAGAAACTTCAACACCCGCTACGGTCACCATACCAAGCCGAGGATCTCGGTTCTTGAATTCATTTTGTAAGATACTGGCGATTTCTTTATGGATTTGCTGGCCAACTCGGTCAGTCCTAGAAAATTCTCTTGCCATTTGTTGCTTCTCCCAACACTCGTGTGTCTTTTGCAAACAAAACGGAGGCCGAAGCCCCCGTTTATTCAACTATAATTAAAACCTATTAAAGCGATAAAGGTTACAGCTCGCGCTTAACTTCAACAGTTTCAAATACTTCGATTTGGTCGCCTGCTTTAACATCATTGTAATTCTTCACGCCGATACCACATTCCACCCCATTACGAACTTCTTGTACATCGTCTTTGAAGCGTCTAAGCGATTCAAGCTCACCTTCGTAAATCACTACGTTATCACGTAATACGCGGATAGGACTGCTACGTTTAACCGTACCTTCTGTGACCATACAACCAGCAATCGCACCGATTTTAGGCGATTTGAACACATCACGTACTTCAGCTAAACCGATAATCTCTTGTTTGAATTCCGGTGCTAACATACCACTCATGGCTTGTTTCACTTCATCAATCAATTGATAAATAATGCTGTAATAACGTAAATCAATCTCTTCGGTGTCGATTACTTTGCGGGCTGAAGCATCAGCACGAACATTAAAACCAACCACTATTGCACCTGAAGCCGCCGCTAAACTAGCATCTGTTTCGGTAATACCACCTACTCCACTACCAACAATATTCACTTTAACTTCATCAGTTGACAACTTAGTCAATGATTCAGATATCGCTTGAACAGAACCTTGCACATCAGCTTTAAGTACTACATTTAGTTCACTAACATCGCCCGCTTCCATGTTGGCAAACATGTTTTCAAGCTTAGCTTTTTGTTGTCTAGCTAATTTTAATTCACGTTGTTTGGTATGACGTTTTGTAGCTACTTCACGGGCTTTACGCTCATCTTGCACTACAATCGCAGTTTCACCAGCAATAGGTACACCTGACAAACCTAATATTTCTACCGGCGTTGAAGGTCCAGCTACTTTTACATCCTTACCGTTTTCATCTCGCATAGCACGAATACGTCCGTATTCTTCACCACACAACATTATATCACCGGCTCTAAGCTCACCTTCTTGGATAAGCACAGATGCAACAGGACCACGACCTTTATCAAGACGCGATTCTATAACAATACCTTTTGCAGGTCCGCTTGGTACCGCTTGTAAGTCTAAAACTTCGGCTTGTAAGCTTATTGCTTCTAATAACTCATCCACACCTTGACCGGTTTTAGCAGAAACGTTAACAAATTGATGTTCACCGCCCCACTCTTCAGAAATAACTTCAAGCTGCGATAATTCAGTTTTCACTCTGTCAAGGTCTGCTGCTTCTTTATCAATTTTGTTAACCGCAACAATCAAAGGTACACCTGCGGCCTTTGCGTGTTGTACCGCTTCTTTTGTTTGCGGCATTACACCATCATCGGCAGCAACAACCAAAATAACAATATCAGTAGCAACCGCACCACGAGCACGCATTGCGGTAAACGCGGCGTGACCTGGCGTATCTAAAAATGCTATACGACCACTATCAGTCTCTACACTATATGCACCAATATGCTGAGTAATACCGCCGGCTTCACCGTCAGCCACTTTTGCACGACGAATGTAATCAAGCAATGAGGTTTTACCATGGTCAACGTGACCCATAATAGTCACAACTGGAGCGCGAGAGGCTTTTTTGCCACCTGTTGCATCGGCGATCAACTCATCTTCAAGTGCGTTGTCGTTAACCAGTTCATATTTATGACCCATCTCTTCCACTACTAATACCGCAGTTTCTTGATCAAGTACGTGGTTGATTGTCACCATTTCACCCATTTTCATGAGGGTTTTAATCACTTCGGTGGCTTTTATCGCTAATTTGCTACCCAACTCACTTACTGTGATGGTTTCACCTAAACGCACTACACGCTCGACAGGCTGAGCAGGTTTATTAAATGCATGCTTCAAATCTGAACCAGCATTTCTTTTTGATTTTTTACGTCTACGTCCACCAAGTTCCGTTTTAATATCATCCGCATCTTCCGCTTCTTGGGCGTAGCGGTTTGAATGAACGTGAACTTCTTCTTTTTCTTCTTTCTTACGACGCTCTTCTTCTTCTTTCCAGCGACGTGAATTTTCTTCAGCTAATTTTTTAGCTTCTTCAGCGGCTTTCTTCGCATCTTCTTCAAGCTTGCGTTGAATTTCTTCTTCTTGAACCTTACGAAGTTTTTCAGCTTCAGCACGAGTAGCCTCTTGCTCTGCTTTTTCTTCTGGGCTTAATGCCGACTCTTCAGCAGCGCGGGCTTCTTTTGCTTTTTCAGCTCGAGCGGCTCGTTCTGCATCTGCTTTAGCCTTTGCTTCAGCTGCGGCTTTAGCTTTTTCTTCAGCGGCGGCTTTAGCTTTTTCAGCGGCTTGCTTTTCAGCTTCTAGTTTAGCTTGTTGTTCTTCGGCTAACCGTTTAGCTTCTTCTTCAGCCATTTTAGCTTCTTCAACATCAGAACGTTTCACATAAGTGCGTTTCTTGCGCACTTCAACAGTCACAGCTTTAGACTTACCTACACTCAAAGTGCTGGTTGTCTTGCGCTGCAACGTCATGCGTTTTGGCGCTTCTGAACCTGTTCCACCGTGTTGTTTACTCAAAAAGTCTAATAAAACACGCTTTTCGTCTTCAGTTACATCATTGCCGGCTGCTTTGACAATACCGGCACTTTTAAATTGCTGAACCAAACGGTCAACGGTCGTACCTATATCAGTGGCAAGTTTTTCTATGGATACTTCTGCCATATGGGAATTCCTCCTGTTGACCTATTCTTCATTAAACCAAACGATATTACGAGCAGCCATGATTAACTCACCGGCTTTCTCATCGCTCAATTCTTCTATATCTGAAATCTCATCAGTACCTTGTTCTGCAAGGCCTTCAAGATCTGTAATGCCGCGACTTGCAAGGGTATAGGCAACATGTCTGTCCATACCGACAAGATTTAACAGCTCTTCTTTAGGCTCTGCAGCCTCAAGGGTTTCTTCCGTCGCTAAAGCTCGAGTCGTTAGCGTCGCACGGGCGCGATTACGAAGCTCTTCAACCATATCTTCCTCTAATCCTTCGATTTCGAGCAATTCGTTGATTGGTACATAAGCGATTTCTTCAAGAGTAGTGAAACCTTCATCCACCAACACAGAAGCAAAATCTTCGTCAATATCCAAACCAGCAGTAAACACTGTTAGGACCTTAGCGTTTTCTTCTTCATGCTTAGCAGTCAAGTCTTCTACAGTCATAACGTTCAATTCCCAGCCAGTAAGTTGGCTAGCTAATCTAACGTTTTGACCACTACGACCAATGGCTTGCGCCAAATTGTCAGCTTCAACAGCCACATCCATTGAATGTTTGTCTTCATCGACAACAATAGACGCGACTTCAGCTGGAGCCATAGCATTAATAACAAATTGTGCAGGATTATCATCCCATAGCACTATATCAACTCGCTCACCACTTAGTTCACCCGATACGGCCTGAACTCGAGAGCCCCGCATACCAACACATGCACCAACTGGATCTAAACGTTTATCGTTAGTTTTAACACCAATTTTCGCTCTTGAACCTGGATCACGTGCCGCGGCTTTAATTTCTAATGTTTCTTCAGCTATTTCTGGTACTTCAATGCGAAACAGCTCGACCAACATATCTGGATGTGTACGACTAATAAATAATTGCGCACCACGTGCTTCAGGACGGATTACGTAGAGCAAACCACGCACTCTGTCACCAGCACGGAAGGTTTCACGAGGTAACATGTCGTCTCTGTAAATCACACCTTCAGCATTATTACCTAAATCAATAATGACATTGTCACGATTAACCTTTTTAACCGTACCTGTGACTAATTCGCCCACGCGATCTTCATATTCAGCTAACACTTGGTCGCGTTCAGCTTCACGTACTTTTTGAACGATAACTTGTTTTGCTGTTTGAGTCGTGATCCTATCAAATGCAATAGATTCGATTTGCTCTTCAACAAAATCACCTACTTGTTTATCTGGCTCATCCATCTGAGCTGCAGACAGCGACATTTCAGCTGTTGGGTTTTCTTGTTCATGGTCATCTGCCACAACTAACCAACGGCGAAAGGTATCGAAATTACCGGTTTCACGGTCGATACATACGCGTACTTCGATTTCGCCTTCATTCTTCTTTTTGGTGGCGCTGGCGATAGCAAATTCTAACGCCTCAAAGATTTTTTCTCTTGGAACCTGTTTTTCATTTGAAACGGCTTCAGCCACTAACAGAATTTCTTTATTCATTGTTGCCTCACTGATTACTCTTTTCCGACAGTTTTTGTCAGTTCGCTATCCCTAATCAAAAGATGGAACTAGATTACCTTTTTCTATATTCGCAATAGCCAAAACATGGGTTTGGTTATCAATTTCTAATGTTAGATTACCGGATTCGCAGGCTAACACTTTTCCTTTAAAATTACGTCTATCACCCATAGGTATTCTTAATTTAAGAGTCACCACTTCACCTAAACACTCTAAGTAGTGGGCTTCTTTGAATAAAGGCCTATCCATTCCTGGAGATGACACTTCTAAGTTATATTCGGTACTGATAGGATCTTCAACATCCAGAACAGCACTCACCTGATGACTCACCTCGGCACAGTGTTCAACTCCAATACCGTCGGGATGGTCAATAAAAATACGTAGCGTCGAATGTTTACCCGCACGTAGAAATTCTACGCCTACCATCTCAAAGCCTAATGCTTCAACTGGCGCGGTTAACATATCCGTCAGCTTTTGTTCGAGTTGCGACAAAATATTGCTCCAAAAACAAAAAAAGGGCCAAATGCCCAGAAACAGAACTAAAACTTGAAGTACAAAAAAACCCCGTACAAGCGGGGTTATTTGTTTCTGGACCCTAGTCCACTAATCTTACAAAAAACTGGCTAAAAGCCAAGCTTTAAAAAGTGGTTGCGGGAGCAGGATTTGAACCTACGACCTTCGGGTTATGAGCCCGACGAGCTACCAGACTGCTCCATCCCGCGCTTGAAATCTTCTATGAGTTGGAAGTAATTTATCGCTTCCGCTTCTCAAGTGGGGCGTATTATACATAGCAAACTTAGTCACGCAAGTGGATAATACACATAAATACTAAAAACATGTTTAAGCGCTCAATTGCCGAACAATTTGTTGAATTAAACATCTATTTTGTTGTTCTATTAGTTATTGCAATGAAATTCAATAACAAAACTACATTCTATTATTTTGAAAAGGATTCCATTTTTTGCGCTAATTTAAAATCTAACTCGCTTAATCCATCAACATCATGAGTCGTGAGTTGAACTATTACTTTATTATATACATTGAACCACTCAGGATGATGATTTAGTTTTTCCGCCCAAATAGCGATCTGTGACATCCATCCAAACGCCCGAATAAAACTTTTGAACTTGAACGTTTTGCTTAACTTCTCATCGATTATACTCCACTTGTGCTCATCTTCTAAATGTTGATTAATTTTATCCAATTCAGTTTGAATTTGTTGTTTAGAATACTTTCCCATCAGTCAGCTTCCTCATTTCTATAGGCTTAATAATTTTAGATAGTGTGTGGGTGTTGGCATAGGAATAAAAGGTAAAACGTAATATTGGCGAAACGCTAATGGAACAAAAAATTTACAAAAAAATTCCCAGACTAGCTGGGAATTATTCACTTACTATTTAAATTAAAACTCGATTGCTAGTCGCGCATAAATTTGACGACCTCTCGGATCATGCACTTTAGAGTCAAAACCCGCATTAGTGAACAATTGCGGAGGCTCTTCGTCAGTGAGATTAACTCCTCCTAAAGACAAAACGTATGCGCCTTCAGTTTCGAACACTCCACCAAGATCAATATTCACTTGAGCATCCCAAGTTAAGTGACTATCTACATCTTTATATCCTTGAGTACACGCAGCTGAAAACACAGTCCCGTCAGCGCAATTTTGGTCGTCACTGTAACTATCAATATAACGAGCAAAAATGTTGGCAGAAAAAGAATCATGCTTCCAATTCAACCCTAAATTAGCTCGCATTTCAGGTGTCGATACACCGATGTTACTAAAGTTACGTAAACCAACACCATCAATGGGCCCTGATTGAGGATCAACTAAGTCATAAGCCAAAATGTAAGTCGCGCTAATACTTGGAGTAAAGGTACCTACCTCAGTCTCCAATTGATAACTAGAAACAAGGTCGAGTCCTGAAGTCTCAAGAGAACTGGCATTAACATAAGTGGTCAAAACTTGGAGTAATGGACCGTTTAATGGATCCCCAGCTCTTATCACTCTCTCTGGATTCTGAGGCTCAGCATTTAAAACGGCTTGAAAATTCTCTTTGATGATCAAATCAGTGAAGTCAAAATTCCAGTAATCTACTTCAATTGACCAACTATCAACAGGTTCGAGGGAAAACCCTAGGTTATACGCAGTAGATTCTTCAGGTACTAATTGATCATTACCCGAGGTTCTGTCAGCAGCAAATGCCGCCGCGCCTGTTAATGGGTCAACCATTTGATTCAAACTGGTTCCACCACCATCTCTTTGAAAAATTGAGGGAGCTCTAAAGGATGTTGAAATAGAGCCTCGCAAAGAAAAGTCCTCAGTTGCTCGCCAAGATACAGCAAACTTTGGATCGACAGTATCACCAGTAGTACCGCCGTAATCTTCATATCTAAGTGCTATTTGAATATCCATATCATCGCTAACGGGCAAAGCTAACTCACCAAACAAAGCGTAAACATCTTGCTCGCCATAAATATCGGCATTACCAATAACAAAGGAAAACCTATCTTGATTGGCGAGAGAATCGTAGTCCTGAGTCAGGTCTTGATAGCGATACTGAGCGCCGAATGCCAATCCGGCTGAACCACCATCCATCTCAAATAATTCTGTAGAAACAAAAGCCTCAACTACCTCTAGGTTTGATTTTGAATCAATTTCTTCACGACCAGTAAATGAATCAATCACATTCTGTGAATTCGGTAATACCGTAAACGAGGTTGCAAAAGGATTGAAGTACTCACATGGTCCAACGCCTGCGGTTCCAGTTAATGGGTCACACCCTTGACCGCCAAAACCTCTGAGAGCATTTTGGAATTCTTGAGCCAAGGTATCGTTTACTGTAAACAGATAGTTATTTCTAGCGGCCGTATAACTGATTTCCCAGAAACCAGTATCCAACTCACCTTGTAACATAGTACTGAATCTAAACGTATCAGACTCTGTATTCGCAGGGTCTCCAGGGAAAGAAGTTCCGTCTCCGGCATTACCAATCTCACGACCGAAATAGGATACATCTGCGCCAAATGGATTACCTGGGTGGTCAGCAGGTACTGTAGGGAAAGTTAAGATCGGAAACGTGGGCGATCCCCCTCTTTCTGCTCTGTTTCTAGCAGTCGAAAATTCGGTTGTCCACTCAATGTTATCAGTCAATTGTTTCTTAGCTTGAACAAATGTGGACAATCGACTTTCATCAGGAACAAATGAGTAGGTCCTACCAAAATCAAATCCACAAAAGCCAATTTCTAAACCAGGCACTGTGCCTGAAGGCGCAAGTAGAATTTCGGAACCACCAAACTCAGTACAGCCTGTTGGATCAATAAAAGGCGTGCCATTAAGAAAATAGGAGCCAGGGCTACCTAAGGAGCTAGTATCATCTTGAGGACGACTTAATCGACGATCACCTGTAAACAGTGGCGAGCGGTTGGTATAACTTATTGCAGCCATTATGCTGCTATCATCTCCTACCGTCCCCCACAGTCCTTGAACTGTATACTCCTTATTATCACCATGTGCACCATCTTGGTAATCCAGTGATATTTGAGTGCCTTCATAATTTCGCTTAGTAATGAAGTTGACAACTCCAGCCACAGCATCAGAACCATATAACGCTGAGGCCCCATCTTTTACTATTTCCATTCGATTTAAAGCGATCATAGGGATTAACGAACTGGTATCAACAAAATTGACCCCAGCATTATTAGGCTGCGCCGTGACAACTTGGCGTTTGTTATTTAACAATATTAATGTCGATGCAACCCCAAGGCCTCTGAGATTCATATTAGATGTTCCGGCGGTGGCATTTTGAGTAAATGCATCGGGTGTGTTTTCAGCACCGGTGTTAATGGTCAATGTTTGAGTAATATCGCCAATACTTTTTGCCCCAATAGCATCAATAGCGACACTATCAACTACAGCTAAAGGTGATGGTGATTCAAAATTTTCACTGCGCCTTACAAAACTGCCAGTGACCATAATTAATTCAATTGCTTGATCTTCTTTTACTTCTTGTTCTTGAGCAATAGCCATGCTATTCGCTGCCAATAGTTGCGCAGAAATTGCTACGGCTAGGGTAGATATTTTTGTTTTAATTTTCATAATGTGTCCCCAATAGGTGAGCTATTAGAAATTAAACAACCATCATGTAGACGGAAAATGCCAAATAACCCAAGGAAACGATTATGAAGCTATTTAATTCCAATAATAATATTCGTCCCTAAGTGCCTGAAATACTGTATTTTAGACACTCCACATTGATAGTAGGTTGATGAATGCATTATGTAAATTTAATGTTACTTATATGTTAATATTTTTTCCACCTATGGTCTAACCAGAAGGTTTGCTTATTGTTTCAACTAGTATTGTCGGAGTTATTTTCTAAAGGGTCTTTTATTTCGCACCGACCAACAAAGTTAGAAATATTCCTTTCATGGCAGGTTTGTCTCTACCCTCAATTTCAGCCGTAGTTTCAAAATAAAACAATTTTCCTGATGCCTTTTGTTCAGTTTTGACTAATGCGGAAACAAACCTAATTCGATCGTTAACACGAACAGGCTCAATAAACCTAATTTTGTCTACACCATAATTCAGTAAAGATTGGTAAATAGGATCGGGCTGAATCGACTGATACAGCGAATTGGGCATAAGCGTCACCGTCAAATAACCATGCGCTATGGTTGTCGCAAACGGACTCTCTTTTTCGCAACGCTTGGGGTCAACATGTATCCATTGATGGTCATTGGTTGCCTTAGCAAATAAATCGATATCAGTCTGCGAAATGCTGATCCAATCTCCCACAGGAAGCTGCTCACCGATGGATAGTTCTAATAGTTTTTTACTCATAAGGTTACCCCTTTTATGTCAGAATGCTTAAGCTTATCAAGTTTTGATATATCAATGTAATGAATATTAACTATAGCCAAACATTGATTTAACTAATAAATAACGTATCCTGTTTGCAGAATTATTGTATTAGGTAATGTTTATGAATTTGCACCGTATTGACTTAAACTTATTTGCTGTCTTTGACGCAATTTACACAGCTGGAAGTTTAACCAAAGCAGCCGATGTGTTGTGCATTACGCAACCAGCTGTTAGTAACTCTTTAGCCCGATTAAGAGAAATGCTCAATGACCCATTGTTTGTTCGAACAGGCCACAGCATGACTCCCACACCGGTAGCTCAGAACATCATAGGCCCAGCTAGAGAAGCCTTAAGTTTATTGCGAAAAAGTGTACAAGAAAGTCATATATTCGATCCTCTTAAAGCGGAAAAAACTTTCAATTTCGCATGTAGAGATTTATTGGAAGTCAGCATTATTCCTCGCTTACTGGGACAATTACAAAAAAGCGCACCAAAAATATCTTTGACCAACTACGAAATTGAACGCAAAAACATTGTCTCTGCTATGGCTAGTGGTAATCTAGATTTTTACGCTGACGCTTCATCATTTAGCGACCAACATTTATGTAAACAAAAAATTGCTCAAGATAGATTTGTCGTTTTGGCACGCAAAAATCATCCCTCCTTGTCTCAAGGAATGAATATGGATGAGTTTTTACAGCTTGGTCATATCAATGTTTCTCACAGAAAAACCGGAGTGGGACCAATAGATGTTGCTTTAGACAAAGCAGGCGAAAAACGCAAAGTAGTGATGCGCAGTCAACACTTTTTGACGGTACCTTCAACGCTTGTTAAAACTGATTTAATTGCTTGTTTACCTTACCACCTTGCTAAACATTATGATTTAGCGATGTATGAATTACCATTTGAATTGCCACCACTTGAATACTTTTTGTATTGGCACATGAGCGCGGATTTAGATGATGCACATATTTGGATGCGAGATCAGATTGCACGGGTTGCTCAAGCATTTCATCCAGAATAGCGAGAAACACTCATCGCCATTTTTAGTTAGTAGTAAAACGCTACTTAACTACTGTAGTTGTCTCATTAACTAAGCGTTAAACCGCCTACTTTGAAACACAACCTTTCAAAGTAGGCCTAACACCTGCCTCTTTATAAGCGACAGCCTAAAAGTTATAACCTCCCATACCTAAGTATCACCTCGCAGATTTTTTAATCAATTCAAATAGTTTTTAATGACTCCATCGACACGCAGCAATATCTGCGAAATAACAATAGACTAAACTCGAGGAACTTAACCATGTTGAAAATAGTTAAAACTTCTATCGCTATCGCTACTATCTCTTTATTCACTGCGGGAAACGCACAAGCTGATGTTGGCGAAGCTTTACAAAATATCTGTACTATCGTTAAAGCCGATGACAAAGGTGAACTACGTAAAAAAATGAAACGTGTTCAGTCTGATTTCAGATTAAAACTTAAAGATTACTACACTGGTGTATCTTGTGGCGGTAACAGCCTTATTCGTACTGCGATGCTAAACAATGCAGTAGAAACAGGTACCTTGATGGTCAAAAAAATGCCTAAGGGTGACCTAAAGTCGCCAGAAAAAGACGGTAAAACTGTACTAGCTTGGGCCTCTGAAAATGGCTTAGATGCTTCTCCTATCGTGGCTGCATTAAACGACAGAATATAGGCTTAAAAGAATTGTTCTAGAACGAACTAAACGTTCAACATGGAAGGTGAGTAGCTTATCATGCTTACCTTTAAAATGGCCTCTTCTGAGGCCGTTTTTTTACCCCAAAGAAAAGTAACGCTTACAGAGATAAAAAATAAGCGCACAGTAAATATTATTCTCGTTATTTGATTGCTGTAACTTTGATGCAACATTAACAACTAACGCACTATTGCAGCGGATTTGATTTGTATGTACACCGATTTACCTTTAATCAAACTAAGACTTTGCAACGACTTTTGGGTTATTCTCGCTAACAAGTAACTCTCCCCTACCTTCAACCTTACCAGAGCCATAGCAGGCGCCTGATCATTAACCACTTCAACAATCTGCCCTGATAATACATTTAGAATACTACTATCACTATGAGGTGTTAAAGTAAGGCTTACGTCATTCGCCAACACTCTCACTCGCAAAGTGCTGTTATCCGAGTTATCAACAATAGGTAACCACAAATTCCCACCATCAAACGCTACCCGCATCAAATGCCATTTCATATCTCTGGCTACAATATTACATTCGAGAATTGCTCCTACTTCATTACCTATACCTAAAGGTAAATCAATTCTAGAAAACAATTGTGCAATATCGCCTTGTGCAATATTTTTTCCACTTTGCATAATTACAACGTGATCAGCTAGGCGGACAATTTCATCAACAGCATGACTCACATACACAATCGGAATATTAAAGCTGCTGCGCATTCGCTCTAAGTACGGCAAAATTTCAAGTTTACGTGGCGTATCTAGTGACGCTAGAGGCTCATCCATTAATAACAATTTAGGTCGAGTCAATAATGCTCTGGCTATTGCAACTCGTTGTCTTTCACCTCCAGAAAGCTGTTCAGGAAGTTGTGACAAATTACATTCAATGCCCATCACATTGATAACCTGTTCTAAAAAATCGGAATTAGCAGGTTGGACACTGCGTTTGATGGCATACTGTAAATTTCCAAAAGCCGTTAAATGCTCAAATAAGTAAGCCTCTTGAAACACGTACCCAAGACTACGTTTATGAGTAGCAAGACATATTTTATGGTCCTGCCATAACTCCCCATTAACACGCAAACGACCAGTTACGTTACTTTCTAAACCTGCTATACAGCGTAATAACGTGGTTTTACCCGAACCTGATTCTCCAAAAATAGCGGTAACCCCCTGACCCGGAATATCAATATCGACATTTAACTCAAAGTGATCGTTAGCTCGTGGTTGGTAACTTGTTTGAAAGCGAGCCTTTATTACGTCGCATCTAGCGGCGTTACTTTCGCCTAGTTTCTCGTCATTACTGTCCATAGGTCATACCTATTGCTTTACGTTTATGCTGGTAGGTATACAACACCAATAACACCACAAAAGAAAACACTAACATTGCCCCAGACAACGCATGGGCTTGAGCATATTGTAACGACTCTACATGATCATAAATTTGCACCGACACAACACGGGTTTCGTTAGGTATACTGCCACCTATCATCAATACGATGCCAAATTCCCCCACTGTATGAGCAAAACCGAGCACCCATGCTGTCATGAATCCAGGTTTAGCTAGAGGTAACGCTACAGTAAAGAACCGATCAACGGGTCCAGCCCCAAGAGTTGCGGCAGCTTCTAGAGGGCGGTTGCCTATGGCTTCAATTGCATTTTGAATAGGCTGCACTACGAAAGGCATCGAATACACCATAGACGCCACCACTAGCCCCCAAAATGTAAAGGGCAAGGTACCTAATCCTAACGATTGAGTAAGCTTACCAATGGCACTATTGGGCCCCATGGCTAGCAATAAATAAAACCCCAAAACGGTAGGCGGAAGCACAAGTGGCAGAGATACTAGCGCGCTAATCGGCGCCTTAAGCCAAGAGCGGGTTTTGGCTAACCACCAAGCAATAGGAGTGGCGACTATTAACAACAAAACTGTAACTGTTGTGGCTAGTTTTAATGTCAACCAGATCGTCGCAATATCACTCTCGGATAAATTCATAAATGCAGTTCCAACTTATCATTATTTAAATAACCGTAACTTTGGATGATATTCTGGGCTTTTGGAGTATGCATAAAATCTAAAAATGCTTTGGCCCCTTCGCTGTTTTCAGCAGAATGCAATAAGACTACATCCTGCTTAATCGCTTGGTGCATATCATCTGGTATCAACCAATAAGATCCCTGTTCTACATGTTTAGATTTATTCACACTGACTAGTTGCGACAAAGCCACAAAACCTAAATCCGCATTTCCAGTGATAACAAACTGATAGGTTTGCGCAATATTTTCGCCTGTTACCCATTTAGCCCTAGTCCTATCCACTAACGCTAAATGTTCAAGTACTTCTAGCGTTGCTGCTCCATAAGGCGCTAATTTAGGGTTGGCTACCGCTAATTTATTAAACCTACCTAGTTTTAATATAGACTCAACGTTATTGAGAAACTCGGGCTGGGGACTCCACAGTGCAAGACGACCTATTGCATAAGTAAAACGACTAGTTTCAATCACTAAACCATCTTGTTGCAAAGCGTCTGGCGTTGCTTGATCGGCAGAAAAAAATATTTCATATGGCGCACCTTGTTTGATTTGCGCATAAAACTTTCCTGACGAACCAAAAGACGGTGCGATGTCAAAGTCAGATGTTTTCTCAAACTCTACAATCAAACTTCGAATGGGGTGGCTAAAATTTGCTGCCACAGCAACGTTGACAATTTTTGCGGCAAGACATTGGGTGAATAAAGATATTAGAACAAACCCAAGCCACTTTACTGTTTTCATATTATTATCGGACTCATACAGTCATTAAAACGCTAGATAATTGATTTTTATAACTTTATCACAAGCCGATTTGTTGTGATCATTTTTCAAGATATTAAACGTTGCTCATACTTCGTTGTTAGTGACAGACTATGAGCAACTAAGTAAATTATTGCTGTCGTTACTTTGTTCTAGTTGCACAACCAATATTGAACATTTTTACGCTAATAAAAAGGCCAAACATCGAGTTTTGTCTACCGTTACTGGTTTTGATGAGTCTCAGCTAACAGAGACACTTGTAGTTCTACCCGTTTAATTTCCCGTATTATGGATAACCGATTTAGCTCCATAAAAAACCATATACGAGCAATAGCAAAAGCAACAACCGCTGATAAGGTACCTGCTAACCAGTTTATTTTTGTCCCTATTTCGACCTCGTTCACTAATTGATAAGCACAAAAAAACGCTAAGCCCGCACATATCAATTGTAAAGTAACGACTACGATAAAGGTTAAGCGAAATGTCCCTTTAAAACTTTGCATAATTAATTGCAACGCATTGGCTTGCTCCTCGGAAAACTCGTTAGCCGCTTTATCTTCTTTTAATGCATCGAGAATTTTTTGGTTAATATTTGTCATCTTACTTCTCCACTTTCACTGTTGTGTAATTTGTTTTGTATTGATTTTCTTGCTTGGTGTAGTCGTGACTTAATTGTGCCCGTAGGAAGGGCTAACATTTTGCTTATTTCAAGCATGCTAAAACCTTCTAAATAATGCAGGTGTACTAGTTGATATAGTTGAGGAGGCAAACCATCCAACATTTGGTCAAATTCCATTTTTTCAGATCCAGCTACGACAGTTAAGTTACTTGCATAATGTAACTCCTGAAATTGCACATACTCATCACAAAGCCTGTCTTGCCGTTGTTTTTGTCGAATAATGTCGACACCTTTATTTTGCAAAATTTGGTAAACCCATTTCGCGAAACAACTAGGGTCTTGTATTTTGCGGATGGTTTTACTCACCACCTCAAAGGTATTTTGCACCGCATCTTGAGCTTTCTGTTGGTCGCCCAACTGCCGGTAGGCATAACGTAATAATTTGGGATACCAAATTTTCATCAGTTGCTCTAAGGCGTTGGCATTACCCAATTGGCAATTCACGACTAACCATTCAGTTAAAATATGTTCACTGTCTCGTTTCATAATTTAAAGGTCGTAGCAGGCTAGATTTGGGTTCAATTTATTTGTAATTAATTGGATAAAACTTTAGTAAAAACAGGGTTGTTGACTAATTCCCCCCATTTTTGGTCGTAACCATGCACTACAAAAGTAGGGTTAGAATTGTGATCGACTAAAGGTTTATGCTCATTTGCCCAAGCAAAAATACCACCATATAGGTTCCACACTTTCGAAAAACCAGAAGCAATGAGTTTTTCAGCAATTTGCTCACTACGCACACCAATAGAACAATACAAGGCTATTTTTGTGTCTTTTGGGATACCTTTTAGATTAAACAAGGTGAAGTTCTTATAACCTACCCATTTAGCATCGGGTAAATGGCTCACTTCAAATTCATTAGACTCTCTGCAATCAAGCAAGCACCACTGAGAGCTACAATTAATTAAATCTGCCAACTTATCGGTGCTAATAGTAGGCACAGTCCCATGCAACATTTGTTTTAATACGAATTTGATTTTTTTAATATTACGGCGATTATCTTCTACCATTAGGCTCTTTGTTCCTTCGGTTATGACAAAACAAAGTTTACTATTACTAAGTTGAGTCAGACGTCTATCGCGAAAAGCAACGTTTGTAATTGTTCTTTATGCTCGACTTTTTTCGTGAAAAATAACTAAAAAACCAATCATTAACAAAGAATAATTGAGTAAGTTGTTTTCGCATCCGATATCGAATCTCAATATTATGCTTGTGCAATTGAAAATTTCGTCACCCACCACAACAGCAGGCAACACTGAGTTTGATTCTCAATTGTTGTATTTTACACGCTAGGATTCGAAGGAGAACGATATGCCTTAGTGCCCCATAAAGGTACTGTAGAAAGACTGTGTTTAAAACTTCCTGACGTCTCTTTGGTAGAATAAGAAACGTACATCAACGTTTGACTTTGTTCATCAAATACACGGCGTATTTTCATCGTTTTAAAGAAAATACTTTTTGATTTTTTAAATACCACTTCACCTGATTTAGTCTTATCAATTGCAGCAATCATTGCTGTGGTGATTTCACCTGTTTGTCGGCAGGCGATTGAACTATCCGATGGATCTGACAAACTCAAGTCAGCTTCAATGCTCGCCACATGGCATGTTACACCTGTGACCAAAGGATCAACCAAAGTATTCAGTTTAATATCCTGAGTAGTAAATACCCCTAACGAAATATCCCCAACTTCATTTTTATCACACGCTACTGTTAACAACAAACTAATACAGATACATAACTTTTTCATTTATCCCTCCTATTTATGTGACAATACTTAGCATACTTATACTAATTATTATTTTATTTTTATATTTATTGAACTTTTCATCCTAATTTAACGACTTACCATTGACAGCCTAGTGAACTGTCACCTCCCTGGGCCGTTTAGTATGAGTAACATGCTAGCGGCTTTTTACTTTCAGGCATAGTGAACAAGTCTGTTCTGATCTGCGAAAGAACAAGTTTTACGCGCATAAAAACCACAAATAATCTCAAAATGCTGTATATTCCGTCCTCGATTTTTACCCATGTTCTTGTTTAGGAGCTGTATCACTATGAAATTTTCAAATTTAGGTTTGGCCACTGAAATTCAACAGGCACTTAATGTCTGCGGTTATACACAAATGACACCTGTGCAAGAACAAGCGATCGTCCCTGCTCGCAGAGGTAAAGACTTATTAGTTAACGCCCAAACAGGCACCGGTAAAACAGCGGCTTTTGCTTTACCTATCTTGCAACAAATGTTGGATAAACCCAAAGACACTATGTCGGGTAGTCCACGAGCATTAATTTTAACGCCAACTAGAGAGCTAGCTGAACAACTCGCTAACACTATAAGTGACTATGCGCAGTTTTTACCGTTAAAAGTCGCAGCATTATATGGTGGCGTAAAAATGGGTGGGCAGTCGAATAAACTGAAAGATGGCGTGGATATCCTAATTTCAACGCCCGGGCGCTTAATTGAACATTTAGAGTTGAGCAACGTTAATTTAGCCAATACAGAGTTTGTTGTACTTGATGAAGCGGATCGTATGTTAGACATGGGTTTTGTCACAGATGTACAAAACATTTTAAAGTTTACTGCTAAGAAGCGACAAACCTTGCTATTTTCTGCCACCTCATCACCAGCAGTCAATGAGCTATCCCATAAATTATTGAATAATCATCAGGTAATCAGAGTAACTAAAATTAATGCCACCGCTGACACCGTTTCACATGTGATGTATCCGGTTGAAGAATCACGAAAGATTGATTTATTTAAAGCTTTATTAAAAGAAGAAAACTGGTTTCAAGTTTTAGTTTTTACCAGTACCAAACAGCAAGCTGATGAACTCATGGCTGCCTTAAAACGCAGTAAGATAAACGCGGCAGTTTGCCACGCAGATAAAAGTCAAGGTGCGCGTCGCAGAGCTATAGCCGATTTCAAGTCGGCGAAACTTCAGGTTTTGATAGCCACAGAAGTAGCCGCTCGCGGCTTAGATATTCAAGGATTGGATTATGTAGTTAATTACAATCTGCCTTATTTACCAGAAGACTATGTGCACCGTATTGGCCGAACAGGTCGAGCAGGAAAAGAAGGGTACGCCATATCATTCGTTAGTCGCGAAGAAGAAAACACCGTAGCGCGAATCGAAAAGTTAATTGGTAGCAAAATAAAGCGTATAGTCAAAACAGGATTTGAAGTAAGCAACCGAATCAGTTTGCTAAAAAGTGTGGCTAAAAACACTAGAAATAGTCGCAGTAACAAAGCCAGCGAAACAAAAATCAGCCACGACAAGTCTTCGCCGTACCAAGCTAAAAAATCTAAAGGTCGCGCTTCAAAACCAAACAAAGGCAAAAAATAATCAGTTGACGAGTAGTAGATATGATCTACTACTCACCTAGTAAAAAATCCTTAATTGCATCCTTATAATTGCGACTTACTTTTATTTTTTCAAACTCCCCAAGCAATAAAAAGAATTCACCTTTAGTATGAGGAATAACTTTATCAATGAAGTTTAAATTGACTATTGTTGACCGGTGAACCCGCTTAAAGATGTTTTCATCCAACTCAGTCAGCAACTCTTTTAAGGTACTACGTTTAATGTGAGTTTTTCCTTCGGCGTGTAAACACACATAATCACCTGCAGCATCTACCCATTCAATTTCAGATTGTTTCAAGATTGTAATTTCGTCACGGTCCTTTATAACGACTTTTTTGTCCATAAAGGTATCTGTTGATAATGCACCTGGTAGTCTTTTATTTTCTAGTTGTTGGGGATAGATTCTTTGACTCATACTATCAATCGCCCCAAGAATTCGAGGTTTATTATCTTGTCCATCAACAGCATCTAAACGTTTTTGTGCTCGTTGAACGGCGCGGCAAATTCGCTCGTCATCTATGGGTTTTAATATATAGTCAACCGCATGAACATCGAAAGCGTCGAGAGCATATTGTTCATAGGCGGTAGTAAAAACAATCAAAGGTAAGATATCACTTTGTAGACCTTTAACTACGTCAAAACCATTCAAACCAGGCATTTGAATATCAAGAAAAATAATATCGGGCGCTAACTCTAATGTCGCGGCTATTGCCTCTCGACCATTTTTGCTTTCCCCGACAATTTCAATGTTATCAACCTTATCTAATTTCGCTCTCAGTAATTTTAATGCAAGCGGCTCATCATCAACTATTAAGGTCCTTAATCTACTCATGTTTGCTCTCTTTTATTGATGGCGACCCAAGGCTTTGTTTATGGTGGTGATTTTCGCCATTTAGGTATTCGCAGGGCAACTCAATTCGAGTGTTCAAACCACCAGATGGCAGAATATCAATATTGATATAGAAATCCTGCTCATATAAGGCTTTTAATCTATCGTTGGTGTTACGCAGACCTACGCCTCGCCCCTTAGTGCTACCAACTTTGCTATGTGCGATTTTACTGCCACTGCCTGTATCACTGAGCTGAATGATTAAACGCTCATTCTTGACCTCGGCATACAAACTAATCGTCCCACCTGATTCATTTTGTGCGATGGCGTGTTTCATTGAGTTTTCGATAATTGGCTGCAATAGCAAACTTGGAACCGTCGCCACTTTTGCCTCAGGTTCGATCTGAAAATCTAAACTGAGTCGTTCACCAAATCGAGTCTTTTCAATCTCTAAGTAGAGATTAAGAGCGTTAACTTCGTTTTCTAAAGTAATTTTTGTATCAGGGTTATTATCTAATGAATGCCTTAAAAATCGGCTTAATTGTACCGTCATGCCTTGGGCTTTGGCAGATTCGTTTACTTCTATTAAGGAGTTAATTGCGTTTAAAGTGTTACATAAAAAGTGAGGATTGAGTTGATACCGCAACATCTTGATTTGTGCGTCTCTAGCAATGGACTGCGCGCGCATACGTTTCATCTGTTCTTCACGAGTTTCCGCTTCTGCTTTGAGCATGATCCTATGTTCAGTTTGCAATAAATCGTTATAACGCATCCCATGAAAAAGCCCAGACCAACACAAAAATATAAATACACTGGCAAAATGCCAGCCACCAAATTCATTCCATTTACTGCCAGCGTCGGTTACCCACATAAACAATTCAATTCTGACCAAGGTCCACACAAAAGCCACAAGAAACACCATTAACAATCCAATACTGGCTCTGTATACAAATGGCCGATTCCAAATATGCATAAAAACCCAATACAGAAATAGCGTAAAGGCTAAACCAATGCCTGCCTGTAAAAATATATGCAAAACATGAAACCAGTCATATGGTCCATACCATAGCGTCAATGAAAAAAAACTGACAATGCTCACAAAGGTCCAAAATCCAATATGTAATAGCCCAAATTGGTAAATTTGACTCGGACCATTAGTGGAAGATCTGTCTTGAAAAAATGAGTGCGGCATTTAGTTCCTTAAGGACAACTCAGTTGGCAATCTCTACAAACTTCAGTTTACACTCGGGTCATGTGAGGGGCTAGTGGTTCTATCCGCCTTGTCGCGGCTAAAGACCCTTTTACCGAATTACTTAGCCTTTTCAAATCGAATAGTCTAGCTTTGCTAGCCCAGTTTTTACTCGCGTTTTACACAAGGCATTAAAATGAAAAACAATCAGCCTCAATCTGTTATTTACGTATTTTACGTCTCCATCATAGTTGCGTTAGGCGGTTTTCTAATGGGGTTTGATGCATCTGTTATTTCAGGTGTAGTCAAATTTATTGAGCCCGAATTTAACCTTACAAAAATTCAACTGGGTTGGGCCGTAGCTTCACTGTCACTTACAGCAACCTTTGCAATGATTACTGCCGGCCCGCTAAGTGACAAGTTTGGAAGAAAAGTAGTATTAAAAATGGCTGCGGCATTATTTTTTGTATCAGCCATTGCATCCGCATTTGCCCCTAATTTTTTAATGCTGGTTTTGGCTAGAATGATAGGAGGTTTAGGCGTAGGCGCTGCTTTGATTATTGCACCTATGTACATCGCAGAAATTGGCCCAGCCAAATATCGTGGACGTATGGTTTCCCTTAACCAATTAAACATTGTACTCGGTATTTCTGTGGCGTTTTTTACCAACTATTTAATTTTACAGGCTGGCGATTCTGATACGCAATGGGTGCAATCTTTAGGTATTGAACAGTGGAATTGGCGCTGGATGTTAGGAATTGAAGCCATCCCTGCCCTGTTATACTTTGTGTGCCTATCAATAGTGCCAGAAAGTCCGCGATGGCTGATGATGAAAGGTCGAGTTCAAGAAGCTAGTATTATTTTAAAACGAGCACTAGGCGAGCAAAATGCTGAACAAGAAATTCAGCAAATAAACAACAATATTAATCTTCAACAAAATAAAACTAAAGGCGCATTTTTGGACTTACTTAAGCCCTCTATGCGCTTAGTCATGATAGTCGGTATTTCCATTGCAATATTGCAGCAAATTACCGGTATTAATGCAGTATTCTTTTACGCCCCCATGATTTTTGAGCAAACAGGTTTAGGTACCGATGCTTCTTTTATGCAGGCGATATTGGTAGGTATTACCAACGTGGTATTTACCCTAATTGCCATCGCATTAATTGACAAAATTGGCAGAAAGTCGCTATTGGTCATGGGAGTGTCAGGGATAATCCTCTGTATGTTTAGCTTGGCGTATCAGTTCAATGCCGCCAGTTACACATTAACCGCACAAGCGATCACTACCTTATCAACAGAAATCGACATTCAAGCATTACACCCCATAATTGGCACCACCTTTAGCAGTGATTTAGCTTTTAAATCAGCCATTACAGATATATTGGGAACAGCACAAGCAGTGCAATTTGAATCCACCTTAATGTCTGCGGCAATCCAAATGAATGGCACGGTTATATTGTTGAGTATATTGGGGTTTGTAGCCTGTTTTGCTGTGTCCCTTGGTCCAGTGATGTGGGTGCTGTTTTCGGAATTGTTTCCTAACCGAATTCGCGGTATTGCCATTTCATTTGTAGGATTAATTAACTCGGGCGTTAGCTTTTTAGTACAGTTGGTATTCCCATGGGAATTAGCCAATTTAGGCGCCACCTATACCTTTGCGATTTATGGTGGATTTGCTTTTATTGGACTGATGATAATTCTTAAGTTTTTACCTGAAACTAAAGGAAAATCTTTGGAAGAGTTAGAAGCTATATTAGTAAAATAAACTGCGGTTGCAGTTGGCTTACTAGTTTCTAGTAAGCCAATTTAATTCATCTTATTCCGTAAAAAACGATTGCACAAATTCAAAACTATCGGTGCCAATTTTTGCACCAATTTTTCGGCCAGGAATATCATCAGCAGGTGGGTGGATCCCCCCCCAAATACGCGACAAGCTGCACTGGTCAGAAGCGTCCTGATAAGTCGCCCATTGCAAGGTCATATCCACACTAGGTCCTTCTTCAAACACTAAAAATTCATTTGCTTTCACTTCAAATTCACTCATTCCCCCAGGGAAATAAGCTGAGCCTGTCATAGCGGTCATCAATTCTGCAGCCGCCCTTGAATAAGTTGAATGCCCTGAAACATAACCAGCGAAAGGAGGGGTAACAAAAGTAGGTCTTTGGTAAGGCCACCATTTTTCTGCCAATATCCAGTCAACTCCTGCCTGAGCAAACACAGGGTTGCTAATATGCTCAGGTCCTTTCCACGCATACATTTTTATTTTACCAACATTTTCTGGATTATCAGCAGCTAATGGATCTGATTCAGTGACCAATTCAATATAGTTTTCAATTAAAGGTAGACCGTTTACATGATACGAACTTAATGCAGGATCGCTGCTCTGTCCTCCTGCCATCGCACGAATCGCGGATACGGGGCGAATATAGTCATAACGCCCTTTTATTCCCCATGCAGCGACTGCAGAGTCATGCATAGTACCACCCATAGCAAAATAGGATTTAATATCCCATTCAAGGGCTCCTAAAATATCGCCTTTTCCAGCCCAACGTTTTTCTAATAACTCATGGTCACTTACCGTATTTAAAATTACAAACCAGTGCCCTGGTGGGGTTTCTGACTCTGGACCATCAGCCCAAAATTCCGCCAATACACGAGTATAATCACCGCGGGGCACTAATTGCTCTTCGTAAGGCTGATCAGTTACGGGATTAAGAGCGTAACCAGTACTCGGGTCTCCTCCCTCAATTTGTTTATAAAACTCGTTAAACTCAGTAAAGGAATTGGGAAAGGAGCTGATATTACCAATATTCTTTGGTGATATATCCCACAGTACACCATCATTTTGATCTAAATGAGATGACCAAATCGCTACGAGAGAAAATCCCCATTTATATTCGTCACTCAACTCACCTTCAATCAAAGGGGGCATACCCGGATCATGATATACTTGGTAATCAAAACCATCACGAGTAAACTCGGTTTTATCATTGTCTGATAATGAAAAAGGTACTACGCTTCCCCATTCAGGACCTAAAAAGCTAGGTGCATCATCGATAGGGTTACCGGCTTGATCAACAAAACCATTTATTGCTAAAGGTTGCCAACGATTCCAATCAACAATGTTCGGGTTACCGGGATCTCCACCACTCAATGCTAAAGGTGGATTTACAGTTTGATAACTAGTGTTAGCGTAGTCATTTTGTTCATTTGAACCATCTTGCAAACCAAATTGAATATAACAGTCAGCAATATAATTACCTAAAGCCGCCGCCGAACCTTGGGAATAATCCAATGACTCATCATCAATATTGAAGCCCAAATTTTGCATTAATGAATCCGCGGCTTCCATAATTTCAAATGTGCCTGGAGAAAACTTAAAACGATGTTGAATAATTCGATAGGCAGCATGGCTAATGGCAAGTTCTTGTTGCGGTAAAACATCTTCTGGCACATTGATGGTATCGGCAGCACAAGAAAATCCAGCGACTTCATTACCAAATAAAAAACCATGGGCTTGCGGATTATAAACTGACCAAGCATCAAACATTGCAGAAGAGATATGGAACAAATTTCTAGCATGCACAGTAGGGCGAGCATAGTCATTTCGTATTGCAGTTAAAAGCACTTCATTCCACATACGGGCGACAGAATGCCCATCCCTTTCAGGCGTTAAAACGACAGGAGGAGTGACGTCTTCATTTTTTTTACTTGAGCCACCACAAGCAGTGAATAGAACACTTGCTAAAAACACAGCGCCCACACTTGTAACTAGCTTTCTTAACTCACTTTTATCCGTTAAAACTCTTTTATCCATAGTCATATTACCAATATCTAGGTTATCTTGTTTATTCTAAAAAAAACGTATATTAAGATATTTTGGTTAATGCGACTATTAAAAACATCGGGCTTATTTATATAAACATAATTTTACCTCTTTCCATGTTTAGTAAGTTTAACGTCTACTATTATTCAAAAAGGTGGTTAGTATTAAGCAACACATGTACAGATTTAACTTTTCCGCTACGGGTAAACAATTCATTAGCAATACTTGGTTCTAGGCCAATAACGTTACTGCTAAGCTGTTTTCCGCTATCAAGTGTGATGGTAAGAGTCGAATCACCTTCAGTTAACTGATACACAATAGGCACTTGGCACCAAGTAAATGCGATGCTGTGGCTGGGCAAGGTTATCTCTTGCCAATGCTCAGATAGGTCCAAATATCTGAAGATCCTTGATAATTGGGTAAATTCTTGCCTACGCAATAGTCTTGGTGAAAAACGTACTGCTCCACGAGTAACGCTAATACCTAATTCACCAAAACGCGTCAGGAGTTCCTCTTTAACTTGGCCCGTCATTCCAGGCTGTTGCGCTCCTGCATGTTTAGGGGTGTGAGAATAAGGATCACATGGAAACGCCCCGTATTCTTGTGGCGTTTTATTAAAACCTATGCCTTGCCTTACTCGATAATACAGATCACCTAAACGTTTAACTAACTGCGGTTCAGAGTCATTATCTAGTGCTTGAATAAAGTGTTCTTGAACAGCCAGCAGTAATTTAGACACCATATGCCAATACACACAGCCAAGTCCTTCAAAACCAAACATACCTCCCGAGCGTCCTGTAAATGCTTGATGATTAAATACCTGCTCATAGAGGCTCTCAATTTGAGCCATGGTAATTGCCGTCAGTTCACTGTATTGCGGCACAAGTTCATTCAGTTGTACCAATAAATCACTGCTATTCTTAAGGCTGGCATTGAAGCGATAATGACCTCTTACATCTTGGGTCATAATACTAGGGTCTTTACCCTTGAGCATTTCCATTAACGCTGGTATTTTCTGAACCTGCTCTGTAGGCACAATATTTTTAGCTAAAAAGCCTATTTGGTTTTTATCTGGATATAACATAAAAGTATTCAGATCAGCTCGAAAAATGTCACTGCTATAAAGCGCATCCAACACATCTGCAGCTTTAGCTGGGCTAATTGCACTTGAACTGAGAGCGGCTACCTGCCCTTCTAACATGGGGTAAAGATGTTTAATTTGCGCTTTGTTATCTCCCAGAGACAACAAATTATAAGAATGAAACAAACCATCATCTTTGATGTTTTTATCTATGCTGTGATCTATAACGATTAACGCTTTATTTAACAAACCTTGGATAAACTGCAGTTTAGTAGTTACTTTATGGCTAAAAGATTCCTTTTGATAAACACTAGTGCGATATTTACATGCTGCTTGTCCTAAAGCCTGCAAAACCTCAAATCGTAGTTCATCTGTCATCACTGCATGGTGTAATTTAGGTGTTAACTCAGTCAGCACTTGTGCGGTATCTTGCAACCATATTGCCACTTGTGCTGAAAGCTCTACATCCTTTTCTTGCTTAGCTAATAAATTTTGTAAAAAATGCACATAACGACGTAAATAATTGAGGGTCACAACTGACACTCCATGGCCTACCAATGCATTATTGGCATCATTCCATTCAGGCCTTTGCGTGTTTAGCCAAATCCCACCCTCCACCACTAAGTTAGCTAGTTTAGCTAACAAAGGTACTAAGAGTTTTTCTAACAAATTAACTTGATAGACCGCACCGTTACTATCCCAAATCAACTTACCATCGGCCCCTACACTTTGTACTTTTTGTGCAATCTTCATGGCTGATTGCTCATCATAATCCACGGTACTTTTGGCATTTTCTAACATGGCTTCAAATGACTTAATTCGATAAGGCACATTGGCATAACAGAAAATGCTTTGGTGTAATAAGTTAGTTAACTTCTGAGGATGAAATTTCTCGGATAACTCCAGCATTTTTAACAAATAAATAATTTGGTGATCGCCCCAGTAACCAATAAAACTCCATGGGTCTTCTGGCTCTTCAACCTCCCAGTCAATACCTCCTTTGGTAATACGATAGGGATTGTAGCCATCAATAGTGGAAGCATTCACAAACTTAGCTATCACCGATTCAATAAATTCAGGATAACTAAAACATAAAGCTTCCCAGTTTTGGAAAATGTCGCGCCAATTCCCCTGATAAGACAACAATCTATTGCCCTTGCTATCTTTGAGTTTTATTTCAAATTGATTCCAAGGACGACTAGGATCACCATGGCGACGGCCAAAAGTAACAGGTAAATATTCCGCAACTAAACGGTCAATTTGGCGATCGTTTATGGCTTGGGTAAGGCGCGTAAACTGGTTAAACGCTAATTTTTCTGGGAACTTAACAAACACCTCTTGGTGTTTTTTATACAAAGGTAAATTAAAGGTTTTTAAGGTGCCAATAAAATCAACTTTGCTAATATTGAAGTGGTCATCAAATACCCCACCTCTTAACGTATTAAACAAAGCATTAGCATAATGATGCACAGTCACACTTTCTTCATTGGTCACTTGAAAACCATCAGTACCGGCCATGATGCGCGCTAATTCGTCCGAGCCTCGCTTGATTGAGTGTTCAATATCATTGGCAATGTTTTGAGGATTTTCAAGCCCTTGGCTCATTTCACAAACCTGTGACTGACTTTGTTCAACATTCGCGACAATTTGCCAAGACTTCGACTGATTTGCCGCCAACTCAAATTCAACATTTAGCAGATATGCCCCGCGGATCCCGCGTTTATGGGTTTCATCTTGCAGAGTTTTATCACCCCAAAATTTATCAATTTGTGTGTTACTTAAAAGAATCTGAGGTTTATCAAAACCTAAACTAAATACAGTATTGGCTTTTAACGATTCACTAGGCTGCGCTCGGTCAGTGATCCCCGAATACAAAGTAAACATTCCGAGGCCGGTTGATTCCTCTAATTCATTCCATTTGTAGGCATCAACTAGGTTACTTGCATTACTTTGGGTTAAACGAGGTGTACCAGCCGGTAATATGTTTTGTAATCCATCAATCATCTTGATAGAGATAGTATCATCAGACAAATTTCTTATTTTACATTGGCGACAAAATCCGTATTTGTCACTGGTTTTCCAGCTGTAACTGAAAACCAACTGTAAATCATGATTAATTTCTTCAAAGCAAATTTTATCGCCTAGGGTATTTTTATACAGATTTTGGCTAATTTGATATGAACGATTAGCGTCATTGTTGTAAGGCTCCCATTTAAAGTTTTTGTTTCCCTTTCTCACTTTAAATAGCGTTTTACTGCCTGTGTGCCGGTTACTTTCATAAATTCGGTCAACGGGTACATAGGGAAACAATGAAATTTCTGGCGATGTTCTACCAGCAGTTAATCCACCATTAGAAGCAATAAACAACCAATGATCGCTGTCAGACACCAAACTGATAAAGAACGGTGGCATTTTTCCAACATTGTGAATAGCGTAGTAACGCTCTTCTTCCAAATCAATAAACTCACCACTTACCGAGTTTGACTTAGGATCTAAACCGCTCATTTATCTACTCTCTTCTAAATCTCTGAATAATAAAAACTAAGATTAGTTCATTGCTTTTACTAAATCCGTTAACTGTTTATGACTACAACAACTTTCACAACCAAGGCTCAAACCTCATTACTATGAATTGTTCTAGATAAACGACTCAGAGTAATTCATTCAATATTTAACTCAAATCAAAAAAGGTGAGAAGGACTGTGAACACGACAAAAAGCCTTAAGAAAAATGCTTCAAAAATTTAGCTTATTACTGAAGTACCAATACCCCAAAAAAACCATTTAGCCTTAACTGGGATACTATTGAAAATCAGAAAGTGAATGATAGCTAAGTTCCATTTTACCCTAGGAATAGTCCAGTTTATCGCGTTTACATTGTGTAAATGACCTATTCAAATATGGTGAGTTAGGGTAACGCTGAGTTTTGTGTAACTCTGCCCCATTATTTGCTTTTTCCCCCTAACGAAACTCAATGATAAGTTTGAGATCATTAATGAACAAAGTATTACAAAACAAATCGATACAACTAAAAATTGACGAATTGTTGAAGCAAATGACACTCGAACAAAAAATTGGACAAATGACACAAGCAGATCGTATGACCTGTTCTCCAGAACAAGCCCAAAAATACCATTTAGGTTCGATATTAAGTAGCGCAGGTTCATGCCCTGATGATAACAGCCCCAAAGGCTGGGTAGAAATGAACGACGCCTATTGGGAAGCATCAAGTAACCAAGACTCGCAGCATATCGGCATTCCGATTATTTACGGCCTAGATGCGATTCACGGTAATAATAACGTAAAAGGCGCTACCATATTTCCGCACAATATTGGCTTAGGCGCCGCAAACGATCCCAAGTTAATAAAGCAAATTGCCGAAGTAACCAGTAAAGAAGTATTGGCAACTGGAGTAGATTGGGCATTTGCTCCTAATCTGGCTGTTGCTAGGGATTATCACTGGGGGCGCAGTTACGAAAGTTATGCTGAAGATCCTAAACTAGTCACCCTATATGCAAAAAAAATGATTGAAACCCTCCAAGGTAAACTCAATCAAGATAATATTTTGGCCTGTGCAAAACACTGGGTAGGCGATGGAGGCACACAATATGGTGTTGACCAGGGCGATACAATCCTAAGCTGGGAAGAATTACAAGCCATCCATATTCAGCCCTATAAAGCCGCAATTAAAGCCGGTGTGCTAAGTGTTATGGTGTCATTTAGTAGCTGGAATGGTGATAAATGCCATGCCCATAAGTTTCTACTGGTGGATATCTTAAAACAAAAACTGGGATTTGACGGCATTGTAATCTCAGATATGCAAGGTATTGATTATTTAGAGGACGACTTTTATTTGGCTGTAGCTCAAGGTGTCAATGCTGGAATTGATATGTTTATGGTGCCCAGAAATTGGCAAGTGTTCATTGAGAATTTACGCAGCCACATTGAATTAGGTACAGTATCTATCAGCAGAATCGATGACGCAGTAAGGCGTATTTTGTCAGTAAAGTATGCTTTTGGTTTGTTTGAAAAACCGCGGCCGACGCTACGTAAATGGTCAAACCATTGCTCATTTGGTTGCGACGAACACCGCCAAGTCGCGCGTAAAGCAGTTAGAAAATCCTTAGTTCTGTTAGCTAACCACAATAACATCTTACCCTTGAATAAAAATGCTCGTATTTTGGTCGCGGGGAAAAACGCGCATAATTTAGGCCATCAATGCGGCGGCTTTACAGTTAATTGGCAAGGTGTATCTGGCAATGAAGAGATTGTCGGGGGTACCTCAATTTGGCAAGGCATCAAAAAAACGGCCCCTGCTTCACAGTTGAGCATAAACGGTGATGGCCTCGACGCGACACCTAAGCTCCATGACATTGCAGTAGTTGTAATTGGTGAAACCCCTTACGCTGAAGGAATGGGTGATATTCGCGGAGATGACAAAATAATTACTGAAGCTGGCTCACAAATTAATGGCCAAGTAAAAGTATTGCGGGCAAGTGGAGATTCATTAGAGCTCAATAAACTCTATCCCGAGGACTTACAAACTATTAAAAACATCACCAGAAATGGCGTACCCGTGATTGCGATTTTAGTATCGGGTAGGCCACTATTAATTGAACCAGAGCTCGATGCCTCTGACGCCTTCATTGCAGCTTGGTTGCCCGGCTCAGAAGGTCATGGGATCAGTGATGTATTATTTGGTGATTATAACTTTACTGGCAAGTTATCCTTTAGTTGGCCAACATTATCACAACCAAAAGTGAATGTTGGAGACAAACACTATAAGCCCCTATTCCCTTATGGATTTGGATTAAATTACTCTTAGAGTAAAAAGGCTTTTAGATATCGACTACGAATAAGATCGAATATGTTTCAAGCTAACCTTAATCGTTAAAATGATAGGGCTGAGTAGAATTATCAACCCTCACAACAATTAGTGCATTGCTGCCATTCTAAGATCTGCCCAACTCAAAGCTTCTTGGTACAATAAACCTGACTGCTGCGCATCAATCTCAAGTTTTTGACAAAACTCTTCAATACAAGACCAATCAGCCTTTTCAAATAACTCACACAATTGTAAAAATTTAGCAGTTTCACCTCGTCGTTTGACGATTGCGTCTTTCATTTCTTGGCGCAGCGGTAATTTATCCATGAGCTCTTGTATATCACCATCTACCATTGCGTCGATTAAAGATAACAATCCAATCAGAAAAGCAGAAGACTTAGACTGAGTAGGCATGGCGGCATTGACCATTAATTCACAAAAGCGCCCTCTGGCTAAAGCCATAACATTCAGCTCTTGAGGTTTACCAATCGAAAATTGCGCAGTGAACAATAGACAAATAAAACGTCTTAATTCTTCAAATCCTAAAACTAAAATTGCTTGTTTTATCGACTCTATTTTGGCATCTCGTTTAAATATCGGAGATTGCACATAACGCAGTAATTTAAAGGCTAGGTTGACTTCATCTTCAAAAATAGAAGTGATCTTTTTAACATCAAGATCGTCCTTGTTAATTTCTGACATTAAATTAACCACTGCAACCTGTGAAGGGTTAAACGCCACGGTTTTAATCACTTCTGGACGGCTAAAAAAGTAACCTTGAAAATACGAACAACCAATACTTACAGCATGTTCAAACTCTTTATAATTTTCAATTTTTTCGGCTAGTAACTTTATATCAGGAAAAGGTCTTACTGCTCGTATGATTTCCTGAAACTGTTGCTCTGACGTTAGGGAATAATCGAGCTTAATAATATCCACATAAGGGAAAAAATGGATCCAAGCAGAACCATGCTCATAATCATCTAACGCAATGGTATAGCCCTTTTTCTTTAAATCGATACATACTGCCAACAGTTTTTTAGTTGGTTTAGCCGTTTCTAGTATTTCCACCACAATCTTTTCTTTGTCCAACAGCAAAGGATAACCATTAATTAAAGAATCATGGGGAAAATTGATAAAGGCCAATGAACCTTGGGTTAAATTTTCTAACCCCAAATTATACTCTAAGCCATCTATAATTTTGGCTGTGGCTTCTTCATCGCTGACATTTTTTGGGAAAAAATTATCCAAACTATTGCGAAGCAATAGTTCATAAGCGAATAGTTTTTTGTCTGTGTCCAAAATAGGTTGGCGCGCAACATAAAAATTCAAATTAATATCTTCCAGAGAAACAATTATTAAGCGAAACTCAAGCCCTCAATATTTTCTAGATAATCACTTATAAAAAACATTAATTACCTGCCAAACCAGCTTGCAATAATAGTATTACCACTTCAAGCAAAAACCTATCAGACGAGATTTACTATTCAGCACCTAACGAGTTATTCCTTATTCTAATCGTTCATGAGTGATAAATCTCTAGGATTTCATCATTTTTCTACAATTATCAATTATTCAAATGCGAATAAATCACCCTCAACGTATTATTTAGCGAACGTTCAACAGTAGGCCATGATATGGCGATATTGTCGACAAGACCCTCTCGGCAATCTGTCTCAAGCCGAGTTACCACGTCAGTCAGCGCTTCAGAATTGACTTTGTTAGCCACTAAAACTAGTTTACGTGCGCCTTTTAGAATAGAAGTCACATCATCTTCATCAACTGCATGGTTAGTTTCTTGAATGCCATTTTTCAGTTCTTCCATCAATTCATTTAATACAACCGGCAAAGGTTTTGTGACATTTTGATTTTGTAGGTAAGGCAATAAGTCGAACCAAATTTCTGGATTATCTGGCATCACTATTTTCGCGATTTCAGATGTAGCTTGAGATTGTTGCACCGGTTGTTGATCTATCGCTTGTTTTAGCTCTTCTTTGTGGGCACTCAGCAAGACACTTTCTTGTTCCGCTAGTTTTTCCTGATTAGATTGCAACTCCTGTTTAGCTTCCTGCAGAGCATTTTCTTTGTCTCTCAATTGAGATTGACTGTTGTGTAAATCTTGTTCCAGTTTTTGAAGTTGCGCCGCCAATTCTGCATGGTCACTATGCTGATCATTGAGACTCTCTTTGCTGTTTGAGTATTCTTGCTGCACGGTTTGCAATTGTTCAGTTAACTGCGCTTGTTTGGCCTCAAGAGTATGAATATTTTGTTCACTCCCTAATAAGCTCTTTTGTTGCTGTGCAAGCTGTTCTTGTAATTTACGCTCTTGTTCTTCTTGTAATTTTATACGTTGTTGTAACTGCTCTGCTTCGTTGCGAGCATTATTAAGTTCCTGTTGCAGTTTTTGTTCCCCTGACTGGGTTTCTGAAACTTGAGATTCAGCTTGTTGAAGTTGCTGAAGATTCCCTTCTAGTTTCTGCTGCATAAGGGTATTTTGTTTTTCTGCTTCAACTAACGCTTGTTGCAATTGAACTTTCTGCTGTTCAATTTCTGCGTGATGTTTACGCCATTGCTCATCACTACCTTCAATCATTTCCTTTTGTTTTACCGCTCGACTTTCCACATCAGTTAATTCTACGGTCAGCTGTTCAAGTTTCTGTTGCTGCTCCAAGCGCGCAAGTTTTTCATCGTCGGCTTGACGTTTAATTTCATCCAAATTACCTTGAGTATTTTGTAATTGTTGACGTTTAGCCTCGACTTCTTCTTGTAGTGCTTGTTGTTGTTTTTGCCAATCTTGGTCACTCTGAGCAATTTTTTGTTGCTGTTGAGTACTTCGCTGTTCCATTTCTGCGAGTTCTTGTTGCAATTTATCGAGTAAAGCGAGTTGCTGTTGTTTCTCTGCTTTTTCAGCTTCTGTTTGTTGTTTAGTTTGCGACAACAATTGCTCTGTTTGTTGTAATTGTTCCTGCTTAAAAGTTAATTCTTGCTGTACTTTTTGTTGTTGCAACTGCCATTCTTCATCACTTTTTGCCATGAGCTGTTGCTGTTCGACATTTCGCGCCTCCATTTCACTCAGCTCACTTTGTAATTTTTCAAATAAGGCTTGCTGTTGTTTTTTCTCAGTTTCGGTTTGCTCTTTAGCTTGGTTTAAATTGTCCTCAGTTTCTTGTAATAGCCGTTGTTTGGCTTTAAGTTCTTGCTGCATGTTTTCTTGTTGCAGTTTATATTCGTTGTCTCTTTGCGCAATGTGCTGTTGTTGCTGGGCATTTCGCTGTTCGACATCTGCAAGCTCTGACTGAAGCTTTTCAAATAATGCAAGTTGTTGTGCTTTCTCTGCTTTTTCGGCTTCGCTTTGTTGTTTAGCTTGTTGCAAAGTTTGTTCAGTTTCTTGGAGTTGTTGTTGTTTTGCCACCAACTCCTGTTGAATTTGTTGTTGTTGTTCCTGCCACTCTTGCTCTGTTGCTGCCATTTTTTGCTGTTGCAGCAAACTGTTACTTTCCATATCAGACAGTTCTTGCTGCAATATTGCTAATTGATTTTGCTGTTGTTCCTTAAGCTCTTTCTCTTTTTCAGCTGCTTCTTTAGTTTCATCTAATGCTTGTTGTGTTTCCTGTAATTGTAGTTGCTTAGCTTCCAATTCCATCATCAATTGACTTTGTTGCTGCTGCATGTCGCCTTTTTGTTGATTCGACATTTCTTCGAATTTTTGCATTTCATTTTGCAAATGTTCAACGTGGCGAACCTTATTTGATAGTTCCGACTCGGCAATTTTATAAGTCTGTTCTAGGTTTCTGCGCTGTTGTTCTGCTTGTTCACTGGCTTTACGCTGATTAACCAGTAATTGCCTTAACTTTTCAGTGGTGTTCCCAGAACTCGACAACTCCGACTGCAAAGTTGTTATTTGTCCACCAACTTCATTAATTTGTAAGTCTTTTTGTTCAATCGATTCCTTAAGTCCATTAATTTCTGCTACAAAATCATCCATCTTACTTTGTTGGGTCAATTGTTCTTGTTTTAATATTTCTGCATTTCTTTCACTTTCGAGCAATTCTTGTTGTGCAGATTTGTACTTTTTCTCACTGTTTTGTAAGGCATCTGAAATTTGATTGCGTTGTGCCTGTAACCCCGACACTTTAGCAGTGGACTCTTCTAACTGAGTTGCCAGTGCAGTGTTAGCTTGTTGTGCCTCAACTAACTGGGTACGATTGTGATTATAGTCTTGCTGTAACTCTTGCAAATTATCGGTAACACTCTGATGAGCCTGTTGTAAATTACTGAATTCATTTTGTTTTTCTGACAAATCATCTTGCGCGGCTTGTAGTCTAGACTCTGTGTCAGCTAGGTTTTTCATCTTGGACGCTAACTGATCCTGACTACTTCTCAATAATTGCTGCTTTTCAGCGACTTCTTTCTCAGCAGCTTGATGCCGATTTATGGCCTCGATACGCGCTTCATCAGCTTGATGCAAATCTCTAAAGTCAGTCCAAATACAAAGAATTGAATCAAAATCTTGCCCTTTGTACATAGGCACATAGGTTGCTTGGCATGGCAACAACTCCTTCCCTACTCTGTGTTCCCATTGCAAAGATTTAGCCTGACCTTCTAACTTAACCTTAGTTATGTGTCGCTCTAGTTCTTCAGATGCTTGATGATCTAAGTTAAGCTCGGCAGAAAAAGGGGAACGACCAAACAATTCTCGCTCTTCTTCAACATTAAAAAATGCGCAAGCCGCCGGGTTCAACTTACTAAAACCTTGTTCACTCAAAATTGCCATCGGCATACTGCTGTGCTGCAGCAAGCTATCAAATTTATCTTGATGGAATTGCTCTTTAGTGCGATCAGAAATCCAACACAAATACTCTTGAGTTTCTTTGTTAAGTAAGTCGACGTGTAACTCACTAGGATGCAATTCGTCGTTTTTACCTTTTAATTGCGCCACAAATCCACGCAACCTACCACTTTGATGAATTTGTTTAGCTGCCCTACCAGCATTGCTTGAGTCGTTAAATAATTGATAAAAAGTGTCTTTTTTAAGTTCTCTTTCACTTAAACCTAAACGATCAGTCATCGCAATATTTGCTCTAACAATACGGTCTTCAGCATCAATGGTAGCAACAGCAACCGGAGCTAAATCCAAAATAGTGATAAAATGCTTTCGCTCTTGTTCAAGTTGTCTTTTGGCCTGTTTAAGTTCAGTTATATCTTGAATCACACCTACCATACCGGCGCGTTTTTTATTTTCACCCGCAAAAAACTTCAGCTTTATTTTGAGGCTGTGTTTTTGTTCATCAGCTAATTGCCATTCAAATTCTTTATCATGCCCAACATTTGCGGAACTAAAATTAGCTTGACTATCAACATGCAGCCGACTTATTTCTGGGGGAAGTATCTCCAATTCTCGGATATTTTGGTTTTCTATTTTTGAAAATTTGAGTTTGAACAACGACTCAAAAGCGGAATTACATGCTGTAAACCTTCCGGCTTCATCCAAAACGTAAACGGCTTGAGGGCTAGTCATTAATAGCGTATTAACTTGCTGTTGACTCGCAAAAAGTAAACCTTGATAGTGCTGTAACTCTGACTGGTTTTGTACAATAAAATCCAGGCGAGTGGTTTCACCTTTGTCATTTTTCTTCCTACTTAAGCCAATAAACCGTAGTGAAATCGTGCTTTGAAGTTGCCCATCTTTAGGTTCACTGCCTTGGGTTTCAATCTGATTTTTATCAATTTGTAATACCTCGCAGCATATATCCACCTGATGCGTTTTCTTACTGTTTTCTAAGGCTTGCTCCCATGCCAGCGTGGCTTTGGTACTTAGCATTTTTTTTAACTGCTTAAGATCTCCACTTAAAGGTGCATCCGCTAACAATAAGTCTGCAAATAGTTGATCGGTTGTAAAGGTATTGCTCTCAAAATCGACTGTCAGCCTCGCAATACCACTTTGCTGCAGTCCTAAATCAAGGCTAGTTAGGTTAGATGAATACTGTTCAATTTGATGATGAAAATTACTCACATCTTCAAGAGAAATCACGCTCGCTATACTAGCATGACCACTAGGCTGTTTAGCAAACCCCAATTGCAATTGGCGCTTACTCGCTTCTACGTAGGTTTGCAAAGACAGATATTGGCTAGATGCTAACGCTGCATTAATTGACTCTTGCACGTCTTGGGAAAAGACCTCAACTAAAGGCCTGCCTAGTAACTTATCTTCCTTGCTTCCAAGAAAGAATGCCGCAACACGATTCGCGAAAATAATCTCGCCTGTTTGGTCAACATGTAACATTCCTACTTTAAAATCATTTAGTAGCGATTGTTTTTCGGATAACTCCTTGTTGTGTGAAAGCTGGTGTTTGCGAGCATTACCGAGTTGAAACTTAAAAATGACAATAAAAGCAATCATCAAACCAAAGACGACGCCTAATGAGATAAGTCCTATTTTTATCGTATTTGGGCTTTGTTCAAGAACTTGTTGGCTGAATGCAAAACTCGCCGGGCTCGCTAATAATGAAAAAATGCATAAAACCTTAAAAAACAGACTGTTCCAAACACGGAGGGCCATTGAACGATTTCCCGATAACTAATAATTAAGTAGCAGAATATAGCAGTGAAATGCTGTGAAATAGAAGTGATAGTGCAACAAAGTATGAAGAATAATACCTAGAAAAGCGTAATTTTGACTATCATTCTGAGTTTAAATTGGTCCTGCTCACGTAAAAATAATAATTGAGGGTCTCAAAATTATACCTTTAATAAAAACGCTCTACTCATTGCTTACTTGAATTTCTACGCGAGTCAGTTAGCCGACCCCCTTGACCTATCCAATGCTAACGGATACTAATCTGAACTAGCTGTTGCTCTAATTGATCTAAGATTTTAATGAGCTTTTTATGCTCGCTTGTTTCTAATGCGTCAATAAGCTGTTTTTCCCATTGCAAAGCTTTAGGCGCTATTTTTTGATAAATAGCTAGTCCTTGGCTTGTTAGAGCGAGGTAAGCAGCACGATTATCGTGTTCATCTATTTTTCTGCGCAAATAGTTTTTGTCCTCTAGCACTTTCACTGCTCGGGATACTTTAGATTTATCCATTGCAGTCAGTTCTCCAATATCTTTGGAATACAGTTCTTTGTGCAGCGCTAACTGCGCGAGTACACGCCATTCTGGAATACTGACATCAAATTCCTGCTTGTATATTTTGGATAGCTCCACGCTTATTTTTGCAGCTAAATGCACCATTTTGTATGGAATAAACTGCTTGAGATCCACTACATCACTACCTAGATTTTGCATATTTCTCACTTATCTATTTTGCGTAAAGAATAAAATACAGTACCGCTAAACTGAATAAAGGTTGATAACACCCATAATATAGTTTCATATGAGAATATATTGAAAACACTTAAAAGGGGCAAGTCTATGATTAAGTCCAACGATCTTTGTTATTCCTACGGTTTTAACAATGAACATCAGTCTGAAGCCTTACCAGGCGCATTGCCTATTGGCCAATTTAATCCGCAAAGATGTGCTTATGGCTTGTATGCCGAACAATTTAGCAGCACCGCTTTTACCGCGCCAAGACATGAAAACCGCCGCACTTGGATGTATAGAATTCGCCCATCGATCAGTATGGGAGATTATTCACCTATCAATAAAGGTTTACTGCGCACGGCCCCTTTAACAGGCATACCTTGTCCGCCGAACGTAATGCGCTGGAACGCCCAACCTATCTCAGAAACGCCCAGCAACTTTATTGATGGGCTTACCACTATGGCCGCCAATGGCGACGTTAAAACTCAAATAGGTATAGGCATTCACCTATATTCAGCCAATAAGAGCATGGATAATCGTTTTTTTTGCAACGCTGATGGTGAGCTGTTATTGGTCCCCCAGCAAGGTGAGTTAATCGCTCGCACCGAGTTAGGATTGCTTGAGGTAAAACCTGGTGAAATTTTAGTTATTCCCCGTGGCATTAAATTTCAAGTTGATCCGCTAAATCAACCAATTAGTGGGTATATCTGCGAAAACTACGGCGCGCCTTTTACCCTACCCGAAAGGGGTCCAGTTGGTGCAAATGGTTTTGCCAATCAGCGCGATTTTTGCTATCCGCAGGCGTGGTTTGAAGACACACAACAAGAGAGCTATCTAATTACCAAGTTCTGCGGAGAACTTTACCAAGCGCAGCTTGACCATAGCCCACTGGATGTTGTGGCATGGGTGGGCAATAGCGCCCCGTATAAGTATGATTTGTCTCGTTTTAATGTCATCAATTCAGTTAGTTTTGATCATCCTGACCCTTCTATTTTTACTGTGCTCACATCTCCATCAGACGCAAAAGGCACTGCTAATATGGACTTTGTGATTTTTCCTCCAAGATGGATGGTGGCAGAAAACACCTTCAGACCACCTTGGTATCATCGTAATGTCATGAGTGAATTTATGGGATTAGTCCACGGCGTATATGATGCAAAAGAGGAAGGTTTCGAACCAGGTGGAATGAGTTTGCATAACTGTATGACTCCACACGGGCCAGAAGCCAATGTATTTGAAAAAGCCACAAATGCTGAACTTTCACCGCAAAAATACGCGAATACATTAGCCTTTATGTTCGAGTCTCGTTATGTAATAGCTCCCACTGAATTTGCACTAAACACAAGCTCTAGACAACAGGACTATCTTGGTTGCTGGGGCACTTTAAAAAAGCACTTTAATGGAAAAGCATAAGTTTTTGGCGCTATAAACTAAATATTTAGGAGAGTAAAAATGATAAAACTTAATCAAACACATGACGTCAACCTCACCAGTTGGGTAACTAGTGCCAATACAAATAGCGATTTTCCGATCCAGAATTTACCTTTTGCAATATTTAGACGTAAAGACCAAAATGAAGCACTTAGAGGTGGTGTGGCCATAGGCACACAAGTAGTTGATTTAGCGGCGTTGGCGCAACTTAACCTCTTTAGTGGAATAGCAAAAACTGCATTAGAAGCAGCTAGGCAACCGACTTTAAATGCCCTTATGGATCTTGGAGTGGAAGCCAATTCAGCATTGAGGTTATCTTTATCTAAAGCGCTGCGTGTTGATTCCCCATTACAAGCTGAGCTCGCATCCACCCTCATACCACAAGCCGATATCGAGTTTGGGATGCCTTGCCAGATTGGTGACTATACGGATTTTTATACATCTGTGTATCACGCTACTGCAGTTGGCAAATTATTCCGCCCCGACAACCCATTACTACCTAATTATAAATGGATCCCTATTGGCTACCATGGACGTTCTTCGACCATTGGCATTTCTGGTCAAAAGTTTCACCGTCCCATAGGGCAAACCAAAGCAGCAGATGCAAGTGCGCCAAGTTTTGCTCCATGTAAACGCTTAGACTACGAATTGGAAATGGGATTTTTTGTGGGTAAAAGCACCGAAATGGGCCAACAAATTGCTATTGAAACCGCAGAGCAACACTTGTTTGGCGTATGTATTTTTAACGATTGGTCGGCGCGAGATATTCAAGCTTGGGAGTATCAGCCATTGGGTCCCTTTCTAGCAAAAAGTTTTGCCTCGACAATTTCCCCCTGGATAGTCACTATGGAAGCACTAGCGCCTTTTCGCGCTAAATTTACGCGCCCAGAATCCGACCCGCAACCATTACCACATTTAAGTAGTGAGCATAACAGTGAATTTGGTGGACTAGATATTGACTTAAGTTGTTTCATTCAAACCCAAGCAATGCACCAAAACAAGCAAGCAATGACACAATTATCTCAATCCAACTTTAAATATTCTTATTGGACACCTGCGCAACTCATTACCCACCATGGCAGTAATGGATGCTCAATGCGTTCTGGTGATTTATTAGGCTCAGGGACTCAATCCGGACCAACATTTGAAGAAGCCGGTTCACTTCTCGAACTAAGTAAAGGTGGTAAAACTCCTATTACCTTACCCAATGGTGAAAAACGAACCTTTTTGGAGGACGGGGATACCATTATCATGCGCGCTTCTTGCAGCAAACAAGGCGCTGTAAGCATTGGTTTTGGAGAAGTGGTCGCCACTGTTTTACCAGCCAAAGCGTAAGCGATACCAATGAAATTATATAGTTATTATCGATCATCGGCGGCCTATCGGGTGCGAATTGCTCTTAATTTAAAACACATTGACCACCTAATTATACCGGTCAATCTTTTGAAAAAAGAGCACCAAAGTGCCGACTATTTAGGTAAACAACCGCAAGGGTTAGTGCCTTGTTTAGAAATTAATGACGGTCAGATACTTACGCAGTCTGGTGCCATATTAAGTTACTTAGATAGCCTTTATTCTGAATCGAGATTAATACCGCCTGACCCTTTTCAGGCGGCCAAAATACGAAGTTTTGTGGATATAATTGCCTGTGACATCCACCCTTTGTGTAATTTACGTGTACTCAATTACCTTACTGAAGACTTTGAAGTTAACGCCCAACAAAAATTAACTTGGTATCACCACTGGATCCGTTGCGGATTTTCAGCCTTAGAAAGATCACTTAAGCCAACAACCTATTGTTTTGGTGAAGGTATTTCTTTAGCAGACGTATATTTGATCCCACAGGTATACAACGCTCTGCGGTTCGAATTTGATATGTCGGCATTTCCGAAGTTGAGCAATGTCTACCAAAGTTGCAATCTACTTGAAAGCTTTATTGCCGCCAAACCAGAAAACCAAATAGACGCCCTTTAAATTCATTGAAGTAGCATCCATAAAGCTTAGATATGATAAATTATCAATCTTTTAACTTTAATCAGGCTATCTATGACACTACCTTTTTCGATACTTGATCTTGCTCCCATTGCTGAGGGTTCAAGTATTGCTAACGCCCTTGAAAATTCACGTTTACTGGCTATTCAAGCCGAAAAATCCAGTTACAACCGAGTTTGGTTAGCAGAGCATCATGGCATGTTTGGCGTGGCGAGCTCAGCAACCGCCATAGTAATTTCGCACATAGCTGCCGCGACATCTAAAATTAGGGTCGGTTCTGGTGGCATAATGTTGCCCAACCATTCTCCTCTAGTCATTGCTGAACAATTTGGCACCTTAGCCACCTTATACCCCGATAGAGTAGATCTTGGCTTAGGTCGCGCGCCGGGCACAGATTTAGCAACAGCACGAGCTTTACGCCGTCATTTGGCGACTGAAGTAGATAACTACCCTGAGGATATTCGTGAGTTACAACATTATTTAAGCCCCCCTAAAGCTGGACAAAATATTGTTGCGGTACCGGGAGCGGATACACAGGTCCCAATTTGGTTATTAGGATCAAGTTTGTATAGCGCCAAGCTCGCCGGAGAGTTTGGACTTCCCTACTCGTTTGCGTCTCATTTCGCCCCAGAACAACTTATGGACGCAATCAGCCTATACCGTTCAAGCTTTAAAGCATCGGAACAATCTCAAAAGCCTCGTATTAGTGCCGGCTTGATGGCAGTAGTTGCTGATAGCGATGCAGAAGCGCAATATTTATTTACTTCAGTGCAGCAACAATTTATGAATTTGCGCCGCGGTGTTAATCGCCCATTTGCAAGACCTATTGACGATATAAACTCCATTTGCAGCGCCGCAGATCAAGCGATGTTAGCCAATATATTGCGTTATGCCCTAGTTGGCTCAAAACAAACGGTAACCGATAAACTCAGCCAATTTATTGAATCCACCCAAGTTGATGAAATCATTGTTTCCATGCCAATCCACGACATTAATGCCCGCCTTAAAAGTGTGCAATTATTGGCAGAAACCGGACTGATGAAACTTGACTAACTCATAAACTTAAAAATAGTTTTAACCGTAAATTTTCAGTGTTAAGAATTCAGAGTTAAGAGAAACTACTTGGCAACATCACACAATCC
>NZ_JAHKQO010000002.1:168113-222750 GCF_018861065.1 Paraglaciecola arctica
GGATTGTGTGATGTTGCCAGTAAAACTAGTGACTTGATTGTAAACATTCGACTAGTAACTTAATACCTGCGGCAAACTTTTTCTCACTCATCCCTGCAAATCCTAAGCGAATAAAGTTATCTCCGTTGAATTGTGTATGTAATTGAAATTGCCTTTCATGTTGAACATATACACCGACCAGCTGACATTTTTTCGCTAACTGCTCTGCACTGCTAACGCGACTCGAGGGATTCGGGTTATTAGTTAATCGTACCCAAAGTGCCATTCCACCATCAGGAATGACAAATTCAAAACAAGGGTAATTTTTCAATACAGCAATGGCATGATCTCTTCGTTGCAGGTTCAGACGAGTTGTTCTTCGCAAATGCCGTTCAAAGCCACCGTTTTCCATCCACTTAGCTAATGCAGATTGCATTAACACATTGCTTTTATGACAAATCAACAAGCGATACTCTGTAATGGCTTTCGCCAATTCTTTGGTAACCGCCATAATGCCAATTCTGGCACCAGGAAACATAATCTTTGAAAAGGTGGAAATGTATATCACTAATTGTTTTGGATCTTGAGTTGCCATTGGAGCAAGGGGCTGACATCGATAATGGAATTCATGGTCATAATCGTCTTCAACTATGGGAATCTGGTGCTGTGCAGCAAGTTGATAGATGGCCATTCTGCGACTTACCGTTAGAGTAATTGTAGTGGGATATTGGTGCAACGGTGTCAGGTAGATCAAGCGCACGTCGCCTTTTGATATCTGGCTTTCTAAATCCACCGGGCACATTCCATGAGCGTCTTGATTAACTGCAACGAGCTCAGCACCTGCGCTTCTAAATGCCGACATAGCTGGAGGATAACCTAATGCATCAACAGCGACTTTATCTCCTGATTTGAGTAACAACTGTGCCACAATAAACAATGCTTCTTGAGAGCCATTGGTAATCACTATTTCTCGGTTTGTTATCGCCCTAGATTTACGCAAATAAATTTCCACTTGCTCCAATAACTCCGGCGTTCCTGCACTTTCACCATAACTTAATTGGGCGATCTTGGGCCTACTTAAAAACTCGGACATGCACTTCTTAAATTCATCAAATGGGAATAACGAGACATCCGCTTGTCCACCTGAAAAATTGTATTCAAAGTTGTTGGCTGGGTAAGTTGGCAGAGGCATACCTGCGCGTACTAACCGGTATCCAATAGGTGTTGGGCTGTCAGTTTGGTTACGTACAACTGGTCGCCTGCTATTCTCAATCGGTAAGTTTGCCACTACTTTATAGCCAACTCTTTGAATTGATTCTACCCATCCTTCAGCCACTAGTTCAGCGAATGATTTCATTATCGTATGCCTGTTTAGCCGCAAATCTTGGCTAAGAGATGTCACAGACGGCAAGGGGTCACCCGCTTTCAACTGCCCTTGTTTAATTGCGGCTCTAATTGTTTCCGCGAGCTGTAAATATTTAGCCTGGGAACTGTCTATCTTGGGCAATGTAAATATTTTCACTGGTCTACTTATAAACTCCATACTGGTTGATTAAATTAGACCAAAATATCGCAATAATAGCTATTGTCAAAACGAGGAGGTAACAATGGCATTAGAATCTACGACTTTAGGAACGATAACTTTAGAAGACCAATTTGTGGCGCTTAAGCCGATGCAAACTAGTCATATTGAGGCTTTGTATAATGCGGGGAAACATCCAAGCATTTGGAAGTGGACCACTGCAAAATATTGCATAACACCAGAAGCCACCCAGCAATGGGTAAACACTTGTTTAGACAATGCCAAGCTAAACACACAACAACCTTTTGTTATTGTGGACAAAATCCAAAATAAAATTGTTGGCTCGACTAGCTATCTCAATATCTTTTTGGAACATAAAGCCATTGAAATCGGTTTTACCTTCCTGACACCCAGTGCACAAAAATCCCATGTTAATCGTCGCTGTAAACTACTTTTATTGACCCATGCTTTTGAAACCCTAAATCTAAACAGAGTAGCACTACAAACCCACGAGAAAAATCAAGGTTCTAGAAATGCTATTTCAGGTATAGGCGCCACTTTTGAAGGCATACAACGAGATTGCCGAATTCAGCAGGATGGCAGTGTGCGCAGCAGCGCTTTTTACAGCATTATTAAATCGGAATGGCCGCTAACTAAGAAAAATTTACTGAGTAAACTCACGCAACCAACACTAACGAAGCCTCGGGAGTCATAAGATTTGTTTATTCCCAATGTATTTAAAATGAAAAGCTTAACTAATAAGCAAAAGTTTATTGACGACTATGGTTTTGGGGTCATGGTATCTTCAAATGGTCACCTATCGGCCACCCACCTACCCTTTATATTAGATGTAAATGAAGGCGAACAAGGTAGCTTGTATGCACATTGTGCCAGAGCCAATCCCCACTGGAAAAACTTAGAAAATGACACAGTTTTGGTGATATTCACTGGACCCCATGGATATATTTCTCCATCTTGGTATATAAAGAGACCCGCGGTTCCCACATGGAATTATACTGCGGTGCACGCATACGGTCGTGTTACCCTACTTAATAGCCAAGAAACGCTAGACGCAGTAGATCAATTAACAGCAAAATACGAACCGAAACTGTTAATCGAAAAACATATTGTCACTGACCAAATCAAACACAAACTATTGGCCGCTATAGTCGGTTTTAAAATCGAACTAACCAGTATTGAAGGAAAATTGAAGTTAGGGCAAAACAAGAGCGAAGCAGAACAAGTCAATATCATTAACGGACTTAGTGCGTCTAGTCAGTTTGAAGATCTAGCTTTGGCCAAATACATGCAAGCCCGTCAATCGTGACAGATAAAGTAACAATGGCGGCATTTACAAACTGACTGTAGATATTATAAAATACTGTCTCTTTCCTAATTTAGAGGCATTAAGCCAATGAACAAATAACGTCTGACATCAATTCATTTCTTAATTTGAATTATCAGGGTTATTGGTTCCATCTGTTGGTATTTGTCGCAAAGTCTGTTGAGCTTTCAACTTGCCGCCGTTTTGAAATAACGCCCTGATTTACCAGGAGACGTTTATTTTGGCACATTTAGCAATCAATAATATTTCATTGCAACACAGCAATGGCGACACACAATTTAGTAATATCAACTTTATTTTACCTGAAGGACTCACTGGCCTGGTCGGGAATAATGGTGTAGGAAAATCCTTACTCGGGGACATTATACGAGGCAAGGTTGAGGCAACGACCGGGAAAGTCGATTTACAAGGAACACTTTTGTTTCAACCGCAAAATTCTCACCTTGCGTTTACTCGCGAAGAAACCATTACTGAATATTTTGGTGCAACGTCCAAACTTAAAGCCCTGCAGAATATTCAAAACGGAAGTATTGCAATACAAGACTTCCAAACGATCAATGAGGACTGGCAATTTGCTCAGAGATTTAATTTAAAATTGTCACAGATATCAAAAAATATTACTGCAAATTCCAAGCTGTGTGATTTGAGTGGCGGGGAATTGAACAAAGTAACCCTTACCAACCTTCTAGAAAAGGCCGCGCAATCAGATAGTATTCTAATACTTGATGAGCCTAGCAATCATTTAGATATACACAGCAAACAATGGTTAGCGGAACAACTGGTTTCTTTTGACGGAAAGTGTCTAATTATTAGCCATGATCGATTATTGCTAAACCTATGTGGGCATATTGCAAAACTAACCAGAACTGGAATCGAACTAGTTGAATCAAATTACGACAAATTCGCACGGCAAAGTTTGCAACTGCAACAAGCGCGAGACAAGAAACTCAAACATTTACAAACCCAACAAAAAAAGGCCGAGCATTGTGCGCAACGAGATACAGAAAAAGCGCAAAAACGCGCCAGCAACGGCGCTAAAAAAGCGAATAAAGGAGGAATGCCTAGAATTTTAGTGGGTGCAAAACAAAACAAAGCCGAAGCATCACTGAGTACCCAAATGGCGCAACATCACAATAAACTTGCCAACATTCAACAACTAATTCAAGGGTCACAAACCGAAAGAACTAATCAACCAATAAAATTTGGGTTTGGCAGCAGTCAGCATAAACTAAAGCGACATCTTTATGTTAAAGATCTGGTTTTGCCTCATGTAGCTTCCAGCCTATCCCTAGAAGTCAAACCCAACCAAAAATGGCATTTGAGTGGCGCAAATGGTTCGGGAAAGTCGACTTTTTTACACTTACTCAATTCTCTATCATTGGCAAAGCGGTCTCTGAAAGAAAACGAAATTAAACGCGAAACTAAACCCGAGCTGCTTAATTTAAACATAAATGACTCAGTTATTTTGAATTCAAACATATGTTTACTAGATCAACATAACTCATTAATACAAGGTCAAAAGACACTATTAGATAACCTAACTCACTTTTGTCCACAACAGAGTTTGTCAGATATGCGCACTTTGCTGGCTAGTAATGGATTCAAGCAGGGTAAAGTGTTTCAAAAAGCAGCACACCTTAGTGGCGGTGAAAAAATGCGATTGGCAATGCTTATTGTCAGTTTGCAACAAAACAGCTTGTTGCTGCTAGATGAGCCAGACAATCACTTGGACATCAATAGTAAAGACATTTTGGCAGATGCCCTACTTCGCTTTACTGGCAGCTTTATCTTAGTGAGCCATGATCAAGAGTTTGTCGATAGATGTGGAATTACCGATAGTTATTCAATGTCATAATTACGTAAATAAAGCCGCCCCATTATAATTTCACTAGGTTCACGCCACTCGTTTTGTTCCTTGGCAGATTCAGTAGCTGAACCTTCTGTCAATACCGGGGGAATCAGGATTTTATTGTTAACACTCGTAATGTAAAAAATAGTGTTATAAAAATTAGGTGTTAGAATCCACGATTGAATTTAAGAAACCTTAGGAAAATTGATGAAATATATTGTGATAGCCGTGGTCATCGCACTGGTAGTGTTTTACTTCGCTAAAAACTCAATGAATAAAAAACAAGCCCTTGAAAATATTGCGATTGGTGAAGAGTTTTTAAAAAGTAACAAAACCAATCAAGAAATAATAGAAACGGCTTCCGGTTTGCAATATCAAATTTTACAAAAAGGCCAAGGTGATAGCCATCCAACGGCCACCTCAACAGTAAAAGTACATTACCATGGTTTGTTATTGGATGGTTCGGTATTTGATAGTTCGGTTGACCGCGGCGAACCTATTAGTTTCCCTTTGAATCAAGTCATAAAAGGCTGGACAGAAGGGCTTCAACTAATGGTAGTAGGAGATAAATTTAAGTTTTTCATTCCTTCTGATTTAGCCTATGGCAACCGCTCAACGGGGAAAATTACAGCAGGATCTTTGCTTATTTTTGAAGTAGAGCTGCTAGAAATACACTAATCACTGTTGCTGCATTTTTCGTGAAAGTCCCCTTTACACTGTTGAGGGGACTCTCCCGACGACTTTAGGTGCGACTACAAAAACTAAGCAACATATATCCCATAAAAATAAATGTTAGGCGCATACCGCACAATTATTCTTTTTAGGCACTTTAAACGTCTGCCAAGTAGCCGTCATGGCATCAAACATCATTAATTTATTCACATTAGGCTGGCCATAATTACATAACAACTTAATTACTTCCAATGCTTGCATTGTGCCAACAATTCCTACTACAGGCGACATTATCCCTGACTCTGTGCAACTTAAATTTTGCTCCCCAAATTGAGTACTCAGGCAGGCATAACAAGCGGAGTTTTGTGCAGGCACAATGCTCATCAGTTGGCCTTCCATTCGAATAGCCGCTCCGGAAACCAAAGATTTACCCAATTGATAACTCACCTTATTAAGGGTATTTCTCGTTTCTAAGTTATCTGTACAATCCACCACTATATCAATTGATTCAATTAGTGCTAAGTAGTCATCAACTCCAAGACGGTTTTGTATGATATGTATTTGGGTTTCACTATTAAGTTGTTCAAGAGATGCCTTAGCAGACACACACTTATTGGTACCGATATCAGATTCACCGTGTAACACTTGACGTTGCAAATTGGTTTCATCCACAGTGTCATTGTCGATTAATGTTATTTCACCTATCCCTGATGCCACTAAATACTGTGCAGCAGCGCAGCCTAACCCTCCTACACCAACCACCACCACTTTGGCGTTGAGGAGCTTTTCTTGATTGTCTAGATCAAACTTAGGTAACACTATTTGACGGTTGTATCGCATCGCTTGTTTAGTTGTTAGAAACTTTTTTGGCACGTGTTTATTTTAAATTATTGGTTAACTTATTAGGGTTGTACCACTACAGAGTCCCCCTCGCAATCCTCAAATTCAGAACCTTTTATATACAAGGATCTGCCAAAGACACCATTCAGTGTTACAACGACAACAAAATCACAAAATGGCTTTGAACTAAAAATTTCAATAATTACCTTTAAAGTTAACTAAGAGTGAGTCAAAGTTAGCTAGCCTAGATTTACAACTAAGGAGTATTGGATGACCGAACAATCAGAAGATAAATATTGGGGAATGCCGTTAAATACCTATTGTATGTTGCTGCATCTGAGCCAGTTGGCCAGTATCATCATGCCTGGATTAGGTTTCATATTACCTATCGTAATGTGGGCAACGAATAAGGACAAAAATGAAGAAATAGACAAACACGGAAAAGTCACTTTAAATTGGATGATTAGTCTATTCATTTATTCAGTTGTTTGCGTAGTGTTGTGGATTGTCATCATAGGAATGTTAGGCTTTTTCATTTTAGTTATTTTGAATCTAATATTTGCCATTATTGCAGCGGTCAAAGCCAATGATGGAGAATTGTGGGTTTATCCTTTTAGTATTAAATTCTTTAAGGTGTAATTCTCTGCAATAAATGCCTCGCTCTGGCAACCACCGGAGCGTCAATCATTTTCCCTTTAAACTCAAAAACCGCTTTATTTTGTTGCGTATAAAGATCAAATTTTTCTAGTAATTCTTTAGCAAAACGGAGCTCTTTTTCTGAAGGGACAAACTCTGTATTTAACACTTCAACTTGGCTAGGATGTATACAAAACGCCCCTACAAAGCCGAGTTTTTTAGCTAAGTTAATAGTCGCCCGAAAGCTTCTTAAATCACTATAGTCGGCGATAGATGCAGGAAAACCTAAAGGCATAATATTCGCTCTACGACACGCCATTAAGACCAGTTGGTTAGGCATCAGTAATGCTTCAGGTATAGGCTCCATACCGGCAGATGTAGCGAAATCTTCTGAGCCAATCGTCATCCCCCACAACCTAGAAGATGCAGTAGCGATTTCGTCTAAATTAGGCAACGCATCGACATCTTCTATCTGAACTATGATACCCGTTCGCTCACCTTGTCTATTGTGCTCAACTTCAAGCTCCTCAATGACATCCGCCAACAGTTTTACCTGAGTACCATTAGTAATTTTGGGTAAAACAATGGCTTTAACGGAATCACAAACTGCAAATTCTAAGTCACGAACAGCCAAGCGAAGCGGCGAGTTAATTCTCACCAATACCTCAGCGCCACCTTGGGACACAGTTAACGCCGCGGACTTGATATTTTTTCTAGCATCATCCTTCAGAGTACTTGGAACACTGTCCTCAAGATCCAAAACATAGGCGTCAGCACCTCTTGTATGGGCTTTGTGTACAAATTTGTGGTTGTGGGTTGGTAGAAATAATAAAGAGCGCCAATTTGGGAGCAGGTCCAATGTTTTGTATCTCTGTAGTAGGTATTAACACAATTATTGCTTTCTAATATACCAGTGTAAATAAATCAACGACACAACAAGTTCTCACCTATTATTGGCGCACCTTTTGAGGTTACCCCAAGACCTATCACTCTTGTTTTAAGATTCATTGTGGAACTGAGTTAAATTATGTGGATTACATTTACAATTAACATAAGCACTTATATACTTAGATATGTAATTATCGAGGCTAAAATAATGCAACAAGATTTCTTAAACGAACTAGCAGAATTGGCACTTGGAAGTCGCCTAAAGCGCATGAGTGAACGTATGTTATCCAGCGCGGCTGAAATATATCAAGAGTTTGACATGAACATTAACCCTAAATGGTTTACGTTAATGGCACTACTAGATTCGAAAGACCGTGACAAACAAATATTAAGCATAGTTGAAGCGTCGAGCTTACTGGGTCTATCGCAACCGGCCTTAAGCCAGTTTTGTAAAGAATTGCAGAATGAAGAACTGATAAAAATAGTAAAAGATCAATCTGATTCACGTCGACGTATTCTGAAGTTAACTACAAAGGGCCGCAACAGAGTAAGTGAAATGAAACCCATTTGGGAAGCAGTACAACGAGCCGCCGTAGATTTATGTACCGAACATAAAAATGACTTTTATCGCTCACTACTGTTACTCGAAAAGTCCTTTTCGAAACAATCGTTGCTCAGTCGCACTAGGCAATATGTCAAACAGAACGCCATGCAGACTGATATTAAGATTAGAGCATTTGACCCTGCGCTCGCTCATCATTTTGAAACCATTAATAAAGAATGGATTGACGATATGTTTGTGTTAGAAACAATTGACCAACAAGTACTCGAAGATCCACAAAGCCATATTATCAACAACGGCGGTAAGATTTGGTTTGCCGAACACCCATCCTTAGGGATTGTAGGCACTTGCGCATTTTGGAACAAAGGTAATCAATGTTTTGAACTAACTAAAATGGGTGTATTAAAATCAGCAAGAGGACTCAAAGTCGGAGAAATATTACTTCAACATGTGCTCACTGAAGTACAGCGGCTAAAGATCAAAACACTATTTTTATTAACTAACGCTAAATGTGAAGCAGCAATCCATCTTTACGAAAAAAATGGATTTGTACATGACAAAACCATCATGCAGCAATATGGAAAAAACTACGCTCGCTGTAATGTCGCAATGCGTTTTGTTGGGCTAGATAAAACTGTCTAGCCTTTCACAAGGCAGTCAGTTTAAAAAAGCCTAACTTGTGTGGATCTGAGTTTTAACGACACTAATCTGAAGCTTCATTTGCATATTTCTGAATCATTATTTGGCAAACTGGCGCCAAGTTGTCGCAATTTCTCTGCCGCATCAAATACATCGCCTGCATTCGCATTAACAGCACCTGATTTAGAAATAATAATCAACCGATCCAATAAATCTCCGAGTGGGCCACGACTCTTTAATTGCTTCACTGCCTCTCGGCTACGGTCGCATAAAATGGCTTTGTTTACGTTCAAACTTAACGAAGCTTCTACCAATTGCAAAGCATCTCGGTATCTAGAAACATTCAAAATTTGACCTTCCATTGACAATCCTTGCCGTAACAATTCTGCCGCTTCACGCAGTAATGCAGACATTGCTAACGCAGAAGAATGCGTCGAAGGAAAGCGTTCAATTACTATTGCATCAACACGTAAGATTAGATTTTTAAGCTGAGTATGAATGGCATTACGCTGTTTACGTGTTGAAGGGGTTGTATCTGTGATAATCAAAAATGAATCTGGCGCCGCAACTTCTGACAACAAAGGCTGCAACGACAAGTTAGTGTTCGATTTTCCAGTCACAAAAGGGTCGATGATTGCATACTCTTTCATTAACTGCGGCGTAAAAGGGTTTTTCATGGAGTTTTCTTTATCGCGGTGGTTGGCCCTTCGAATTGCAGCCTGTACGTGCCCTAAAACAACTAGGAAAGCGACGTCGTCTTTAGTTGGATCACCTTGATTTACAAATCCCGCTGATTCACCTTTCCACGTTTGCGAAGTCAAAGCGTTTGAATTATTGAGTGTATTAGAACTCGCCGATTGGCTATTGGATAGCAGCAATACACCCAAAAACATGGTTATCCAAAAACGACTCATATCAATAGTTTTAGATTGTGTTGCTGCCACCAGTACTTCTCCTTTCCATGAAAATCACTATCCAACATAGCAGCTGAACCAATATTTAGTTAAGTTTTTTTACCATACTCGTTATTTTGGCCTAAGTTATCCGCTCGTCAGACCAAGATAACTAGTAGTCTTAAACTAAAAAGTGCCGTAATGATTTTAACTAGCGAAAACAAAAACGAGCGATACTTGCTGCAGTTTCGGCGCTAATATCTGGGCAAGCCATCGGGAAAACCTCGATAGCATGGATGGTTCCCATGATTTGTCGACATTGAGCGCTGACCCCTGCCCTCATTAACAATCTATAAAAGTTAATGCCTTCGTCTCTAAGCGGATCACACTCGTTAACACTAATAACTGTGGGCACTAAACCGCGCACATCTGCTTCAGAAGCAAAGCTTGGCCAAGCTAGCGGATTACCTTTACGGAATTCTTCGATTCCATAAATCATAGCCCCTTGGTTATTGTGTAAATCTAATAAAATCCCGTTGTTTTCTGTTGAAGATGGGGTCTCTTCTGATGGCCATTTTCCGGCAATATAGGGGCAAAGGGCATAGATCCCTTTGATAAGTCCCATGCTCCCCTCGTTTTTTAAACGTAGAGCAGATGCGATGGCCAAATTAGCGCCACCACTTTCCCCGGAGACAACAATCTGTGACGGATCAATCGAGAGTAATTCACTGTTAGCACTAAGCCATTTCAAGCCAGAAATACAATCATTTAGTCCGGCGGGATACGGAGCAATCTCAGGGGCTGAAGAAGGGACTAAGGCATTTCGGAAATCCACCATTGCCACAGCGACGCCTTGCGCCGCCAATATCCTACCCCACGCTTTGTAATTGCCGTCGTAACAAGACATCGTTGCCATCCCACCACCGTGAATATAATAAACGCAAGGTAATAATTCAGTATTATCAGGTCGAATGTATTGGATTTTTATGGTGTTACCATCGGGCTCAGAGGTGAAGGTTTCATCGCGAATAAGAAGTCCATCTGACGGTGCGATGATTTCGTTATCACACTGCGACACAAAACCAGAAATCATCTGTCTAACTGCTATTGCATTGGGCGAATTCGCGGACTCCAATGCGGCTTCTCGACTAGCCACATTTTTCCCACCAGACATAGAGACTGAGCCAAAAACGGCCTTAATACGTGGATCGATTCTTGGATCTTCACTAATTAAACTCATTTATTACCCTTAATAGCATTATTGCTTCCTAAGATTACAGGAAATTATGACTAGTTTATGTTTTGTAATAGCGTTTATTTACGAGTAATAAAATAGCGTGTTCGGTATCCAGAGATCCAATTTAGAATCTGAATTCAACCGGTTAAACATCAGTGATAGAAGTCATATTAAATAGAGGCCGCAGAATTGCATCGACCTCTGACATTATTGCAATGCGTAGTACTCACATCCTCACATTATCTAAAGCCTAGATGTTTTGTTCTTTTTGAACGACTAAATCAAACAACAGATCTTTCAAGTGGAGCCGTCGCAGCTTTAGCGTTTCTAGATATTCATCTGCTACTGGTTGATTGTTCTCTTCGATGGAATGAACTTCACTTGCTATTTCATGATACTCGTCAAATAATTTTGCAAAGTGATTGTCGTTCATTTTGAGGTGACGAATAGTATGGTGATGATCTGGAAAATCGTTCAATAAAGTATGTTTGTCTATATTCATTGGCGCGGACCTTAAGCGTGAATTCTACTGGAAAAACCATTGTATTATGAATGATTTTGTTGATATTGATCTACATCACTTTCTAACAAAACTTAGCTCACATATTGATGTGTTTTTGAATAAACCGACAGGTCAAGGCAAGTCTCAATAAGAGAAAATATTATTGTTACCTTGTATCCTTAAAAACCCTTAGTTTTTAATAAGATCAGAGAGTAATTCAACTGGTTCAAAGGATTTATAAGGCACTTTGTCTTTGTAGGTTTTAACCCTTTGTACTTGAAGAGTCGGATACAGGATTGCATGGCCGAGCGCATTGTCTATTGCAGGGTGTTGTTGTACTGACTGACTTAACCACAGTTTTAAAAATTCATCATTATTGGGTAAAAAACCTGGAAAGGCTTTGTCGTGATAAGGTTCCATTTTTGGATGAGCTTCTCGGGTAATAATCGCACAACTATATCGACCCTCACTATACTTACGGTACAAAGCACCCAGCACAAAAACTTCATCACTTTGCATATAATATTGGTGTTTGGTTTTTCCTACAATTTTAGACTCCCCAATGCCTGTAGCGAAAACTATGGCCCGGTTATTTCTCAGTGCTCCTTGCCAATAAGGGCTATCTAGATTTCGGGCATTAAATGTTGTGCGTGTACCTACTTGTAATCCGTTAAAAGAATCCGAACAATCAAACCACCAAGTTGCAGAAACTTGTTTCAGTTGGCCGTTTTCTTCGATAACAATATCTATGGTTTTATTGGCATCTTGTCCAAATGCAGGATAATAACGTTTGAAACCCTTTGTTAAGAATTGATTGGCTATCTCTCGCTCAGGGTGTTGCATTACCGGCGCCGGTCGTTCTCCGTCAACTTCTACATATCCACACATAGTTATCCCCGCAGTTTAAGGTAATGGTTTGCAGTAACTTTAAGCAATCAAACATTTAAAGGTTATTTATTTAAACTAAATTCCTAGGGTAGAAAATCACTATAGAAATATTCAGGTAGAAGCTGACTTACCACGAAACCCAGATATCACACAAGCAATGACGACAAATGCAAGAGACATACTCAGCGCCATTTCAACGGTTTGAATTAACGCTGGGTTTTGCTCCTGAGTAAATTGAGCCTCACCAATATAATAATGCACCATTAGGTTTACCATACTCATACCAAACAAATTACCTATGGTACGCGCTAAATTCATGGTTGCTGAGGCCACTCCAACTTCATGAAGCTGAACCGAACCCATAATGGCATTATTATTAGGTGTAGAGAACAACCCAAACCCGACTCCAATCAATAACAACGAACCGACAATAAACGTTATGCTGGTATCAGTATTCATCAAACTCAAAATCAACATACCACAAGCAACAATCACACAACCGACGGTTGCCACTAGCCGCGATTGGAACTTATCAGCCAATTTACCCGACATCGGAGCTATTACTGCCATAGATAACGCCTGAACAAGGATAATTTGTCCCGCATGTAGTGGAGTGAGATCTTTTACGTATTGCAGATAAAGGCTCAACAGAAAAATCAACGGAACATTGCTGGCGTACATCAGCAGAGATGTCGAGAGAGACATTGAAAACACGCGACTTTCGCGAAACATTTGTACGCGAATTAACGGTCGGCGACTGCGACTTTGGTGCAACACAAAAAACATCAAACTCAGCGCAGACAAAACAAGTAAAACAAAGCCCCAAATACTCGGTAATATGCTTAACCCGTAGACCAAAGACAGTGAAAATACCGCAAAAATTGCCGTTCCCCACCAATCGAATCTGGTTTTGTTATCGTTTTTCCATTCACCTGAAAGGCGCAGTTTTATTAAGATTAACAATGCAATAACGATGGGAACCTGAAATAGAAATACCGAACGCCAACCCCAAAGTTCGGTGAGCCAACCACCTACCGCCGGAGCGATCGTTAAGCCAACGTATATACATGCCGCAGCGATACCCAGCGCAGCGCCCCTTTTATGAGAAGGGGTAACAGAGGTAATGATAGCCACCCCTGTACCAAAAATCATCGCTGAGGCTCCTCCTTGTACGAAACGCCAAAACAATACCCACTCAATACTATTACTGACGCCGCACATTAAAGACGAAAATGCATTTAGCGCTAGACCATAAGCATAGATTCGTTTTCTTCCATAATTGTCGGCTAATTTTCCAGCTGGCAACATAAATATCACGCTGCTCAAGATAAATAATGTTGGTAGCCACGAGACCATCTTAGCGTTGGCTTGCAAATCTGCCGCTAAATCGGGAATTGCGATATTAACAGAAGCCATTCCCAATGGACCCACTATGGAACCTAGACATACTACGATTAAAGCGACTTTAGCTATAGCTAACTTTTCAGTGGAAGTGTGTGGCAAACCGCAAGATGCTCCGTAAAAACAAGTGAAACACAAATGATGATACTAGTGTAATGGGGTAGATACGAACCGAAATCCAACATATTGACAAGGATCAATCTCGTTAGAATTTCAACCTGCAATGACTCCCAAAAACGCCATCAATTACATACTATTTACAACTCTAATTTAATTGTGAATTTGGGTGATCCATGTTTGGAATTTTAAGCTATAGACGGTAAAGTAAACACAATTATTTTTGTTGGACATACTATGGCCCCACCCGCAGATCCCTTAGCTAACTCGCTACAAGAACTAGCTGAAAAAGATATTTACAGCCAGATCCGCCGTCATAGATTAATGCAAATAAGCGCAGTAACTGCAATAGGGTTGGCAGTCGCACTCCTAGTGGCAAGAAATATTACCTTTACCATTTTTGCCATAGGTATAGGTTTTTTAATGTTAGCGTTAGCTTTCGCCTATAGACATAAAATACTTGCCTCAGCTTATACATTAATTGGCTCGATGGCGACCATGCTATTCGCATTAGCACTTACTGGGGCCGGATTGTTTGATTTAGCCGTGCTTGGCTATCCTGGATTACTTATTTTCGCAGCACTATTGGGTGGCGTAGGTTTATTTGTATCTGTTTTATTGTTTGTGGTCATCCTGTGCTTTGGAATTGCATGGCTAACACTAGGTGACTTTGTAATACCTAATATTCCGACGTTAAGCTGGCCCCATCTAATATTCATAATTGTTATTTTTGTTGTCACCGGATTTAGTGTGTATATTTTAGTCCATGACATTAGGCGTCTAATGCGGTCATTGCAGCGCGAAAACGCCAAAGTACAGCGCAATAAGGCAGAAATCCAACATTTAGCCCATCACGATCCTCTGACAAATTTACCTAATAGACTTTATGGTGAAGCACTTTTTACCCAATCCTTAATTGCCTGCGAACAAAAAAAACAAAACCTTGCCCTATTATTCATTGACTTAGATAACTTCAAACCAGTAAACGATGCCTTAGGCCATGCAGCAGGAGACATATTACTCGAACAGCTAACACTAAAACTAAGCAAAGATTTAAAACCCGACCAACACCTAATTCGGTTTGGAGGAGATGAATTTTTACTATTGGCCCCGTTCACAGATTATCACCAAGAGTTAGAAGCAATAGCTGAAACTGTAATACAAAAATGTGCATCTAAGTTTAAGATATTACAAACTCAGGTGGTTATTTCTGCCTCAATTGGCATAACCTGTGCGCCAAAAGAAGGGTCTGACTTTAAGCAACTATGCCGTCAAGCCGACGTCGCCATGTATCAGGCCAAAAAGGATGGTCGCAATACCTACCACTATTACGATCAAAGTTTGGATAAAATTAGCGACGATAAATTCAAATTACTGCAATTATTGCGACCAGCTCTAATTGAGCAACAATTTCAACTCTATTATCAACCTATGGTGAATTTACAAAGCGGTGAAATTTCTATGGTTGAGGCACTATTGCGTTGGCCACAACCCGACGGCAGCATGATAGCACCCGACCAATTTATTCCCCTGGCAGAAAGTAGTGGCTTAATAAACGAACTAGGCCGTTGGGTAATTCAACAGGCTTGTATTAACTGTGCAAAGCAGCGCGAATTGGGGTTTCCAAATCTGCGGGTCGCAGTTAATCTCTCCGCAATACAATTCAAAGACGGGCATCTACAGGATGTAATTGAAAGCGCATTACAACACGCCGATTTACCGCCAAATGCTCTCGAATTAGAGTTAACCGAATCCTTATTAATTGACGACGGCGATCAAATCCAAATACAACTGCAAGCTTTAAGTGCTATTGGCATTACGATCGCCATTGACGATTTCGGCACCGGTTATTCAAACTTGGGGTATTTACGTAATTTTAACGCTACGACACTGAAAATAGACCGCTCTTTCATTACTTCCCTATGTACAGCGGAACATGATGAATCACTAGTTAAGGCAATTATTAGTATGGCCGCTAGCTTGGGACTAAAAACTGTGGCCGAGGGCATCGAAGATAAAGCCACCCTAAACAAGCTCATTGCCTTAGGTTGCAACAATGGTCAAGGTTATTATTGGTCAAAACCCATTCCAGAGGATCGGTTAACTGCACTGTTGGCGAACCAAAGACAATAGTTAAACATGGGGGAAATAAACTAAATGGTCGATGTGATAGGATTCGAACCTACGACCCCTTCACCCCCAACCAAAATGACCGCTACCAATTGACGCTTTTCTAAAAGCGATCACTACGGCAAATAAGTGAAAACGTGGTGTAGATAAAACAGAAGGATAATTCAAGAACGAGAGAATAGATAAAGCAAGGGAGAGCGGTTAATTGGTCGGTGTGATAGGATTCGAACCTACGACCCCTTCCCCCCCAGCCAAAATGACCGCTACCAAATGAAAAGCTAACAATGCGACGAAAATAAAACAGAAGGGTAATTCAAGAACGAGAGAATAGATAAAGCAAGGGAGAGCGATTAATTGGTCGGTGTGATAGGATTCGAACCTACGATCCCTTCACCCCCAGCTAAAATGGCCGCTACCAAATGAAAAGCTAACAATGCGACGAAAATAAAACAGAAGGGTAATTCACGAACGAGAGAATAGATAAAGCAAGGGAGAGCGGTTAATTGGTCGGTGTGATAGGATTCGAACCTACGACCCCTTCACCCCCAGCGAAGTGCGCTACCAAGCTGCGCTACACACCGACCGAAGCTGCGCAGTTTACGGAAATATTTTTTGTTTGCAACGCTAAATCGAGCAAAATTGTATTGGTTGCGCATTCCTTAGCCAAGTTTGGCTGTTTTAGGTGAAATATAGCACCCCAACCTTACTTAGGCCTAGACAGCTCAAACTTGTTGTTTTCGCTAACACTGAAATAATCAGCCGCTCCGCCGCCACGCATAATAGGCTCCATAGCGGCAGTATCGTAGATGCCTGTTTTAATGGCTGATTGAGCAATATGTACCCCTACCACTTCCCCAAAAACCATCCAGGTTTGACACTGCTCACCCTTGGCATTTTGCAATTGGATCACTTGAGAGGTTTTACATTCCATCACAACTGGGCTTAGCGCCACAAATGGCACGTCAATTATTTTAGATTGGCCCTTGGCGAGGTTCGCTAATTCAAACTCGTCGACTTCAGAGTCTACCATTGCACTGGTTTTGTTCATTGATTCAGCCAGTGAACGAGTCACAAGATTCCAACAGAATTGTCCGGTTTCAGCCGCGTTTTTGACGCTATCTTTATATCCAATACTCGAAAAACCAATAATGGGGGGATGGTAATTAAAGGCATTAAAAAAACTATAAGGAGCCAAATTAACTTGCCCCTTAGCGTTTTGACTTGATATCCATCCTATTGGACGGGGAGCAATAATTGCGTTGAATGGATCATGAGGTAATTGATGACCATCCTTAGGTTGGTAAAAATGCGCGTTATTAGGCACAGACTCTCCTACTATTCATATTCAACTAAGATTTGTCGTCAGCACTTATTCGACTGGCGTCAGCACCATCTTGACCTTTATATTTAGCGTCAGCTCGGGCATTGTAAGGTTTTTCAGCGTGCCCCGACATCACTTCAAAACTGACTGCGCCAATTTTCATCATTGGTTTCAAGGCAAGTGGTAATTTTCCGCCATTAAAAAACTCTAAGACTATATTACCTTCCCAACCTGGATCGATTCTATGAGCAGTCACATGTACCATTAAGCCCAAACGCGCCAATGAAGACCGCCCATCTAACCACCCCACTACATTAGCTGGCAAAGTGATGGACTCATGGGTGACAGCTAGTGCTAATTCACCCGGATGCAAGAAAAAAGCCTTGTCATCTTCAAGCACAATTTCATCACTCATGACGGTATCTAAAGCCGCTTGCATCGATTCTTTTGAACCGCTTAAATCAATGTAAGGAGCCTGATGATCTTCAAATACCCTGAATTTATTGCCAAGGCGAATATCCACTGTCACGCCACTTATTTGTTGGTAACTAGGTTGCGGTGATATTTTTATTTTTCCATCTTGTAGATATTGATAGATATCTTTGTCGCACAATCGCATAGAAATTAGCTCGTTGATGATTGATTATAATGCTGGCAGTTAAACCAAATATATTATGTGCCGAAAGCTTACGCTATTTGCACCTTGTATAAGTAACATTATTTTGCCGTTTGTATGTTTAATTGTCGATAGGTAGCACTTATTGAATTACGCTTTGTTAAAAGCGTATCAGTCATACACGTCAGTATTTAGTTATACTAGGTGATTAACATATTCAACGGTGGATTAAAGTCGAACAAGCCCGACCACAAAATTTGTGTGATTGAAGTCGAATTTCGTAATGCAATGGAGGCGTATTTTCGCTACTATTTGCGACCTTTTTTTAAAACTCAATAAACATAAGTGACTATGGCTGAACAAACTCGCAAAATTCTAGTAACCAGCGCCCTTCCCTATGCTAATGGTTCTATTCATTTAGGCCACCTTTTAGAGCATATTCAAACCGATATCTGGACTAGATTTCAACGCATGCGTGGGCACAGTTGTTACAGCGTATGTGCAGATGACGCCCATGGTACACCTGTCATGCTTAAAGCCCAGCAGTTAGGTATTTCGCCAGAACAAATGGTGACACAAACTCGTGATGAGCATCATGCAGATTTAGTCGATTTTGGTGTTGAGTATGATAATTATCATGTCACCCACTCTGACGAAAACAAAGAATTATGTGAGTTAGTATATGACCGCTTAAATGATGCAGGTTTTATTAGTAAACGTACTATCAGCCAGTTGTTCGATCCTGAAAAAGAAATGTTTTTACCAGACCGTTTTGTGCAAGGTACTTGCCCTAAATGTGGTGCTGAAGATCAAAATGGTGACAGTTGTGACGTATGTAGTGCCACTTACGATCCAACAGAACTTATCAATCCACGTTCTGTGGTATCAGGCGCCGAACCTGTTTTGCGAGATTCTGAACATTACTTTTTCGACTTACCTCAGTTTGAAGGTATGTTGCAAGGCTGGCTGCAAAGCGATGCCATTCAACCTGAGATTGCCAACAAACTAAAAGAATGGTTTGAAGAAGGTATGCAGCAGTGGGATATCAGCCGTGATGCCCCCTACTTTGGTTTTGAAATTCCTAATGCACCTGGTAAGTTCTTTTATGTATGGGTAGATGCGCCAGTGGGTTATATGGCCAGCTTCAAAAACCTGTGTGATAAAAATGGCCTTAACTTTGATGAATACTGGGGTAAAGATTCAGACGCTGAGCTATATCACTTTATTGGCAAAGACATTACCTACTTTCACTGTTTGTTCTGGCCTGCCATGCTTGAAGGCGCAGGGTTTAGAAAGCCAACAGGGGTTAACGTACATGGTTTTGTAACCGTTAACGGCGCCAAGATGTCTAAATCAAAAGGTACCTTTATCAAAGGCCGTACCTATTTGGACCATTTAAACCCAGAGTACTTACGTTATTACTTTGCCTCTAAATTAAGTGATGCAGTTACCGACATTGACTTAAATTTTGAAGATTTTGCTCAAAAGGTCAATTCTGACTTAGTAGGTAAGGTGGTCAATATCGCCAGTCGTTGTGCTAGCTTTATCACTAAACGTTTTGACGGCAAGTTGTCCACTAATGTGCTTGAGCCAGAACTAGTAGCTGAATTTCATCTGGCAGAAGCAAGCATTGCTACTGCATTTGAAAAGCGTCAATACCACAAAGCAATCCGCGAAATTATGGCTTTAGCTGATAAAGCTAACCAATTTATCGACGCCAATGCCCCTTGGGTGACCATCAAAGATGAGAGCAAACAGCAGTTCACCCATGATGTATGTTCATTAGGCATTAATTTGTTCCGTATTTTAGTGGTGTACTTGAAGCCAGTTGTCCCTACCCTGGCAGCTCAATCTGAAGCATTTTTGAATGACACCCTTAGCTGGGAAAGTTCACAACATGTACTAACAGATCACAGCATCAATAAATTTAAAGCCTTGATGCAACGGGTAGATATGGACAAAGTCAACGCTATGGTTGAAGACTCGAAAGAAAATTTAGAGCCAACGGTCACACTTGATCCAAACAGTCCACTGGCGAAAGATCCTATTGGTGAAACCATCAGTTTTGAAGATTTCGCTAAAATTGATTTGCGGATTGCCCGTATCGCCAAAGCAGAACACGTTGAAAAAGCCGATAAGTTGTTACGCTTAGAATTAGACTTAGGTGGTGAAACTCGGCAAGTCTTTGCAGGCATTAAATCAGCGTATCAACCCGAAGACTTAGAAGGTAAGTTAACGGTAATGGTAGCTAACTTAGCCCCTCGTAAAATGCGCTTTGGCATGTCTGAAGGTATGGTGTTAGCTGCAGGGCCTGGTGGTGAAGACTTATGGATCTTGAATCCTGAAGAAGGCGCTCAACCTGGTATGAAAGTTAAATAAATCTATAAATGAACAATCCAATCACTGCTTTGCTGTTCAGCACTATGTAGTGATTGGATTTATTTCGTTCAAGTTCCTTCCCACTCACTTTCCAATAGGTAAATGACTCACAATGGCAGTAGTCGCCAGACCGGCTGATTCTAATGAGCTTTTATTGCTAGAGTCTGATTAACCAGTTTTAGAAGCCTCTTCATTAAGCTCCTTAGTTAATGGCGTCAACACCTTAGTGATCACAATAGAAGTAGGTTTTAAGATAATTAAATAACCAATCACTAAGGCTAAATGTTGATAGGTAATAGTTTTATTCAATGCCGCCATTAATAATTAAATCCCCTTAAAAAATTGCCACCACATTTTTATGGCCTCAAGGGCCGAGGTTAGAAAGTCTATCAAGGCGGAGTAATTTGCGATTATAAAAAGGTAAAGGCGCTTACTTTTCGTTTTTTAGAGTCGTTTCTACTTGCATAGCACCGCTTCTGACACTTGCACCTACAGGTGAAAATTTAGTCTTAGCCTTCCAGTTTGGTTTAATTAACGATAATGGAATTTCTCGTTTTCGGGCCACGATCACATACATAGATGTGAACACTGACAAGTTTTGATGGCACCACAGGTTCCATTTGGAAGGTGCGTTAAATTTTCGATGTAAAAATAACTCATTAAACAACAGGCGCTTTACGTCGACTACTTCGAAACCTAACAACTGCAACCAATCCTTCACCCTGGCGCAACTAAAAAATCGAGCGTCGTGTAATACACTGCCTTTATTGAAGGGTAGATATTTAAAAAGTCCACATAAACTTAAAGGATTGAACCCCGTTATGATCAAATAACCGTTAGGCATAATGGTTCTATCTACTTCACGAAGAATTTGATGGGGATCATTGGCAAAATCCAACTCGTGAGCCAATAAAAATGCATCAACAGAGTTTTCGCTTATTGGTAAATCGGCTGATGATGCCACTATGTTGCTATAAGAATGCATTTTTGAAGTGATATTGATTTGATGTTTTATAGGGCAAGAAGGCAGCTCAACCTGACTACTTAAATTGCCTAAACGAACCAAGTGATAACCAAAAAACTTCCGGCTTACTTCGCTAATTTGAGTTTCAATCAAAAATTTAAGATCTTCACCTAAAGGTAAATCTCGCCATAACTCTGGTTGAATAGGATGTTTATTGATTAACGCTGGTCTCATATAATTTATGGTACTCTAAAAGCCATAAACTGTTAAACCTAATATTTTGAATGAAGGCGCACTATGTCTGTAAACATGACCGTGAACATTTTTCCTATTAAGGCATTTAATGATAATTACATTTGGGCCCTCGATAACCAAACTCACTGTATTGTTGTGGATCCTGGTGATTCAGCGCCGGTTCTAGAATTTTGCAAAAAAAACCAACTAACCCTTTGCGCAATTCTCATTACTCATCATCACTGGGATCATACCGGCGGTATAGACGCCCTAGTTTCGCGTTTTCCTGGCATTCCAGTGTACGGACCACACAACAAAACAATTAAACAAATTACCCATCACTTATCACAAGGTGATCGGATAGTACTGCCCAAACTCGATATAGAGTTTTCGATTATCGAGGTGCCAGGGCATACCTTAGATCACATCGCATATTATGGTGATAGCGGATTATTCTGCGGCGACACGTTATTTTCAGCTGGTTGTGGGCGTTTGTTTGAAGGCTCACCACAACAGATGTTTACTTCTTTAGCCAAATTAACTGCACTTCCAGCCAATACTGCTGTCTATTGCACTCACGAATATACTTTGGCAAACATAGCATTTGCAGAGGCTGCAGAGCCAAACAATCAAGCTTTACTTGAATATAAGCAATGGGTTAAACAACAAAGAAAAAATAACAATGCCACTCTACCAACGAGTATTCACAAGGAATTAGCGATAAATCCGTTTTTACGTTGTTATAGCCAAGAACTTATCAGCAATGTTAGCCAGAATATGGGAGTCGAGGTAACATCAGAGCAAGACGTTTTTGCTTCGTTAAGAAGCTGGAAAGATAACTTTTAATCAGTAAACTAAACCACGATGGCAGCCTCATTTGCGGCATCGACTAAAAAGATAATAACAAATGAAAAAAATTAATAATTAAAGGAAACACTTTGCGTTCACATACACTCCTATCTTTAGCCCTAGTTGGTTCTTTGTCTGCATGTACTGCAACATCACCAAATGAAAATCAGGCAAGTCAGCTTGAGCAAGAACATCAAATAGCTGAGCAAATTTTAGTCTCCTGCGAGCAATCTAAAGAACAAGCTGAAGATCATTTTGATTGTGAGTCGGCTCAGTCTGGCACCATACCTATCACCCATCCTGTTGAACCGGTAGAAGTAGCGGTTGAGGTACCCGAAGAAATAGTCGAAGCTGCCGCTGAAATTGAAATTAAAGATTTATGGCATCGGGTACGCAGTCAACTTAGGTTTTCATTTGAAGATAACAAACGTATTGCCGCTCAGCGTAATTGGTATCTTCAACACCCTAGTTATATGAAACGTGTGGCTCTAAGAGCCAAACCTTTTTTACATTTGATAATCGAAAAAATTGAACAACAAAATGTGCCTATGGAGTTAGCACTATTACCTATAGTAGAAAGTGCATTTGATCCTTTCGCCTACTCTCATGGGCGCGCAGCGGGAATGTGGCAATTTATCCCTTCCACAGGTAAACGTTTTGGAATGAAACAAACCTGGTGGTACGACGGGCGTCGTGACGTTTTAGCTTCTACCCAAGGCGCAATTGATTATTTAAACTATTTAGTTGAGATGTTTGATGGCAATTGGTTACACGCATTGGCGGCATACAATAGTGGCGAGGGCCGCGTACAACGAGCCATTAGGAAGAACAAAAAAGCGGGAAAACCTAGTGATTTTTGGAATTTAGACTTGCCCAAAGAAACCCGCGCCTATGTCCCCAAGCTACTCGCATTAGCCGACATTTTGGCAAATAGTGAAAAATACAGCTTTGATTGGCCAGTCATTGAAAACATTCCATTAACTGAAGAAGTTTTGGTAGGCACTCAGATAGACTTAGCCCTAGCCGCTGACATGGCCGGACTAACAGTTAAAGAATTACACGCACTCAACCCTGGATATAATCGCTGGGCTACGGATCCCCATGGACCGCATCATTTATTGTTACCGGTAGACAAGGTTGCTAACTTTCTTGATGAATTAGCCAAAACTGATAAATCTGAGCGCTTAAATTGGGTAAGACACAAAGTAAAAGGTGGCGATAGTTTGTTAAAACTCGCCAAACAATACCACACGACCACCGAGATCATTGGCCAAGTCAATGAGCTAAAAAGTAACGTAATTATTGCCGGTGAACATCTGATCATTCCAGTGGCACTAAAGTCCTTAGATTCTTACTCTTTGTCCCAAGAACAACGTTTAGTGACAACTCAATCAAAAAAAGGTGGCAGCTATAAACTGACTCATAAGGTTAAAAGCGGCGATACCTTTTGGGATCTAAGCCGTGAATATAAGGTCAACTTAAGACAACTTGCTAAGTGGAATGGGATGGCACCTACCGACACATTACGCCCAGGTAAAGAACTAGTGATATGGGTTAATGATGTAACTAAAGGGCAACGCGATGACGCCGTCATGCGCACACTTACCTACACTGTTCGCAGTGGAGATTCACTGGCACGCATTGCTGGAAAGTTTAACGTTAAGGTCAGCGATTTACGAAAATGGAATCAAAGTAAACTGAAAAAGTATCTACAACCAGGACAGAAATTAAAAGTGTTTGTCGATGTAACTCGTACCTAATAAAACGCGGTTGAAAAATAGTGCTTAACTTTAGTTATTCTAAACTTAAATCTAGCCACGAAGGACCGTGGATAATGCTCGATTTATTGATGCTCACTTTGCTGATCATCAATCTAATTTGGCTGCTATTTGACGGCTTGTTTGGCACTCAAGCGTTCAAGTCAATATTAGACTCCATATCACCGGCTCTTATCTCAGCCTATACTCCTGTGCACAACAACTTTGTTCTCTACGATTTAGCTTTCGTGATCATATTTTTGACCGAGTTTTGTGTTCGTTGGGTGGCAGCTGTTGTTCGCAAAACTTATGTTCGTTGGTATTTTTTCCCCTTTATTCATTGGTACGATTTAATAGGTTGCATACCATTAGGCGGTGCCAGAATATTTCGATTCTTACGAATTTTTTCAATATTTTATCGACTTCAAAAATACCAAATCATCGATTTACGCAACAGCGCAATCTATCGCTTCACTCTATTTTATTACGATGTATTGGTTGAGGAGCTCAGTGATCGAATTGTGGTTAAAGTGTTGACTGATGCACAAAAAGACATCGCCGCAGGCTCCCCATTAATTGATGATATTAGCAAACAAGTCTTGGCTACTCGTTTGCCAATTTTGACCCAATGGTTGTCGTCAATCATGGTACATATAGGCGAGTCCATTGAGCACAACAACCATGGTGAATCAGTTCGTAATCATGTTCAAAAAAGTGTTGGGAAAGCCGTGCGTGGTAACGCACAAGTATCGACTCTGAAAATATTACCTGTGCTTGGAACAACAATAGAAAAAACCCTTGAACAGTCTGTCACTGATATAGTGACACAATCAATTATTAATTTATTGAAAGACATTACCCCAGATAAAATTGATGATTTTGTGGAGCATGGATTAGGTCGTTTTTCCAACGAAGACCATATGCTCGACCAAGAAGTGTTAATTATCGTTAATGAGTGTTTGGAGTTAGTTAAACAACATGTGTCACAACAGCGTTGGAAGGATTCGTTTTCCAGTCAAAATAACTCGCAAGACACGTCAGTTAGTTAAAAAGGATACCGTAGGTTTAATCCCAAAGAGTCAATATGCTAAAAAGCAACGAGCGAATGACACTCATTGCTTTATAAAACCAAACACAATTAAACCGTTATGTTAATCAAAGATTCGCCTTCCGATAATCCAAATTTTTCTGCAAGTTGCGCAGTGATACTGGAGTTATCCGTGGCAGATTGGTCTTTTTCTTCGAACAAAGTTTCAAGATAATCCACCGCATCAGTCAAGTCTAAATTACTTGAACCACTAGGTGGTGGTGGCTGTCCAGATTCGGACGGTTTGGCACCAGCTAAATCACCAATTTCTCTAGCGTCGAAGCCTATTTCAGAAAGTTTGTCTGCAAAGGCCGAGTTTGGAGCAATACCTGCTTCGGAAAATGCTTCAACTATGCTGGCAGCATCGCTTTCCGTAAGGTTATCAGCATCATAACCCGATAGAGTTTCTTCGATTAGCGATGTTTCATCGTCACTAAGACTAGACTGACCACCCGCGCCAGGAGGTGGTGGTGGCGGGCGGAAGTTTGTACTACCTATTGAATCAACCATACGTTTTTCCTTTTAATTTGAATTATGAATAAACACTCAAACATGATCACCCCACCCCGTTAACCTCGAATAATCATTTAAGCTAAGGTAGGTTAACAAATAGTCAGACATTGAAATGTGCAAACAATGTGCAAATGAACCATTATTCATGGGGTTAGTCCAAACGTTTACCTTAAAATGAATTGGTGACAATTTGAAACTTAACCTTAAATTAATATTCATTATTGTGCCGATATGTACAGTCTTACCGCTGTCAGTTATTACTCATGAATTAGGGCACGCTCTAACCGGTGACGCATTAGGATGGGATCGCCCCACTATTTCCGTTTGGCCGGGTTGGCAGGTTTATCCCGAATTTAACAGTTCAAGCCAAGCAAATTGGCCGAGCAACGCAATAGCTCAAACAACATTTAGTTTTCATAGCACACAGTTAAGGATTGAAAACAGCCCAGCTTATCAAGCTCAAAACATTCAGTTTCAACCAGCAGGCATCGTTACTTCTGTTTCTGTGAGCGAAACAGAGAGTGCTTGGGTATCATTGATGGGCAGTGGTCTCAATTGGATATTATCAATTTCTGCATTGTGCGTTTTAGTGTTATTCAAGAACAATAAGACTATTCTAATTAGCTGTACGCCTTTTGCGCTGCTGTACTACGATTTAGTTTTTTATGCTTTATTGCCAACATTTTTTGGATTACGACATTGGATATGGTGGGGAAGTCATCATGCTGAACCACTCTTAGCAATGACACAATTAGGGGTGAACCTAAATCTGGCAGTGGTCACTATCTGTCTAATCGCTTTATTACAGAGTGTGCTCACTCTAAAAGTGCTGACTGCACAATTCAATGGAATTAACTTACGCAATCAGCACTCATACGATTTTTATTGTTGATTCAACCTCTAGACAGCTCGTGTTTTTTAACCGCGCCTCCATGTTGTGCCATTTTCTCCGTCTTCCAATACCACCTTTAAGGCGTTTAGCGCATCTCGAGCTGCATCGGCCGCCGCCCAATCTTTACTGGCGCGAGCATCGTTACGCGCTTTAATCAACGATTCAATTTGTGCGACATCATCTTGTTCGCCACCTGCTGCACCTTGCAAATAATCGTTTGGAGATTGTTGCAAAATACCAAGTATATCAGCCAATTTTATCATTATACCGGCCAAATCGGCTGCTTGTTGCCCCGTAGACTTATTAATTTCTTTCGCTAAATCAAATAACACAGCAAAGGCTTCGGGGGTATTAAAATCATCATCCATCGCCTGATTAAAACGAGATTGATAGTCCCCCATAGCGACATCTACATTCATATTAGGTGTCACATCTCGCAATGCTGTATATAAACGCTCTAACGAAGCCCGGGCTTGCTGAATAAAACTATCTGAGTAACTTAATTGGCTACGGTATTGGGCTGACATTAAAAAATAACGCACGGTTTCAGCATCATAGATATCCAATACATCACGTAAAGTAAAAAAGTTGCCTAGGGATTTGGACATCTTTTCTTGGTTGACTTGAACCATACCTGTATGCATCCAGTAATTGACGTAAGGTGTGTCAAATGCACAGCAAGATTGGGCCACTTCATTTTCGTGATGTGGAAAAATCAGGTCAGAACCTCCCCCATGAATATCGAAATGTTTACCTAAATGTTTATGATTCATCGCCGAACATTCAATATGCCAACCGGGACGACCATTGCCCCAAGGCGACGCCCAAAAAGGTTCACCAGGCTTGACTGATTTCCAAAGTACAAAGTCTAATGGGTCACGCTTTTCATCTACGACTTCAACTCGCGCGCCAGACTTCAGTTGATCTAAGTCTTGCCGTCCTAACTTTCCGTACTCGGGAAAAGTATTCACCTCGAATAACACATCTCCGCTTGACGCTTGATAAGCATAACCTTTATCAACAAGACGCTGAATAATATCAATTATTTCTGGAATGTGAGTGGTAACCCGAGGTTCAACATCAGGCTCAAGCAAACCGATTGCAGCAAAATCTTGATGCATACGGGCGATGGTTTTTTCAGTAAATTGCTCGGCTGTTAATCCTTGCTCATTTGCTCTTGAGATAATTTTATCGTCAACATCTGTGATATTACGAACATAATTCACGTCAAGTCCGCGGGATCGCATATAACGTACCATTAAGTCGAAACTCAAATAAGTACGAGCATGACCCACGTGACAAACATCGTAAACAGTAATGCCGCATACATATAACCCCACTTTACCTGCATGCAATGGTTTAAATTGCTCTTTCTGACGGGTTAATGTGTTGTATATATGTAACATTGAATTAAAATCCTCTGGAGAGTAACAGTCTAAAAAGAGGGATTCTATCACCCAGAAACCAGTGCTGCATCTGCCAATCACCCTTAAAGCCTTAAAAATTCATGAGTTTTAGGCTAGAATGCGGTGATTATTTTTATCTTGCTAATTTAAGGATCTATTTCATGGTTAAAATCCATACTAATTATGGCGTTATCACCCTGACTTTGTTTGCCGACAAAGCACCAATAACCGTTGCCAACTTTTTGGACTACGTGAAGGAAGGTTTTTATGACAACACTATTTTTCACCGAGTGATTGACGGCTTTATGATCCAAGGCGGAGGATTTGAGCCAGGTATGGATCAAAAAGAGTGTAAAGACACTATTCAAAACGAAGCAAATAACGGTTTAGAAAATAACCTTGGCACTGTCGCTATGGCCCGTACCAACGAACCTCATTCTGCAACTGCACAATTTTTTATCAATGTTGGCGATAATAGTTTTTTAAACTTCCGCAGCGAAAGTGGCGATGGTTGGGGATACTGCGTTTTTGCTGAAGTATCTGAAGGAATGGACGTAGTTAACAAGATTAAAGCTGTCGCTACTGGCAACTCTGGATATCACCAGGACGTTCCTAAAGAAGACGTGGTTATTCAAAAGGCTGAAATAGTCGAATAAAAACCCAGCGCTAGTTTCTGTGGGGTTAAAATCAGTGATTTTAACCCCACTTCTCCCTTAGTTTTATTTTATCTCTGACTATCAAATGACGTTTCCAGAAAATAAGCCTTTTACATATTTTATCTCTGACCTGCATTTATCAGCAAACAGAGATGATATCAACCAGTGTTTGTTTGAATTTTTGCGGGAGCAAGCTCCCAAAGCAGAGGCTTTGTATGTGTTAGGAGATTTATTTGAAGTCTGGATTGGTGATGACGACCAAAACGATTTTACTTTACGTATTGCAAACGCATTTAGTGCTCTAAATCAGTCTGGGGTGCCAGTGTATTTTATTCATGGCAATCGCGACTTTTTAATTCGTGAACGTTTTGCAAAACAAGCTGGATTGATAGTTTTACCAGAACAACAAGTAGTAGATTTGTACGGTGAGGCAACGCTGATAATGCACGGTGACGAACTTTGCACTAAAGATATTGACTACCAAGCGTTTCGCAAAAAAGCTCGCAGTTGGTGGTGGACAAGGATCATGTTGAGCCTACCACTAGCGTTACGGCGAAAGCTTGCGAAAAAAGGAAGAGCAACTAGCCAACTAAAACAATCAAAACTCAGCGCTGAAATTATGGATGTCACGCCTGAAGAAGTCGTAAACTACATGGAAAAGTATGCGGTAAGACGACTTATCCACGGTCATACACATAGACCTGCTATCCACGATCTCGTAATAAATGAGCAATCAGCTCAACGTATTGTACTTGGCGACTGGTACGAACAAGGCAGTGTATTAAAGGTATCCGCAGGGAATATCGAACTGACGTCAATACAGTTTTAAGCTTTTTTCTACGGTAACTAAAGTATGGGTATTACAGGGATATTGCTAGAATAAAACGCTGGGGAAATTCTTGAAACGCGATGGTTAAACATGACATATTGAAAATCAAATAGCGAGGACCTTAACGAATCGTTGTTAAGATCCAGCTCAAACATCGAGCCTAAATCGCTAATTTATAAGCGGTTCTTATAAAGGAACTACTTTATTGGCACAAGGACCTTTTTGACCTTCACCTACTTCAAACTCAACAGCTTGGCCGTCAGTTAAAGTTGCGTAACCGCCGCCAGCTTGAATTTCTGAATGGTGAACAAACAAATCTTTGCTACCGTCTTCTGGAGCGATAAAACCGAAACCTTTATCTGCATTGAACCACTTTACTGTACCTTTACTCATTTTGAACTCTCTTCTTGTAGTGAAATAGTTTAATTCCCCTAGCGCTATCACCATCACGCGAGTGGATATTGAATTACGGAGTTAGTTTAACAGCTTAGTTACAAAATGTCGGAATAATTTGAACTTTCTGGCTTAAATATTTGATTCGCACCTAAAGGCCCCTCTCCCCCGCAATACTTAGCAAAGCCCAAAAATCCAAATAATTCAATTTAAACCCTTGCAATCTTTGATTACACATGTAATCTTAAATCACTGATTACAATTGTAATCACAAAAACCTATTATCTATTAAAAGAAATGCTTATGACTACCGACACAGAAAAATCAGATATTAGTAAAACCGAATTTGAAGTACTCGACGCCCTATGGAAGAAATTTCCAGCGACTGCCAGTGAAATAATTCAACGTTTAAACCAAAACAAAACATGGCATGAAAAAACCGTTAAAACCTTGCTTAGTAGGTTAGTGAAAAAACAGGTTATCGATTTCAACAAACAGCAACGTAGCTATTTGTATTTCCCCTTGGTTGAGCGTAGTACCTACAACCAAAAAGAAAGTAAAAGTTTAGTAAGTCGATTATTTGGCGGAAAAGTAGCGCCTTTAGTTGCAGGCTTTGCTCATTCAGACGCTTTATCCAAAGAAGACGTCGACGAACTCAAGTCACTAATAAAACAATGGGAGAAAAAAAATGACTAACTGGCTGCTTGAGCAACAAATGGCAATTAGTTTATTGCTGCTAATTCTGATTACATTAGAAAGAAAAGCAATCAAGAGTTTAGGAGCAAACGTTATCTACGCCCTTTGGTTATTAGTGCCGTTACTACTGATTGTAAATAATCTCCCACAAGATGTTATTTTGATGGACGACCAGTCTATTTACCGGCACATAGTGTCAATTGGCGCAAATACTACGCCACAGAACCTTAGCTTTAGCTGGGGGTTGATATGGGGATTGGGTAGCCTTAGCATTCTAACTTTTGCAGCCTTTTCACAATGGAAAATAACCTGTTTAACTCGCTATAATTCCCACAAAGTTGAACTGGATATAACGCTTCCCAACTCCTTGACTGTAGTGAGCAATTCTCAATTAACGGGGCCAATTTTGAGTGGCATAATCTCCCCGACTCTAGTCCTTCCCAGAGGCTTCCATAGCCAATTCACTAAACGACAACAACACCTAATGATTAGCCATGAATTAGTACATTTCCATAGAGGTGACAACTTATACAACTTGATTGCCTTAGTGTTTGTGGCGATATTTTGGTTCAACCCCCTTACATGGTTAGCCTACCGAGCATTTAGACGTAGTCAAGAAATAGCCTGCGACGCCGTGGTTTTAAAACAAGCAACGACTCAAGACAAAATAAGCTACAGCAAAGCATTATTGCACTGCGCTGAGCGTTCACTTCACAGTTTTGCTATTTATTCACCCTATGGAGAAAAAAACACCATGTTTAAACGTATCGCCAGCATCAAAAACCCAGCAAAAATTAAACCGGCATTAGTTGGTTTGTCAATCGCATTAAGCAGCACTTTTCTTGCTGGAGTCGCATTAGCGAATTTGGCTGAAATGACACATAAAATAGATAATCCTGAAACGGCGCATCCTGTCACCAGAATCGAGCCCAAATACCCCGTTAAAGCCGCTCAAAATAACCAAGAAGGTTCTGTAATATTACAGTTTGATATTGCCAAAGATGGCTCAACCGAGAACGTAAAGGTGCTCGAGTCATTCCCACAACAAGTGTTTGATAAGGTATCGGTTGCTGCCTTAAAACAATGGATTTACAAACCCAGAATTCAAGGTGGACAGGCTCAAAGACAAACAGGTTTAACTGTGCAATTAGATTACAGGATGGATATTGTTAAAGACGACCTATCACCTAAAACTTCTAGTGTTGAAAAAATTAAAGTCCTTCAGTAAGTCATATAAAGGCCGCTAATAGTTTGAAGTATTTAATATTGGTAGCCTTACTGATTTGTGGTTGTAGTCACACTACTGTCCATCTCTACTCCCGCTATTTATCAAAAGCACAAATAGTAACAATTAATAAAGAACTGAAAGACGCCAATTTTGAAGTAAAAGTTAACAACTTGGCATTTCCTGAGTCTGTGACTCAATCATCGATAATTTATTCACCCGTTCTTAATGACCAAAACGCTGTTAACAAGGTCGTTAATAAACTAGGTGATATAGGATGGGACATACATTACAGCAGTATGTTATTCATCGACAAACATTGGTATCGACAAAATTCAATTGCCCTATTACTCGTGCCTTTGGGAGTAGATCCTCAGAAACAGAACAGTCAAGGTGTCTGGGCTAACAAGTACCACAGTCAAAATTGTGAATTTGACCTTAGCATTAATCTTAATAAAAACGGTGACTATAAAATTGAATCCAGCACCGATACTGCCTTCAACCAAAGCTACGCAACTGGAATGTGGAATATCGATGTTTTCCCATATTTAGAACTTCGCTCTCCGGATTCGAAATGGAGTGTTTTGTTTTCGTTATCGAACTATGTACACACCGACTTACTTGGCGAAGTGAATATTTCACAATTAACCCCAATGGATAATTACGCCTGGTTTGCTGGCTGTACATTTGTCTTTGGTATTCGTAAATAGCTTCACACTGTAAAAATCAACCAAGTTAGACCATTGTCCTCATACGAACAATAATTGGTAAATTCTCAGCTTAAAGAATCAAAATTTTGCGATGAAACATCGATAAATTAAGTTAAATGAAAATGAGTGTAAAAGTTGTGTAAAGTCGGCTTCACGTGATCCACAATCACTTAGACTATGCTTCGATTTTTCTATAGGTATAAATATTCTGTGAAGTTAACTCCCTCATTATTAATAGCGGTTTTGCTTTATGGTTGTGCCAGTTCCAGCCAAGTAGACAAACAACTTAGAAGTGCCAACGTGCCACAAAATTGGCAATTCAGTGAGAAAACAATACCCGTTGCAGGTAATTGGTTAGGTCAATTTAAGCAACCTAAGTTGAATTTAATGGTTGATGAAGCCTTACTTAACAACCAAACTCTTCGCCAAAACGCTTATGACGTGCAAATTTTAGAACAACAGTTGCTTCAAGCAGACGCTGACTTTTGGCCAGATCTTGATTTGACCCTCAATACAGGTCGCTCCAAATCAATAAATGGGGTTATTAGCAATAACAGCTCAGTAGAACTTGAAAGCAGTTATGAACTAGACATTTGGGGCAAGTTATCTGCAGCGCAAAAACAGGCTAATTTGAACTACTTAGCCGCTAAAGCCAATTATGAACAAAATAGGCAAACATTAGTCGCAAACGTAGTGACTTCTTGGTTTGATTGGATTGCCGCAAAACAGCTATTAGCTCTGTATGAACAAAGAGTTAAAAACGCCCAGCAAAATTTAGACATTATAGAATCTGGCTACCAACAAGGCATTAATGCAGCGCTAGACGTTTATTTGTCAAGAAATGAATTGAATACTGAGTTGTCTAATTTGGCTGAACAACAGGTAACACAAATACAAGCTACGAGAAGTCTAGAACGATTATTAGGTCGATATCCCGACGCCAGCTTAACTAATGAACAATTATCATTACCATTATTAACCAATGATATTCCAATAGGCATGCCCTCAGACATAATTAGTAGAAAACCTGAGCTATTGAGTAGTTGGTACCAAGTATTGGCGCAAGATGCTGGCTTGGCATTTGCCCATAAACAACGCTTTCCAAGTATCTCGCTGAGAGCTTCTATATCTGATAGTGCTGATGAATTAAGTGATTTATTATCAGGTTCGTCGCTAGCATGGTCGTTATTAGGAGGCTTAACGGCCCCCCTTTTTAAAGCTGGAGACCTCAAGGCCATAGAAGAGATAGCTCGGTTGCGACTTAAGCAACAAGAACAGATTTATCTGGATACTTTGTACAACGCATTCTCTTCAGTAGAAAATGCCATCACCACAGAAAATAGTTTAAAACTTCGCTATCAAAGCACATTAGCCGCACAACAAAACGCTGATGCGGCTGAAACATTGGCTTTTGAGCAATATCAAAGAGGTTTGGTGACTTATACAACTGTATTGGAAGCACAAAGCCGTTCCTTTACCGCTCAAAGTGCTTTAATACAAATTAAAAATCAATTACTCGCCAATCGCATTGTATTGCATGTTGCTCTAGGCGGTGATTTTACTGATACCAATAATTTACAAGATAATAAACAAGAGGATGTGTTAATCAATGAGTAAGGTAAAAAAGTGGTTAATACCGCTAGCTATATTAGTGATCACCTTGGTTATCGCGAAAATAATCTTTGATAATCCTCCACAAAGTAAGAGAGGGGGTCCATCTGGCGCGTCACAACTAACTGTCGAAGTGACACAACTTAAACCTGAGCAATATACTGTTGTAGTGGATACTTTTGGCACAGTACAACCTAGAACCCAAAATGCTTTGGTCGCTCAAGTGTCAGGTCAAATTAACCATGTGAGTCCTCAATTTAAAAATGGTGGCTTCTTTTCCAAAGGAGATGTGCTACTAACTCTAGATCAACGGGACTACCTAGCTGATGTAAAAATAGCCGAAGCGGGCCTACTGTCAGCCAAACAAACATTGTTAGAAGAACAGGCCAATGCCAAACAAGCCAAAATTGATTGGGAACGATTAGGTAACAGAGCAGAACCAAGTGATTTAGTCTTGCGAAAGCCACAATTGGCAGCTGCTCAAGCTAGCTTGTTATCTGCAGAAGCCACTTTAACTATCGCCAAATTAGCGTTAGAAAGAACACAGGTTACCGCCCCGTATGACGGTAGAATACTTGAGCAACTAGTGGATTTTGGTCAAGTAGTGTCGGCAAATACACAGGTGGCGGAAATTTACTCTACAGACTCAGTTGAAATTCGTTTACCTATAAACAACAGTGATATTGATTTAGTTAATTTTCCAGAAGAATACCGTTCCAGTAATAATTTACAGTCGATTATAGAAGCCCGTTTTACCTCTAGTTTAAGTAAAAACCAATCTTGGCTAGGTAAAGTAATTCGCACCGAAGGTGCAATTGACAGTAACGCCCAGCAACTTTATATCGTGGCTCAAATTGAAGACCCATATAATCCGCAATTGCACCCAGGTCCTTCTATTAAGATAGGACAGTATGTGAATGCTGAAGTACAAGGAAAAACTCTTGATGACGCCATAGTTATAAGCAACAGTGCTATTTACCAAGGCAGTTATGTTTACATAGTTGAAGAGGGTTTATTGAGAAGACGGGATATCAGTATACGTTGGCAAAACAGTCAAAGAACGATTATTGAAAATGGATTAAATGCAGGCGAATATTTAGTGACTACCCCTTTAGGGCAAGTCAGTTCTGGAACACGCGTCAGTATAGCCGGTGAACAACAGCGACAAGCTAAACCTTCACCAGATAGAGAAGCTAAACTGCAACAGATGGCTAAAAAGATGGGGCTCACAGTAGAAGAACTTCGGGCGAAACGTGCAAATAAACGCGCTGGTACCGGCCCTGAAGCAACATCGTCTCAAAGCAGTCTCTAATGACTATTTATTTTATTGCTTCCTTATTTCCTAAGATTGGAGAACGAACATGATTGCTTGGTTTGCCCGAAACCATGTGGCCGCTAACTTGCTAATGATCACTATTTTATTTGCTGGTATTTATAGCCTTACTAGTAGAATCCCTCTCGAAGTGTTTCCGTCATTCGAAACTGACACTATTAGTGTCTCAGTAACCCTGCGAGGTGCGACTCCTGAAGATACCGAATTGGGTGTGGCTATTTTGGTGGAAGAAGCAGTACAAGATTTAGAAGGTATTGAACAGATTATCAGTGTCTCCTCTGAAGGCTCAGCTAGAATTAGCATAGAGATAGACTCTGATTATGACGCAAGAGAATTACTAGCGGATATTAAGTCCAGAGTCGACGCTATTAATAACTTTCCTGCGGATGCTGAAAATCCAGTAGTATCCTTAGCGCAACGTACACGCGAAGTGATAGCGGTGACTATCTCAGGAATATACGGCGAAAAAGAAATCAACGAATTTGCCGAACATGTACGCGATGATTTATTACGTATTCCAGGAATTACTCAATTAGATTTATCAGGAGTACGTGACTACGAAATAGCCTTAGAAATTCCTCAAGATCGGTTGCGTCAATATGGTCTAACTCTAGCCGAAGTTTCAACTGCGGTAGCCAATTCAAGTAGCGATATTTCCGCTGGCAATATAAAGACCGACGGTGGTGATGTATTAATTCGTTCCAAAGGCCAAGCGTACCGCAAAGATGAGTTTGCTGACATTCCTATAAAAACCAATAGTGACGGTTCGATTCTGCGTTTAAAAGATATTGCCGACATTCAAGATGGTTTTGAAGAGACCCCTGTACGTACACGTTTTAATGGTAAACAAGCAGCCTTTATAGATGTGTATCGAATTGGCCAACAAAGTGCCGTAGAAGTAGCAGATAAAGTTAAACAATATATTGAAGACAAGCAGCCTTTGTTGCCTGAAGGTTACGAGTTAAGTTATTGGGACGACGATTCACAAATCGTAAAAAATCGTATCGCTACCCTAAGCGGCAGCGCACTGCAAGGTGGCATATTGGTATTACTTTTACTGACGTTGTTTTTGCGTCCTGCCATTGCATTTTGGGTCTTTATCGGGATACCTGTGTCTTTTATGGGAGCCTTCTTAGCTATGCCCTTTTTTGGGGTGACATTAAACGTCATGAGTTTATTTGGGTTTATTTTAGTACTGGGTATAGTGGTGGACGATGCCATTGTTACCGGGGAAAACATCTATACCCACCTACGAACATCAGAGTCTGGTGAAGAAGCCGCGATCAAAGGTACCTTAGAAGTCGCCACCCCTGTTACCTTCGGTATTTTAACTACAATCGCTGCCTTCCTACCATTTGCCTTTATCGAAGGAAATCGTGGAGCCTTATTTGCGCAAATCCCTGTGATCGTGATCCCAGTATTGTTATTTTCATTAATCGAATCAAAATTTGTTTTACCTTCGCATCTCAAGAATATCAAATTGCGTAACCAAAAATCCTCAAAAGGTAACCGCTTAGAACAGTGGCAACAACGTTTTGCCGATGGATTTGAACGTGCCATCTTACGGTATTACCAACCTCTTTTAGGCTTCAGCTTACGTCATAAGCTGGCGACACTGGCCGTTTTTATTGGCACATTTTCAATCATTATGGCGCTACTGATGAGCGGCTGGACGAAGTTTGTGTTTTTTCCTCGCGTTCCAAGTGAAACAGTCAGGGCCAGTTTAACCATGACTACTGGCACTACATTCGAAGTCACTAATCAGTTCATAGTTAAGATGTCTGAAAAAGCCGAAGAACTTCGAGATAAGTACGTTGACCCAGATACAGGGCAAAGTGTGATCCTTAACGTACTCGCGTCTACCGGTGGCCGAGGAGGTGCGTCTAATGTAGGTTCTGTTCGATTTGAAATCATTCCTCCTGAACAAAGAGAATCCTCAATCACCTCTGCCGAATTAGTGCGTGAATGGCGTGATCTCATAGGCCCGATCCCGGGAGCGGAAAGCATTACCTATCGTGCAGAGTTGGGGCGCTCATCAGACCCAATTGATGTGCAATTAAGTGGTAATTCACAAAAAACGCTGCAAGAAATTGCCGATCAAATAAAGGTTAGACTTGCCACCTACCCCACAGTATTTGAGATTGCAGACAGTCTCTCTGACGGTAAAGAAGAATTACAAATTGAGTTAACTCAACAAGGTAAAGCACTAGGTTTGACCCGAGTGAATGTATCTAATCAAGTTCGCAACGCGTTTTTTGGCAGCCAAGTGCAGCGAATTCAACGTGGCCGTGACGATGTGCGTGTTATGGTTAGGTTACCCATCGAAGAACGACGTTCGTTATCTGATTTACAAAACATTCTAGTACAAACGCCTTCTGGTGGTTCGGTGCCCTTATCTCATGTGGCAACCCTAATTCCAGGTAAAAGTCCTTCACAAATTCGACGTATAGATCGTTTTAGAACCGTGAGCGTAACCGCTGATGTTGAAAAGACTAATACTAATATGACTGTGTTACAGGCAGAGTTAGCAGAATACGTTCAACAACTGGTTAATCAATATCCAGGGGTAACATGGAAAATGGAAGGTGAAGCCCGTGAACAACGAGAGTCTTTTTCTTCATTAGGAGTCGGCTTGTTAATGGTTTTCTTTGCTATCTATCTACTGCTAGCCATTCCATTTAAGTCGTACATTCAGCCCATTATTGTCATGAGTGTTATCCCATTTAGCATGATAGGTGCGGTTATGGGACATTGGTTGATGGGGATGGAACTGACAATCATGAGTGTGCTCGGCATGTTAGCGTTAGTTGGCGTGGTGGTGAACGACTCATTAGTATTAGTGGATTTCATCAACAAGAAACGTCTGGAAGGTGGCACACTAATGGATGCGGTATTAACAGCCGGAGCATCAAGATTTAGGCCTATTATGCTCACGAGTTTAACTACGTTTATCGGCTTAATGCCATTGCTATTCGAAAAATCAACTCAAGCACAATTCTTAATACCTATGGCGGTATCTCTAGGCTTTGGGATCTTATTTGCGACTTTTATCACCCTAATTTTAGTCCCTATTAACTATATGTTAGTAGAGCGACTTAAGGGAAATACCAAGGATAGCACCCTGATTTCCAGCCCTACTGCGGTTCAAATAAGTTAAGTAACGACAATAAAAAAAGCTAAGACATAACCTGTCTTAGCTTTTAAATATAACTATGCTCCTTGTATCTTGCGGGGAGCTACTCAGTTGGAAGCTGTGTATATTCAAATAAACTGTAATTAGCCTCCCTATAATAAGACGCAGTTAAAACTCAATGATCAAATGGTTGCAGCCAATTCTGCCCCCTGGCGAATCGCTCTTTTAGCATCAAGTTCTGACGCCACATCAGCGCCCCCAATTAAATGGGTTTTGATACCTCTGCTCTCTAACCCCGCTTGCAATTCTCGCAGCGGCTCTTGGCCTGCGCACAAAATAATATTATCGACTGCTAATATTTGCGGTTTGTCATTCACATTAATATGTAGTCCGTCAGCGTCAATTTTTACATAGTCAACTCCTGCAATCATTTTTACATGTTTTCTTTGTAAACTTGACCTGTGGATCCAACCCGTTGTTTTACCTAAGCCTTTGCCAACCTTAGTGGTTTTGCGTTGAAGTAAAAAGACCTCTCTAGCAGGCGCCTCAACCTCAGCCTCAGTTAATGCGCCAGAGTCTTTGTAAGCTTTATCAATACCCCAATTTTTTAACCATTGCTCGGGTTGCGTTGTTAACGAATGCTCTTCTATTAAAAATTCAGCCACATCAAAACCAATCCCACCCGCACCAATTATTGCAACCTTTTTGCCTACTGCTTTATTGTCTCTAAGTACATCCAGATAGGTCATGACCTTAGGATGTTCTATGCCTTCAATATTGACTACTCTTGGTTTGATACCAGTTGCTAGTACCACATGGTCAAAATTAGCATCAGACAATGTCTCTACGTTTTGTTGGTTATCTAAATGAAGATGCACTCCCGTTACTTCTATCCTCTTTTTAAAGTAACGTATAGTCTCATAAAACTCTTCTTTACCAGGGATACGTTTTGCGTAGTTAAACTGCCCGCCAATTTCTGAGCTTTGCTCGAATAAATGTACTTCATGACCACGTTCAGCGGCATAACAACTAAACGCTAATCCCGCTGGACCTGCACCAACTATTGCTAGTTTTTTCTTATGGGTTGTTAGTGGAAAATTTAGCTCTGTTTCGTAGCCTGCTCGAGGATTAACCAAACAACTGGCTCGTTTGCGAGCAAAGGTATGATCTAAACAAGCTTGGTTACATGCAATACACGTATTGATTTCTTCTCCCCGCCCTTGCTGCGCTTTTTGTACAAAGTTTTCGTCAGCCAAAAATGGTCTCGCCATCGAGACCATATCTGCTTGCCCAGTGGCGAGTATTTTTTCAGCAATATCGGGAGTGTTAATTCTATTAGTTGCAATTAGAGGTACACTGACTTCACTTTTAAGGCGTTCAGTTACCCAACTAAATGCCCCTCTAGGCACCATAGTACCAATAGTGGGTACCCTCGCCTCATGCCAACCTATACCGGTATTGATTAATGTTGCACCACAGCTCTCAATCAATTTGGCAAGAGCAACGACCTCATCCCAATTACTGCCTCCCTCGACCAAATCCAGCATAGATAACCGGAAAATAATGATAAAATCAGCACCTACTTTTTGCCTAACGGCATTGACTATTTCAACTGCAATTCGCGAGCGATTTTCAAAACTACCGCCCCACTCGTCGTCTCGATGATTAGTGCGTGAACATAAAAATTGATTTATGAAATAGCCCTCTGAACCCATAATTTCTACACCGTCATATCCCGCTTGTTTCGCCATATATGCACAATTTGCGTAGTCATTGATAGTGTTGGTGATACCTCTTTTCGAAAGTGCTTTGGGTTTAAATGGGGTAATAGGTGATTTAATAGCAGATGGAGCAACTATAAATGGATGGTAGCCGTAGCGACCTGAATGAAGTATTTGAAGACAAATTTTACTTTGATGCTGATGTACCGCTTGAGTAATCACTTGATGTTCTTTGGCGTGTTTTTTATTGCTCATGCGAGCCGCAAAAGGCAATAGCCATCCTTGTCGATTGGGACTTACACCACCTGTAACTATCAGTCCTACCCCACCCGCCGCTCGGGCTGCATAAAACGCTGCTAATTTCTCTAGTCCATGCTTTTCTTCTTCTAAACCAATGTGCATAGACCCCATTAAGACACGGTTAGGTAACTTACAAAAACCTAGATCTAAGGGCTCAAATAAATTGGGATAATAAGAGTTTGTAGTCATATTGAGATAGCTTCTTGATTTTGAATACTGTGTCCAGTCTATCTCAAAATTTTTACCTTTAGATGAAAAAGTTACAAAGAATTACATTTGAAAATGTTCAGCACGACCTTTTTTAGATAGGATGCTGTTTTATTTTGTAACTAGTGTGTATACCTATTATGTCTTCACGAACAAGTTGGACGAAGTCGCTGTTTATTGGTTTATGGAACGCCCTCAATTTTAGCCGAAAACTATTCTTCAACATCATTTTCATTGTTATTTTTATTGCCTTTATTTCAATATTTTTTAAGGACAACAATAAAATAACAGTACCAAGCAATTCAGCCTTAGTGCTTAAGTTAGTGGGTAACTTGGTGATAGAGAAAGAAGGGGTCGATCCTTTCACTGAGTTTATGCAAGAAGCATTTGAGCAAGAGGATGATAATCCAGAAGTATTGCTTCAAGATGTGTTGCTTACCATCGAAAATGCTAAACAAGATCGTCGCATTAAAGCGCTAGTATTAGACTTGCACGGACTAGGCAGTGCTGGTTTAGATAAACTAGAACAAATTGCTGTTGCATTAGAAGATTTTAAGGCTAGTGAAAAGCCTATTTATGCGATCGGTGATTACTTTAGCCAAAACCAATATTACCTTGCAAGTCGGGCAGATCACCTGTACCTCAACCCTATGGGTTTCATGATGTTTGAGGGTTATGGTCGGTTTGGGATGTATTTCAAATCAGCAATTGAAAAATTGAAAGCCGAAACACACGTTTTCAAAGTCGGGACCTACAAATCGGCTGTAGAACCCTACATTCGTGATGATATGTCAGACGCAGCAAAAGAAGCCAACAAAGCTTGGCTAACGGCGATGTGGACACAATACAAAACAAGTGTGGCTGCCGCCCGTGGTTTAGATGTAAACCATTTTGACGAAGAACTCGATGTGTTCTTAGAAAAATTTGAACAATCAGGAGGAGACTTTGCCCAGTACGCTTTAGATTTTGGGTGGGTTGATGCTCTTAAAACTCGCGAACAAGCGCTGCAAGAAGTGGTTGCAGTGGTAGGTAAAGATGAGAGTGGTAAAGGATTTAATGCGATTAGTTATAAAAGTTACCTGAATATCATCAAGCCGGTGTTACCTAATTTGACTAACAACTTGGACAAAGTGGCGATTGTAGTTGCTAAAGGTACTATATTAAACGGCACCAAAAAACCAGGCCAAATTGGTGGTGACAGTACTGCAGAGTTGTTGCGTAAAGCGCGTTATGACAAAAGTGTAAAATCGGTAGTTTTATATGTTGATTCTCCCGGTGGCAGTGCGTTTGCTTCTGAAATCATTCGTCAGGAAGTGGAAAACCTGCAAGCAATAGGAAAACCGGTGGTGGCAGTAATGAGCACTTATGCCGCATCAGGAGGCTACTGGATTTCTGCTGGTGCAGATAAAATACTTGCAGCGCCAAGTACTATCACAGGTTCAATTGGTATATTCGGTATGTTTTTGACATTTGAAAATACTTTAGATTATTTGGGAGTGCATACCGACGGCGTAGGTACGACTGAATTTGCAGGTATGGGCATTACTAAATCTCTTGATCCCAAAGTTGCCGCCATTATGCAACGAGGCATAGAGCATGGTTATGACCAATTTATTTCATTGGTTGCAGATAAACGCGAGATGAGCAAAGAGCAAGTCGATGAAATTGCCCAAGGACGTGTATGGATTGGCGATACTGCGCTGGAATTAGGTTTAGTGGATGAATTAGGGTATCTAGAGGATGGCGTTAAAGCTGCTGCTGAGTTAGCAAATCTAGAGACTTACGATACTCAATACATCCAAAGAACCTTAACCAAAAACGAATTATTCTGGAAAGAACTATTCCAAAGTGCTTCTGTTTCATTTAAAGGAGCTTTTGAAATTGAAAAATCTGGCACGATTATGGGGCTTGTCAAAGAAATAACGGCTGACATAGAGGCCGTTTCAAAATTAAATGATCCTAAAGGTGTTTACGCTTATTGCCTAGCATGTGAGATGTAAGCGACCAAACTCAATAGTCATGCCCCAATCATTACCAAATTGATTGGGGCAGTTTATATACTAGTCTTCAATAGACCTTTTACTTGTCTTTTTTCAACGCTTCTAACAATTGTTTATCTAAACTTTGTGCCGACTCTTTTGCTTGAATAGCGTATTTTTCCAAAGCAAAATCCTCTGCTGATTTAGGTTCCCACGTTGGAACTTCGATCGGATAGCCTGCTTCATCACTGGCTACAAACACCATAATACAATGACCGGTTTCGACCATTTTATTTTGTTTAGGATCACCTGCAATAATTGTAATCTGTACATGCATGCTTGTTTTACCTGTGTGTACTATTTTTGCAGTAAGGGTCACCATCTGCCCGACTAGAATGGGTCGAATAAACCGGATACCACCAATAGAGACAGTCACACAATAATGTGCACTCCATTGAGCTGCGCATGCATACCCCGCTTGATCCATCCATTTCATGACAACACCTCCATGTACTTTGCCTCCAAAATTAACATCAGTAGGCTCGGCTAAAAATCGAAAATCTAAAGAACGACGTAGTTGCTGATCTTGCATTGCGATACTCAAAAGGATTGGCTTTAGCTGATTATTGGTTAAAATGGCTGCATTGTCAGTAACTCTTGTTATTTGTAGAATATTTTTGTCATCCCACACCCAACAATTGATAATTAATAAAGTTGAACATTGTATTGATCACGCTTCTTCATACTTTGGAAAAAACTTTCCATTACCCCAAATAAACTTCAATCAGAGAGGAAAAATAGCAGGTAGTGCTCGGCTGCAATTAAATGAATTACGTTTCAATCCGATACTGCTTTCAGAAAATTTTGATGCCTTTTTAAATGAAGTAGTGCCTCATGAAGTCTGCCATTTGTTGGCCTATCAACTATTTGGAAAAGTGCGCCCCCATGGAAGGGAGTGGCAAAACTTGATGTTGAAACTGTTTGATTTAAGGGGACAAACCTACCACCGAATGGATGTCTCTAGTGTTACGGGACGACATTTTAACTACCATTGTCAATGTGGCAAAGTGAAACTAAGTATTCGCAGACACAATAAAGTTATCAGAGGTCAGCAACAGTACATTTGCCGTAAATGCGCGACTGAGTTAACTTTAGATAACTAAATATTTTAGATGAAAGTTTTAGCAAATATGTGAGTCACTTTAGTTACGTTAGCTTGTTATCACTCAATACTATCCAGCTTTTGGGCTATAAAACTAGGGAAGTTGCCATGTCCGAATTTCAAAAATTGGATGGTGGTTCGAGTTGCCTATCACTGCGCTTTTGAATATTACCCTATCTAGATAAACCGCTCTTATAGGGCAATCAATGTGGTTCTTGTTAATTAAAACCAGCGTTTAGTAAATGCTTTGTCTAACTCGTCAAAGGCAGTTTTCAATAACCTTGCAAGCTCTTTATATTCGGGTTTAGCTTTAGGAGATTGCAATGCACAACCTTGCATCTGCATTTTATGATGAATAGTTAAATACCAACTTTTTAAGGAGGGAGGCAACAACTGCTGTGAACGATGCCCTAACCACAAAATACCTTGAAGAGGCAAAGACAAAAAGAATACTCCGATTGCTAAAGCTTGCGGCAATCTGTCAATACCTTGTAAATTAATCAGTGCGGTTACCGTCAAGACAGCCAGAGCCGGCATAACTTTTATTGAAAATTTTGTAGCGGCAATAACACGACATTCAGGGAATACACCATACAATTGATGTTGCATAGGCCAAGTTTGCATATATTGCTGACCTTCTTTGACCATTGATGTAAAGGTTTGCGGCAATTTAATTACTCCAAAAAACACTCCAATTTATTGTAACGGCTTAAGTGAATTTAAGCTAATACCAAATCGTACTAACAATTGTTCACTTCACTAGTGTAATTTGCTAGCAATAATAAAAGTCTAAGCTGATATATTTAATTACCCACTTCATCGACATATAATATTGTGAACAGTGCCATTGTAAGTGCTTAGCGTACAACGTTGCGCTATATTTGCGATACAAAAACAGCGCTCCACAATTAAGTTCCATATTAGATATTGAAACTACTAGACATGCCCACATGTCTAGCGACAATGAGATAAATGAAATAGGCATCATCTGTGATGTCATTTAAAGAAAATATTTGGAGAGTTAAATGTCTGAAACAAGACACGTTAAGCTACTAATTTTGGGTTCTGGCCCTGCTGGATACGCTGCAGCAGTCTACGCTGCGCGAGCTAACTTAAACCCAGTGTTATTAACTGGTATTCAGCAAGGTGGACAATTAACCACAACTACTGAAGTCGAAAACTGGCCCGGAGATCCAGAAGGATTAACAGGCCCCGATTTAATGGTTCGCATGCAAAAACATGCGGAAAAATTCGATACTGAAATTATCTTTGATCACATAAATAAAACCGATTTATCTAAGCGACCGTTTACCTTAGTTGGTGATCAAGGCACCTATACCTGTGATGCACTAATTATTTGTACTGGTGCCTCTGCAAAATATTTAGGTATGGAGTCTGAAACGGCCTTTATGGGTAAAGGAGTATCGGCATGTGCTACGTGTGACGGATTCTTCTATCGCAATCAAAAAGTCGCAGTAGTAGGTGGTGGTAATACCGCCGTAGAAGAAGCGCTATATTTGTCGAATATTGCATCTGAAGTTCACGTTATTCATAGACGTGATTCTTTTCGTAGCGAAAAAATTCTAGCCGACCGTTTGTTGGAAAAGGCGAAGAATGGCAATGTTACTTTGCATCTAGATCGCCAATTAGATGAGGTTTTGGGAGATGATATGGGTGTAACAGGAATTCGAATCAAAGACACCAAGTCCAATGCCACTGAAGAATTAGATTTAATGGGACTCTTCATTGCAATTGGTCACCAACCTAACACAGGTATATTTGACGGTGAATTAGAGATGAAGGATGGTTATATCAAAGTTCAAAGTGGCACTGAAGGTAATGCTACGCAAACCAGTGTAGAAGGGGTATTCGCCGCTGGTGATGTGAGTGATCATATCTATCGCCAAGCAATTACCTCTGCGGGTACTGGGTGTATGGCAGCGTTGGATGCCGAAAAATTCTTAGACGCACAAGAGTAATAAGTCAATTAGAGAGTTTAATTATAGGGCCTCGACATGAGGCCTTTTTTTATTCACTCATAAGATAACAGACAACAACGATATTTTGATGCTGACCTTAACCAAGCTTGACCAACAACTTTTTTTTCCTCCCACCGATATGGCCCTTACCGATCCTAACGGGCTATTGGCATTTGGTGGGGATTTGACAGCTAAGCGTCTACTCCTAGCTTATTCTTCTGGGATATTTCCATGGTTTAGCGAAAATGAACCTATTATGTGGTGGTCGCCAAATCCGCGCGGCATATTGCCTTTAGATAATTTCAATTGTAGTAAAAGCCTTAAAAAATTTGCCCGAAAATGTCACTACACCATCACTATCAATAAGGCATTTGACCAAGTCATTGATGATTGCGCAAACATCCCCAGAAACGATTCTGGTACTTGGATAACGCAAGACATGCTCAACGCATACAAACACCTGCACCAACTTGGTTATGCTCACTCTGTTGAAGTATGGAACGAGAATATCTTGGTCGGTGGTTTATACGGTATAATAGTCGGCAAAGTTTTTTGCGGAGAGTCTATGTTTCATAAAGCTACCAATGCCTCTAAATTAGCCATGCTATGTTTAGTTAAGCTACTTAAATCTCAGGACGCAGAATTTATTGATTGCCAAATGCAAAATCCTCATCTAGCTAGCTTAGGCTGTGTTGAAGTACCCAGAACCAAATTTTTATCGATGTTAGCCGCTCAAAGTAAACAATTATTTGATGAAGATATTTGGCAACCTCGCGCTATTGATCTCAAGAAGTTGTTATAAACAATGGGCATGAAATTTGGTATTACTCCAGCATTTAAATGCAGCTATTTACCTGAACAAGATGAACAGCTCTTGGTATTCATGAGTGACACGCAACCCACAATGTCTGAATACGACTTTTTAATTGCTGCCGGGTTTAGGCGCAGTGGCACACAAGTGTACCGTCCCCACTGCGGCTCGTGTAACGCTTGTGAGTCTATTCGACTGCCAGTTAATATCTTTTCACCGTCTAAGAGTCAAAAGCGCATCATAAAGCGTAATCAAGACCTGACGATATGTATTAGCAATAGCGACAAGCCAGAGTACTATCCACTGTATGAATCATATATAAACCAACGTCATGATGATGGCAGTATGTACCCAGCAACGATTGAACAATACCAAGGGTTTATTCTCAGTCCTTGGAGCAATGCGTTGTTTGTTGAGATACATGAAAAAGACCAACTTATTGGTGTAGCTGTTACCGATAACCTTGCCACATCACTGTCTGCGTTATACACCTTTTTTAAGCCAGAAGAGCAACATCGTTCATTAGGAAGCTTTGCTATATTGCAACAAATTGAACTTGCTAGGTCACTCAATAAACCCTTCTTATATTTAGGTTATCAAATCGATACCTGTCAAAAAATGAGCTATAAACAGAATTTTTTGCCTCATGAGCGGTTTTTTGACAATAAATGGCAACTAATTACAAAAAAATCAGGGTAAAGCTTTACACTCGGCCCCTTATTGGGCAAAATCTGCGCGGCATTTTTAGACACTTATTTTATTGATTAGAGGTAACAGAGTTAGATGGCGAAAGAAGATTGTATTGAAATGGAAGGCACTGTGTTGGATACCCTTCCAAATACTATGTTTCGTGTTGAATTGGAAAATGGACATGTTGTTACTGCCCATATTTCAGGAAAGATGCGTAAAAACTATATTCGTATTTTAACTGGTGACAAAGTAACTGTAGAACTTACGCCCTATGACCTATCTAAGGGTCGTATCATTTACCGCGCAAGATAATAGACCATAATTTTACTTTTGAGCTAATGAGCTAGTTCTACAAGCTCAAGTTAAAATTTTAAAGATACAAAAAAACCGATATTTTCAATATCGGTTTTTTTATTTGCGGCTAGTACACAGGTATTAATTTAGGTGTTGAGCGCCTCTGGTTTTTCCTTGCTGTCGGTGAAAAACTTGAAAGTTAACTGGTCATTTTTGAGTCCAATTTTCACACTGCCACCTTGGCTCAACTTTCCAAACAGCAGTTCGTGGGCTAATTCCTTTTTAATATGCTGTTGAATAACCCGAGCCATAGGACGTGCTCCCATGTTTTTATCGTAACCTTTAGCGCCTAACCAATCACGAGCTTGATTAGTGACTTCTAGTGACACCCCCTTGTTATCAAGCTGTACTTGTAATTCCACTATAAATTTATCCACTACTTGCAAGATAACGTCTCTATCAAGGTGGTTAAACCATACAATGGCATCCAATCTATTTCTAAATTCAGGTGTGAATATTTTCTTGATTTCTGTCATGGCATCATGACTGTGATCTTGCTGCTTAAATCCTATCGAGGTGCGAATTGTTTCTTGCACACCTGCATTGGTTGTCATCACTAACACAACGTTTCTAAAGTCTACTTTACGGCCGTTATTGTCGGTTAAAGTGCCATGATCCATAACTTGCAACAATATGTTGTAGATATCACTATGCGCTTTTTCTACTTCGTCTAGCAAAATCACTGAATAAGGGTTTTTAATAACAGCGTCAGTTAATAATCCACCTTGATCGAAGCCTACGTACCCAGGAGGAGCACCTATCAAGCGACTCACTGCATGACGTTCCATATATTCAGACATATCAAAACGTAACAACTCTACCCCCATTACTTTAGCAAGCTGAGCGGTCACTTCCGTTTTACCGACACCAGTAGGGCCTGCAAATAAGAAATTACCAATAGGTTTAGTTTCATTACCCAAACCAGAGCGAGACAAGCGGATAGCATCCGTTAAGGTATCTATCGCCTCATCCTGACCAAATACAACTAATTTTAAGTCTCGATCTAAATGTTTCAGAACTTGTTTATCAGAAGCTGACACCGATTTTTCAGGTATGCGGGCTATCTTCGAGATAATGTGTTCTATGTCGCTCACGCCAATTGTCTTTTTACGCCTAGATACAGGCAACAAACGTTGGCTAGCTCCCGCTTCATCAATGACATCAATCGCTTTATCGGGCAAATGGCGCTCGTTAATATATTTAGCTGATAGTTCAGCTGCAGCGCGAATCGCTTTATGGGTAAAACGCACACTGTGATGGTCTTCATAACGAGATTTTAAACCCATCAAAATTTTAGTGGTATCACTTACCGTCGGCTCCATAACATCTACTTTTTGGAAACGGCGCGCTAAAGCACGGTCTTTTTCAAAAATACCTTGGTATTCTTGATAGGTCGTTGACCCCATGCAACGTAATTCACCACTGCTTAATTTAGGTTTAAGCAAATTCGACGCATCCATTACGCCACCTGAAGCAGCACCCGCGCCAATAATGGTATGAATTTCATCAATAAACAAAATTGCGTCCGGGCACTCGGCTAACTCTTTTAATATACCTTTAAGGCGTTTCTCAAAGTCACCTCGGTATTTAGTACCAGCTAACAATGCCCCCATGTCTAATGAATAAACTGTAGCCTGAGCAATCACCTCTGGGACTTCATTATTTACTATTCGATACGCTAAACCTTCGGCGATAGCAGTTTTACCTACGCCAGCCTCCCCTACCAATAAGGGATTATTTTTGCGGCGTCGACATAATATTTGAATACTACGTTCTAATTCACTTTCCCTGCCAATAAGCGGATCGATCTTGCCTTCTTTAGCACTTTGATTAAGATTGGTAGAGTACTTGTCCAACATCGACTCGGCTTCTTCTTGCTCACTGGTTTCACTTTCGCTTTCACTGTGAGCGGGAGAATCATCATCAATTTTAGATACACCGTGAGAAATATAATTGACCACATCTAAACGAGTTACATCAGATTTTTTCAATATGTAAACGGCTTGGGATTCTTGCTCACTAAAAATTGCCACTAAAACATTGGCACCAGTGACTTCTTCTTTACCTGATGATTGCACATGAAAAACGGCTCTTTGCAAAACACGTTGAAAACCGAGAGTTGGCTGAGTTTCTCGCTCATTACCTTGTTCGTCTAACAATAGCGGAGTGGTGTCTTTCACAAAATCAGTAAGTTCTTGTTTGATTAACTCAATATTGGCTCCACAAGCCTTTAATGCATCTTTCGCTGCATTATTATCAAGTAAGGCAAGTAAAAGATGCTCAACAGTCATAAATTCATGACGATGCTCTCTGGCAAAAATAAACGCTTCGTTAAGCGTCTGCTCTAGATCTTTATTTAACATTAAAATGCCCTCTGACTACTAGCCTATTCGAAGATTGTACGTTTCTCAAACCAAACATCACGCTTGCTCCATGGTACACATGAGTGGATGTTGGTGTTCTTTTGCATAGCGACTAACTTGCATTACCTTGGTTTCTGCAATCTCTGCAGTATATATGCCACAAACCGCTCGCCCATGATAGTGCACTGTAAGCATTATTTGTTGCGCCTTTTCACCATTCAAATTAAAAAACCGCATCAGCACATCAATTACAAAATCCATTGGTGTGTAATCATCATTATTCAATAACACTTTGTACATAGGTGGTGGCGTAGCTTTCTTCTTTACCGCATCAGTGTGTTTCTGACGCTCGATATCGATAGTATTATCTTTACTCATAATTCACTTATTTAGCCCAAAAATTTTAAGATAATTCCAATTAATGCAACGATTACCTATGTTACAGCAATCTTATAATTTTAACGAAATATCAAATTCACCTTGACAAAAACAGGTTAAAAAACCTACATTTTAATTTGACGGTTGTATTGCGTTGTTAACTCGTCTAGCCCTAGACATTAGTGTGGGGGCAAAGTTGTATAAGTTCAAGGGATTAAAAGGAAGCAGAAGTATGGCAGTCGGCAAAGTAAAATGGTTCAATAATGCAAAAGGTTTTGGCTTTATTGTTCCCGATGATGGTGGTGAAGACATCTTCGCACATTATTCAACGATACAAATGGAGGGCTACCGCTCTCTTAAAGCAGGTCAAGAAGTTAAATATGAAGTGCAACAAGGCCCAAAGGGATTGCATGCAGAGAATATTGATTTCAAAGGTGAACCTGAAAGATAAATTATTATCTGGATTATAAAAAAGCAGACATCAAGTCTGCTTTTTTGTTGCTAATGACTTTTAGCTTAAGTCTTGCCCCCCAACGGGGGCAACAATTAGCTAGCAGCTAGTAATTCATTTAATGTCGCACTTGGGCACATTGCTTGAGTTAATAACGCGTCATCTGGGTAATAATAACCGCCAATATCAACAGCTTTACCTTGTGTCGCATCTATTTCTGCCATGATTTTGCTTTCATTTGCAGATAACGAATCGAATAAAGGTTTAAATTTGGTTGCCAATTCTTGATCACTTGTCTGATTAGCTACGGCTTCTGCCCAATACAAAGCCAAGTAAAAGTGACTACCTCTATTATCTAATTGACCTGCTTTACGTAAAGGTGATTTACCTTCTGTCAGAAGTTTCTCCGTCGCTTGGTCTAAAGCTACGGCTAACACTTTTGCTTTAGCATTATCAGTCTTCTCGGCTAGGTCTTCTAAAGAGACAGCCAAGGCCAAAAATTCGCCAAGTGAATCCCAGCGTAAGTGCCCTTCTTCAACAAATTGCTGAACGTGCTTAGGTGCAGAACCACCAGCCCCTGTTTCGAACAAACCACCACCGGCCATAAGAGGAACTATTGACAACATCTTGGCGCTCGTACCTAACTCTAGAATTGGAAACAAATCAGTTAAGTAATCTCGCAATACATTACCTGTAACAGAGATTGTATCTAAGCCACGAATCGCTCTTTCCATTGAGTAACGCATTGCTCGAACCGGCGACATTATAGAGATATCAAGTCCTTCGGTATCGTGCTCTTTTAAGTATTCATTTACTTTCAAAATCATTTGAGCATCATGAGCTCTTTCATCATCTAACCAAAAGACCGTTGGCATACCTGATTGACGTGCTCTATTAACCGCCAACTTCACCCAATCGCGAATAGGTGCATCCTTGGCTTGGCACATTCTCCAAATATCACCTTCTTCGACAGCATGTTCGATTAACACAGTACCATCTTGATCAACAACCTGAACTTTACCGTCCCCTGTCATCTCAAAAGTTTTATCGTGAGAACCATATTCTTCAGCTTTCTGAGCCATCAATCCTACATTAGGTACCGTCCCCATAGTGGTTGGGTCAAAGGCTCCATGAGTCTTACAGAAATTGATAGTTTCTTGATAAATAGTGGCATAAGTACTTTCCGGGATAACCGCTTTAGTATCGTGCAACTTGCCATCTGGCCCCCACATTTGACCAGAACTTCTGATCATTGCTGGCATAGAAGCATCAACGATAACATCACTAGGTACATGAAGATTAGAAATTCCCTTATCTGAATTAACCATAGCAATTGGAGGACGGTCAGCGTAACAAGCATTGATATCGTGTTCGATTTCAGCTCTTTGAGACTGAGGAAGAGAGGCAATTTTGTCGTATACACTGCCTAAGCCGTTATTAGGATTTACGCCTAGTTCATCAAACAAAGTTTGGTATTTATCAAAAAGCTTTTTGTAGAAAACCTTAACACAATGACCAAATACAATAGGATGAGACACTTTCATCATGGTCGCTTTTACATGCAACGAGAATAACACCCCAGTATTTTTAGCATCTTCGATTTGTTCTTCGAAAAATTCGCACAATGCTTTTTTACTCATGCACATGCCATCGATGACTTCACCAGCTAATAAATCTATTTTTGGTTTTAATACTGTGACATTCCCAGACTTGTCGGTGAATTCGATATTCACATAACCTGCTTTAGCTACAGTGACAGATTTTTCGCCAGAGTAAAAATCACCTTTACGCATATGCGCAACATGGGTTTGTGAAGCTTGACTCCACTCTCCCATTGAATGTGGATGACGCTTAGCATAGTTTTTAACCGCAGCTGGCGCGCGGCGATCGGAGTTACCTTCGCGTAATACTGGATTTACAGCGCTACCTAGTACTTTGCCATAACGAGCCAAAATATCTTTTTCCGAGTCTGTCTGCGCTTCTTCTGGAAACTCAGGTAAATCAAATCCTTTACCTTTTAATTCTTTAATGGCTGCTTTTAACTGAGGGATCGAAGCACTTACATTAGGTAACTTAATGATGTTAGTTGAAGCTTCTTGAGTCAATGCACCTAATTCAGCTAAAGCATCGGGCACTTGTTGGTCAGCAGGAAGAAGATCGCTGAATACTGACAAGATACGTGCGGCTAGTGAAATATCACTTAATTCAACCTCAATTCCAGCGCTTGAAGTAAAGCTGCGAATGATGGGAAGCAGTGAATAAGTAGCAAGTGCCGGCGCTTCGTCCGTTTTAGTATAGATAATCTTTGACTTGGAAATCGTCATTATAAGCCTCATGTTGATGGCAAAACACCGACGATCCATCATTCACGGGTTTAAAAAACTCGCAAAGTCACTGCATGGATTGGTGTTTTGTACCGAATTAAAAAAATGTCTAATCTTGCCCTATTATAAACAGACAGCGCCAAGACAGTCAGTAAATAATATATGGGCGATTTAATTAACTTCAAGTTTTGCTTGCATATTATATTCTGTAAATCACAATTAAAGCTAATTATGTTCATCAATTTATGGAGTTACACAGTAGTGTAAGTATGCGAAATAAACCTGTATCTCGACCTAAAACTAACACAACTAAGACGGCCTCAGAAAATCATTTTTCCAAATCACGTGTTGTATTGTTCAATAAGCCTTTTAATGTATTAACACAATTTACTGATCAAGCAGGCAGACAAACTCTCAAAGACTTCGTTCCCATACCAGAAGTTTACGCCGCTGGTCGCTTAGACAAAGATAGCGAAGGTCTGTTGATTCTCACTAATGATGGAAAACTACAAAACAAACTTGCCTCACCCAAGTTTAAAACACCCAAAACTTATTGGGTGCAAGTAGAAGGTATTCCGCATCAAGAGAATTTGGAAAAGTTACGTAAAGGAGTAATGCTAAAGGACGGTATGACCCTGCCCGCCGAAATTAAATTGATGGATGAGCCAGAAATATGGGATCGCATACCTCCCGTGCGCTTTCGCCAAAACAAACCTACCAGTTGGCTGGCTATTACTATCTATGAAGGCAGAAATCGTCAAGTAAGACGAATGACAGCACATATTGGATTTCCTACTCTAAGGTTAATTCGTTATCGAATAGGAAATTGGACGATTGACGGAATTGAAAATGGAAAATATTCAGAGGTTTAACCAGCCTCACATTTCATCAGGGCTTTAGTCAAATTCAACGTATATACAGTATTCAGTAACATTCACACAAAAGTTATGACTTTACATACCTAAGTATCACCTCGTAGATTTTTTAATCAATTCAAATGGTTTTTAATGACTCCATCGACACGCAGCAATATCTGCGAAATAACAATAAACTAAACTCGAGGAACTTAACCATGTTGAAAATAGTTAAAACTTCTATCGCTATCGCTACTATCTCTTTATTCACTGCGGGCAACGCACAAGCTGATGTTGGCGAAGCTTTACAAAATATCTGTACTATCGTTAAAGCCGATGATAAAGGTGAACTACGTAAAA
>NZ_JAHKQO010000034.1:0-9503 GCF_018861065.1 Paraglaciecola arctica
CAATCGAGTATTAAAAGTTTTCTTAACTGATCGGCATTACTTTTTACGGCGTTTTTTTCGGCGCTCAATTTGCGCTTAGACTAGGGCTCAGGGGTAACCTTGGGCTGTAGTTTTATCAGGTGCTAGCTGTTAATGGCGGCTTTATTCCACTGACGCACCGAATATTGTAATTGCCAGCCCTAAAAAACCAAGACATGTAAATCCTACTCCTTTGAGTGACAAACCACTCTCTGAGTAGCGCCCCTTGGCTGCAATAAAAGCTTGAAGCCCATAATAAAATGCAAACGCTCGAGATGCGTAACTGATGATCTCAAATATACTCATCGCCCAAGTGAGTATTAATCCAATGGCAACCAAAAGCGCATAACCGGCTCTTGGCGAAATCCGACCTTTAGTTAGCTCAGTAATCAAACCACCAGAACCGCCAGTATCTGCAACAGCGGCACTGAATTGTGCGCTGATAGCGGCAACAATCAACAGTACGGGTAAAATAGGTGCCACTACTGCCATAAGTTCAATGATGGCAGTTTCACTTATGGGTAAGTTTTCAGGAATAAATAGATAGCTTAAAAACACAATGTATACCATATAGATAGCTGTAGAGATCCATTGCGCAAACTGCATAGAACGAACTCTTGTCAGTGGCAGATATTCGTCACCAATGTACCTTGATGTTTCAAATCCCTGGACTGTGACTAGTAACCCTGCTGCCAATACTACGGCTTGCCAACCAGTTACCGTGGCAGAACCTCGCACCAGTTCACTGGCAATAGCTTTGTCGATGAAAAACCACCCAAGTCCAAATAACAGCCCCGCGATGATCGAAAGTTTCACTCCTACAGTGATTTGTTCCATACGCTCCAATGCATGAAATCCTCGAGTCCAACCTACTAGCAGTATTATCGCAAAAACAGCAGTGGTAACGAGTTGCCCATGGAAAGCATCATTTACTGACGTCATACTCACCGCAAATGAGCCGAGCAAATTTAAGTAATAAGCAACCGAAATGATATAAGCAAAGGCTAAGGCCCAAGAAGCCACGGTTTCAAGTTTATCCTCAAGCACAGTGCGGACGCCGCTAAGTGACGCGAGTCTGACTATATTGAAGCGGATTGCCGCACCAAAAAGGTAAGCAACAGTGCATAAAAGAATCATTATCAAGGCAGCATACTGTCCAAAAGATGCGACTAAAATTGGACCTAAAACCAAAAAACCACTGCCAATAATGGAAGCTAAAGGGGTAATTGCGGCGCGCCATAATAAGTTGTTGGCTACTTTGGGATACAGTAATAAGGAAGCGGCACTGATAGCCACCAAAATAATTAGATAATTAAGCATTCATTCTTTTAGTTATTGTTGTTTAGCGCACTTGTACTAAGCCATACACGAAAAATGGCGGATAGATTCGATATGAATCCGTTATTTTGATGGTTAAGAATTTTATGGTAAGAGTCAGTGAAATACTAGCGCTATGCTGCACTAGTGAGTTTATTGTTTGTTTTCAAAGAATTGAACAATTGTTCTGGCCTATATGTGTAATACGCATTAGATGAGTCAGTTTTAATGTCAATCCCAAGCGACTACGACCACGCTTCTTTATCTAATTCGGGAAAACTTACTTTGCACTCCCCTGGCTTTACTCCATCAACTCTAGCAAAACCGTTTCCGTCTAAAGTGCCTTTAGCAATAGAGCCGTCTGGTAATTCAATTTCGTATTTTTCACCAGAAACAGGGACATCTTCTTCGTCCAACATTTCGATTTCGATCCAACTGGTATTCTCTTTTTGTTGTTCGGGGGTTTGGTTTTCAATTGCTTTATGAGCAGGAGCAACGGTTGAACCATACTTGCCTTTTTGGGCTTCTACTTGTTTAGCCTTTGTTTTTTCTACCTTTCCTGGGTCAGCTTCATCTGCCTCAAAGGCTTCTACAGGAGTAGTGGGTGCCACTTCTGTGACTTTCTTTCCAGTTTTAGCTTTCATATTAAAACACTCTACTTTGAAATAAATTTGGCAACTGATTTTTACATTGTCGTCTCAAAACAGTCGCATCAAGTTGGAAACTGGCCGGAGGGTTTACTTGAATGTTTTTGAGCTTTGGGTAAGTAATTGGAGATTGCATTTAGTGATATTCCTTATCATGGTCACTCCGCATAAACAGTAGTAAACACCCCTAGCTTTTGCAAGGGGTATAAGCAACCTAAAAGCGCCATTGGCTAGCTGATCAATACCCAACTACCAGCAGTTATGATGTTAAGGGCAAGGTAAATGTATATTGTGAAAATCTAGCGCGACGGTTTTTAATTTTTGTTGGGTGTCTTCACTTACATTTATTTGCGGTAAATACCCAAGCACATTTGCCGGTTTTGAGGTGACAATTTGAAAAAATACATAAGCAGTCAAAAGTGCGCCGTTAAGGTTTGAGTGATTGCCATCTGGCCCATGTAACTTTATATCTGGGTATAGCAATTGAAACTCATCCCAAACGGGTCCAATTGGTGCCACACATGCAGCTTCGTTGTTTGCTATCTGAAGGTGTAATTCGTAAATGCGCTGGCCCTCGATTTTATTTCGATAACGTGGCCACTCAGGAAACATTACAGGAGTGCCACCCAGATTTTTAACTTGTTTAATCCAGTCTTGGGCGGCTGAAGTGGAATAGAAGTAACGCCCAGAAGTGGAATATTTTTGTGCTTGCAGAAACACATGGGTCCAGTTGCGAGCATTTAATGTTTCTAAGGTGACTCCGTCATTCACCCTTTCATCTAAAAAACGGTAACCAGGTACGAGCGCTGTGTTTGCTGATTTTTCAGGTTCAGCAGCCGTAATTAATGTGCTTACTAAATTGGGTAAACCGTTGGCTGAGCTGTGGCTATTGCCAATAAATAACAATTCATAATTTGCTTCAGGCATTGTGCTTAATTGGGATATCTTGGCGCTATGACTTGCGCCATCAGAACTGCAGCCGTTCAGGCTCACCATTACTAATAACATTAGGCAAGTTAGCCATTGATTACCTTTATTCATAATTTACTCCATTGAATAAAGCAGCTGTCTTCGCCTTTGGCCTTTGCATGGTTTTGAATAAGCGATAAACAAAGGTGCCGCCAGCTAAATCACCACTGCCACTTTGCACTACTTTTTTATATTCACTGCCATCATTGAGCACTCTATATACGGCATTTGAAGTATTAAAAATAAAGTGTGAGTCTCCATCTTTTTGCATGCCTGTGGGCCTGGCAACATCAGCTAATACTTCTTTAAAATTGCCAGCAAGATCAAAAATCATAATTTTATTACTACGCTCTGCGGTGACTAAGATTTCTTGATCGCGAAGCAGTATACTTCTTGGTGCATCCAATCCTTGTGTACCCGCTGCAACCACACTGATGACAGTTTTATCAGTTAAATTAAGTTTAATGATATTGTCACTGTCATATCCTGGCAGATACAAAAAACCATCACTACTGATGGTCATACCCACATCTATGCCTTTAATTAAACCATTGTCAGGGGGCAACATTTGCTCAACAATGGTCCATGTTTGTGAATCAATCTTTACTACTTCATTGGTACCGTAACTGGCTGCATACATTTGCCCATTTGCGCCCATTACTGCGCCGACTGGGTTTTTAATAAAGTTGTTTTCGACAATTTCTGTGGTTGGATCATCACCCATAACCACTTGGCCGACACTTAGGGTGTTGTAGTCAAATTTGAGTAACCTGCCATTGGTTTCACTGACCACCAAAACATCACCATCTGGCGCTTGTAATATGCCAAGTGGGCCATCAACTAGGTTTTGACTATCGAGATCACGAATAAAATCACCACTACAGCCGTCATAGATTTTTACGTTGTTACGTTTCCAACTACTCACCAATAACAGTGAATCGCAAGTGTTATCACCGAGGTTCGGTGTATTTGATAATGCCGCGCTGGACGCCATTAAAAAGCAATAAAATATGCTTGCCAATGGTACTGAGGTAAGTCGGTGCATTTTAGGTCCTTAGTGTATTAATTAAGAGAGTTGCGAAGAGACCTTGCTACTTTATGGTTATACACTAGCAATAATCCTTCGGAGCGCTTCTTAAAACCTTCCTGAAAACCTCCTGTTGTTTGATTTTGATGACTAAATACTGATAACCGTTTGTTTTAATGTACAATATTCGGATGATGACTGAGTCCAGCACAACGCCCCAAATTATCTACCATTTTGCCGATTGGCACTTTAATCCTGCGGATGGACTATTAAGTTCTAAGCAAAAGTCCTTACGATTACAGCCAAGGTTGTCGCAGTTATTGCAATTATTGTTGAGCAATCAAGGTAACTTGCTCAGCAGAAACGAATTGATTGAAGTAATTTGGAAAGACAAGTTAGTAAACGAGGATGCACTTTCAAGATGTGTTGCCGAGTTACGAGCGGCGTTAGGTGATAACACAGCTAAGCCTATTTACATTGAAACTTTACCCAAAAAGGGATATCGGTTTATTCACCAGGTAAAGACTCAGTCAAATGACCCGACTGTTAAAAGTGCCGCTCAGTCTGTAATCAATTATAAATACGCATTAATAATTGGGGTTTTTGCCTTAGCCTTAATTTATATTGTTAGTCAGTATGCTAAAACTGATACCCCTAGTGCAGCGCTTAAATCGGCCTTAATCACGGCGAAAAGATTAACCACAGATAGCGATTTTGAGCACCAACCGGCCTTGTCTAGTTTAGGGAATAAGATCGCGTTTTCTGTCACCCAGCAGCAAAGAGTTATTGTTAAAGTACTGGATCTCGATGGGGAAACGTTGTTCGAAATACGCGATCCTAAACAGCATTTGGTTTCTGCTACGTTTTCTCCAGACGATAAACAATTGTTAGTGGCAGCTCTTTCTGACAACAGCTGCACTGTGTATGTGTATCAATTACCGTCCTTGCAACGAGAACCCTTAACGCCCTGTATGTCACCTGGCTCTGCGGGATTAGTTGACTGGTCAAAAAACGGTCAGCTTATCGCCTATGTCAATCGCGCTGCTAGTACGAAAGATGGAGGAGGCCTTGATGATGCTCCTGAGGTTGCCGCCATTTGGCAATACGATCTTCAAAGCAAACAACATCGTCAAATAACCTTTCCGCGACATCAACATAGCTTTGATTCCCGTCCACGTTTTTCACCTGATGGAAAATACTTAGCCTTTACCCGTGGTAACGATTCAATTCGTAATTTACACCTTATTCAGCTAGGCAAATCAGAGACCTCTGAGGCCGCAACAAACTTGACTCAAGAAGCGGCGTTTATTACCAGTTTTAGCTGGCTGAAAGATAGCCAAGGGCTGCTTTACGATAGTAATGTGTTAGGAGATAGAAACCTGTGGTTAGTAGATATTAATCAACAGCAAAAAGAATTGCTTGGGGCGAGGGATGCAAAATACCCTAGCCTTAATAGCCAAAACACTCGATTGGCATTTCAAGAAGTGCGTTATAACGCGAATATATGGCAGCTTGATTTAACCACCGATAACCCTAGCCCTGAACCTATTATTCAGTCGATAAAATATAATAATTTCCCAGGTTACTCTCCCGATGGCAAACAAATAGCCTTTGTGAGCAATAGAAAAGGCAAAGCCGCTATCTGGTTATATTCTCTCGAGACTAAAAAACAAAGGCAATTATTAGCGATAGACGACGCTGACCTAGTGTTACCCAACTGGTCATTTGATGGCAGTCATTTACTGGTGAGTAGTCGCAGCGCTACAGGGTATCGCTGTTATCAACTCAACCTAGCCAGCAAATTGTATCAACCGCTTTATGGCATATCTGGGCAATACCATGGTTGCCATTATGCCGCTGATGGCCATATTTTTGCTATTTCCAAAGAGCACGGCGAAACATCATCCTTAATTAAAATTACTCAGCAGGGGCAGGTCACGCAACTAAGTGATTTTAGTGTCGAACGGCTCCAAATATCCAAGAATAACCAAATAATCTATTCTCGAAAAGATAACAATGCGCTTTATTCCATGGATTTCAACGGCAACAATAAGCAAGTGGTTGTAGAGTATTTGGATCCCCAAGTGAAAGGGCATTGGACGGTTCAAGGCAGCTATTTATATTACGCTAAACTCGGTGCTGACAAAGGCATCTGGCGAAGCAGTCTAGTCAAAAATGAAGACCTAAAAGTAACAGATATATTACCCAAAGCTATTGGGGTGCCATTAGCAGTCAGCCCTGACCGCAATTATTTGATTTATAGCCAAACAGATAGCCGACAAGCCGATATTTATTTAGCTGATATCCCTAGCCGTGAGTAAACCTGTTTTTGTTTAAAGAGTGAAAGCCTGTTTTTTAACTGACGTCAATTAACAAAGCAGGCTCCAATGCCAATCGTTTCGGGCCCAATCCCTTTGCCTTTTTAATTGGCCCCGAGGCATGGAACGTCACAGCTAAGAAAGTAGGTATTGACGGGTGTTCATCCATAACTCTGTGGGTAAGGGGCTAATGTGGCGGCATATTAATCTTTGATTTATTAAGGCTAGCCTACGCAAACACACACTGCCGAGTATTACCTTAGATTTGTAGAAAGTGGATTGTTAAACGAGCTCAACAGCTTAAAAAGTCAATCCAAAATACCTAACTCTCTGCCAACAGCCGCCGCTTGTGTTCTATTGGCGACGTAGAGTTTTGCAAAAATATTTTTTACATGCCATTTTACCGTGCCTTCACCTAAAATAAGTTCTTGGGCAATTTTCTTATTTGAGTAGCCCTCACAAATAAGCACTAGAACGTCTATTTCTCTTTGCGTTAAATTATGAATCGACGGAGGAACAGGGAGTTGTTGAGAGGAGGTGTTTGTTGGCGGTAGAGTGGTTTTTGATTGATAACTGTCTACTTTTTCGGTTCTAAGTTCGTTTGAAAACTTCACTAGATCCTGAATATAGCTAGTAGATGGACCATGTAGATCTTCCACTTTAATATAATATGTTTGATATTTTTTTATCAATGGCATGATCTTATCTCCTAAATCAAGAATTGATCGCGTGGAGTTTGATTGCTCTCCTAAAAATAATAGTTCGCGTACCCCTCGTAACATTTTGTTTTCGTCGCCAATATAGGCATGTACTAAGGCTAATAACCCTGCCAACTCTACGCAAAAGCATATTCTTTTTTGCTCTTTAGCCTGATGCAACATTTTTGTTAACCACGCCGACGCATCTGCAAATCTACCAACGTTGATGAGGTAACGAGCAAAAGCACTGTAAATGGTTTCATCTTTGCTCGAACAGTTAAAGCTGGGGTTTGGAGTGCGTTTATCAATTGAAATATCTTCATTAGCGAGTAGTGATTTCGCCATCGCTACCTCACCCGTTTTTAGGTGATATTTAATTTGTTCAGCGCAAACTAGCCTATGTAGATGACTGTCTGAACGAGACGACACGATGTTTTTAGCTTTGATTAATAATCTAATGGCGTTGGCCGGGCCATGGTAATAATTCGCTAATTTTGCTCCATGAATAATTGCCTGTACCTGGAAAATTCGATTATCGTATTGTTCAAATAACTTACTCGCAGACAAGTGCAACACCTCTGAGACATCGATCCGGTTTAATTCATATTCGATTTCACTCAAAATTAATAAAGGTACAGCGACAACAGGTATGCGAGTACCATAGTTTTGAATCGACAAATCTATGGCTTCTTCACATAAACCCTTCGCTTCAATCAAGCGCCCTTCAATTTTTCTAATGTATGCCATCCTTGATAGTGCGGTGATAGCGGTGATTGCTGTTGCGTTAGCGTCAGCATAATATTTGCTGTCTAAAAAAGCGGTGTAGGCCTGCGTGAATTGCTCTCGTCTTAGGTAGGCAGAACCTAGTGACAGGGCTATTTGTTCTTTAAAAAAGGTATCTCCTTCCGAGTCCAACAGTTTGCACCAAACTGTCGGATCAGACCACTCAGGATCCAAAGCTTGTCTAACGCGATATTTAAGAATCTTAACTTCTGATAGGGTGGGAGTTAAGTGTTCAAAACCTGCCTCGACTATATTGTTGTTCACCAAACCTGCTAGTTTATTTATTTCTATTTTCGCCTCGATAAATTTTTGTGTGATGACTAATGTCCAAACATATACATATTTTAGAAAAGAGTTAGTGGTTAATTCATCAATCGAAAGTGTCTTGAAGTATCTTTGCAATAGTGTGATCTCTCCAGACACAATTAGCTGTCTAGCAAATCTTTTTATGACGTTTGTAGCTGTATCAATATTCGATAATTCTAACGCGTGAAATAAAGATTCAGCGGGGGTTTTGTGCAATATATTCCATGAAAGTGCTCTTTCATGGAGTTGTTTAGTGTTACCTTTATTTTGTACTAAAAAATTTTCTCTTAAGTAGTGATTGAAAAAAGACGGGTAACGATAAGTTTGCGGACTAAATTGACTTTTTATAATTATGCCTAACTTACGTAATTGTTTGATGTATGCGTCGCTATTTTCGTGTTGGCATACGTGATTGCATAATTTAATTTGGAGTTTTCTCAGATGTGCAGTTTGATAAATAAAAGTAAGTAGCTCCTTGTTTAAGGTCATAAAAATGTACTGGTGAACAAATTGAGAAATGATTTCATGATCACCTTTTACGATTCGGTTGATTTCGCTTGGTGAAGTTGCATTTTTGATCGCAACTGCAGCTAATTTTATGATGGCAGGCCAGCCTAATAAATTATTGGCGAGGGTGTAAATCTTGTTTTCGTCAACCATTCCTAAACCTTCAAATACAAAACAAGACTTTATTTCAGCAAGCGTAAATCTGAGGTCATTCTGTTGAATGACGTGGACATTATCCCTTAGCAACATAGCTACAATGTCCCAGTCTGGCGTTTCTTTGGAAGAAATGATTAACCTCACATTACTGGGTAGGTTATCAATTAACTTATTTAATATTGCTAAAGTGTGTTTGTCTTTAATGTGTTCAAGCGAATCCCAAAACCAGTACATTTCATCTTCTGCTCTCTCCAGTAAATGAATAATTGCTTCGACTGAAGGGGAGTTATTGATGAACGATGAATTGCGGTGAGTTGTATTAATCTTAGGTATATACAATAAACTCTCCAAAAGCTGGAGTAATACCTTTGACGCGGTGCCATCGGTGCAGTCTATATTCACCCATGCATTGTCCGTTTTTTCTTTTGCTGCCTCTTCTAACCATTGCGACATTAGTGTGGTTTTACCAAAACCTGCAGGAGCTGTCAGCAGCGTTACTTTACGCTTAAAGTTATGCTTAAAAGAAAGCCCCATAGACTTTCTAGTGATTAATTTTGTGGGGTTAGTTTTAGGTTCAAAATAGGCTTTTGGAAACGATATTACAGATAAAGCAGTCACTGAGAGGCCTCATACTAGGTAAGAGTGTCGACATTTTAAAAAAATTCTGTACCTGAAATAAACTCAAATTTGTACATTCCAAGTTCAAAAAATATATCTTGACGCCGACTAGATGACAAGAGTATAAATAGCCAAGTTG
>NZ_JAHKQO010000034.1:9613-113301 GCF_018861065.1 Paraglaciecola arctica
CAACTTGGCTATTTATACTGATTTACTATGAGTTTAATAGAAAGTTTAAATGCGGTTAGTTTTAATAAAAGTGAGGATTTATGCAACAAACTGATTCGATTGGAGCAATAGGGATAACTGACAAATACAAATCTATCTTAGAAATTTTGGATGTTGCCAGTAAGAAATATTGTAACAAGGTAGCGTTAGTGTGTGACCAGCAAGAATTAAGCTATGCAGAACTCTCACAATTATCAATTCAGTTTGCTCATTATCTTAAACTCAAAGGATTGGAAAAAGGTGATGTAATAGCGTTAGTTATGCCTAATGTTCTAGCTTATCCGATCGCTCTTTTCGCTGCATATCGTCTCGGTTTAACCGTTGTAAATATGAATCCTATGTATACGTTTTCTGAAATTTACAAAGTAGTAAGTGATTGTGAAATAAAGGCAGTGGTTGTATTTGCTCCCATGTTAGAAAACATTGCTAAATTACCCAGTTTCAACAATTTTAAATCTGTAGTTAGCGTTACACCGGGGCCGCTGAGATTGGATCAAGTTAAACAAGAATCCAGCACCCTTATCAGTTTTATTGATGCATTAAATCTTGGCAAAACAGAGTCAGAACGTAATGGTGAACTTGAGGCACTAGTTAAGACAGAGGATGTTGCCTTCTTGCAGTATACAGGCGGGACAACTGGCCAGCCAAAAGCCGCTATGTTAACCCATAGCAATATTGTTTCCTGTATCAATCAATTTGAATTAATGACACCGTATATTCAGCCTAGTACTGAAGTCGTGTTAGCGCCTTTGCCCCTTTACCATATATTTGGGTTGGTGATTGGGTTACTAAGCAGTTTATCTCAAGGGAGTACAATTTTACTTATCTCAGATCCTAGAGATCTCCCAAAAATGGCGAATTTATTTCGGGAATGGTCTATTACTATGATGTATGGAGTAAATGCGCTCTATTCTGGCTTGTATCACGCCGGTAATCTGAGTAAGAAGGATTTTGCTTCACTCAAACTCTGTGGTTCAGGTGCAACTGCTTTGTCAAAAAGTACCGCGCAAAAATGGCATGAACTGACAGGTTGCTCAATTATTGAAGGTTACGGGATGACAGAAACTTCGGGTTTGATTAGTTTCATGTCTGAAAATACAAGCACGGAATTTGGAACCGTTGGGTTAACACTACCTAATTGTGAAACAACCATTAGGGATGAGCACGAAAATATACTACTAGCCAATGTGGTGGGGGAACTGTGTGTTACGGGTCCAAATATCATGTCTGGATATTATAATGCCTCGGACGAAACAGATAATATATTTTGCGCAGACGGCGCTCTGAAGACTGGAGACCTAGCACGCATTGATGAGCATGGCTACATATGGTTGGTTGACCGTGTAAAAGATATGATCAATGTTTCTGGTTTTAATGTTTACCCTAACGAAATTGAACAAGTCATTAATTTATTCGATGGTGTATTAGAAAGCGCATGTGTCAGTGCTAAAAACGACAAGTCAGGTGAAATAGTAAAAGCATACATAGTCAGTGAGAACGGCGAAAAAATAGATACAGAAGCGCTTTTGGAACATTGTAGAGAACGTTTGGCAGCGTATAAAATTCCTAAACTAGTTGAATTAATTGCAGCTTTGCCAAAAAGTCCAGTGGGTAAAATATTAAGAAAAGATCTAAAAGAATAGCGAGTTTGCCGCGTTTTTTAGCATAATTGAGTAAATATGGCGTTGGCTACTGTCGTTAATATTTATCGGCCAATGGAATTGAAGTGTTAAGTCCTTGATAATCCTTTAGGAATAACCAAAGGGGCAATCACTGAATTATAGATTTTTTAATCTAGAGCAAAGTGGTGTGATTCTATAAAAATTTGGTTATTAGGCGCAAACAAGTAATGCTAAGTAGCCTAAGTTAGAACTTCTAGTCAAGATAAGTGTTTTTCAATTCCACATAATTTAAAGCGGATTGTTTCAGGAAAGTGACTTCATTTTCACGCAATTTTCTTGCTTGTTGCGCAGGGTTTCCTTTATATAAATATCCGCTAGCAAGCGTTTTGTTTGGAGGGATGACGCTACCAGCGGCGATTAGTACATCGCTTTCAACGGTGACACCATCCATAATGATAGCTCCCATGCCAATTAAGACACGATCACCTAGAGTGCAACCATGCAGAATGCAGTTATGACCGACTGTTACATCGTCTCCAATAATTAAAGGATTTCCGTCAGGATTATTTGGACTTTTTCGTGTCACATGCAAAATACTGCCATCTTGAATATTGGTTCTAGCTCCAATCACTATGCTATTCACATCGCCACGAATAGAAACCAAAGGCCATACACTCACGTCAACGGCAAGATTAACATCACCAATGATGACAGAAGATTGATCAATATATGTAAACTCGCCACATACAGGGGAAATGCCCAAATAAGTTCTCATGTTTTTTACCAATGTTGACGCTGTCATTTGTGTGTGGGTTTGGAAAATACATGGCAAATTTGACAATGTCAAGATTGATTGTTGGTGCATATATTGGTAATTTATTTACATGAAAAATAAGCCTTTAAAATCTTCTTATCACCACGGTGACTTACGCACAACCCTAATCAACTCTGCTATTGAAATCCTTAACGAGGATGGATTAAAAGAAGTGTCTTTGCGTAAACTAGCGGCAAAAGTGGGAGTGTCTAGAGCCGCGCCTTACAAACATTTCAAAGATAAAAATGAATTACTTTGTGCATTAGCCGAGAAAGGATTTAGGCGACTTCATGAGATCAATAAATTGGGGTTTGAAACTGTTAGTACAACTGAGCCAGGAAAGGAACGAGGGAAAATCCGTGATTTTATTCATGGATATATACAGTTTGCTGAGGAGAACCCTGAGCTTTATGATTTAATGTTTGGCCGTACAATTTGGAAAAATGAAACAAGTACAGAGGAACTTAGAGAGTCGGCCTATCCATGTTTTCAGTTTCAGGTATCTATGACAGAAGATTGGCAAAAACAGGGTCTATTACATATGACCGACAACGCTTTACGAACGTCACAGATTCTTTGGGGAACCGTTCATGGTATCGCAAAGTTATTCATTGATGGGATCTATAGCGATATAAATCAAAGAGAAGAACTTTGTGATTTTGCCGTTGAAATGTATTTGAAGAAAAAAAATGAGGAAACATGTTGAATGTTGCTTCACGTTTAAAGGGTTTGAATAGGTAGATTTTTTATACCTTTTTTGCGCATTTTCTCACACCTTTTCTCAACTCTTTTTTCACCCCTAGATTGTCACTTAGTTGCGCTAAATTTAGCAGTCGAAAAACAAGACTAAAAGTTGTAATGAACACCTTTATAGATAATGAATGAGTCATATTTTAGTTATGAAGTGCGATTACTGAATCTATATGCTTAGTTAGCGCGTTCATCGTTATAATTTGCCAATCTTCTTCTTTCATATTACGCGAAGTCACATGGTGTTTAAGGCTAACGAATCCATGCATAAATGCCCAAAATTCTATGGCAATTTTCTTTTTATCTTCCATTGTAGAATGTTCTGGAAGTAGAATTGACGCAACGTTTATCAAACGACCAAACACTTTTTCGGAAACTGCTTTGGCTGTATCAGAAGGGGAATAACCGATACTACTTTCGCCAAAGATCAGACGATAGTGCGCCTCATTCTTATCCGCGATACTCAAGTAGTTACTGACTCCTTGTAAAATGACTGTTTTAGGAGAGCACGTATTTTCATCGATATTCATTGCTGAATAAACTAACTCAAACCCTTGCATATAAAGCTCATCTAATATGCCTTGCTTACCTTTGAAGTGACTATAAATGCCAATAGTAGAAATACCGGCACGTTTTGAAATGGCTCTAACACTGAGTCCTTGTATACCTACTTCTAGAAACAATTGTGACGCCGCTTTAAGAATTTTCTGTTTTGGATTACACATTGACGAGCCTGAACGTAGCTAAATCTAGTCCCCTTGTATTGTCTCGCTGATTGGGAAGGCGATTATCATTGTGACAATACGGACCATCGCGAAACGTCAGTTGTTTCCATCTATTCATCACTTATTTATGCTCCACACCGTATACATTTTTGAGACCTTATTCGTATCAATGTGACCAGATAACGTCGATTTAATCAAGGGGAGACAGTGAGTTACTATTGAGTTACTTGGATCATTTGATCTAAAATTAGGTATGCAAGCCTTGATTAATTAATCGAATTTTTTAAATGCTAATATTTTTGACTGTGCGCGATTTTTAAGAGCTTAAATTCTATTTTCTATTATCAACAACAAAATGTCGCTCAATGAAGTTGTCCACATTTAATGCAATGTATTATTGAAGGGATTTGATAGCTAGGCATGAATTTTTGATTATTTGTGTCACAGGGTTGACGAGATAGACGTGCCCCTAAAATTCAGCTTAAAAGTACCGTTTTAATTTTAAAATAAAATCGCCCCTTCCTTTTGTTAGGCTACTATTGCCAATATCCGAACTAAGTTGGTGTTGCGTAGTGTGATTTATGCACTATTTAATTAGTAATAGGATATCTCATGAAGACACATACAAATAAAAAAACAAAAATTATAATATCAATAGTCGCTGCAATTTCAGCAAATACTTTTGCTGAAGAATTAGAAAATGAAGAAAAACCACTAATTGAAACTATTACTGTTACCGCTGATAGGCATTCGAAAAGTGCTCAAGATGTCGCTGCATCCATTTCAGCTATCAATGGTGATAATATAGAAACCTTAGGTATTCAAGATGTTGATGGATTACAGAACTTTGTGCCAGGCCTTAGCATCAAAAGTCAAGGTATTGGTACTACCTCATTTAATATCAGGGGAGTAGGCCAAGCTCAAGATGATATTACAGTAGAGTCTGGTGTGGGAGTGTTTATTGATGACATATACATCCCCAGAATGGGAGCGGCAGGCGGTACTTTGTATGATCTGGAAAGGGTAGAAGTATTACGAGGCCCACAAGGTACCTTATATGGCCGAAATACAGCCGGTGGCTCCATTAATTTTATTACAAAAAAACCAGAAGATTACTTCAATGCTAAAGTTTCCGCGACTTTAGGCAATCGAAATATACAAGAAATAAAAGCGTATATGACAGGCCCTTTGATAGACGAGAAACTTATGGCCCAAGCTTCTTTTGTGTCGAAAACTGCAGATGGTTATATGGAGAACCTGAATACAGGTAACAAAGGAAATGGTACTGATACTCAAGCTGGCCGTATAGCGCTGCAATATATTGCATCAGATGATGTTAGCCTTTTCTTTACCATTGATGCTGAAGATTCGAATCCCGATCCTACTATGATGAATATTGGCCCAGAAGATGGTTATCAATCTTTTGTTCATCAACTCTTTAATGATTTAGCCGGTTTCACTATCTTACCAGGAGAGGCGGCAACTAACTTTTATGAAACAAACATTGATAATGATGGTGAAGAAGAATTAAAAACATGGGGGCTAATGACACGTCTTGAAGTGGCTCACGATGATTTTGACGCAGCTTACATATTTGGCTATCGAGAGTCAGAGTTGGTTATGGATGCAGATAGAGACATGTCTACATTGAGTTTATTACATGAAAGACATGATGAAGACTCAGAGTGGGGAAGTTTTGAAGCGAGGTTTTCTTCTAATCCCAATGGACACTTATCATTAAACCAAAACTTAGAATGGGTCGTTGGCTATTATTACTTCTTCGAAGATTCGAGTAAAGAGGTTAACTTATATAATGAAGATGCGGCTGCCTTCGCCACTCAAGGAGCGTTTGATGGCTATACGGCATTGCAGTTTTTCCAAAAACAAGATACTGAAGCTCATGCGATTTTTGGTCAAGCCACTTATAAATTAACTGACTTTACTAGACTAACGGGTGGCGCACGTTGGACAACGGAAGAGAAAACCGCCGGTATTGCTACCAATGTCATTGATCCTGCTGGCGGCTATATTTTTGGTCCACCTAATAATGGAGGAATCATTGCCGAAATTTATGACACTGAGACAACAGAAAGTTGGGATGATTTCACAATAAAGCTGGCTGTTGAACATGATTTGAGTGACGACACTTTATTATATGGTTCATACAGTGAAGGCTTTAAAAGTGGCGGGTTTAACGGAACGTCTGCAACTAAGGCGCTCGCTGAGACGGCATTTAGCCCAGAAAACGTTACGAACTACGAGTTTGGTTTAAAAAGCGACGTAACAGAGTGGTTGCGAGCCAATGTTTCATTGTTCAATATGGATTATAAGGATCTACAAACAGCCATTATCAGTGAAGGTGGCACACCATTTATTCTGAATACAGAAGCTGATATTCAAGGTGCTGAGTTGGACATTATACTCGTACCATTTGCGGATTTATCTGTTTCAGCTAATGCCAGTTTTATCGATTCAGAATATGTGAAGTCCGAAGGTGCGCCAGAATTAATAGGTACGCAAGTAAACGGTGTACCTGAGTTTAGTTATAGTGTGGCGGCGGACTATTTTATCCCGTTATCGTCAGGTGAAATTAACTTTCATATTGATTACAGTTGGGAGGATGAAACCACTACTACGTCAACCCTTGGTACTGTTCCGAAACTGGTTAGTTGGGATGTGATTAACTTAACCTTAGGCTATACACCGTCAGACGAATCTTGGAAAGTGGCTGCTTGGGTGAAGAATGCCGCGGATTCTGAGTACTGGCTTTCAATCGGTAGCGCCACGGCATCGACATCTCCTGCCGACTCAATTGCTAGATTGCCTGCCCCTCCCATTACGTATGGAGTGAGTTTTAGTTATTTTTGGGAATAGTCGCAAAGTTAAGTTTGAAGGTGACTAACCTTCATATCACTTACACCAAATGAGTGTCTTTTTTAAGCCTTTAATTACCTTGGTGGTTAAAGGCTTTTTTGTACCTGCAACAACATTTAGTTTTGTTTTTTATCGCGGATATCTAGCTTACCTTAATGGTGCACATGCGTTTTATATTAAACTAAAGTCGGGAACATCCACTCCCCTTTACAAGGCTTTGAGCTTGTGTTGTATGTTTTCGCCTAATCTCAAAGTACCCCAAAATCTAGCCTTGTAGTCCATATAAATCTCGTCACTGAGTTAAAATTACCCTCAGTAGAGCGCGTAATGACGCAAGTGATTGAAATAACATTGACACTAAAATCGACTCCAAGCATCTTATCCAGAATTCACAAGGTTATTCTGGGTGAAAAAGGGGGACGTTATGACGTTTTTACAAATTGAGTTTTAACGCTATCGTATAAAAACGACTTAGTTGCATAGCCAATAAGGAATGTGAGTTTACCTACGTGTAATGGGGGCTTTCAACAAAGGCCAAAGAGGGGACACTTTGGCCTTAAATAGTTACAGCTATTAGTGATTACTAATGGCGCCACTTCCTCCCGGTGTGCGCATGTTTTCAACCATGTCTTGTACGTACTTGGGAGCAGGGTCAGAAAATTTAAGCACAGTAAAAGCCACTACAAAATTCACCAAGGCGCCAACCGCTCCAAACCCATTGGGAGAGATCCCAAAGAACCAATTGGGTTGCAAACCACCTAAGAATGATGTGCCAGGAATAAACATGATTCCCTTGTGTTGAAATACATAAAGTATGGTTACCCCAACACCAGAACACATGCCCGCTATGGCTGCTTTACCACTCATTTTTGTAGAAAATATACCCATCATTAATGCGGGGAATATCGATGAGGCTGCTAACCCGAAAGCCAGTGCAACAGTTCCTGCGGCAAATCCTGGTGGATTCAACCCTAAGTATCCCGAGATCAAAATCGCCAAAGTCATGACTATGCGTCCCGCCAGTAATTCGTTTTTCTCTGACAAATTGGGGGTTAATACCCCTTTCATTAAATCGTGGGATATGGAAGATGAAATAGCTAGTAGTAACCCAGCGGCCGTTGAAAGTGCAGCGGCTAATCCACCGGCAGCAACGAGTGCAATCACCCAGTTAGGTAAGTTTGCTATGGCTGGGTTGGCTAGTACGATAATGTCACGATCTACTTTTACTAGTTCGTTTGTGTCTTCATGTGCAGAATACTGTACTTTGCCGTCACCATTTTTATCTGAAAACTGTAATAGGCCCGTTTTTTCCCAATCTTTAACCCATTGTGGGCGCTCAGAATATTCCATATTTTGCCCCGCGGCGGGTTCAATGGTATTCATTAAGTTAAGACGTGCCATGGCTGCTACGGCGGGAGCGACCGTGTATAATAATGCGATGAAAATTAAGGCGTAGCCAGCAGACGATCGCGCTGCTTTGGCTGATGGAACAGTGAAAAACCTCATAATGACATGTGGTAATCCAGCCGTTCCTATCATAAGTGACAATGCAAATGCGAACATATCCAAAGAGCCATTCATATTACTGGTTGTATACTCGTTAAAGCCCAACTCAGTGACAACTTGGTCTAACTTATCTAGCAAATACACCCCACTACCGTCAGCTAAAGTAGACCCTAAACCAAGTTGTGGGATAGGGTTACCTGTAAGCTGAATTGAAATAAAAATGGCGGGAATCGTATAGGCAAAGATTAATACACAGTATTGAGCTATTTGCGTGTAGGTAATCCCTTTCATGCCACCCAATACAGCATAAAACCATACCACTGTCATACCAAAGCCTAAGCCTACTGCGTAATCAACTTCTAAGAAGCGAGAGAAAGCAACACCCACACCTTTCATTTGACCAATGATATAGGTGAGCGATGCGAGAATTAAGCAGATAACTGCCACAACTCGAGCTGTTTTTGAATAGTACCTGTCGGAGATAAACTCTGGGACGGTAAATTTACCATGTTTGCGCATATAGGGAGCCAGCAACATGGCAAGCAAAACATATCCTCCCGTCCAGCCCATAAGGTAAACAGAGCCCTCGTATCCCAAAAAGGCTATGATACCGGCCATGGATATAAATGAGGCGGCACTCATCCAATCAGCACCAATCGCCATACCATTTTGTAAGGGGGTTACGCCGCCGCCAGCCACATAAAATTCACTAGTCGAAGCTGCTCTAGCCCACCAAGCAATAGCAAAGTACAGGGCAAACGAGCCAAATACCGCGATATAGGTATATAACTTTAATTCATCCATTATGATTGCTCCGATGCGCCGTATTTACTATCGAGCTTGGTAATTTGATAGCCGTACCAAAAAACTAACCCGACAAATACATAAATTGAACCTTGTTGAGCAAACCAGAAACCCAGTTTATATCCTCCAATACGAAACTCATTGAGAGGTTCAACTAAAATCAAACCAAACCCAAATGACACTACAAACCAAATGATGAGGCATATCATGATTAAGCGCAGGTTTTCCCGCCAATACGTTGTCTTTTTTTTCACAAGAATACTCCTAGCTGTGTAAGTGATGTATTTGTAATAACTCTATTTTTGAAACAATAAGGAGTAGATATTTATCGAATGTGGACCCGATAATTTGCTAGATAGAAAATCTATTTTCAACTTAGCTAATGTGAGATTAGTGAGTCGAAATCTATATCTTACTTTGTAATTTTAATGTTGACGTTTAAGGCGTTTATTTGTAAACATTCTATTTAATTAAGGGGGAATATATAAGTGTATTGCTATATCCCTTACTCCCTAAACCAATAGCACTAGCCCGTTATAAAAATTAATTTAGTTATCAATTCATAGGTATTTTCCTCTTAGATATTTCCACGCCTTAACTCATTAACAGCATAGTTAACAGCTCTAGCCGTCAACGCCATATAGGTTAGCGAGGGGTTTTGATTGCTAGACGAAGCCATGCTTGCCCCATCTGTAATAAACAGATTAGGCACGTCATGACATTGGTTGTATGCATTTAATACCGATTTCTTGGGATCGCTCCCCATTCGGGCGCCACCCATTTCATGGATATATTGTCCCGGTGCGACAGGGGTGTCATAAGTTTCTATGTCAGTAAAGCCAGCAGCGTCTAACATTTCTTCAGCTGAGCTAATCATGTCTTTACGCATAGCTGTTTCATTGCTACTCCAATCAGCGCTAAAATGGAGCACTGGAATGCCCCATGCGTCAGTGACATCAGGATTAATGCGTACATGGTTTTCATAGCGAGGTAAACATTCGCCAGCACCACTTAAGCGCATTTGCCATACACCTGGATCTCGCAACTGCTGTTTTAACTCACTACCTATGCCTACCTGCTGGCTACCTCGAGACCAACCTAATTGTCTGCCTTGACCGCCTAGTTGGTAACCTCGAACAAAGTCAGGGTGTTTGCTTTTAACGTTTCTGAAGCGTGGAATGACGATACCGCAAGGTCGGTGACCATTGAAGTATCGGCTATCGATACCTTCTACATGTCCTCGGGCTCCTGCACCAAAGTTATGGTCCATAATGTAATGCCCTAGAACGCCGCTGGAGTTGCCTAAACCGTCAGAAAATCGAGGGGTTTTAGAATTGAAAAGTAAACGCACCGACTCAAATGCTGAGGCACATAAAAATACGATTTTACTGAAGTATTCGGTAACCTCTCTGGTTTCGCTATCAATAACGCGGACACCTGTTGCCTTATCTGTGGACTCATCAAAGATAATACTGTGAACAATGCTATTGGTAGCTAATGTTAGGTTACCTGTTCGCTTGGCTGCGGGTAGCGTAGAGCTTTGGGTGCTAAAGTATGAGCCTGCTGAACAACCTCGTGCACAAGTGCCACAATAATGGCAAGGTGGCCTTCCATTGTGTGGTGCGGTAAGTACCGCTTGTCTGGCAACGGTTAATTTTCGTTCTGGAAAATGTTGATTGATCCCTGCTCGTAATTTCTTTTCTGCGGCATTGAGCTCCATGGGAGGTAATAATTGTCCATGGGGAAGTTCATCACTTACATTGGCCTCACCGCTGATACCTACAAATTTCTCTACATAGTCATACCATGGTTCAATTTCTTTATAGTTAATAGGCCAAGGCTCTGCCAATCCGTCTTCGGCATTGGCGTTAAAGTCTCTTTCTGTCCATCTATAGGTTTGGCGAGTCCACATTAAAGAGCGTCCGCCTAGTTGATGTCCTCTAATCCAAACAAAAGGTTTATCTTTATCGTTGGTATAGGGGTTGTCTCTGTCGTTAATAAAAAAGTGGTGTGTACTTTCGTTATGTTGACCTGTAATACTCTGAATGGGTTGATCGTGTTGAAAGCGTTTACGATCTCCTTTGCCACGAAAATGGAAGTCTGGTTCGCGTTTATGTTCGGTGACATAGTCTTTACCAGGTTCAACATTACGCCCTCGTTCTAACATTAAGGTTTTAAGCCCTTTTTCTGTTAACTCTTTTGCTGCCCAGCCGCCAGTGATACCTGAACCAACTACAATTGCATCAAAATGATTGTCTTTCATGTGTTTCATTCCATCTTTTAATATGTCTGGATTACGCAAAATTTTCTGTTAATAACGAGTGAATGAGCCTGGGGGGCCTGATTTGCCAAAGTTGAATTCAGCAATGGGACCACTGTAGTTAAGTTCGTTTTCCATACCTTGCTCTGAGGTATAAAAACCAATTAAAGTCAGTTCTTTAATCCGTTTATAAAAGTATTGAATACTCGGTTCTTCTTCCTTGTTTTGCATGACTTGAGAGTCTAATAAAGTGATTTCTGCCTTGCTTTTTTCAGCTGATAGTAAAGACAAATTTCTATAGTGTTTTTGGGTGAGTCTTCGGTCATAACGTCTTAATCCCTCAATAAAATACCAACTGTCTTTATCGTCGTACCAATCGGCTAACATTAAATCAATAAACTCAGTTACACCCACATCGTTAGCGCCTGGCGTATCGGTTCTCGGAATAATTATTTCACTAATTTTTGAGACTAAATGGGCTTCGTTTTTTGATAAAAATTTAAATGTTCTAGTCTTATCATCGCTATCTTTTTGAGCCATATGATGCTTATGGGCATTCATAGTCATTTGCGCTAATAAAGAGGGGGACATTGCTAAGCTTGATGTGGCTAACAATGATTTAATCAGTTGACGGCGATCCATAAAATTACTCCTCTTATAGGCCATTTTTACTTAGATAAAGCGATTTCATCTCGTGTTTTTTCTAGTAGGGCTTTGGTAAGTAAAACGCCTTCTAGAGGCGTTTTTTTGCAACCCTCCCATTCAATACCTACATAGCCTCTGAATCCCGAGTCATAGACTATTTTCATCATGCGAGCATAATCGATGTACTTTTCTTTACCTTTAGGATCAAAATCTAGACTTTTTGCGCTGACTGCTTTGGCATAAGGCATGATGACTTCCACACTTTTATAGGGGTCGTCATAGCGAAAATTATTTAAATCTGGCAAGGTGCCGCAATTTTCCATATTGACCGTGTCCATCACCTCTTTTATAAAGTCGGCCTTATAGGAAAAGTCACTTCCCCATAGGTTTTCAACAATAATGTTGATACCCAAAGGTTTGGCGAATTGACTTATTTTACTTAGGCTATCGCTTACTAAATCCAGTTGTTGTTGACGGGTACCACCAGAACGGGCGTTGACTCTGATTGATTGGCAACCTAGATGGTGGGCTGCTTCAACCCATCGAAAATGCGCGTCTATGACACTTTGGCGTTTAAGTGGATCAACGTTACCAATGCGTCCTTCTTTGTGACACATGATCATTTCATTTTTTACGCCAAGCTCGTCGCTTACCCTTTTGATTTGTTTTAAGGCTTGCGGATTTTTATAAATGTCCAGCATAAAATCACTTAGGTAATCTATGCCATAGATGCCTAGTTTCTCAGCAGCAAATATTGGGAATTCAGCGGTTTTCATTTCGCCACTATAAAACTGACGTTGAAATGACCATTGGGCGATAGATATTTCAAACCAGCTTTTGGGTCTTGAGTCAATTGAAAATGATGTTGGCAACACAGCCAGCGCCGACAATGACGCAGCAAATTTCAAAAATTCACGCTTTGAATTTTCCATTATCACCCCGATGAAATAATATTCATGATTGAATTTTAATAAAGGTATAACGTTATAATGCTAGGTCGGTAGAGACACCCCTCTTTATAAGGGGGTGATTGACGTAGATTGCTTTTTTTTGTTGTGTTGTTACTTAAAATTAAAATTAAAATTAATATTTATATTTATCATATAGATATAGTTTTTTAGATTATTCGATTTCTGTTTCGACTAGTATTGCTTGATAGGCTTTTTTAGCCTTTTTATAATCTTGAAAAGCCGCGGCCTTTTCAGACTCTTTAATATCTCCTGACTTGATTTTCCATAGTCGGTCAACCAATGACAACAACCATTTTGTACTGCGTTTTGATGCTCTAATCGGCTTATCTTTGACTAAAACAAAATGTGGGTTGGTATGTGAACTGGGGAAAATTCTTAAGGCTACCCAACTTGAATATTCTATGTGATAGTTAAATTTCACGTCATTCCAATCACCGTTGGCTTCGATGATTTGTGTATCAACTGGTACGCCGTTAACAATAAGTTCGACATACACTTCTCGTGTTTGGGCCAGACGAGCACGCTCTATATCCCAAGCAGGTTGCCGTTGTGGGCTACTGTTTGCGATAAAAAGTCCTAATTCGTTCTGTTGTTTGGGTAAATAAGCCGAAACTTTGGCCTGAATTGTAATGTTTTTATTCTTAGTCAAATGTACTTCACTGTTATCAATGCCTAGCTCTTTACCTTCAACATAAACATCAATTATATGAGAACGTCCATCGCTGACATAACTACGGCCATTTTCCATTTGTTGAATGTAGTTATCAAAATTTAAGTTCTTGTCTAATTTAGCATAACCACGAGATACCCCTATTTTTTCATGGGAGATACAAGGAAAGTCGCTTTCTCCTACTAAACGGGTACGAAAACCAGAATTTAATGCATGATACCAAGTATTGAGTTCTTGACTCGGAACGGTATCTCCCACGCCATAAAGATCGACTGTTTGTTGGGGGAGGGTAACGATATATTCATTTGCGCCTATACCACTCATTTGTGGTATTGCGTAGTTAGGCAAAGCATAAGTTTGATGATCGGGCAACATACCCCAGCCAGTATGTACATAGCCTGTAGATGCGCCTTGTGATTTTGCCCATTTTAGAATCGGGGCTGTCCAGCTTGGCCATTCTTCAAGCGTTTGAGTGTTAGGGTAGTCATCTTCTGTTAAATTCCATAAACCTAAATGCCCGAGGTGCGCGGATGGCATTTCAGATACCTCAACGTCATAACGCAAAAGGTTGTTATGAGTGGCAAAAGGATGAGTTTTTTGTTGTTCAAAATATTTTTTTTGGTCGTACCAACCAACGCCCCAATTAAGCACTGACGTTACGTTTAAATCTTCGCCTAACGCTTGACGCCAAATATATTCAGGAGGCACGCCGTTTGTAGGAGTTTCATAGTGTTTGCAGCCAGAAGCATGAACATGAAGATCTGAGCTATACCAGCCCAATTCGCTTAAATTTGTCCAACGTTTTAATTGAAAGTTTTCTTGTTGGACCTTGGTACCTTCTGCAACTGAAATAAATTTTTTTTGCGCTAAATACTCAGGTCCGCGAGTAAACTCAATTTCATAGTTGCCAGCGGGTAAGTAAACATATTCACCATGCTTTCTGTATATTTGGGCTTGAAAATAAAAATCAGGAAATCGATCTTTAATGGGAAGCCGCATTGAGGGGAGGGGGTATATTCCAGTTAAGCGTTGCCCTGCTTTAACACTATTTCTATACCTACGGTCATGCCAAATCCTTTCCCAAGGACGTCTTAAGGCAAATCGTCTGCGGTAATCTTTAGGCAAAGGGTTGGTATCGCCATTTCGTCTAAACCTTGATACTCCGTCAGAAATAGTAAATGCCGCAACTGGAGAACCATTGCTTTGATCTTGTATATTAAAAATAACTTTAGTCGCGGCTTTTATTGGAAGCTCTAAAATTACAGGTTGTTTAGATATTACTTCTTTTTCAGGTGTTTTTTCGCTTATAAATTCACTGTAAAAAGTTGCGGTTTTTGTGCCCTTTTCACGAGTGTAAATTTGTAAAATACGGTATTCGACAGGAAAGGTAGATAAGGTGCTTGATAAAGGCGTATCGCGATAGATTGCAAGTTCTAAAAAGCTAGTATCAATGGTTTTATCATCAATAAAATGTTCTTGAAGTGCGTATTGTTCACCTACAGACTTGTGGTAAATAGGCAGTGCATTGGGGCTTGAAATGATGACATCACCTTTAAGCCTATGTGGATTAATGACTTTAATTAAATAATTAGCCCAGCCAGCTTGAGTTACTAATGGGGTAGCGTTACCTTTTACGATGTTAACTTGGCTCGTTGCAGATAGTGTCACTTCAAACACGGTCAAGCTATCTAAGGTATCGACTAACTTTTGCCGGTTTGCTTTCAACAATTCCTGGTTATTGTTAGCGGTTAATATAGCGGTTAATTTAGGCGTGTCAGTGTTTAATTGCTTAAACGCCTGCGCAAGATTTTGGGCGTGTAGTTGTATATATGAGTCATAGGGAGTCGCCGCTACATTGACTTTTTGCATCGTTTGAGCCGCAAGGCTAAATGCGAACAGTATATTCAAAATGACAGCGATTTTCAGGATGGTATTCATTTGAAGAACTCGTCGAATGAGATGATTATTGATTTTCTAGTGCTTGTATTTTTTGTTGATAAATTGCCATCATTTTATTTAACCATTTTACAAAACTAGGGCGTTGTTGTTGTGGCACAAACTCAGCAGAAGTGAGTTGTTCTATGCGCGAAAGGTTTTGTTGATAAAGGGTCAATAATTCGTCCGGTGCGGCCAAAATATCAGCATTGTTAACGGTAATATAAATGGGCGAACTGTGAGCGATGGCGCCGTTGTGCGCGCGAGCTTCTGCAATAAACCAGCGACTATGATCAGCCTTTAACTCTAGGTTAAATTCAAGCGAGTCACCTTTTGTATTTTCTGCATCAAGTTTATGTATGACGTCTCCCATCGAAATCAACGAGAGTGCTTTAGGTATACCAATGTTCTTATTACCTTGAGCACGCACCGATATTTTTTGTGCATCTGCCACTTTGAGATGCAAGTCGCTGCCTATTGTTTCACCATTAATGGTAAAGCTAAGTATTGGACCTTGAGTAATAAAGGTTTTTCCTGCTTTAACGGCTTGGTACCACTTACTCGGAGTTAGCTTATTGTTTTCACCGATAAACGCATAGGTTCTATTATCGCCAATATGACCGCCCCAAGGAAAGTCCGACCCCGCAGTTAAACTTAAACGGGCACCTATATTAAGGGCATCGTAATAATGCTGTGGGTTGAATATTCCGTCATTGTCTAATAGTTCAACAAAATCCACTAAACCTTCGGCGAGTAACAGAGCGCCTGCATTTTTGGCGTAAAATTTATCACCAAAAAAATGTGCTATGCCAGTTAACGCTCCATCTTTTCGAGCTTGTTTAAAGATAGTGTCGTAGCGGTAATAGTCTCCAGTATTTCGGTATAATTTTTGAGTGTTTAATAAAATTGTATGGCCAAGCTCTGAGGTTCTTGGTTCTTCTTGTCCTGGGACTAACCAATAATTGTTTTCTTGCACTATTCCTGTGTCCCCTAAAGCATATTGGGGGAAGTGCATTTGCTTGGCGTCACCCATCACTAATACACTGGAAACATGGATGTCCTCTGCTTGCGCGGCCCATAATAATTCACGATCGTCTTTTGCACTATTGCGAGCAGCATGTACATGGGTATCTCCTGACCACCAACCCTGTTGTGGCATGTTTACAAAGCGTTTTAGTGAGATATCAAGAGAGGTTAATTTATCTTTATTAATTTCAAAGGTTAGGGTCTGTGGGGTATATTCAATGCCTTTACCGACTAATATTTGATACTTACCAACAGGCAATACCAGTTTAGCGTGTCCTAGAGTATGAATGGGAAATTTGGTTTTCCATTGTGGTCGGTTAGATCTTTGTAATGATAATCTAGGGTTAGGTAAAAACTGTTGTTCTAAAACAATATATTGCCAAGAATCAGCGTATTTAATACTGATGAATGCTGGTGTGGGATGATTGTGTTCGTCCTTTATCATAACATCAAGACTTCCTTGTTCAGCTGAAGGTGAGATTAATCTTTGATAGTCATTTGGGGTAAAAGTTATCTCTCCATGGTCATGTTTCACCCCTTTATGTGCTAAAGCTGAGGCACAATTAAACACTAAGACACACATACACAATGAAACACAAAGGTTAACGTGCAGCTTAAATTTTGTGTGGTTGAATAACGTCATGTGCCTTGTCCTGTCACAATGAAATTGTTATAGGCTAACGGCTAATCGAGTACCTTGATCAATCGCTCGTTTTGCATCAAGTTCCGAAGCTAAATCTGCACCACCAATTAAACGGAATGGGATAATTAAATCATTCGTTAATTCGTTTTGAGATAGCTGGCCTGCACAAACAATAACGTTATCTACTGGCAATAATTGCGCTTGTCCATTCACTACAATATGCAAGCCAGCATCATCAACTTTTTTGTATTGGCAACCAGATATCATTGTCACTTTTTTATTTTTTAATCCAGTGCGATGAACCCAACCTGATGTTTTACCTAACCCAGCCCCTACCTTAGTTTCCTTGCGCTGTAATAAATATACTTCGCGTTTAGGAGGCGTTATTTTGGGCGTAATACCTTCAATGCCACTGCGCGCTGTAAATGTCATGTCGACTCCCCATTCCTCCATGAACGCCGGGATACTTAAGCTGGTGGCTTCGCCGTCATGTACTAAATATTCAGATACGTCAAAGCCTATTCCGCCCGCTCCAATAACGGCTACTCTTTTACCAACAGTTTTTTTATCTCTAATGGCATCAAGGTAGCTGAGTACTTTAGGATGATTGGCACCTTCAATGTTCAATTCTCTTGGCTTAATCCCAGTAGCTACAATTACTTCGTCAAAATTGCTACTATTTAATTCACTTGCCGTTACTCGGTGGTTAAGCTTCAATTTGACAGTGCTTAATTCAAGTTGCTTTTTGAAGTAGCGAATTGTTTCGCTAAATTCTTCTTTACCAGGTATCTGTTTCGCAATATTGAATTGACCACCTATTGCATTGTCCGCATCGTATAAAGTCACTTCGTGACCACAGGCCGCAGCGGTTAAAGAAAATGCTAATCCAGCTGGTCCAGCTCCTACTACTGCCAATTTCTTTACATGGATTGTTGGTTCTATATTGAGCTCAGTCTCATGGCAGGCTCTTGGATTGACTAAACAACTGGTCATTTTTCGACTGAATACGTGGTCCAAACATGCCTGGTTACAACCGATACAGGTATTAATTTCATCAGACTTATTTGCCGCGGCCTTATTGACAAAATCAGCATCTGCAAGGAAAGGACGAGCCATGGATATCATGTCGGCATCGCCTCTTTGTAAGACTGTCTCTGCGACTTCTGGCGTATTAATACGATTTGAGGTGACCAGAGGAATGGACAGTTCTTTTTTAAATTTTGCTGTGACCCAGGTAAACGCCGCCCGAGGCACTTTAGTGACAATTGTTGGAATTCTGGCCTCATGCCAACCAATGCCGGTATTGATTATGCTAGCTCCGGCTTTCTCAATGGCTTTACCTAAAGTAATGATTTCATCATGGCTGCTACCTCCTTCAACCAAATCAAGCATGGATAAACGATACACAATGATAAAGTTTTCGCCTACTGCTTCTCTGACGCGCCTCACAATTTCCACTGGCAATCGCATTCTGTTAGCGTAACTCCCGCCCCAGTCATCATCCCGTTGATTAGTGCGTTTGGCTAGAAATTGGTTGATGAAATAGCCTTCAGAGCCCATTATTTCAACGCCGTCATAATTCGCTTTTTGTGCTCGCACTGACATGCTTACAAAGTCTTGTATCTGTTGTTCAATCTCTTGTTCCGTTGCCGCAGAAGGTCTTACTGGATTAATAGGCGCCTGAATAGCAGAAGGGGCAATAGGATTATTATTAAATGCATAGCGACCTGTATGCAGAATTTGCATACATATTTTGCCACCTTCGTCGTGTACAGCTTTAGTGATTTGTTTGTGGGATTCAATATCTTCGTTTGTACTAAACCCTGTGGTATGTTCTGACGTACCACCTCGGATGTTGGGACCAAAACCTCCGGTTATGATTAAGGCTACTCCACCCCTTGCACGTTCTGCAAAAAAAGCAGCCATTCTAGCGTATCCGTCTTTGGCTTCTTCAAGGCCTGTATGCATAGAGCCCATAATGACTCGGTTGCGAAGGGTTGTGAATCCCAAATCTAACTCAGATAATAAATGTGGGTAGTTACTTGTCGACATGAATTTAGCTCCATAAAAATCAAATAATTTCAATTGTTTAAATTGATTTATGCATTTCTAATCATAAAAATTGCAATGTAATGGGTTAGTGTGAGAAAGGCCCCTCTCATTTGGTGGGGGAAAAATATTTTTTGCGAACCTCCCAAAAGGGGGGGCGAAAAAAGCGGGTGTATATGTATTGTTTAAACCTTACTCATGACCATGAAAACGATTAAGGAAGTTTCCTATGAAAAAAAGTAGTCTGCGTTATTGCGCATATGTGTTTGGTGCTATGTTTAGTCTATTGGTATTACCTCAAGTATCGGCAATCGAAGGTGCACCACCACCTGGTTCTGTTTTATCTAAAAGTCGTTTAGACGGCTTGGTTGCTAAATTGGGTGATCGAGAAATCGCTGAAAATACTGTGGCTAAAGTAAAAGGCATTGTGGGGGATGGCCCTGGTGTTTGGTCTTATGAGTGGCGTTTGTTAGGGGAACAGTACGAAGCAAAAGCTGCAGCTGAACTTAAAAAAGGCGATAAAGACGCAGCGTTAGAGAATTATCATAAAGCCTTAGCTGTATTTCGAATTGGGTACTTACCAGGTAATTTCACTCCTGCTGAACGTAGATCTTATGATGGTTTTAGAAGAATGGCTGCAAAAATAAACGAGCATTTAGAGTTTCCATTTGAAGAGCTAAGGATCCCCTTTGAAGGTAAGGAGATTGTTGTGCATTTATACAAGCCTAAAGGTGTTAAGAAACCACCTTTTGTCTTGTACACAGGCGGCACCGACGGTTCGAAGGAAGAAAGTTACATGACCACGCAGATTTTAGGTTCGAAAGGTGTAGCTGTAGTCGCATTTGACCTCGCTGGAACTGGGGAGAGTATGGCATGGAATGCTAGGCCTGATTCTCATAAGCTACATAAACACATACTCGATTATTTCGAAAAAACCGATGAGTACGATTTTTCTCGTGTTGGTTTAATAGGTGGAAGTTTTGGTGGGTACTATGCACTTAAGATGGCAGCTGAAGATGACAGGTTATCAGCGGTGATAAATCACTGCGGATTAGTACATTCTGCTTTTGATATTCCTACTCAAGCGTTGCCATCAGTATTAAGAACGTCGCCTGGCACTATGGTTTATTCAGCCATAAGACGTATGGGATTTGATCCTGAATATATCGCAATACCCGGCAATGCAAATACCGAAAAAGGCAAGAAATTCAGCGAGGTTGCCAATTCATTTTCACTTGTTAATCAAGGGATCGTAGGTACAGGTAAAGAAACAATTTCTGTGCCGTTATTAATTGTGAATGGCAGTCGAGACCCAGTTGTGTCTATGGACGACATAAAATTAGTTGAAGATGCGGCTACTAATAGTGAAACATGGATTTTGGGACGCGCCTCTCATTGCGCACCTAATTATATGGCAATTGCTAAACCTGATATGATGGATTGGTTATTGGATAAACTTAACCAAAATAAATAACAGTTAATTATTACCCTCTCAATTTATGTATCTAAAAGCGGCTTGATTTAATGCCGCTTTTTCTTTTTAAGATCCAGTTGTTATTCGTAATCAAGTATTATCTAGCCGCTCATTTAAGGGGGTTCCCCTTGGTACTCGGCATTATTTCTAACTTATTTATCAATCCCCCTCCTTTGGTAGGTTCTTTTATTTCGCGTCCCTTTATCCTAGTTCAAGGTTGCAGTTTATCTGTTTTAGTCTTCATCGAAGGCAGGTTTTAAAAAGAATATTTAATCAATATGCTAGAGATAAAATCAGTTCCAACTCATAAGAAAATAGGTCTTATTTTAGGGCCTTCATTGTTTCTATGCGTCTTAATGTTTCATTGGGGTGGGGCAACAACCAATGCTGCACTTGCTGCTGGAGTGACCATGTGGGTAGCCGTTTGGTGGGCAACTGAAGCGGTTCCTATTCCTATTACTTCATTATTGCCTTTAGTACTTTTCCCACTTTTAGAAATAGAAAATATTCAGCAAGTCACTAAGTCATATACAAGCCCAGCAATTTACCTGCTGATAGGTGGGTTTATTCTTGCGTTAGGACTACAAAGGTGGGGATTACATCGACGGATCGCTTTGTTTATTTTACAAAGCTTGGGGAGCACTCCCACTAGAATAGTATTGGTTTTTATGTTGGTAACTGCATTCTTGAGTATGTGGATTAGCAACACCGCTACGACTCTGATGATGCTACCCATAGCGACGTCAGTGGCGTTAATTATTTCCAACGAAAAAAATAAACGAAAGAATGACTTTACCGTTGTATTGCTTTTGTCAGTAGCTTATTCCGCCAGCATTGGTGGTTTTGGCACCCTTGTTGGCACCCCCCCGAACATTTTAATGGCCGGTTTTATGAAAGACCATTACGGTATAACCATTGATTTTGTTGATTGGATGCTTTTTGGTATTCCTCTGGTTTTAATCTTGTTACCAACGGCATGGTTTGTACTAAGTTTTATCGTTTTCCCTATCCATAAAATTGATATAGATAATAATTTACTTAAGAAAACCATCAGTGAGCAATATGAAGGTTTAGGAGATATCAGTTTAGCTGAGAAAAGGATGTCTTTGGTTTTTGTCGCAGTAGTTATACTTTGGATATCCAAAAAGTGGCTTATCGCGGTGACTGGTCTTGAGGGGATCTCGGATACAGGAATAGCCATTACCGGTGCCATTTTACTGTTTGTCATACCCGCTTCTAAAGGTAAACCCCTAATGGACTGGGATTATGCCAAGCAATTACCTTGGGATGTGGTTTTATTATATGGCGGTGGCATGGCTCTGGCTTCCGTTATCACATCAAGTGGCTTAGCCAGTTCAATTGGTAATCACATGTTTGGTATGGGGGATTGGCACCTTTTAGCCCTAGTGTTTGCAATTACTCTGATTGTTTTACTGCTGACAGAGCTGACCAATAATTCCGCTACTGTTGCGACTTTTATGCCTATTTTAGGTGGCTTGTCTGTCGCTACAAATTACCCACCACTGCAATTAGCTGTACCCGCTGTATTAGCCGCAAACTGTGCCTTTATGTTGCCGGTAGCCACGCCTCCTAATGCGGTTGTTTATGGTAGCGGCAAAGTAACCATAGCTGAAATGGCAAAAGGAGGGGTACTCATCAATACCTTGTGTTTATTGCTTATTCCTCTGGCTTGTTACTTTTTATTGCCACTAATATTTTAGTTTTCAAAACATTCGCATCTGCAAGTTATTGAATAATTGAGATTATTTTCATTTTTATTAAAAGGTTTTAAACATCATGTCTCATGAAAAAAAATTAGAAAACAAAGTGGCTTTCGTCACTGGAAGTTCATCAGGAATTGGTAAAGCTGTGGCATTAAAGTTTGCGCAACAAGGTGCAAAAGTGGCAGTCATTGCTAGCTCTGATATAGAAAAATCGCAACGTGTTGTGGCTGAAATAACCGCTGCTGGCGGAACTGCTCATGCGTTTGTATGCGATGTCGCTAGTCCTATTTCTCTCAGTAAGACAGTGCAAGAAGTCTTAGGGGTATACGGAACCGTTGACATTCTTGTCAATGCCGCTGGGGTTTACTTCCCGACTAAAATCCATGAAACCAGTGAGAGTCAATTCGACCAAATGGTAAATACCAACTTCAAAAGTGTGTTTTTTGCTATTGATGCGATTGCGCCTATTTTAAAAGCCAAGGAATCTGGAAAAATTATTAACTTTTCATCAGTTGCCGCGGTTGTGGGCTCCAAAGACTACGGCCTATATTGTGCCGTGAAGGCTGGTGTTTCTGCGCTCACCAAAACCTTCGCATTACAACTCGCACCATTTAACATCAATGTTAATGCCATCGCGCCTGGTAATACAGCCACACCTATCAATGAGCATATTCGACATAACCCAGAATTTGCTGAACGCCGCGCCATGATCGATGCCTCAACACCGAGTCGACGCAAGTTTTCAACCCCAGAAGATATGGCTAATGCCGTTTTGTTTTTAGCGAGTGAAGATAGCCGAGCGATGCATGGCACGACTGTTTTATTAGATGAAGGCCGCGCTGCGGGCATGTAACTTAAGGATTTATAATGAATTTTTCAGAAAAAGTAATTTTAACCTGTGCCGTAACTGGTGGCAGCAGCTACAACAAAAAGCATCCTAATTTTCCGGTCACTCCTAAAGAAATCGCGGGATCAGCTATTGAAGCAGCTAAAGCTGGAGCCTCAGTAGTGCATCTGCATGTTAGAGATCCAATTACCGGAGAAGGCTGTCAAGATCCTGCTCTTTACCGTGAAGTAGTTCAGCGTATTAGAGATGATGCCACTGACGTGGTTATCAATTTAACCTGTGGTGGCAACGCAAGATTCTACCCTGATCCTCTAGACGAGAGTAAAGCCGGTCCAGGTACAAACGTCAAAATGGTTGAAGAGCGTATTTTGCATATTGCAGAAAACTTACCCGAAATATGTTCTCTAGATGTCACTACGGCAAATCAAACTGATGGCGAGCAAGAATTCGTTTATCTAAATACCACTCGTACATTGAAAAATATGGCGATGCGTTTCAAGGAACTGCAAGTAAAACCAGAAATGGAGGTATTCCAAGCTGGGGATATTCTTTTCGCAAATCAGATGGTTGCGGATGGAATTATTGAGGGTATTCCCATGTATCAATTTGTTCTAGGGGTGAAGTGGGGGGCTCCGGCTACTCCAGAAACCATGATGTACATGCGCAATCTTGTGCCTAAGGAAGCCTGTTGGGCGGGGTTTGGATTGGCGCGTTTACAAATGCCAATGGTTGCACAAGCCTTGTTACTTGACGGCAATATTCGTGTTGGCCTTGAGGATAATCTCTATTTAAAGCGTGGGGTTTTTGCCACCAATGGACAGCTTGTTAATCGCGCTGTTGGTTTAGTTGAGGCCGTAGGTAAAGAAGTGGCTACACCGACAGAGGTGCGCGCTAAATTTGGCTTGAAAAAGCAATAAAGTTGGCTTGCGGGTTTATTCAAAAATAATCACGATTTTTTTAACAAAATGAGAACGTAAATATGAGATTTGCAACAGATACCGGTGGCACATTCACAGATTTGGTTATTGAAGATGACCAAGGGAATCTGCACATGTACAAATCCCCCACCACACCAAATGATCCAGTTGCAGGTGTTCTAAACGCGTTGCAAGTAGCAGCTGATGATATGGGACTTTCGTTAGATGCGCTAATGTCTAAAGGAGATACCTTTATTCACGGTACTACTCATGCGTTAAACGCCATTATTGAAGGTCAAACAGCTAAAACCGCATTCATTACCACTAAAGGCCATAAGGATATCTTATTGATGCGAGAAGGTGGCCGCCTTGAGCCATTTAACCATGCTCAGCAATATCCTGCTCCTTATATACCTCGCTCATTAAGTTATGCGGTTTCTGAGCGAATTCATGCTGATGGAAACATTCAAGAATCGTTAAAGGAATCAGATGTTCTAGAGGCAATTGAAGCGATCAAAAGCAACAAGGTCGAAGCGGTTTCTGTTTGTTTATTGTGGTCTGTTGTTAATCCCACTCATGAACTGGAAATTGCCAAATTATTGGAACAACACTTACCAGGTATTCCTTATTCGCTATCTCACCAACTGAACCCTGTTATGCGAGAATATAGGCGAGCTTCAGCAACCAGTATTGACGCCTCATTGAAACCTCTTATGTCGTCTTACCTGGGTGGGTTAACAGAAAGGTTACGTAATGCAAACTATAAAGGACGTATTTTAGTATTAACCTCCCAAGGTGGAATGTTAGATGCGGAATTACTGGCTCAAACACCTATCCAAGTGCTTAACTCTGGCCCAGCCATGGCGCCAGTTGCTGGTGGGTATTACGGTAGTGTCGATGACATTGAAGGAAAAAATCGAGATATTATCGTCGCCGATACTGGGGGAACTACATACGATGTAAGTTTGGTAAGAAATGGGGTGATACCGCTGACTCGAGAGATGTGGATAGGTAAGCCTTATCTAGGCCATATTACTGGATTCCCGTCAGTTGATATTACCAGTGTTGGCGCGGGTGGCGGAAGTATTGCTTGGGTCGACGCTGGTGGCATCCTGCATGTTGGGCCACAAAGCCAAGGGGCTAAGCCAGGCCCAGCCTGTTATAATTTAGGTGGAGACAAAGCAACAGTAACCGATGCTGCAGTGGCTTTAGGCTATATTGACCCTGATTTTTTCTTAGGTGGAAAAATGCAGCTAGACGGAGAGGCTTCTAAACGAGTCATTCAGCAAAATGTAGCAAATAAATTAGGTATTTCTTTATTGCAGGCATCTGCAGCCATTATTAAGTTAGCCACCGAAAATATGGCTCAGGCCATTATTGATATCACTGTAAATCAAGGTGTCGATCCCACTCAATCAGTGTTAATTGGGGGCGGGGGAGCTGCTGGCTTAAATTCAATATTCATTGCTCGAAGACTTGACTGTCCTGAACTTATCGTACCTGAAGTTGGCGCTACAATGAGTGCCGCTGGAGCCACCATTGCTGACTTAAGCGCAGATTACCACAGAGCATTATTCGTACGTAGTAATGACTTCGATTTTGAGAGCGCGAATATTTTATTATCCGAATTATATTCACAATGTCAGGCTTTTATTGATGCCTCTGGGCAAGATTCCTTTGAACAAAGCATCGAATTCTCGGTTGAAGCCCGTTATGAAAACCAAGTGTGGGAAATTGATATTCCACTTTCCAATATTCTCATCATCGGTGTCGATGAGCTAAATCAAATAGTAGAAGAATTTCATCGTTCTCACGAACGCTTGTTTTCTTTTTCAGACCCCAACTCAGCCATAGAGATCGTTAATTGGAGTGCAAAAGTACGTTGCCGATTGCGAAGTGAACATGCAGGTAGGTTGGTTGAAGAACAAAGCGACAATTTGTTAATGACCAAGCGTAAAACGTATTTTGATGGCTATGGCTCTGTGGAAACGCCCATATACCGTTTTTCCGCGATGCCTATTGATAAGATTTTTAAGGGACCCGCCATAGTGGAGTCGCCCTTTACTTCAATTGTGGTTGATCCAGTAGCGACCTTTACTCGCAGTTTAACTGGCAATTTAATTATAAAACCTTGAGGGAACAAATATGAGTTCTAATACTAAATCCTTGGCACCAAAAGTCACCCTCGATGGCTCGCAACTTTCTATTCTAAACACGCGTTTTGAAGGTGTTTCAAAGAAAATGAGCAATACCTTGTTACGAACAGGTCGTTCAGGGGTGCTTAATCGAGCTAGAGACTTCTCATGCTGCGTTGTCACCCACAATAACGAATTACTAAACGCGGTAGAAAGCTTACCCATACATGTTTTGAGTGGTCCAGATTTGATGGCAAAAACGATGATTGCATATCATCCAACATTGAAAAAGGGTGATGCGTTTTTGCATAACTCGCCGTACCACGGGTGTTCACATGCGGCTGATCACAGCATCTTAATGCCGGTAATAGATGATAAGGGGCTGCATCATTTCACTGTGGTTGCGAAAGCACATCAAGCAGATATTGGCAATTCCATTCCTACGACTTACTTTGGCGACGCGAAAGATGTGTATCAAGAAGGAGCGTTAATTTTTCCTGCGACCAAAGTGTTGGAAAACTATCACCCCATAGAGGACATAGTGCGCATGTGCAAAATGCGTATCCGTGTACCAGACCAATGGCATGGTGATTTTATGGCAATGATAGGCGCGGCGCGAATTGGTGAACAAGAAATTTTAAAACTCGCCGAAGAGTTCGGTTGGGATACATTACACGCCTTTGAGGAGCAATGGTTTAATTACAGTGAAACATTAATGGATGCTGCACTTAAGCAGCTTCCAGAAGGTTATTTTACCGCTACTAGCACTCATGACGCGATGGAAGGCACATTAGGAAATGAAGTGAAAATTCAGGCAGAAGTGAGTATTGACCCTTCTGAAGGGACTGTGAGCGTGGATTTAAGCGATAATCCCGATTGTTTACCATGTGGCCTAAATGTTAGTGAAGCCTGCGTGCGAACGTCAGCGATGATTGGCATTTTTAATAGTATAGATCACCAAGTTCCAAAAAATGCAGGCAGTTTCAGAAGAATACAATTGACCCTTAGGGAAAACTGCATAGTTGGGATCCCTAACCATCCTACAAGTTGCTCTGCTGCAACGACAAACGTCTCAGACAGAATTGCCAATGCGGTGCAGATTGCAATATCAGAAATTGCCGAAGGTTATGGTATGGCAGAAATTGGATCTAACTTGCCTCCGTCTAGAGGGGTGTTTTCCGGCATAGACCCTCGTACTTTTGGCGCCTTTATCAATCAGGTTTTTTTAGGTAGTTCAGGAGGTGGGGCGTCTCCTAATGCTGATGGTTGGTTCCACTATTCTCATGCCGGCAATGGTGGTATGGGGTTTATTGATAGTGTTGAACTCGCTGAGTTATACCAACCTATTATTGTCAATCATCGAGAAATCGTCAGAGATTCTGAAGGGGCTGGGCGTTACCGGGGCGCACCGAGTAAACGCATTGAATTTACTGCCATAAAGGGCGCACAAGTGGATGTGGCGTTTGTCACTGATGGCATTGACAACCCGCCGCAGGGGGCTGCCTATGGTGAGTCTTCCCAAGGCGCATCGCAATACTTAGTGGACAAACAAGGAGTTATTTCGACCCTAGGCAACAGCGAAGTGACGAATTTAACTTCAGAGTACACTTTAGTGTCTGTCACTTGTGGTGGTGGTGGCTACGGTAAAGCCACTAGTCGCGAGCCTAAGCGTGTCTTACTAGATGTTATTGAAGGTGTTGTTTCGTTGCAAAAAGCTAAAGATACCTATGCAGTTCACATTAGTGAGCAATTAAAACTGGATGAAATAGCTACCGAGCAATTAAGACGCAGCTATAGATAACAGACTGATAAAAAGTTAAGCAGAGAGAAAATAAAATGAATAACAAGACTTATTCCCCACAACGGGTGGTAGTCACAGCTGCGGGGGCTGGTATTGGACGAGCCATCGCGGAGGCATTTTACTATGAAGGGGCACGCGTACATATTTGTGATATTTCTAAGCAGTCTATTCAAAGTACGTTGGCTGACAACCCTAATATGAGTGGCGCTGTAGCTGATATTAGTAAATCAGCAGAAGTGGATAGAATGTTCAATAAAGTAATAGAGTCATTCGGTGGAATTGATGTGCTAGTCAACAATGCTGGAATTGGCGGTCCTAAAATTGCGATTGATGAATTGAGTGATAGTGATTGGGAACAAACTATTCAAGTTAATTTAAATGGTGCGTTTTATTGCATAAAGAGGGCCGCGAAATATATGAAGCAGCAAAACAGTGGCTGCATTATCAATATTTCTAGCGCCTCAACGCGAACGGGATTACCTCTCCGTTCTCCTTATGTGGCATCTAAAGTCGGATTAGAAGGGTTAACTAGAAACATTGCTAGAGAGCTAGGGCAATATAACATCAGTTGTAATGCCATTCTCCCTGGGGCGATTGATAATGAAAGGGGACACGCTTTAGTCGCCAAGTTAGCAAAAGAACGCAATTCAACCATTGAAGAAGCTGAAGCTAGACGTTTGTCATATATTTCAATGCGTAGACGCATTAACCCAACAGAAATCGGTAAGACCGCGGTATTTTTAGCAAACGAAGGTCGACATATATCAGGTCAAGAAATTGGTGTATGTGGTAATTCAGAGTGGGAAGAGTAGCACTGACCGAAGTGCCGTAATTTTAATTTACTACCCTAGAGCGTAGTTATTAGTTCTCTAGGAATTGGATCTTGAGTGAGGATTTATGACCATTGAATACAAAGCACCTATAGAAGACATGCAATTTATTTATAAGGATGTATTGAATATTGCAGGAGATAGTTCAATTGACAGTGATTCAGGTTTATCAAATGACTTAGTCGATATGATTTTATCTGAAATGGCCAAATTCAGCGAGCAGGTTGTCGCCCCCTTAAATGCTTCTGGAGACAGTGAAGGTTGTCAATTAAAGGATAAGCAAGTTACTACTCCTACAGGGTTTAAGCAAGCTTACCAAGATTTTGCCGACGGTGGTTGGGTCGGTATGACAGCAAGTGAGGAATATGGCGGTCAAGACTTGCCTCATTCATTATATGCCGCAGTAAATGAAATGGTAACTGCGGCTAATCCCGGATTTTCAATGTATACGGGAATGAATAAAGGTGCCATTTCTGCTCTTAAAATCTCTGGGAGCGAAGCACTGAAAGCTGCCTATATGCCAAAACTTGTCAGCGGACAATGGAATGCCACCATGAATTTAACCGAGGCTCATGCAGGAACTGATCTCGGGTTGCTGCGAACGAAAGCTAAGTTGCAACAAGATGGAAGTTACAAAATCGAAGGCTCCAAAATTTTCATTTCAGGGGGAGAACATGATCTTACCGATAACATCGTTCACTTGGTATTGGCTAGAACACCTGATTCACCCAAAGGGTCAAAAGGGATCAGTATCTTTATTGTTCCTAAATTTTTATCAAATGAAGATGGTTCCTTAGGTGAGAGGAATGCTGTGTATTGCACGGGTATAGAGAAAAAAATGGGATTAAAAGGCTCGGCAACTTGTTCTATGCAATTTGATGAAGCCACAGGATATTTAATCGGTAACGAAAATGAAGGATTGAAAATAATGTTCGCTATGATGAACATTATGCGTATTGCTGTTGGAGGACAAGGCGTAGCTTTGTCAGATGCTGCTTATCAAAATGCGAGCCTTTATAGTAAAGAGCGTTTACAAGGTCGAACACCTGGCTCCACATTAAGTGCTGATAAAGCAGAGCCAATTATTAAAATTCCTGATGTACGTAGAATGCTGATGTCCGCAAAATCTTTTACTGAGGCAGCTAGGACGTTCACGTTTTGGTTAGGTCATCAAATGGATATAGCCGAAAAATCTAAAAATAAAGAAGACGCCAAGGTTGCAGAACAACTTCTTGGTCTGCTTACGCCGGTATTGAAAGGTTTTCTTACCGAAACCGCAGAAAATGTCATTAGCATGTCTTTACAGTGTTTTGGAGGGCACGGTTATATTACAGAGACAGGAATTGAGCAGTATTATCGCGATGCGCGCATTTCTAAGATATATGAAGGCGCAACTGGGGTGCAGGCTTTAGATCTTATTGGGCGTAAAGTGCTTATGGATAAAGGTGCGGCACTTAAGGTCTTTATGCAAAAAGTTAAATCGCAATGTGAATATTGTAAAGAACATGAAGAATTACAATTTTTGGCTGATATTCTTAATGCCTCTCTCGTTGACTTAGAAGATGCGAGTAAATGGATCATGTCATCATATCCTAAGAATGGTCATATACTTGGAGCCGCTTCACATCATTATTTAATGTTGATGGGATTAACTACTACAGGTTACATGTGGGCGTTAATGGCATTAAAGGCAAAGCAAATGCTTGATAATAACCAAGGGAACAAAGACTTTTTACAGAGTAAAGTTGTTACCGCTAATTTTTATATGATGCACTATTTAGTTGATACATCTTCGTTGGTTAAAAAAATTAAATTAGGCAGTGAGATTGTTATGACTTTGGATGACACACAGATATAGTTTCGCTACCAATCTGTTATCATCGTTCCCCGATCAGGATTCAACGACACCTTTTGAAAAAGGTGTCGTTGAATAAGACCAAAACATCAAACAAAGCATAGAAGCAATCCAAGACACGCAACAAAATCACAAACAAGCTCTTTAAGAAAGTCTCCTAAATCAGTCTCGGGTAAGTCTCAAATTCTGCTGAAAAAGTTTTATTAAAGTATCTAAAACTTTGGCAGATAACTTTTGACGAGGGGTATTGTTATGATGCAAATTTCAAGTCAAGAGGCTCATGTTAATCATGAGTTCGAGCGTTCTCATGAACGTGAAATTATTGCGGTCAAAAATGTCAGTCAAACAGATGGTTCTACCGCGCAAAGCGAACAAACACAGTCGAGAACCACGGAAGATGGGGCTTATAGCCTTAGCTTATCGCCAGAACAAGAGGTTCAGAAAAGATCCATCGAAAATCTAAGTGGTAGAAAAATCACCATTTACAGCGAAAACCAACGTCTTAGTCAAACTTCTAGTAGTGAATTCAACACTTTCTCTTTTCGGCAGCAATTTAGCGGCCAAGAGACAAGGTTGCAGGGGCATTTTGTTAACGAAAACAGTGTGTTATCTGTTAGTGAAAGACTCTATGAATATGAGCGAATGGATTACAATACCACTTTGCAACTAGAGGATTCTCAAGGTGCAGTCACCTCGATGAGTCTTTCAATAAGCTACAGCAGAGAACTAAATATCGAACAGCAGTTAACTATGACCTCTGCCGAATTTACCGACCCGTTGGTGTTAAACATTGGCAATAAGCCGCAGTTATATGCCGAAGACAAACAGGCATTTGATCTGGACTCTGATGGACAAAAAGAGTTGATCCCAGAATTGGCATCGGGGGTTTGGTACTTAGCCTATGATCGAAATCAAAATGGTGTGATTGACAATGGAACAGAGCTTTTCGGCGCACAAACAGGTCAAGGTTTTAATGAATTAGCCGAGCTTGACGACAATAACAATGGATTGGTCGAAGCAGACGACGATTTATATAAAGAGCTTAGTCTATGGGACGGAAAAAACTCGCTGATGTCATTAGCCGATGGACGGATCCAAGCCATTTCACTTAATGCTGCCAACACTCCTTTCACCTTTACTGATGATTTTGGCAATGCTATCGCACAAATACGCCAAACCAGTGTATTTATAACCGACAACAATAGCCTAGGCGCAATACATCAGGTCGATATTGCTGTTTGAGGATTGATCAAATCACAGTTTGTATATTTAGATGCCTAGAAAAGACCTCGAAATCCAATCAAATGTCATAATTGACTTACCCTTGTCAAAACTGTCATTAACTTTACGGTGTGAAATATTAACCTCATAATTATCAGTTGTTTAGCTCTTTATTAATTAGGGCCCGACTTTTGCTTTGTATCAATTTTAATGATTTCTACTTCCCATTGCCTTAAAGAGTGATAATAAAATGCGAAAACTACTACTATTAACTTTGACATTCACGTCAATTAATCTCGGCTATGCACAACAAAAAGCTTCACAGCAAATAACTCCCCAACAGACAGAATCACAACTAACACTAGAAAAGGCTGCATTGATCAAAGTAAAGCAGTACTCAACAGAGCTAAAAGCCGCTCTGGTAGGAGCGATTCAACAAGGAGGACTGAAAAATGCAGTTGAGGTTTGCCAATTGCAAGCACCACAAATAGCTAAAGAATTATCGACCGATGGCTGGCAAATTAGCAGAACCAGTCTGAAGACTAGAAACGAAAACAATCAGCCCGATGCATGGGAAGCTGAAATGTTAGTGCAGCTTGATACAAAATATAAAGAGGTAGGCAAAAACCAACCGTTAACCGTTAGTAAAATAGACGAAAAGACATTTCGCTACATGCAAGCCATTCCCACAGGAGCTTTATGTTTGGGCTGTCACGGTCAATCGGTTGCCCCCGAGTTGCTCGAAAAAATTCAAAAACACTATCCAACCGACTTAGCGGTAGGTTTTACATTAGAAGATATTAGAGGCGCATTTACGTTGAGTAAAAATATGCAGTAATAAGGCATAAGAAATCTCTAAATCTAGCCATCAATTTATAACAATTTAATGCTGCGTTGTACCTTCTCCAATCAGGTTGGCAATCTAGTTTGAGTATTAAATGTACTAGGATTGAAGAATAAACTACTGGGTAGTGAGTGTTTAATTGTCCAGTGTTTGGTTTTGTCATGGTCGGTAGCGTTTAGGATAATGAATAGCAATAGTGCTTACTCATATATAATAGCGATAGGGGCGCAAGAAGTGTGGAGGTGGAATGATCTTGCATATGAGGTAGGCCAACGGTTCGGTAAGGTATTCAGAATAACTAGTGATAACATCTAACTGATTAGCCAGTCGTTATCTTGGAAGTCCTCTAATTTTACTATTAATTTTTTTGTAGAAGTTTTAGCTAATTTGTATTAGATCAAGGACATAGCGCTCTAAACATCAATCTTTATTAAACATTCAGCCTTTTTCAGGCTGTGTTGTCAGGCAATTATTAGTGTTTTCTGGTTATTGTTTTGTCACACAGTTGGTGAAATAATGAGCTATAATCGGTTGTTAGTTTAAGTTTGTAAAGGAGTGCCTACCGCTAATGCCCAATCACACTATCGCTACAGGTGAATGTTTGACAACAGTCGCCAAAAAGTATGGATTGCCTTGGACAAAAATTTGGGATCATGGCAGTAATGCTGCCCTTCGCAGCAAGCGCGAAGATCCAAATATATTACATCCTGGCGATAAACTATTTGTCCCAGATAAAGAACTAGATCCTCAAAGTTGTGCTACAGGTAGCAGACATTCGTTTAAGTTATTAGCTGGAGCTAGTAAATTACGTGTACGTTTGCGCGTTCGAGATGCAAAAGGTGAGATGCAAAACGTTAGCAGTAAGGACTTTGTTGTTGAGTTTGATAAAGGGGAGCCTGTAGCCGGGCAAACAGACGGTAATGGCTTGGTCAATGTGCCAATCCCTATTGGTGCGACATCAGGCAAAATTATCGTAGAAGAGTTGGCGTTGGAAATTCCTGTCGACTTAGGCTGCATAAACCCCTTAGAAGAAGTATCAGGTGCACAAGGTCGACTGAGAGCACTTGGCTATCCAGTTGGTCCCGTGGATGGCATTGTGGGTGACCTCACACGCAATGCCACTCGCGCATTTCAAGCTGATCACAAACTGTCAGTAGATGGCATTATAGGCCCTCAAACTCGGGCAGCATTAAAGGATTCTTACGGCTCATGAGTGAAGATAACACCACACCCGAACAAGAACTTGGTGTAGAAGAGGGTAGTCCCGACCCATCAGCTGCCGCTACCGCAGCCACCATACCTGTGCCGCGAGCAGCTTCAGGAACTGAAACCAGTAGCGCAGTTGTATTAATACAGCTAGAAATTTTCTTTCAGGTTTATCCAGGCACTTCAACCCAAGACGGCACTAATATAGGTATCGCTGACCAGCCCTATCAAATTACTTTTAGCAACGGTAATTCAAGCAATGGCCAAACCGATGCGGACGGTAAGATATTAATCACAGCACCACCTGGAGTGACTGCTCAATTGCGTATTTTTAATACTGATTATGATGTGACGGCTAGAGGCTCGTTGGAGCCTATTACCCAGTTGGCTGGCGTACAGCGTAGGTTGCAAATGGTTGGTTACGAATTAGGAGAACATGGTGTTGATGGCGCAATTGGCCAAAATACCGAACGAGCAGTGCTGGACCTGCAATATGACGCCGCCCTCAACATCGACGCACGCGGCTCGGTTGTTAACCAACAAACTCGAGATATGTTATCTGGCGCAGACTGGGCAAAGGAGTAAAAATGGCTTTTACCGAAGAAGTATATAAATCTCGTCGAATTGTACTTGTGCGTTTTGTTCGTGCTCGAACTGGACAGCCCAGTTATACCTATCCAGACCTCGACGACCGAGGTTGGTTGCATGATCCAGTTGGCACTAGGGGCGAAACTCCTGCATTAGTGCACGGACCTGTATTTGGTATGTCACAAGATAGAGAGGTAGTGATTAAGCTTGAGCGTTTACGTCTAGATGAGTCAGCAAGCGGCGGCCCCGATTTATTTGTTAAAAGCGAAGATGACACTATTGCCAGTATAATTGAGCCTGCTAATGGAGAACTTCCTGCTGATGGCACTTTTCGAATCAAAGGGGGGACTGGATCCTGGCGAGATAAGTTTTGTAAGATCACTGTTCACGTAGGTACAGTAGATGGCCCATTAATAGGTGAATGTGGTGTGCGTGTGTTTCAGCGCCGCACAGTTAGAGTTCATCCTTGGTTGCTTAACCTCAGAGGGAGTACTACTCCTGGTGGAGCAATGACTGCTGGTGTTTGCGCAACAACTCAAGCAAGGATTACAACCTTGTTTAGAACGGTAAATCGTATTTGGCGTCCTTGTGGTATCTATTTTCTTGTCGATGCTGCGGATACCTCTGGATCAGTCAACATGTTTGGTAACCCCGGTGAAATTACTGAAAATTCAGGAGCTGCAGCGAGAAACCATCCCAATGGCACGGTTTTTTCAGCAGGAGCTGATGATTCAAATCCTGTACACCGAAACAATAGACAAGCTAATCGATGCAATATTTGGTGGGTTAGACGGATCAGAGATCTGACTCCCGGTGCCGGTACAACCATGGCGTGGGCGATGGATAACACTGCAGACACTGGTGGTGTAAGTCAAAGCGGCATAGTGATGACCGATGCCGCTGATGCCAATGATTTGGCCCATGAATTGGGCCATTATCTCAGCTTAGATCACTCTGATGAGCCTGCGGCAGGGGCGGGCGGAAGATCTCGTAGCGATATTCAAGTATTGCGACGCTTGATGTATCGGTTTAACCCTCATGGACGTACCGGTTACCGTAGTAATGTAGGTTATGGTTCTGGGATGCGAGGTGCACTAATCACTATGCGTGATAAACCCAAACACTTTCGCGATGACGAATGGTTTGAAGCACGACGCCGCGCTATACAGGGGCCATATTAATGAGCCCTTTAACTCGGAGTAGAGCAGATTATGTCTGAATTTGAACCCAAAGACGATTTGATTGAAGACGAAGATGACGAAGTTATCTCTGAAGCGCCTACACATTTTAATGACCAACAGAAAATGCTGTGGTCATTAATGCTCTCAGATACAGCAGAAGCCGCGAGGATGGTAAAAATTATGGAAGCAGATGGGATCGAGGTAATTAGAGAGGCAAGCAACACCAACTCACCTTTACAGGTTGCTGCGGCGGTTGATACCGCATCGACTATTGCCGAGCCTATGCGTACCAGTTTGCTGGTGGAATTGTTAAACCATAGAACCCTTGATGTTCGCTTAGACTCTATTTCTCAGCTAGAAACGAGTACAGGCCCTAACGGAATCGACTTATTGCGCCAATTTTTAGCAAGTGGAGAAGACGCCAGTTTACGGGGGCGTGTTGCATTGTTACTAGGTCGCAGTAACAACGCAGGGTTAATCGAGGATATTAAGGCAGCCTACGAAAAAACAACGTCACCAGAAGTACATGAAAATTATGATCTGGCTATGGCGCGTTTAGGTAATCAAGATGCTTTACAACGTGTCAATGCACGACTTAACACTGATGTACCTTTAGAGAAACTTATTGCCATTCGAAATTTCATCTATGTGGCGTCTCCACTAGCATTGAGAGCGTTGACGCCTGTGCTTGAGGATAAATCCCTGATACTTAATTTGCGACCCGCACATTCAAACTTTGAAAACTGGTTACGCGCATGCGATATTGTTGTCGAGGTAATAGCAATCGTGTCTCCAGGTGCGCTAACGTTTAATCCGATAGCTGATCCTAGAGGTCAGCTAACCGATGAGCAGATCCAAGAAGCAAGGGAGTATTTAATTCACGTAGGTGTGCGATAGAAGATTATGCATGATTTAGTTTCTGTCGCTTTCACGCTAAATGTAGCAACTTAGATATATAATTGTTTATTTCTAGAGGAGAGTCCACACACCCTTAAAATATGAGTTGGCAGTTATAAACCTATTTTTTCTAAAAAGCTTAATCACCAATATTATTCAGCAAGTAATGTTCTATACCTTAGGTTGTATTGAAATAATCAAGTGTAGCTAAAAATGATCTCGTATCCATAACCAATTAAGGAGAAGAATCATTGCGATTACCTGACTTGATCGCGACAACTTTTTATCAAGACAGCCATGATTAAAATGGAAATATAAGTTGCTCAGGTTCCAATTGGAAGTGCACCACCTAGCTTTGAAAGACAAAACAATGAATTTTTATCTAAAGCAATATAACTAACTTATCCTGCACACTTAATAATATTAAAAAATGGACAACTAGATTGGCGAGTCTTTATTCTTAAAAAATGCTGAATTCCGATCCGTGAGATAGATAAATTTGTAATGTTGTAAGGGAGTAGCTATGAAGGTTATTAAAAATGGTGGCCCTTCCCTGACTCGAACAGTGGACCTGACGATGATAAGGCAAGGAGAGAGTCTAAAATTTACCGTCTAAGTTCAATAAAAATATAATTTTTTTCCGGTGTTGAATACCGTGCAGTGCATAACCGAACCTACACCGAACTTTTTCCGAATTGAATTTTTATTGGTAAGTGTTTTGGTGGGGAAGGGGGCAGCGAAAAGCTGGAAACCTGCAAATCTGGAATGCTGTAAACTTCGAAAAGGAAGCTAATCGTTCAGCCGTAAGTTTCTAAGCTATGTGGGTTAGCTGCATATAATTTGAGGTTAGTCACTGGCAGGAATCGTCACCAAAGCTCGTTTGGTAGTGACAGTTGTTGGGCTAATTTGTGCCCTCTGCAGAATCTTACAAAGACTAGGGTGACTGGCTCCTATGAGCCTAAAAGCAGCCAGTCAGAAGGGACAGAATCAAATAAAGTATCGATGCTATCTGGAATCTCAATGCAAGTGGAAGATTAAACTTAAAGTGGACCTGCGTTAACAACCAGTTTGTCGACCAGAAATTCAGCAAAATCAATGCATGTTGAATAGATAGGTGTTCTTCTTATTCACACTATAGATACTCTCAAGGTTGTTAGTTAGCAATATACAAGGTGTTACAGTTTTAGTAAGTCTGTGTGTATATTTCTGTTTTTTTTGATGCAACACTTACTTTTTCAAACTTGCTTGTGTGCATATCACTAGCAACTGAAATAACTAAGTGTACAAATGTCATATCATAAAAAAGTTATCTTTACTCTTGCAGTAATCCTGAGCCTTTATATAGGTCAAATTGACCATGCTTTTGCAGAGACGCTTAAAGTAGCCAAACACAATAATGTTTTACTCCATTGGGGGGCAGTATTACTGTTGTATGCCCACATTGGTGGAGGCATTATAGGTGTGCTTTCGGGTACAACTGCGAGTATCGTGCCCAAAGGTAAGACACTTCATCGCAAGGCGGGTAAAGTGTTCTATTTGGCTATGTTTATTTGTTACTTGATTGGGGCAATTGTTGCGCCATTTTTAGAGTCGGGGCAAAGGACAAATTTCGTAGCTGGTGTTTTGGCATTATACCTCTTAACCAGCGGTGTCTCGGCAGCTCAACGTCGTGATTTTTACGCTGGCATTGGCGAAAAAATAGGTTTAGTCGTTGCACTAACTATTACTGTGATCGGTTTATATTTCATGTACTTAGCAAGCATTAGTCCTACTGGCACTATTGATGATTCACCACCGCAAGCGTTTGTACTATTTGTCGTTGCGGGCTCTCTGGCTCTTATTGGCGAGGTGAGAGTGCTCATCGGTAAAACGCTCTCTAGCGCCCAACGTACAATCCGACATCTTTGGCGTATGTGTTTTTCATTTTTCATCGCCAGTGGTTCTCTTTTCTTCGGGCAGCCGGGGGTTTTTCCTGATTGGTTCAATGCGTCATTTCTGCCTTTGCTATTGGGCTTTTTCCCATTTTTAGTATTATTGATTTTTTTGGGTAAAGAGATAATAAAAAGCCGTGAAGAATTACCTAGACACCCAACGAATCGATGGAATCAGTGAAAGACTCAGATTCTAATTGGAAGTGTACCACTTAGTTCATTATAGACTTCATTTGGAGTTTTGAAGCCTACGCATTTTCTTGGTCGATCATTGAGTGATTTTTCTACTTTTTCAAGTTGGTATTGAGTCACATTGTGGAAGTTTGTTCTTTTAGGATAATACCTTCTGATTAGGCTATTTACTTGCTCTAAAGCGCCTTTTTCCCAACTGTGGTAAGGCTCACAGAAATAAGATTTATTATTCAATTTTGCTTCTACTTTTTTAAATCCTGTATTCCCAGTGCCATTGTCGTAAGTAATAGATAAACAAAAATTAGTAGGGTAAATGGATAACTGTTTGCAGATTGCATTGGATGTAATTATGGCCTTTTTAGATGTTAGCTTTGTGATGTGAGTTAATCTAGATACTCGTTCAAGCAAAACATTTAAAGCGCACTTTTTATCGCTTGATTCAATTGAGTCACTTTCCCAATGTCCATAACTTGACCTGTAGTTAATGTCACTTGGTTGTTCTAAAATACTGGTACGTCTACCCCAAACCGTTTGCGTTTCTTATGTTGTCTTGGCAAATAGACGATAAGGGATGGATTTTCTTTGTATATGTATTGGTAAATCGCTTCATGAGACAAGTTGGGTAGCGCGTCTCATTGAGCTTTATCCGGCCAGCGATAATCTCAGGCGTCCAACCTAATTCGAGCTTGTCAGTAACATACTGCTGAGTCTCAATGGACTTGAGCTTGATACGCTTAGCCCGTTCTTTCATTCGTTGCCCATAATAAAACTGAGCAGGATGAGGATAATAAGTTGGAACATAATAATAATATCTATTACGCCTTATCTCTCGGCTAATGGTCGCATGTGATCGGTTGAGTAATCGAGCTACCTCGCGTATCGGCTTCTTCTGGTATTGATACCACTCAAATAAACGACAGCGTTCAAATTTAGATAGATTAGAATAATGGATACAGATGGTGCACCTCCGCAACTAATAGGTTAGTAAAGGTGGTGCACTTCTACTTTGAAGCTGGGGCAACAATTTGGGACTTTATTGTTTTGGTGTCTAGGTAGTGTTCGTGCTATTTTTTTAAATAGATGTCTACTTTAGATTCCCCCAGTCTCGAAGCTTTCAGACTTTAATTCTAGTAAATCACAAGTTTTTTAGTCTTCTTGAAGCGCCAAGTGCAGTTAAACCGAATGCAAGTAAACTCAAGGTAAAAGGCGCTGGTATATCATTTATTTGATCTAAGACAATATTATCTATACTGAATCCACCAACATTGTAGCTTGCAGAATTTAATGAAGAAAAAGTTACGGACACAAGGTTAGTGAAGCCAATAATTGAGTAGAAGTCAAAAGACTGATCAATATCAACTGTTGTAAAGATAGTGCCGCCCCCATCGAGCATGCCATTTATTGTTAACCCGTTAATTTCATTTATGTTAGCAGTGGCTGCGTCTAGACCAAAAATACTGAACACTCCGCCTCCTACTTGAGTCATTGTAACGCTAGCGGTTCCAGTATTGCTATCTCCAGCAGCAACCAAATTGCTTGTTCCATTTGATGTTCCATCAGGATGGAAAGCTAAATCGGCTGGCCCAATCCACCAACCCGATGCGGAAAAGTTCCAATCAAAACCATCAGCTACAATCATTCCATTAAAATTATCAGATGTTACTGATTCAAAGTCGATTATTGTTGCATTTGCTGATCCGCTCATTATTAAAAGTGCGGCTAAAGTTGATATCACCTTATTCATATTCGTTTCCCTTTCCCTTTCCTTTCATAATATTTACATTGCAAAGTGTGTTCACAATTCAAAAAAGGCAATTTTACCTTCTACGTTCACCCAAGCAGATTATGTGCCATGTGCTAAGTGCATGATTTTATTATTTATTAAAAATGGTACAAACGGAATTGTAAAATAAGTTGACATATTTAGGAAAAATAAAGATTTATGGATAAAGGAGCTATTTTTACATAATTGTTGTTAGAGATTCACTCTTCAGCGTCTATCTCTCGCATAGCCATCTAAATCGACATATGTAGCAAAACATAGTATCCAGCCCAAAAATCTATAAGTCGGTGGGTGTGGATGTAACTCGATGATTTGTATGAGGAAAATGGTGGCCCTTCCCTGACTCGAACAGGGGACCTGACGATTATGAGTTGATCGCTCCTGTAGTTGGTGAAAATTTATGTCAATTGATTGAATTGTATTAACCCTCATTTATAAAGGCATTAAAGCTGTATTTTGGTTGCTTGGTATATTTTGTTATTTCCAAAAGTTGATGGTGTTTGATATATTGTGTAGCACAATTGTAGCACGGATATGTGTCAATGCCTGATAACAGTGGTAATAAATTTTCATTCACAAAAACAAAGATCAAGGCGTTGAAGCCTGAGAAAAAGCGTAAAACATATCGGCATGAAGATCTTAAGGGTTTTATTTTAGAAGTCTCACCTACTGGCACTAAGACGTTTAGGGTTTACAAGAGAGTCAAAGGGCAAAGCTCTCCTGTAAAAGTTACCTTAGGAACGTTTCCTGATTTATCGGTTGAAAAAGCTAAAGAGAAGGCTTTAGAAGCGTTAGGACAGATCGCGCAGGGTATCAATCCGAATGTTCAGCGAACAGTTGAAGCCATAAGTAAAACAACATTAATGGAAGCATACGTCAGCTATAAAAACTCAAAAACCCTTGAAGATGTAACTACCCGAGGCTATGACCAGTGCATTAATACATATATACCTGACTGGCATGACAAGTCACTTTCGCAAATATCCGAAGAAGATATAAAAACGCGACATATCTCAGTTTCTGAACGATCTGAGGCGCAAGCCGATTATTGTATGAGAGTCGTCCGAGCTGTTTATAATTATGCCATGCACGAATTTAAAGCGTCTGACAGTAGTTATCTGATTAAAGAAAATCCTGTTGATATACTTAAACATCAAAGACGTTGGAACAATGTTTCAAGAAAACAATCAAGACTGACCAAGTCAGAAATATTGAAGCTTTACAAAGCCCTCTCAAAACTTCGAGCTGATAATGCAACCGATGAATTTATGCTTGCTGTTTGCGATTTTGTTGAGTTTGGACTGTTTACAGGATTGCGGAAGACGAATTTGCTTCAATTAGAGTGGAGTCGAGTCAATTTAGAGGATAATTTTTTTTACATAAGTAAAACAAAAAATGGTGACCCTTTGGAATTGCCGATTAGTGATCACTTGATGCTTATTTTACAAAGGAGGCGCAAGGCAACAGACAACAATTATGTTTTTCAAGCTGATAATGAGCATGGGTATGTTCGAGAGCCGAGAAAGTGTATAGATAAAATTTGTGAATTAGCGGGGCTAGATTTTAATATGCATGATCTTCGAAGAACGTTCACAAGTATTGCTGAATTGCAGAAAGTTGGGCCATACGCGTTAAAGAGACTGTTGAATCATAGAACTGCACGAAGTGATGTGACAGGGGGATACACTGTTTTTACTGCCGAAGAATTACGTGTTCCTTCTGAAGAAGTTCAAAATGCAATTCTTCATTCAATGGGACTTCCTCTTTATGGTCAAAGTATTGAAGTGCGTTTGCAAAACTTGGTCAGTACTTTAAGCAAAACTGAAAAAAAGAAGGCACTAAATATATTAGAAGATGAGTTTGGTAAAGAGTATTATACTGAAACTGCAAAGTAGTTGTTGGACCTCCAAAACTTATTTAACGTTAGTTTATACTTTAACACCGGCGACATACCAGCACTTATATCCCTCTTTTCCGCTTTCAAATAAATATTGTATTTTCAAATTTTTGAAAGATTGAATAATTTCATTTTTTCCCCAAAAACAGTGAATCTGCCCTGATTCATTTCCGGATTCACATAAGTAGCTATCCTTTGATATTTTCAGTCCTTGCCTAAATTTACTATCTTTTTTACTGTGTAAGTTAAAAATAATGGTTGTTCCATCTTGGACAGAATCGATCATCCTTACAATTAGATCATTAGCAGTTTTCTTTTCAAAATGGTGGAAAAGTCCATTGCTAAAAACCAAATCGTAAGTCGAAAGTTCTGGAAACGAGTGCCTAATATCGCCTTTATAAAAGTGGTTCACAGATGTATCGTAATCAACCAAATCATAGCCGTCTATTATTTTTGAATACTTCGAAAGCAAACTTAAGTGTCTCCCTTTCCCACAGCCTATATCAATACTATGATTGTAAAACTTATCTAACGTTGATAATAAGCTTTCGTATTCTTTTTGATGGGTTTGATAATCAGAATTTAACTGATAGAAACTCTGCCAATCATATTCAAGCGGGTTAGACACTTTCGGACACCCAAAAATTCAAATTGAATCCTTTGCCAGATATTTTTTCTCTTGAGCCTTCTATATCTTTATGGACCAATAAAAAGACCTCAGTTAACTCAACTCCAAAATTAGACAAATAGCTTCTAGCCTCATCAAGGTGAGGTCCGAGCATTAAAAAATCTGCAATGAAAATCGCTTTAGATAGTTTTTTATCGCTAAAGGTAAAGCTTTTTCTATCTTCTGAAACTTCTTGACCATGTAATATAATGTCCGAATGTTTATCGTGAGTTATTGACTTAACATAAATTAATGGAAGGTTCATTCTAGATGAAACCTCATACCCTAAAAATGGGGCTGCATTTTCGTGTACTACAATACAATCAAACTCAACAGGACTATCTGAAGAAATACAACTAATCAATCGTTTACTGATTAGTTTTTCAATAAAATTTGCTAGCTGCTTATTTATTTCTGGATTAAATGTCAGTCCCTGTAAATCAGTATATTGTTTAAGGTGGTAACTGTTGGTATCCGTAACCCAAGCCATATTCGATTTGAATGTTCTTTCCTTAACTAGCTTTTTTATAGTCTTAATTATTTCCTTATCTTCGAGACTAGACTCTTTCTTAGATAGATAGGCTAATGTCAAAGATCTCATATTGGAAATGTAAAAGGCAGGGGTGATATTGAGCTTGAAGAATAACTCCTTGATGTCGTTAGCTTCATTTTTCTCAAGTTTGTCTTTAATTTTTTTTGGCAGCAACCCTACTGATTTCAAAACAAGAATTACAGTTCCAAGTGTGAGTGTTATCCAAATTATTGACTCTAAAAACGATACTATAATTTGCGTTACGTTGTTAGTCTCCATTCATTTTTTCCTTGCAAATCCGTAGTTGAATAGGTTTTGAAAATAGTTGATTTGCGGATTGCTTTCTTGATAGTAATACTTTAAGAATTTATCCATAGTTTCAACAGATATAATATTTGATTTCCCACAATTTATTAAACGCAGTCTTTGCTCTTTAGTGAAGAACAATGTTTGATTTGTCTTTTTGATAGCCTGTTTAATAATTTTAACTGAAGTGTCTAGTTCCATGCTATTTGAAGTATTGGCGTTCAAATTCCTTTTTGCTTCTAATAATTGATTATTAATATTAGGCTCATCTAATTTTATTTTTAATCCTTTCATTAAAATTAGCGCAAGCTTGATTGCCAAATAAGTGGAGACATCTAAATTATTGTAATTCGAGTTAAAAATAGCGTATTGAATTAAACCTTTATCAAGAATCTCCCCCGCGGGAAATTTACAGTGTTTAGCGGAAGAAGTAAGCAGTCGAATATCGAATTTTCCATAAAGAAGTTTTGCACTTTCGAAAGGGACTAGATTCTTTCTAGCAAGTAAATCATTTGGAGTTGTTTCGCGTATGTCGACATGAAATAGAGGACTGAATGGGAAGAATTTCTTACCTATTTCAGTACTAATCTGCTCTAATTTAGATTGACCGATATGTATATCTGAGACTACAACAACCTCAATATCGCTTAATGTTAGGAAGCGTGATTTTGGATTTAATGAAAAGTCGCCGGTAACAGCTGATCCAAATGCTATTACTGCAAAATCCTTTCCATACTTGACGGATAACGCAACTATAATATCTTCATAGATTACTCTCAATTCATCTATTCGCGGGCTTAAGAACTCAAGATTAATTTCTTCAGACATGATTTTTTATTTTCTGTGTCAAAATTAAAGGGCATTGAGCACCGCAACGAGAGCATCCTTTACCTACTCTTTCGCGCTGAACTTCATCGAACAGTCCTGAATCGACAACACAACTTTGCTTTTCAGCTCGCTGATCGTAGATGTTTTTCTCGAAAATGGATTTATAGATGGGAAATTTAGCAATATTGACTGAGTGAGCAACAATTTTAGCTGTTTTCAACCCCTCAACAATAGAATCGATATTTGGAACTTTACCAGTATGTTCTTCTCTTGTAACAGAGTTGATTACGTGACAACCACCTTTGTGGGCCAAGTAAGAAGCCCCGATAGCATTGGTTATATGATCAAAACCAGCTGCCATATCGGTTGTAATAGGCCCAAGTGCCATCATAGGGACTCCAACATCTTTAATAATTTGAGAATAAGTGTCCAATTGGTTAAGGTCTGCATGACCTAGACACTCAAAGAAGACAGTGCCGCCAAGACTCTTAATTTTTTGTATATATTGCGTCTGAAGAGCTATTTCTTTTAAATGGACATCATCCAGAGCATCATTATTAGAAGAGGGCCTAAATGAACTACCAACGCTAATTGCTACGCCGTAAGACTTACACATTTCCACAAATTCAGGAAGTATACGCTCAAATGGGTTACTACAATTATGTAGTAATGTGTGCTTCAATAATATTCCGCCGCCTCTGCTAGTAATAGGGGTTTTCCTTGTACTTGAAGCGATTCTTGCTAAATCTAAATTAGCAGTGGGATGAATAGTAAAGAAAGAAACCCCTTTTGAAGCTAGTAGCTCACTATGTTTAAGCAATGCCCTATCATACTCCTTTGGAGTAAATTTTGATGGAACTCTATAATGCGGTAAAGTTCCAATTGGACCGTTGAAACTCTCTAGTAAACAATCCACAACGGAATAATCATCAGTAATTGTCAAATCCATGATTATGTCCGGAGACTCTCGTTTTAAGCTAGTTAAGGTTGATACTTTTTCTAATTCAATATCAATTTTTTTATTGTCAGAAACACCAATACTCACGTTCACTTTAACTAAGCAAGAATCGCCAATTAACGTGGGTGATTTGTTTCGTGAGTTAAGTCTGACAGCTTGCCCATTAGAAATAAGCCGTTCGGCTTCCTCTTTTTCCAATAACTGTAAGTCAATTTCGTTCATACATTCCTCACATCGTAAACATACTTGTTTCTAATTTGTTATGATACCCAACAAATCTGCCGGCTTAGACATAAGTGCCGGTGTATTCTCTACCAAAAGCAACTGTTCAGTCGTTAATACTGTAGTGGATACTTTCGCAACTCCATCTTTAGTTGTTTTTACTAAAAGTAGGCTGCCGAACTGCGCGGCTACATCAGAAATATCTTTTGTCGAATTTAAAAACGCCGCAGCAGCTTCAGCATTGTTCTTGTTCACTTCGGACTGTAGCTTCTCAATCGTCGCCAGTTCTATCGCTTTTTTACCTTTTTCAAAAAGCTCTTGTGCTTCGCTAGAGTTTTTGGCTCTAGTCAAAAGCTCAATACCCTTGCGCCACCATGATCCTTTTACGAATTCACCATTATTTACAACACTAAACCCAATTGATTTAGCAAACTGAGTGTATGCCTCAACAACGGCAAATCCTTCACTGAAAGTTCCGGTGCTGAGGTAAATTGAACCAGATAGTTCGGCACTCTTGAGTAATTCAGACGTCTCATCTTCCGATATAATCGGTTTAATTAAACGAGAAAGTATTTTCTCTATATATCTGGCTTTGTCTTCCTTTTGAAACAATACATGATGATTTTCAAAGTTTAGGTCTGAGGAGCTGCCAGATGCCCACCAGTTGATCTCGCGTTGGTAAGTATTAGACACAATAAAAGACTCTAACCGAACATCAGCATCACCCAATCTAGCTTCTATATCTTTGACAGTTTTATGGAAGCGTATTTTAGGATCATCAAATCCATGAATACGTGATAAGCCTTTGGGATCAATGAATGCAACGTATTGTTTGCCTCCAATGATTAACCAAACTATAAAGTCAGGATAAAAATTACCTGCTTCGAAAAAACCAACTCCTTTTCCTTTGCTTTGATTTCTCAAAACATAAAGTTCTTTGTCATCAAAGAACGATTGGTTCTTTTCAAAGTAGTGCTTCAAGTCCGTAATAAAATCTCGCTCTCCATCATTTAACGGAACAGGTGAGATCTTGACCACTTCGTTATTCTTGAAGTGAATCAATGGCTCATATTGGTGCCTGCTGAAGTCAAAAGCAGTTAAGTTACCAAATGACCAATTGTCGGTAAATGAGCCATTAGTGAGCTTTTGCTTAAGCTCTTGAATCTTGTCTATCCAGACTTGCTCACTCCTGTCGATGGTAGCCTTATACTCATCGAAGAAGTTTTGATCAGCCTCGGTGACTTCATAGTATTCAAGATTTGGCGATTCGTATTGCTGCTTACGGAAGTTATAGTAACGTTCTGCGTATTTTTTCAGTAAGGATGTTGCAATTTCTTGCCACATCTTCATTCGCTCAAAATTGGTTATTTTTAACAAATCTTCAGGTATTAAAAGTCTATACCAACTGGGATCTTGGAATAGGGTTTTGATTTGATGTCTGTCTAACTGAAGGTTGTACCAAGCTTTTTCATTCTTGTACTGAGCTAGTTCAAAGTACATTTCGTCAAAATTCAAAAATGCTAAGTGTTGCGCTTGTAAAATGCCTTCGTGTAGCTGAACATCTAATGCAATTGCAGCTTGGCCTGTTGAGCGTTTAGCTTGAATACGTGGATACCAGTTTAATGTTACACGACCAAACATCTCTTCTGGTTGTTTTTCCAACCATGGTTTTTGTGCTTTTTTAAATGGTGGGATGTCGTTCTTTAGGCGGATTAATTTTAAGTCATTTCGCGATAAGCGTTTTATAACAGGCAACGTAATTACTTCGGTGGTAGTTTCGCCCACACCTTCCTCTTCAAGGTAATCTTCAAATTCTTTCATGTAGTCAGAACGAATACCAAACACATTAAGTGTTTCTAAAAGAGGAATGTGTGGTGGGTGCTTAATACCGTGAATAGCACTACTGCGCTTCAAGCTAAATTCATAGCCTTTTAGTCGCACACCACGGCCAAACAACTGGATGATTTCTGAGCCTTCTGCACGGCCCACGTTCATTAAACCCATAGTGCTTACACGCCATGAACTCCAGCCTTCAGTGAACTTCTTTGCCCCAAGCAATAGATTGACTGGAGAGCCTTTTTTATTAATTCCCTGAAACAGTGACGTAGCAAAATTTTGTTCTGTAACAATAGTATTTGTAAGGTTAGCTTCTTCGCATAAGGTAACGAGTTTAGATGCATCACCTACATTAACTACACCAAACCAATTATTCTCACCAACTCTCAGACCAATTTCACCGACACCGCTTTTTAAATGTACAATGTGCAGCATCCCTTTGGCATCGGCATTGAATACTTGTTTTAGTACATCACTAAATACCAAGTTAGCATCTTCGCCATGCCATAACGTATGTAAGTATGAAAATGCCCCTGAGAAGATAGAGCGCCCAGAGCCATCTCGTAAGTCATCTTGCTGCTTAAGAAACAACTCTATAAAGTGAGTTGATTCGTTTTCTCTATTTTGCAAAAAGCGAGCGACGAATTGAATGATGGCTTGTATATCCGATACAGTTTCAGCATTAGCCTCGTTTTTAGCTGTTACTTTACCACCAACAAAGATCCATAATGGATCAGCTAACAAATACTCTGCAATAGATGTTTGTTTATCTGCGTATAGTTTCTTTTGCTGGTAAAAATTCAGAATGCAGCCTGTTAAATAAAGTTGTTTCTGCTCTTCAGTCCAAACGTCACTCAGGTTGAGAATAAAGTGGTCTTTACCATAACCATCTCCATGAAAGAATCGGTATGAATAATCAAACAAAATGCATTTTGCATATTGCTGGATAAGGCGATATTTATTCGACGATGGTCTACTACCTGTAGGGGAAGTGTCGGCTCCGTTGGCAGCTCTAATCGCTTGACCAAAGGTTGCCGAATATTCAAACGAAAAGCCCTGCTCACAGAGCATATTTCGCTTATTCATCCAGTCCTCACCTCCTGTGCCCCGGTGACCTTCATCCACAAGAACTAAATTATTTGACTCGAAAGACTCTACTGCAACAGTTTTTCCATCGCCTTTCTTGCCAACATTTTCCTGTAATTGCAGTTTGTGGATATCAATGATCTGGGTGGAAGACTGGGTTAAAAGGTTACCGCCACCTTTAACAAATAAATCTGAATCAATGTCAGACAAATCCATCTCATCTTTGTGCTGCAACGACAAGCCTTCATTGGGTGTCAGTAAAATAGAGCGATTGAATTCATTGCGTTTACCTGACTTATTTAAATAATGATGAAACTGTAGAATATTGCAGTGCATTATGAGTGTTTTACCACCACCGGTCGCAATCCAAATAGCAAGCTTATTCAACTCGCTTTCTTTGAAAGGCTCAACCCGATGTTTTTCTGGCAAAGGCCTATTAAATTCAACTAAGTAATGGTTCAATTCAACACATAGCTCAGCTTTATCAGTGAAATATCGGTTTAGGTAGTGCTCAGTGAATAGTAGAGAGAGGTACTGGAAGTATAATGGATACAGCGTATTTCCAGAATGATTGCGCCTGCTTGTAATACGTTTCCAATAACTAACAATATGGTCGTCATACTGACGAAGCAAATCATTCGGAACTTTGCGGGCTTCTTCTGGTATCCATGTAATTAACTCATTTAAATATTTGGTAGTGTTGTCTTCCTCAAAACCGATTAGGTTGTCAGATGACAGGCTTTTACCCATCATCTCGATGCTTTCCTGACCAAATTGCGCCAGCATCCAACTGCCAAGTACTAACTTATTTTCGAAACGTGCCATGTTAATGCCCCTTATACATCCTGAACATCAAACATAAGACGCTTAAATTCAGCTTCAATCAGTTTTACTTTGGAGTGTGGATCATCAAGTGTGTGGTCACCGTTAATATAGATGTGCTCAAACTCAGTATCTTTTGGATTAATTCCCTGCTTCTCTAGAAAACTGGTAATTTTATCGTTACTAATTTTTGTCTGATTACGCCACACTATTAAAGTCAATTCGTTTTTGGGATTTAATCCAGTAATAGTTATGACGTCATTAAAATCATCAAAACTTTTCAAATGTAAACCCAGTAAATAATTAAATGTACTAATTAAGTCCACTTCAGTTTGCTGCGATGCTCCCACACTTCCTGCACTAATGAGCATTTTGAATCCAAATGGTTGTTCAAATGAATTAATATTTAAAAGTGAGTCACTTTGTCGATAATCTAAATCCAACCAATAATTTAAATAATAATCTTCCTTGAGATTATCATTTTCATGGATCAACTGAAGTTCTGTTTCATTATTTTTGCTCCTGAGGTTTTGTAAGGAATCCTCATATGATTCTAAAGTGATATAGTTAATTAGAAACTTAGGAAGAGCACTTTCACCAGCATCTAGACATTGTCCATTCTTCCAACTTGTACTGTATGCAGCTTTAATTAATCTAGCTTTTAAAGCACTGTCAAAATGCTCCCCCATCTCTACCAAAATAAATTTCCGATGACCGTCATCAAGTCTATTCAACTCCATTACAGCTTGACCTGTTGTGCCCGAACCAGCAAAGAAATCTAAACAAATATCTTCTTTTTTCAAGTCAAGAACTCTTAAACAATCAGAAGTCGCATGAATGCTCTTTGGATAGGAAAAACTATCCGTACTACCTAAATAATTTTGTAAAACTTTGGTTCCGCTTTCACTAGCAGAATATTTAGCATCATCCCACCAAGTACCCGGCAATGAACCAGACTGATTTGGTCTATACTTTCTCTGAATTTGGGTATCTTTATCAGTTATTCTAACCTCAAGATCATCTGATTCTTCAATTGCTCTATCTCTACTAATAGTCCAAACCCTTTCCTTACCCAACTCATCTATTGGATAAAACACTTCTTCAGCGGGTAATGGCTTCTCTAAAATAATCCAATTTCTTTCTGCTTCATCCCATTCCATTTGTGGGATTCTGAGATTTTTACCGTCTAAATAAACTGGGTAATATGACTTAGGTCTGTCAGATCTGTATGAATCGCCTCCAGACTTTCTAAAATTGGACCAAGCGAAAATACCTTTTGCGTCCTTCTCTGGGTAACGATTCGCTTTTGAGCCAACTCTAGGCAACCGTCCTACAGTAGAGGAATCACCTAAGCCGTAGAAAATAGCATACTCGTGATTTACTGAAAATCCTGAAGAAGATGGTCTCCCTTGAGGTTTACTTCTAATTACAGCTGTAGAGTGATGATTCTCTTCCCCAAAAATATTGTGACCAATCGATGTTAGAAAAGGTAACTCGTAATCGTCAATTGTCATGCAAATATTAGAGCTTTTACTTGCTAGTTTTTTCGCAACTTTCAATCTATCAGAAATAAGAGATAGCCAAGAGGAGTGCTTGTATGAGTTTTTATATATTATTTCTGACAGACTTGTGTTGTAAGGAGGATCTATATATATACTTTTTATTTTATCTTTAAATTTATTTTCTATAAAATTTAGAGCCTGAAAATTTTCTGATTTTATCAAAACACCATCGCAAACATCATCAAAATCATCGAAGGAAGATAAAAGTTTATGTTTGAATTCAATTGAGAAAAATGCTGTATCTACTATCAGATTTTGCTTGCTAGACAATAACTCCAAAGTTATATCATCACTAACAATTAAACCTAATTTTTTCCATTCCGAGATTTGAGATTCAGAAGATATAATATCGGATAAAAGTGCGTCTGGGACCAAATTTATCGAGACCAAATAATTACTTTCGGTAATGAATTTCTTTTTCAACCAAAGTTTTTTCTGAAAATCTTCAATTTGAGATAACATCTGAATCATTTTTAATGCAATACTTTTAATGATCTTTGCTTTATTCAAATGTAATTGAGTTAACTCAAAAGCTGTGTCATCCAAATCATCAAGGTGGATGACCTCATTCTTAATAAAAAAGTCGAGTTCACGGTTAAGGAAGCCACCCAAATCTTTATGAATGAAGTAATCAAAGGTATTGCGTGCAGTGTAATCGTTCAGGTGTTTCTCTAGTAGCGTTCGGTTTTTATTTTTCTCTGTTGGTGCAGGCGTTTCTAAAAGTGTTAACCATTCACTAAACTGTGAGTCATTCACGGCAAAAATAGTTTTTACGGCTTCGTCATTCAGTTTATCCTGCTTCTTTTTACCAGCAGGAATAAACTGAAAGTTGATTAACAGCTCGCCATCTTTAATTGATAGTGGATTGTCACTATCGATAACAAAGCGGCGTTCTTCACCTGATTTAGCTTTTACATTGTCCTTTTCTGTATCGGCTTCTATTAAATGTATACGGAATGGTATTTCCTGATTATTCGGATCTTTAGCAATAAAAGCATAATCTTTTAAATGCTCGGATGATTTGATGTAGTACTGATCATGGTTTGCCCAATAAAGTTTTACTTCTTCACCCTGATACGGGATGGCATAAGTATCAGCTTTGTAGCGGCGTTGGCTAATAAAGTCGCCTTTGTCGTAATAGCGACTGAAAAATGTCTGAAGTCTTGAAAATACCTCATTTTCAAGGGCCGTTCCATCTACTGTATTTTCAAGTTTCTTTTTGATTTCAAGCACTGCTGGAGAATTTTCAGGGTCGGGCGCACCATATTTACGCGCCTGCTCAATTTCAGCTGTAAGTTGTCTTTGAAGATCGGCTTTACTATCATTTCCTACGTTTGAAAAAGCGTTTTTTACTTGAGGTAGCAAGTCATTTTCTAAAAAACGATTTATCTCGTCTCGTTTCTGATTCATGATGCGATAGATGCCAAAATCCAAATCGGCCTTGTCCATCTCAAACATGCTTTGTAATGTTTTAATTAATTTTTTATATGACTCACTCATTTTTCATTCCATTTTAATTCTTTTGAAGCTGGTTTATTTTACTGTCCAGCGGATTGTAAATAGGGTTTCTTCTGACGTTGTTTGCCGCATACGGTTCTCTAGTTGGGCTATGAGTTCATCACGTTTTTCCATGATCTCATCTTCAACATCGAAAATTTGTTGGCGCTGACGCCGTTGATGACGCTCTAATTCTTTTAGCTGGTGTTGTACTTTTTGTTGTTCTTCAATACTTATTGCTTGTCGTGACTCACGTTTAAGCGCTCGAATTTTTGTTTTGGTATCTTGTAATGCTTGTTCTGCCGCTAAAACTTTATCGTCTGCCCATTTCTCCAACTTATCCCGCTCATCTTGGAAGAATTTATTGTTTGTATCCATCGCTGTTGCTAGCGTTGCTTCAACCTGTCGCTGAGTTTGTGCTGGTAATGTAGTAGGTGGCATTGCATTTAGCAGACTTGATTCGTTACCGGGTAAGCTAAACAATTTTTGACATACTTCGTGGTCAAGCAAAGACCCATCTTCTTTTAAGCCAGTAAAAATCAAGTATTGTTCAGACTGGAGCGAGTCGATTGTGAGAAGTGTTAGTGTTATCCATCCACTCTGACCGACAAGTTGCTGGGCAACGGCAATTTTTGCATCATGTGCATTGTAATCAAACACAACCTGTCCTACGTTACATAGCTTTCTTCTGGCTTGCTCAATAATATGCTCACCTAGTGGATGATTGAGCCGATAGGCATGGCTATGGTGGCTGATTTCGCGCTTTTGTCCATTAGCCCGTATCAATTCGAAACGGCCACCCTCAATTCCGCCAATTGCTTTTAAAGGAACGACAAAGCTGTAATCACATTCATCGAATTTGGCTATTCTGTTGAGTTCGTGTTTGGTTAACGACCAGAACCATTTGCTGATTTTATCTAGCCGTTGTTCTGCTTCATCTAGTTTAATTTTCAGCAAATCGTGAATATCTTCGTCGAAGTTTTCTAGTAAGAGTTGCTGAGTTTCTTTCAGACGGGAATTAATTTCTGTCTCAAGTTGCTTTTGTAACTCATCAAACGCTTGTTCAATGGCCTGCGGTGTTCGGCAGGTATCGTAAATTTGTTGAATGCGTTTTTCGAAATCGACGCCGGATTCGATACTACCTAATACATCATCGGAAGCGCCAAAAACACCATCAAAGAGACTGAATTTCTCTGTAAGTAGTTCAAGCACACGTTGATCAGCATAATTTCGCTGGTTTAAGAAATTGATCACCACTACATCAAATTTTTGCCCGTAGCGATGACAACGACCAATACGTTGCTCAACACGTTGTGGATTCCACGGTAAGTCATAATTGATTAGCAAAGAGCAAAACTGAAGGTTTACACCTTCGGCGGCTGCCTCAGTTGCGATCATGATTTGCCCATGCGTTTTAAAGTGCTCGATTAAGGCTGTTCTTCTATCTACTTGTGGCGAACCTGTAATGCTGTCTGAGCCTTCATTTTCTGTCAGCCATTGTTTATAGATTTGAGTCGCTTCAGGGGAGTTATTCGTGCCGCTGAAGCTAACGATTTTACCTTCATATCCATTGCTATTAAGAAAACGAGCAATATACTCTTGTGTCCGTTTGGACTCAGTAAATATGATGGCTTTATTCTGTGCACCCATAAATTGCATATGATCAAAGCCAGAATCAAGAGCTTTCAATAAGGCCTTAAGTTTGCTATCAGAAGTTATTAACTTGGCTTTTTCAATGAAGATGTCTAGTTCATTAATTTCTTCATTTAATAACGCAGTATTGATTTCCCCATTGTTATGGTCTGCCTCATTTTCAGCCTCTAGTTCGTCGAGAATATCATCGTCAAGCTCATCTTCTTCAATCAAACTGGCTAATATGTCTTGATCGATGTTTTCATCTCGCAACTTTTCTAATCGCCGCTTGATAGTTTGAAGAGTGTTAAGCACTGCATAGGAACTAGACGCAAGCAATTTGCGTAAGATAAGACCTGTTAGATGCCTTTGTCTGCGTGGCAATGCATAACTCTCTTCACGCTCAAGAAATGCAGATACACGGTCGTACAGCTCTTGCTCAATGTCACTAGGCGTAAAAGGTACGGTTACAGTTTTTCTTTCGGTATAGCGGATGTATTCGAGTACGTCTTTACGAAGAGTTCGCTTAACGAATGAGGATAATCTGCTTTTCAGTTCAGGGATATCGCTATCACTACTCATAAATTGTTTACGGAATGCTTTATCGTCTCCAAATATATGCTCATCGATAATGGTTGATAGCCCATATAGTTCAAGCAAGGAGTTTTGTAATGGCGTAGCTGTTAGAAGAAGCTTTTTACGGCCATTGAAAGTACGTCTTAATGTTTGCCCCATCTTATTTCTTTCGCGGTGCGCGTTTCTTAGCTTGTGTGCTTCATCGAAAACAACAACATTCCATGACTCTGCAACTAGCTTATCTTCTAAGCGGCAGGCATAGTGATAAGACAAAATCACTATTTTTTTGTGGTTAAGGGGGTTGTACACGCCTTCTTTTTGCAAGAAGCGCCATGTCTTTGCATCCAAGACTATGGATGGCAGATTGAATTTATCTTGTAATTCTTGTGCCCATTGTCTTCGAAGCGCTGCGGGGCAGATAATAATTAATTTACGTTTTTGTTCTGCCCAAAGTTGCGATAAAACAAGGCCTGCTTCGATAGTTTTCCCAAGGCCAACCTCATCAGCTAAAACGACGCCTTGATTTAAAGGATTATTGAGAGCAAAAAGCGCAGCGTCAATCTGGTGTGGATTAAGATCAACGCTTGCATCAAAAAGAGATTGAGAAAGCCTATCTACACCATTATTCGCGTGTTGGATACTTAGTTCATGAGCGTAATACTTGGCGTGATAATCCGTAATCATTTCTTATTATTCCTTTTGCGTGATTCTATCCAGTCTTCGATATCAATACTTTTAAAACGCCAGCTACCGCCAACTTTAAAACCCGGAAGCTTACCTTCTGCGGCCAGCCTGTAAGCTGTTTTTTCGGTTAACTTGAGATATTCAGCAACTTCTTTCAGAGTCAATATGTCATCTAACATAGTTAAGTTCTTTAATTGGTAGAGTGAGATAATAAGGGAATATTAGGGAATGCCAAGCAAAGATTTGGCATTCCTTGTTAATTCTTAACGTCTTAAAATTTAAGGTGAAAAAATTAGAACTGCATTTTCATATTCAATCGTTTGAATATCCCCGCCCATCTCAAGATCCCGAGCATATCGCTCCCAGTCAAAATAGTAAGTTAGGTTGTCGGGTAATTGCAGTGAGTCCGCTAGCATCTCTTGTGCATAATCTTCAACTGAATCGTATTGACCCTGAAAACAGTCGGTGAGCATTCGCTTAGCTTCTTCAATGTCTTCATTGCAATAACTCAAAATCAAATGACCGTATTCATCATTTTCAAATAAAAATAGCGCTATATTGTGAACCTGCTCAATACTAAAAAATTCACCAATATCAGTATTTCCGAATCCTGCATAATCATGAATGGCGTATTCTTCAGCTCTCTTGATTGGGCTTTTAGATAACATGGTTGCGATCTGCTCTTCTACTTCAGTTAGATCAAGTAGATTATCAATCCAAATACCATGCAATGTACCTGAATTGTATGCTGCTAAGTCTGCTACATATATTTTTGCTTGTGAAAACATAAGTTGTTCCTAAATTGCTGTTGAAGGTTTAACGCGGTTTATTCCGCGCTTGAGCCTTCTGGCGACACATGGCTTAGAGCAGGGATGAACTTGTCAACAAAAATCACGGAGTGTCTGTGCGAAGCAGAGAAACCGTTAATTTTGTTGACAAGGAAGGGGCGCAGCGCCCTTTTTGCTGGTTATTAACAGTGATTAATCACATTGTTAGTTCTTCAAACTGCTGTGGTTGAAGTTCCTCATTAAAATCTTTTTCTGTTTTAAGAAGATCATGCTCGATCGACAACTTTGCTTTTCTCTCTGTACTGAATTGATGAGATATTTTCTTGATAATAAAATTTTCTGTTGATTTGGCACTTGATGAAAACTCTTCGTCTTCAATGACATGATCTGTTGCTATGTACAGATGGCAGTCATCTTTGTGTCGAGACATAGCAACGTAAGCGTTGGCCCGGTCAATCATAGGATCATGCAAAACAAATACGTCTCCATCGATAGTTTTCCCCTGTGAACTATAGATAGTTTGCGCATAAGCAGGCGCAAGATAAATGTGACCTTTGTCGTCAGAATATTTGTTTTGTAAAACAGTGACGAATTCACCACTGTCTTTTTGAATTAAAATCCGAAGTTTCGAATCGTTATCTCTGGAGATGTTCTTTACAGTTCCGGTGTCACCATTTGTAAAGTTAAGTGAGGCTTCGTTTCTGGTAAATCGCACTCTATCGTTTTTTGATAGCATGAATTCAATTTTTCTTGAGCCAACGACACCTTGAATTTTCATGTCCTGCTTACTCACTTTTCCAGCTGCTTGAAGTTTCTGTCGAATCAACTTGTTTAGTTCTAGCACGTCATCCCAAGTGCGTGCTAGAACCATGGTTCCTTTTTCTCTATTGATGTTATGGTATTGTTCCCAATCGTCAACAAGCTGTTCGTATGCTGTGTCAGTTTCAGTGCAAAAATTTAATCTTCCGTGCGCATGGTATTTTTTAATTGCTTCAAGTGCGTTTCCATCTCTTAAATTAGCGACTGCAATACGGTCCCAATCTTTTCTCTGTCTTCTTATTGTCTCAATTCTCGTTGTGCCAACTATATCTGTCCGAGACAGGTAGCGAAGAACTCCGCCGTGTTCGATTGCGTCTAACTGTTTGTCTTCACCCGTAAGTATAATCTTGAAGCCCTTTTGAAGGCTGTGTTCTTGAAGCTTTGACATTGCTCTTAGTCCGACCTGTCCTGCTTCATCAATAACAACAACATCGCCAGAATTGACTTTTGACTTATCTTTATCCAAATCGAGTAATAATTTCGCAATAGTAAAGCTTTTAATGCCGGTTTCTTTTTCAAGGTTTCTCGCAGCATCTTTTGCAATAGCAGCTCCCCATATTCCTGCTTTTTTTGAGGTATAGACACTGTTAACTATTTTCATTGCAGTGGATTTTCCAGATCCAGCGCTACCACTCATGATTTCGAAAGATGAATTTCCTAGAACACCAAGAACTGCTTCTTGCTGTTCATCGGAAAGAGTCAACCCCGTTGTATTTTGGGCAATTAAAATATCATCAATAGATATTCCGGGGATGAAATTAGACTTATTTAGCGTTTGTGCATTACGGATCATTTGGTGCTCTAGCTGTCGAATCTCGTGTGTTGTGAATTGTCTGTCATATTTACTATTTGATTGCAGCTCTATTGCGAACTCTGATTCAATAAATGTTTCAGCTAACATCAAAGCCACCTTAGCTGGAACCGCAAGTTTCATAGCAGTGCTAAGTGCAGCTGTATATACATCGACTTCGGTAAAAATGCTTTTGGATACTGTTAGAATTTCAGATAAATACTGGTGGTTAAAATAGACGGCAGTGAGATCTTTTTCGGCAGGAAGGTGATTTCCCAGTGAATTTTGAAGAATTTCTTGAAAATCATTTTCACTAAAGCCAAGGCTATCCATCTCATTTTGCCATGTTTCAAAAAGCTTCGGTCTATCGATCGCTTGCTTTTGGCCTCTTGTCATTTTTGCAGCAAGTGCAGCCGCTCTTGCTGTGTGGATGCCTTTCGCTTGCAATGCACCAAGAACTTGCTTTCTTCTCTTGGAATAATGTTCGCAAATAGAGTCGGCTATTCCATGAATTCTGAATGATGAGCCAGAAGATATGGTGTCGAATCCAATATCTCTGAATAATTCACCTTGCTTTAAATTATATAAGAGGCTTGCGGGCTTCTGCCATTTGAGGATGTAACGCGGTTCTATAGTGCCATAACTGCCGTCATATCGTTTTGCACAGTTCATTATTGTTAGATGGGAGTGTAGTTGTGGGTCGTTTTCCCTGCTAGTCGAATGTTGAAAGACGGCTGTAATTAACCCTGCAACTTTCTCATGCCGAACACCATCTTTTCCACGTCTAGTAAAAGCTGCATGTAACTCGATGAATTTAAGTGCCTCCAGAGTGGACTCGTCTTGAATATTTTCAATAATAAGCCTTTGTTCTGGGTTTGCTCTAGCCCAAGCCAATGACCTGCTCTTGTCAGGGCTTAAAACTGCATCAAAAGCTCGACGATGATTCTTGCCATTTTGTTGATAAAGGTGGACTCCAGTTGAAGGGTGGATGCCCTTCATCAACTCTAAGAAAGATACTTCGTCTATTTCGCCTTTTAATCCCTCTAAAGTTGCACCTGTTCCAGCCCATTTTCCCGGCAACTCCCCGCCTATAAACTGATAGGTTTCATTCGACATATCAATATAATATGAAGGGTCTTTTACCGTTGCAATAGCTAGCATTCTGGATGTCCTTCAATGGCCTGCTTTTCTAGCGTTTTTCTTTTGTTTAATCGGTTAACAAAATTTGTCTCGATATTTTTTTTAGGAACATCTGTAAGCACTAGCGGCTCAGTCTGTTCTTCTTCACAACCAGAAACTAAAGATTGCTTTAAGTAAGGCCACTTGAGCTTGTATATATTTTTTAATCCCCCAATAAATAGAAAACCCTCAACTCCAGTTTTATCAGCCGAAGGCAAATTAACGATTTCTTCTCGCGATACAACTGGTCGATCATGATACTGGGTTGAAATAGATATTCTCTGGTCTTCACTTAGACTTTGATTGAGTGTCAGCACTCGTTGCTGGCCAAGGAGATCTGAAACTTTTTGTGCAGATGGTCCAGAGGCCCCAAGTCTCATCACAATAACAGTTCGAAAAAGTGATAGAATCGTATCTGTAATGTTTTCGCCGTAACATTCGTATAATTGGCTGATATCTTGCGTTGATGCTACGGTTCTACCGCCCTTCGATCTTGATAGCGTCAACCAACGAATCAATGATGGGTTTTTGGGAAGGTTGCCAAGTTCATCAAGTAACAACCAAAACATCTCATCTTTGGAGTCATTTTGATTAAGCCATCTCTCAATAAGCAAAGTGATCAGAGAATTGCAAACTGCTTTAGTAATGTCTGGGGACATGTAGTTGGGACGGAAGAATACATGAGTTTTAATCGACTTTTTGTTTATTAAGTCTGAAATAGACCAGATATTTTTGGCTGTCTTTTGCATTTCTGCCATTTCATCGAGCCAGAAAAGTTTAGTACTTAACACTGAGCGGATGGACTGAGTTGTTTTCGTTCCGGGTTCGACTAATGTTGCAGCTGATTTTGATACAGTAGCTAAGAGCGACTTTAATTCCTGTTCAGTACTAAATAGTTTTTGTGATAAATCGCACCATGACCAAGGTTTTCGTGACTCAATGAGGAATATAATTACGTTCTTTAAAATTTGTCTAGCGGAGTCTGTGAAAAAACGTTGGTTTTCGTTCTCTTGTTCGATAAATGCTTGAGATACGAGAGCTGCGTCATTCTTTGTGGTTATATCTCTGCCTATATTCCAGAAATATTCAGAATTATGAATTAGTTTCAGACATACGGCTGAACTAGTGTTAAATGTTGCTTGGTATTCCCCTTTTTCATCATAAGTAAAAGATCTTACTGGTAGAGCATATATTTGTTGCACAATTGGTTTAATAATAGTGCTTTTGCCCGCACCAGATTGCCCCTGCAAAAATATTGAACCTGCTGCAATTTGTTCTGTTATGCGTATCTCTGGATGGATTTTGATGGATAGGCTGCTAGGCTCTTTCTTGACCTTCTTTTTTACATCTCGAATTGCAACGCTTTTTTCAAGAAGTTTAGGACCGCTGATGTATGCATAGTCGGTAAGCTTCCCTTGATTAACAAGTTTTTGTATTCTTAGGGTAGCGATAAACAGAACCATTCCCAAAAAAACGCAGATAAACATACCAATCATTTCAACTGGAATTTTCAAGGTTGATAAAAAGGGAAGGTGACGGGCTACTCTTTCAACATGTAATCCAACAGTACTAAAAACTGACCAATTAATCATAATTGAATGCGGGATCTGGGCGAACAAGATAGTCACTGCTGCCGATATGATGACAATTAGTACGAGTACGCCCATATAAAATGAATGTGAGAAAGACTTCAGATTATTTTTCACGTTTCACCCCGTTTTTACTAATATCTACAAAACGAGCTTCTGCTTCCAAGATTTGTTCATCATTCAGGCCAGCAACCGCGCAAGTCATGTTGAAAATGACCCGTTTTAGTCGAGCCTCAGTCAGCCGCATAATCTCTTTTGTAGTGAGAAACTGATCAGCGACATCAAACCGTTCTTTTGCTTCATCAGATATTGAGATACCTTTAGACTCCGCTGCATTTTTAAGCTTGTCATATTTCTCAGGTGCAAGGCGCATACTGAGTTGTTTTGAAGCTGGTGTTTTCATTTTATTTGTCATGACGACCTCCTGTTTTCATTGAAACCACTCGAACAGCCTTTTGTTTGAGATATTTGGCCATTGAATTGAAACCAATGAATAAACCATCTATCGCCTTAACGACTAGTGGGCTACTAATGGTTTCGATTGAATTGGCGGGAGCATCATAGATGCGTAACGTGTCCAAAATATTTTTGGAGGAGAACACAATGTGTTCCTGTTTTGGAATTTCTTGTTGAGCAAAGATATCGACGCATAAGCGCTCATCTTCAGTTAAGCTGCTATAACTCATAAAACCTTTTTGTTGGGTGATATGAGATATAGCGTTTGAAAAACATCTGATACAGTTGCTGTTGTTTACTTCGTTAATTGCAAATGCGAGCAGGCTAGTAAGCTCATCACGAAGATAATCTGGAAAAAAATCTAACTCATCAGAAAACCTTTTCTCTAGAAGTCCGATTTGATTTTCTCTGTTAATAAAATAATTCATATTAAGTCCTTATTGAGTTTGAGTTGAGGTTCTTGTGTCTAAAAACTGGTCAAGCTCTTCTCTTCTGTAGAAGACTTTTCGACCTACTTTAATAAAAGGGAGGCCATAACGACCTGTGGTTGCCCAAACAGAGAGTGTTTGGGGTTTGACTGATATGTAATCAGCAGCTTCATTTCGATTTAATAGTTCTGGTTTTTTCATAAAAATTACCTTTGGTAGTAGAAATTGATTACATGCTATAAATTTTGATGTAACCTATCTAGTGATTAATATGAAAAGGTGTGGACATTTGGTGGCCGTTGAACTATTTACAAATAAAAAACAAAAGGAAAGAGATGGGATTAAAAGTCCTCGGGACAGAGTTGCATCGATAGTTTCGGAGCTAGAACAGGAGGTAGCTGGTGAAGTCGATAGTGACTTTTGTCGAGATCTTCAGATGCTATCAAGTGAAGTTCGGAAAAAGGGGGTACTGCACTGTCATTCAAGCGAGGAGGAGAAATACGCATTTGGTCGTCAGAGCTGCTGGGTTTATGCCTCAACCTACTTGGACCATCACTTTCATCAAGCAATGGAGTTTTGCCAGCTTTTAGTTGGGGATGAGATAACACTTCGTCATCCATCTCAACAGTTGAAGTCTGACTACAGTTTTGATTATTGGCATCAACGAGTAGAAGAAAATGTAAAAAAACTAACATCAGCGGGATTAAGCGTTGTAGCAAAAAAGCTGGATATCATCCGTTTAATCTCGTCTTGCATGAACACTACATCGATCGAGGGGGAAATTTATTATTGCCGTTATTGTTTCAGACGTGTTCCGACAAAGAATAATTGTAGGTATCACATGGCGGTTGGTGATGACTTCTATCTAGAAGTGAAAAAGCCAAGTTCATTTTTAAAAGAGAACGGATGGAAGTGGATTTTAAGACAAAGAGGTATCAGAGGAATAATTGGCGAGTATCCTTTTAATCACAGCTATTTTCGGGAAGCAGGAGAAATTCCTAAGCTAATTCATCAGGGAAATTGGAGTTTTACATCTGAGCTATTACAAAAGCTGTTTGATACTGAGCTAAATTATCTTCGAGGTTTCTTAGTCATAAAAATGTTCAAACAACAGAACCAAGCATTGTTTCCGCTCAATACAAATTTCTCTAGTTATCCCGCATTTGTCAGGTGGCTATACAGTAAAGAGATAATGGATAACCCTTACGAGGACTCTTTGTCAGCCTTTTGGTTAATGAATGCGCTTTTTGCTGCTAATGAAAGGTTAAAAGCTGAGAAAAAGTTGACAGAACATACGGATCAACTGAAACAAGCTACTGAGGAAAGGAACGTAAAGATTTTTCAGCGTCGTGCAGAAGGGGCAAGCTATCGAAAAATTGCAGCTTCACTTGATATTAGCAAAAGCTTAGTATGCAAAGTTTTATCTAGTCGAAACTAAATAGAGTTTGGAAATGGTGGCCCCTCCCTGACTCGAACAGGGGACCTAACGATTCTGCTTCTCCTATACTTTCGTATAGGCATGGACTATATCATCACCCCCGGAGAACGGTAGGGTGTCGGACGCTAGTGATGTTTTACACAGCAAGAACGTGCTGAACCATCTAGTCTCTGAACCTTCCTAAGACGCTTCTTAGGCTTGGCTGCTGATTGGCATGTTTCGTGAAAAACGAAGCTTTCCAGCAATTCATCCGATTTTCCGTATAACATTACTGTTATAGGTCACAATTTTACTTATGAGTCGTGTGCTCTAACCAACTGAGCTAAGGGGCCATTTCCAATGGCGTGTAATGTAGCACATTTGTAGCACGAACATTACACTAGTAATTCAATTTATTTTAAGCGATTGAATAAAAACGCTTTATTTCTACTTTCTATGCAACCCTTATCCGATTATGAGTCGTATGCTCTAACCAACTGAGCTAAAGGGCCATTTTCATTTCTATGTGCTTTCAGTCCTAAGTGGCCTAAAAGCGACGCGCAGTATAAGCAGTTTTTTGGGACTTGTCATCACTTTGACACCTCTGAAAGTGCAAGAAATAGCAATTTATAATTCAACTGCTTAATAATTGTGCGTTAATGTTGTTGCTTAGCTTAAATAATCGGACTTTTTATGCTCACTTTAGCCTTACATTAAAATTGGGGCTGGCGAATTTGCTAGCACCGCGCCCCGAAATTTATTCAAACTAAGTTAACTTTGAGTGAATGAATCGAAAGGTTTTCTATGGAAAAGAGTAGTGCGTTTTAGTAACACTGATATAAGTCCTAAAAGTAACCAATAGCTTAAGCTGCCTCCCCCTGATGAGCTAGATTGTGGTTGCTGCGCCGCAACCACAGTGACCGAAATATTAGCGGTACTGGTTAACCCAAAATCGTCAGTAACCGTTAGTGAAAACTCTAATGTTGTCGCTCCACTAGGCGCGGTAAAGCTGGCTTGTGAGTTGTTGGCATTATTAATAGTGACGTCAGTGCCTGATAATTGTTGCCACTGATAACTAAGAGGTTGGTTTTCTGGGTCGCTACCACTGCCAACTAGGGTGACGCTTTGTCTGGTATTGACTTCAAAGTTATCGTCTAGGGTGGCGACCGGTGCTTGGTTCGATTCGTCATCGCGGATAGCGATAGTTAAGGTTGATTGAGCGCCTAGTATTTCGGAACTGTCGCTACTGAGAGTTAAAAGTAGTGACTCTTGCGTTTCAGTTTCACTGTCGTTAATTAACGTGATGTCTATAAATTTTTCGGTACTATCACCGTCTGTCCATGTCAGTGTGCCATTTACACTATTGGCATCTAGGCCTAAAAGTGCCGTTTCAGCGCTAAGTATATAGTTAACACTTAACTCACCATCGCTGCCGCCTTGACGGGTCACTGCAACTTGTACTGTTCCACTGGTTTCTTGCACGGTTATTTCATTGGTTGCAAATACAATTTGTCCTTGATGGAGTGCATCTATAATTTGTATTGTGGCGATACTTGGGTTGACCAGCGTTGCTCCGTTTTTGGGATCAAATAGTCGTATAAATAGGTTTTCAGTTATTTCGTCTAAAGTATCACTAGTTGTTTGCAGTTCTATGCTTTGGGATTGGGTGTCGTTAGTTGTCCATTGTAATTGGCCACTTGTTATCTCAAAATCCTCTAAGTTGGCAGATCCAGGTAATACTTCATAACCTACAGTGCTAGCGCCGTTTCCTGCTTTGTTGACCACTATGCTGACACTCTGGCCTTCATCAACGCTCATTTGTTTGCTTTCGAAGTTGAGTGTGGCGGTGTTGTTATCTAATGTTTGGTCTTGAAGGATGTATAAGCCGCTATTGATATCGCTGACCAAAATATTGCCGCTGGGTAAAAATGGGTAAATACCCCAAGCGCCATTAAATCCTGCATTGTTAGAAACAGGGTAAGTATCGAAAAAACCCACTTCAACTGGGCTGCTTGGATCTGTGATATCTAAAACAGTCACGCCACGTTCGTAGTTAGACATGTAATAACGGTTGCCGCGTACAAATCCGTTATGGTCTATGGCGCGAGTGGGGCCGCTCCAAGTACCGACTAATGTAAGGGTAGTCAAACTACTAATATCAAATATATTTAAGGTGGTATTAAGGCTGTGACGTTGTTCGTCTAATTCGTCATGTACTATGACAAATTGTTTGTCGTCACTTGTCCACCCTGAATGGGTGTATTCAGCGTTAGGGTAGGAGCCTGCGCCTAACTCTATGGGCTGATTTTTATCAGTGTGATCCCAAACTATGAGTTCGTCTTCGTTGAAGTCTAAAAAAACTAAACAGTCATTATTATTGGCTTGCACACAATCGGTTTGCGCCCGCGCATCATTAATAACCAGTGATGCCGCGTCGTGAGTGTAATCATTACGGCTCCCTGATGAGTTAAAATAAGTGGCTCCTAATGTTTCAGGATCGCTTAAGGAGTATGTTCGAAACGAACCTCCATACAAATTAGAGCCTAAAATATGCACTGCAGGCTCTTGACCGGCTAGAGGGATATTCAGTGAATAGTCGAGATTACTGATGTAAATGTTATGGCCGGTGGCATCGGTAGTTTGTCGTCGAACTAATGAAATCCCATTCTGCAAATCGTTTAAGTCAATAATAGTTAAACCTTCATTAGCTTCGGTTGTAGAATAAGCATAGGCTTTCCAGCGTAACGTGGCAGAGTCGAAGTATTGGTAAACTTTGATGTCTCTCCATGATGACGACAGTCCAAGAATACTGCCTACCATTTCAGGAGCAGTGGGAGAGGTAACGTCAACTACAGCCACACCATTTATTAAGCCAATTATGGCGTATTCGTTTTGAGTGTTTAAATCTACGTGGCCCCAAATATCATTTGCTGCTGATGGATTGTTGGGGAAATCACTTAATGGAACATGGGCTAATAGCGACATATTATTGCATTCAAAACCATCGGCACTATTTTCTATACAGGCTTTACTAACTTGTTTTTGCTGCATCATTTGCAACTTTGAACTATTTAGACCTTTTGCTTGTGTACTTAATTTCGCTAACCCTTTGGTATCACTTATTACGTTGAAACCTTGTTGGCTAAGTTGTTGTGCATATTTAACTGGTACACCCGAAACCGAGGTAAGGTAAGTATCGGGGTTTTGAACTTGATACTGCTCTACTTGGTTATAGCCGCCAAGAACGGGTACAATTTGACCAGTAAAATATAATAAATCTTGTTCTGATTTAATCTGGTATTGGCCTTGGGCTACCAGAATGGTATCGCCCTTATTGGCTTTTTGAGCGGCGTAAGTAACTGTTTTACAAGGGCGGAATCTATTGTCGCAATTACCGATGTCTGCGCCGTTGCTTGCCACAAATCGCGCCTTGTCATGTTCCGCATGGGCCTTAACGCCTTGACTGTACCCTATCGCCAGTATCATTATGACGCCAATTAAACACCGCATGAAATTTACCTATTACTATATGAAGCTTGTTAATACCTTACCTTTTAGACCCGACATATCAAAATTTTTGTTCTCAAATGGACCAATAAAAGTATTTTCGCTTTTTATTATAAGTTGCTTGATTGCGCTTATCAGCAGCTGTTCAAAATTAGATGAAGCACAGAGTATTGCCTTTGAGGTTTGGCATGATGGCAGTCCTTTGGATTGCAAAAAGTTTGAGAGCCATCAGCAAGGTTGGACGATTCAGCAATTGGCTTTTTTTATCAGTAATGTGCAGTTGTCGGCGCAAGGTTCCGTTTTAAAACCAAAACTGAGTACTACGCCTTGGCAAACCGATGGGGTGGTGTTGCTGCAACCCTATTTGGCGGATTGTGAGACAGAATTGGCTGATGAAACGCAGACCGAGCTTGGCAAACAAGTTTCAGCAGAAGCACTTAAAGCTAATAACGCTTTACAATTTGCCGCACCAGTTAACCTCGATTCAGCGCAGCAACTTTCATTTACGCTAGCGGTACCTTTTGAGCTTAATCACCAGAACCCTTTATTACAGCCTTCACCACTGAATCTTCCTAGCATGTTTTGGTCATGGCGCTCTGGTCATAAATTTTTTCGTTTGGACATGCAAGGTGCAAACAATAGTTGGGTATTCCATTTGGGCAGTGTTGGCTGCAGCGCCGCTTCGACCATGCGTTCTCCTCAAGAGCAATGTGTGCAACCCAATAGAGTGCGATTTGATTTAAACAAACAAGATAATGGCGCAAAGCTTGTATTGCATCTAGACAGATTAATTGCCAATACATCATTGCTAGGTAGCGATTCATGTTTGTTTCACTCAGAACAACCAAGCTGCGATCTATTGATGTCTAACTTAAACACTCAAGACGTATTTGAATGGCATTAACTATGCGCTCTAGTTTTTGGATTAAGCTAGGTTGTTGCCTCTTTATCAGTGGCGTTTTGTTAGGCTGTAAGCCGGCAACTGAGAGTCACAGGCAATACGACTGGCAGTTACCCAAGGGATTTCCCAGTCCCTTAGTGCCAAAAGATAACCCTATGTCAGTCGCTAAAGTGCACTTAGGCAAGCAATTGTTTTTTGACCTTGATTTGTCATTTAACCAAACCATGTCATGCGCGAGTTGCCATCAACCAGAGTATGCATTTTCTGAACCTAAAAAAACGGCAGTGGGTGCAACAGGACAACTTCACAGACGCAATACTCAATCCTTAGTAAACGTAGCTTATAATAGTAATTTGACTTGGGCGCATTCAGGATTAAATAGTATCGAACAGCAAATTTTAATACCGATGTTTTCTGAAGATCCAATTGAGTTGGGGATAACCGGCCACGAAAATGAAGTTTTACAAAGGTTTAACAATGCAAAGTATCTAGAGCTATTTGAAAACGCTTTTGATGATGAACAGGTGGATTTTGATAAAATAGTCAAAGCGCTGGCCAGTTATGTCAGAAGTTTAACCAGTTTTGCCTCAGCTTTTGATAAGTATGCCTATCAGAACAACGATGCTGCAATGAGCGAATCCGCTAAAAGAGGCATGGAGTTATTTTTTTCTGAGACCTTTGAATGTTTTCATTGTCATGGTGGATTTAATTTTACCCAATCTAGCCAACACCAAAATCAAAGGTTAGATCTACGACCTTTTCATAATACGGGCTTGTTTAACCTTGATGACAAAGGTGCTTATCCCACCATTGACCAAGGTTTGATTGAAGTGACATTGCAACCCCAAGATATGGGTAAGTTTAGAGCGCCTACTTTGCGTAACGTTGAAGTGAGCGCGCCCTATATGCATGATGGCAGCTTGCAGACATTAGATGAGGTGATAGATTTTTACGCCGCTGGAGGAAGAGGACGAGGTGTTTCTAACCCATTAAAAAGTCCTTTTTTGGCTGGTTTTACGCTGCAACCACAACAAAAACAGGATTTAATTGCTTTTTTACAAAGCTTGACTGACCGCCAGTTTTTAAAATCTAATGTAAATCATGGACCTAAATCTCCTTGATCGCATAAAAACTAAGGGGTGCAAGGGTAAAAGAACTTTGGTATCTTCTTAAAATAAAAGGTCAATACACCTTATAATAAATATACATAGCGCAGTTTCAATGGAGAGCAAAATGACCGAGAAGCCCTTTTTAGTAAGTGGTCGCAATACCCTGATTCACAAAATACGGAAGTTGGATTTACTTGTTGTTAACGGTGAGGACCATCCTCCGGTTGTTGTTACCCACAAAGGCATTAAAGAATATGCTGGGAAAGTGCCAGAGAACAAACGCGAAGCTAAAAACCAAGATATGGAATTGGTGGATTTAACCAGCATCGATGTATTTGGTGAAGAAAAGATATTGTTATTTGTGCAAACCATCAATGGTAAAGAATATAAAGTCGATTACAGTAAACACGGTACACCCTTGTTTATTAAGATCCATCAAGAAAACGCGTTTTAATTTAGTTGTACCATTATTCACTTAAAAAGCCCTGTTCTTCGGGGCTTTTTTGTATTTACTTCTTTTACGTTAACGCACCATCTGAACGGTTGTTTCGCAACGGCCTGCAGACCACTTTGGGATTAAATTGTCACAGCAGAATGTAACAAAATAACTCATAATTCGATTAACTTATGATTAACAACGATAGTTTATCGCTTTAGATAGTAGGTTGGTCGCTTGGTCGCGTTTAGCCGTGATTAGACTTTTTTCATCACCTTTAAATCCCCTTGCCCTCTACATTAAGCATGAACTTGCAATCATGCAAACATAAACAAACACAAGGTGAGACGTCATGAAAAAAATCATTATAGGTAGCATACTAACAGCAGGATTATTTTTAGCCGGAAGTGCACAAGCGAAGTATATCGACAAACACACTGAGGCAAATTTGGTTAAAATATGTGAAGCGATCCAAAGTGATAGTAAAATTAAATTACATATTGCCATTAGAGACAGTGGTATTAACCCTAAAGCAGTGAGCAAAGGTTTAGTGTGCAACGGTTATGACCCTGTCACTTTTGCCATTGTGAGTAAAGCTGAAAATACCGCTAAGTTTATGGCTCGTATGAGTAACGTTAACTACGAAGAATTGTTAGCTAAGTTATAGAGTATTAACTATGACTTTCCAAAAGTGAGTGATTTTTAGCTATTATTGTTTGCCCTGAACTCTGGTTAGAAACACTCACTGATTTTCAGAAAATGATTTGCTCTAGCGGCGTATTATTTTTTAGTCGACCAATTTTTGAGAACTGAAAATTCCGTCCCTAATTAAGTGGGGATTAGACACACTGTGCGTTATGTTCGTCCCTAAGCTAGCTTCCCAATTGAACTTTTTGATAGCGTCGTAAAATCGGCAAGCTGCATCCGTAGCAAATCGATCATTTATAATTAAAAACACATATCAGGGAGTTTTTCATGGGAAAAATTACATTTAGAAAAAATATAACAGCCTTAGCTGTGGTAGCAGCACTGGGTTTTTCAGGTGCCGCATTCGCACTTGATACCGGTGGTTTAAAAATTCGAGTCACTGACGCCAACGGTAGCCCAGTATCTGGCGCCACAGTATTGGTTAAAGCTCCAGATTCTTTAGCAAGTAAAGACGCAGTAACAGATGCAGACGGATATGTAACGCTTAGGGGCTTAGATGCTTCTAGCCAATATACAGTGAGTATAAACGGCGACAACATCCAGTCTTTTGAAGCCACCAATGTTAGGGTTCAAACAGGTAAAAGCCTAAACCTTAGTTATGCAATTGGCAGCTCTTCTGATATGGAAACAATCACTGTTTCTGGTCGCTCAATGGCTGCAATTGATACAACTTCAGCAACAACAGGGTTAGATATTACCCTTGATATGACTGAGTCACTTCCTACTGGTCGTTCTTATCAGTCTTATTTACAGTTGACTCCAGGTGTTAAACCAAGTTCTGGTGGTAACCCTTCTTCTAAATCAGGTGTTAACTATTCTGATGCAGGTGGTGCTGTTGGTGCTTCTACCGATAACGTTTATTACATCGATGGTGTAAACGTAACTGATAATGTTACTGGTACTTGGGGTGGTAACATCAACTCAGAAATCATCCAAGAACAACAAGTTATTACTGGCGCCGTTCCTGCTAAATATGCTGGTGGTGGTGGTTTAGTCTCACGAGTAGTAACTAAGTCAGGCGGTAATGAGTTTCATGGCTCTGTTAACTATTATTTGCAAAACGATAGTTTAGTTGGCGATTACGATAATGAGTCTCAGGCCGCTGCTGGATTCTCAACCTTTGATACTGCTGTCACTCTAGGCGGTCCAATAATCAAAGACAAACTATGGTTTTTTGCTTCTTACCAAGTTAAAAATCGTGAAGATGATGTAACCGATCCAGCAACAGGCGAAATTTCGCGTTCAGTTAAAGACGAAAGTAAACTAGGTTTTGGTAAACTGACTTGGCAAGCGACAGATGACGATCGTTTAGTCTTAACTTTCTTCAACGATCCTACTGATATTTCAGGTCGAAGTGATTTCGACGTATTATCAAACCGTGACCGTGCGCGTACTCAAGGTGGTGACAACTTTAAAGTTGACTATTCACACACTTGGGATGACGTGGTAGTTAACGCTGGTTTCATGAGTCATGAATCAGAACTTTCTGATTTAGCTAAAGACAAATCAACTCGTAACGATGTGGCTTATCTTGCAGACGCTGCAACGACTACTCAATCTGATACTGATCTGGGTGGTTTGGGTTCAGATACCCTTAGATACCGTAACAAAGAAAGTGCCTATGTGAATATTGAGTATTACTTAGACACCGATTTTGGTTTCCATACGATTGAAGCGGGTTACTCTGCCGAAACCAACGAAAACATCACTAACGAAGTGTATACCGGTGACGGTGCACAATATACCTCTATTGCAGCTTCGGACGCAGGTGTAACCTTTGCTGAATACACTGACGTAAACTCTGCTTGGGTAGGGGTGAAAGATCTTTCTGAAGATGATATCAATCGTATCGCAGATGAAACGGGTATCGATGCTGCAGACGTACCTGGGATAGTTTTTGACAGCACAGCTGGCAACCCAACTGGTGATGTTAACGCCTATCGTATAATTCAAACTCAACAAGCTGAGTCTAAACTTGAGACTGAAGGACAAACCTTCTACATCCAAGATAAAATCATTATTGACGACCTAACCTTAAATATTGGTTTGCGAGCAGAAAAATGGGAGCACATCGCTTCTACTGGCGCCACAATCTTTACTTTCGATTGGGATATTGCACATCGTTTAAGTGCAGTTTACGACATCAATGGTGACGGCGATTCAAAAGTATGGGCTTTCGCAGGTCGCTATTACGATCCAATCCGTACCGACATGACGTCATTTGCGGGTAACTTAACCGGTTCTGTTCGTGAAGAGCAAATCTTTGTAAATGGCGACTGGAATACTTTCCGTACTCGTGGTGGTGTGGCGACTCAAGATGCATTCTTTTCGCCTACAACTAAGACTCCGTACACTGATGAGTTCTTGATCGGTTATTCGAAAAACCTATCTGAAAATACCAATTTGTCTGTTACTTATACCAATCGTAAAACCAGAGATATCATGGAAGATTACGATTTAGGTGTGTATACAGAAGGTGGCCAATTAGACGGTACTAGCCTAGCGTTGCCACTGGCGTATTTTGGTTATGATGAAAACCCAGGTTCTAACTACGTTATTGGTACCTTAAAAGGTGGTAAACGTGATTATCAAGGTGTTGAAGTCACCTTTAGTAAACTACGTTCAGATAACTGGACCATGCGCGCGTCATATACTTATAACGATGCTCAAGGTAACACTAACTCTGATGGTAATGCCGACTTACAGGGTGATTTCTATTACTTAGATCCTCGTGCGCCAAATATGTACGACGACCAACCAGGTAATATTGAACATTCAGCTCGAGTATTCGGTACTTATTTCTTCGACAATGGCCTAGAAATTGGTGCGGTATTTAACTGGAACTCAGGTATCTTGTATAACAAAGCAACCAATGTTTATGGTCGTTATTTACCATTGCGTGAAACAGAAACTTATGACTTTGGTGGTTATGATGGATTGTGGATTGCACCTGGTAACGTAGCCAGTGAAAAAACACCAGCATACGGTACATTAGATATGCGTGTTAAATACACCTTGGACATCAGCGAAGACTACTCAGCTGAGTTCTTCTTAGACATCTTTAACGTCTTAGATGATCAAGCGGTTCTTGAAGAAGAGCAGTTTGTTGCAGGTAGTGGTTCATTTGCCTTCGGCGAAGCAAAAGACTGGGTTGAACCTCGTCGCTTCTACCTAGGTGCTAAATTTGTATTCTAATTTTTATTAGGATCTTTTAGTCAGATAAAACCAGTAGTGAATAACTACTGGTTTTTTATTTGTGAAGCAATAACAGTAAATAGCTCAATTAACATCTCATTATCGTTTTCATATAATTCTTATATTTGGCTTGAGGTTGAGCGGTAGCAGTTGTTGCAATTATGTCAAAATGTTACCTAATCGATATATGGTGACGTTCATCCCATCATCTGGATGGTTCATCACATTTTGGTTTTAATTCAAACAGATAAACCTAAACTAACACTGTCGGAGTAGTGACCCGATGAATATATGTTTTTACCAGATTCAATAAAACATGTATTGCTTCCTGAATTAAGCAAAGGCTGTTGCCGTTTGGCGCAGCCTTTTCTTGTCTTAAACTAAGTTCTTAAAAATACGATGTTATAGCTTGGTGTCATTAATCCCAAATAACCGCATTTGGTCTCACAAATGTTCTATGTTTATCCCTCCGAATGTATATTCTGTCCCACATAAATTCAGGAAAGATATATATGTTTCACTGCATAGTAATCGATGATGAAAATCTGGCTAGAGAAAGAATAACGAGCTTTGTGGAGCAGCAGAGTAATTGGCTAATAGATGGCCAAGCAGGTGAATACAAAGAAGCAGAAAGCCTACTCCTAAAACATCGACCTGACGTATGTTTTATGGATATTAATATTATTGGTGGCAGTGGTATTGAGTTAGCCGGCAAACTCGCAAAAAGTCTCGACTGCCATTGGGTGTTTACTACGGCATCGAGTGATTATGCGTTACAAGCGTTTGATATTGAAGCGACAGATTACTTGCTTAAACCTTTTGAAAACAGTCGATTAGCGGCGGTGTTACAAAAAGTTGAAAAGTTAAAAAGTAGCACTGTTAAGACGTGTAAAAATATACTGGCCGTGAAATCAGTGGGTGCAGTTGAATTTGTGAATGTGCAGGACATTATTTGGATAAAAGGTTCGGCTAACTATGTTGAACTTCACTGCGAAAATAGAATGTTGCTGCACAGAGAAACCCTTTCCAAGTTAGAGACGCAGCTTGACTCACAGCAGTTTATTCGTGTACATCGCTCTGCGATGGTAAACGTTGACAAAATTAATTCATTGAGTAGTGAATTAGGGCGGTTCTCGTTATTACATTTAAACAATGGCGATGAAGTCAAAATCGGGCAGGGCCACAAGGCCTCACTTTTCGAAGCTTTAGGGGTTGATTCTTAATTCATGTATTTTAAGTTGAACATATAAGTGAATGGCACAGCAGAAACATTTATAGCCAAGAAAGACAAACCTTCATTTTGGCTTTTACACAGTTTAGGTTGGATGACCTATGTTTTTATTTTCACGGTAGACAACGTGTTTTTCTATCGTGATTTTAATAAGCTAGGATTGGAAGTGTTTTTTCCATTGGTGTTATCAGGGGTCTTTGCTGCACTGCTTACATGGCCCTTAAGGTATATCTATCGGCATTGTTGGGGCTTACCTTCTGGGCAACTAATTGCCGCTATTATGATCGGTAGTCTAATCGTTTCAAGTATTTGGACACCAGTCAAAAATCTAGCTATGTGGTATTACTATGAGGATTTTGATGTTTTCGCGTTAATTTCAGGTAATCCCTCAGAAGACTTTAGGTGGTATATGTTGTTTATGTCGGCGAGTTACGCGTTTTTTATGATATTTGTTTGGAGTACGCTGTACTTCGGCATCAATTATCATTATCGCCTGATCAACGAAAAAAAGCTGCATATTGAGGCGGTTCGCCTATCGCATATCTCGCAAATTAAAATGCTGCGCTATCAAATTAATCCACATTTTTTATTTAACACCTTAAACGCAGTGTCCACCTTAGTACTGCGAGGTAGCAAGGACAAAGCCAACGGCATGTTAATTAGGTTGTCTACTTTTTTGCGCTTTTCCTTAGATAACGATCCTGAAAAAAAGATCCGTTTGTACGAAGAATTAAAAGCGTTGATGCTGTATTTGGAAATTGAAAAAACACGTTTTGACGATAGATTAACAGTAAAATTCGAAATTGAACCAGAATCTGAGGCTTTACTTGTTCCGAGTTTGTTATTGCAGCCTTTAGTTGAAAATTCAATCAAATATGCCATAGCGCAGATGTCTAGTGGTGGGTTAATTGAAGTGAGCGCTAAATGTAAGGATGATTCTTTACACTTAGAAGTGGCAGATAATGGGCCAGCGCAAGATAATGCATTTTTGGATGCCGCTGCGGATGTTAAAGAGCAAACTGCTTCTGGTCACAAAGGAGTAGGGGTACAAAACATTATCGACCGACTCAATGTTTTATATCCAAATAGACATAGTTTCGAGATTATTCGTGGTAAAACTCGGGGGTATCGTGTGCAAATTTCAATACCAATGGAGTATTCATGAGCCGTCAATTGACCGCCATTATTGTTGATGATGAGTCTTTGGCCAGAGAAGGTCTCATGCTTAGGTTAAATGGTGATACTAGGTTTGAAGTGGTCGCACAATGCCCGTCAGCGCAACATGCACTCTTGGCTATTGAAGAATTTCACCCTGATATTGCGTTTGTGGATATTGAAATGCCAGGACTAAGCGGACTTGAATTGGCAGAGCAGTTGTCCAAAAGTACTACGCATGCGCCTAAAATTGTATTTGTCACCGCTTTTAGGGAGTTTGCAATTAGTGCTTTTGAATTTCAGGCTTTTGATTATTTACTTAAGCCCTTTTCGGATGACCGATTGGCCAGTTGTTTGAGCAAACTGGTGAACTCATTTTTTGACAGTGATGTGGTGTTGCAACATCAAAAACTAGACGAATTATTGAGCCGTAAAACTGGCAACTCTATTGATGGCTTTATTCGAAATCTAGAGGTTTCGGGGGGCGGCTCAATGAGTGAGCTGCAGCGAACCGTTTCAATGAAGAGTGGTTCAGAGTGGCTCAGGGTGAAGCTTGACGATATCTCTTGGATTGAAGCGGCAGGTGATTACATGTGTGTACATACTTTGGACGGCACTCATATTATTCGTAAAACCCTTAAACAATTTGAGCAAGAACTCGACCCTAATCTTTTTCCTAGGGTGAATCGTTCTGCAATGATTAATTTGAGCAAATTGCAAAAACTCACCCCCAATTCTAATGGTGAATACTTAGCGCAACTCACATCGGGTGACAGTGTTAAGGTCAGCCGAAAATATAAGTTTAAATTAGAAGAGTTGAGAAAGGACAACCTATCCTAACGAAGCATCGAATCATGTGAATTGATAGTTTTTAAATTACGCCTAGCTCTATGGCTTTAAGCACTGCGCGGGTTCTATCTCTTACCTCAAGTTTGGCAAGTATCGCAGAGACTTGATTTTTAACTGTCCCTTCAGATTTAAACATCGCACTTGAGATTTCTTTATTACTGTAACCTGACGCCATTAGGCGTAACACCTCTTTTTCTTTTTCGCTGAGCTCTGGTGCTTCTTGTATTTCAGCGTTTTGTTTTGGCCGCTTTTGTAAACCTTGAACGATACGTTGGGTAATGGCTGGCTGAATTAAGGTGTTGCCTTGATGCACGGTTTTTATGCCTGCAACTAAGGTTTCCAAGGACACATCTTTAAGTAAGTAGCCTTTTGCTCCGCCTTGAATAGCCTGCAATACTAATTGTTGATCATCAAAGGTGGTTAGCATGATCACAGGAATAAGAATATTAGCTGCTTGCATGTTTTGCATTGCGTCAATGCCAGTTTGAACAGGCATACTGATGTCCATAAGAATGACATCAACACACTGATGAGCAACTTGTTGCAGAACATTTAGCACTTGATCGCCGTCATTGGCTTCCGCAACGACTTCAATTTCTTCTGATAGTGATAGTAAACTTTTGATGCCTTCCCTCACCAAGGTTTGGTCGTCCACTAACATTACTTTGATCATTGGACTTCCTGAGGAACAGTAATAGAAGTACAAAACCCATTAACGTTATGGGCAAAACTGACCTCGCCACCAATTAGCGCCAGGCGCTCTGCCATACCTCGTAATCCATTGCCTACTTTAAGATGTTTTATGGGTTGACCGTTATCACAGATGTTCACAGCAATAGCCTGTTCTAGCTGTTTAATATCCAATTGCAATCTATCCGCCGTACTGTGTTTTACGGTGTTGGTCAACGATTCTTGTACACATTTGATTATCGTATCGGCGGTATTGACTTCATTAATCTTGACGTTATCGTCGAATTCAAATTGTATCTTTAATCCTGGTAAATTGTCGCATAAGGCCAGTAATGCGTCTTTCAGTTCAATATTTGATTTTTCCCTTATCTCGGACACCGCTTCTCGCACATCACTCAGTAGTAACTTGGCCAATCCATGACAGGTTTCGATTTTTTCTTTGGCTTCACCTTGACTAATTCTAGAGGCTACCTGCAAATTGATCGTTAAGGCCGTGAGATGATGACCCAATAAGTCGTGAATGTTTCGCGCAATTCTCACGCGTTCAGCTTGTTTGTTGGCTTGGCTGAGCAATTTCTGGGTCGCTAATAATTGGCGATTAAGTTGGTTAGCGTGTTCTTTGGCCTGTCGTTCTTTATTGGCAGTATTGACCATAATCAGAGCAAATATGTTAAACATAAAAAACAATACGGCTGACATTAAGGCGTATTCTTCATTCCAATAATATTGGTAAATAAGCCATAGTGGTGCTGACCAAAGTGGCGCACTCAAAACCGCTAATCTCATTGATATAACAGTAGGCAATAAGGTGCACCAAATGGTGATTAATATCGCCGAATAATTGTATGGCACCAAAAAGTATAAACCTATCACGCAGGCATATTGGGTGGTCAGTAACGCAATTCTAAATGTCCTAGAAAAATTATTGATAAATGTTTCAGTAGACAGCAGCCATAAACTAATAAAAGTCAGATGTAAGCACGCGGTTATTAAAACACTGCCTAAATCGAACCTATCACTCACTAACATAAAGTAACATGCACTAAAACTGACGACAGCCCAAGTGCCCACAGCACTGAACATATCTAAAGAAAAAATAGGTTTCAGTTTTTGCAACAACATTTTTTGTAACATTAGAATGCCGATAGTTTTTATTATTTGGTGTAGCTTAGCAGCCTATTATCGCGTGTTGCTATAGCCCATTAGTCATATTTAGGATGGTGACGTTTGGCACTAATATTGAGCAACAACACCAGTTAAGATGAGAGGTACTAGTAAACATCTAAATAGTTTTGAACCGAATACTCAACAAGACGTCTGAAAAAAGAAATTATTAGTCAGCATAATTAAAATCAAGGAAAACCATGTCAATGAATTTCACCACTAAGGTCATATTTGCAAGTTATATAAGTTTCTCATCTGTTACCTATGCCAGCTCTACCTCAGCACTTGATAACGCTATTGCAGTATTGGACTCCGGTAAAACGCAACAGGCTGCTACATTGTTTGAGAAACAGTCCGATAACCCAAAAGCGATGCTATATCTCGCCAAAATATATATGAACAGTGATTTAGATGACGCCGAAGAGTGGATTGAAAAAGCGGTAAAAGCCCAGGCTAATGATGCAGAAGCCCATTACATTCGCGGTGCTATTATGGGGCGCCAAGCTTCAAATTCGATTTTTTCAGCATTGAGCTATGCTGAAAAGTCGCAGAATAGTTTTGCTAAAGCGGTTGAGCTAGAGCCAGATTCAATTAAATACCGTAAAGGTTTAATGCAGTTTCATACCAGTGCTCCGAGTATCGCCGGCGGCGACCTTAAAATTGCCAAAGCGCAAGTAGAGCAAATTAAGCTACTAGATCCCAAAATGGGTTTAGAAGCCGAAATTAATTATGAATTATCCCAAGATAACGATGCGCTTGCAGCCAACCTTTTGAAACAAGCAAAATTGACCTACCAAGACATTCCCGACTTTTTCTTTTTATCAGGCATAGTGCATCAACAAAAAGAAAATTTTGAAGCGGCATTTGAAGAGTTAAGTCTTGCTATTGGCAAAACCGCCGAAACACAGGAAAGTGTCACTGCAAAATATAATGCTATGTATCAATTGGGTAAAACCGCGGTATTAAGCGAAAGCAACCTAGAGGAAGGTATAAAGGCATTGCAGCTATATATTCTTGAAGCGCCAGACTTAGACGGCATGTCACCTAAGGATTGGGCAGAATTTCGTTTAGCTAATTTGTTCGCCCTTAACGCTCAAAAGGTACAGGCGAAAGAAATTTATCAACGATTGGCTAAGACAGAAAATCAAGAACTGGCAAAACAAGCTAAAAAAGCAGCGAAGCGAATCTAGCCTCATCAATTCACCTGAGTAATCATAATGCTCAGGTGAATAATCAAATTATCTTGCTTTGAAGTAAATAGATGCTTGAATTATGCAACAATGACCTCAAGATCAGGTTCATCTGTATGTACCAATCATTTAATTGTTCGATTAACTTTGAACAACATCTCTAAGGAACAATTTTGACCATTAAACTTGGCATAGTGATGGATCCTATTCAGGACATCAACATCAAAAAAGATACCAGTTTTGCAATGTTGCTCGATGCGCAGAAACGAGGTTACCAATTGTTTTATATCGAAATGGGCGACTTGTATTTGCAAAACGGTCGTCCTATGGCGCGTATGACGGAGTTGGCAGTTGAATCCAATGCAGATAAATGGTTTAGCTTAGGTGTTGAAGTTCAGCAAAGTTTAGCTGAGTTAGATGTTATTTTGATGCGTAAAGATCCGCCTGTAGACAATGAGTTTATTTATGCCACTCATATGTTTGAACTGGCTGAACAAGCCGGGACTTTGGTGGTTAATCGCGCACAAAGTTTACGAGATTTTAATGAGAAACTGTTTACGTCTTGGTTTCCTGATTTGGTCGCAGATACTTTGGTGACAAGAGATTCAAAGTTAATTAGAGAGTTTCATCAAACGCACCAAGACATCATTTGTAAACCCTTAGATGGAATGGGTGGTACTTCTATTTTTAGAGTCAAAGAAGACGGCAATAACCTAGGGGTTATTATTGAGACACTCACAGAGTTAGGCACTCGTTATGCTATGTTTCAAAAGTTTCTACCTGAGATAAAAGACGGCGATAAACGTATCTTGATTGTGGATGGTCAAGTGGTGCCTTACGCACTAGCTCGACTACCCACTAAAGGTGAAAATCGTGGTAATTTGGCAGCTGGGGGGACGGGCAGACCACAACCTCTATCAGAATCAGATTTAAAAATAGCAGAAACCATTGCTCCCTTGTTGGTAGAAAGAGGCCTGATATTTGTTGGGTTGGATGTAATCGGAGATAGAGTCACTGAAATCAATGTTACTAGCCCAACATGTGTTCGTGAGATTGAAGCGGCTTACGACGTGAATATTACCGGAATGTTATTCGATGCCATTGAAAAACGTCTGGCCGCGGGTAAAGGAGCCTAACTGCTATAATGCAAAGTTTGCAAAACTATTTACTTATCGCATCACCGAGCATGGACGATCCCTATTTCGCTCGTACAGTTACCTATATTTGTGAACACAATGAGCACGGAGCAATGGGCCTGATAATTAATCAACCTGTTGGCATGAAATTAAAAGAGTTGGTTAAACAAGTTGACGATAAAGCTGAAGTCATTGACGAAAAGGCACAAGATATTATCTTAGCTGGTGGCCCTGTTAGCCAAGACCGAGGGTTTATCTTGCACAGTTCACAACCCGGTTGGGCTTCAAGTTTAACTATGACCTCCGAATTGATGGTGACTACTTCTAAAGACATCATTTCTTCTCTGGGCAATAAAGAAGCGCCTGAAAAATCGTTAATTATGCTCGGTTACGCGGGCTGGACTGCGGGGCAATTAGAAGAAGAAATACAAACTAACTCATGGTTAATGGTCGAGGCGGATAACGATATATTATTCGATACGCCTATCCATAAAAAATGGGAAACTGCGGTGCAGCGTTTAGGTATAGATGTGTGGCAGTTAGGGCCAGATGTAGGTCATGCATGATGTTGGTACTAAAATGAGCAAACAAGGGCAAAGAACGGTTTTAGCCTTCGATTTTGGCACTAAAAGCATTGGTGTTGCAGTCGGTCAGGAAATAACAGGTACCGCTGCTCCTTTAAATGCATTAAAGGCAGTCGATGGTATTCCTAACTGGGATGAAGTGGCGCGGCTATTTGCTGAATGGTCGCCGCAATTAGCTGTGGTAGGTTTGCCGCTTAATATGGACGGTACTAGTCAACAAGTGACGTTCTCAGCCAAAAAATTTGCTAATCGACTCAACGCCAAATATAAAGTGGCGATAGAAACTTGTGATGAACGTTTAACTACCGTCGATGCCAAGGCCCGATTGTTTGAACTTGGTGGTTACAAAAAACTCGATAAACAAAAAATCGATAGTGTCTCGGCCTGCCTGATATTTGAAAGCTGGATTGAAAAAAGCTATTAAACAACACCTATTTGACCTCGGTGCTTAAATTACCTTGGCTATTTCGACTGTCATTTCTTATTTACTTCAAGCTTCTGTATTGCCTCCCAAATTTGTTCTGCTTCGGCTGTGAGTAGCGAGTACGTTTTAATGTCGCCTTTACGTTGCGCCAACATTGCATCTGTGGCTTTTTGGTCGTAGGTTTTACGTAGTTTTTTGGCAGGGTCGGCTTTTAAAAAACTGAACATGGCGCTCTCAACAAGTTAGTGTGATATGTAATTAAATACTCACCAAGTGACTAAGGCGATCAGTTTTTTAATTGAATATTTGCAATCGATACAGGTTGCGCCAAAATTTGGCCTTTTACGTAGTTGTCTTGCACCGCTAAGGCTTCACGAATTTGATGGATCTTTCTAACGATTGACATTCCTTTAGTTACTCGACCAAAAGCCGCAAAGCCCTGACCGTCTGGATTGCGCTTACCTCCAAAGTCTAAAGAAGGTTGAGCTCCAATGCATATGAAAAACTCAGAGGTTGCGCTGTCTGGTGCGCCTCGTGCCATAGATAACACGCCATCCAAATGTTGAATGCCGGTGTGTTGAGTGGTTTCAAGTTCAATCGCCGTAAAGTCCTTAAATTCAGTATTGGCGCCACCTTGTATCACTTCAATTTTGGGCGAACCATTATCGTTATCTAAACGCACTACTCGATAAAAACGACCCTCATTAAAGGCTCCAGCGTTGATATAACGTATAAAGTTAGTCGCGGAAATGGGCGCGTCACCAGTATACAGCTCAATCTCTATTTCCCCCATAGTGGTTGCTATGACAGCTTTTTGAACTGACCTATGAATCGGTTTAGTTTCATTGGCTGAAATGAGGGGCGCAATTATGCTGAATCCCAATACAAATAACCAATAGTGAACAACTGCGAACCCGGAAATTTTTTTCAATGTGAAGTTTCCTCTATGTATCAGATTGATATTTTGTCAGACAACGGGACTAAGGTATAGATCTTGATGGAGTTGAGCGAAACCGTTGAAAATGTAGTGGTACTTATGCATTGAAAAAGCGGCGATTAGCTGCGTTTATGGTGTTAAATAGCGCTACTTCTTGGTAAAATTCGGCGGTTATTACACCCTTGATTGAAGGAAATCTATGCCTGGGTTACACCGTATTATTTTAATTAATTGCCACCTTCCTGGTTTTGTCGAACTTGACGTATCTGGGCACAGTAATATCTGTGGTACCAACGCATCGGGTAAAACCACGTTGCAACGTTTGATCCCTGTCTTTTATGGTGAGTTACCCAGTAAAGTGGTACCTAAAACCCGTAAAAAGTTTGATGATTTTTATTTGCCCCATGCAAACAGTTATCTGATTTACGAATATCAACGTGAAGACGGGCAAGATTGCCAAGTAGTATTGACTCGAAAAGGTAGCGATGGGGTGCAATATCGCTTTGTTGAAGCCCCTTACCATCAAGAACAAATACTGGTGGATACAGAGGACGGTAACGTACAAGCTATGTCGCCGGACCAATGGATCAAACAGCTCAGGCAGTTAAGTATCGATTTTTCTCATAAGATTCAATCTACAAGTGAATTTCGTAGCATTGTTCAAAATGACGTCAGCGTAGGCCGTGGTACCGGTCGTGAAAGTACTAAACTTAGGCAGCTAGCGAGTCGGTATAGCTTGGTTGCTAGCCAACATCGAATCAGACACATGGAAAAGTTGGTCAGTGCAGTGCATGCCAAAGAAGGCAAAATGGACACTTTGCGGACTATGCTAGCGGCGATTTTTGAGGAGGATGGGTTAGTTCAACCCAGCACTACGGTTAAAAATACTAAGGCCCGTGAATGGATCACACAAATGCGCCAGACTATGCGCTTGCAGTCGATGCAAAACGAATATCAAAAAATTCAAGGGCAAACTGAAAAACTCAATGGTATTGAAAACCAACTACTGCAGCTCAAACCTATTTTGGAAAAAGATCTGCAATCACTGGCCACACAAAAAGCCGATGCTCAAGAACAACGTAGTAAAATTAAAGTCCAGCAAAGCACAGAAAAAGAAGCCTTCGAACAAGCTGAAGGTGTGTTAAATAGCCGTATTAGTGAAACGGCAGAAAACCTTAAAGCTAAATCGTCACGATTAGACCATATCCAACAGCAATATGAAAAATATCAAGATTCAGATATAGACCAGTTGCAAAAAGACATGGAGTCTTTGCCGCTAAAGCGTGAAGAATACGAACAAAAATTAGAACAATATAATTTGTTAATTGAGCAACACAAAGACTTACAAAGCCAGCTTGAGCAGCAAAAGTTCAAGTTGTCTGAGTCCTTAGAGCGTTTGTCTCGTAAAAATCAGGCACAAGTTAAAACGATTAGCCACCAAAAAGAAACGGTACGTAATATTCACAGTGAAAAAGAAGTGGATTTACGAGGACAGTTTGAACAGCGCAGGGAACAACAAGCTAAAGAGTTCGATCAGCAATTGCTGGAAATAGAACGTAGCATCGTGCGTCAGGAACATCAGGCCAAACAAGCATCGGCGACAGAGCAAGAAATAGAAAACGGCGCGTTGGCGGACAAACGTCTTGAACTCGCGCAGCGAGCATGGCAACAAAGTTCTGCCGCTAAAAAAGAGGGTGAAAATCGTTATCAACATCTTAGAGATAAGCGTGACGAGGCTGATAAGGTTTTACATCAGGCGCGACAAGCCGCACGACAAGCCAAAGAGCGTTTACAACAATTACATAAACAACTTTCACCGGAGCAAGATAGCTTAAGACAGTTTTTACGTGACCATAAACCTGGCTGGGAACAGAGTATTGGCAAACTAATCAATGAGCCTCTACTGAATAAAAAAGACTTAGCTCCACAAATTATTGCGGATCTCAGTGAAGAGCAAGCGCATAGCTTTTTAGGCGTAAAATTAAATTTAGCGGCCATTGACGCACCTGATTATGCCCAAGATGAAACCGCATTATCTGTGTCTTTAGAGCAAGCTAAAAAACATTTAGCAGCGGCCGAAAAGCAACAAAAACAAGCTGAGGCTGAATTAGACGAGTGTCATCGAGAAGCCGAATTGCAGCGAGAAGTGGTGGCTGAAAAGAACCGCGCTTTTGAGCAAGCAGAACAAGAGGTGGCATACGCTCAAAGTGCGAAACAACGTTTCGCTGAGGAACTAAAAGCGGAATTAGAAGAGCGTAAACAACAAGCTAAGCTCGCCTTGCAACAATACCTAGATGAAAAACAACAAATTTTAACCCAGAAACAAAGTGCCATTGATGTATTGAAATCAGACTTTGAAGAGCAACTATTAGAATTCAAGACCGGTTGGCAAGACGAACTGGCTATTTTAGATGAACAAATCGAAGAGTTGGAACGACAAGTTGATTACAAACGTCAGCAAAACCGCGAGCAGATTAAACAACTCGAAGATGCCTTTAATCAAGAGTTAGCTAATAAAGACATTGATCCCAATACCTTACGTGAGCTTAAGCATCAAATTGAGTCATTGAAAAATCATCTTCAAGTCGTTACCGCAAGGCGAGACGAACTAAACGAGTACAAAACCTTTATGCACACAGACTGGTCGAAACAACGACCAGAATTGCTGGAACAAGAGGCTGAGCTAAAGGCATTGACGCAGCAGTTAGAGCAACAGCAGAATACACTGCGGAATCAATACCAGAATCAACGCAGCGAATTATCTAAAGTGCTGCTGGAAGTGGATAAAAGTTTATCTAGCTGTAGTTCTTTAATGACAGAAATTGAGCCTATGGTACGCCAGCTTGGTCATATCGTATTTTCTTTTAAGGCAACAGATCAGCAAGACGTTAACTTGGGGGATCAGGCTGAGAGAATAAATCGTTGCAATGAAGCCTTGGAAAGTAGAAGCCGCGGCGAGAAGAAACTCAAAGAATCCTTAATCGAATTCGAAGCAGCGCTAGGCAAAGACGCAGGTAAAGACTTCTTGGATACTATGTTGCAAGCATTTGCGGTATTAGATGAAGAGGCCAATGTCCGTGAGCGTTTGCCGATTTTGCAGCGTTTATTGAGTATTTTAGAATCACGTCAGCGCCAAATTGTAGAACAAGGTGAAACTATAGGTGGCGATTTAAATAAGTTCTTTACTGTATTTAGTGACATCAACCGCAAAATCGCGCAACAGAGTAAACGTCTAACTGATGAAGTCTCAGATGATTTAAGCTTAGACGGAATTGCCCGTTCAGAAGTAAAAATTATCTCTACGGTCGACGAGTTAAATTTCTGGGCCCCGTTAAAACGTTTTGCGCAGCAATACAATAAATGGAACACCTCAGATGATTTCTTACCGAGTGAGGCCTATTTAGATAATTTAGCTGATGTTGTTGAAGTGTTACCCAACGATGCTAATTACAGTATCGAATCATTGCTGCGTTTAGAGCTTCATCTAAATGAAGGCGGTTCTGACTTAGTAATTAAAAATGACAGACAATTACTTGAATCATCGAGCCACGGTATGGCTTATCTGATTTTATGTAAGTTTTTGTTGGCCTTCACCCGTTTGCTGCGCAATCAAGCCAATATCCATGTACATTGGCCTATTGATGAGATTGGCACCTTGGCCTACCACAACGTCGAAAAACTATTTAAGGCTTGTGATACTAACCATATTCACATTTTGGGGGCTTTCCCAAATCCAGAATCAGACGTATTGATGTTATTTAAACATCGATACTTGATTGATAAACAAAAACAACACCTAGAAAAAATTGAGCCTAAACTCAGTCGCATTGCCGAGCGTTTGCAGCAAAATAAAACTCCAATCTCTGAATCATCACAGGTGACCTCATGATAGAAAATGGTCCATTATTAGAACGTTTATTGGAAGGCGAATATATTTGTTCCATTACCGACGAACATAGTTTTCATAAGCTGCAAAACGAAGAGTTGGTAGACGACTTAAATCACTTTTTACGACCTTTAAATAGAAGAGTCGCTAAAAATGATGATGGTTCGGTGTATTTTTTAGCTTATTGTGATTTAACCCAAAATGCTCGGCAACATCTAAGCCATCAATTTACGAGCACAGTGCAGTCTTTGTTACCCATGCTCGAATGGATGCAACTGGTGCAAGAAGCACTTGGTCGAGATGGAGCACTGAGTTTAGGGGACACAATTAAACTGCAAGACTTTGAATCTAAAGTGGTAGATAACCAATCTCTGATTCAGCGTTTGGCTCATTTGGCTAACGACAAGTTGTTTAAATCGACTAGTGACAAACCTGATATGCAGATCAAACAAGTTTTTAAACGCATCAAAGAGTTGGGATATTTGCACCAACCTCACAAAGACAGGTTATTTTATCAAGTCACTGGCAAAGTTGAACAACTTATTGAGTTAGTGCGGTTTATTAAAGATGAAGAGAACCTGCCCATCGACGAAGAGATCCCAGAGCAAGAGGTGATGTTTTGAGTCAAACGCCTAATCAAAAAAGCGGCGCCCAAAGTAATCCACTGTTTGCCTTAGGTAAAGAGCGCTTAGAGCTGATAGGTAAACATGCTGATGCCTTAATGCAAGGGTATTTAGATGGGCAAATTAACGAATCTGCGTTTTCGGAACAAGCACTTCAAAAACTGCTGGACAGCCGCGTGTTGGATTATCCAGATGAACAAAGGTTGCAATTGCGGCCTATAGTGAACGAGTTGATTGCTAGCTTGACTCAAGATGAGCGAAAGCGCCAAATTAACTCGGATGTGGGTGAACATCTTGACCAAATTCATACTCGGGTCCAGTCGCTACAAGCAGCCAGGCAAAAAGGCGATTACGCCGCCAGCGAACATCATTTACAACTGCTGACAGAGCGAGTAAATGACATGACTGGGCAGTTTGGTGATGCCATCGAAAGCTTGTGGCATAGACTCAATACTGAGTTTGGTTTTGTCAGTAGTTTAGATGACAAAATTTTAGAAATTGAACTTGCCCAGCGTCAACTTAGACGCATTCTTGATGGTTTTGGCATTATCAATTTTGACGACCTGATTCAATTAGCGGGTAGTGATGGTTCGCTGCGTAAGTTATTAGTGAGTCAACTGCAGGCGCGTATCTCTGAACATTCTGGCTCATTGCTGGAAGTGCAAAAACGCTTAGTATTATTGATGTCGCGCTTCCGTCAACAACAAGATAAAGCATTGCTCATTAATCGTATGAGCGCTTTTTTAAGGCAACATCCTAACTTTCAAGTGGGTGACTACCCAAATCGTAGCCAAGTGCCGGCAGTGGTTAATCAGGCACAGGGGATCAGTGCTCAGGCCTTTATTGCTTTAGATAGAGCTCAAGATAGTTATGCACTTGCAGAGTTGGCGAGGGCAGTACCACGAGAGTTAGAACAAGGCTCCAATTCTGAAAGACAAGACCAAGGTTTTTCTATGGCGCTGCAAAGCTTAGTCGCCACCGAGCAAAAACAACTCGCTAAAGATGTAGAAGACTTTTTTATTCATGTAATAGAAAGTCCGGAGGCACTTAGCGGTGTCGACTATTTAGCTGAAAAGGAACTATCTTGGGAGCCAGAAATGTGGTTATTCCAAATTGTGGCGGAGTATCAAGGTTTACCGGAACAAAATAAACAAAGTTTTATGCTGGAAAAAGACAGTGCCCCTAAAAGCCGTTTTAATCAGCTTTATATTATTCAAGATGTAACAGTTGGGATGCGGTTTTTTGGTGACTTTCAGGCCGCAGGCTAACGTCAGTTATGGCGGATGATCTCAGTTTAAAAGCAAAACGTTTGTTAGCGGCGCAGCATCATAAACTTTTGTTTGATGAAAAAGCGGTGGCGAATGCGAGTTGTGTTTTGCATGAAATTTTAGATTGGTGTGATAATTTGGAGTTTCAGCCTGGGAAATGGCTCAAATTAGATAAGCATTATAGGTTTGATATAGATTATATCGCGCAAATCAATCAAACCTTATTAGATGAAAAATACGCCAGTATATTTGATGATTTTAGCCAAGATACTCATAGAAGCGCGGCGCAAAGAAATCCAAACGAAAAACAAGGGCAACTTAAACCCACTCAGCACTTAGTACTCGCTGCAATCACAGACTTTGCCATGCTTGGGTTAGTGCAGCAAAACTTTTATTCGAGTCGACAAATTAATATCGAACTGGACGTGCGTCAATTGAAGTTAGCAGCTTTTGACTGCCTAGTTGTAGTTGAAAACCGTGATAGTTTTAACGATTGGTTCGAATTTAAACGCTACGTGAAATTACCTAAAACATTGGTGGTTTACCGTGGTGACCAGCATCACTCCAAGGCGTGTAAAACTTTAGTCAGGAATTGGTTAACTACTCAGAAGCATAAGCCCGCTATTTATTTTGGCGATTATGATTTGGCTGGTTTAAGGATAGCGACTAGCGCGGCTTACTCTCATTTACTGTTACCCGAATATGTTTGGTTAAGCCGGCAGTTAATTTCCCAACATTACCCTGATAATCAACAAAAGTATTTGGCTAGATTAGAGAAGGATTGTCCTATGGGGTGGCAATCGTTACTGCTCCTGCTACGAGAGAAACGTGCAGGATTAAGACAGCAAAAAATGTATCAAACACCTCTAGTTATCTATCCTGCAACAATTTGATAACGCTGAAAATGAAAAAAGCCAAAGTTAATACCAATGGCTTTTTGATAATTGCCTAAAGTGGACCGAAGGTTAGGGGAGTGCTTTCATCGCCTGATTAAACTTGTCTTGACCTTTAACGACCCAAGCCGGAGTGGCATCACCTGTGCCCGCATGGACTAGTGAATGATGACGCTCTGCTACTTCAGTTAAAATATCATATTGATTAGGATCTACATCTACAAAAAATACGTGTTTACCTTGTTTTAGTAAAGCTTGAAAACGTTTGAATTGATAATTGGGTATTTGGATCCCTACTAAACCTCCTTCCCAAGTACAAAAACCTAAAACTACTATGGCTAAAAATCCAGAGGGTAACCATCCTGCCGCAGTGGTGTGCCATTGCATCAAGTAAGTTATGCCAAGAATAAATACCGCGCCAATCACACCAACCACCGCTCCAAGTTGAGTAGAATGAACTACATCTTGCTTGAGGACGGCTTCGATGGCATGTAAATGGTGCTTTTCTACTTCTGCATCATTCTCGCTCAGTACATGGAGTTGCGGTGAACTGATTCCACTTTGTTCAAGCTCTTTTTCTACTGCTTTGAGGTCGTTTAAATCGTCACTAACATAATAATGTCTTTGCATAGCTATCTTCTCCTGACGCGTTAATCAATAGATTGTCGGTTAAAAATTAACCGCAAAAAGAGTATAGCACTGTTACAAAGATGTTAATTTTTACGTCGGTGGTTAAAGAATATTATGAGTGGCTGCTGAAAAACCGCTGCGAAAGAACTGTGGTGGTGTTTTGGGAGCTGAGTCAGCAGCCATCAGAACGTATAATTGAGTCCTAGAGTTAGGCGTTTATCACTGCCATTGCGGTCCGGGTCAACTGATTCCCTATCTAATAGCCTAAGACCTAGGTCTAATTTTAAATATCTAGACATGTTTCTAGTAAAATTCAAACTGTTAGTCACTATGGTATCAGCGTCCTCGAGTTCACTACGTTGATTTTCGGTTAACGTTGAGGCAAAGCTAAGATCGGATTTTCGGCCTAATGAATAATTCAAGTTAAAGCTAAGACTGCGGTTAGTGTTTATTCGATCAGACTCTAAATATTCAGTTTGACTATAATTAGCGTTGATAGAGAGTTTAACTTTGCGTTTGTCATAACCAATTGTGGCCGCGCCTGATTTACGAAACAATACTTCTTCAGTGATGTCGGTATCTATTTCGGTAGTGGCTCTAAACTCTTCACCGGCTTGTAATTGGTAATCTAGGCTATCCGGCTGAAAACAGTCTGCGAGATCGGTAGACCCAAATTGGCACACAAAAATGCCCGTTATTGATGTGGTAGACGCGCCAAGACGCGAATAACTGGTTACACTCTCGGAATAGGAAACCGAGGTCCTGAGTGATTTAAGGTTGTGGGAAAAGTTAAAGTTGTAGGCGTTACCATAAAAACGTTTACTGTAATCAAAATTAAGTGCTGTTCTAGAAGTAAATGCCCAATCAATATTAAGCCCTACAAAATTAGTACGTTTATCTGTTTCGTCAGATTGATTGTCGTCATTATCTTCTTCATTACCAGTTTCGAGTTGGTTGTCACCTTCCTCAAGTTGGTTATAAGTTAAAGTAATGTTGCGTTCGTTGCTAGGACTCCACTTTAAACCGGCTCCAACGCTCGAGGTGTCTAGGTTGCCGCGACTCGCGAACTCGGTCGCACCCGTATCGTATTCCGATAAATTACCTGTAAGAATAAAATCAAGCTTGTTAATGATAGGAAAACCAATTTCGCCTTGTACTATTGTAGATTTGAAATTTTGAGAATTGGTGCGACCCGTATCATTGTACTGTGCCGAAATATCAAAACTCATACTTCTTATATTTCTACCTTGATACAACCTAGCGGTAACACCCAAGTTGTCGTTGTCTAAACCTGAGGTACTTTCTTGGGATTGATCTGTTTTGGTTTGTGAATAGGTGCTTTGTAAGTTGAACCCTAAAAGTATTGGATTGGGAATAGAAAAGTCGAGTTGTGCACTATTATTTGAGGTTTTGGTTAACCCTTCTGGTGCTAAAATTTGATCGCTAAAATAGTTTTGCTGTTGTTGGACGTTTCGATAACTTTGGGCACCATTTAAGGTTAGCGACAATGCATTTTCAATGAGCTCTAAAGTACTGGTGTATCGTAAGTCTGTGTAATTTTGTGAATCACTTTCAGTTTCAATAACAGGGTCAGAGTCTTCATCTACATTGGTGTCATCAACAACGATATTTTCACTATTATTCCTCACTATAGAATGATTGGCGGTAATCGCAGCGGAAAATCGCCGACTCGAATAACTACCTACAATAGAAGGTTTGATGAGAATTGAATCACTTTGTGTGGACTCATTGTCGCCTATTTGAGTTTCGTAAATATAACCAGTTGTGTTTATTGTTGCCTTGATATCAACCTCTTGGCAAAAAACACTGAAAGGTATACTCACCAATAGCGCGGAGATATACGTGATTAGTGGTTTTTTTGGGGCCGATTGATGATGCTTAACTACAGGCCGCAATAACACTAATTGGCTCCTCCATAGTAATAACCATAACCACCACCTTCCAGGTTCACTTGTTCGGTTTTGTTGACAACGAAACCTATGGCCATTTCTGGATTTAGATGTTTAACCGCGTTTTCAACATCAAACAATTTAGTTTTAAACTCCTCGGTCACCACTAAGGCCTGTCCGGCGAGGTTAGCCAAAATTGCGGTTTCGTTAATACCTAAAAGTGGAGGGGTATCGACAATCACAATTCGGTCGGGGTAACGGTTGGCAAATTCTTCCACCGCGTCAAACATTCTTTCGCTGGCTAAAAGTTCAGCAGAAAGGTGATGAGATTTACCGGCAGAAATAATTCGTAAATTGTCTAAATTGGTTCTGCACATGACTTCGGAAATGTTCTCTTTGTCACCGAGCAGATATTCCATCAGGCCTTGTTCGTTTTTTAGCTCTAAAGTGCGCATGACATTGGGGCGTAATACGTCCGCATCCACAAGCAGCACAGTTTTATCTTGTTCTAAGGCGATACTTAAGGCTAAATTGATGGCTGTAAAGGTTTTACCTTCTCCCTGACGCGAACTGGTGACCATAATAACATTACTGTTATTCAACGACTTAGACAAAGGACCAAAGGCATTATCTAATAACTTACGTTTGATAACTCGGTACTCTTCGTTGATTACTTGTCGGTTTGAATCAGTGGACACAAACCCTTTTTTGGCCAACATATCTAGGTCAATTTCAATTTGTGTATTGGATACAATGCCGTCACTGACTGGAGTTTTAGCTCGCGTTACTTTTTGACTTGTTACTTGCTCTTGCGCTGTTTGCTCGGGAATTGTTTGAGCTTGTGCTTTCTCAATTGAACTCTCTGCTTGCACCGGCTCATTGGCAATGGGTGGTTGAACCCCTTGGTTTTTATTTTGCGCTTCTGCTTCTTTCTGCTGTTTTTGCAGTGCTTTTTCTATCGAGTTCAAGAGAATAACCTCGCATAAATATTAATCTGCATCATTTCCGCAGCCATGAGTACTGCATACATCCCAACGATGATACTGGAGGAAAGTAGAAATACCAGTAACCTTGTACGCTTGACTTTTAAAATGTGTTTTTTGTTTAAATGACTTACCGCGCCTAATACTGGATACGAAGTCAATGCCGTCAGTTGATTCGCTTTAATTAATACAGGGTTTAATTGGCTTATTAAAAACGCTAAACCCAAACCCGCCGCAAAGCCAACGGCTAATACAGCAGTATAATTCAATGGTCTGTTAGGAAAGGCGGCATTTTTCGGTGTTCTAGGGGCATCTAGGATCCTAAACTGAACACTTTCAGTCGAAACATCGGCTTTCCTCGCTAGTTCTGATGATTCTCTCCTATTGAGTAGTCCTTCGTATTTTCTTTTGGTGATATTATAATCCCTGTCTAATGCGGTGCGCTCTGCTTCCGCTTGGGGGACAAAATCAATCTTCTGTTTTAGGTCGTCGACTTTTGTCGCATAATTTGACTCTCTCACCCGCAGAGAGGCTAATTGCCCTTGTAGTCTGCTTATTTCTAAAGTGAGTTCGTTTGCGATTGAACCAACCTTTTCTGGGGTTGCAGTACCGCTATCAGCGGCTAAAAACTCTTCAATTTCTTGTTTTCTCGCTTCGTTTAATGAATCAAGTAAATTACTGGTTTCTATTACATCTGGGTGCAATTCGGTGTATTTAAGCATCAACTGATCTAAGGTCTGCTCTAAATTTTTGATGCGATTATCGTAACGAGTTGTAAAGGAAGAAGGGCCTTCAAAGTTACGAACTGCAGAATCCGCCGTTTTCGTTTGGCTGGCACTGACTTGTTTTGAAAGAGAGGCAATTTGTTGTTCGGTTTCTTTTATGGTGAGTCGTGTTTGTTCGAGTTGCGCGCTCAAGGTATTGTAGTTTGCGTAAAAACTGCCTTGGTTCGGCAATAAGGTATTATATTTTCTTTTGTAATTAACTAATCTTTGTTCCGCGTTTAATAACCTAGTTTCATACTCATCTATTTGTTCATCAATAAATTGATTCGCTGAGTCTGATTCTTTTCTATTATTGCCTTTGGTTCCTTCGACAAATAAATCAAGGGTTTCCTGAACCACGGTTCTTGCCATTTCAGGGTTTCTGTGGGTGTAAGAAATGGTATATAAATTTTCTCGTCCAGCTCTTCGCAAACGTATACTTCTGGATAATGAGGTGATCAGGTTTTCATATTGATCTTCGTTGGTGGTGGTGATGTCGAGGTCAGAGTTGCGAGCAATTATTTCTAAATTGGGTCTCGTCAATAGTGTTCTAACCATCATGGATACTTCTTCCTGAGGGTTAGATTGTAGCGCAAGACCTCTTAACATAGGGGCTAATACAGAACGTGTATCAACATAGACTCTTGCTGAAGATTGGTAAACGTCGGGTTGAGAAGCGACATAAAAAAATCCAATCGGACAAATAAGCCAACTGCATATCATGATATAGCGCTTTTTTACCCATACACCCTTGATATACCCAATAATTAAATCAAGGGTTTTTTGAAGATCTTGCATCTAAATATCCATTTTATTTCTTAACGACTAAAACCATGCTTCTGGAATAATAATGATATCACCTGGTAGCATATCAATATTTTCTTCTATTTCGCCGTTTTTGATTAAATCATCGATGCGTATCTCAAATGTTTTTTGTACGCCTGAAACCATTCTCACTAATTTAGCGTCGTTTCCAGAGGCATACTCAGTTAATCCTCCGACTGCTATCATTAGATCTAACAATGTCATTCTTTCAGTATAATTAACCGCTCTGGGATTAGAGGCTTCTCCAATCACGCGCACTTGCTCACTTAACGGGCCAGAAAAGTTTCTTACACTCACTGTTACTCTTGGGTTGTTGATATATTTTCCCAATTGTTCTTCAAGTTGTCTAGCTAGTGCAGTGGGAGTTTTGCCTGATACTTCGATATCTTCGACTAGTGAAGTCGTGACTTTGCCATCTGGACGTACAATAAAGGATCCAGAAATATCAGGGTTACGCCAAACAAATATACTTAGATTATCTCCAGGACCAATTATGTACTGGTAATCATCTACCGACGTTGTGATAGAATTATAGTTTGTTGCACTGGGTAACTTTCCGCTGTTACTGGAACAACCTACAGTGGTCAACATTAAAAAAAATATCAAATTTGACCATGCTATTTTGCTAGTCTTCATGTAAATTACCATCCATTAATATTTGCACCCATGGGCGCAATGTAGCAAGTTTTGGGCAGGCTAGACAACTATAATATGATGATTAAATTGAAAAAAATGGATTATAGATATGGTAAATCATGTGGATTCTTATTAAATCTGTTGCATAGGGTGTTTATAAATGAGCTTTGGTAATCGCAAAGAGGTTCGTCGCTCAAATATAATGATGTTGCTCGAAGCCATCATTATTGGTTATGTGGGTTACTTATCATCTGTTTTAGTTAAATATTTCTTTGGAACTTCTTTTTTTGATATTTCGATGAGTGACTTTGTCTCTCAAGTTGCACTCTTTACGATTTTAGTGGTGCTTGCGGCACTTTCTGTAGGATTGTATGAAAGTAAACTACGGGAAACTTTTAGAGGTGTTATTAGAAGAATTTTTGTCAGCGTAGCGATCAGTTATTTTGTAATCGAAGTTATCACTAATACTATCCTTACCAATATTGAGATTAGTCAATATTACCTGCCCACGTATGCTGGTCTGACTATTATCGCTTTAGTGGTGTTTCGTTACTTTATTAATCGTTTGGGAATTCTAGGGTTAGGACAATCGAAAATAATAGTGATTGGAGCGGGTGAAAGAGCTTCTATCATCGAAAAACGAATGCGCAGAGAAGTCGACAGGTTTGGTTTTGAGTTGCTCGGTTTTATCCCAATCCCAGGTGATAATAGAGAAGAAGGCATTCAGAATGAGAAACTCATACACGTAAAAATTGATGAAAACTTTAGAAATTTTATTGCCGACAACGATATCGATGAAGTGGTCATTGCCTGTGATCAAAGGCGAGGCACTTTACCCGTAGAAATTCTGTTCGACTGCCGACTTAGAGGGGTAGGGGTAACCGACTTACTTGACTTTATGGAGCGAGAAACCGGTCAGATTGTGGTTAATCTAATGTACCCGAGCTGGGTGATTTATTCGAACGGATTTAACTCACAAAACTATTTGCGAGATGCCCTTGATTACTCGATGAACTGTTTAATGGCAACAATAGTACTGCTGCTAGCGTGGCCATTCATGTTAATAACCGCGATTATTATATATTTTGAAGATGTAAAGAATGCCTCGGTTTTTTATAAACAAGAAAGAGTTGGGTTAAATGGGCGACTGTTTAATATCATTAAATTTCGAAGTATGCGCCTTGATGCTGAAAAAGACGGAGCTAAATGGGCGACCGAAAATGACTCCCGAGTGACCAAGGTCGGGCATTTTATTCGCAAGTTTAGAATTGATGAATTACCGCAATTATTGAATGTTTTTAGAGGAGAAATGTCTTTTATCGGCCCTCGACCTGAGCGGCCACAATTTGTTGAACAATTGATAAGAGAAATCCCTTATTACAACCAAAGGCATAATGTTAAACCTGGTTTGGCAGGTTGGGCGCAGCTTAATTATCCCTATGGCGCCAGTGTCGAAGACTCTATGGAGAAACTCAAATTCGACTTGTATTATGTGAAACATCAAAGTTTGATGCTAGATATTCTTATCTTAATAAGAACCGTCGAAGTCGTACTCTTCGGCAAAGGGAGATAGACGTTGCCTAATCCGGTATTAAACGCCATGACGGTAGACGTGGAAGATTTTTTTCACGTCTCAGCCTTTGATTCAATCATAGACCCATCCCAGTGGCATGAATACCAACCTCGAGTGGATGCCAATACCCGAAGGTTGTTGGATTTATTCGCCAAACATAATGTAAAGTCTACGTTTTTTGTGTTGGGCTGGGTGGCAGAACGTTATCCTGAATTAATTTCTGAGATTCACCGCCAAGGACACGAAGTTGCCAGTCATGGTTATGCTCATCGCAGAGCAACTGAGCAGAGCCGAGAAGTATTTTTTGATGATGTAAAACGGTCTAAAGATCATCTCGAAAACCTATTAGGAGAGCGCATTACAGGTTATCGCGCACCTAGTTTTTCAATAGGTTACGATAACGAATGGGCATTTGAAGTATTAGCTGAACTAGACTTTGGCTATAGCTCCAGTACTTACCCTGTTAAACACGACCTGTATGGTACCCCTGATTGGCCTAGGTTTGCCTACAAACGTAAAGAAGGCATTATCGAAATCCCTATTCCCACTTTAAAGTTGTTGGGTAAACAAACCCCAATTGGTGGTGGTGGCTATTTTAGACTTTACCCTTATTTTTTGAATAAATTTTTGTTATCTCGTTATCTTGAAAAAGAACAGCAACCTTATTCGTTTTATTTCCACCCATGGGAAATTGATCACCAACAGCCGCGACTGAGTCATGCCCCTATGAAGTCAAAATTTAGACATTATGTGAACTTAGAAAAAACTTACGGCAAACTTGAGCGTCTGCTAACAGACTTTTCTTGGGGCACAATGAAAGACGTATATAACATTCCCTCAAAATAAAAGGCGTTATAGTGAAGGACTACACAATAGATAGCTCAAACAAAACTACCATTTTCGATGTAAAGCCAGTGATAGGGTGCTTATTACTGATAGTGGCAACGTGGGTAGTGGTATTTTGGCAAGGAGTGACCACTGCTGTCGATATCTGGATTATTTCAGATATTTTTAATCATTGTTTGTTTGTGCTTCCTGGCGTTTTATATCTGATTTATTTAAAACGAACTGAGTTGGACATTACTGCTTTAAAGCCCAATTATTTTGTGTTGGTCTTATGTACTGGCAGTTTACTACTCTACGCCATTGGACTGGCCGGTGATGTACAACTCTTTATGCATGTGGCCACTTTTACCTTTTTACCCTTAAGCATTTGGGCATTTATTGGTAATAAGCTGGCATACAAAATTCTGTTTCCCTTGGTATTTATTTTATTTTGTATCCCTATTGGTGAAGAGCTTATTCCAGCGTTGCAAGAGGTCACAGCGGACTTAGCTATGGTAATGCTAGGGTGGAGCGGCATTCCTGTTTATAGAAGTGGTCTCTATATTGAAATTCCACAAGGACAGTTTTTAGTGGCTGAGGCCTGTTCTGGTATCAGCTTTTTTATTGCCTCTATAGTGATTGGTTCGCTATACGCTTACCTTAATATGCAATCAGCGAAACGTCGCATTGTGTTTATGCTTATATCTATACTTTTTCCTATTATCGCCAATGCTATAAGGGTGTTTGGTATTATATTAACCGGTTATCTTACTGATATGGAACATGCAGTTGGTGCCGACCATTTGGTATATGGTTGGATATTTTTCTCACTTGTTATTGTGTGTTTATTGGGTATAGGCGAACTCGTAAGAGACAAACAATTGGCCGCTAACATCAGTGAAGGTCAACCTAGGCCAACGACAGTCTTTAATGTAAAAACGTGCTATCAGTCATCCGTCAGTATGATGGCGCTCATGTTAATATTTTTCGTTTGGTTTAATTCAATTAATTCGCAATTAACTTTACCTGCCACCGAGCATAACTTAAGTGCCTCATTAGAAGCGGAACAAGAGGCATCCAATGCCCAAAATAGCAATGCTTGGACACCAGAATTCAACCAACCTTACCAAGAGTTTCAATTCGTCAGACAGTTGCATAATGTGCCCGTAGATATTTACATGGTGTGGTACCCCAAAGGGCAGGGTGAGCTCATCAGCTCGCTGAATAGACTCTATCCTGAAAAAGCTTGGACCCTTGAGTCTAAAAGTGCGTATTCAATAGATGATGGCCAAAGTATGGAGGTGTCAACTATCGTTAATCCTCGAGGTAAACGTTTATTGAGTTATTGGTATGTGGTCGATGGTAAAATGTTTACCAATAATAGGATGGCTAAGTTGTACGAGATATACAGAATTCTTATCGGTAGATACGTGGGCAGTGGTTTGGTGGCAATCTCACAGGTAACAAGAAATACAACCGAATCACAAGACAAAGTGACATTTGCTGCGTTAACTCGAGATAACTTTTCAGAGTTGAATCAATATTTTATGTTTGAATAGTTAGATTGAATTCATGCTGTTAAGTAAATATTTTCCCTCCTGGATCAACGCGATATTGGTGTTTTTACAAAAGGTAGAGTGGCGTGGCAAACACCGGTTTTACCTGTGGATGTCTAAGCGTTATGGCAATAAAGTGATTACTCATACTATTGACTGTAGGCCTTTTAGTGTTCCAGTGGGGGAATGGTGTTTTTGGTTAGAAAAAGGTCCAGAAAACTATTACTTAAAGGAGTTTTTGCCTTTTTGTGAGGTGTTAAACCAACTAGACACACCTTTTACTTTGTTTGATTTAGGTGCGGATATTGGGACAGTGTCCTCGTTAGTGGCAGTGCACTGCAAGCAACTCAAGAATATCGTGGCATTTGAACCTAATCCTAAATCTTTCGAAATACTGAGTGCCAATCTACATAATCTTGCGCAACCAGTAAAATGTGTTAAATCCGCCGTATCTAACTTTGACGGTTTCGCTACTTTTCATGCTGATCCAGAGCGGTTAAATGACCACGAAGGTTATATTGTTAATAGCGGAGAAGGCGATACTATCGTGACTTCTCTAGATAATTGGCGGGCTAAACAAATTCTTGCAGATGATGTTTCGTTAGAAGAGACCTTGGCATTAAAAATAGATGTAGAAGGCCAAGAAATCCAACTATTAAAAGGTGCCAAAGCGCTTATAGAAAGCGCCCATAGAGTGATTGTATTGATTGAAGTACATCCAGAAGTGCTGAACCGAACGCAGCACGCGCCAGAGGATTTATTTGCCACTGCCGAGCAATACCGAGAATTTGATTGGATTGTCCCCCTTCTGCAAAATAAGCAAGTGAACCGTAAATTTAGTTTGTTTGAACAAGTGCCTTTAGGACAATATGACATTATTGGTATTTCTCGTTAGCACGCATTTAAAGCGTCTTATAGCGGGAACGCCATTGTTTGAAATACGCGTAGTGAAAAGGTTAATAATCTAGGTCAACCATGAATAAAAAAGTGTTAGTGCTAACTGAAAACTTCCCGCCTATCTCTGGAGGGAGTGGTCGCTGGTTCTGGGAGCTTTATTCGCGATTACCTAAAGACGAATACTTAATTTTGGCTGATGATGTGCAGGGAGCTGCAGAGTTCGATGACACCCACCAATTAAATATTACTCGTATGCCGCTTAAATCAGCGGAATGGGGATTAAAGAGCTTTAAAGGCATTAAGTTTTACTGGCGACTAATCAAGCGCATTAGAAAAATAATTAAACAACAACACATCACCCATATTCATTGTGGTCGGGTTATCCATGAGGGGGTGACTGCATGGTTACTCAAGTTGCTAACTGGCACGCCTTATTTGTGTTATGTGCACGGTGAAGACGTAGAAACTGCGGCCACAAGTGGCGAACATAACCTTATGGTTAAGCAGGTTTGTAAACATGCTGAACGACTTATTTGTAACAGCCAGAATAGCGCTAATATTGTAAAGCGTTTGAAGTACGCCAAAGATGACAAAATAGACGTTTTACATCCGGGAGTGGATGCGACTTTGTTTGTGCCTATAACAGAAGATAAAGACTTTAAACAACAAATGGGCTGGCAAGGTCGTAAGGTGATTATTACCGTAGGCAGGTTACAAGAACGCAAGGGGCAGGACATGATGATCCGCGCCACTGCTTTGTTAAAACAACAATTCCCTGAAGTACTCTACGCCATTATTGGACGTGGTGACCGGTTAGAAAGTCTAAAGGCCTTAGCTGCAGAGTTAGGCATTAATGACCATGTTCAATTTTTAACTGAAGTGACCGATCCGCAAATGATCCAATGTTATCAACAATGTGATGTGTTTATTTTACCTAACCGCACTATTGGTAATGATATTGAGGGATTTGGCATGGTGTTGGTTGAAGCTCAGGCTTGCGGCAAACCTGTTATAGCTGGTGACTCTGGCGGTACCAGAGAAACCATGGTTATCAATGAAAGTGGTTTTGTGATTGACTGCACCGATGTGGAGTTAATCTCCAGCACGGTCACTAGGCTTTTAGTCGACCCAGAGCACAGCGCGCAAATGGGTAAGATTGGCCGTAAACATGTTGAGTCTGAACTGGATTGGCAAGCACATGTGCAAAAGGCCAGTTTGCTGTTTAGCCAGTGATTGCGGCGAAAGGATTATTAGCCAGCGCTGCTTTCTCTAGTGGTGCTAAGTTTTTAAGTCGCCTTATCGGGCTGGTCAGTACCCTTATTCTTGCGCGAATACTTACCCCAACCGATTTTGCGATGATCGCTATTATCGCCATTGTGCTGCATCTATTTGATATTTTGTCCCATACGGGATCAGAGCAATACATAGTTCAAAAATCAGAAGTGTTAGCGGATGATTTGAATACAGCTTGGACCTTAGACGTAGTTTTAAAGTCGTTGATGTGTTGTGTCTTGATGGCTCTGGCTCCCTTTATCGCTGATTTTTTTGAGCAGCCGCATCTCAGGTTTGCGATTCAAATTGCGTCAATCACACTGATTATTAATGCCCTTAAAAATCCAGGCTTGTTGTTATTAAAAAGAGCTCTTGATTACAAAAGTGTGTTTTACCTGTCATTGGTGCAAAAAATCGCAAGTTTTATCACTGTTATCTGCATCGCACTGGTTTGGCAGAGTTACTGGGCATTTGTGATTGCTGATTTAGTAGCGGCGGTTGTTTTTACCTTAGGGGCCTATAAAATTCAGCCATTTCGGCCCGCTTTTAGTTTACTTAAAGTCAGTGAGCAATGGCTGTTTTCTAAATGGCTGTTAGGCAAAAGTATTATAGGTTATTTACGCTCGCAGATAGACACAGTGCTTGTGGCTAAGTTTTTTAGTCCCACCCAGTTAGGTAACTACCACATGGCAAGAGATGTGGCTATGTTACCTGGTTACAACATTTTAGGACCCGCCATAGAGCCCCTTTTAGCTGATTTTAAAGACCATAAACAAGACCCAATCAAACTCGGTGGCCGCGTTAGTAAAGTGTTATGTATCGTGTCTTTGATTGTGGTGCCCATCACTACTTATATGGCATTTTACCCAGCGCTGATTGTTGATGTATTACTTGGCTCTCAATGGGTAATTGCAGGTGAAATCCTTGGAGTCATGTCGTTATTGTTTTTTTACTACTGCTTTTTGCTGGTCATCGAAAGTGCGTTAACAGCTGTGGGTAAAGTCAAAGCTATCTTTATGTTTGATACAGCCAGTTTGCTGGTGATAGTGGTTACTTTATTGGCTTATTTGCAGATGTATGATGATCTTACTAATTTGTTATGGTTACGGGTCTCTATTGGCGTGATTTCAACCTTAGTGATTGGCATTGGTTTACATATGATTGTGCCACTAAAGTGGATGCAAATCGCTGGCGCTTTGATTTTAGCAGTTGCACTGTCAGCTATAGCTATCACCCTAATAGATTGGTTAACTACACAAGTTGAACTAGGGAAAATTACGCTGTTTTTATTATCAGGAGTATTATTTTGTGGTGCTTACGCCACTATGCTGATTATTTTGGTACCACGGATAATGGGCACAACTGTTAGCAAGTTATTAGCTGACTACCGCCAAGTTAAAGGCGCTCAATAAGATATTCGAGGTTTTGTTTTACCTTACTGAATACGTTTGCTTGTTGATTACCTGACAATTCCGCTTGACCACCGTCTCTGGAAACAATGGATTTATTGGTTACATTATCTTTAATTGCCACATTTTTAGTGGCCGCAAAACGGTACTCTATGGCATTAGGGTAGGTCCCATCGATAATGATTTTGTTGTTAATAATATCAATATTGGGACTGGCTTCTAATATGATGCCTACGTCGCTAAATTGATGTGACGTATTGGTATTGAAAATACTGTTATTAGCGATTAAACCGCCAACGGTCTGATTTTTTATATCATCACCTAAGCCAAACCCTATGCCTCGGTCACAGTTCTCAATAGTGTTGTTGAGTACAGTAATATTGGCGCTCTTTCGCCAAAAATGAATGGCGTGTTCCGCTACATGCTGGGAAGGGCTGGCGATATTTTTAAAAGTATTTCCCACTATTGTCCAATTTCTCGAACTATGAGCATCAATACCGCCAATATAATACTGCGGCCCCACGCCAGCGGTATATTCAAATACACAGTTTTTTATATTGCCATAGTCTGCAAATGTTTTGCTAGAAGGCGAAGAGGACACTTTCAAAAGTTGTTCGTAGGAATCACGCAAAACACAATTACTCAGACTAAAGTTATCGGCGTTTTTTTCGGCCCGCACTTGAATTAAATGATTAGCAGATTGTTGTAAAGTGAAACCAGACAAACTGATGTGTGAGCCACTGACATCAATGAGTATTTCTGCAGAGGGGCTTTTTTTCATACCTTGGCCTGACAATACAACTAGACTCGGATCACCCGATAGGGATGTTAAGTTGATATGTGACCCCGAAAAACTTAACCTTTGCTTGATATTATAATGGCCGTTTGCCAGCACAATACGTGTAGCTCCCTTTGATTGGTTAGCTTGGTGAACTGCCTTGTAAAGCTGCGCTTCATTATTAGCGTTAATAATTTGCAAAGTAGGCGCCGCTGCAACTAAACCTGAAGCCAAACAATAAAAAAGTATTAGGCCAATAATTTTATTTTGGTGATGACTCATAAGTTAGTCCAACCTACTTTTGATCACTTTTGCGGGATTACCGGCAATAATGGAATGGGCCGGCATATCATTGATTACCACTGAACCTGCACCCACAATACAGCCATCACCAATATTAGCCATGATCATGGC
>NZ_JAHKQO010000032.1:0-1387 GCF_018861065.1 Paraglaciecola arctica
TCAGTTAAGAAAACTTTTAATAATCTATTGATAAATTATTGATGTAAAAACAATAAAAGTGGATTCCGGCCAAAAAACCGCCGGAATAATGGTATGGACCCACCCGCTTTCTAACGGCTTCGTAATGAGCCATGATGGGGTTGTTAAAATCACATCAATAAAGAGGATGAGTCCAACATGAACATTACTACAATTGGCATTGACATAGCAAAATCAGTTTTCCATTTATACGCGGTTAATAAAGCAGGTCGGTTAGTGCTTAAAAAAGTGATTAAACGTCACCTTTTACTCTCCACTATCGCCAAATTAGGGCCTTGTACCATTGCTATTGAAGCATGTGGCAGTGCCAATCATTGGGCTAGAGAATTTAATAAATTAGGTCATAAAACGGTATTGATCGCGCCACAGTTTGTTTCTCCTTATCGTAAAGGGAATAAAAATGACTATAACGATGCCCAAGCTATTGCTGAAGCCGCTCAACGTCCCGATATGCGCTTTGTGCCCATCAAGTCTATAGAGCAACAAGATGTACAAATACTGCATAGAATAAGACAACGCTTAATCAAACAACGCACCGCATTAACGAATCAAACACGGGGCATGCTAGCTGAATATGGTATTGCCATGAACAAAGGCAAAAAAGCATTTAAAGAAACCATGCCAATCATACTCGGTGACGGAGAAAATCAATTAACCGTCGTTAGTCGTACATTATTTGGTGAGTTAGCAGATGAGTTTACAGAAATAGAAAATAAGATAACTGACTGCGAAAAATTGATTTTACAGGAAAATAAAACCAACGGGGTGTGCCAACGACTACATGGTATTTTAGGTGTCGGCCCGATTACTGCCACAGCCTTATATGCAGCAGTAGGTGATGGTAAAGAATTTAAGAACGGTAGGCATTTATCAGCCTGGTGTGGTTTGGTTCCCAAACAACATTCAACCGGTGGAAAAAATAATTTATTAGGAATAAGTAAGCGAGGCAATACTTATCTAAGAACCTTATTTATTCATGGTGCTAGAGCAGTGCTACGCCACAGTGCCAACAAAACAGATAAATTCAGTCTATGGGCAAAAGCACTCGAAGAAAAAAGAGGATTTAATAAAGCTTGTGTGGCCATTGCCAATAAACTGGCCAGAATATCTTGGGTGATAATGGCCAGAGATGAAGAATTTAAACAAGCAGTATAACGCGAAAGATTAAACACTTTTTAATAGGTTAAGTAAGCCTACCCCCAAGTTGCTATGACACATTGATTTGAAGGTGAAACAGTCAGACTGAGCCACTTAAAACCTGTAATCGTCATGGGCTCTAAAGAAGCCGTCGGAATGATTAGGAAAGTGGCAGCAGATATCCATCAGGGCCAGAGACACAAAGCTCTCA
>NZ_JAHKQO010000032.1:1694-14221 GCF_018861065.1 Paraglaciecola arctica
TCCATCAAAAAAATCTGCTACTCACATTAAGTGAACAGCATTATAGTTACACTCTGTTTTTATTTAAACGGAATTGGATATGAACGAAACAAACAAAATCGCGTTATTCATCGATGCCGACAACGCCCCAGCCAGAAAAATTGATAAGATACTGTCAGAGTTGGCCCGTTATGGTGTGGTCAATATTCGCAAGGCTTATGGTAATTGGACTAATAGCTGCATTAAGCCGTGGGAAGATATACTGCACGAGTTTGCTATTCAGCCGGTTCAGCAATTTGATTTAACCAAAGGTAAAAATGCCACGGATATGGCGTTAGTGATTGATGTGATGGATGTTCTTTACACTAAACAAGTCGATGTAATTTGTTTAGTTTCCTCGGATTGTGATTTTACTCCTTTGGTGACCCGAGCTTTAGCCGATGGAAAATATGTCATTGGTTTTGGTGAACGTAAGACCCCCTCCCCGTTTGTTAATAGCTGCTCTAGATTCTTGTTTATTGACGAAGAGCCAGCTGAAATGGCAACTCCTGAACCCGCCCCTAAAAACATCAAAAGTGATACTCGATTGATGAATCTGTTGCGCCAAGCAATCGAAGCGGTAGAAGAAGATGATGGATGGGCCAGACTAGGTCCAATTGGATCGCATATTTCCAATCATGCGTCTTTTGACCAGCGTAACTATGGTTTTAAAAAACTCAGTGATTTATTTGCGGCAATAGACTTATTTGAGATGAAAAAAACCAATGGCTCGGCAATTTGGGTTCGAGATAAAAAGCGGGTTAAATAAATTCAGCTACTTGAGGAAAACTCCATACATTTTAAATAGTTTGTTTGGTGTATTTCGGAAAAATGTTTAAAAAGAATCAACGGTCTGACTCAAGACTCAACTCGGTTCCTACCGCCTTCTTTACCTTTATAAAGTGCGCGGTCTGCCCGAGCGATGGCTGAGTCTAAGTTTTCTGTATGTTTTAACTCACTAATGCCAGCAGTGATTGTAGGGCTGACATCAATACCCACCTCATTAAGCCAATTGTAATTAACAAAGGCCTCGCGTATTCGCTCTGCACTCAACTGTGTATCAACAAGGCTAGAATTAGGGAGAGTAATCAAAAATTCCTCTCCGCCCCAGCGTGATATTAAGTCTTGTTTACGAACTTCTTTCTTTAAGATCTCGGAAACTTTAATAAGTACGTCGTCGCCGACTTTATGGCCGTACAGATCGTTGATTTTTTTGAAGTGATCGATATCAATTAAAATAATCCCGATAACCTGATTATTGTTTGTTGAGTGCTGTATGGCTCTATCGACCAAATCGTTCATGTGACGACGGTTGTACAACTCTGTTAGCGGGTCGGTTGTCGCCATAATATTCAGCTTTTTCTGCGCACGACGTGCCGTAGTTAAATAATAAAACGACAAGTAACTAAACATGAAAAACACAACACTCATGTTAAACATATGCACTATTTTTAAGGCAAAAGCATTAATCGGTTCAATGGGCTCAATAAACCACGACATTAAATCAAGCCCGATAAGACAAGCAAATAACACGGCCAACGCGACTAACGCAGGTTTAAAAGACGTGGATAAAAATATCGCCGGAATAAACATGAATAAATAATAATGAAAACCACTTCCCCAACCAATTAGCGCTACGCCAAGGGCAGCATGTACAATCACTTCTAACCATATTAGAGAAACGGCTATTTTTTTCCTGCGGTTTTTCGACGCGTAATAAACAACTATATATATCGCCACACTAACCACGTTAAACCAAGCAAGAATGGGCGACCCTAGTGCGTGAAAAAGAAAAAAGAATGCGACATCAATCAACGACGCTACTTGGGCACAACGCATAAATACTTGCCAAAACTCTGGTCTTCGAAACTTACCCAATTCGCTAACCAGCGGTTCGTTTGTGGTGGACATTTACTTAACACTGCCTTTAGAGAATCTTTGAAACACAATTATCATAAAATCCTTCGAATATGGAGATAACCATGGGAGTAATTGCTTCGCGGAATTCATTTACTGACTTAAGAATTTGAAACTCAACATTACACTAATCCTACTCTATGTAAAACAATGACAATGCAATTTAGTTATCTGAATATATAAAAGAATAGCTTTAGCTAGACTGTCTTAAAGGTGAGCTACAGGGATGTAGCTTATAAAATGTTCCTGACATTTTGTGTAAAACACTTCCCTGCATTTCATCACTTCGCGACCATGCTAAACAGCGAATGTCCAATTTGCTCCTGGAAAATTTGTCGAACAGTGAGAACTCTCATCCCGACTCGCACCAAATATTCGATATTTTGGCTGAACGGAGTCAATAGCTAGAAGAAAAGTATACCGGTATTGATTATTTGCATGTCTATAACTCAACCTCGTGATCAGGGGTCAGTGCCCAAAAAGGCCTTCTTTGCCGGTATCATTCTTAAACATTTATTCTCACCTTACTCACTTTTAGCAAACTTCTAAACAATAAGCCTTGACCTAAAGTTAACTTGAAGTTGCATACTCTTAATCGAACTACTACTTAGAGGAAAACTTAGCATGACAAATAGTTTAGAAAATTTTATTAAAGAGGTCACTATGCGGTGGTCTGGCCTGAATACACAGACCACAACAGGTGTTAGAAAACTACTAATGGATTTAGCAAAAGCACCGAGTGATGAACATTGGTTAAAAGAGCTTCACCGAGATAAATCTCCTGCAAGCCAGCTTTATCACGACTCTGATCATGGTTTTATGTTACTGGCTCATACGGAGAAAAAAGGTCACTATCGCTCGCCACATAATCATGGTGCTGGCTGGGTGTTTTACACGGTTCAATCTGGCGCATTAGAAATGAACACTTACAAACAAATCACTACGTCAAAAGGTATTACCCATCTGGTCTCTAGGGGCTCTGAAATTATGAAAGCTGGCGATTGTAAACTCTTCTTACCAGGAGACATACACGATACTAAATGTTTGTCGGAAGACTTCATGCAATTTAGACTAACAAGTAGTGACTTTAAGGAGGAAATTAAATCAGGTCGGATGACCCGATTTATCAATGAACCACAGGTATAGAAGTCATTAGTCATTAGTCATTAGTCATTAGTCATTAGTGTAAATAAACTTACTGACTAGCACTTTTCAAAGGAAAAGACTGTCGTTTACGAGCTTGGGCTTTTCCTGCAACCCTCAGTAACTTTTGAAACGTTGGGCACTCAGAATGCCTTTTAGCTGAACATTTGGCGGCATGCTCTAAACATCGCTGTATTGCAGTTAACTGCTTAACCTTGTCGCCAATTTCATCTGCTTTTTCTTTAAGCTTTTCACGGTTAACTTCAAACTGACCTTTTGTGGTGAGCATTGATTGAATATCTTCTAGTGAGAATCCCCCCCGTTGTCCTAGAGCAATAAATTCTAGCTGTTCGAAGACATAAGAATCAAATAGCCGTTTAAGTCCATCTCTACCAATCGACTCTATCAGTTTCTTCTCTTCGTAGTACCGTAAAGTTGAAGCAGGGATCCCCGACTTCTTTGATAATCGCGAAATATCAATTACACCCATACCACTGTTGACCTCAAGTTAACTTTAAGTTGTATCATGCGAAAATAAGTTGGAAGTCCGACTTAGTCAAGTTTTATTAAGGAGATTAATCCATATGAGCAAAGAACATTTGCAAATTGAAAGACCGATAAATAATGGTGTGATGAGCCAAAACATCATTTTACTTAGTCTTGCAGCTGCTTTACTGATCCCAACATTAGGCGTCAGCATTACCAACGTTGCATTGCCCGCACTTTCACATAGTTTCAACGCGCCATTATCGGCAGTAAATTGGGTTGTCATTGCCTACCTAGTAGCAGTCACGTCACTCGTGCTTGGGGCAGGCGCACTAAGTGATAAATTTGGAAGAAAAAAAATGATGTTAACCGGTATCGTCATCTTTTTCGGGACATCCTTGCTTTGTGCATTAAGTACTAAAGTCTGGATATTAATTTTCGCTCGGTTTTTACAAGGAGCGGGGGCAGCATTGATACTTTCATCAACAATTGCGCTAGCTGGAACTTTACTCCCGAAAAATAAAACTGGCTTGGCGATGGGCTTAATGGGCACTACAGCTGCAATAGGTACTTCGTTGGGGCCTGTCCTTGGTGGGATGACACTAGCAGTGCTAAGCTGGCCGTTTATTTTTTGGCTATTAGCGATACTAGCTGGTTTAGCTTTTGTCTTGTGTTCAAACGGTATCCCAGATGAACACGTATCAACACTTAACCCCAAAAGGTTCGACTCATTAGGTACGATATTACTCACGGGCACATGTTTGTTTTATGCATTGGCTATGACCTCAAGTGACTTACTTATCACATTGACTAGCGTGAGCTTTTTGGCTCTTAGCTTTGGCCTTTTTACGATCTTTGTATACAGTCAAAAAAAGCTCTCCTCTCCGCTTATCAAGCTTTCAATATTAGAAAACAAATTACGTAATAGAACCTTAATCGCAAGTATATTTGTTAATGCTATTGCCATGTCTACATTAGTGATAGGCCCATACTACCTTACTTATGCATTGGGTATGTCTACGGCCACAGTTGGCATAATCATGTCAATAGGACCATTTATCGCCGCGTTATCAGGATACCCCTCTGGCAAGCTAGTTGATAAATATAGCGTTAACCCTATATTACTGCTTGGTTTGTGTCTGGTGATATTAGGCACTTTGAGCTTCGCATATTTACCGGTCAAGTTTGGTCTTTATGGTTATATAGCATCACTTCTAGTGCTGTCATTCGGAAGGCAGTTGTTTTTAGCGTCTCATCACACATTTGTCATGCATAGCATTTCTGACGAAGACAAAGGGTTAGCGTCTGGAGTCATAAATCTATGTAAAAACTTTGGTTTAATGACCGGAGCGTCACTTATGGGCGGAATATTTGGATTTTTTCTTCACGTTAAGCATGTATCAGATGCTACCACACAACAATTGAATGCCGCCTTCTCTACAACCTTCATTATTTCATCAATAATTGTTTTATTATCGCTAGTTAGTCTTTTTCTAACTAGCAAACAAAAGGCGCTCAGCCAGTGAGATTAATCAAGAGACTCGGGCCGCCTAACGTTTTAATGATCGGCCTAGGTGCAACTATGTTCATGGATGCAATGATTTGTGTTCTTCAATCACATTGGTCTGTTGGTTGCACACAATAACAGCTTTTTCTCTGGCACCGCCAGCTGAAGTGTCCACGAGAATGATTTGTTCAACCGCCTCTTGCTTACCTTGTTCGGAATATTTAATCGGGATACTAAGTGATGTTTTTTCTTGTAGGGCTCTATATCGGATTTTTTCACTATAATAAAAATTCAGAGACACTTAAAACAAGCGATTTGTTAGCAAGCAAATGGTCAATGTGATCTGAACCATCAATAGTGGACTCTTCGGTATTAGCTAGCGGTTTAGTGATTTTTCCCGTTTTAATAACACCGGTTTGATAGCAATATCTCCAGTGTTACTGAAGGTGTTACCAAAAAGTAAAGGATGCGACTAAACCTTAACGGTCATTACAGGCAATAAAAAACCCGCTAAAGCAGCTATTTATGTGCTTTGCGGGTCTTTATCGGTTCCTATTGAACCTCTATTTGGCGGAGAGAGAGGGATTCGAACCCTCGTTAGGTTTAACCCTAAACACACTTTCCAGGCGTGCGCCTTCAGCCACTCAGCCACCTCTCCAAATTTTGACTTTAAAAGTTCTATTGTGCTGACTTTCAAAGCGCGGCGTATGGTATGGAAATCATGTCCATGAATCAAGCTAAAACCTTAGTTTTAGTATAAATTACCTCATCAAATGTTAAATAACCTGAACTCGGGATAACCAACGCCTGTAAGCGACGCTATTTTTGTTGTCGACATTTTTTATCCCAAGCTCAGGTTAAATAAACTTAAAGCTGCAAGGATTAATCGCCGTAAATACAACAAAGCCCTCCTAAGAGGGCTGACTTTAGGTCAAAAGACATAACTACAACTTCATTTGTACACCTAGGGTTATACGGCGCTCAGCATAACGTCTACTGTCTACGTTTTCTGTCCATTGATGATAGTCTTCTTGGTATTCTTCTGTCAGGTTAGTACCTTGCAGTGACACAGAAACCATATCGTTTACGTCATAACTCACTGATGCATCTAAATAACTGGTTGCTGCTGTCCAGTATGCAAAGCGGTAGTTACCTTCGTATTTGACACCATTGAACATTTTACTGCGATAGTTATGGGCAATTCGGGCTTGGATACCGTCTTTTTCGTACCAAAGCGCTAGGTTGGTTTGAGTTTTAGAGTTGGCGATCCCAGGCAATGGATTACCATAATAGTCTAAATCAGTGCTTTCACTAGGCGAATAGGTGTAGTTAGCCGTGATACCAAACCCGCTCATCCAGCCATCTAGAAAATCCAAACCTTGTTGATAACCGATTTCAAAACCTGGGTCACTCCAATCACCTTCAATATCGAACGTTTCTGTGGTTTGAATCGGTACCGTTCCTGTAAATTCTCCTGTGGTCAGGTTGTAGCCCCTTACTTCACCGTCGCTGTCGACTATGTCGTCACGCTCGATTAATGAGGTTCTAAACTGGGTATTTCCTTTAACCATAAACAGACCTACGTTGAACATGCCAGTTTGGCTAAAATACCACTCATAAGACATTTCGATATTGTCGTTACGGTTGGGTTGTAAATTAGGGTTACCCGCTTGACCACCGCCTGTGGCACAAAAGACATCTTCGCCGGCGCTATTTTTAATTTCACAGTTTTTAACACGATTGACTGTTAGGCCGCCTGCCAGTGAATCGGTATTGTGGGTTGACACTGTTTCAGTATAGGAAAAGCGTAAAATTTGCTCTTCATCTAGATTCAAAGCTAAATTAATCGCAGGCAGAAAATCACTGTATCCGTTGATTGTATTCACTTTATTGCCGTCTGGCTGGAGTACACCGTTTGATATCAAATATTCTTGACCGTTAAAGGTAGCCACAGAGCCTTGCAAAGCTTCACTTTGCACTATATCGAACTCGGTTTTAATGTATCGAAAACCAATATTGCCTGTGTAGCTAAAACCACCGATTTCCCCTTCTAAATTTGATTGTAAATAAAAGGTTTTCGTGACGTCTTCTAGTACATATACGTTGGCCGCATCGGGTGCTAACACGTTTGTACCATACATTTGTTCGTGCCAGGCAATGGGGTCTTTCATTGATTTGGGGTCAATAAAATAGAAGTTCTCTAGTCCGGCTGTGCCTTTAAAGTCACTGATCTGTTTGATCATGCCTAATTCGTTTAACTCAGTATACGAAATAGGTGGTATGTAAGATTCTAACGTAAGCGGCGCTTGAGTGGCGGTATCTTTCCACCGAGCTAAAAAAGCATCTCCATAGGCATTAGTGCGAGCTACACCACCATACCAACCATCTTTTTTCACCTCTCTAGTGGCATGGCGCACTCCAAAATCAATGGATGTCACCATAGGAATAGCGTCGATATCCAAAAGGTACGTGCCGTCTACTCGGAAAATATCAAGGTCTGCGTTGGTAAATTCACCATATGAATTGGACGACTTATTGCTGTAGCGATCCAGATTACTACCAAACGCCTCGGTTACTACTTCACCGGTGACTGTATCGGTGACTTGTACATCTGCAAAGTTCCAAGTTTGTAAGCCATTTGCGTAAGAAATACTAACGGGATTTTGGGTATAGTCTCCCGCTGGTGTGCCATCAGGCAATTCAGCTGGTAACCCCACGTATCCCCATGGGTTGGCATCGCTAATGTATTCATTACCGGGCCCGTGGTAAGTATCTCCAATCTGTTCACCAGACAAAATAAACGAATCCACCACACTTCGAGCGCTATCGTTAGCGGCTTCACCGTGCACCCAGCGCACACTGGCGGTTAAGTTACCGCCGTTATCGTAAGTTAACTCTAAATTGGTATTCAGTGCTTCTTTGTCAACTGCCCAAGTTTGGTTATGAGCTTTCACCGATCTCGCTTGGTAATCCGCTGCTTGCACCGAGTAATAGTTTCCTTCACCCACCACAAACTCACCGTCTTGATTGGTAATATTCGGGTAAGCCGTAGTTTGGGTAGGTGTAAACCATCCTGTGACTCCTTGCCAAGCTTGGCTCGCCACTATGCCTGCAAAGTATTGATACTCTTCGAGCTTGGTATAAAACACATCACCTGTTAACTGTAAAGCATCAGATATTTGGTATTGAAGCGACGCATTTAGACCCGTTCTTTCACGTTCAATAAAACGATTCGCCGCCTGATGACCTTGGAAACTGTAAAACACATCGTTGACGTCACCATCACCATTCACATCAACATTGTCTTGCACAAAATTGGAAGTCTCTGCGGCGTTAAAACTCCAACCGCCATATTGACCAGGCTCACCACCTTGGGAACCTAAAGTGTAATCGGCAAGGTAACTGTCAGACCGAGACACGTTTAAAGTAAATCCAAAATCTCTTTCATTGTTATAACCCACAAAGGCGGATAAAGAGGGGTCGGTTTCTTTTCCTAGAGAGCCTCGAGAAGCCTCTACTTTACCTAATGCCGTCCAGCCACTTTCCAACATAAAGGGGCGGTTGGTTTTTAGATCAATCGTCCCGGCTAAACCACTGACTACATTGTTGGCTTGAGAAGACTTATACACATCTAAACCAGACACCATAGTCGAAGGAATATCCGCGAAGTCGGGCGTGATGGTAGTAATATTACCGGCTGGCAACATTTGTTCACCGTTTAACGTGGTGGCAACATTGCCGTTACCACGAATGTTAACTAGGGCGCCTTCACCACCCGACCGGGTGATTTGTACCCCAGTGATGCGTTGCAACGAATCGGCAATAGTAGAATCAGGCAACTTGCCTATATCTACCGCTGATATCGAATCGATTACGCTGCCAGCGAACCGTTTGTTTTGCATGGATTGTATAAGTGAGCCGCGAATACCACGTACCACTATGACTTCATCTTCTGACTCGGCTTCAGCGCTCGCTTCATTTTGTTGTGCCAGTGCTGCGCCAGACAACATGAGACTTGCCGCTATGCTTGCAGACAAGATATTGCGATTAAATGTTCTATTTTGGAAAGACATATTCATTCCTTTTCTTATTTTTTGTAGGCGGCATCGGGTTTAAGAAAACAAGATGCATCCGAGTAATCACTTAACGTCGACGGTTTGAACTATTCAAAACGCACGTTATCAATGAAGAATTGTGCATCTTCGCTGCTGTTGTTTGGAGCTTGAAACCTCACACCAAAGCCTTCGAGTTCACCTGCAGTAAGGTCGATACTCAATTCCACTCCACCTTCGGTAACAGGTATGGCTTCAGGCCAGCTTTGTTCACCTTCGCCTTTCCAGAAGATATGAGCATTAACATCCGCACCGGCATTTAGGGCGTTGACATTGATCTTCATAGTGGTGACATCACCCAGCAATAAACCACCAGCCGGACAAACTTGGAACACTATGTCGGCAGTATTGGCGGTGCTGGCAGACAAGGCTTGTTTACCTTCAGCAGACCAGTCTGATGACAGTTGAATGCCAGCTGTGGGCGCCCAACTCACTTGGAATTCCCAACTTTTGGTGCCTTCAAAATCATAAATGACCCTATCCTCCAAACGAACGTTATCCAGATAGAATCGCGCATCAGTCGCAGTGGCATCGATGTTTTCAATTTGTAAACCTAAGCCTGCAAGCCAGGTGTATTCAGAGACATCAATCTCTAGCTCTAATCCGTTGTCACTAATGGCGATAGCACCTGCATCAGCCCACGCCCAGTCATCACCGTATTTAACGAATAACTTGATAGTGGTAGCTGCACCCGCACCCACTGCATGCGCACTGAGCTTTAAAGTAGAAATGTCGGTTACATCGATACCACCAACTGGATAAGCTTGGAATACCACACCTGTGGGGTCAGTTTCCTGTGACAAGTCTTTAATAATGGTCAAAGCGCGACTGCCACTGGTTGCCCAATCTTGGGTTACCGTTAAACCTGGGACTCCGCTCCAGTTGATTTGTGACTCCCAGCCTGATGTATTGGGTTCAAAGTCATAAATCACCGTGTCATCTAAACGTACGTTATCTAAGTAAAATTCTGCAGCGGTGGCTGCTGCATCAATGTTTTCATATTGGAAACCCAATCCTGCAAGCCAATCAAAGCCCGACACATCCACTTCAAGTTCAATACCGCCGTCTACAATTTCAACGGCCCCGCTATCGGCCCACGCCCAATCATCGCCGTGCTTCACAAATAACTTCACTGTGGTGCCTGCACCTGCATTAATGGCATTGGCACTGACTTTAAGGGTAGTGACGTCACTCACGTCAATACCGCCAGTAGGATACACTTGAAACATTGCGCCCGTAGGCTCTGTTTCTGCGCTGAGATCTTTAACCAAAGTTAAGGCACGAGAACCACTGGTTTTCCATTTATCTGAGGTTGAGATCCCTGAGGTAGGTGACCAGTTAATTTGTGCTTCAAAATTTTGGGTACTGACTTCAAAACTTTCCCATAGACCAGCTTCGACTTTGTCTCGGCCACCAGGGATATCTGCCAAATTAATCACACCATCAAAGGCATAGTTGCTGTCGATAATGGCGTTGTCTATGCCATCTGGACCATACTGTTCAGAAGAATTCCATGTGATAAAGAATGACCACCAGGCATTTTGTTCATGCATTAACGACACATTAGGAATAGTGCCAGTTTCTGTAAGGGCCACTAATTTTTTACCGTTAAAGCGGTCTTTTAACGTGGCATATTGCGAGCTAAATGGCGCATCTGGATTAGCCCCTGCGTAGCCATCGTAACCGACAATATCGACGTATTCATCACCCGGATACCAATTGCTGTCTAACTCACCTGCATGGGTAAATACCCAAATTAAGTTGTTCAAACCATGGGTATTAGTCATACGGTCAAACATGATAATCCACAGCTCTTTTAGCGCTTCGGCGCCGGCGTTACCCCACCAAAACCAAGTGCCTTCCGCTTCATGCAGTGGCCGCCACAACACCGGAATTTCGGCATCATGTAACTTTTTAAGCTCTGCAGATACAGTATCTATATCAGCCAACAATGCAGTGTATTCAGCACTATTTTTATCTGCCAGTGCTGCGGCTAAATCAAAGGTTGTCGCTTTGCTATAAAAACCAGACCACCAAGCCTGTTCACTGCTTCCCGACTCGTCACCTAAGCCATCACCGTCGGTGTCAGTTAGGTGCATAGGCGCATTCCAATGCCATAAAGCAGACAAGATCACGTTCTTTTCTTCATGCTGGGCAATCATCGCCTCTGTTATGCCTGTCACGTCTGTGCCATTGCTGACTCTGCTCGCAGACATATCAATATAATCAAAGGCCACAATAGCGGGTGCATCATCACCCGTTGCAGCTACCACTTTGTCAAACTCGGTTAACCCAAATTGGTTGTCTTTTACTAGGTATTCAGTTTGTCCAGACAAGGTGCTGCTACCATAGTTTGTGGTGAGATATTCCATTAACGTTATTGCAGAATCTTGGGCATTGGTATTGACTAAAGTAGGAGCAACGGCAAGCGGTGCAGGCGGTTGCGCGGCAGGCACTGTCATGAGGTAATCTAAGCGGTAATAGTTCCAGCCTCCGCCAACTTCAATGATATTTTCACCGGCGTTGAGTTTAATGACGCCAACTCGGTATTCAGAAAAATTACCTGTTGCGTCTACGGTGATTTCGGTTTCGATGCCGTTGATATTAACGATCGCTACTTTGCTTCCATATCCGCTCGATGGAATACCAAAGGCGGCGTACAAGGTGACAAACTTATCTTCTTCGGCGTTAATGCTAAAACTTACAGACGCTCCCGGAGTAATATCTTCTGTATGGGAACCTGATGCGCCCGAAAGGTAATTCTCTCCCGAGGACACCGCATTAACGGCTGTTAATGTGGCTACACTTTCGTCTTCAATTTCATAGAAAACTTTAGTAGCAGGGTCAAACACAGTGATGCTAGTCGTAGCTACAATGGGCTCGTCTGCTGCGTTTAAGGCTTCACTGCCGTCAGCATTTAGCGCTTTAACTTCAAACTCAAAGGTTTCGATTCCTAGCACATCAGGCGCGGTAAAGGTAATAGCAGTAGACGTCCAATCAGATACTCCTTCAATAGCCGTACCCGATGTTTGGGTCCAGAGCACAGTTTGCCCTGATACCGTGCCCACCAAACGGGCACTAATGGTGACATCTGAATTGGGTTCGTACTCGGCACCTTCAGTGGCAATGATCCCCAATGGGCGTTCTTCAGGCGTATAAGTCACTGTATCGGTATTTAGCTTTGCCTCATCAACACAGCCCGTTGTTATGCCAGCTACTAAAGCAAATAACATTGCTCCTACTGGTTTTATGCTTGTTTTAAGTCTCATTTTTGGCCTCTAAAAGTAGCTCAATCTATTGTTAGAATTTTTCCAACAACAAAATGAACCGGTTCACTTTGTTTA
>NZ_JAHKQO010000016.1 GCF_018861065.1 Paraglaciecola arctica
CTCAAACTGATGGGGCTGTTCTTGTCATGTTTGTAGTGCGCAAATTGTTTGGTCGTTGAATTAAAGCGATTGAGGCCTCCTCCCCATGTACCGACCCACAATATGCCTTGCTGGTCTTGCATAATGGCTCGAACAATATTATTACTTAAACTCTGCGGGACTTTATCGTAATGGCGGTAATGGGTAAATTGCTCGGTAAGAGAATTTAAGCGACTAAGACCACCCCCATCCGTTCCTACCCAAAGATTTCCTTGTTGATCATAAATAATGGCTCGAACTAAATCATTACTCAAACTATTGAGGTTTGTTGTTTGATGACGATGATGAGTAAATTGTTTACTCTTTATGTCTAAATGATTAAGACCGCCACCAAGCGTTCCTAGCCATAGGTTGCCGTTTTTGTCCTGAACAATTTCATCGATTTCATCATGACTCAAACTGTTGGGGTTGTTGCTTTCATGGCGAAAGTGAGTGAATTTCTGGGTGCGTAGATTAAAATAATTCAGGCCACCACCTTTAGTGCCAAGCCAAAGGTTACCCCGTTTGTCTTCGACAATAGCACTGACGGCATTATTACTTAAACTATCCGGATTTATTGCTTGATGGCGAAAATGTGTAAATTGTTCAGTTTCAGGATGAAAAAGATTAAGGCCACCGGACCAGGTTCCTATCCAAAGGTTACCCTGTTGATCTTCAGTTATGACACTCACTGAATCATGACTTAAACTATTGGCATTGGTTGCCTGATGACGATATTGGGTAAACTGGTCGGTTAAAGGATCAAAGCGATTTAGGCCGCCGTTATCGGTTCCAACCCAAATGTTTCCTTGTCTATCTTGTGTTATCGCGTGGATGGTATCATTACTTAGGCTAGTGGGTTCTGATGCTTTATGTACGAAATGGGTAAACTGTTCGGTCGCAGGATCAAATCGGTTGAGACCACCGCCCCGCGTTCCAACCCATATATAGCCTTGTAAATCTTCATAAATAACGGTTATATAATTATTGGAGAGAGATTGGGAATTCTCTAAATCCTTTTTGAAAACCTTAAACTCATATCCGTCGTAACGCGCCAGTCCTTCTTCAGTTCCAACCCATAGAAACCCTAACCTGTCTTGTAATATTGCTTTTGCACTACTTTGGGGAAGTCCATTTTCAATCGATAGATGTTCAAAGCGAACCGATGCGCCTGCAGCGTAAACTAATGAGTGGGAACAAATCACGAGTAGCAACACTAAACCAAGGTACTGAATATTTCTTGTCAAAAGTTTGGATTCCGTTAGGTTACAATTTATCCGGAGATTTTGCGCCGCTAGTATAAATATAATTAAGTTTTAAAACAAAGGCATATCCAATTTATAGTGTATCTTTGTTTTGATTTTAGATATTGCTTCAAAAGTATGTTGTCATTTAATTAATACCGAAGAGGCTTATCACCTCATTTGTAATAGTTGGTAGCTAATAAATAGATAGCGAACCTATTTGCCGGTTAATCACTTCTTGACGCTCTTCTTCAGTAAGAATGCCAACTAAAGGTGTTTGTCGGCGGTATTTGGTAACAGTAGGTGAATTTTCGAGTAGGGTAGTCATAAATAAAGTGGGGTGCTCAACATATTCCAATAAACTTGACCAAAATAGGTAAGCGCCATGGCGCATTTTTCCAGATTCGTAGCGAACTTGTATGGTATTCACTACTTGTGAAATATAGTGATGATTTGCTAAAAGTTTCTCACCCATGGCTTTATGTAAAGACAGGATTTGTTGGTCAATATGTTGTTGCTGGACTGTTTGATTGTTGTTTCTCAAACGTCTTGTTTTGTTAAGACTAGGCATTAATCATCTCGTAACAGGGGAGCCAACATAGATTCAAGGCCATTGACTTTCACTTCATGTATTAACGCCAATTGTTGCCCTAGTTTCCCCTCGGGAAACCCTTTGTTGTTAAACCAAACTAGGTAAGGTTCGGGTAAGTTGAGCAGTTTCCTTCCTGCATATTTTCCAAAGGGCATAGTTTGGTTTATGGCATCTAGTAACGCTTGATTATCCAAGGTTAGTCTCGCTGTGTTGGTTGTTTTGCTGAGTGTCCCACAATTTTTTATAGGCGCCGTTTATTTGTAATAATTGCTGATGATTACCTTGTTCGAGGATCTTGCCTTGAGCCATGACTACAATCTTATCTGCATCTACGATAGTTGATAAACGGTGGGCTATCACCAAACTTGTATGGCCTTGTGATATCTCTTTTATCGCAGCTAATATGGCTTGCTCTGATTGGCTGTCCAGAGACGAAGTGGCTTCGTCAAAAACCATGATAGGTGGGCGTTTTAATATGGTTCGTGCAATGGCAACTCGTTGTTTTTCACCCCCCGAGAGTTTAAGTCCTCGTTCGCCAACTGTGGTTTTTTCACCTTGGGGTAGAGAGCTAATAAAACCACGAAGATGGGCTAAATCGATCGCCTGTTGTACTTCTTCGTTAGTGGCATCTGGGCGGCCATAACGTACATTTTCTAAAATAGTGTCATTAAATAACACAGTATCTTGGGGGACAATTCCAATGGTTTTACGTAAAGAGTGTTGATTGACAGTACTAATGTCTTGGCCGTCGATACTAATCTTACCTTTATTTGCATCGTAAAATCTGAATAAGAGTTTTACTAAAGTTGACTTGCCTGAGCCACTTTCACCTACTACCGCGACTTTTTGGCCAGGTAGAATTTCAAAACTGACATCCTCTAAAATAGTGCGGTCGGGGCGGTAACTAAATTGTATATGCTCAAAAGTAATCTTTCCTTGGCTAACAATTAAATCGTTAGCATTTTCATCAATAGTCACTTTGGGACGTTTATTTAAGAGGTTGAACAGATTCTCTATATTGGCTAATGAGCCACGAATCTCTCGGTATACAAACCCCAAAAAGTTCAAAGGCATGAAGATTTGCATGGTAAACGCATTGATCAATACAAAGTCACCAATAGTCATGTTTCCTTGGGCGACATTGTAGGCTGCCAATGCCATCATACTAGTCATCGCAATGGCGATAATTGACGCTTGACCACCATTTAATGCAAACAAGGATAAACGGTTTTTACGCCTAGCGGTTTCCCAATCAGCTAGGTCAGAGTCATATCTATTTGCTTCATAGTTTTCATTATTAAAATATTTAACTGTTTCGTAGTTGAGTAAACTGTCGATTGCTCGTGAATTGCTGCTGGAGTCTGCTTGGTTAACTTCGCGAACATACTTGGTACGCCAGTCTGTTGCTTTAACCGAAAAGCTTACGTAACAAATTACTGACACTAGTATTATCAGCGCAAAACTGACACCATAGTTGTAGAACAATACACCAATAACAACGGCAATTTCGAACAAAGTGGGGACAATGTTAAACACTAAAAAACGCATTAGAAAACTGATGCCACTGGTGCCCCGTTCTATGTCTCTGGATAGTCCTCCTGTTTGCCTATTTAGGTGAAACTCTAAGTCTAAATTGTGTAAGTGTCGAAACACTTGAATTCCTAAGCGGCGCATGGCACGTTCGGTTACCCTGCCAAAAAGTGTATCTCTGATCTCGCCAAACAAAACATTAGCTAGGCGCAATAAACCGTAGGCTGCAATTAAGCCAAAAGGGACTAATAAAATGCCATTTGTCGACGAGGTATCATTTAGCTCATCAACGGTATATTTGAGAATAAAGGGTAAATAAATACTTGCGGTTTTAGCGGCTACTAAGCATAACAGGGCGAGGCCAACTCTGACCTTGAATTCAGTTAAGTAAGGCCACAACTGGGAAAATATGCGCCAGTTGATTGGCGTGTCTGCATCGATAGGGTTACGGTTGCTACGCATGGAGTGAATGTTTTACCTTAGAATTAATGTTCGAATAAGCCTTTGTTAAATACATCGCTTAATCAATGATGCAGCGGTTGCGGCCTTGCTCTTTGGCTTTGTATAGGTTGGTATCTGCTTTAGTGATGGCTTGGTTGATGGTATCAGTGGTCGCAATTTGATGTATGCCAATGCTAATGGTTACTCTGAAAAGTTTATCATTTTGTTTGAATTGTGTATCAGCTACTTTTTTGCGTAACTTTTCTGCCAATTGCATTGCATGTTCACCATTGGTTTCTGGCAATAAAAATAAGTACTCTTCGCCTCCCCATCTTGCAAGTGAGTCCTGTTTACGCAATCCAGCTTGTAAATTAAGGCCTAAACTTTTTATCACTTCATCACCTTTGTCGTGACCATATTTGTCGTTCACCACCTTGAAGTGGTCAATATCACACATCATTAAGGTTAAATCGTTTTTGTAACGCTGGCTTCGGTCAAACTCATTTTGGAGCTTTTCCCGCATTCCACGGCGATTTAATAGACCTGATAGAGGGTCGCACATGGCTTGTTTTTCGAATTTTTGACTCATTTCTTTGATGCGCTGAAAAGAGTTTTTCCTGACATATTCGTAAAGCGCAAACAGACATGAAACAGTCAAAAATGAGTAAATTAATCTAGACTTAAATTCAAAAGTGTAAACAGTGCCCAGCCATTCGTTATTAGGATAAAACATCAAAGCACTGATCACTAAAACAAAGATACCAAGGTTTCGAGTACCTTTACGCATTCCCCCAAAAAATAACGCTACAGGTGGCACAATGTAAATCCATAGCGGTCCAGTGCCGTTGACCCCACCGGTAAATACGAGATACAGCATAAGTATCATGAGCGAAGAGGTAACTAAATTGGCGGATACTTTATAAGGGTTTTCAAATCGTTTTGAACGTAGGATTAGGTGTGAAGTAAAAAAAGCGGCGCAAGCAATGAGTAGGACCGAACCGAGCAACCAATCATGTCTTATACAAGCACTTACACCCATTAGAAAGGTGACAGTGTAACCAATAAAACTAAATAAATTGGCGATAAAAATTTGTTGATTTGTTTCTGGATTGTTGCTTTGCACCACGCCAGTATTTAAATGATTCTGAATAAACCTTTTAAAATCCATAAATCCCATTTAACTATTCACCAAAGCCGCAATATCCTTTTCAATTTGATTCGCTAATTTGCCAATTAACTTACGGAGTTGTTCGACTCCATGTGAATAACCGTCCTGTGTTAAGTCTGATTCAAAATAGAATGAATGCGCTGATGTGACAAGCGTTTTATTGCTATCTTTAATGGCGTTATTAGCCGTTAGCCAATAACGCCCAGAACTGACGACCTTTGAGGTGTCGGTAGCATGAAAATGATTTAATTGAACCTTAATTACAGTGTTGGCAACCGTCGCCTCTGGCGCAGATGAGGCAAGATAATTACGCTGACCTTTGTTATTTAGGTCTTGCAGCAATGCGTTATAAAAAGCGGACTGTAATTTCTCAGCCCACACGTCTTGGCGAGAGAAATGGAGTTCATGGTCATCGACTTGTAATACTAAACTTGATTGCCGTAAATAGTCTGCAACTTTTAACGATTGTAAAACGGCTACCGGTTTTGTCGTATCGCTTTGGGGAAGCACTTTATTTACGGGAGTATGCAATAAGTAGTAGCGCACATTGAGTGGCTCAGAGGTGCAACTGAGTAACAACATACATAAACAAATAGTGATTGCTTTCATTTTATTTTGTTGCCTCATTTTTGTTGGTTTGCTTAGCCTTAGGAATTAACCTTGTTCCATCACCATTAGTAAAAATCAAACTGTTAGGTTTGCTATTTAGCTGCATCAACAATGGTTGTAACTCTTGGATGATGCCTTGTAGTGACCGCATAGTGTGGTTGAGCTCTTTGTACGTGTCTGAGTCAGCCGAATAATCACGGGTTAAGTTAGAAATGTTTGCTAACGTTTCAGCTAAAGTGCTGCTTATTTGATCTTGTTGCACTGACGATAGCAAGCTCTCCACAGCGTTCGCAGTAGTTTGCAGTGATTGTGCTGTTTGAGAGATTTGCGACAGCATTGTATTGGCATTGTCGGACAAGTCTTTTAATTTGATTTCATTGATGTTGTCTAATATCGCGGTCACTTTTGAGGTGATTTCTGAAAACTCTCCAGTTATGGTCGGTATCACTTCATACCCATTGTGTTGTTGAGCTACAAAATGCGGAGCGTCTGGATAATGCTGTAAGTCTACGAACAACGCACCTGTCAAAAGGTTGCCTGTTTTTAGAGTGGCTCGAAACCCCTGTTCAATCCACAGGCTGGTTTGTTTGCGAATAAAAGCGATACCCTCGGCATTGTCTGGTTGTTGTATTCGACCAGGTTGAATACTGATAACGACAGGGATGTCATAACCTTGTTTTAGGAGGTCTTCTTGGGTGTTTTCTAGTGAATTAATAGACAAAACTTTGCCAACAATTACGCCCCTGTACTCCACAGGGGCCCCTACCTGAAGTCCACGGATCGTGTCTTTAACGAGGATTACGTATTGAGCATTGAATTTAAAACGTTCCTCTGAAGCTGAAGCGTAATTGGGGTGAATATCAAAAAAACTGCGTTCCTCGATTTGTTCACCTACAGGCATGCCTTCAGGAATACCAAAAGTCACACCATTGGTAAGTAAGGTTTCTAAACTACCGGTACTAACTTTGACTCCACTGGCCCCCAATTCCATTTGCACGCCACTGATATCCCAAAACTTAGTGTTAGAAGTAATCAGCTTATGATAGGGGGCTTCAATGAAAGTATTGTAATACACAATCCGTTCCTCGAAATTAAAATGGATGTCTTCAAACTCACCCACTTTTATACCTTTATATACGACCGGATCGCCTTTTTTATATGCGAATTCACTTTCGCTGTTTAAGGTAACGTGTAATCCAGGGGTGCCCGCAGGAGTGACAGGTGGCGCGTCAAGCGCCACAAATTCATCACTCATTTCTTGGTTAATACCAGGGGCCATATTAATATATGGACCAGATAAAATAGTGCCGAGTCCAGAGATACCACTGAGGGAAACGCGAGGTGAAACAATCCAAAACTGATTATCAGCATGCAGAATGGGACTCACTTTTTTATCCATCCTGACCGTGACTAACACTCCGCTTAAATCTTCAGAAAGCTCTATATTTCTGACCAAGCCAATATCTACGTCACGGGTCTTAATTTTGGTCTTTCCCGCCTCTAGACCCGTAGCGGTTTTAAACTGAATGGTGATCAGTTGCCCTTGATTGCTCCATTGGTAATAAATCATCCACAGGCCTATAAACAAGGCTACTATTGGTACTAGCCAAATCTTTGAAACTGTTCTAACCGGTTTCACTATGGCTTCTTCAGGTAAAGTAGAGGGCGACTGTTCCTGGCTCATATTGGTTTCTCGTTTCCTTGTAATTTTTGTGTCTTATACCAAATAAGTCTTGAGTCAAACGACATCGCCGCTAGCATGGTACAGATTACTACACCACAAAACGCCAGAGCGGCGTGGCCTGGCAATATATTCATAATGTTGCCTAGTTGAATCAAGCTGACCAATACCGCCACTACAAAAACATCTATCATCGACCAGCGCCCCACAAATTCGGTGAATCTGTACCAAAATATTCTTTCACGCAGAGCATGTTGCTGTTTGGTTTGCACTGAATAATTTAACCAACACAATATAATTATTTTTGCCGCCGGGATACACACACTGGCGATAAAAATAATAATCGCGATAGGGTATGACCCCATTTTCCAAAGAATGATAACGCCTCCGAGAATGGTATTGGGCTCATCTGTACCTAGCACATTGGTATGCATTATAGGTAATATATTGGCTGGGACGTAAAGCAAAATAGAAGTGAATAACAAAGCCCATGTTGTTTGAATACTGTGGTTGCGGTCAATTGGTGTATGTTCTTCAACAATATTGTTGATCAGTAATTGTTGAAGTTGATATTTATCTACATATAACAGGGTAATCGTCATAAAGAGGGTAAACAGCAGGTATGCATAGAAAGACAAACCTATTCCAATGTCAGCCATTGACATGATTTTGATTAAGCTGACTAACACTCCAATCATGAATATTTCAGCCATGGTCCAAGGGAGCAATCTAAATAAAAGTGCTAACAACCATTTGGCATTTTTAGGCCGAAAACCTAGGCTCAGGGGGACCAATAAATACAACAAACTTATCAAAACAAAAGCGGGAAGTATTAACACCGCAATTGCCTCTACTAATGCTAGTAGTCCATAGTTTTTTTCAACTAAAATCCAAAAACTACTAATAATATCAATAGACTGAGACTGGCCACTGCTGCTAAAAGATAAAAATTCAAAGGGCAAGGAAGCAAACAGAAAAATAAGGGAAGTGGCAGCCAGGGCAATAATTTTCTGCGACGCATTGTGATGGTAAACGGTTAACTGTAATCCACATCGAGGGCACATCGCTGCTTGCTTATGAGACAACTCAGGCAACTTAACTTTATAGTGACATTCATGGCACATAATTATTGTTGGCTTCGACATTATGGACTTAGTGTTAATTTACGGTTGATCAAGTTGTTGGTGTCATAAATAACTGACGAGTTATTAAACATCAATTTAGCTAAAAATTCAGTAATTATCCCATACCACCTCAAATACACAGATGGTTTGGGTATCAACTTTGTTTTCCTAGTACTTGATTTCTCGCGGCAACAAATGTTTTGACTGAACGCCTTACATCTTGCTCCGTGGTTGCCCAAGAACACACACTGATTCGTATTACCCGTTGTTCTTGCCAAATTGAACCACCGCACCAACACTCTCCCGATTGTTGTACTAAGGTTAAGATTTGTTGGGTTAGTTGCTCAGTTTTATATCTTAAAATCACTTGGTTAAAGACTACATCATTTAATACCTGAAACTCGTTTTCAGCTAATAAACTAGCAAACAGATTTGCGTGAATATGCAGTTGTTCTACTAATTCTGAAATACCACTTCGACCTAGATATTTCATTGCGGCCCACAGCTCGACAGCTCTTGCCCGTTTCGACATTTCTGGGGTGTACAATAAACCATCTCTTTTTTCACTAAACTGAATATAACTTCCTTGCTGATGTAGGGCGTTGGTTAGAGCTTCAGAATCTTTACACAATACAATACCGCAATCATAAGGTGTGTTGAGTGTTTTGTGGGCATCAACAGACCAAGAATCCCCGAGCTGCATACCTTTTGTTTGTTTGGAAAATGTATTTGTTGCTTTGGCCCATAAGCCAAATGCACCATCAATATGCACCCAAGCTCGGGCTTTTTTCGCCAATTCGCAGATTTCAGTGAAATTATCAAATGCCCCCGAATTCACATTGCCAGCTTGTAACACTAAAATACAACTGTTATCCAACTGGGGGATTTTTTCAACTAACATTCTGCCCTGTGTGTCACAGTCCACCCATTCAATAGAGCGTTGTCCAAAACCTAATAAACTAATGGCTTTTGCTACCGTACCATGAGTTTGTTTGCCTAGAACTAAACGAATCTTAGGCGCAGCAAATAACCCTTGTTGATTCACATCCCAGCCTAGTTTTTGCAATTGCCTAAATCGTGCAGCAGCAAGACCAGACAGTGTCGCAATCGAAGTACCACTGACAAAGCCCGCTACGGTATTTTCAGGTAGGTCGAATAACTGTTGTAGCCAGGTCTCACAAATACTCTCCAATTTAGATGCGATGGGCGACATCACATCCAAAGCAGCATTTTGATCCCATATGTCAGACAACCATTTGGCGGCTAAAGTAACGGGTAGGGCATTGCCATTTACAAATCCAAAATAACGCCCTCCTGTTTGCGCGACTGTATTGGGAGAGCCTATAGTTTTAAGTAAGTCCATAACTAAGGCGGGATCGCTTGTTTTGTTAGGTAATGACTCATCAAAAATGCCGAGCTTTTCTATCTCAGATGAGTTAGGAAAAACCCGCTGCTCTGATATCGTATCTATATAGGAAAACGCCGCCTGCTGAGCTTGAGTGAGTAGAGCTTTACTTTTTTGTTGTTGAAATAATGCGAGTTGAAGTGAAGTCATTGTATCTCCTTATTTTAAAGCTTCATTATTATGCTAAATAAGTCGCTGTGACAGCCACAGATTGCGTGACTTTGAGCTATACAGAATTAAAAGTTGAGATTAGAAACTAAGAATAAATTGAAAGGCCTAGATAATTACCTTTACGTTTTAATGGTTTGGTTTGTGGTTTATTTACTTTTCACTGAACCTAATTTAGGTTATCACCGTTATCAATATGTCAAAAAACGTTTAACAACAGATGGAATAAGAATGAAAAAAACTATTATAAGTACTGCAATAGCATCAATTTTTTTACTAAGTGCGTGCAGTAAGCAGGGAGAGCAACAACAAACTCATGCAGCCGTTGCAGACGTGCAGAAGGATACCGCTGAATTGGGTAGTTTCGGAGTTGAGTTAGACGCAAGAGACGAATCTATTAAACCTGGCGACGACTTCTTTAAATACGCTGGAGGTACCTGGTACGATAATTTTGAGATGCCAAGTGACAAAACGCGTTATGGGGCATTTGATAAGCTAGCTGAGCGCAGTGAAACGCAAATCAAAGAATTAATAGAGGAAATCACTGGCGGCAGTGACTTGAATTCTGAACAGCAAATGATTGCAGATTTTTATTCTGCTTATATGGATTTTGAAGCGGCGAACGCTAAAGGCCTCAAGCCTATCTCTCACATACTAGAAAAAATCAGTAACATAGGTAATAAACGTGCCTTAACCGCAGCCTTTGGTCGTGCTTGGTTAGATGGCTCGATAACTCCAATCGTAGCAAGAATGGGGTTGAACCGTTTAGATCCTGATCAATACCAAATGTCGGTTGGCGTGGCGGGGTTAGGTTTACCGGATCGTTCATACTATTTAGAGGATTCAGAGCGTTTTGTTGAAATTCGCAAAGCGTATTTAGCCCACATTGAACAAATGTTAGAATTTACAGGTAGCGCCGATACAGCGAGAAAAGCGCAACAGATTCTTGAACTTGAAACTAAAATTGCTGCAGTGCAATGGCCTCGAGAGAAGCGACGTGATAGAGATTTATCACTTAATCAAATACAGCGAGAATATCTGACAGATACCTACAACGGATTCGATTGGGATACCTTTCTCGCCCAAACTCAATATAAAGTACCTCACCTTAATGTCTCGCAACCTCAACCTATTAAGGAAGTAATAAGAGTCATAAAGGAACAACCTTTAGATGTATGGAAAAACTATTTAACGTTCCATACTATTTCCAATCATGCGTCGTTTTTGAGTGATGATATTTTTAATGCAAACTTCGACTTTGTTGGCAAAACTCTTAATGGGCAACAACAACCTCGTCCTCGCTGGAAAAGGGCAATTGCCGCTATGTCGGGCACGCAAACCTTAGGTTTTGCAATAGGTCAAACCTATGTAGAGAAACATTTCCCAGCGAGTTCAAAATCGCAAATGGCTGATTTAGTGGAAAACCTTCGTAAAGCTTTAGGTGAACGTATCGAAGCTTTGGATTGGATGGGAGAGCAAACTAAAGAAAATGCACAAGCAAAACTGCGCGCATTCGTACCCAAAATTGGTTATCCAGATGTTTGGCAGGATTTCACTGGTTTAGAAATTAAAGCGGACGATTTAGTAGGCAACGTGTTACGAATGCGAGAGTTTTTCCGTGCAGACAGTGTTGCTAAAGAGTTACAAAAAACTGATCGAAATCGCTGGGCTATGGCACCGCAACGAGTGAATGCGTATTACAATAGCTCGTTTAATGAAATTGTTTTCCCAGCTGCGATATTACAGCCTCCGTTTTTTGACCCAAATGCCGACCCCGCAGTTAATTATGGCGGAATTGGTGCGGTAATTGGACATGAAATGGGGCATGGTTTTGATGACCAAGGCTCTAAGTCTGACGCTAATGGCATTCAACAAAATTGGTGGACTGATGGAGACCGAGCTGCGTTTGAAACTAAAGCTGATGCCCTTGCTGCACAATATAGTGCCTATGAACCAATTGCAGGAAACTTTGTTAACGGTAGAAATAGTTTGGGCGAAAATATCGGAGATGTGGGGGGATTAGCCATGGCGTACCATGCATACAAGTTGAGTCTAAATGGTAAAGACGCGCCAGTTATTGATGGTGTTACTGGCGATCAACGTTTTTTCTTAGCGTGGGCACAAGTATGGCGTGAGAAGCGGACCGAACAAAGTATGTTATCTCAGTTAAAAGGTGGCACACATGCACCGGGTCGTTATCGTGCATTGGCACCGCGTAATCACGATGCTTGGTACGAGGCCTTTGATGTAAAACCTGAAGATGCCTTGTATTTGGCCCCAGAAGACCGAGTGCGAATTTGGTAATTGATTTCAATTCAATAAAAACGGGCGCACTAGGCGCCCGTTTTTATTTGCTGAGTGAATTACGCCTTAGTTGGGTTAACTAGGTATTTTTCACCGGTCTTTTTGGCATTGTATTTAAGCACAGTCTGCGGTTGCATAACTTCTTCAAGACTGAGCTCTTGTGTGAAGTTAGAAGCAAAAGTAGTGTTAATTTCATCGGCTACTTTTTTATGTAATTGCGCAACTTGCTCAGGCTGTAATTTACCTAAGAAACGCATTAACAGCCAACCACCTATGCCCCATGTCATACCATAGGCTCGGTTTAGTACGGTAGGAGAAAAGTCTAATCCACCGTAAATGTAAACTTGTTTGTTGGCTTCAGAACCATAGGTATTAAAGCCCACAGCGTCTTTGCTGCCTACTGCTTCCATCGCGGTTAAGATATCGCTTACTAGCTCACCACCACCAATCGCATCAAAAGCAAGTGTAGCGCCTGTTGCTGCAATCGCTTTGTATAAGTCGACTCTAAAAGTAGGACTAGATGAATCGCAAATATACTTAGCACCTATTTCGGTCAAAATATCTGTTTGTTGTTGATTACGCACTATATTCACTAAAGGCACGTTTTCAGCTAGACAAATTTTGTTGAGCATTTGACCTAAAGCTGAGGCTGCAGCGGTATGAACTAATCCTGTATGACCTTCCATTCGCATAGTCTCGACCATGCCTAAAGCCGTTAATGGGTTGACAAACGATGATGCCGCTTCTTTAGCCGTGGTGTTTTCGTTGTGTACTATGCAAGCTTGCATTGGTACGCAGCAAAATTCGCTATACACAGCACCCGATAAAACCCCTACTGTTTTGCCCATCAAAGCTTTTGCTGCAGGGTGGTCGCCAGTTGCCACTACTGTACCAGCGCCCTCATTGCCAATAGGTAACACTTGATCTAAACGCGACTTTATTCGAGGTAACATACCTTTATGAATAGGAGCCGTCATGAGTTTTTTGTCGGCATCGTATTTGGCTTCAGTTAAATCAGCAGGGCCAAACATAGGCCACATGTCAGATGGGTTTATAGGTGCCGCTTCAATACGTACTATTACTTCATGGGGTTTAGGTGCGGGTACGTCGAGTTCTTTTAGAGATACTTCCAGCTGACCTTCTGAAGTAATTTGGGTAAAAAGTTGCTTTGATTTGTTCACTGTTATTGACTCTCCACTAAGGTAAAAATTATCTACAACTTTGCTGGTTTAGGTTGATAACAAAGTTGTTTGCTCAGGTCGATTTGTAAAGGTGCCTTATGCCTAATGTTTCAAACTTCTAACATGGGATTAACATTAACCGAAACCAATATGCTGCAACATTTTATTAGTGAACATATCGTGATAATTCATATGTATGTTTATAGCAGGTTGCTACTAGCCAAGATGAAGAGGTCTAAATCATCGTACTACATCAGAATTTGAAAACTAAAAAAATCCCAGTTAGCTACCTAACTGGGATTTTTTGTTGTGAAGTACTCACAAAGCGACTTGCAATAATTGTCTACTGCAAATGTTTAATAATTTGCGTTACCCGGTGTTCTTGGGAATGCAATCACATCGCGGACATTCTGCATGCCTGTGACATAAGCAACTAAACGTTCAAACCCAAGACCAAACCCAGAGTGGGGTACTGTGCCGTATTTACGCAAATCACGATACCAGCTGTAGTCTTCTTGGCTAAGGTTCATTTCAGCTAAACGACGATCAAATACGTCAAGGCGTTCTTCACGTTGTGAACCACCAATTATCTCACCTATACCTGGCGCTAATACATCCATAGCCGCTACCGTTTTGCCGTCGTCATTAATACGCATGTAAAACGCTTTAATGTCTTTGGGGTAATTTTGCATAATGATGGGGGCACCAACGTGTTCTTCGGCTAAATAACGTTCATGCTCAGAGGACAAGTCCACGCCCCAGCTCACAGGGAACTCAAACTTTTTACCACAGTTTTGTAATATTTCGATGGCGTCAGTGTAGTCCATACGCACAAAATCTTGAGCGATCACTTTTTCTAAACGCGAAATTGCGTCTTTATTAATGCGCTGAGCAAAAAACGCCATATCGTCTGGACGCTCAGCCAAAACAGCCTTGAAAACATATTTAAGTAAGTCTTCGGAAAGCTGTGCAATATCCGCTAAATCAGCAAAAGCGACTTCAGGCTCGATCATCCAAAACTCAGCTAAATGGCGGCTTGTGTTGGAGTTTTCAGCTCTGAACGTAGGGCCAAAAGTATAAATCTTCGACATGGCTGTTGCATAAGTTTCACCGTTTAACTGACCTGATACAGTTAAAAATGTTTCTTTACCAAAAAAGTCTTGGCTGTAATCCACGTCACCCGATTCAGTCTTGGGGATATTAAGCATATCTAAAGTGGACACTCTGAACATTTCACCAGCGCCTTCGGTATCGCTAGCGGTTAATATTGGGGTACTTACCCAGCAATAACCTTGTTCATAGAAAAAGCGATGAATCGCTTGAGATAAACAGTTACGAACACGAGTCACTGCTCCGCCAACGTTGGTACGTGCGCGTAAATGTGCATGTTCGCGTAGGTATTCCATACTGTGGCGTTTAGGCGCCATCGGAAATGTGTCTGGGTTTTCTACCCAGCCAATAATCTCAACAGTCTCAGCTTCTATTTCTAAGGATTGCCCTTGACCTTGAGATTCTTTCAACGAGCCAGTCACCACAAGGGAGCAACTAGTAGTGAGTTTTTGGATATCGCTATAATTTTCAATGCTGCTAAGCGCAATTACCTGAATAGGATCAAAACAACTACCATCGTGCACGGCTATAAAAGATAAACCTGCTTTTGAATCACGGCGAGTTCTTACCCACCCTTTAATTGTCACTTGGTCACCAACTGAATATTTACCGGCAAAAATGTCTGCCACCGGGGCGTGCGCCATCTATTTCTCTCCAATTTTGGGGATTTAATTCCCGTCATCATTTTAATGTGTAAACTGTTTTTCAAAGCGCAAACAAAAGTACAATCGATAAAATCTAATTTACTGAATTTTGCTGGAAGCCACGTATGGAGACAAAAAATACTCTTGAAACTATGAATACAGCCGAAAACAACACAAATTGACTGTATTTCTACATACAGTTTACTTGGCTAATCTCTTAAGGTGTGTAATCTTACTCAGGTAGCGCTTAGACTCAAGAAAAATCGACAATAAAGCTAGTATTATTAAGCATATGAAAAATTTAACGCAATCAGTAAAACCAAATCGAAACAGAAGAAAGTTTCCTAGAGAAAAAGACAAGTTTTTCCAAACTATGGTCTTTCTTAACGTTTTGGGTTGGTTTGTGTTTATTGGAGCGCTATTGGTTTTTCATGATGCCCGTCCAGACTTTGTCTCTGGAGTGCAGGCTTTTTGGGGTATAGAAGGACGTCAGGGTTGGTCTAAAACGCTTACTATGTATTTAGCTGCTTTGTTATCGCTGTGTTTAATTATCAGTGTGACAGTATTAATTATGAAGCGTCGTCGCAATCGTCGTGACAGTGACCATTACGGTATCAATGGCTATGTGTTGTTATTTACCGCTGTTGCGAGTCTTATTATTTTATATTTTGAATATACGGCCTCTTCATGATCACAAGGATTTTCGCATTTTATAGTTACCCAATATTTGACCTCTGATTAACACATTCTGACTCTTCACTATTTTAAATCCGTATTTTTTGAAAAAGTCCAAAGCCGTGATACTGACATCAGCTGAAAGCTCAGTTATTCCGCGGTTTATAGCTAATCTGTGAATATGCACCATCAAAGCATTGCCGATACCTTTACCTTGATGTTGATGGTGGCAAAAAAAATGATCGATATAGCCGTCACTTTGCAAATCGCTGTAGCCAAATATGGTGCTGTCCTTTTTATCGCTATTGCCTCGAAACTCGCTGGAATTTACACAAACAAATGTACCGAGCGCCGCGAGCTTTTCCTGCCAAAACTGTTGGTCAAAATCGTTTGGGGCCCATGCATCTATTTGTTTTTGAGAATAATTAGCAGCATTGACCTTATGAATCGTTTGGTAGAAAAGCTGCCATATTTGATGTTCTTCACCAAAATGATAAGCTCTTATTTTCATTAATGCCCCCACCCAAACTAGGATTTACAATGCCTCACTGTATTATTGAATATTCTAAAAATCTACAGCAGACTATTTCCGTCGATGAGTTAATGACTGCTGTTCACGGCTACGTATTTTCATCTGGGCTTTTTGAAGAGTCATCTATTAAAATTAGGGCGATAGAATATGCGCACTATCAAACGGGTTTATCAGATATGCCGTTTGTTCACCTGACACTAAAAATTCTGCATGGTAGAAATCATCAGCAGAAAAAAGAGTTAAGTTATTTAGTGGCAGAAAACCTCAAAACCCATTTTACGTCACCTATTACCCTATCTGTTGAAGTAGCAGACATTGAGAAAGTGAGTTATAAAAAACTCGTTATCGAGTGAGCTAAGATTTAGCTTTTTCGCAATTTTTGCTTGAAAATTTTACCGCTGTCTTCCCGCGGTAGTTTCTTATGAATCTCAAGTGTTTTAGGGTATTTAAAACGCGCTAACTTACCTTCTAAAAAGTCATGAATTTGCGTTAAAGTGATATTGGTTGTGGGATGGCATTGAACTGCAGCGACTACTTTTTCACCGTATTCAGGATCTGGCATGCCAAAAATAGCACAGTCGAGTATTTCATCCATCTGAACGAGAACAGACTCTATTTCAAGCGGAAAAATATTGGCGCCGCCTGAGATGATCATGTCCTTTTGACGGTCATTGATAAACAAATAGTTTTCGTTATCTAAATATCCGATATCGCCGACCGACACGTAATTTTCATATTTGTAGGCGCTACTTTCGCCATCATAATTGGTATATTCGAACTCACCAAACATAGGCAGGTGTACGTAAATTAATCCTGATTGTAACTGCTCTAATTGCTGCTTAGATTCGTTTAATATTTTGATGTCACCACCAGGTACTACCTTGCCAACTGAGCCGGGCTTGTTTAACGCTTCAGCCGAGGAAATTAAAGTCATAAAGCCAATTTCACTGGCGCCGTAGGACTCATAAAATATTGGCCCAAACCAGTTAATCATCGCTAGCTTGACGACGCTTGGACATGCAGAACCCGTAGATATCGCAAATTTTAGAGAGCTGAGGTCATATTTTACACGGATGTTTTGCGGTAACTTTAATAACCTGATCATCATAGTCGGTACAATATAAATATGGGTGATTTTATTTTTGTCGATAGTGGATAAAAAAGCTTCTGGGTCAAATTTGGTTGCAATAAAAAGCGCTACCTCAGACGCCGCTAAGGAACAGATACTTAATGTATTTGGAGCACTATGGTATAGAGGAGCCGCGACAAAAAACTTATCGCTGGAACTTAATTGCATTAGGGACTTAGCTAACCCCTGATAGATTGCATATTTATCCGTATCACTATCATCTATTTTACGTTTTATGCCTTTTGGTCTGCCAGTACTACCAGAAGTATAAGCAAACATACCTCTAAAAGGTTTGGGAGTAGAATCGATTGGCAGGGTTGTTTGCAATGACAACTCAATATCTAAGGCTAAGTCTGCAGTACAGCTTGGTTGCTGTAAATCTATAGGATAGTTGTCTATCACTTCCTTGGGTGTGGGGAAAAATGCCAACAATACTTCGGGTAACTTGTATTTTTCAAGTTGCTTTATTAGGTCTTTGTGGGCGACCAATACTTTGGCGTGTGAGTCTTGGATTATATGTTCAATTTCTGTGGTTACCGAATGCCAGTTCAGAGGGACGAAGTAACAACCTAGATATCGACAGGCTTGAATAACCTCTAAGTATTTAACGTCGTTGCGCATTAAAATCGCTACGGTATCATTTGCCTCAATCCCCTTAACCTGTAATAAGTTGGCTAGCTTTTTTGATCTGATTTCAAATTCGGCTCTAGGTGTTGGGTTGCCATCTAAATACAAATTTCCGTTCATTTTTCTGCACCTCTTTTCTGCACCTCAAAAATTGACAGTTGTTTGATTACATAGCCTCATAACATCGCCCCAAAATGTCGGCCTAAAAAGAACGAATCTAAAAAATGCTAATGACTAATACCTTGATGCTTGAAAGATTCTCGAATGATTAACAATAATTAATATGCAAATTAGCCTAACATACTCGATTCTTAAAATACCAATAGTTCCAATGAATGGATTTGCAATACCTTAGGTAGGTGCAACTATTGCGCTTACCTCTTATATAAGCAAGTATACGATTAGTCTTGGTTAGCTAGTTTGATAAATTGAGTTGCTATGGATGAGAAATTTAGACGTTTGATAGAATTGGGTGCTGGGGAATTTGAGCATGTCGATGGTTCACTTATAGCACATTTGGAAGGTACTCGGTGTTTGTTGAAAGAGTGGAACGCATCAGAAATTTTGCAAAATGCTGCTTTGTATCACGCCGCCTATGGCACCTTAGCATTTTCACACAACGTCTTTGATCTAACCCAAAGAGATGAAGTTGCAGCTGTCATTGGCGAAGCAGCGGAACAGATCGTCTACCACTACTTCGCCTGCGATAGGGATGCTTTTTTTAAGCAGTTCGGAAACATCGCGCGTCCTGTTTATTACGATCGAATAACTAATCAAAAAGTTGTTGTATCAGATGAACTAATACAACAACTATGCGAACTTAGCGCAGCCAACGAAACTGAAATAGCGTTAAACAATCCCGATTTTGTCACTGAACATGGTTGCGAACTAGTCGATCTTTTCAGTCGCATGCAAGACTTTTTAAGCCCCAGTGCTAAACGAAAAATTCAACATGTTTTTGCCGCGTGTTTTTAAATCTATCGACATTTACTTTGGGTATAAACCAATAAGGTTAGTCCAAAAACAATTCAGTACTAAAATAGCGTTCAGCGTTATCTGCAAAAATAGTAACGATGTTTTTTCCTGAATTTTGCTGTCTTTGTGCGACCTTAATGGCTGCCCAAGCGGCGGCGCCTGAAGAAATTCCAACTGGTAATCCTTCAACTTGCGCCAACATTTGTGCATATTGAATTGAATCTTGGTCAGTGACAGTAATAATTTCATCTAGAATATCTACGTTTAAAACATCTGGAACATGACCCGAACTTAAACCTTGTATTTTGTGAACACCTTTTGAACCTTGACTTAAGACCGGGCATGAAGCCGGTTCAACGGCAATGATTTGAATATTTGGGTTGCGTATTTTTAGAGCTTTAGCGATACCGGTGATGGTACCTCCTGTTCCCACACCAGCCACTAAAATATCAACCTGGCCTGCAGTATCTCGCCATATTTCTTGTGCGGTGCTATTAAAATGCATAGTCGGATTAGCCTGATTCGCAAATTGATCTAACATGACAGCGTTAGGGTTGTCTTGAACCATTGCTCGAGCCTTGTCTATGGCGCCTTTTGTGCCTAATTCTTTGGCTGTGGTCACTAGGTGCGCGCCGTAATGTTTGATCAATTTCTGGCGTTCAATAGACATATGCTCAGGGATCACTATGGTCAACTTAATACCTTTCATCGCACAAATCCAAGCGCAAGCTACACCATTGTTTCCAGATGTAGGTTCGATAATTTCGGTTTTCTCATTGAAGTCTTTAGATTGAATCAGTGCATCGATCATTGCCATTGCTGGGCGATCTTTAATTGAACCCGCAGGGTTAAAATATTCCATTTTGGCGAGAATGTTCGCCTGCAAAGAGTATTTTTCAGCCAAACGATTCAGGCGCACTAAGGGGGTATTACCTATGGTTTGAGTGATGTCATCATATATCCTAGGAGAAATAATTGCCGCTGAGTTGTTGCTCTCAATTGCAGTAATATTCTCTGATAAGACGTTTGTGTGTGCGTTCATAGGTTAATACTCTGAGTAATTGGTTTGCACAATAGTTTGCCATGGCAAACTTGGAATAAAATTGCATATAATTCTTTAAAAATTTGATATGTTAGAAAATTATTCTATTTATGCCTTGCTAGGTGATATTAATAATTATGGACAGATTAGATTGTGAAATACTAAGGTTGTTGCAAAAAGACGCTACTCAGTCGGTGGCAGATATTGCAGAGCAGATAGGGTTAAGCACCACTCCTTGTTGGCGCAGAATTCAGTCTTTGGAAAAAATCGGTGTTATTGATCGACGGGTAGCCTTACTAAATCCGGAAAAAATTGGTTTAGGTATGACGGTTTTTGTACAAGTGAAAGCCTCTAAGCATGATTCTACTTGGCTAAAGAAGTTTGCGGAACACGCGACAAACATTGAACAAATAGTTGAATTCTATCGAATGAGTGGTGAATATGACTATATGCTCAAAGTAGTAGTAGCAGACATGCAAGCCTTTGATGTATTTTATAAGAGACTGGTAGACGGAATTGATTTGTCTGACGTAACATCGAGTTTTGCTATGGAGCAAATTAAATATACTACCGCACTGCCTGTTTAAGACTGAGCAATAGTCCTGCAGATTCATTTCAATAAAAAACGTGTCATCAAAATAAGGTTTGTTTATGCATTGGTATTCCATACTCCCCCCCGTTATTGCCATCATTATCGTGTTTTGGCGCAAAGAAGTGATATTGGCGCTTATAGCTGCGATTCTGTCAGCTGAGTGGTTGCTCGCCTATCAAAATAAAACAGAAGTCTTATTTACCGGTACTATTGGCTCAATAGAGCGGGTGGTCGAAATTGTGGTTTCGGAAGGTAACAGTAGGATTCTACTTTTTAGCCTTTTAATTGGGGCATTGTTAGCTTTTATGCGTTATTCAGGCGGAGTAACAGCGACAGTAGAAATGTTGATCAATAAAGGGGTGGCAAAGAGCAAAAAGCAAGTGGGCTTGCTGACTATGTTTACAGGCATAGTGGTATTTATCGAATCGAATCTAAGTGTATTGGCATCAGGTATTTTAGCCCGAGGATTGTTTGATAAATTTAAAATGAGCCGTGCAAGGTTGGCTTATGTTATCGATAGTACCAGTGCCCCCATTTGTATTCTTATTTTGCTCAATGGCTGGGGTGCGTTTATTTTGGCCTTGTTAAGTAATTATGAATTTGAACAAAGCGCGGTGTCTGTTTTATGGGGCACAATCCCACTTAATTTTTATGCAATTATTGCTCTTGTGATAGTCCTTTATACAATACTGGCAGATAAAGTTCATGGCCCTATGAAAGCGGCGGAGAAAGAACTGGCGACTATGGAAGGAGAACAAGTAGCAGTTCCAGCGACGAAAGCGCGGTTTATGTTGGTGCCTTTGGCAAGTATGATTTTTTCCATGGTAGGTTTTATGTTGTGGACTGGAGACGGTGACTTGGCTAATGGAAATGGCAGTAAGTCGGTGCTTTACGCCACTTTGTTTGCATGTTTTGTCGCCTATATTTTGATGTTAAGTGCTAAACAATCTTCTCATAAAGAATTAGTCGATACGGGTTTTAAAGGTATGGGAGAAATTTTACCTTTAGTGACTATCGTTTTGTTTTCACTCACACTTGGAGCCAGTTTAAAAGACCTCGGTACTGGCGTCTTTGTAGCTGGGATGGTAGGGGATTATTTGCCAGTGAGTTTAATTGTGCCTGTGTTGTTTTTAGCTGGTGCCATGATGTCTTTTAGTACAGGCACCTCGTGGGGGACGTTCGCCATACTTATTCCAATTGGGGTGCCGCTAATCCAAACCCTAGGGTTACCGCCTTCGTTAGTGATCGCTGCTATTTTGGGGGGAGGAGTATTTGGTGATCACTGTTCACCAATTTCTGACACTACAGCTGTGTCATCCATCGCGTCAGGTTGCGATTTATTGACACATGTACGTACACAAATGCCCTATGCGTTATTCGGCGGAGCCTTAGCCTTTGTTGGATATTTTATCGCTAGTTTAGTAATGATTTAAGTTTGAAGGAAAATAATTGATGGCAAAGATAACACCAAAGAAATTGTCGGGCCTGCTGCTACTCTCGTTAACGAGTCTGTGCCTTTTGGCATGTTCACAAAAGGAACTACCCACTCAAGCAACAGCGCCTGTAACTGTTAACCAAGCAGCTGTCGCTATGCCTGACAGCTACAGTGCAGACGTTGCTCGAGACATTTTACAAAAAGGTGGTAATGCGGTCGATGCTGCCATCGCGGCACAATTTGTATTAGCCGTTACCCTACCTGAAGCCGGTAATATAGGCGGTGGCGGTTTTATGCTGGTCTATAAGGACCAAAAAACTGACTTTATCGATTATAGAGAGCAGGCTCCTTTATCTGCACACAGAGATATGTATTTGGATGAAAACGGCGAGGTTATCCCCTATCAATCAGTAATCGGCATTTTGTCTTCTGGTGTGCCAGGGACAGTGGCTGGTATGTGGTTAGCTCATGAAAAACATGGCAGTTTACCCTGGAAAGAGCTCTTGCAACCCGCGGTCACTTTGGCTGAGGAAGGCTTTGAGGTGCACCCTAAACTCGCGAGTTCCATTGAAAGACATATAGCTCGATTGGAAAAGCGTGGTTTTGAATTAAATTTCAAAGATTATTTTGAATCTGCAAAAGCCAACCAAGTATTTAAACAAGCAGAATTGGCAGAAACCTTAAAGCGCATTCGAGATCAAGGACGAGATGGTTTCTATAAAGGTGAAACTGCAAAAATAATCAGTGATTTTATGCGTAAAGAAAAAGGATTAGTGACGGAAAAAGATCTGTTGTCTTATGAAGCTAAGACTCGCCAGCCTTTAAAGGCTAAATGGCGTGAATATCAATTGCTTACCTCACCACCGCCGAGTTCTGGTGGTGTTGCTATTATTCAATGGTTAAAAATGTACGACCTATTGACTCGTGATCAACAAAAACTGGCTCATAATTCTGCCGCTTATTTACATTTGTTGTCGGAAATTGGTAAACGGGTGTTTGCTGACCGAGCTGAATACCTAGGCGATCCGGATTTTATCGACGTGCCAGTGACTAACTTAATTGCTGATGACTATTTAACGATGCGAAGTCAGTCAGTTATGCGAGATAAGATATCAGAAACTGAATTAATTAAACCCGGATTAAAAGAAAGTGAAGAAACCACTCATTTCTCAGTGATGGATAAGTGGGGCAACGCAGTTTCGAACACTACCACTATTAATCTGGGATACGGCAGCAGTGTGGTGGTTGAAGGAGCTGGATTTTTATTGAACGATGAAATGGACGATTTTAGTTCTAAACCTGGTGTAGCCAACGTGTTTGGGGCTGTGGGTGGCAAAGCTAACGAAATACAGCCTAAGAAACGTATGTTGTCTTCTATGACGCCAAGTATGGTACTTCAAGATGGTAAAGTGGTGCTGGTAACAGGTTCACCAGGCGGTACCACTATTATAAGTTCAGTATATTTATCTATTTTAAATGCCCTAGAGTTTTCTATGGATGCAACAGATATAGTAAATCAACCCAGATTTCATCATCAATTATTGCCAAAAGATGTGATTCGTTATCATGATGGATTAGCCCCTGAAGTGATCAGTGAGCTAGAAAAAATGGGATATATCATGAGTAATCGTCGTTTTGGTGATATGCACGTTGTATTGAATAAAGACGGTAAATTATCCGCTGCTTCAGAAGCTAATGGCCGCGGAAAATCGATAGTCTTTTAGCCGTATCAGCGCTAATCAGTTAATGAATAACGAAGTTTTGTAACTACGCAAAATTTAGTTAAATTTCTTACTATTTGGCGCTTTTGGTAAACTTGGATATGCAATTTGTCCGTAAGATATTGAAAGTATTGATAATAAATCTTGGCCTTGGATTTGCTCTAGAGAGATAAAGTACACATTTATTTGTATCTATCAAATGGAGTAGGGCATGTCTAACAAGAAGCTATTTTGGATTGTTTTCATTATTTTATCCTGTTGCGAATTTGGCCAAATTGCATATTCAAAAAATTCATCTGTTGCTACCAACGCTGTTAAATCTGACACAATTAAATTGCAGTGTGATTTAGAAAAATTAGTAGATGACTGTCGAATAAAAGAGCCAACCTTAGCGAGTAACTCACTACCGCGTTAGGGAAGTTGAATCGAGTATCTGCTTTAATAATCGCATTTTTGTTGTTTTAACAATGAATAGAACTGGAAAAACACTGTGGTAACAATTAAGGTTACCGATTATGAAGTATATGCAAAGATTCCCTTTCTCATTTATTTTAAAAGCCTCGTTTGTAGGCTTATTTTTTGCTGTCTATTCACAAAGTGTGTTAGCTGACAAAGTAGACGACTTTATTCTAGATATTCAGGTTTCTACCTATAATTGTCCCGATGATGAATACATGCCGTTGGTTGAGCAATATATTAAAAGTTCCCGCGTTTTACCTGAACAACTCATTAAGTTAAAAGTCCACAAAGCGCAGTGGTTAATATGTGTTGGCAAGTATGATGAAGCCCAAAAAAAGCTTCAAGATTTATTGATAGATCCCAATATTAATCAACATTCACAAAGTTATGCCAGTATTCATTATCAGTTAGGTTATATTTTTGATGTTCAGGAAAAAACTGGAAAATGTGATTACTACCGTCAGTCGGAACAAATGGCCAAAGGTAAATTTAACGATATTCATTTGAGCTCACAACTTGGTCTTATTACTGTTTGTGGTCAAAAACAAGATATAGGTATCAAATTAGGACGTTTGTTTGCGCTGCTTGAGTCGTATTCTGATGGCTCTGATTTAGCGTCCTTAGCACATATTCATAATAATATTGGATTGCTGTACAGCTCTATTGGACAACGGGCACTCGCTGCGGAGCAATATGCAAAAGCATATGAAATCGGGTTAAACGTCTACGAAGAGAAGAATCAACTTGCTCCCTTGATTAGTTTAATCACCGCTTATACAGGTAGTGGCGATTATGAAAACGCTAACTTAATGATAGAGGAATTGGGTAGACGCAATTTAACAGTGAACACACCCTTAACCAATAGTTGGTATCACTTCGCGCAAAGTCGCCAAGCATATCGTACTAACGATTTTGAAGCATTGCGCAAGAGTTTGCGAACTTGGGGGGTGTTCCTCGAACAAATTTCCGATAAGACAATGGAAAGATTACATCAGTGGTATGTGGCTGCTCTGTGTTTACATGATGAGGACAAAGCGTGCGTTAGGGAATTCTTACAAAAACAAAATGATGTTAATTTAGCGATGCCAGCTAGATTATCTAAACATATTTATTACACCGCTTTTTTAGTTAAGGCACATTTGTTTTTAGGAGACGTTGAAGCGGCAACCCTTAGTTTTGATAACTATTCAGCTATCGCTCTAGAGAAAATTAAAAATCAACAAACATCTGCTCGTGTGCTTGGTGTAGCGAATCTACACAATGAAATTAGTGGTTTGGAATCAAATTTAGCTAAGGCACAAGAACAGCGTTTGCAGATTATATTGTTTGTGTTATTCAGTATTTTAGCCTTGATAGCGTTAATCTATTTTACTTTAGGTAGGAGTTATCTGCGTAAGTTAGCCACTGATCCACTTACTGGATTCTCAAATGAACATTCAGTAATGTCAAAGGTTAAGAAGGTAAGCGCACCTGTAGGTGATAATGTTAATGCTTTGGCTCTAATAGATGTGGTTAATTTGACTGCTATGAATGCTGAACATGGTTATAAGGCTGGAGAGCAGGCATTAAAACAAGTTGCCGATTGTTTAAGGCAGGTAACCAGGGAAAAGGATATTGTTGGCCGTGTAGGAACTGATCAATTTATTGTTTGTTTAGTCAACCTAGAAAATATTATTGCAGAAGAACTATTTTCAAGAGTACAAAATGCTTTAACTGATATAACAATTAAAGATGACAATGGCGAAAAAGTCGCTGTCGATACGAATATGCATGTTTATACTTCGGTAACCAGTTTAGCTGATGGCGACGAAGTACTAGCTGAAATTCGTAGTGTGCTACGCAAGTCATAAGTTATTTTAATCTGTAATCTCCCAAAGTATATCAACCCAAAGCAATGAAGATTTTACTCCCCCTAAAATATTACGATGAAGCTGGTAGAATAAAACCAGCTGTCTCACTGTATATTTGTATTGGTTTTTTATGCCGAAGCCTACTGGTGTTAATAGGTTCAGTTTCTGTGCGAGAAAATGGTGAGCAGTTGTTAGCATTGTTTTACTCAAATAAACACTACCTTTATATCAGTCTAGCTATCGCTGTTCCGTCTTTCTTAACCTTATTGCTTTTGGGGTTTAGGGAAAAAATTTGGAAAGCAGATCGATGTTGGTTGTTTTCATCCATCAAACCATTATTAATTTTTTCAGTCCTAGCCGACTTAGGTTTACATGTTACTCTTGCTGTGGCTCACCATTGGCAATTTTCGTGGGTCATAGCGGTAACCTTGATGTTGGATGTACTGTTTTTTTATTTTCTACTTCGAGACAAACATACACAGATGATGTTGACGGACTGGAAAGATAATTTACCTGAAACGTCAACAGCCAAAACTGTGATTTAAGCACAATAGGTAAGTTACTGTAGATTGTTGGCTATTGCTTGGTCGTAATAGCTTCTGACACTAATTTGACTATCGTTTACCAGCCTTTGATAACAAATTCCGGCAAATGCATAGGTGCTGCCAGCATAGTTCAGTACAACGTAAGGAGCGTCAGGGTCGGATTCGTCATAAGTCCAATTACCACCGATTTTTTCGCGAAAAATTTCACCTACGTAAGCTCCGTAGATATTACAAATGGTGAACACTGCATTGGCCTCTAAGGCTTGAGCTTTATAGCGCCCCAACCAGCTTAATATAACGTCATCTACGAGATCGATACTTTCATCAGAGCCATCTAAGGTGATGTTAAACTCTTCTTCGGTAGTGGTAACCGCATTTTGTGCGCTATCTATCATTAATTCTGTCAATTCTGCCGATGTCATCTGCATTTTTTTGTCTCACTGTACTTTTTTGTAAGACTATTGTGTTGTTTATTAGCGAGTTTGTCGATTAGAAATATAATTTAGCTATGCTGGCCCCTGATCTACTATTAGCCGAGTTTCATTGATGATCCCTCGGCTATTATTGTCGTATAAAGAGTGACTAATCAAAAAAAGGTGTGATTGTTTTTGAAATACTCGTTTGTATTACCCTTAAGCGCGCTCATTGCTCTATCCGTGATATCTGCATTAGTCAGTTATGAACTGATACCTTCAGGCTTAGAATTACTGCAGAGCGTAGAGTCAAATTTTAAGGGGGGATTTTATCTACTCATATTATTGATTATTTTATTAGAGTCTATTGTCTACGTTGGATTTTATTTTCCTGGACAATTTTTTGCAGTGGTACTGGTAGTATTATCTAAACCTCAGCCACAGGATATACTTTTTTTAACCTTGGCCATGGTTATTGCTGCTACGTTAGGCTCAGGTGTTAACTACTTTCTAGGAAAATCCTTTGGTGAGGTGAAAACTAAACATCCCAAAGTAGTGTTGAAAAATTTGTTAGTAGCGATGATCCATATTAATTCACTGGCATTTTTTATGTTTACTCAAGGGGCTAACCAGCAGTCTCCCAAAGTGATACTTTGGGCAGGGGTGCTTAACTTGCCTTACTACTTACTGTTAATTTGGGGCACCTCAGTATTAAGCGAGCAAGTCATGCAAGTTGCAGAAAATACTTGGTTTTTAGCCATAGCCGTGGGTATATGGTTGGCTATAGCCCTGTTTTTGGATTTCAAAAAATGTAAATCAAAACCTGTCGCTACTGACTAATACTATTGTGTTTACTGATTAACTTATCTATGACTCTTGCTGAGGCAACAAATCCAAATGTAGCGGTAACTGCCACCGCCGCTCCAAAACCATTATTGCAATCTAGCTTAACACTACCATCTGTGAGTGTTTTGTTCATGCACACACTGCCGTCAGCCTGTGGGTAACGAAGTTGCTCAGTTGAAAATACACAATCAATGCCAAAACGACGTTTGGGATTAGTACTAAAGTGATAAAATCTACGTAATTCAGAACGCAATTTTTTTGCCAGTGGATCTTGGATGGTTTTGCTTAAATCTGTGACTGTTACTTGTGTTGGGTCGATCTGTCCGCCAGCACCACCTATGGTAATGATTGGTATTTTATTGCGTTTGCAATGGGCTACCATAGCGGCTTTTGCTTTGATGCTATCGGTAGCGTCTACAACGTAATCAAAGGAATGCGGGATTAATTCTGCTACATTGTCGGGGGTGACAAAGTCTTCAACAATCGATACTTGGCAGGTGGGATTAATTTGCAAAATTCGTTTAGCCATAGCGTCGACTTTTGCTTCACCTACTGTCTCTTGAAGTGCGTGGATTTGTCTGTTGGTATTGGTGATACAAATGTCATCTAAATCAATTAAAGTGATACGCCCTAGGGCTGTCCTTGCTAAAGCTTCAGCGACCCATGAACCGACTCCGCCAATGCCAACTACGCAGACGTGCGATTGCCTTAATATATCGGTACCTGATAAACCATATAGACGTTGGGTGCCGCCAAAACGTTGCTCAGATACTTGCTGCTGATCCATAAACTCACATTTCTAATACATTTCATTTAGAGAGGGATTATATCAGGGGAGCGGTAGATAACTCCAATGGAGTCTGGTAAGTTTTCTAGGGAAGATAAATCAATAGCGAATAAAGTCGTCTTGTTTGCTGTTGGTGATTGAATATGCCGCCAAGCTTTAATACTATTTAGAGCTATACACTAACAACAACGTTGTTTTAAGAAATAAAAATAATCAAAAAGGAATGTGAAATGAAACCTGTTGTTTTAGCTGGTGGAAGTGGAAGTCGTTTATGGCCTAAATCAAGAGCGGCCTTACCTAAGCAGTTTTTGAGTTTGACAAGCGACATGACTATGTTGCAAGACACTATTGCAAGGTTAGAGGGCAGCGATTCAGAGCAACCTATAGTGATATGTAATGATGCCCATCGATTTTTAGTTGCAGAACAACTTCGACAACAAGACATACAACACGGCGGTATTTTACTCGAACCTATGGGGCGTAATACCGCGCCGGCAATTGCTTTAGCAGCATTGCACGCTTCATTGAATGGCGAAGATCCCATTCTACTAATTTTAGCCGCCGACCATTTGATCAATAATACTCCGGAATTTCACAAAGCCATTTCTCATGCTGAAGTATTAGCCAAACAAGGCAAATTGGTGACTTTCGGCATAGTCCCAGACTCAGCGCATACCGGATACGGATACATTAAACGTGGTGAACAGGTTACTTGTGTAGACGTGGGGTTTGATGTAGCAAGTTTTGTCGAAAAACCTGATTTAGCCACGGCGCAACAATATGTAGATTCGGGCGAATATTATTGGAATAGCGGCATGTTTATGTTTAAAGCCAGTCGTTATCTGCAAGAGCTTGAAAAGTACGCGCCAGAGATGCTGGACATTTGTAAAAAGGCCATCGCGTCCGAGTCCACTGATTTAGAGTTTGTTAGAGTCGATGCCGATGTTTTTGGTACTTGCCCTGATGATTCTATCGATTATGCAGTCATGGAAAAAACCGACTCGGCTTGTGTGGTTCCACTTGATGCCGGTTGGAGTGACGTAGGCAGTTGGTCTTCGTTATGGGAAACCGCTAAACAAAAAGATATCAATAATAACGTAGTTATTGGTGACGCAATTCTTGACGGAGTCAGTAACAGCTATATTAATTCTGAACAACGATTGATTTCAGTTGTGGGTTTAGATGATGTTGTAGTGGTTGAAACTAAAGATGCCGTTTTGGTGGCACATAAAGATAAAGTGCAAGATATCAAAAATGTAGTCAATCAACTTAAAGCAGAACATCGACCTGAGTGGGAATTTCATCGAGAAGTGTTCAGACCTTGGGGGAGTTATGACTCAATTGATAATGGCGAACGTTTCCAAGTAAAACGCATTACGGTTAAACCTGGCGAGAAACTTTCTGTGCAGATGCATCACCATAGAGCCGAACACTGGATAGTGGTGTCAGGTACAGCAAAAGTCACTAATGGCGAGCAGACATTGTTGTTGTCGGAGAATCAATCTACTTACATTCCTATTGGTGTGGTGCATGCGTTAGAAAACCCAGGCCGTATACCACTTGAGCTGATAGAAGTTCAATCTGGTACGTATTTAGGTGAAGATGATATCGTGCGTTTTTCTGACCGCTACGGACGTGTTGAAGCGAAATAAACGCCCCTAACAATGACTGATACCTAAGAGAATTTATGAAAATTACTTGTTTTAAGGCGTATGACATACGCGGTAAATTAATCGAACAACTTGATGAGTCTATTGCCTATCGTATTGGGCGTGCTTTTGCACAATATATGCAAGCTAAAACGGTGGTAGTGGGGGGGGATGTAAGATTAACCTCAGAACCACTCAAGTTAGCCTTATCTGCGGGTTTGATTGACGGAGGGGCAACGGTAACCGATTTAGGTATGACAGGCACTGAAGAGATCTATTTTGCCACTAAACATCTTAGTGTTGATGGTGGAATTGAAGTCACAGCCAGCCATAATCCTATCGATTATAATGGATTGAAGTTAGTCAAAACTGACGCTCAACCAGTAAGCGGTGATACCGGATTATTTGCAATTCGTGATTTAGCGCAAACCTATACGACAGAAGATGTACAAGCTAGGCTAGAGTTTTATTCAGAAGGTTTAGTGAGTGAACAAGCTTTTTTACAAGGTGAGGCGTCTGTTAAAACCAATAAACTTCAGGATTCTGGTCGATATAAGCAGCTAAATAATATGCAGGCATATGTTTCTCACATGTTGTCTTACATCGACATCGACAATATCACCCCGTTAAAATTAGTGGTTAATGCAGGCAATGGTGCGGCAGGTGATGCATTAGATGCTATTCAAAGTGCCTTAGAGGCCGCCAGTGTGCCTATTGAGTTTATAAAAGTACACCATCAGCCCGATGGCTCTTTTCCAAATGGAATTCCCAACCCATTGCTACCAGAAAGTAGGGCAGATACTGCTAATGCGGTTATCGAAAATAACGCCAATATGGGCATTGCTTGGGACGGTGATTTCGATCGTTGTTTTTTATTTGATGAAAAAGGAGAGTTTGTCGAAGGCTATTATATTGTTGGTCTTTTGGCCAAAGCCTTCTTAGACAAAAAGCCAGGTTCAAAAATCATTTATGATCCAAGAGTCTATTGGAATACCGAGGATATCGTTTTATCAGCAGGTGGTGTACCCATAAAAAGCAAAACCGGGCATGCTTTTATCAAAGAACGAATGCGCGCTGATGACGCGATATATGGTGGTGAAATGAGTGCTCACCATTACTTCCGAGATTTTGCTTATTGTGATTCAGGTATGATCCCATGGCTATTGGTGGCAGAGTTGTTATGCACCACACAAAAAGCATTGTCACAGTTAGTCAAAGAACGTATTGAAGCCTTTCCTTCATCAGGTGAAATTAATCGAACATTGGCCGATCCCGATGTGGCTATTAAATCGGTATTAGAAAAGTACCAGTCTTCCGCGACATTAGTAGATTACACCGACGGAATTGGCTTAGAGTTTGGAAACTGGCGTTTCAACCTACGCAAATCAAACACAGAGCCTGTGGTTCGTTTAAACGTAGAATCTAGAGGTGACATTGCTTTAATGGAAGAAAAAACAACAGAGCTATTAGCGTTGTTGAAATAAAGGTTCGGTTTAGAATAAAAAAGGCCCAGCGAAATGCTGGGCCTTAGTTTATTTATTGAGAGCTAGAGGTTATTTCACTTCTTCACCAGCAGCTTGTTTATCAGCATGATAACTGGAGCGCACCATAGGGCCACAAGCAGCATGACTAAATCCTAATTCTTTAGCAACGTTATCGAGTTCATTAAATTCGTCAGGATGTACATAACGTTTTAATGGAAAGTGATGTTTACTGGGTTGTAAATACTGGCCTAGGGTTAACATTTCAACGTCGTGGCTGCGTAAATCTTTCAATACTTCTGCTATTTCGTGTTTATCTTCACCCATACCCATCATTAAGCCTGATTTAGTGGGAATATCCGGATGTTGCTGTTTGAATTTTTTCAACAAATCTAAGGACCATTGGTAATTCGCACCTGGGCGGCATTCTCGGTACAAACGTGGAATGGTTTCAAGGTTGTGATTAAATACGTCTGGTGGGCCTTTTTTGAGTATTTCTAGGGCCCTGTCCATGCGTCCTCTGAAATCGGGAACTAACACCTCAATTTTGGTGGCCGGACTATGTTCGCGAATAGCTGTTATGCAGTCTACAAAGTGCTGAGCGCCACCATCACGCAAATCATCGCGGTCCACTGATGTAATCACTACATACTTTAATTTCATCTCAGCTATGGTTTTAGCTAACTTGACTGGCTCTTCGGCACTTGGTGGTAGCGGTTTGCCATGAGCAACATCACAAAAAGGACAACGACGGGTGCAGATATCACCCAAAATCATAAAGGTCGCGGTGCCATGATTAAAACATTCGGCTAAGTTAGGGCAACTGGCTTCTTCACAAACAGAATGTAAGTTATTTTTACGCAAAGTATTTTTGATATGATCAATTTTGTCAGTATTACGTGGCAGTTTTATCTTGATCCACGAAGGTTTACGTAACATTTCTGCTTTTTCAGTCGGCACTATGGTAATTGGAATATGTTTAACTTTTTCGTCATCCCGAAGTTTCACTCCGGCTTGAGGGCGTGCGTTAGTCATTTAAGCCTTCTTTATATTCTGTTTTCATTATGCCTAATAAGGCACATAAGTTTTCAATCAGTTTACTGCCTGCTACATCTATAGAATCAGGGCCGTTAAATTGTGCGCAATCTACCATTTCCAGACCCGCATAACCACATGGATTTATCCGTTTAAATGGGCTTAGGTCCATATTGACGTTTAAGGCCAGTCCATGAAAGGAGCAACCTTTACGTATTCTTAAGCCAATAGAGCAGATTTTCTTACCGTCAACATAGACTCCAGGGGCATCTGCTTTAGGATAAGCACTTATTGAGTACTCTTTAAGAGTGTTAACCACACACTCTTCAAGCACAGTTACTAAGTCCCTTACGCCTAGTTTGTTGCGTTTTAGATTCAGTAATACATACATCATCTGTTGTCCGGGTCCATGGTAGGTGACTTGGCCACCTCTATCAACTTTGACCACTGGAATATCGCCGGGCATAAGTAAGTGTTCTTCCTTACCCGCTTGTCCTTGGGTGAAAACCGCTGGATGTTCCACTAGCCAAATTTCGTCGGCAGTGTTGATATCTCTGTTATTGGTGAAATCTTGCATCCCTTGCCAAATAGGCAAGTAGGGCTGACGGCCTAATTGTCTAATAATTAATTCAGCTGGCATAATTGACGGCAAATATTGTCTACAGTACCACTTTAACTAACTCTAACTTTGCAAGCTCAACATAAAGGGTTTCCATATGTTCTTTGCTAGTCACAGTTACACTGAGTGATATTGAGTGGTACGTTCCTTTTGAACTGGGTTTTACCTTAGGTGAATAGTCTCCTGGTGCATGGACTTGCAAGCAAGAAATAACGTCTTCAGGTAACCTTTCATGGGCAAGCCCCATTACTTTAAAGGTTTGCTGGCACGGGAAGTCCAGCAGTTCATCAAATTTAGTGTCCATATTTTTCTCGAAAACTCATAAAAGGGTGATTTATTAACTATCGATGCCAAGCTGTAATTTGACAAAATCAACCATGCGGTCGATAAATCCACCTTCTTTTACTTCTTGTAATGCAACTAATGGGTATTCGGCGACATCTTCACCTTCAATTTGCAAATACAATTTTCCGACGACTTCACCTTTAGAAATAGGGGCTTGAAGGTTTTTATCTAACTTAAAGTTAGCTTTCAAATTTTTGCTTTGGCCTCGAGGGATATTAATTGGGGTATCTTGTAAAATACCAAGGTCCACTGTTTCTTTGTCACCCATAAATATACGATGAGACACGAAACTATCACCTGCTTTATATGGGGTGATTGTTTCATAAAAACGGAAGCCGTATTTAAGTAGCTTTTTGTTTTCAACCTTACGGGCTCTCTCGCTGTCTGTACCCATCACAACTGAAATCAAACGCATGTCACCTTGATAAGCTGAGGTTATCAAGCTATAGCCAGCATCTGAAGTGTGACCAGTTTTGATACCGTCAACATTTAGGCTTTTATCCCACAATAGGCCATTGCGGTTGTATTGTTTAATATCATTGAAAGTAAATTCTTTCTCTGCATAGATGGCGTATTCTTGCGGAACATCACGTATCAGCGCCGCTGACAAAATAGCCATATCTCGTGGCGTGGTGTAGTGCTGAGCGTCATGTAAACCATGGCTATTAACAAAATAGGTCTGAGTCATGCCGAGTTTGGTTGCATGCATATTCATCATGCTGGCAAAGGCTTCTTCACTGCCTGCTATATGTTCTGCCATTGCTACGCAGGCATCGTTACCCGATTGCACTATGATGCCGCGATTAAGGTCGGCAACTGAGATTTTTTTGCCTACTTCAATAAACATTTTTGAAGAATCAGGAAAGTTTTTAGCCCAAGCGTTCTCAGAAATAGTCACCATATCTGTTTCTTTGATATTGCCGTTGGCTAGCTCTATTCCTATTACATAGCTTGTCATCATTTTAGTTAAGCTTGCAGGGGGAATTTGAATGTCAGCGTTTTGTTCTGCAATAACATTACCGGTTTGGTAATCCATTAGTATAAAACCTTTGGCAGCGACACTTGGCGCAGGTGGGATTACCACAGCAGCAGAAACTGAAAAAGTGCATACACACAGGACTAAGCTGTTTATGAGAGAGCCGAAATACGTTTTTGGTTTAAGCATTAAACTACCGTTTTTGAAAATGTTATAAGAATAGATGTCAAAACAGCACCTTTTGAGACATAGTTTTGACCTTAAATTTTGCCCAGCAATATAGCACTTCGAGTGTTAAATTGCTGCCCAACAACTGATTAATCCTAATTAATATGGAAATTTTTGTCAGCTTCAAGGATGTGAGACTTAAATTTATACAAAAAGTTTAAGTTTATCTATGCAGTGGCTTCAATCTAAGTAAATTTTATAGGCGCCAGGATAGTCATTGCTTTTAAGTATGTTGAGCAATGTATCAGCTTCAAGCTCATTTGATATTGGCCCGAGATGCAATTTGTAAATACCTTTTTCAAATTTCGTTTGGTACGGACGCTCGTACAAAGTTGTTAAGGTTGCGGCTAATTTTTCTACACGGTCTTTGTTCTGTAAGGCGGCAACCTGAATAAAGAGTTGTTGATCGTTATTTGACTGTTTTTTAATAATGGGATTGCGACCTACAGTGATGTTGCCTTCTTGGTCAACGTGAATAACGTCGATTTTCACTTGTGCTACACCTGTCTTTAACATGTCGAGTTTCAGCGCAGCGGCATAGGATACATCTATTACTCGTCCTCTGTGAAACGGTCCTCTGTCGTTAACTCTAACTACTACTTGTTTACCATTTTTTAAGTTGGTGACTCTTACATAAGAAGGTAAGGGTAGGGTTTTGTGAGCGGCTGACATCTGGTACATATCGTAGGTTTCACCATTGGAGGTGAGGTGGCCGTGGAATTTTTGGCCATACCAACTGGCGCCACCTTTATCGCTGAATCCTTTTCCTGTAGTCAGTGGCTGATATCTAATCCCTCTAACGGTATACGGACGCATGTTAGCTTTTGCGTATGACTCGTATTTAGCCACGGCATCCAAACTTGTTACTTTTTTGGGGATGACCTTGGGAGCGGAATCTTGGTGTTGATAATAACGCCCTTTTGGGGCGCATCCAAAAACAGCGATCATTAATAACACGAAACCTAAACGATGACGAAGTGTTCTCATGGCTAAATTAATCGTCGATTCTAGCTATGGTTGCTGGGTTGAAGCCTTCTTTAAGTTGTTGGCTAAATTGAAATACTGCCATGGCATATAATGGACTGTGGTTATAACGGGTAATGACATAAAAGTTAGGTAACCCAACCCAATACTCTTTGCTGTTGGGTTGTTCAAACTCGAATAATTTAACACTTTCATCTTTGTTTAAATGAGTCTCTGCTACTGAGACGCCTGCCGCTTGAATTTGCGACCATTTATGAGTGTACTTCAAAGACTTTGATAACAACTTGGAATGTTGGCTTCCACTCACTTGTGCTTTAAATGCGATATCAGAGTTGGCTTGCCAACGATGCTTCTTGAAATAGTTTGCGACGCTACCTATGGCGTCATCAGGATTGTTTAATAGATCCCTTACCCCGTCTCCATCAAAATCTACCGCATAGTGACGATAACTCGAAGAGATAAATTGACCCCATCCCATAGCCCCAGCATAGGACCCCTTAAGCTCGGTGATTTCAAAATTCTCTTCTTTTGCAAGCAAAAATAACTGTTCTAGTTCGCTACGAAAAAATTTAGACCGAGGCGGGTAATGGAACCCTAAAGTAACCAGAGCATCGAGAACAGAGTATTTGCCAATATAGGTTCCATAGAAAGTTTCAACACCAATGATAGCGACAATAATTTCTGCTGGTACGCCGCTTTCCTGCTCAGCGCGAGCTAAGGTTGCTTGATGGGTTTCCCAAAACTCTAGACCTTTTGTTAAACGTTTCTCAGTTAGAAATATAGGATAATATTTATGCCAAGGTTTAGCCTCCCAAGGTTTTGCAATGGACTTGAGAATCGTTTCATTTTTATTGGCCTTGGCTAAAGTCGACTCAATTGTATCGCGACTAAATTGATGTTTTTCGACCATTAAATCAACGAATTGCTGTTGTAATTCCGATGGTGTTGCATGCACACCATAACCCGTGAGGAAAAGGCTTAATAACAAAACAGATCTAAACAAATGCATGGTTTCTCCTTATAGGTTAAGTCTTTTACTTAACTTAAATGCGTAGGGACTTCGAACCCTGATTATTCTCGCGACATAATTCTTTTTTGAGTACTAATGGCCATCAAAATACCAAAACCAGCTAACAGGGTGACCATAGACGTACCGCCGTAACTCACCAAAGGTAAAGGCACTCCAACCACGGGTAAAATACCAGAAACCATGCCCATATTAACAAAAACATAAACAAAAAATGTCAGGGTGATACTACCCGCTAAGATCTTGCTAAATGCATCTTGGGCCTTAACTGCTATTAACATGCCTCGAATCACAATAAAGGCATAAATTGCTAATAGTGCAACGACACCCCAAAAACCAAATTCCTCGCTGAACACAGCAAAAATGAAATCAGTATGGCGTTCTGGTAAAAATTCTAGTTGTGATTGTGTGCCTTGCAACCAGCCTTTTCCTTGGGCTCCACCAGAACCAATGGCTATTTGAGATTGAATAATATGATAACCCGAGCCAAGGGGATCAGATTCTGGATTGAGAAAGGTTAAGACTCTTTGTTTTTGATAATCCTTCATCAAAAAGATCCACATAATAGGTGTAAAAGCAGAGGTAGCAATCGCAACAAAAGAGATAAAGCGCCAACTCATACCTGCTAAAAACAAGGCGAATACGCCAGAACTTGCGATTAACAGCGAGGTGCCTAAATCTGGTTGACGAGCAATTAATAGAGTTGGAATGCCTACTAAAACAAAGCCCACTAGTATATGCCAAGTTTTGGGCGGCAAATTAAAGCGGCTGATATACCAAGCGACCATCATAGGTACCGCTAATTTCATTATTTCAGATGGTTGAAAGCGAAATACCCCTAGATCTAACCAACGCTGAGCCCCTTTACTAGACACCCCAATGACCAATACGGCAATTAACATGCCGACACCAATGACGTAAAAATAAACCGATAATTTTTGATAGGTCATGGTCGGAATTTGAGCCACAATCAACATCACACCTAAAGCCACCGCAAGGCGTGTTAGTTGCCTTTGAATTAGCCCTAAGTCTTGGCCGCCAGCAGAATAAATAGTGACCAGTCCTACCACCATCAGCACTAAAAGTCCTAATAATAGTAATACATCACAATGTATTCTATCCCAAAATGAACGGTTGTTTGGTGCCAGTTTGGTCCTAAGCATCAAGGTTGCACCTCGGCTTCTGTTGTCTCTGCGTTTTCTGATTCTTGCCCTAGATGCTCGATTACTTGATGTTCTGGAAATGTTTGGTCTCTGAAAAAATTATCCATCATTTTACGCGCAATCGGGGCCGCTTCAGCGCCGCCGTGGCCTGCATTTTCTAACACAACTGTGACCGCAATCTGAGGGGCGTCATAGGGAGCGTACCCCACATACATTGCGTTATCGCGGTTTTTCTTAGAGAGTTTTTCGGCATCATATTTTTCGTCTTGTGCGATAGTAACTAATTGCGCTGTACCTGTTTTTCCTGCTGATATGTAATGAGCACCTCTAAATGCTTTGCGCGCCGAGCCTTTTCGATTAACTGTTCCGTACATTGCATCTAATACGACATCCCAGTTGTGTTCGTCTTTCATCGCAATGGGGCGCCTTTCTCTTATTCCTTGTAATATGACTTCATCGTTTTGCATATTACCGCGGATAATCTGTGGGATAATACGTTTGCCTTTATTAACTAAAGTCACTATCGCCTGGGTAAGTTGAACCGGTGTCGCCGTCCAATAGCTTTGCCCAATTCCTATGTTGATGGTATCACCTATGTACCAAGGGCGATTAAATAAGGCTTTGACTATGCCTCTACTGGGCATGATACCATCCGCTTCTTCATGTAAATCAATACCCGTGTAATCACCAAAGCCAAATTCGTTCATACTTTCACTGATGCGATCTATGCCCAATTTATACGCCATATCATAGAAGTAGATATCACAGGATACTTCAATCGCTTTAGTTACATCCACCCAGCCATGCCCCCAAGGGTTATGGTCTCGCCATATTCGCTCAACATTTTTTAACTGGTATTTACCTGCGTCGTAAATACGACTCTCTGGTGTAATGACTTTTTCTTCGAGTCCCGCTAATGCCAATAACGGTTTAACGGTTGAAGCTGGGGGATATTGCCCTTGGGTAGCACGATTAAATAGTGGTCGGTCAGTGGTGAGTAATTTTTTATAATTTTTACTACTGATGCCATGTACAAAAAGGTTAGGGTCGTAGCTTGGACTACTATATAAAGCTAACACGCCTCCATCTTTGGGATCGATGGCAACGACTGTGCCTTTTTTGCCATCAAAGGCTTTTTCGGCTTCCAATTGCAAATTCATATCAATGTTTAAAACGATGTCTTGACCAGGTGTTGGAGGGCTGAAGTTCAAAGTGCGAATAATTCTACCTTGATTATTGACCTCCACTTCTTGAAAACCCACTTCGCCGTGAAGCATTTCTTCATGATATTTTTCTATGCCACGTTTGCCGATGTCGTAGGTGGCCGCATAGTTGGCTTCAAATCCCGCTTCACTGAGTTTCTGTAGGTCTTTTTTATTTATTTTCGCTACATAACCTAATACATGGGTAAGGGCGCTTCCATAGGGGTAGTATCGCGCTAACCTAGCTTCGACGGATACGCCTGGGTAATTATGCTGTTTTGCTGAAAATAGCGCGACTTCTTTAGGCGTTAGGCGGTTGACTAAATTAACCGGTTTGAAACGTCTATTCCCTTTTAAATCTTTATAAAAGTCACTGACATCCTCGTCATCGATTTCTAATAAATCACTGAGTTCTTGGATAGTGATATCTAGATCATCAATTTCTTCTGGGATAATTTGTAAACTGAATACCGGGCGGTTTTCGGCCAATAAAATGCCATTTCTGTCGTAGATTAATCCGCGGTTTGGCGCGACGGGTAGAACTTTTATACGGTTTCCGTTTGCCCGAGTTTGATAATCTTCAAAGCGACTGACTTGCAAATAATACAAATTTGTCAATACCATGGCGACCATCACAAAAACCACTAAGAGGCCAATAAAGGTGCGCCTTGCAAAAAGGTTGGCTTCCGCTGAATGGTCTTTGATGAGGATACGCGGATTAGGCAAGTTTATTCTCTATGATAGGGGTGATTGTTATTAATTGACCAAGCCCGATACAGACTTTCTGCAACAATGATGCGTACCAAGGGGTGAGGTAGGGTAAGGCTCGACAATGACCACTTTTGTTCCGCAATTTTTATGCACTCGGGAGCCAATCCTTCTGGCCCGCCAATTAATAAGCTGACATCTCTACCGTCCATTTGCCAGCTTTCCATGGTCTTGGCGAGTTTAGGAGTGTCCCAAGGTGCACCGGTTACTTCTAAAGTGACGACTCTATTGCCCCTTGGAATAGCAGCAAGAGTCAACTCACCTTCTTTTTGCAAAATACGTTTAATATCAGCATTTTTGCCTCGTTTCCCTGCGGCGATTTCGGTTAGTTGCAAAGGCATATCAGCAGGAAAACGTCTGCAATATTCTGAAAAACCTTGTTCAATCCATTTAGGCATTTTCATGCCCACTGCAATCATTTGTATACGCACAGACTTAGGCCCAGAGTTTTTCCAACTGATAGAAATCTCGAGCTTCGTCTTGCATTACATGCAAAACCACATCACCTAGGTCCACTAATACCCAATCGCCAGTTTCTCGGCCTTCAATACTCAAAGGTGCACTACCAGCTTGTTTGGCTTCAACTACCACATTTTCGGCAATCGAAATAACATGACGTTTAGAGTTACCTGAGCAAATTACCATAGTTTCGGTAACTGAGGATTTTTCAGCGACATCAATATCGATTATGTCGCGGCCTTTTAAGTCTTCGACTTTTTCTATTACAAACGCTTTTAATTGTTGGTGATCCAAAGGTTTTCCTTTTGGTTGAAATTTACACAGTATGAGTTTGACATAGTTTAACAGAAATCAGTATGTGGCTGATAGAGCTTATGGCGCTGAATGTAATCTAATATTTTAGAGGGTAAAAGTTTTTCAACTGATTGATTATTAAAGATTTGTTTTCTTATTTCAGTGGATGACACTGTTAAAGTTTGGGTATTGGCAAGGTAAATATATCCAGCGAGACTATTATGCAACGCAATCGGATCGGTTACTTGTCTCTTTTTTAACAGTGTTTGTAGCGCGTCTGAATAGGTATTTATAGCGTTTAAGGTTTCTCCGTCGCGACTACATACAACAAAATGACAGAGCGAAAATAGTTTTTCCCAGTTGTGCCAAGTAAACAAGTTTTGCAACGAATCTGTGCCTATGAAGAAACACAGTGGAGTTGTGGGCATCGATTGGCGTATTTCTGTTAAGGAGTCGACGCTAAATGTGGGTTTGCCACGATTAATATCTCTCGAGTCAGCATAAAAAAGAGGATACTGGCCGCAAATTAATTTCACCATCTTGAGCCTGTCTTCGCTACTAGCTGTGGCAGGATCTTTATGACTGGGAATATAACACGGCATTAAGGCAATCTTTGTAATATTGGTCTTTTCTGCAGCCTCTATTACAGGAAATATATGCCCATTGTGAATGGGGTCAAATGTACCGCCAAAAATACCTAAAGGAGGAGTAAGTTTCATGAACACACTAGTCTAAAGAGCCATAATCTAGAGGCAAGTTATGCAACGAGCATGGGATAAATAATAAACATAAATGGCACAGCTCCACATAAGGACGAACTACCTGAGATTGTTTAATTGCAATATCAAACTCAGTGAGTTTTTGTTGTAACGCCTGCATATGCTCTAAGGATAACCGCTGTAATGCTGAGTGATAAAAAGGTTGCCTATTTTTCCAAATACGATGTTGATTCCAATTGATTGTTTTACCCTGTTGGCGCTCGAATAATAAAGATTGCAGAGTTTGCCACTCGCGAGTTAATGCCCACACGATAATATTAGGTTCTACGCCTTCGCTTTCCAAACGATAAAGCATTTTGATCGCCTTTTGCGCTTCTCCTGCGAGCAATACGTCGATTAAATGAAACACAGTAAACCTAGATTGATCGACTACCGCTTCTTCAACTTGCTCTAAGCTTGGGTTACCTTGTGGATAGAGCAATATCAATTTTTGAATCTCTTGCTTGGCAGCAAGTAAGTTACCTTCACAATAGTCGACTAACAATTGAGAAATTTGTTGTGATGGCTGCATGCCTGCTTGTCGCATTTGGTTATTTAACCATTGATACAGGGCATTGCCCTCCAATGGGTAACAAGGTACATAAATCCCTTGTTTATCCACCGCTTTAAACCATTTTGTGTTTTGAACATCTTTGCCAATCTTGCCTCCGTGTATCACTATCAATACATCGGGGTTAACGTTTTGTGCGATGGCAGCTAAAACTTTACTTCCTTCCGCTCCAGGTTTTCCGGTGGGTAACTCAAGCTCGATGAGCTGTTTATTTGAGAACAAGGATAAGGTTTGTGTGGCTTCAATTAGCGTATCCCAGCTAAATTGCTGGTCAACTACTAAAGATTGGCGTTCATCAAAACCTTGGGCAAGCGCAGCAACTCTAATGATTTCTATACATTCAAGTTTCTGTTGAGGTTCATCACCAAAAATTAGATAAAAGGGTTTCAGTTGCGCAGACGCGTCAACACTAAATCGGTTTGGATAAACCTGCATTAGTCACCTTTTGTTTGTCGCCAGCTACTATGAGAACTGGCTATTTGACGAATGATACGATTGGCGGCTTCTTGACGCATTTCGTTTTGGATTAAGTCCAATTCACGTGACTTTGCTAATACAGCATCAGGGTCGTCTTGATATTCTCTGGTGACATCGAACTCCATTTCTTGAGGATCTTGAGCGGGAAATTGGATTTGATATTTTATGGTGTACACCAATTCATATTCCGCAACTTGGCCCGTCGAAAATAACGACAACAAACGCCTTTCAAGTTTGTCTGAGGTTAAATAAACAATCGCATCTATTTCTGATTCGAGTTGACCAACACTGGCTGTGTTATCCAAAACATCGATTTTATAACCTTGAAGTTGTTTCCATAACACGCGATAAAGAGGCGTGTTTTTCTGAATGGCCAATAATTGCAGTTGTTCGATTCCAACCGGAAGACCATAGTCGCCACGTAACTTAAACCCACATCCTGCTATTGACATTACAATAGCAAGGACGCAGATTTTTAAGCCTAAGGTTTTGAACACCTTAATTTGCCACTATGTTGAGTAATTTACCCGGTATATAAATAACTTTGCGGATAGTTTTGCCGTCTATATGTTGCTGCACATTTTGTTCAGCTAAGCCTAAGCTTTCGACTTGTTCATTTGTAGCGTCTGCTGCAACTGTTATTTTAGCTCTGACTTTGCCGTTTACTTGTACAACAACCAGTTTTTCATCTTCAACCATAGCGTCAGCTTCAGCCACAGGCCAAGGAGCGGTTTCAACTTCATTAGAATGACCTAAGTCTTTCCACATCACATGACAAATGTGCGGAGCGATAGGCGCAAGTAGCAATACCATTGCATTTATACCTTCGCGCATAACCGCTAAATCTTGTTCAGATGTTTTATCTGCTTTTTGTAAGTGATTAAGCAATTCCATTGTGGCAGCAACAGCGGTGTTAAAGGTCTGACGACGACCAATATCATCACTGACTTTTTCTATGGTTTTGTGAATTAAACGTCTAAGTGTTTTTTGCTGGCCAGATAAATTGGCTTTATCCACGGCAACTGTTTCACCAGCTTCGATATGCTCTTGTACTAGCGTCCAAAGGCGTTTTACAAACCTATGGGCACCTTCAACTCCAGAGTCTATCCATTCCAACGTTTGTTCTGGAGGAGCGGCAAACATGGTAAACACACGAATGGTGTCTGCACCGTATAAATCAATAACTTGTTGTGGGTCGATGCCATTGTTTTTGGACTTTGACATTTTGATCATGCCGTGATGAATAACATCTTGTCCGTCTGATCTTAATACCGATTTGATAATCCGACCTTTATCATCCTTTTCACTGACTACATCAGCAGGGGAATACCAGACTTTTTTCCCTGCTTCGTCTTCACGGTAAAATGAATCGGCTAACACCATTCCTTGACACAATAAACGCTTGTAGGGTTCGTCAGATTGGACTAAACCTTCATCACGCATCAATTTGTGGAAAAAGCGTGAGTACAACAAATGTAAAATAGCATGCTCAATACCGCCCACGTATTGATCTACAGGTAACCAATAGTTAGCTTGCTGTGGATCTAGCATAGCTTGCTCATTTTGAGCACTACAATAACGTGCGTAATACCAAGATGACTCCATAAAGGTATCAAAGGTATCGGTTTCCCGTAATGCTGGTTGCCCTTCAAATTCGGTTTTTGCCCATTCAGGATCGGCCTTGATGGGAGAAATAACGCCGTTCATCTGTACGTCTTCTGGCAACTCTACAGGTAATTGGTCACTAGGTACGGGAACCGAATCACCATTTTCTAAATTTAACATTGGGATTGGGCTGCCCCAATAACGTTGTCGCGATACACCCCAGTCACGCAAGCGGTAATTGATTTTCTTGTTACCCTTACCTTGATCACTGAGTGATTCGGCAATTTTTTCAAACGCCTGAGCTGAATTCAGACCATCAAACTCACCTGAATTTATAAGTATGCCCTTTTCAGTGAAGGCCGCTTGTGAGAGGTCACACTCGATAGTGTTTTGCTCATCACCTTTAATCACTTGTTTGATTTCAAGGCCATATTTAGTGGCAAACTCCCAATCACGTTGGTCATGACCCGGTACCGCCATCACTGCGCCTGATCCGTATCCCATAAGCACAAAGTTAGCTACCCAAACTGGAACTTTGTCACCGGTTAGTGGGTGAACTGCGTAATAACCCGTTGCACAGCCCTTTTTCTCCATGGTGGCCATGTCAGCTTCGGCTACTTTGGTGGTTTTACATTCTTCGATAAATGCAGCTAAATCATTGTTTGATTTAGCTGCTTCTAAGGCTATGGGATGTTGCGCGGCTACTGCTACATAAGTTACACCCATTAAAGTGTCTGGGCGTGTGGTGTACACCTCAAAATTATTTTGTTCAGCAACCGTGGCTTCTAGTTCGAAGGTTATTTCAACGCCTTCTGAACGACCAATCCAATTTTTTTGCATGGCACGAACTTGCTCTGGCCATTCTTCTAACTGCTCTAAATCGTTGACCAATTCTTCTGCATACTCGGTGATTTTTACAAACCACTGAGGAATTTCTTTTTGCTCAACTAATGCGCCAGACCGCCATCCACGGCCATCAATTACTTGCTCGTTGGCAAGCACAGTGTGGTCCACTGGATCCCAATTGACGGTCGCATTTTTCTTGTACACTAACCCTTTCTCGAACAAACGCGTAAAAAACCATTGTTCCCAGCGATAATATTCTTTTTTACAAGTGGCGATTTCGCGATCCCAGTCGTAACCAAATCCCAAGGTTTTTAATTGGGTTTTCATATACTCAATATTTGAGTAGGTCCACTTAGCCGGTGCCGTATTATTGTTAATAGCAGCATTTTCAGCTGGAAGGCCAAACGCGTCCCACCCCATAGGTTGAAGTACGTTTTTACCTAACATCCGTTGATAGCGGCTAATTACATCTCCAATGGTGTAATTACGAACGTGACCCATGTGTAAACGACCACTAGGGTAGGGAAACATAGAAAGACAATAAAATTTTTCTTTACTTGGGTCTTCTTGCGCTTTAAACGTTTGTTGGGTTTCCCAATAGGCTTGAACCTCTTTTTCTATTTCTTGAGGTTGATACTGTTTTTCGGCCATTAACAAAGATTTCCGTGACTAGTGGGATAAGGTCAAAACAACCTTAAACTATGAGATAAAATTTAGCTTGTTAGAATACCTTAGCGTATCCCATGCAAACAATAGTAAATGCGTGATAAATCCAGCTTATTCAGAATTTTTTTTATGTATTGAGTCATTTATTTTTAAATGAACAATATTTAGGCGGTGAACGGCGTATTTGAAAGACGTGGATGAACGGCATAGTTGAACGGCTTAAGTGTACAGAATCGAGAACTCAGTCGTAATTGTACTAAAAGTAGTCACATATCCAGATTATATTGGATTCTTTTCGTATCTGTTTGACAGCCTGATGAATACAGGTTTCACTAATTGATATATTCCTAATTTGTTGTAATTAAGTCTTTTAACATGCAAAGCAAATATGCCTTACACCTGCAGCAATTGACTGCAAAACCTAGCCGGCGTTTGATTAATCAAGCACTAAAAGATGAGCAGGCGTTGAATTCCACTTTTATTGGACAGGATAGGGCGCGTGACGCATTGTCTTTTGGATTGGGCATAGAAGCGCGTGGTTATAACCTCTATGTGATGGGTGAACAAGCCACTGGACGTTTTACTTTAGTTCATGAATTTATTGATAAATATGTGAGTAAAACCGTTACCCCTGATGATTGGTGTTATATCAACAACTTTGAAGATGAGCGCGAGCCTTATTCTTTAAAGTTGGCAGCAGGGGAAAGTAAAAAACTGGTCAAAGAAATGGAAAATCTTGTTGATGAGTTGTTAGACACTTTTCCGGCAGCATTTGATAACCCAGGATACCAGCGTAAAAAGGCCGCTATCACTCGTGAATTCGACCAAGGTTACGACAAGGCTATTGATGATGTTGAGCAACAAGCGTTGCAACATAGTATCGCCTTGTGTGAAGACGCCGGTACTATTTCTTTTTCGCCGATTATCAATGGTAAAACCGTTTCAGACGCTGAATTTTCCAACGTTTCCGACGAGCAAAGGCAACACTATTACCAATTGATTGATGAGCTTGAAGATAAATTAAGCGAAGCCTTAATTGAATTGCCAAAATGGAAACGAGCGACAGCTGAAAAGCTCAGGACATTAAAGAAAGAAACGGCAGAGCAGGGGATCAAACCTTTGCTAAAAGATTTAGAACATAAGTATTCTTCTGACTTGGCCATTTTGAAATTTTTGCGACAGCTTAAGCCCCACTTAGTGGAAACTGTAGTGGAAATATTAGCGGATGATAAAAAAGACGATAAACATGACGAATACGATAAACGTTCCATTTTAGAGGAACAATATTTACCTAATGTTATTGTCTCCCACGAGTTAAACAGTGGGTCTCCAGTGATTTACGAAGCTAATCCTACCCATCAAAATTTGTTTGGAAGAGTCGAATATACCAATATTCAAGGTTCGGTATTTACCAATTATCGGATGATCCGTCCAGGCGCAATGCATAAAGCGAATGGTGGGTATTTACTGCTAGACGTAGACAAATTAATAGAGCAACCCTATGCCTGGGAAACACTTAAGCTAGTGCTTAAGTTTGGTTCATTAAAAATGGACTTACCACAGCACGATGTAGGAATGGTTAATTCTATTACTCTCAATCCACAGCAAATACCTATTGACGTTAAAGTTATTTTGTTAGGGTCGCGAGATCTTTACTACACCTTGCAAGATTACGACGATGAATTTTATGAATTGTTTAGAGTATTAGTGGATTTTGACCACGAAATTCCACTAGACAAAAAAACGTTGTTTGATTTTGTCGGACGCGTACGCATTCAAGTTCAAGAACTGGGTTTACAAAGTATCTCGGCAAAAGCTATGTACCGCCTTGTAGAATACAGTTTGCGGCTTGCAGAACATCAACAGCGTTTATCTGCACGTTTTTCAGATGTACTTGAGTTACTTCATGAGTCTGAATATTTTTGTCGACAGCAACAAACCCAAGAGCTTGATGTCACCCATATTGAGTCGGCTTTGGCCGCAAAAACTCACCGAACCGGTCGCGTAAGTGAAGCTGTTTTAGACGATATTAAACAAGGCCAAATATTGATCGCAACGCAAGGTCTAGACGTAGGTAAAGTCAACGGTCTAACTGTATTGGAAATTGGCGATAGTATGTTTGGTACCCCCGCACGTATTACTTCAACCGTTTACGCTGGTGCTAATGGTGTAGTGGATATTGAACGCGAGGTTGAACTGGGGCAGCCCAGTCATTCAAAAGGAGTCATGTTGTTAACAGGGTACTTGGGCCATAAATATGCGCAGTTATTTCCGTTAACCTTGTCAGCCAATATTGCTATTGAACAGTCTTATGGACACATTGACGGAGACAGTGCGTCATTAGCTGAATTAGTCGCGCTTATATCTGCGCTAACTAAGATTCCTGTACGTCAGGATTTAGCGATCACCGGTTCAATTAACCAATATGGGCAAGTGCAGTCTGTTGGCGGCGTAAATGAAAAAATTGAGGGGTTCTTTAAGCTTTGCCAACATCGTGGTTTGACTGGCACACAAGGGGTGATTATTCCCAAGTCAAACCAAGTAAATCTTATGCTTGATAAAGAAGTATTAGCGGCGGTAAAAGCTCAGAAATTCCATATTTGTGTAGTTGAAACTGTTGATGATGCCCTAACGTTGTTAATGGATAAGGAAGCGGGTGTGCATAATACGAAAGGCCGTTATCCAAAAACATCGATTAACTATATGGCAGTTTCTAGTTTGCTGAACATCGCCAACATTGTGGCTGGCGCTGATGATGATTAAGTTGATTAACCGACTAGGGTTCTAAATTGCCGCTTTAGATTGATTAATAGTTGTATCGCCAAAGCAACGCTTTGTTTGTCTAACAGTGAAATGGATTAAGAACCTTAAACTTTGATATTAGATAGTACTAAGACGGCAAATTTAATCTACTCATCTTGCCGTCTATGGTTTAAATTTGCTAACGCGAAGCGATATTCTGTTATGATCTTGCTTTCAATTTTTAATTTTACAAGACCATATTATGAAAATTTCAAAAGGTACAGTTGTACAATTTCACTATCGAATCAAAGATTTAGATGGAAAAGAGTTAGAATCTAATTTTGACGCTCAAGCCGTTGCCTATTTGCATGGCTATAACAATATGATGCCAGGTATCGAAAAGTCTTTAGAGTCGATGTCAAAAGGGGATGTTCTCGAAGCAGAGTTAGAAGCAGCTGAAACTTTTGGTGAAATTCAAGCCGATAGTGAACAACGAATTTCAGTGAAACATTTAATGAGTGCCGAAAAGAAGCCGAAATGGAAAGCGGGTATGACGGCTGTGGTAAATACTGAACAAGGGCAACGTGAAGTGACCATAATTAAGGCGGGCAAGTTTATGGTTACAGTCGATACCAATCACCCTTTAGCTGGGAAAACCTTGCAGTTTGAATTTCAAGTAGAAGATGTACGGGCTGCGACTGAAGAAGAGATTGAACACGGACATGCTCATGGCGCGGGTGGACATCACCACTAAAAATAACGCTTTAGCCTGCAATATTAAATATGAAAACTAGCCGGTTCTTTTTGATATTGCACCACCCGGTTACGACCCATATCTTTAGACTGATATAGGGCAAAATCAGCACCTGCGAATAGTTTTTCGAAATTGTATTCGCTATTGCTAGAATCAGCGATACCAAAACTAGCGGTTACTTCTAACTCATGTCCAGAAGATGAATAATCGGCTTGTTCGATTGCTTTACGGCACTTTTCGGCTATAAATGATGCCAAATGGCTAGCACAACCCGGTAATAAAATACCAAATTCTTCTCCACCTAAACGTCCAACTATATCGTTTTTACGGCACGCCAGCTTGGCGGCGTTGACTGCGGTTTTTAAAGCTGTATCACCAACTTGATGGCCAAAACTATCGTTGATACGTTTAAAGTAATCTAAGTCAAATATGATAAAACTAACCGGTTGATCTGTTCGTTTGCAGTATTTGATAGCGGTATTGGCCTGCTGTGTGAAATAGTGGCGGTTTGCAACGCCAGTGAGTTCATCTGTTTGCGCATAGTGTTGCATTCGCAAATAGTTACGGCGATTTTTATAGGTCCATAAAACAAACATGACTAACACCATAGTCAATAACGCTAACGCTAAGCGTTTGTTTTGGGCGGACTCGCTATCTAACAGTGCTTGGGTCTTTAAAAGCATGTTCTCTTTATCAAGTAGCGCGATTTGCGCATTCTTTTCAGCTGCATCAAATTCAGCTTTTTGAATAGCTAAGTTCTTAGCCAGTTTATCATCAAGCTGAACATTGAGCGCTTCTGTGTATTCTTTATAAAAGTAGTAAGCCTTTTCATAACTTCCCTGTTTTTCAGATGTGGCTGCTAGTACCTTAAAAGCGGTCGTAATAGATTGCTGGTATTGATGCTGATCTTTAGTTTCAAGAATAATGTTGGCATTATATTCTGCATTTTCATAATCACCGTATTCAAGATAACTTTGTGCTAGCAACTCATAATAGGCTGCTAGCATAGGTGCATATTTAGTCGCTTCAACATCCGCAATGTTATTTTCTAAAAGCTCGATTGCCTCTGAATACTGTCGGTTTTTAATAAAATATTCTGCTAGAAAAGAGATGATTCCCGTCTCCAAAATCTTTTCGTTTGCATCTTTGCAATCTTCAATTGCGCTATCGAAATTTGATTGCGTTAGGCTTTGTCCAGACTGCAATTTTGAATAGAGTGACTCCGCCATAGCAAAACATTTGTTTCTTTGATTTTGGGTGATTGCTAGGAGATCATTCGCAAAACTTTGAGCCAACTTGTACTCACCTAAATGATTGTAAAAAACAATAAAGGTAGAAAGTAAATTTTCACGAGTTTCTTGTGACTGTACTTTCTCAAAGTTTGCTTTTATATTTACTAATTTTTCTAAGCCCTCAGTCCATTTTCCAACACCAGCGTACATTGTAATAAGTGACGCAATAGATCTATGTCGTATATTTAAATCTGCGTTTTTTTCTAATTTTTCAAATAACAAAATAGCATCTGTAAGTTTACCCGACATAGATAAACTGTACGCTGAAAGGTATTCAAACAACTCTCTGTCTGACTTACTCAAGGTATTGGGTGTAATTGTTTTTAATATGCTTCTTAGTCTTTCTGGGTCAGAACTGCGAATTTTATCTGCGTGGTTTAGTACAGACGTTGCATTTTCTTGTGCGCAAACAGCAAAGGTACAGAAACAAAAAAAGACAACTAAGGCTTTTTTTAGCACTAAGTTGGCTTTTTCTTTCAAGGCAATCAAAGTCTCAATTTACAATTTAACTTGCAGATTTATCATCTTCAGCCTCTTGTTCTTTATCTTCAGATTCATCATCTTCTTCGGCAGGAGAGTGGTGAAGCGCTGCATTGAAATGTTCACTTGTCTCAGAAAGCTGAATAATCTCTGATTTGTTTAAGTCCGTTAGATTATTAGGATTAAAGGAAGCGTCTGCCCCTAATTTTTCTAATATTTGTATTGCTGTCATGGTGATCCCTTACTGTTATTGAAATTTTTTATCGAGCGCCGATAGTCTATCTAAAATTTGCTGGTTTTTAAGCATTTTTTTACTCGGAGGCAAAACCATAGTGGTAATTAATGAAATATCTGCTTCTGCAAAGTCTTTGAGCGCTATCCAATCTATTCTTGGAGGCTCTAATGCTAGGGTAGGGCATTCGTATAAAGCGACTTTATGCTCCAGTGGGTAATATTCATTTAGCATTTCAACTAATAATTGCCGATAGGCCTTACCGGTACTAAAGCGTTTAATGGATTTGTCACCTGCAATGGCTACCTGCCATAAGATTAAGTAAGCTGAGGGGTCGATGTTACGCTGGTAAAACATAAATTGGCTAGCTTCGAAATTTTGACTGCCGACTTTACCAGGATCGATTCCAAGGTCGGCATACAAACAATCTTCGGCGGATACGCCAGCTTCCATGTGTGCTGCGTAGCCTTCCTCTCTGGCTTGTTCGATTACTTTATGAGGCGACCAAGCAAATACACCAGGATGACCATAAAAAGCGCCCACTACCTTTTTGCCTGCTCTGACTTCGGCCATCATAACATCAACCATTTCACGATAGGTAATGCGGCGGTCTTTGCCTTCCGCGTATAATTTTTGCAGCGTGCGGACATCAGAGTTCATGGTCTGAATCCATTTTTCCATCATAGGATGGGCGCTGGTAAATACCACATCGGCTTGTTCAATATGGCTTCTACAAATAGGGGTAATATGTGCACCAAGTGTCATGCCAGTACCGACAATAACGATACTGCCCACTTTTTCGACTTCTTTCATTGTGTTCACTTACTGTTATTATTTTTATCAATAAAAAGACATAAAACTTATGAACAATTAACCGGTAATCACAAAATACCTAAGTTATGTTTCTTTCAATCGAGTCTTTATTTTTTAGGAAGCTCGATCTTTTTATCTTCACTTTGCTTATACAGCACCACTACATGGCCAATTGTTTGCAATTTGAATGCACCCGTTTCTCTAACAATTGCGTCAATGATAAGGGCTTTCTCTTCCTTATCATCAGTTGGAACTTTTACTTTGATTAATTCGTGGTGATTAATTGCACCGTCTATTTCTGCCAACACGCCTTCGGTCAGACCGTTGTTGCCCAACTGGACTACTGGCTTAATAGAATGGGCTAAGCCCTTAAGGTGTTGTTTTTGCTTGTTTGATAATGTCATTGATTAGTTTTTCTTACAAATATATTAATGATGAATGGTTGAAAAGCGCTATTCTAGCGCCATCTCCCATTTATTCCTAATTTGAATACAGTGTTTTTTTCAGGTCGATGAGCAAAAATAAACAATCTGTCAGTAGTCAGCGCTGGTTGAAAGAACATTTTGACGACAAATTTGTGCAAAAAGCACAAAAACAAGGTCTAAGGTCTAGGGCCGGATTTAAGATTGAAGAAATTCAACAAAAAGACGGTTTAATTAAACCCGCCATGACAGTAGTTGACTTAGGGGCGGCTCCGGGAGGGTGGTCACAATATGCGGCAAAAGTGGTAGGCGATGACGGTTTAGTCATAGCTTGTGACATTTTAGCTATGGATCCTTTGATTGGGGTGTCATTTCTGCAAGGTGATTTTCGTGAAGAAAATGTTTTAAACGAATTATTGAACAAAATAGGTGGTAAAAACGTAGACGTAGTCATGTCTGATATGGCGCCTAATATGAGTGGAAACGACGCCATAGACCAAGCTAAATCAATGTATTTGAGCGAGTTGGCATTAGACATGTGCCACCAAGTTTTGAAAAAAAATGGCAGTTTTGTAATCAAAGTATTCATGGGTGAAGGATTTGAGCCTTTTATGAAAGAATTGCAAAGAACTTTTAAAACAGTCAAAACTCGAAAGCCTGAATCATCCCGAGCGCGTTCCAGAGAGGTTTATCTGGTGGCGACCGGTTACAAATTATAGTAGTCTCAACGTCACTAAGTAATAGGGCGCAAGACGCAATTCATAGAGTCATATAGATTCTAGCAACAACAGAGGTTTAAAAACTTGAGCGACATGGCAAAAAATTTAATCTTATGGCTGGTTATCGCTGTCGTATTGATGTCGGTTTTCCAAAATTTTTCAGGAAATGAATCTAAAGCATCTAATACTGATTACACGATGTTTTTGCGTGATGTCAGTAATGGTGTAGTGAGTAGTGCCACAATCGATAGAAACACCGGGCAAATAAACGGTGTGAAGCGCAATGGTGAAGCATTCACAACTATCATTCCCTACACTGACCTTGCATTGATGGACGAGCTTATTGAAAACAACGTAGCGGTTTTTGGTAAAGAGCCTGAAGAGTCGTCTCTGTTAACGTCTATCTTTATTTCTTGGTTTCCAATGTTATTACTGATTGGTGTGTGGATATTTTTCATGCGTCAAATGCAAGGGGGTGGCGGAAAAGGTGCCATGTCTTTTGGTAAAAGCAAAGCGCGCCTGTTAGGTGAAGACCAAATCAAAACCACTTTTGCCGATGTGGCAGGTTGTGATGAAGCGAAAGAAGATGTGTCTGAGTTAGTCGATTTTCTTCGTGACCCAAGTAAATTCCAAAAATTAGGTGGCAGGATCCCTACTGGTATTTTAATGGTAGGTCCTCCGGGAACGGGTAAAACTTTGCTAGCCAAAGCGATTGCTGGTGAAGCGAAAGTACCTTTCTTTACCATTTCAGGCTCTGATTTCGTAGAAATGTTTGTTGGTGTCGGTGCATCTCGAGTACGCGATATGTTTGACCAAGCTAAAAAGTCTGCTCCTTGTATTATCTTTATCGATGAAATTGATGCCGTAGGCCGTCAACGTGGTGCTGGAGTAGGTGGTGGCCATGATGAAAGAGAACAAACTCTAAACCAAATGTTAGTAGAAATGGATGGTTTTGAAGGTAATGAAGGCATCATTGTTATTGCTGCGACTAACCGTCCAGATGTGCTAGACCCGGCATTATTACGCCCCGGTCGTTTTGACCGCCAAGTAACTGTTGGTCTGCCCGATATTCGTGGACGTGAACAAATAATAAAAGTACATATGCGCAAAGTACCATTAGGCGACAACGTTGAAGCGAGTTTGATTGCCCGAGGTACGCCAGGGTTCTCAGGAGCCGATTTGGCCAACTTGGTCAACGAAGCCGCTTTATTTGCTGCCCGTTCTGGTAGAAAAGTTGTCTCGATGGAAGAGTTTGATAAAGCCAAAGATAAAATCATGATGGGCTCTGAGCGTAAAGGCATGGTGATGTCTGAAGAAGAAAAAACCAATACTGCTTATCATGAAGCCGGTCATGCCATTGTTGGTCGTTTGGTGCCAGAGCATGATCCTGTATACAAAGTATCGATTATCCCTCGCGGCAGAGCGTTGGGTGTCACTATGTACCTGCCAGAGCAAGACAGATATAGCCACAGTAAACAACATCTAGAAAGCATGATCTCTAGTTTGTTTGGTGGGCGAATTGCCGAAAACATGACCTTAGGTGAAGAAGGTGTCACTACTGGCGCATCTAACGATATCGAACGCGCCACCGAAATTGCTCGTAAAATGGTTACCCAGTGGGGACTATCCTCGAAAATGGGCCCAATGTTATACGCTGAAGAAGAAGGTGAAGTGTTTCTAGGTCGCAGTATGTCTAAGTCTAAGAATATGTCTGACGATACAGCTCGAGCGATAGATGCGGAAATCAAATCTATCATCGACCGCAACTATGAAAGAGCTGAAAAAATCCTGACTGAAAACCGCGATGTGTTGGAAGCAATGAAAGATTGTTTAATGAAATACGAAACTATTGATGCCAAACAAATTGACGATTTAATGGCAAGAGTTGAACCAAGACCCCCAGCTGATTGGGAACGTGATCACAAAGATGATGGCGGAAAACCTTCGGGTGGCGCGCCTATTACAGATGATAAAAAAGATGACAAGCCAGTCAAACCTAATGTAGGAAAGCCTGGCGACGCAACCAGCTAGACTAATTGCTTGTGATTAAAACGCTTTGTTGATTGTTCAACAAGGCGTTTTTTTATTATGGCTTGTTGAACACAAGAATAAATTATCGAGTACTTATGCAGTTTAAAGATAAGTTTTTAGAATTATCTACACCTAAAGTAATGGGGATATTAAATGTGACGCCGGATTCATTTTCCGACGGAGGAACATTTAATTTGCTCGAAAATGGACTAACCCATGCAGCTTTAATGTTAGACGAAGGTGCTGACATTATTGATATAGGTGGAGAATCTACCCGACCCGGTGCTCAAGATGTGTCTGTGCAACAAGAGTTAGATCGTGTTATCCCTGTGATTGAGGCAATATCTCAACGTTTTGACACCATAATTTCGATAGACACAAGCAAAGCTCGGGTGATGACTGAAGCAATACAGGCCGGAGCACGTTTAATTAATGATGTGCGTGCACTGCAAGAAAATGGCGCACTAGAAGCCGCTATCGCAGCCAAAGTCCCAGTATGTTTAATGCATATGCAAGGACAACCAAGAGTCATGCAGCAAAACCCACAGTACGATGACGTGGTAAACGAGGTGAAAACTTTTCTAAAGCAGAGAATCTCTATTTGTTTACAAGCCGGTATGCCAATTGAACAAATCATAGTTGATCCAGGTTTTGGCTTTGGTAAATCGCTGCAACATAATTTCCAAATGTTGGCGGAGTTAGAAGAATTTCATAAATTAAATGTGCCCGTTTTAGCAGGTATGTCTCGTAAATCTATGCTTGGAAATTTATTACAAAGGGATGTAACACAGCGCCTTGCCGGAAATGTAGCTGTAGCTACAATCGCAGCACAAAAAGGGGCGCAAATAATTAGAGTACATGATGTTAAAGAGACAGTAGATGCTGTTAAAGTAGTGAATATGATCAATACTTTTAGTGCTACAAGTGTCTACTAGAAAATGTCTTGGTAAAGATAGTATTAAAGCAAAAGTGGGTAAAACCATGATTAGTCCAGTATTACAGGAAGAATAATGAGCGATAGAAAATATTTTGGAACAGATGGTATTCGCGGAAAGGTGGGTGAAACCTTAATTAACCCCGAATTTGTGATGAAACTAGGATGGGCCGCAGGTAAAGTTTTGGCGGGGCAGGGAACAAACAAGGTTCTAATAGGTAAAGACACCCGTATTTCAGGCTATATGTTGGAATCTGCATTAGAAGCGGGTTTGTCTGCAGCAGGTATTAATATCGGTTTGCTTGGTCCCATGCCAACCCCAGCTATTGCTTATCTTACTAAAACATTTCGCTCTGAAGCCGGCATAGTGATTAGTGCTTCGCACAATCCTTACTACGATAACGGCATCAAATTTTTCTCCGCAGACGGCATGAAGTTAGACGACGCCATTGAGATCGCCATTGAAGAACAAATGGATAAACCCATGGAATGTGTTGCTTCAGATAAACTAGGTAAAGCGGTGCGTATTGGTGATGCTGCTGGTCGTTACATCGAATTTTGTAAAGGTAATTTTCCCTCTGCACTGTCCTTAAAAGGGTTAAAAATTGTTGTCGACTGTGCCCATGGCGCAACCTACCACATCGCACCCAACGTACTCAGTGAATTAGGCGCCGAAGTGATTGAGATTGGAACTGAGCCTGATGGATTAAATATCAATCGTAAAGTGGGCGCAACCTCTATGAAAGCCGTAACTGAGAGTGTTCTCGAAAATAGCGCCGACTTGGGCTTTGCGCTGGATGGTGATGGCGACCGTTTAATGTTAGTTGATAACAAAGGTAACGTAATTGATGGTGACCAAATTGTGTATATTATTGCGAGGGACGCGCTTAAAAGTGGTCGGCTAAACGGTGGAGTAGTGGGTACTGTTATGAGCAACTTGGGTTTGGAAGTTGCCCTAGGTACCTTAGGCGTGCCGTTTTTGCGCAGTAAAGTAGGAGATCGCCATGTTATGGAGCTACTCAAGAAAAAAGGCTGGTCAATCGGAGGGGAAAGCTCTGGGCATGTATTAAATTTGGCTGCCGCCTCTACGGGCGACGGTATTGTGGCAGGCTTACAAGTGTTGGCTGCGATGTTAAATGCGGATATGACTCTAAACGAATTGAGCCGTGGAATGACTAAATACCCGCAGACGCTTATCAACGTTAGATTTACTGAAGGCACTAAGCCACTTGAAAGTGCTGAGGTTAAACAAGCGGTTGTGGATGCAGAAAAAGCGTTAGATGACAGAGGCCGAGTTTTATTGCGCAAAAGTGGAACAGAACCCCTTATTAGGGTGATGGTTGAAGCGAATGACGCACAAGATTCTAGTCGATGGGCAGAGTATATTGCGGAAGCTGTGCGTAAAGTAACCGATTAATAAGGTTTACAAGGCAATATTAGGTATAGCTACTTGTATATTGTCATAGGGTTAGTTAATATCTCGCGCGCTTTTTTATTGGTGCGACAAGGAGCAGAAAGTGCAAGCAAAAAGTCGTAGACAGTTAGTTGCCGGAAATTGGAAAATGAATGGTGACAAAGCTCTGGTTGAGCAAATGCAAAAGCAACTCAGTGCTGCTAATTTGGAAAATATGGATGTAGTAATTTGTCCTCCTTTTCCTTATTTCTCACTTTTTAACAGCTCAGTGAAATTGGGCTCGCAAAATATCAGTCAATTTGACTCAGGTGCCCATACTGGTGAAGTTTCAGTATCGATGCTTAAAGAATTTGATTGTGAGTATGTAATACTTGGGCATTCTGAACGTCGTGCAGATAACTTTGAATCCGATGAATTAGTCGCCAGTAAAGTTGAACAGGTTTTAAAAGCCGAGTTAACCCCTATTTTATGTGTAGGTGAGCCAGAAAGTGTGCGAGAAGATGGCACGTTATTCGATTATATCGCCGCACAATTAGATGCAGTATTAGATAGAGTTGGCGTAAGTCAATTTTCTAATGTTGTATTAGCTTACGAGCCAATTTGGGCGATAGGCACAGGTAAAACAGCTAGCCCAGCGCAAGCGCAAGAGGTGCATGCTTTTATTCGCGCGCATCTAGCGAAACAAGATGACAACATTGCGGCCAATATAGTGATTCTGTATGGCGGTAGTGTTAAAGGTAATAATGCTCAAGAGTTGTTCTCTCAAGCAGATGTAGACGGTGGTTTGATTGGCGGTGCCAGTTTGAATCCAGAAGATTTTTTAAGTATTTGCCAAGCGGCAAATCAGTAGAGGCAGCACATGGTTTTTTACGAAATATTAGTTATTGTTTATTTGATTGTCGCAGTTATGTTGATTGGATTTGTTCTAATCCAGCAAGGTAAAGGTGCTGGGATGGGCGCATCTTTTGGTAGCGGTGGCTCAAATACTGTATTTGGTTCTACAGGTTCAGGAAACTTTTTGACGCGAACCACGGCGATTCTTGCTACTTTGTTTTTTATTATTAGTTTGATTTTGGGTAACCAAACTGCAGACAAAGAAAAAGCAGAAGACGATTGGCAAAATATTGAAGTGCCAGTGACTGAGCAGGTTGTAGAATCAGATGTACCGGTAACAGAACAGACACTACAAGAAGCAACTTCAGATTTGGATGTTCCAGTTACTGAAGCGCCTAAAGAAGAAGACGTTCCTAATTAAAACTTATACGCGGATGTGGTGGAATTGGTAGACACGCAGCCTTGAGGGGGCTGTGGCTTAGGCCGTGGGAGTTCGAGTCTCCCCATCCGCACCAATTTTAAAAAAGGTCTTGGGTTATACCAAGACCTTTTTTTGTTAAACCTCTGGTTTAATATTTTGTAAAGCTAAAAGCTAAAAGCTAAAAGCTAAAAGCTAAAAGCTAAAAGCTAAAAGCTAAAAGCTAAAAGCTAAAAGCTAAAAGCTAAAAGCTAAAAGCTTAGACACGCTTCGCGCCATCGTCATTGATCGCTTTTGACTCCAGTCCCTTCGAGCCTGTTACTCTACTATTAAATACGTCCATGTATTTCACTCTTCGGGTCGCATTGAAATGCGTTCTAAATTTATCTATCAAATGTTTGGTCAACAGCAAAAAAAAAGTAATCCAAAATGTCGGTCGGTACAAAAGTCCTTAACCGCACAAAACGGTTTATTTTAGGGTCGCTACAAATGTGTCCATCCAGCTTTCGCTCAAATGGCATCCATGCCCTTTGCTCCTAAAATAAGCGTTTTTGTGCTGAAACTTTAGAGGCGGGTAAAGCCGTGGCGGAGTCTCCATAGCGGGAACTAGTAGAGCCTATTTTTCTGGCTACTTACTTTGGGTGTCTGTGTAATTGTCCGTGAGGAGTGGCGATAAGATCATCTATTTTAGTATTTCTTCCCCATATGATAAAAAAATTTCAACTCATTGTCGTTTTTGTAGCTATTAAACGCTTACTAATATAACGCAGCCAAAGATTATGTTTTCCGGTCTTTGGCACTGGTATCGACTGATTATTTACGAATGATTAGGTTACTTTATCAGATGACTTGGTATTAGCTGTTATGGAAAATTATTAAAACTAGGAATTAATTATGTATATAAAAATGGGGTTAGCTGGTTGCATATTATTTGTTAGCAGTTTTGCTAATGCAGGGATCATTTATGATTTTGTTTGTGACGATCCAACATGTGGCGGCAATAATAATTGGGGAGGGTCATTCGAAATAGAAGAATCTGTAGCGTTAGGTCTGTCGCCATTTTCATTCGCAAGTGTCATAAGTTTTGACTTCACGAGTCCAGATTTGTTCGGGATTACTTGGGATTTGACGGATTTGGTGAATGGACTCTCAATGATATTCTCAGCCGACGGCAAGTCGATAGATCGCATCAGAGGCCTTGCCTCGAGCAACTGTCTGCAGCAGGGAAACTCGGCGTGTTTTAGGTCTAGTACAGGTGATACGCTTCTTATTAGCGCTAGAACTGTTATTGACACAAACTTCACGTTGGAAAACGGTCGTTGGCTTGCCCGGGAGGTCTCTGGTCCATCAACCATTTCAATCTTCGCATTGGGTATTATGGGTTTAGCACTACGTCGATTTAAGAAACAATCTTAATTTAGTTACTTTATCGAAGTTAATTATCGACGGCGCTATGTCTGCATAACCTCATGTAAGCTAATGTCGTCGATAACAGAAGCCTTGTGATGTTAAATATTTTGGCAAATGACCAGCTTTCAGCCAAGTCTTTGTCAACACACAGCACCACATGGGTATGATTACTCATGACGGCATAGGCGCAAATATCGATAGAATACACAGTTCCTAAAAACAACAATCGCTCTTCTATCCACCCTTTACGATGTTCGTAACTTTGGCCGGTAAATTTATCTTCACCGCACAAAAAGAATGGCGAACACAACGGGAAACACAATGGTAATAAGAGATATCAAGTAAACTAATTTGATTAATTTACATAATCGATGGGGTCAGGGCCATTTGATTTTCAACCAATAATCGATGGGGTCAGAGCCATTTGATTTTCAAGCAATACTCTTAGTTAATTTTAGGAATATATGCAACATCAGATTTAATCCATTTTTCTAATTCAGATGACGTTATCAGTTTGTCAGCAAAGAAAACCAGTTTGATATTGGCAACAAAATCTTCGATGTTTTTGATGGCTGATAGTGGGTCAACTGGATTCATGACTTTTCTTCCTCCTCTTACCAGAAATGAACTGCTTGAGCCATGTTCGCGATTTTCTTTGATAAACACTTTGGCTAATACGCCATTCTTTTCAAATTCAGTTTTCATGTAAGCCGCAATCTTTTCAGGCGAATGTTTACCTAAATCATTGCCAGCATAAAATATCACACCAACAACAGGTGCTGAGCAAGAGTATTCAAGCGTAAGACCAAGAACTGTGTCATCAAACCCAATGGACTCATCCTTTTTCAAATTCAGTAGCTTGTAAAGAAAGAAATAGTACTGAAAATCAAACCCTACGATTGTCCCAGCTGCTGAGGTTTTTTCTGTATGAGATTTACCTACCAAACTAATTCCCTTAAAACGTTTGTGTCCTACTTGACCAAATCAATCATAACTCCAATAGACACAGAAGAAAATGATTTACCAACATAGTCACAAATGAATGATAAGTATAGCTTGGACATTTTTAATTATGACCATGCTTAAACAGAAAAATGAAAATGTATTCATGGTTTTAGCGGCAAGTTTGTAGCGTTGAAAAGTTTCATCACCAGCGCTTTTAAGTCTTTCATTTTGCTTTCAAGGAATAAGATGTCGCGAACTCTCGCAAGCAACCTACTTAAATTTTTTCAAAGCTTGTTCCCACTCAATAAGTACGTCAAAAAAGTTCGAGCTTTGTATGCCTAGGCGCACCAATTTTAAAAAAGGTCTTGGGTAATACCAAGACCTTTTTTTGTGGGTGTAATTTATTATATGTAATCCTAGGCAATAAATTTTGAAAAAAGCCTCTAAAAATAGCAGTGGTAGATGACTTGCATTTTCAACCGAAATCGGAAGTTGACACAGTAATAAATCTTCCAGGCTAACTTTTGAGTCAGAATCGTTGGAAAATAAATTTTGGACTCATCTTCTAGATACAATAAAAGATGAAAATATTGAAATTGACCTACTGCTTTGCGATGGGGACATGGCTACTCATCGCAACGAAGAAGGGGCGGGCGTGGAAGAAACTTAATGAACTGGGTACTTTACTAAACTCTAAAGTGTTAGAGGGCGCTACTGGGAATCATGACATCCAAAGTAGACCTTTAGACGTTAATATTGAAATTAGAGACTTAAATCATGTAATGATATATCTGAAGCTTTAAAGAAGCTCGAACCTGAGTACCCTTTAGTAGTCCAAGGAGAGTCAGTTAACATAGCTCATCAACTGCGAGGCCGTGCAAGTTAAATAGCTTGAATTGTAGTGGTCATTTGTAAATGCTAGTCTTAAATTCACTTCAATTGTGTAAAGAATAAATATGAGATTAACGCTTTCCCTTATGTTTTGCTGGGTGATTTCGGCAAACGCCATGGCTTCTAACGATGATACTATGCGCTACTGCAATTCTGATTGTGCGAGTGAGTTGCAGTTTTTTAAGAAATTTGCCCGAGAAGGTTCTTCGTTGGCTCATCATGCTTTGTCTACTATGTATTTATTAGGCATGGCAACAGATAAAAATGTGAAAGTAGGATTAAGGCACTTAAATAAAGCCGTAAAAGCCAATGAACCGGCTGCTGTTTATCAAAAAGCTTACTTTTATCATAGAGGCATATTTTTGGAGCAAGATACTGAAAAAGCACTGTTATGGTATAAAAAAGCCACTCGCCTTAAAGTTCAAGGTGCAGCTGAAAAGTATGCACTTTTGTTGAGTGAAGTTGCATCATCTAACGACCTTAAAGTGATTACTGCAAGGGAACAAGTCAAATCGCACAAACCAACCGTAGAGCAACGTTTTGATGAGGAAGTTGAAAGGATCACTATTTCTGCAGGATTAAGTTTTAAACAAGTTTTATACGTAGCTGAAAATCAGGCCTGCAATATTAATTGTGAGTTAATCGCGAGCAATAGTGTAGCAGTGCCTATGATTATATTGCCTAGAGATGAATGAACAAAATGTCCGTGTATAATCTCGGCAATAAAAGGGTAGTTGTCAATTAAAGGTGCCTACAGAAAGCGTTAGTCTTTGATATTTTTGTAGGCTAGATAATGGTTCCTAGGTAGCTGTTTTGCTCTTAAAGTGAAGTGAAATTCAGCGCAGTGTTCATACTAATGTAAGTGATGGGCCTTAAGTGCAGTCATATTATTGAGAATAGGTAACCATTTAGTTTGGCATAAGAAGATTAAGTTGGTTTTCCATACACGATAATATTCAACGCGATATTGACAAACAAGTTCGTAATATCGCGTTGAATTGGCTATTCGATTTCTAATAAGTGTTTTACCTGTATAGACTCGTCAGCTAGTCGTTTAGCGGATATTGAGCTTTTATTCGCGACTAATTTTTTAGAGAAAACAAATTCTTTAGGGCGGTTGATACAATCTACTGAAATAATGACCTCTTCTTTCAAATAGAATATTGCAAAGCTGCGGCTATGGTTAATATCACCGCGAACAACAATTTGATCGTAACCTTGGTTTAAGCCAACAATTTGTAATTTTACATCGTATTGATCTGACCAAAACCAAGGTAATGCACTGTATGCTTTTGGTTTACCACATATTGACGCAGCCGCTGATTTTGCTTGGTCTGTAGCATTGGGTACTGATTCTAATCTAATTCTGCGATTATATAATTCATTAGGGTGATTAGCACAATCTCCACATGCCACAATATTAGGATCGTTTGTTTGGGCATATTGATCTGTCACTATGCCGTTATCGACCTCAAGCCCAGCTTCTTGCGCCAACTCGGTATTAGGGATGATACCAATACCAATTACCACTAAATCTGCTGGTATCTTGGTACCATTAGCACAAGTTACAGACTCTACTTTTGTAGACCCGACTAATTCACTAACTTGTATTGTGGTTTTTATATCGACGCCTTCTTCTTGATGAATTCGCGTATAAAAATCAGATATTTGCGAGCAGGTGACACGTTCTAATATTCGAGATGCCATCTCTAGTACTGTGACTTTCATACCTTGTTTATTGAGAGCGGCTGCTGTTTCTAGGCCTATGTATCCACCACCTACTATTACGGCATTACCACCATTAGTAACATGGCCTTTAATTTTTTCAACATCAGCTAGGGTACGCAGGTAACAGACCCCTGATAACTCAGCACCGGGAATGGGCGCTACTCTTACTCTAGCCCCCGTGCATAAAGCCAGCTTGTCATAAAACAACTGTTGGCCATCGTCTAAGGTGATTGCCTTAATATCACGCTCAATTTTAGTGACACGTTTATTTAGTAAAAACTCAACATCTGCTTTTTCATAAGTGGCTTGGGGGCGAATGAGTATTTCTTCGGCTGTTTTTTCGCCAGCTAAAAAGGACTTGGATAAAGGTGGTCTGTGGTAGGGTAATTCAGATTCATCTCCAATAACCAGAATTCTACCCTGCCAGCCTTCTTGACGAAGACTGGTAACAAGTTGTCCAGCCGCGTGACTGGCACCAATGACTATGCAGGTTTTTGACATGTGATGACACCGTTTATTTTTATGTAAGTATATTTTATCAGGAGGATTTACTGATATAGATTGAAAAAGAATTGTCTCTCTATGAATTACAATTGACTGGTATTTTAAGGGACATGTTAGATCTTAAATGAGCATGATTTGACGCATATTGCATTCAATGCATCTATTGCAAGTATCTGATAAAATTAAATAAATTGTTAATTCTTAATAAAAAGACCAGCTCTGAGAACTGATCTTTTATGGGAAGTTAGTCCAGGTAAAGATATGACTAATTCATATGGCAGTATTTAAGGATATTGCGCTTATTAGAATTGTTCCTCTGGTAATTGAACAATTAAACCTTCTAGCGCATCGGTTACTTTAATTTGGCAACTTAAACGACTAGTAGGCGTAGGTTCAGGCACGGCATCCAACATATCTAGTTCGGTTTCATTTGGTCCGCCAGTTTTTTCGTACCAAGCTTGATCAACGATGACATGACAAGTGGCACAACTACAGCATCCACCACACTCACCAATAATGCCATCTATGATATTTTCAACGGCTCCTTGCATGACAGACTTACCATTTTCTACATCAATTTTGTGCTCTGTACCTGAATGTTCAATATAAGTTATAGTGGTCATTCATTGTCTCCGAAATAATTATTAATAATTTGTATGGCAAACCGTGTTTCAAATGAAATGTTTGCCAAGTTTGATTTTGTTATGCTTTTGACGCATCTTCAGCCGCTTTTGCTTGAGCCTCTGCTCTTCTTTGTTTGCGCATGAATACAGTTTGAATTCCTTTTTGTAAATTTGGACCGGGCCCAAATGCTTCACAAAATACTGAATCAACAAGTGCCTCAACTTGATGTACCACATTGCTGGGTACCAGAAGTACGTCGCCTGGTGCCATTTCAGTGTAAATTTCCTCTCCCTGAGGGCCACTACGGGCCCGCAATTTTCCACTAATCAACACAACAGTTTGTTCATCCTCATGGCGATGGAGTGGGGAAGTGAATCCTTGTTTCATTTCAACCCAAGTTTGGGCGACTGTGCTCATACCGACTCTTCGAAGATCAATTCCTTCACCAAACTTTTGAATAGGAATGTCTTCATATTTATGAACTACTGCATCAATTCTTTCGTTTTCTTCAGTCATATTAGCCTCCGCAGGCATTTTATTGTTATGTAATTAGTCAGCTTCTTATTTGTCTAGTTTCAGCTTGAATCATGATTGCTACCTATTTTCAATCACAAATTTTAAACATCTAAAACATGGAATTAATATAATTGAAACATTTATGAGCTACAACATAAGATAAAAAGGCTTGTTAGTACGCGATTTACGAACAATGGCTAATTCTTTAGTTATTTAAATTATCGGACTTTCTAATAAAGTAAGTGCGCAGCATTACGGGGATCTTCATTGCGTGTAATAAAAAATTGAAGGCTATGAACCAAGTAAAAAATACGAATTAGTAGGATTGTCGATATGACTAGGCATAGGCAATAAATATTCAAGCACTCGTAATTGCAGGTTACTTCACTAAAAAGTGATAGGGAAAGTGAGATGATTAAAAAAGAGGTGTGGGAAAATAGGGTTGTTAGATTAACAACCCGTGGTAGATTAAATGGAACATTTTACAAAAACAGCTTAAAAATCATCTTGGGTAATTAGTAGTTAAGTGCACCACCATCAATATTAATACATTGCCCCGTCATAAAATCACTGTCTTTGCTACTCAGGAAATAGACCGCGCCAAGCAGATCATCAGGCTGCATTGAACGCTTAATTATCCGCGCTGCGAGTGTCCCTTCTTTGGCTGCGCCCAATATTTGTTTGTGGTTTTTTACGCCTTCACTTTCGGTCAAGCCCACGACAATACAGTTGACATGTATATTGTCTTGGCCCAATTCAGATGCCAATGCGCGAGTCAGGCCAACAACTGCACCTTTGGAGGTCACGTAGTGGCAAAACATCGGGGCACCTCTTAAGAACGTGCCTGACGATATGTTGATTATTTTGCCACCGCCATTTTTGCGCATACTGGGTATCACAGCCTTGGCACATTGAAAGGGACCACGAGCATTAACTCTCATGACTTGATCCCATTCTTCTTCGTCAATTTGAGTTAGCGGTTTTAAGGTAAGTTGAGAAAAAACAGCTGCATTGTTAACTAAAATATCTATTGGACCAAAAAACTGTTCAGTTTTTTCTACCATAGCATGTAGTGACGCGTTATCGGTCACGTCAACGATACAGCCAATGGCTTGACCACCGGATTCAATTATTTCATTTATTACCTTGGTGCTGTCTGAGCGGGCAGCAATCACAACTTTTGCACCTTCTGCAGCCATTCCTTTCGCAAACGCTGCGCCAATTCCTTGTGCTGCTCCTGTTATTACTGCAACTTTGCCTGTTAATCTTTGACTCATTCTGTATTCCTAATTTTTTGCGGGCACCACTTGGTGAAGACAGTGTCGGTGCCGCGGTTACAAATCAACTTAATGTTTTTAAGTTGTGAACAATATGTTGTGTTGACACTATATTTGATCGCAAATAAATTGATAATTAGTATTAATCACAACATATTGTTCGTATTTATCGTCTAATGTAGGGAATTAAATACGTTATAGTGACTGCCAGTAAAGGTTGTTATAGGGCCTAAATCCTATTTAATTCTGCGTTTTCAAGCTTATTCGGAACAAGACACAAGGTTAATATGACATTTGTTTTATTTTGAATGATATTTTCTCAAGATAGTTTTTAGATTGGCAGATAGTCTTTAACATTTAGGTAACGAATTAATAACGTAAGACATTCAGATTATCTTTATTTCTTGCTGGCATCCATTGGAGATTTATATGCTAAATAATAAAACAATCGTTGTAACTGGGGTCGCTTCGGGTATAGGTGCTCATACTGCAAAATTGCTAAAGCAACAAGGAGCAACAGTTGTTGGGCTAGATCGAAACATCGCGAGTGAAAATATCGATAAATTTATTCAAGTTGATTTGACTGAACAAAAGTCTATTGACGAAGCGATTGCACAAATTGATGGCATTGATGGCTTGTGCAATATAGCAGGGTTACCACCCACATTAGACCGAGATATGGTGATGACCGTTAACTTCGTTGCATTGCGTTATTTGACTGAAGGTTTGATTAGCAAAATGAATCATGGAGCTTCTATTGTTAATGTGGCGTCGTTGGCTGGGATTGGTTGGCCGCAATCAGTTGATGCGGTAAAAGATACCTTAGATAATATTAATTTTGATAATGTCGCTGAGTTTTGTGATAAGCATGATGTTGCAGGACCCCGTAGTTATTTTTTCAGTAAAGAAGCGCTATTAGTGTGGACAATGCGTAATCGTTGGCAATGGCGCGACCGCGGGATAAGAATGAATTGCGTTAGTCCAGGCCCAGTCGACACACCGATCTTAAAAGATTTCATTGAAACATTAGGTGATAGGGCGGAAGAAGATATGAAAGTGATGGATCGTGCAGGAACACCTGAAGATATTGCCCCAGTTATTGTTTTCTTACTTAGGGATGATAGCGCTTGGATACGGGGGGCTAATATTCCTGTAGATGGCGGTATGTCTTCCCATGTGATGGAACAAATACACAATCTTGCTTAAGCAAAAAGTAAACTAATAAAAAGGTGCGTTGAGTACCTTTTTTTGAATTATTTAAAGGAGAATACGTTAAGTTGTTAGTGCGAGTCGCGTAGGTTTGGCTAAGCAATGAGCTGTTTAACTGAAATCTAAACAGCTGTTCAGTTGTAATGGCTTAATTCGTTTTGTACAGAAGAGTAAGTGGATACACAAAAGGGTACTAAATAAGTGACCAGCATTTTATAGATATCAATTAGTGTCAATTGATGATCAATAATTTTATCACCATGATTTAGCATCGCCAAAACGGTACCTACCACTAACGCTATTTTGGTACTTCTAATCAAAATATCCTGCCTAAACACAATCGCTAGCCATTTGGGTTTACGTTTTAGGGGCACAAAGATTGCTCTAATTTGTGTAGTGTTTCCATTGCGCCTAGGCATTGTTGAAGGCTGCTGTTTGGTTCGCATCCTGAAGAAATAGCTTGGATAAATTCACGATCTATCAGCTCTATACCATTGCTAGAGATGGCTACTTGACTTAAATCGATTGGATTATCTGTACTATTAAATAGGTCGTCATAGCGAGCGGTAAAAGTCCCTTCGTCGCATATATAGCGAAAGAAGGTGCCAAATGGACCGTCATTATTGAAAGATAAAGATAAGGTGCATAAAGCGCCATCTGGCACTTTCATTCCGATACTCATGTCCATCGCTATACCCAATTCGGCATGGATTGGCCCTTGTAAGGCGTAGCATTGAGATACTTGTTGTCCAGTTTGGTATTGAAACAAATCGACTGAATGACAGGCGTGATGCCATAACAAGTGATCTGTCCAACTGCGGGGCTCACCCTTAGCATTAGTATTACTGCGCCGATAAAAATAAGTTTGAACATCCATTTGCTGGATTTTCAACTCACCTTGCTGAATTTTGTTGTGTATCCACTGGTGACTAGGATTAAAACGACGGACATGTCCTGCCATTGCAATTACACCCGTTTGTTTTTGAATAGCGACAAGTTCTAGGGCGTCAGCTAAATTGTCAGCCATAGGTATTTCTACAAGGACATGTTTTCCAGCCAGCATGACTTGTTTCGCTTGGGCCGCATGAATTGGGGTAGGCGTTGCAAGAACGACTCCTGCTATATCGTTATCATTTAACGCGTCAGATAAATCGCAGCTCCAATTGGCAATATTAAACTTCTCTGCCACAGCTTGGGTATTATTAGGTTCACCACCCACTAACCAACTCACCTCAACACTTTCTATATTGCAAAGTGCTTCAATATGTTTAGTACCAAACGCACCTTCACCGGCTACACAAATTTTCATTTTTTGGTTTTCACACTTAGTTCAGGCCAATATAGGTTAAGAGGATTATCAACCAATAATTTTTGTTGCAGCTCAGTTGTAGGTGCAATCTTAGGTATAAAATTAACCAGTTTTCCATCGTCAGGCATGTGTGATTTCATATTAGGGTGGGGCCAATCGGTTCCCCAAAGTACACGGTCAGGAAATGTTTCAACCACTCTGCGAGCAAAAGGAATAACGTCAGTGTAGTTATCTGGCCCTGATAGAGATATGCGTTCTGGGCAACTTACCTTAGACCAAAAGTTTGGGTTGTCATTTAGCAATTTAATAAATAAATCGAATTCACTACCCGTGACCGATTTTGATACATCTGGTCGGCCCATATGATCAACCACTACAGTGACCGGAAGTGAAGTAAAGAAGTCATAATACTCAGCAAGATCTTGAGCTTCAAAATAGATAACTATATGCCATCCTAAAGGTTTAATACGCTCTGCAATTTTCTCAAGTGAATCAAATGGCAAGGCATCAACAAGGCGTTTTACAAAGTTAAAGCGAACCCCTCTAACCCCAGCAAAATCCATAGCTTGTAACTCTTCATCTGTAACAGTAGGTTTTACAGTGGCAATGCCTTTGGCTTTACCATTACTGTGCACTAAGGCATCGAGTAAAGCGCTATTGTCAGCGCCATGACAAGTCGCTTGCACAATAACGTTGCGCTCGAAACCTAAGTAGTCTCTAAGCGCAAAAAGCTGGTTTCTAGATGCATCACATGGCGTGTATTTACGCTCTTTTGCAAAAGGAAATTGAGCACCTGGACCAAATACATGGCAGTGTGCGTCTATAGCACCTGCTGGTAATTTGAAATCAGGTTTAACTGGATTAGGACACCAGTTTAACCAGTCTTTATCTGTGGTGAATTGGCTCATTTACTTTCCAGAACGATTAATCCTGCTCCTGTATTTGAAGCGGGTACGTGGTAGGTGCGATGAATTTCTTTAGGATCTTCTAGAGCCCCTAACATGATAAGCCACATCACTAATTCAGCTCCTTCAGAGCCTGATTCTCGTAAGTATTCGGCATGACGCATATTGATTAATCGTTCTGGATCGGCTGTTAGGTCATTCAAAAACGCAATATCAAATTCTTCATTGACTAAGCCTGCACGTTCACCTTGTAGTTGATGTGACATGCCGCCCGTACCAAGAATACAAACTTTTAAATCTTCATCGAATGATGCAACGGCTTCGCGAATGGCTTGACCTAATGCAAAACACCTAGTACCCAAAGGTTGCGGATACTGAATTACGTTAACTGCTAAGGGGATTACTTTACAGGGCCATTCTTCGGGTTGGTTATACATAATCGATAAAGGAACCGTAAGGCCATGATCAACAGGCATTTTGTTGGCAATAGTGATATCAAATTCGTTAAGAATTAGGCTTTCACAAAGGTGCCAAGCCAATTTAGGATGACCTTTTACGGGAGGGACTTGACGTGGGCCATAGCCTTCGTCGGCAGGCATAAATTCTGGTGCAACACCAATCGCAAAGGTAGGGATTAATTCTAGTGAGAATGCCGAAGCATGATCGTTATACACAACAATACATACATCAGGTTTTTCTTTTGCTATCCACTCTCGGGCTTTTTCATAGCCATTAAACAAAGGTTTCCAATAATCTTGCTCGGTTAACCCTTTGTCTACTGCTGCACCTATTGCTGGTACATGGGATGTGCCCACACCTGAAGTGATTTTAGCCATTTATTTTTTCTCCCACTCTGATTTATAACGATTGCCTTCAGGTTTTCTGCCGCCAGCTATCATCATTGCTTTAAACTCTTCTTCTTCAACACCTGACATTAAGCCCCCTACTTTTTGCATGGTTAAACCATCAAAAATAGCTAGTTTGAAGGTGTAGTAAATGTTGCCTCCCAAACGAAGCATACCTAACCAATCTCGTTCCAATATCGCTTTTCGCTGTTCTTCTGACACCGGATATTGGTCTAAATAGCTGGACTCATTGGCACGAAATTTATCTCTGTTTTCAGATTTATTGAGAGACATGCAGAACATGTTTAAGGGATAGCCAAGCATACTGTGGTGAGAATCAAACACATAGGTGCCAGGGATATCGCTGTAGTCTCGGTTTTCACGCATAACATTGCCTCTGGTAAATAATTATTGGCCGCTATTGTAGAAAATTATGCTTTCTAATCACCAATTATAAAAGGTTAAAACGAGATGAAATTTGGTCTAAGGTCTTTCTGACGCCCCTAAGTGTTGTTTTAATAGTGTCAATTAAATAGGAGCCAAGATGAGAACTTTAACTAAAATCGTTGCGACCGATGGGCATAGATTATCTGCTTATTTTAGCAGGCCAAAAGGAGTCGCTAAGGGCGCCATTATTATTGTCCAAGAAATTTTTGGGTTAACTGAACAGCTATGTGAGTTGGCAGACCAATATGCTGCAGCAGGCTATTCTTGTATTGTACCCGCTTTGTTTGACCGTATAACAGATGATAATGTAATTGCTTACGATCAAGCTGAAAAAGGCCTAGCATTAGTCAAACAATGTGATGAACAACATATTTTAAGTGACATTCAAGGGGCGATGAATGTTTTAGAAGAAGACAATATTTCAATTATCGGTTTCTGTTGGGGTGGGGGAATTGCTTATCTCGCTGCTAGCGAACTCCAATTACAATCAGGTATCGCCTATTATGGGACAAGATTAACCAGTTATTTACCGAGGACCCCCCAATGTCCTTTTCAATTTCACTTTGTTGAATCCGACACGCACACACCAATTGACGTGATTAGACAAATGCAACAGGCTAATCCTGATGCTGAATGTTATATATATAAAAATGCAACGCACGGGTTTGCCAATCACCATAAATTATCTTTTGATTTAAACGCCACTGAACTAGCTAAACAACGAGCTTTTAGCTTAATACAAGGAAGCTCGGTAACTAAATGAAAAATTATCAATGTATTCTGAAAATAAACGATAAGGCATTACTCTAGATTAATTAGATTATCAGCAACTTGATGCAACTTATCTAAAAATAACTGTGCCGCAGGAGACGGTTTTGTGTGGCGCCGCATCGTTATACCAATTGATCGAGAGGTATCTTCCATTTCTACTGGCAGTACGTCTAATAGATCGCTGTTTTTATCATAATATATCTGATGTTCTGATAATAAAGCGACTCTATTGCTGCTTATTAGTAACCCTCTGACCATAGATAAAGAGCTGGTGTGAATAGCGTGTTTAGGCATTTCACAGTTATGACTTTTCATTGTTTCAATAAACAACTGCCCAGAAGGGGTGTTCAACTCGGGCAGTACCCATCCGTATTGACTTAATTCACTCAAGGTCACTTTAGCCTTGTTGATAAGAGGGTGTTGTTTTCGCGCAATAATGGCTAATTTGTCGTCAAATAGAATTTCTGTGCGAATATCCATATTGGTTTTTGTAGCGCGAGTCGCACCAATAATAAAATCTATATCACCACTACGTAACGAAGACTCCATTGCCGAATAGGTACTTTCATAGGTAGAGACATCTAACTGCGGAAAGTCTTTTAATAACAAGTTAATAGCATTTGGGGTCAGATATGTGCGGGTATAAGGCAAAGTTCCAATCTTGACGCTACCACAAGTAATGCCGTCTATGTTTGCCATATCTTCTATGCCATGACGTATTTCAGCAAAAGCTAACTTTACGTGTTGCGCTAAAACATGGCAAAACGACACGGGGGATACGCCATTAGGTCCGTTATCAAATAACTCCATGTCTAGCCATTCTTCCATTTGTCTAACAGAACTATAAATGGCAGCTTTAGTTATGTTTAGTTGTTCAGCAGCCCTCGGAATATTGCGCAATTGGTACAAGGCAATAAATGCAGATAAACGTTTATAGCTAATATCCATAGAAAAAATAGGTATGTTTTCGAACGACTTTTTACTGCGCGAATACTCAAAGAATAACTCTCCAGCACGTTTTAGCTCATCCATGGCTTTTTGCACACGCATCGCCAATGCTATTCCATAGGTAGTGGGGATCATGCCCGTTGATGTACGATCAAATAGTTTTCTTCCAACTGTTAATTCTAAATCTGTAATGGCTTTTGTCACGGCTGTTTGTGACCGGTTCAGCTCCTCTGCAGCCCGAGTGACGTTTTTTAATTTTCCGACAAAAACCAAAGCTCTTAATTGTCTTAAACTAATTTCAGGAATACCGTTTGGATCTATAGAAATCATCAGCTGTAACCATTTTGTAAATATTTCAAGTCGACTTTTAACATGAATTATGGTGGTTTGGTATGAATATTTATTGTCTATTGTTGAAAAGTGATTTTCCTCTAACTTAATTATTTATTTACTTTAATGGTGTTAGGGTGTTTTTTAGGCTGTTTTACTATGAATAAAAATTAAATGTAACGGCCGCAAGAGGAGGCTGTATTTCTATGGAAAGCGCCGTGATTTAAAGGTGTTCAAAGCTTAGATAAGGTGAATTCATAATTTCCGTTAGTCTTTTTTTAGTGGTTTGTTACAAGCTTGAGTGTTTTTTGTTTCCAAAATGGAAACGGCTAGCACTAAATGGCATATATTATCAATTAAGATGAGTTTAATTATAGTGAGGCCTTCATTCTTATTGCGATTCAATTTTAATTGAAATTTCGCTTTCAAATATGTCAAAGGTAACTATATGGGAATTATCACTCCAACCAATAAGGCAGTGCTTGACTATAAAGGCTTGCATCTTTTTCACGCAAGTTTATCTAATTGCGCAATGCGTGTACGTATCACTTTAGAAGAAAAGAAACTTCCTTGGGTAAGTCATCATTTTGACCTGCCTAAAAAGGAACATATTACTCCCGAGTATTTTGGAATCAATCCTAATGGCGTGGTACCTACTCTTGTGCATGATGGTGTAGTGATCATTGAGTCCGATGACATTATTGACTACATAGACGAAACTTTTTCAGAACCATCCTTGAAACCTACGTCTACAAAAGAGCTAGACAAAATGTATTGGTGGATGAAATCAGCGGTTGATATTCATGTAAAGGGAATCAAAACATTTATTTATTTTCATAAAATGCAGGGCAAAATGAAACAATCAGATGAACAAAAAGCAGCCTATGAAAAACTCCAGAAAAATAAAGAGTTGTTAAGCTTTCATAAAAAATCTAGTGGCGAAGGTTTCTCTGCTGTTGATGCCAAGGTTGCGGAAACAATTCTGGATGGATTTTTCGCAAAAGCTGATGCTATCTTGGAAAATAACCAATGGATGATTGGAAACCAATTCTCATTGGCAGATATTACCTGGCTACCCTTGCACTTTACTTTATCTGGAGCGGGTTATGACTTTTCAAAGTTTCCCGCAGTTGATGCGTGGGCCAAGCGTTTACAACAAAGAGAAAGCTTTAAGAAAGGTGTTTTGGAATGGTGCCCAAGCTTTTAGATGTTAAATTATTTAAATAAAAAACAGGATTTTATGTGGTCTTTTAACCATTATTTTTATAACTACTATTTTTAGTTTACAAACATTGCTCAACTTACCACTAGTCTCCATCCCTTTATCTCAGAGCGCATCAATGATTATGTTGTTTTATTGTTGTTATTTTTTTGATAATAAATTGAGTTTTTATTGTGGGTTTTTTGTTGCTCGTCAACTGGGTATATGATATTGAATTGTTTTTAGAATTAATGAGTGACTTTTAACACCCTTAAGTGCTCATATTACGAACAGTTAGGGTTAGCGATGAATGAATTAGAATGTATTCGAGCTTTTGTTAAAGTGGTTGAAGTGGGTAGCTTTGCCGAGGCTGCGCGTCAAACTGGTGCAGTGAAGTCGGTTATTAGTAAAAGAGTGAATCAACTAGAGGACCATCTTGAATTACAACTTATTCAGCGTTCTACTCGGCGTTTAACCATTACCGACGGGGGGGCTGACTTTTATGAGCGTTCTGTACATCTACTGGCTGGGCTTGAAGAAGCTAAAGAGGCCGTAAGTTCGGTTGAATGGGGGCTAACTGGAAATTTTAGGGTGAGCTGTATATCGTCTTTCACTGCGGCTTATTTATCGAATGATTTATGCGAATTTCAACAAGAACATCCTGATTTGAAAGTTGAACTTCAACAACACGATAGGTTTTGTGATCCAGTGCAAGAGGGATTTGATGTTTGTTTACAGACTTCTGGCCGCGAAGGTGGCACCTTAGAAAATATGGACATATTACCGCTGCGTCGCTTAATTGTCGCGACTCCAGAATACATCAAAAACAATGGCGCTCCTCAACGACCAGAAGATTTAACTGCACATAGGTTTGCCCACAATGGTCATATTGCACCAGATTGTTTAATCCGCTTTCATCAAGGAAATCGAATTGTAGCAATACCTATCGAACCAGATGTATTAACAAATACAATATGGATGATTCGAGCTGCTGTTATGAGAGGCCAACATATGGCCATGATGCCCGCTTTTTTTATAGAAAAAGAATTGTTGTCAGGAAATTTGGTGCCAGTACTTCCTAACTATAGAATTCAGGGAGCCCAGCTTTCAGCCTACTACCGACGTTCGTCTTTTGTACCTATGAAAGTACGTATTTTTATCAATTTTCTACGGCAAAAGTATGGCGACTTTCCTTTATGGGAGCAGCGCATACTAGAAAAACTCCCCGAGTTATCTCCAACTTTGGGTTCAACTAACAATAATTAAAAAATAACTACATGAATAATTCATAAACTAATTTGGAAGTGTTTTATTTTTTCATGGTTTTTAAATTAATTGTTATAGTTTTAAGTTTTGAAAATTCGTAATTAAATTTCCTGCTAACAAATATTGTTAGCAGGAAATTTTTCTAATCCCAATTACATCTTCAAGCTTTTAGGCCTTGTATAAATTGAGGTGCAGCGCTTTAAACTGTTTTTTCTGAACATTTATTTGCTAGTATTTATGTTACTTTTTAGTTTTTTATGGTTACTTTTAAGTAAATGTATTGTTAAAAAATATTCATGCGTCGACAACAACTAGTAATTTCATTTTATTCAACCAACTAATTAATCTTTGTTCAACTTATAAGCTAATCCAAAACAAATATGCATATCAATTATAGACGTTGCCATTTGTGGTTTGGAGAAGTGTACAACACACGCACGAAACACATAGAAGGTTGAAGATAATGATAAATACAAAAATCAATAAACAAAAACAACTAAAAAACCTTAGTGGATGCCTTATTGTATCCGCGCTAACGATGGGAATTAATCAAGCTCTAGCTCAAGAGGTGGCTGACGACCACGAATATGAGGTTATCCAGGTCTCAGCAACTAAACGGACTGCCAGTATTCAAGATGTGCCTGTTTCAGTCGCAGCGGTTACCGCTCAAAAAATGGAAAAAATTGGCATCAGTGATGTGGAAGACCTTTCTATTTTAATTCCTAACTTTGAAATTAATAGCGCGGCAATTTTGCCGAACCTATATGTCAGAGGACTCGGTGGCGGCACGTCCCACTCAATTGAGCAGTCTGTAGGCCGATTTGTAGATGACGTATATATCAGTAGGGCGGCAATCAATTTACATCCATTTATGGATATTCAAGCAGTTGAAGTATTACGTGGTCCGCAAGGAACCTTGTTTGGTAAAAACACCGCAGCCGGTGCCATGATAATGCGCACGGCTAATCCAGATAGTGACTTTGGTTATGGTATTAATTTATCTGCTAGTTCATTCAGCACCACAGGCGGAACGAAAGAAGTTTCTGGGTATGTCACAGGCGCATTGAGTGACACAGTAGATGCCCGTTTAGCCTTTCTGTATCGAGATAAAGATGGATATTATATAAACACTATGGATGGCCCAGATGGAGCCGATCGAGAAGATACTGGGGTAAGAGCCAAGTTTTTATGGCAAGCCTCAGAAAACACGCAGGTTGGATTAAAGCTTGAGTATATGGAGTATACCGAATTAGGTTCTGATACCGCTGAAATTAATGCCTTTGGTGGACCACCTCTTTCTGTTTGGCAGGACATATCAACCGCTTCTGGCGCTGATGGTAGCACTATTACCGAACCTAAATTGGACTGGGTTGTACATTATAATTGTGGACCTTCGTTGGATACGGCTGGCAATGATATTGGTTCTTTTTGTCCTTCAAGAGATCAAGAGTCAACTAATGTAACACTTAACATTGAACATGAATTTGAAGCTGGCATATTAACCTTAATCTCAGCTGTTCAAAATTACGAGTATGACCATAATTTCCATGGTTTAGATATGGGACTTGCTAACTTGTTTAGAGCCAATCGCCATGAAAAATACGACGGTGTAAGTCAAGAAGTTCGTTATACATCTGAGGAAAGTGACAGCTTTGATTATATTGTTGGTGCTTATTACGAAGATAGTAGTTTAGAGCGAGGGCAAACGTCACATTTCAACTTACCAGCACTAGGTGGTCCTCAACAAACTGAGGAGGAACCTTGGACTCAGGATACCCAAACACTCGCTTTATTTGGTCAAGCCCGTTGGAAATTTACTGAAGATTGGACCGCTATTCTAGGTGGCCGTTGGGCGACTGAAGATAAAGATTTTGCCTTTAGACGTTATCTAAATGAATACCAAACAGATATACCTCTACATGAAGAAGATGAAGTGAATCGTGTTGAATCAAGAAGTGAAAGCAAGTTTACACCCTCAGTTACTTTGCAATGGCAAGCAAGCGATGACCTCAATGCATACGCAACTGTTGCACAAGGTCATAAAACGGGTGGGTTTAGCGACCGTGTAGAATCTCAAGATGCTGATATGGAGTTTGATGCGGAAGAAGTCCAATCTATTGAGGTTGGGATCAAATCCACTTGGTTAGACGGCGCGCTTAATTTAAACCTTGCATTGTTCAGTATGGATATTGAAGGTTTGCAATTAGCTACACAATTAGAAGGCACTGTCGCGCAGTTTTCCGTTGATAATGCCGCAGACAGCACCAGTGAAGGTCTTGAATTAGAACTGTTTTGGTATGCATCTGACAATTGGACGCTTGGCGGTAACTTCTCGATTACTGACGCGTCTTATGATGAATTTATTGGAGGTGCTGATTGTGATGCAAGTTTACGAAATGCGGATGGTGTATGTGATCTGTCTGGACAACCTTTGATCTATGCGCCTGAAAATAAGGGTGCTGTTTTCGCCGAGTATTATGGTGATGACATGATCGGTGAATGGGATTTCAATGCCAGAACTGATATCGCCTTCACAGGAGACCAATATACTGATATCACTTATGTTGATGCGGTAATGCAAGAGTCTTATACAACACTTAATGCCAGTATGCGTTTTGTGTCACCAGATGAAGATATGACTATTTCATTAATTGGCAAAAATCTAACGGATGAAAAAATCATGGCATGGGGGGTCCCTTCTGGTCCAAATATTTTGGCGGCTATGGCGCCTCCAAGAGAAATTCAACTCAAGTTTAAATATCAATATTAGGCAATAACTTTTGGTCTTGGCCAAATTTGGCTTAGGCTGGCAACTCTATAATACCAGTCAGTATAACTGGCTGGTATACGTGTTTTTGCTAACAGTAATGCTTGATTCCTACGATTCACTTCTTTGTCTTTTTATATAAGAAAATACAGTACAACTCTTTTACATGACGAAGAAACCGTTTTGCATTGGTCAACATTAGTGTTCAGAAATTAAAATCTAAACTTTCCATAAATAGAATGGTGATTATCGTGAAGCAAACCGCAATCCCTTTTATGCAACTAAGGGGGGGAAGTTCTAAAGGTGTTTACTTTTTGGCCTCTGATTTACCCTCTACAGAACTATCTAGAAATCAAGTTTTACTGGATGTTATTGGTAGAGACACGAGACAAATAGACGGGTTGGGCGGAGGCGATCCTCTTACGAGTAAAGTCGCTATCGTTTCTCAATCAAAGTTAGTCGATGCAGATATAGATTTTTTGTTTGTACAAATCGTGGTGGGTGAAAACCGAGTTGATACCACACCTAATTGCGGCAACCTGTTAGCCGGTGTTGGCGCCTTTGCTATCGAAGCTCAGTTAATAACCGCCACCCATCCACAAACACGAGTAGCCGTGAATATGCTTAATACTAATAAGCGTTGTGAATTGATTTTAGACACCCCTGATGGAGAAATAAACTACGAAGGCAACCAAAAAATAGACGGTGTATCAGGTTCTTCGGCGCCGATAATCTGCAACTATTTAGATGTGGCGGGTTCTGTTTGTGGTTCCTTATTTCCAACGGGGAACTTAAAAGATCAAGTAGAAGGGATTACAGTCACTTGTGTTGACAATGGTATGCCTGTTGTTGTAATTCGAGCTGAAGATCTTGGTATCAGTGGTTACGAACGGCCTAAAGATTTAAATACTAATGAAGCATTAAAAGAAAAGTTGGAACGTATTCGATTAGCGATATCACCCAAAATGAATATTAGCAATGCTAAGAATAAAGCGGTCCCTAAAATGTGCATTATTTCACCGGCTAAACAGGGGGGAATCATCAATACCCGCACGTTTATACCTCATCATTGTCACGCTGCGATCGGCGTACTAGGCGCTGTTTCAATAGCTACTGCCTGTATTAGTAAGGGCTCAGTTGCGCAAACATACGTGACTCAGAATGTTTCGTCCAATCAACCTATCTCAGTTGAACATCCAAGTGGTGAATTTGCTGTTAATTTAGATTTTAACGACTATGGCGACAAACTTGAAGTGAAAGGCGCTGGCGTTATTCGTACAGCACGCCTGCTAAGTAAAGGAACATTATTTGTTCCAAATAACAGTAATCAATAGGAGAATTTTATGCAACCAGTTGCTATTCGTAATATTCAAAGAACTGATATTTCTTTGGTCGATGAACTTAGTAAAAGTGGTGTCTCAACGGTTCATGAATCTCAAGGGCGCATTGGATTATTGAAACCTTATATGCGGCCCATTTACCCGGGGGCTCGTATTGCGGGAAATGCTGTAACTGTATTGGCACAGCCCGGTGATAACTGGATGTTACATGTTGCTATGGAACTGTGTCAGCCCGGCGATGTATTGGTAGTGGCTTGTACAACTGATAATACCGATGGAATGTTCGGTGATCTGTTAGCCACGTCTGCACAGGCTAGGGGAGTGAGAGGTTTGATAATTGATGCTGGAGTGCGTGATATTGTTGATTTACAGGCTATGAAATTTCCTGTGTGGTCTCGTGAGATTTGTGCCAAAGGAACAGTGAAAAATACTTTGGGGTCGGTGAATGTTCCTGTTATTTGTGCCGGTCAATTAATTAATCCTGGCGATACCGTGGTTGCAGACGATGATGGCGTCTGTGTAGTGGCGAGAAAAGCTGCTGAAACTGTAGTGGCAAATGCAAAATTACGGGAGTCCAATGAAGAACAAAAACGTCAAAAGTTGGCAGATGGCGTATTGGGGTTAGACATATATGACATGCGCCCAAGACTTAAAGAAGCTGGGTTAACCTATTATGAGTCGTTATCTGATTGGCAGAAGTCACTATAACTGCGATCATAGCTAAAAATGCAGCAATTGTTTAAGTTCTTCTCTAGGTTTCGTTTTAAGAGTAAATCTAAAAAAAAGATCATTATATTAGGCACCGAATACCCAGAATTTAAGTTATATAAATTGCTGCAATCTAAGGGAAACACAGTATTATTTTTTATTTCTGAAGATCCTTGGAAATACAATAGTCGGATTGAAGATGCTTTTTGTCGATGTCCTGATGAGCTTTTTTCACTTTGCGATAAGTATAAAATTGATTGTGTTTATTATTGTGAACATTCCTGGTTAGGCAAAGTTTCTGCTATTCCCCCAACATGCTCCCTATTGCAATATGAGTTTAACGTACATGATTGATGCATCTGAGATTCATTACTGAAAACTCATGACTGAACTTTTGGTTATTACATTGGGATGTTTTCTCGCGGCCTTTATAAATGCCGCTTTTGCTACTGGTGGTGTGTATATTATGTTGGCTTTTATGTCAGCTGTTTTACCTATCACTATTACTATTCAATTATTACCCGCTTTTGCCCTTCCATCGTTGTTAGCGCGTATATTGCTATTTTGGCAACATATTGATTGGAAAATTGCTAAGTCATTTTTTGGGGGAGCTGTAATCGGGGTTTTTTTGGGTGGACAAATTTTCGTTAATTTAAGTGAAGGTTATATTTGTTTATTGATTGGATGTTTAATACTGCTTTTTACTTGGGCCCCTCACATTAGCTTACCTTTACCTAAATCTAACGTGTTTTTATTCGCTGGTACTGTCCATTCCTTTATTGGGACGTTATTCGGAATAGGCGGCATAATACAATCTTTGGTGGTAAGAACTGAGTTGATAAAAGCCCAAGTCACAGGCACGCTAGCGGCTTGTTTGTTTTCTATGGGTTTACTTAAATTGACCAGTTACCTGGTAAATGGTTTTTCTTATGAAATTTATTGGTTGCATATTTGTGCTGCTATTGCAGCGGGGTTTATTGGAGCGTGGTTAGGAAAGCGCACTTCTATTGCTATTTCAGATAAACTTTTTCGCAATATATTTAAGATCATTACTACCTTAGTTGCAGGACGGTTGTTGTTTAAGGCCGTAGTTGCATTAAATTGAACTGAGAACTTTTACTTATGGAAAAGCAAATAATTTGCATTGGTTAAGGTACGAGTAAATTCATATGCTAGGCCTACTATTATACAAGAGTAGGTAGATTATGATTATCGATTGTCATGGCCACTATACAACAGCTCCAGTGCAATTAGGTGAGTATAGAGATAAACAAAAACTAGAATTAGCCGCTAATGCTGACTGTTCACATGAAAAAGGTGATTTGAGAATTTCTGATGATGAATTACGCCACAGTGTTGAAGGTGCGCAATTAAAATTACAACAAGAGCGTGGCACAGACGTCACCATTTTTTCGCCACGAGCCAGTTGGATGGGGCACCATATTGGTAATGCCAACACCAGCAAATATTGGACAGAACATTGTAACGAGCTGATTTATCGCTTAACTCAACTTTATCCAGATAACTTTATTGGTGCTTGTCAGTTACCCCAGATCCCTAATGGCAGTTTAGACAACAGTATTAAAGAGTTAGAACGTTGTATTAATGAGTTTGGTTTTGTGGGGTGTAATCTAAATTTAGACCCTTCCGGTGGACATTGGGATTCTCCACCTTTGGGTGATAAATACTGGTATCCATTCTATGAAAAAATGGTTGAGTTAGATGTACCGGCCATGATCCATGTAAGTGGCTGTTGTAATCCAGCATTTCACGCCACTGGGTCATATTATTTGAGTGCAGATACCACGGCTTTTATGCAGTTAATGACCTCATCTGTTTGCCAAGACTTCCCAACTATCAAGTTTATCATCCCACACGGAGGTGGTGCTGTGCCATTTCATTGGGGGCGATTTAGAGGCTTGGCAGATATGATGAAGCTTCCTTCTTTGGACGAATTGCTAATGAATAATGTCTTTTTTGATACATGCGTTTATCATCAACCTGGGATTGATTTATTAGTAGATGTTATTCCTACCAAAAATATTTTATTTGCGTCTGAAATGATTGGCGCTGTTCGCGGTATTGATCCACAAACAGGGTATTATTTTGATGATACAAAACGTTATGTTGAAAATAATCAAAAATTAACACCCCAACAAAAACAGGCTATTTTTTCAGGCAACGCAATACATGTCTTTAGTCGTCTACAAGATAAGTTGGGAGGGAAATAAATGAGCCATTATCAACTTTTTATTAATGGGCAATATCAGGCTGCTTCGTCAGGCAAAACGGATAAGAGCATTAACCCTGCAACAGGTGAGGTATTTGCTACCGTAGAATTAGCTAGTGCTGAGGATGCGGTTGCGGCGGTTGATTCAGCTGATCAGGCATTTAAAAGTTGGAAAGATACATTACCATCGTACCGAGAAATGATCCTCCTTAAAGCCGCTGAGGTTATGACGGCAAGATCGGCTGAGCTAAAAGATATTCTCATTGATGAAGGTGGCTCTACTATGCTTAAGGCCGGTTATGAGGTGACCCATACTCCAGCATTTTTGCGTAGTATGGCAGGAGAGTGTCGTAGAGTGACAGGTGAGACTTATGCGTCTGATTACCCAGGTGTGAAGTCTTATTCGATTCGCCGCCCTTTAGGTGTGGTGTTAGCCATTTCACCTTTTAATTTCCCATTATTATTAGGCATTAGAAAAATTGGTTGGGCAATTGCTGCTGGGAATACAGTGGTTTTAAAACCATCGGAAGCGACCCCAGTTATAGCTTTAAAAATTGCCGAAATCTTTACTGAGGCAGGGTTACCCCCAGGCGTTTTAAATGTTACCCCAGCACATGGTGCTGACTTAAAAGATACCTTAATAAAAAATGCAAAAGTGAAAAAGGTTACATTTACTGGCTCTACGAAAGTAGGTCGTAGTATTGCTGTTAGTTGCGCGAAATATGGCAAACCTATTACATTAGAAATGGGCGGTAAAAATCCCCTTGTAGTGTTAAATGATGCTGATATCGACTATGCAGTAAATGCTGCCGCATTTAGTAACTTTATGAACCAAGGGCAAGTTTGCATGACAGGCTCTAGAGTCATAGTTGAAGCGGGTATTTATGACGAATTCGTGGCTAAATTCACTAGTAAGGTGCAAGGAATTAAGTTTGGTAACCCTAGAGAGCCAGGAGTGATAGTTGGGCCTTTGATCCGCTCTACGCAGCCTGCATTTATACAAGATCAAGTTGAAAAATCTGTATCTGATGGAGCGAAAATCACTGTTGGGGGAAGCTTTAATGGCAATGTTTATCGGCCTACTGTTGTTGCTGATGTAACAGAAGATATGGCGCTGTTTTCAACTGAATGCTTTGGTCCTGTGGCTTCTGTTATCAAAGCTAATGATGCAGAGCATGCTTTAGCATTAGCTAATAACAGTTGTTATGGCTTAACATCTGCGGTTCTTACTAACGACTTACAAAAGACTTTGTATTTTGTTGAAAATTTAGAAAGTGGCATGGTGCATATTAATGGCCCCACTATTCGAGATGAAACGACGATCCCCTTTGGTGGAGTAAAAGACAGCGGAATGGGCAGAGAAGGCGGTCAATTTGCCATGAATGAATTTACTGAGCTTAAATGGGTAACTATTCAAACCGGTCAACAGAAGTTTCCTTTTTAGTTTGTCGTGGCCAAATCGTTTTGGTCACGTTTTTTAGTGGGTACTTTCAACATCTACTTCCTTGATTTTATCTATCACATTTACTTCATCTACCTGCAATTACATGTGCTGTTATCAACTGTCGATGCAGACCTTACTATATCTCTAGAACTCGTTAACTTTTTAACTAGTTAAAGTCTTGAGCCTTAGATCATTGATTTAGTTTAGATACACACATAGTCAGCTTTGCGTAAGGTTTTTCTGAAATCTATATTTCTTCATTTAAGGGTAAATGACTCAGTCGCCACTCTAAATGCATTTTAAGATTCTTGATTGAGCAGTCCTAACCAAGTAGTCGCTCTCCATAGATAGCAGTAAAGTTCTTGTGTAATGAGTAATTTGAGGGCGTTGTTGCAGTGTCAAAGTGGTATTAATTTCCAAAATCAATTTGTACTTTGTCGCACATAAAAAAGCGGCTATGAATTATTCATAACCGCTTCGGATGAAGATCCAACTAAGGTTTAAGCGTTGTTACCCAGTTTTTCTTTTTCTGGATATTTACCCATTAGTAGAAATAAAATAATACATAAGACCAAGGCTACAATAGAAACCGTAAGAATGGTGTCGTAACCTTGTGCTTGGCCAACACCGCCGTAGATGGGGGGAGCAATACCCGCACCAACGCCAAAGAAAGCAAATATACAACCAAATACACGTGAGTAATACCTAGGCCCAAAATACTTACTGGTTAAATAGGCTAATAAGTCTAATTCTGCACCTGCTGCCAAACCTAAAGTTAACGCAACTAATACCGCGACCAGAATAGAACCAGGCATATTAATCAACAGTAAAATGGCGATGATGGGTAAAAAGAAAACTCCAGCGGCAACCGCAGGCGCCCAAAATTTGTCTACCAGTACGCCTACTAATAAACGACCCGTCATAATAGTTAGCCCAAGTACTGACGCCACCCAAGCTATAGTGGAATTATCTAAGCCTTTGCCTAATAAAATGGTTTTAAAATTAGACAGTAGGCCCACTATAATCAGGGCAGTCAAAAAGATAACGGTGCCTAACATCCAAAATTGTTTGGTTTTTATAGCGTCACTTCTACTTATACCCCAGCTCATTGCTGCCGGTTGATTATTCTGTGTCTCTTTCGAGGCCTGCTTGGGTTTAAACAATGCAATAACTAAGGGTAAGGAAACGGCTAATGCCCCTAAGCCTATAGCTTGGTATGCGGTTCTCCAGCCATAACTTTCAATTAAAAAAGTAGCAACAGGGGGCAATATCAAGGCACCAATACCTGTCCCTGTCATGGTAATACCAATGGCTTTTCCTCGGTGCTTAACAAAATAATCGTTAAGTATTGCTGTCCATACAATAGGAAGAGAGCCAGCACCAAGAAATGAAAGCAATGCGAAACTGGCATACCAAAAAACAAGTGAACCATCGTTAAAAGAAATAACGACGTAACCGATTGCGTGGCCTACAAGCCCGATTATTCCAAGTAGGCGTATGCCATATTTGCCCGCTAAACTACCAATAAGCGGACCGAAAAAAAGGCCCATACACATTAAAACAGTATAACTTAGAAAAAACTGCTGGCTACTCCAGCCAAATTCAGCGGTAACTGCACCTACAAAAAATCCCTGAGTGTAGTTTGTCGCAGTCATTAAGCCACACATGGTACCCAAAGTTGCCGCTAATAACGGTCCCCAACCTTTTTTAAATTCTTCCACCACGAACCTCGATAGTTTATATAAATGTTATTATTTTGTTATATTACAGAGGTTTGTTAGAAGGTTAGTAGAAAAAAGATTGAGTCCCAATCACTATTTGTTAAACCTAAATTTAATTCGTTGAAGCGATAAGCAATCATATGCTTAGCCTCATCACTCTAGCGGGATCTGTAGATGTTTTTGCCTATAATCCGGTATTTTCAATTTAGTCCAATAAATTGAATAGCGATCTTATTATTAACAACGCAGTGACTGAGTCACAAGTATGAGGGCTGGCAAGGACGATTTTCTTGTTTTTCTACGATAGATATATTGACAGCTTTAACCTGTGAAACTTTCCGAAGCAATTGAATGGTTCCTAGGTAGACTTATTGCTCTTAAAGTAAAGTAAAATTGAGCGCTGCATTCACCGTCTCTTTAACCGCATCTAAGGCCGCATTGAGTGCTTGTTCTGCCATAAGTTCAGTCATGCCTTGTACTGATAACAGCACTGCTTGAGTGGCGTTACGTTGCATTTGGTGCATTAATTTGGCTTGTTCGTCAGAAATTTGTTGAGTGAACTTGAGCTTTTCAATTAATACCAAGTTTTCGGCCAGTTTTTTAGCTTCTTGTTCTGCATAATCTTTAATTTGTGGCCAGTTTTCGGCTACTTGGCCTTTAGCGGCAGTGAGCATTGCTTGGCTGAGTTGTTCTAGATCTAGTGACATATCCGTTCTCGCTATTTAACTTGGCGCTTTTTAGCGAGCTCAAATTTTAAGATCGCAGTGAAAATACTTTCAAAATTAGAACGATTAAAGGTAATCATTCCCCCAGGCATACAACTATTGCTACTGTCTTGAGTTTGGTGAAGTTTATTAAGCAACAACAAGTTTTCTTCAAATAAATCCAATTGTTTCAAGGTAATATCATTATTGGGAATAGCCTTGGCACGTATTTTTAGGGCTCGCACATCCACTAAACTTTGTTGATAAAATAATGCATGCTCAGTTGATAAACATTCTGGAATCTGTTGTTGCTCTAAGGTCGTTAAGAACGTTTCTGTTTTACGGTGTAATTGAGTCACACCTTGATCTATTTGTGCATCGTATTCGCTGACCCATTTAACGTTACAGGCGCTAAATAGAATAAATAAACAAAATATACAGCTGCCTTGAAGTCTTGTTTGAAACATGGTGCTAAGTCGTAAATAAGGTTAACTGGTGTATAGCATAGAACATATAGGTTGTTGTTTGGGGATTATTATTTGCCATCAGTGTGCTTTTGGAAACAAAAACACTGTAAAATTTCAACCTATAATGTAATCACTCAAAAAGTAATTCGTAGAGTGCTCTTTTATATAAAGTCGCAAAAAATTTGAATGATTAGAAAAACTTGTTACCAGCGCGCAAATTCTGACCAACTGGTCTGTTTGTTGTTTGTAACGGTGTCACAAATCTGTAATATAAATGTTATGTGTTGTTTGGGGGTTGCTATGAGTTTTTCGGTAAGTATAGAAGACGATCATGTATACGTTAAATTTTCAGGTGTAGTAGACGGATTAGACATGGTTCGCTTAACAGCAGATCAAGAATACATTGATAACATGAGGCGTATGCAGAATGTGATCTATGATTTTAGATTGAGCGAAGAAGTCTCTTTGGGCGAAGCTGATTTAAAGGAAATCGTTTTAATGTCCAATTTGGAGTCTAACTTTACTGAAAAAGCGAATATTGTGATTATTCCAAAAACAATCGAGGGTCACGCACTTATAGCCGCTTATGGCCTAGCAATTAAAACCCCTGAATGGAATGTACAAGCTGCGCAAAACTATGAAGAAGCATTATCCAAAATCTAACTAATAAAACTAAGTTAAGGTTTTGTATTTACTATAAATCATTCAAAAAATCACATTGATCGAATTCATCTATTATCCACATATCAATTATCTCGGTTCTTTTATTAATTAAACTTGCATAACTGCTGCAAATCCGTAAAATACGGCGGCCTTTTATCTGGCTAAAAACTGTCAGAATTAAAGGTAAATTAAGTTAACGTTAACGCTACAACGAGTTTGAGGCATATATGGTTACTATTCGTTTACAGCGTGGTGGCGCTAAAAAGCGTCCATTTTATCAAGTAGTGGTTGCAGACAGTCGTCGTTCACGCGATGGTCGTTTCATTGAAAATATCGGTTTTTTCAATCCAACTGCACAGGGCCAAGAAGAGCGTTTACGCTTAGACTTAGGTCGTGTTGAGCATTGGGTTGGGGTAGGCGCAGGCTTATCTGACCGTGTTGCACGCTTGGTAAAAGATGCACAAAAAACTGCTGCTTAATTGCAGAAGTTTAAAAAGTTTAAAGGGTTAAAACAATGAGTCTTACGTCTGACACATTAGTGATTGGCAAAATCGGCGCACCTTACGGTGTTAAAGGTTGGGTCAAAATCACCTCTTATACCCATGATTTAAACGGCGTGTTTGACTACACTCCTTGGCTTTTGGGTCAAGTGCAAGAAGGCAAAGAGTACGTCGTAGACCAGTGGCGAACCCACAATAAAGGTTTAGTTGCTAAGTTGGTTGGGGTAGAAAACCGAGATGATGCTGAAAGTATCAAAAATCTCGAGATTTCTATTAAAGCAGAGATGCTACCTGAATTAGCTGACAACGATGTTTATTGGCGTGAGTTAGTCGGCATGCAAGTGGTAACTGATAAAGGTTACAACTTGGGTGTTATAAAAGAGTTATTTGAAACCGGCGCTAATGACGTGATGTTAGTCAAAGCCAACCTCAATGACGCTTTTGGTCAAAAAGAACGCATGGTTCCTTATTTGCTCGACCAAGTGGTTAAGCAAGTAGACCGGCAGGCGAAAACAGTCACAGTAGATTGGGATCCGGCATTTTAATGCACGAACCTAGTCTGGGACAAAATCGTTGGTTTGGTGTAGTTAGTCTGTTTCCAGAAATGTTCCAGACGTTTACCCAACAAGGCGTAGTAGGGCGAGCCGTTAAAAGCGGATTGTTACAAGTAGAGTGTTTTAATCCAAGAGACTTTACTCACGACAAACATCGCACCGTCGACGACCGACCATACGGTGGTGGGCCTGGCATGCTGATGATGGTTCAGCCATTAACAGACGCGATTCTGGCAGCTAAACAAGCTGGTGGAACAAAAACAAAAGTGATTTACCTTTCTCCCCAAGGGAAAAAGCTAGATCAAGCAGGAGTGAAACAGCTTTCTGAAAATGAAAGTTTGATTCTAGTTGCTGGTCGGTATGAAGGTATCGATGAACGGGTAATACAAACACAGGTTGACGAGGAATGGTCGATTGGTGATTACGTGTTAAGTGGTGGCGAATTGCCTGCGATGATCTTAATGGATGCAGTGTCAAGATTTGTACCCGGTGTGTTAGGGCATGCACAATCTGCTGAGCAAGACTCTTTTAGTCACGGCTTGTTAGATTGTCCGCACTATACTCGGCCAGAAAACTTGAACGGTGAGCTGGTTCCTAAGGTGTTGTTAAGTGGTGATCACGACAAAATCAGGCAGTGGCGGTTACAACAGTCGTTAGGTAGAACCTGGCAACGACGCCCTGAATTATTAAACGATCTAGCTCTGACTGAGGAGCAGCAAAAGTTGTTAGATTTATTTCTACAAAGTTTGCCGCAGCATGAGAAAACTCAAAAAGACAGTTAATCTAGAATGAGAGGATATGATGAGTAAAGTAAATCAAGATATCATCAAGAAAATTGAAGAAGCGCAGCTAAAAACTGACGTTCCAGCATTCGGTGCTGGTGACACAGTGGTTGTGCAAGTACGCGTTAAAGAAGGCGAAAAAGAACGTCTTCAGGCCTACGAAGGCGTAGTAATCGCTAAACGTAACCGTGGCCTACACTCTGCTTTTACAGTTCGTAAGATTTCTAACGGCGAAGGTGTTGAGCGTATATTCCAAACACACAGCCCGGCAATCAGTTCTATTGAAGTGAAACGTCGTGGTGCTGTTCGTCGCGCTAAACTTTACTACTTGCGTGAACGCTCTGGTCGTTCTGCACGTATTAAAGAGAAGCTAGGTTAATTTAATTTTTTGCGTTACCGTTAACTTATAAGAAAACCCGCCAATTGGCGGGTTTTTGCTTTTACGGGATATTAAAAATATAACAAACAATAATCAAAGGTAGATTATTCGCTACGTTTAACCGCTTGAGGTTGGTTAAGTGCAGTGTGTTTTTGTATTGCGTCAAAAGTGCTGCCGTAAGCCGGGCGTTTCACGTTTTTACCCGCCCCTTTAACAGTGCGTAATTCGCCATTAGTCCAAACCAATTTGCCCTGACTTAAGGTATGTACCGCAACACCTTGCACAGTGCGGCCTTCAAAAATATTAAAATCAACATTTTGATGATGGGTCTTCACTGAAATAGTGCGGGTACCATTAGGATCCCAGAGTACAATATCGGCATCTGCGCCCACTGAGATTGACCCTTTGCGGGGATAGATATTAAAGATTTTTGCGGCATTGGTGGAAGTGACACCCACAAATTCGTTAGGGGTGAGCTTGCCAGAAGCGACACCTGAATCCCATAACACCGACATCCTGTCTTCTATGCCTGCTGTTCCATTAGGGATCATACTGAAATCTGTTTTACCCATGGCCTTTTGATCAGCGCAGAAGCAACAATGGTCCGTAGCTGTGGTTTGTAAGTTACCTGATTGTAATCCTTTCCATAAGGCGTCTTGATGTTTTTTAGAGCGAAATGGAGGACTCATGACATGGGCCGCCGCGTATTCCCAATTTTCACTTTGATACACGGATTCATCAATTTCTAAATGTCCGGCCAAAACTTCGCCATAGACTCTTTGACCTTCGTTACGAGCTCTAGTGATAGCTTGTAATGATTCTTCACAAGACACATGTACACAATAAAGCGGTACTTCTAGGGCCTGAGCAATACGAATAGCGCGGTTGGCGGCTTCTCCTTCTACCTCAGGTGGACGGGAGAGAGGATGGCCTTCAGGGCCTGTAATGCCTCTTTCTAAGATTTTTTTCTGTAAGTGAAACACCAAATCGCCATTTTCAGCATGTACTGTAGGCATTGCTCCCAATTCAAGGCAGCGAGAGAAACTATTTACCAGAGTTTCGTCTTCACACATGATGGCATTCTTGTAGGCCATAAAATGTTTAAAACTATTAATACCGTGTTCATGAACTAAAGTGCCCATGTCTTTGTATACAGAGTCATCCCACCAAGTAATGGCCACATGAAAACTGTAGTCAGTGGCGGATTTTTCAGCCCAATCCATCCATTGATGATATGCGTCCATAATCGGTTGCTGTGGGCTAGGGATAACAAAATCAATGATAGAAGTAGTACCGCCAGCTGCACCCGCACTGGTACCGGTAAAAAAATCTTCACTAGCAACTGTGCCCATAAAGGGAAGTTGCATATGAGTGTGAGGGTCTATTCCGCCAGGCATGACTAGTAAATCACCGGCATCAACTACTTCGCAACCAGCTGGCACATCAAGGTTTTCACCTATTGCTTGAATTTTACCCTCTGCGCAATAAACATCGGCTCGGTAGCTAAGATCGGCGGTGACAACGGTTCCACCTTTGATAAGAATTGACATGTTAGTTTCCTCTCTTTGCCATTAATAAATAAAGTATGCCTGCAACAAAACAACCTACAAACCAAGCATAATTATATACAGTATCAAAAATTTCAGGCACAGACTCTACTATACCGGCAGCGTGTAAAAATCCGGGTAAGTTAGGAAGAATCCCCACTACTAGAGATACCATTCCTGCGACATTCCAGCCATTGGTCGCGCCATATTCTCCGTTATGCTGAAAAAGCGCATCGATGTTCAATTTGCACTTACGTAAGATAAAATAATCAGCAATAAGAATGCCTGCAATAGGGCCGAGAAGTGCCGAATACCCTATCAACCAAGTAAATATATAACCTCCAGCGCTTTCTAATAACTTCCAAGGGAATATAGCTACGCCGATGCCAGCAGTAATATAGCCACCCATTTTGAAGTTTATTTTGCTCGGATTTAGATTGGAAAAACCATAAGCTGGGGCCACTACGTTTGCGGCCAAGTTAGTGGTTAGGGTAGCTAATGCTAGAGTACCTAAGGCGACAATTATTCCCATTCCTCCCATTTTTCCAGCGAGTTTTACCGGATCCCAAATTGCCTCACCGTAAATAGTCACAGTAGCAGAGGTAACAGCTACGCCTATAAATGCAAATAGTGCCATCGGGATTGGTAAACCTATGGCCTGACCTAACATTTGATCTTTTTGTGATTTAGCGAAACGAGTGAAATCAGGTATGTTCAACGCCATTGTCGCCCAAAAGCCCACCATTGCCGTTAAACCTGCGATAAAAGTGGGTAAAAATAAGCCTTCTTTGGCGGCACCAGGCCCAAATTGTGAAGGAGCGGAAAGCATTTCACCAAAGCCGCCAGCGGTATCGTATGCCCAATATAACAACGCTAATCCCATGGCAATCAGAAAAGGGGCGGCATAACTTTCGAGCCAGCGAATAGAGCCAGTACCAAAATGGATAAACACCAGATGCAAAGCCCAAAAAGCAAAAAAACATAAGGTTTGGCTAATATCTATGCCTAGAAAAGGCAGCGGTGAACCTTGAAAACTATTATTTGTCAGGCTATTTAAAATAACGTAAATAGCACTGCCTCCAACCCAAGTTTGGATCCCAAACCAGCCGCAAGCCACTAATCCGCGAGCGAGGGCAGGAATTTTGGCACCTTTGGTACCAAATGCACTTCGCAGTAGAACGGGAAAGGGCACACCGTATTTAGCGCCAGCATGGCCTATTAACAGCATAGGTACTAACACTATCGCGTTACCCAGTAGTACTGTAATTATTGCTTGGTACCATGTCATGCCTTCGGATACTAAACCTGCAGCTAACATGTAAGTAGGGACACATACCACCATCGCTACCCACAACGATGCAAAGTGTATCCAGTTCCAAGTACGGGTGGCCTCGGTAGTAGGCGCTAAGTCTGGATTCCACAGATCGGCATCAAAGTGCGTAGGTTTCACGCTATTATTATTATTTTCCATGACATGCTCCGTAATAAAATGATGTGTAATGAAATACTTAGGTATTTTTAAATACCACACCACCTTTAAAATACAACTAAATTTCCCTTAAAAAACAAGTGAATGAGCAAGCGCTCATCCACTTTTCATCGCTACTTATACTGCCATTGTGGGTAGCGGGTAACAATACCGTTAAATTGTAAAGGTGACCAAAACAAAGTTAACGGGATGCCTTATTATTCGCCATCGGTCAATTTTGAGTAAGTGCTTGGACGACGATCACGGAAGAATTGCCAATTGTTGCGTACTTCTTTAATCATATCCATATCCATATCATGGATGATCAGCTCATCTTGGTCTCTGCTGGCTTCTTTTTCAATTTGACCTCTTGGGTTAACAAAGTAGCTTTGGCCATAAAACTCACCAATGTTCCAAGGCTCTTCAACACCCACACGGTTGATGGCACCAATCCAACAACCGTTAGCGGCAGCTGAAGCCGGCTGTTCGAGCTTCCATAAGTATTCTGATAAACCAGCAACAGTGGCAGATGGATTAACGATATATTCGGCTCCATTTAATGCCAATGCTCGCCAACCTTCAGGGAAGTGACGGTCATAACAAATATACACCCCAAGCTTACAATATTGAGTTTCAAATACTGGCCAATCTGAAGCGCCTGGTTTAAAGAAAAACTTCTCCCAAAAGCCGGCCACTTGTGGAATATGTGTTTTACGATATTTACCTAAATAGCTTCCATCTGCGTCGATAACCGCACAAGTGTTGTAATAAACACCAGTTACATCGTCTTTTTCGTAAATGGGAACCACAATGACCATTTGATATTTTTTGGCGTATTCCTGCATTAAAGTAACAGTGGGTCCATTTGGAATGCTTTCAGCACTTTCGTACCATTTTGTATCTTGACTTGGGCAAAAATAAGGTTGAGTAAACACTTCTTGAAAGCATAATACTTGCACGCCAGCAGCACCTGCCTCATCAATCAAAGGTAAGTGTGCTTCTATCATGGCTTTGCGAATGGTTTCAGGATCATTATCTGTGGACGACTTTAAACCCATTTGGATCAAGCCACCTCGTAAAGTTGAACGTGTTGTAGACATAATTACTCCATCTATAGTTAGTTTTTTTATTAATTAGTTGGGAAAGTAAACTCCGCACCTGCACGTATTCCAGTTGGCCAACGTGAAGTGACGGTTTTTAATTTTGTATAAAAGTGAACGGCTTCTGGTCCATAAATCCCATGGGCTCCAAAGACTGAACGTTTCCATCCACCAAAGCTGTGGTAGGCAACGGGAACGGGAATAGGTACGTTTATACCAACCATACCCACTTCAATGTTAGCTGCGAAGTCTCTGGCAGCGTCTCCGTCGCGGGTAAATATCGCCGTACCATTTCCGTATTCATGGGCGTTAATTAAGTCTGTGGCTTCAGCATAGGTATTAGCACGTAATATAGATAATACCGGTCCAAAAATCTCTTGTTGGTACACTGACATATCTTTAGTGACTTTGTCGAGTAGGGTGCCTCCTACCCAAAAACCGGCTTCACAGCCTGTTACTGATAGGTTTCGGCCATCAACTAATACATCGGCTCCTTCAGCTTCGCCTTGGTCGATTAAACTTTTAATGCGTTTTTGGGCATCGGCAGAGATCACCGGACCCATCTCGTTACCCGCTTGACTGTATGGACCTACTTTTAAAGCCTTGACTCTCGGAAGTAGTTTGGCGACTAACTTATCTGCCGTTTCTTGGCCAATAGGTACGGCGACACTGATCGCCATACAACGTTCACCTGCGGATCCAAAGCCAGCCCCCATAAGTGCATCGGCCGCTTGATCAAGATCAGCATCCGGCATAATTACCATATGGTTTTTGGCTCCGCCTAAAGCTTGAACTCGTTTGCCACTGGCGCTGCCGCGCTGATAGATATATTCAGCGATAGGAGTCGAGCCTACAAAACTGATAGCTTTGATGTCTTTATGATCTAACAGTGCATCTACCGCTACTTTGTCACCATGCACGACGTTTAATACACCAGTTGGTAAGCCCGCTTCAGTAAATAATTGGTGAATTAAATTAGCGCTAGAAGGATCTCTCTCTGATGGTTTGAGTATGAAGGTATTACCACACGCAAGAGCCATAGGGATCATCCACAACGGAACCATAGCAGGGAAATTAAAAGGCGTGATCCCCGCAACTACTCCTAAAGCTTGGCGTTCGTCAGTCACATCGATACCCACCGCTACATCACGGCTAAAATTGCCCTTTAATTTGTCACTAATCCCACAAGCAAATTCAATCACTTCTAACGCCCGTGTGACTTCTCCTAAGGCATCATCATGAGTTTTACCATGTTCTTTGGATATGGTTTCTGCGACTTCATCTTTACGGGCTTGCAGTAAGGTTCGCATATTGAACATGACATCGGCACGTTTACTTGAAGGCATTTTAGACCAAGCTGGAAAAGCCGCTTTGGCTGCTGCAACAGCTGTTTCGACGTCTTCAACTACAGCCGTCACGACTTCAGCACTTTGTTGACCTAATGCGGGGTTAAACACAGCGGTTGTCTGGCTACTTGCACCTGAAGTGGTTTGGCCATTTATTATATGTTGTATCAGTTGCATAACTCTATTTTAATCCAGTGATTGTATAATTTCGCGCAAGGTACTAAAGGCGAAATCTATTTGTGACTTTTCTATGATCAACGGGGGCGATAACGCTATGGTGTCTCCCGTTGTGCGAATTAATAACCCCGCTTCATAGGCTTTTAAGAAAGCGCTAAAAACACGCTTGCTCGGTGTAGCCGGAGTAGGGTGAAGCTCAATACCTGCTATCAATCCAATGTTTCGAATATCTTTGACCAGAGGTAAGTCAGCTATCGAGTGTGCGGCGTCTTGCCAATAATCACTGAGTTCTGCACCTCGGGTTAATAACCCTTCTTCTTCGTAGGTATCTAAGGTTGCCATTGCGGCTGCACATGCCATAGGGTTACCTGAAAAAGTGTAACCATGGAAAAATTCAACCATATTTTTGGGGCCATGCATAAATGCGTCATAAATTTTGTCTTGAACAATGACCGCTCCCATAGGGATGACACCATTTGCTAAGCCTTTTGCAGTGCAAATAATGTCAGGTTCAATGCCAAAATATTCAGCCGCAAAAGGGGCGCCCATACGACCAAAACCAGTGATTACTTCGTCAAAAATCAATAATATTCCATGTTGATCGCATATTTGGCGAAGCTTTTCTAAATACCCTTTAGGGGGTAACAACACACCGGCAGAACCCGCTAAGGGTTCGACAATAACCGCAGCAATAGTAGAGGGATCATGGAGTTCGCAAAGTCGAATTAAATCATCGGCCAACTCCACACCATGTTCAGGTTGACCCTTGCTAAATAGGTTGTCCTCTATGCCATGTGTGTGGCGTAAGTGAGCAACTCCGTTTAACAAGTTGCCAAACATTTTACGGTTTGCTGACATTCCTCCCACTGACAAACCGCCAAAATTAACGCCGTGATAACCTTTCTCTCGGCCAATTAACTTTGTTCTATTACCTTCACCTCTCGCAGCATGGTATGCAATCGCCATCTTTAATGCAGTTTCACATGATTCAGAACCCGAATTGGTAAAAAAGACTTTATTTAGATTGCCTGGCACCATTTGAGTTAGTCGTTCAGCAAGCTCAAATTGTAGTGGGTGTCCCATTTGGAATGCCGGTGAATAATCCAAAGTGGCCACTTGCTTTTGAATAGCTTCAACTATACGTGGCCGGTTATGGCCGGCGTTGCAACACCAAAGACCTGCTATACCATCCAATAATTTTCGACCGTCAGCTAAAGTAAAATGCATGCGATCTGCACCCACTACTAAACGAGGATCAGCCTTGTATTGCCTATTGCAAGTAAATGGCATCCAGTTGGCTTGCAGTTGTTCAGGCGTTAAATTATGGGTGTTATTCATGATTTTCTCCTGTCTCTGCTAAGGTGTTTTCAGTGGACACAATGTCGACTCGTAGCGGGTTTTTGGGGTGTTCTGGCCAAGTCAATACCGGTAGTCCATTATCGACAGGACGCATTTCAATGCACTCGGGTACAGGACATACGTGTTTACATAAATTACAGCCTACACATTCGTCATCCACCACAACAAAGTCCCGACCACCACTGGCGTTTTCTTGCATAGTGATGGCTTGATGAGAAGTATCTTCACAGGCAATATGACAGCGACCACATTCAATACATGAGTCTTTATTAATAAATGCTTTGGTATCAAAGTTGATGTTGAGTTCATTCCAATTAACTACATTGGGTATGGCCTTACCTTGAAAAGCCGCGAGAGAGGCATAACCTTTTTCGTCTAAAAAGTTTTCTAATCCAGCTATCATGTCATCGACTATACGAAAGCCATACAACATGGCTGCAGTACATACCTGAACTCCACTGGCGCCTAAGGCAATAAATTCGGCGGCATCTCGCCAAGTTTCAATTCCACCTATTGCCGATATTTGTAAATTATGAGTATCGGGATTTCTAGCGATTTCGCCTACCATATGTAATGCGATAGGTTTTACCGCCGCACCGCAGTATCCGCCATGGGTACCCTTACCATCTACGGTAGGGGTTGGCGCCATTAAGTCTAAGTCGACTGTGGCGATGGAGTTGACGGTATTGATAAGTGACACCGCATCTGCTCCTCCTCGCTTCGCTGCTTCTGCCGCCACTAGAATATCGGTGATATTAGGTGTGAGTTTGGTAAAAACTGGAATATCTACCACTTCTTTGACCCAGCGAGTGGTTTGTTCAACTAGTTCAGGCACTTGACCAATTGCAGATCCCATACCGCGCTCACACATTCCGTGTGGGCAACCTAAGTTGAGCTCTATGCCATGAACACCTGAATTTGCAATCTTAATGGCCAGCTCTTTCCAGGTTTTTTCATCTAGTGGCGCCATCATTGAACCGATAATCACCCTGTCTGGCCATTCTTTACGGATTTGTTCTATTTCACGTAAATTGGTTTCTAATGGGCGATCGGTAATTAATTCAATATTGTTGATGCCAATGACATTTCGAGAGCGATCATGATGGACCCCATAGCGACTCGACATATTAATAACCGGTGGATCAATCCCTAAGGTTTTCCAAACTACGCCACCCCAGCCAGCTTCGAAAGCACGTACCACATTAATGTATTTGTCTGTGGGGGGAGCCGATGCCAACCAAAAAGGATTAATACTGTCTATCCCGGCGATATTACAGGCTAATTTACTCATCTTAGACCTCCTTAAAGTCAATGCCGAACAAAGTGTGACCCATTGCATGAGCGGCGCGTTTGCCATCTTCTACAGATTGCACTGTTAAATCTTCACCTGTATCGATACAGTCGCCACCGGCATAAACACTTGGAATACTGGTTTGATACTTGTCGTTAATTTTAATTTTGCCTCGTTCAATCACAATATCTGATAACACGGATGCATTTAATTTTTGTCCTACTGCCTTGAGAACCATGTCTGTTTCGATCTTTTCGTGTTCGCCAGTACCTTTTAAACGTCCCGCTTCAATAGTGGTTTGTTCAAATGTGATGGTACTAACATGTGCGTCACCTGATAATTCTATGGGTGATAGCCATAAACGTACGTCCACACCATTTTTGCGGGCCAAGTCTATTTCCCAGTCAGTCGCTGTCATATTCTCCTCACCGCGACGGTAGGCTAAGGTGACGTTTTTTGCGCCTAATCGTTTAGCCTGAATAGCAGCGTCAATAGCGGTGTTTCCGCCTCCGATGACCACTACATTTTGACCTACTGACAGGGTCGATTTATCATTTGTTTGTCGCAGTTGTTCTATAAAATCTATGGCGTCATAGACACCGCTGAGGTTTTCACTCTCTAATCCGAGTTGATTACATAGACCTAATCCAATGCCTAGGAACACAGCATCGTACTTTGAGCGCAATGTGTCTAAACTGAGGTTTTGACCAAGATATTGCTCATAGATTATTTCAATTCCACCTATGCCAAGTAAGAAGTCCACTTCTTTTTGAGCAAAGTCATCGACCATTTTATAAGCCGCTAGGCCATATTCATTTAAGCCACCAGGTTTTGGTTTCGCCTCAAATACCGTGACTTTATGACCTAACAAAGCCGCGCGGTGCGCGCAAGATAAACCCGCTGGGCCAGCGCCCACCACGGCTATGTTTTTACCTGTTTCGGTGGCTCTTACAAATGGATGCTCTTCAGAAGAGTCAAGAAGATGATCAACCGCATAGCGTTGCAACAATCCAATTTCTACAGGTTTGCCTTGATCGTGATGACGGACACAGGCCCGCTCACATAACACTTCAGTAGGACAGGCCCTTGCACAGGTACCACCCATGATATTTTCAGACAAAATGGTTTTAGCCGCGCCCTTAACGTTTTGTGTACGTATCTGGTGAATAAAAGTAGGAATGTCTATTCCCGTCGGGCATGCCTTTATGCAAGGCGCATCAAAACAGTATGTGCAGCGCGAAGCTTCAAGCAAGGCTTGTGACTTATTATAGGGCTTATGTAAGTCGCCAAAACCTGCATTAATATCATCGATAGTAACTTTTCCTGTTGTACTCATGCTGTACCTCATTTACTGAAACCATTTCGTTAACTATTTGTATAAATTGGACTTTTTAACGAAACGGTTTCATAACTTATGTCAATTTAGCGCTAAATAGTGCTAATCAAAAATTACGTTTAACTGTTATTCCATAAACTCTAGGTTTTGCATAAGAAATTTGAGATGTGCCGTAAAATCCTGTTACGTCAAAACCAATAATTTCATGTTCAGAGTTAAACATATTGTCTACGTAGGCCGTTGCCGACCATAACTCTTTGGCATCTGTCCATGTCAATCGAGCATTGGCAACTACGTAAGAGTCTATTTCATGAGCAGTGAAGTTCCGTGCATTATGAAAGGTTTCACTTTGATAATTGGCACTCACCTGAGCTGCTATATTGTTTTCGTTCCAGTCCCAATTGTATCTAACCATCGCTGACGCTTGATATTCGGGGGTAAACGCTGGTGTCGTATCAGCAAATATCCCTGAAGCCACCTCAAGATTTTCTACTGTGGCATCGGTATAAGAAGTGTTCAAAATCAGGTCTAGCCCTTCACTAGGTGTTAAGAATAGTTCCAGTTCTAACCCTGTGAAAGTGGCGTCCTGATTTTCTACTAAACCTGAATTGTTTACCCATGAAAAAGACTGATAATCGCTATAGTCATAATAGAAAATATTGGCGTTAAATAACGCAAACTCATCCATTAAATTTAATTTCATACCTGCTTCATAAGAGGTTAATTCTTCTGGTTTGTAGCTACTAAATCCACCAAATAAAGGAGCATTAAAACTACCTGCTTTAACCCCTCTATTGATTCCCACATAATATAGATCTGTGTCTGTCGAGTACTCCAGTTGCACTTTAGCCGACCACAGGTTTTGGTCATTATCTGTATCTACGTGCTCTAATGACGTGCTGCTGAAATCAATCTCGATCACTCTATCGTTTGTATTAGGGTTTTGGTACACATCACCCACAAAATGTTTGTCTTCTCTGGTATAGCGCAAGCCTGTTACCAATACCAACTGATCTTGTAACTCGTAGTCGATCTGAGCAAATAGTGAGTAGGATTGAGTATCTAAATCAACCACAGTATTGTTTTCTTCACCACCTAAGAAATATGCGGTAGGCGAGGCTGCAAGACCTTGGCTATATTCAGTTTCTACATTTAGATAGTAAAATCCAGTGACCCATTTAAAGTTATCAGCTTCTCCCGACAATCTGACTTCTTGACTAAATTGGTCGATTGTACTGTTGGATTGAAATATCAATTCAGGGGACGCAGTTTGATCAGAGTCCAAGCCAACGGTGCGCTCAAACTTTTTGTAATCACTTAAAGAAAATATATCGAAACTATCAAAGCTATAATCGATAGCGGCTGAAAAACCTTGCGATTGGATAGTATTTTGGTCATCAAAGGCGAAGTCTTTGTTGACCTTAGGTCCAGAACCATCGGGGTCGATGTTGCCGTTAAAGTCACCACCTTGAACGGGGCGAACGGGATCACCGTTAAAATTACCGTCGATACATTCGCCAAGTTGAATCGCATCACAACCTAAGGGGTCATCAGCAGCAAAAATAACGTCAATTACGTTACCATCAGCATCTTTGATTTCGGTAGTGTTGACGACTTGATAAGGCCCTTCACTTTTTGTGGTGTCGGCCCAATTTGCGCTTAATAACAACGAGCCGTCGGTGCCTAAATCGAAATCTAATTGGGCGCGTAAAGCCTGTGTGTCGTCGTTATAGCCATCTTGCCCACCACCCACAGATCCCGCACGAGTATCAGGTGCGGCACCGTCTACGTATATGTTTTCTAAAATTTCACCTTGAATATTAGAATAAGCAGACAAACGACCACTAATACCTTCTGATAAGGCTCCTGACACCGCACCTTCAAATCGATATTGGTCGAATGTAGCGACTGAAAGTTCAGCATAACCTTCAAAGTCCTCGGTGGGTTTAGCTGTGATGGTGTTGACTAGACCTCCTGTTGCATTTCTTCCGAATAGGGTGCCTTGTGGACCTTTCAAAATTTCTATTCGTTGAATATCAAATAGGCCAAAAGTTTGTGCTTGAGTACTGGCTAAGTATCCGCCATCTACATAAACCGCTACTGGCGCTTCAGCTAAATCCGCATAGTCATTTTGTACCACACCACGAATATTAAAGATGGCTCTTTGTCCACCAATATCACCGGCTAATGATACGCCAGGTGTAAAGGCAATTAACTCAGTACTGCTTTCTAAACCTAGTGCTTTTAATTGCTCCCCACTGAAGGCGGTAATGGCAATTCCTACATCACTTATATTTTCGTTACGCTTTTGAGCGCTAACTTCAATGGTTTCCCAGACTTTTTCCGCGGCACTTGCAACTTGCGGCACTGTTAATGTTAGTGCCAAAGAAATAACCGTAAGAATGGGGTTATATTTGTACAGATTATGTGTGTTCACTATATGTTCCCTTCTATTGTTATTAATTGTTACGCCTTAAACCGGCCACCTAGTCGATTTTTACTTTAGCCCGCATTTATCAGAAAATTTGTGGGACTAGGTAATCAAATAAATAGGTAATGCCAAGTTAGACATTGAGTGGTTAGCCAACTGTTAACTCTTATTATTCGTGAGCAGGACGAACTTGGCTGAGTTTAGTATTTCAGTTTTGTCAGGTTATTAAATTTAATATAATTAATGTTTAGATAAGTATTTACTTAACTTTAATGTGGCCTAGAAGGGGACAGTGTATTTTTGAACATGAAGGTCTCTAGGGAGCTACATCAAACGGTAGCTCTCTGCGGTTGTTCAATGTTATTGGGAAGGGAGTTTTATTTCTTGTAAAAAGGTTTCTACTACTTGATTAGGCTTAGAGCCTTTGCGCAAAACAGTTTGATAATCGGTATTAAAATTGAAATCGTCTAAATACAACGCACGCATTTCTCCAGATACTACCCAGCGTTTAGCATAGTGAGTAGGCAAGTATCCAATAAAACAGCCCGTTAAAATTAAAAATGCCACTCCTTCGCGATCCGTTGCTGTGGCAGTAGTATTCAAGTTTTGATAATAGCTTCTAGTTTGTGCAGTTTGCGCATAACTCGGTGCCACAGCTTCATATTCACATATTTGTTTAGGCGTAAGGTCTTCGTCAGCGATGTTAAAAAGCGGATGTTGATAGTTGCAATACAACATGTATTGTTCTTCATACAAACTCGAGTATTCTAAACCTTGTAATGGTCGCAGATTAGGAACCACACCCACATGTAGCGCGCCATCTAAAACATATCGCTCAATTTCATTAGGAGGGATCATTCTAATATTAATGACAATTTCAGGGCCTTTAGTTTTTAAGGCTTTAAGTGCCTTGGAAATCGACATATGTTCTAAGGTGACTAAATTATCTGTAATGCCAATGTTGAGTTCGCCAGTAAGTTCTGCATGAATACTGTTAACTTGAGTTCGAAAATTTTCCAACGAGGCCATAAGCTGTAAACTTGCCTGATATACTTGTGTGCCTTCATCAGTTAACGAAAATCCGGCGCGTCCTCTTTGACATAGATGTAAACCCAACCTAGCTTCAAGGTCCGACATACTGATACTGATGGCTGAACGACTGATATTAAGTTCAACTTCGGCTGCTGAAAAACCACCACATTCAACCACGGATCTAAAGATTTTTAACAGACGAATATCGAAATTACTGAGTTGTGAAACAAGCTTCTTATTGTTAGGCATAGTGAGTTTTGGTCGGTAATTAGTTAAGTAAATACTTAAGTAAGATTTATAAAAATTAAATTTAACAAACATTTTATGAAATGCAAAATATGCTAACTGTAATTGCTGGTTATATTCATGGGGTTAATTAGAGTAGAAAAGTAAGTAGTCAAAAAGTGTTTGCTCGCCAGTTTGCGAGTTCGTCATCTAAGGTAAAGATAATCACTCAGTGTGACCTTTGTTAAGGAATGCTAATATCACTCAATACTTGGTTCGACAGAACCTTATTTTTATTAAAACACGAGTCACTATGTCAGATATACATTCAAGTCTTGCCTCTTTGTTGCAAGACACTCTTCCCGATTTTTTCCCAAATATTCAAGATACGCTCGGCTACATAACAACCAATGAGCTAACCGTTAATCTGAGTTTGCCTTTTGTGTGTAATAGTTTGCTGGGCGCGGACGGAGAGTTTAGTCTTCATCTCGAACGTTTTGCCACTAGCCATAAGGTGACAATTAAACTGAGTTATCAGATCCCTTCAATCAAAGGGCAAAATCCTAAAGTAGTGAAAAACGTGATAGCAGTCGCGTCTGGAAAAGGTGGTGTAGGTAAGTCCACCACTGCGATTAATTTAGCTGCAGCATTAAAACTCGAAGGGGCAAGAGTGGGCATCTTAGATGCAGACATATATGGCCCTTCTTTACCTACCTTACTGGGCACTAAAGGAGAGCAACCAGGATCTCCTGATAATAAACGAATGTATCCAGTTGTAATCAACGACATGCAAACCATGTCCATCGGTTATTTAGTCGACGACGATTCAGCAACCATTTGGCGAGGACCCATGGCCAGCAAAGCGTTTCAGCAACTGTATAACGAAACCATCTGGGACGAATTAGACTACCTCATAGTTGATATGCCGCCAGGAACAGGGGATATTCAATTAACACTTGCGCAGAATATGCCAGTAACAGCCGCCGTTATTGTCACTACTCCTCAGGACTTAGCCTTGGCGGATGCCATAAAAGGCATAGCCATGTTTAATAAAGTGAATATTGACGTTTTAGGCATAGTTGAAAACATGAGTTACCACCTTTGTTCTCAATGTGGTCACAAAGAGCACGTTTTTGGTGCTGATGGTGGCCAGCGAATTGCACAAAAATACCAAACAGAGTTGTTAGCGCAATTACCTTTGGATATGCAAATTCGTGAATTAGCCGACAGTGGGCAACATTTTATGTTTAATCAACAAGCCAACACTGATATTCAGCGGATATACTCGCAATTGGCTCGAAAGTTGTCATTTAAACTCAGTCAACAACAAATTGCGCCGCAGCAAATTGCGGTGTCTTCTGTGAGTTGAGAAATAAAAGCACGCTTCGCGCCATTACTTTTGATGGTTTTTGAATCGAATTTTTTGGTGGGTAGGTTAAGGGTTAAAAAACTATCGCGATAGCGGGCAATTTTTTGATTATGGTTTTGTGTAAAGTCGTAAACATTATGGTTCTTTCACAAGTATCGAGCGGCTTTTAATATTTTCGCGAATTGAAATTTCTGGTACTTGAATATATTGCGTAAGCGTATTGGCATATTCACCTACATTACCTAACTTTTTACGGTAGGGCTTAAAAATAAGCTCAGATAAATTGAAACTAATACCAATAAATGTCTCTGTGGTTTTATAGTCAGTAAATGGTCGGTCATCCTTTTTAAAACCGCGACTGTAGTAGCCCACTTGAAGTTCTAAGTATTTAAGTGGCGTATTTTTGAATATATCAATACCACTCAATTTTGCTACTGCCAAATATTTCAATCCTGAATAATCTGTAACAGGGTGAAAGCCTTTCATACCTTTTGATGGAGAATATTCGATTCTTAAATCTAGCGTGTCTCCCAATATGTCTGGGTATTTAGCTTTTAAATACGACACGCCAATACCGGTTGAATTAGCGACTAAGTCTTCGTAACTAAAACCATGATCTGCAGAATAACCGTCGAATATTTCAACGTATAACATTAACCCCCAACTTACATAGGCACTATATTTCGCTGAAGACTCAACGCTAAACCCTTTTTTATTCATACTATGGGTAAGAAACTCAGCCATCACATAAGAAGAATATAGATGTCCTAACTTATCTGCACCGCCGCTGCCGGTATCCATGCCAAACCAGCCTTCCTCATTAAATTTAAAGCTTGAGCTTCCCCATTCCCATTCTTTAGCGCCTAAGTAGGTAATGCCCCCAAATATGCCTGCGATCTCTAGCCAATTTTCAGTGCTCGCTTCTGTTAAATTTCTGTAGTCAGGGAGAACTAAATCAGTTGGCGTTTCTTGTGCCTGTGAATATTGAAAACACGAAATAAAATGAATAAATAGAAAGATAAATGTTTTCACGAGCAGTAGTCCTTTATGGAGGAGAGTGGAAAAAAAGAGGCAGTAGTCACTTTTGATACGTAAGCTAAGATATCGCCCGAAACCCTCATACAGTTTACAATTGTACCTAGAGATTAATACCAAAGTCACTGCTATCCGACTTTTTTGTATAAGGAAAAGTAAGTTGTATACAAAGGTTTTAGAGGAAAAACTGTCATGGATAATTCCAAACCGCCTAGAACACTCGCCAATGCGTAGGGTTTAAAAGCGTAAAATGTGTAGAGCCATAAACAATTTCTAAAAATAATGGACAGGCTGGTTTTATTACTTATGGGTAACGTTCTGGCTATGTAACACGTATAAATGAGGCCCAAAATGGGAATGATGAACTTAGAAGCCATGACCAAGTTTCGTGATAATTACCGAAATGGTATAGCCCTTGGTTACAGTGGTTGGCTGCATATGTTGACTGTGTTGTTGGTTGGACTTGGCGTTATTATTTACTCATTTTCGCAGTTACATGGGGTAACTTGGTTAGAGTGGGTAGTCTTTCCTGGGATGATGTTAATGGTGAATTTTGCGGAATATTATGCCCATCGTTGGTTAGGGCATCGAAGAACGCGTTACGGAAAATTCTTTTACAGCCGCCATACCGGTGATCACCATAGCTTTTTCTTAGATCATGCTATGGAGTACAAAACAGTGCGCGACTGGCGGGTTGTGTTATTTCCAGTGTATTTAATTTTTGTTTTTATCGTAGTGTTAATTTTACCTGGAGCCTATGTTCTGAGCGAATTGGTGAGTGCGAATACCGCGTATCTTTATGGGGCAGCTGGAATTTCGGGCTATCTATTTTATGAAACAATGCACTTTAGTTATCACATTCCCCAAGGCCATTGGGCACAAAAACTGTTTTTAGCAGTCCCAGGCTGGAAGGCTTTGCGCCACTTGCATGTGCTTCATCACAAACGTAATAAAATGGCTAAAGCTAATTTTAATATTACTCTGCCTATTTTCGATTATTTTCTCGGGACGTTATATTGGCAACCTTTTGCTGAGTTTGAAGCACAGACGACAAAGCCCGATAAATCACCTCCTTAATAAAGTTGCAGTAAGATTTACCAAGCCAGCGCATCCCTTTGCCATGTTGTTATTAATCACATATAACTCACCACTTCTATTTCAACATTGTCTTCAATATTAAAATAAAAACGCTTGCCCGGCTCGTAGTCAGCGTGATTGTATGGAATAAAACCTTTAGCAATCACGCGTTGTTCTATCTTAGCTAAGTCATCTACCACAATGCCGATATGGTTGAGTTTGGTGACGGTTTTGTGATCGTTAGTTGAATAATGTTTGTCCTTGTGACTATACAGCGCGAGATAGGTGTCGTTGCCTCCTAAATGAATAGTATGGCCGTTGTCTTTTGCTGGACCCTGCCAACGGATTTGCCAATCAAAGATGTCGCCCAAAATAGCCGCTGTGTTGTTGGTATTGGATACAGTGAGGTTAATGTGTTCGAGTCTGTTTTGCATAGGTGTTCCTTTTAAAGTGTTGTTTTTAGGTGTGACAACACTTTAAAACCTCAGGTTAACTTGAGGTAAAGGTTTTTTTTCAGTTATTTTAAATCGATGCTGCTAAGGATTATTTAATAAGCAACGGCAATTTATTGGGTACATCAAGCCATTCATTGGCGTCTTCGGGGGCGGGTTTTAATTCGGTTATATTTGGCCACACTTCGGCGAGTTCAGCGTTGAGTTGTAGGTAATGCTGTTGTGACTCGGGCAAGTGGGAGTCTTGAAATATGGCTTCAGCAGGGCATTCAGGTACACATAACCCACAATCGATGCAAATATCTGGATGAATAACTAAAAAGTTTTCTCCTTCATAAAATGCATCCACTGGGCAAACAGGCACGCAGTCGGTGAATTTACATTTAATGCAGTTGTCAGCAACGACAAAGGTCATGGTTGTGGGTATCTTCAGTTTAGGTTTTACATTGTGGCGATCATAAAGTAGCTCAGGTAAAAAACAAGAACTGTATCTGCAATTCAATGGTGAATTTACCTAGGTTATGTTTTCTATCTGACATAAAATGCGCAGCCTAAGAAAATGACGGGCTTTGCCGAGCCTTTGCGAATTGTTAATGTTTTATCACTGGACACCTTATGTTGCGCTTAAACGAAGTAAAATTACCTTTAAATCACGATGAACAGACACTCACTGCTGCGATTTTGCAGAAGTTGGATATTGCCTCAGAAGAGATGTTGTCGTTTAAAGTGTTTAAACGTGCTTACGACGCCAGAAATAAAACGGATATTTTGCTGATTTATTCGCTAGATGTTGAAGTGATTAACCAAACCGAACTATTAACTAAATTTGTTAATGATCCACATGTACGCGAAACCCCCGACATGACCTACAAATTTGTGGCACAGGCGCCGCAAAATCTCAACACTCGCCCTGTAGTAATAGGTTTGGGACCATGCGGCTTGTTTGCCGCGCTAATTTTAGCGCAAATGGGTTTTAAACCCATAGTGTTAGAGCGCGGAAAAGCAGTGCGAGAGCGCACTAAAGACGTGTTTGGCTTTTGGCGCAAGCAACCGCTAGATACTGAGTCAAACGTACAGTTTGGGGAAGGCGGAGCAGGAACGTTTTCAGATGGCAAATTATATAGTCAAATCAAAGACCGCAAACATTATGGCCGTAAGGTACTAAATGAATTTGTGGCGGCTGGCGCACCACAAGAAATTTTGTATGTGAGCAAACCCCATATAGGCACGTTTAAATTGGTGAATATGGTTGAAAAAATGCGTGCGCAAATTATTGAATTGGGTGGTGAAATTCGCTTTAGTACTCGCGTTGATAAGCTTGATATCCTCGACGGACAACTTAAAGGGTTACACTTATCTAATGATGAATATTTACCTTGTGAACACGCTATTTTAGCAGTAGGACATAGTGCACGCGATACATTTGAAATGTTACACGAACAAGGGGTTTATGTTGAAGCCAAGCCGTTTTCGGTGGGCTTTAGAATAGAGCACGAACAATCCATGATAGATGAATGCCGGTTTGGTGATAATGCAGGCCACCCCATTTTAGGTGCGGCAGATTATAAGTTGGTTCATCACTGTAAAAACGGTCGTTCGGTTTATAGCTTTTGTATGTGTCCTGGAGGCACAGTGGTGGCTGCCGCGTCAGAAGAGGGGCGGGTAGTAACTAATGGAATGAGTCAATATTCACGCCATGAACGTAATGCAAATAGCGCTATTGTAGTAGGTATCACTCCTGAAAAAGATTATCCAGAGCACCCACTGGCAGGCATTGCTTTACAACGTCAGCTTGAAGAATGGGCTTATCAGGTTGGCGGAGAAAATTATCATGCGCCGGCCCAGTTGATTGGTGATTTTTTACAAGGTAAATCCAGTGAGCAGTTAGGAGACGTTAAACCTTCCTATACCCCAGGCGTTCATTTAACAGACCTAGCGAAAGTTGTGCCTGACTATGTAACCGAAGCCATTCGTGAAGCTATCCCGGCATTTAATAAAAAAATAAAGGGTTTTGCTAAAGTCGATGGGTTGTTAACTGGAGTTGAAACCCGTACATCCTCACCTATTTGTATCAAGCGCGGTAAAGACCTAAATAGTATTAATACCCGTGGTTTATATCCTGCGGGAGAAGGCGCGGGTTATGCTGGTGGAATATGGTCTGCTGGTATCGATGGCATCAAAGTAGCCGAAGCACTAGCGGTAGATATGTTAGCCCAACTAGCAACAGATTAGTTTTAGACATTGAAACATTCTAGAAATTTACATAAAGAAAATTACCCTCTGGCGCAAATGGTGCAAAGTTATCCTGCTTTACGCCCTTACTTGATAACTAAGCCTGATGGTGGCCTAAGCATAGATTTTGCCGATGCAAGTGCAGTGAAAACTCTAAACGCCGCGTTACTAGCACATTATTATCAAGTGGAGTTTTGGGATATTCCTAAGGGATATTTATGTCCGCCTGTGCCGGGCAGAGCAGACTATGTACATTATTTGGCTGACCTGTTGGCACTAGACAATAATGTCGTTATCCCAAATGGTAAAACAACCAAAGGGCTAGATATAGGCACTGGTGCCAATCTTATTTATCCCATTATTGCCTCAAGATCCTATGGCTGGCAAATGGTAGGAACAGATATTGATCCAGTTTCAATTAAATCCGCAAATACGATTATTGCTGCCAATAAGGTATTAACGGATCATGTTAAAGTAAGACGACAAAAGCAGCCCCAATCGATTTTTGCTGGTGTTGTCAAAGCAAACGAACACTTTGCTTTTTGTATGTGTAACCCGCCTTTTCATCAATCGGCTGAGCAAGCTAATGCAGGTTCGCAGCGTAAAGTAAAAAACCTTGCGAAGAATAAGTTTAAACGTGGCGTAAACCCTGACCGTAATCCAACTAAAACCAACTTGAACTTTGCAGGCCAAGCAAATGAACTCTGGTGTGAAGGCGTTGAATTGCGGTTTATTCAGCGGATGATCGCCGAAAGTCAGGAGTTTGCACAGCAAATTACCTGGTTTAGCAGCTTGGTTTCAAAGAAAGATAACTTACCCCTGATTTATAAAAGTTTGCGGGAGCAAGGGGTTAGGGATCTGAAAACTGTGGACATGGCGCAAGGACAAAAAATTAGCCGTTTTGTGGCATGGCGCTTTTGACGTTAATAAAAAAGGGTTGAAGTAAAATGAGTCAATTAACCGAAAAACAAAAAATGTTGCAGGGGCTTGAGTATTTTCCAAGCGATAAATCGTTACAACAAGATAGAGCGAATGCTAAGAGACTTTGCCAACAGTTTAATCAGTTTGATATCGACAATAGAAAGGGCAGTCGAAAAATTCTCAAGTCACTATTCGGTCATTGCGAAGGGGCTTGGATAGAGCCTAATTTTTACTGCGACTACGGTTATAACATTTCAACAGGGAAAAACTTCTACGCTAATCACGGCTTAGTCATACTGGATGCTGCACCAGTCACTTTCGGAGACAATGTTATGATAGCTCCTGGTGTATTGATTTCTACCGCCACTCATCCTCTAGATCCGCACAGACGTAACAAAGGCATAGAAACAGCTAATTCCATTACTATCGGAAACAGTGTTTGGATAGGTATGGGCGCTAAAATATTAGACGGTGTAACTATTGGTGACAATGCGGTTATTGCTGCAGGTGCGGTAGTAAACAAAAACGTGGCGCCCAATACAGTCGTTGCAGGTGTACCGGCGCAAGTAATCAAAACGATATCAAATTAACCTAAGCTCAGATTAGGTAAGTTTAGAGAGTTGGATTTGTTGCTAATGCGCACCAGCTTGATGGGCTGGCAGTTTGTAATCTTAGTCTACATAATATTGTCAGTCGCCGAGTTTTTGCTCCCAACCCTTAACGTTAATTGTTTGATAGCAGATGCTGGCCTCCAATTATCTGGCGTCTTGGAGACACGGTCAAAGCAGCGATAATTTCCAGCAACTCTCCGTTTTTGTTAATCAGAATATAAAGGGTAATCAAATGATTGTATTTCAAATCGATAACAAAAATAAATGTCCGGGGAATAGCTCGTTTTTCTCGATTTCCATACATTTTTTTCTCTGAGGTATATACACACATGGCTTTTCTGTAACGGCAACTTACTGCCTTTTGTCAATGTATCGCCTTAAAACTAACCAACTGTTGCAATAAAAGTAATTAAAACTTGTTGTTAATTTTAATAGCTGGTAAAAAGTCAATCCAAAATTAAAAATAATAAATTTCTTGTTGTAAATTAATCGTTACACCTTATGAGTGTTATTAAATAATTAGGCGCAAAAGGTCTCTTAATTGATGGATCCGATGCCAATTTTCAGCTTATTTTAAAAGAGTCAAATCATGTTACGTGACAGCAATAACAATATTAATATTTCTTCTGAGAAAGTATTAGTCACCCCCCAGGCCCTAAAATCTGAATTGCCAGTGAGTGATTCTGTTTTGCAGGTTGTGCAAACTTCTAGGCAAGTCATTAGTGATATTTTACATCGTAAAGACCACAGATTTTTGCTGATATGTGGTCCTTGTTCCATCCATGATATTGATGCAGCCAAAGAATATGCTCTTAAATTAAAAGAGTTGCATGAAAGCTGTAAAGATACCTTATACATAGTGATGCGAGTTTATTTTGAAAAGCCTCGCACCACAGTGGGTTGGAAAGGTTTGATTAATGATCCACATATTAACGATACTTTTGATATTGAAACCGGATTGCGTAAAGCCAGAGAATTATTGATTTGGTTAGCTGAGCTAGAATTGCCAGTTGCTACCGAAGCGTTGGATCCTATTAGCCCACAATATTTGGCAGAGTTATTTAGCTGGTCAGCGATTGGTGCAAGAACTTCTGAATCGCAAACCCACAGAGAAATGGCTAGCGGCTTATCTATGCCTGTTGGTTTTAAGAATGGCACCGACGGGAGTTTAGGTATTGCCATCAATGCACTGCAATCAGCCGCATCTGGTCATAGTTTTATGGGCATCAATGGTGAAGGGCAAGTGAGTGTAATTACTACTCAAGGTAATCCCGATGGACATATTATTTTGCGTGGCGGTAAACAGCCCAATTATGATTCGGTTTGTGTTGCCGATTGTGAAGTTGAATTAGAAAATGCGAAACTGAGTGCTGGTTTAGTGATTGACTGTAGCCATGCAAATTCTAGCAAAGACTTCCGTAGACAGCCTTTGGTCGCCAAAAATGTCGTAAACCAAATTCTCGAAGGTAACCAGTCTGTTATTGGGATCATGTTAGAAAGTCATTTAAATCATGGTAATCAAAGTAGTTCAGGAAAAACGCCTAGTGAATTAGAATATGGCGTGTCTATTACAGATGGTTGCATTAATTGGCAAACCACAGAAGATTTAATTAACCATATGCGAGATAAGTTGATAACCGTGTTACCTATGCGGTTAAATAAGTTTATTAACGCTGAAAACTAGGAAAAGTAATGCCCGTATCCCCAAATGAACTTAGTCAACTGCGGCAGCAAATAGATGATATTGATAACCAGTTAGTTGAGTTATTGGCGAAACGGGCGAAGGTGACAGCCCGAGTAGGTAAATATAAAAGTAAAGTTGGTTTGCCTATTTATGTGCCTGAACGTGAAGCAGAGTTGATTGCCAAGAGAAGAAAAGAGGCAGAACAACTGAATGTTTCCCCGGTTCTAGTAGAAGATTTACTGCGTAGGATCATGCGTGAGTCTTATCATACCCAAAATGTTGACTATTTATGTACTAATCCAAACATCCAAAAAATAGTGGTGATAGGTGGTGCGGGTGCCTTAGGCAGAGTGTTTGTAGATATGTTTAAACGCAGCGGCTATCCAGTGCAACTGCTAGAGAAAGACGATTGGGAAAATGCTGATTCTATTCTAAGAGATGCCGGTTTAGTGCTGGTGGCCGTGCCTATTAAGTTGACTGAAAGTGTTATTTCAAAGCTAACTAACTTACCCCAAGACTGCGTTCTAGTTGATATTACTAGTACTAAACAAAAACCTTTAGCCGCTATGATGGCTGCTCATAAAGGGCCGGTTTTAGGGTTGCACCCTATGTTTGGTCCAGATGTCGCTAGTATGGTGAAACAGGTTGTAGTGGTATGTCATGGACGTGATGGTGAACAATACGAATGGCTATTGCAGCAAATTCGTATTTGGGGTGGGATATTACAGCAAACTACCGCCAAAGAGCACGATGACGCTATGGTGTTTATACAGGTTATGCGACATTTTTGTAGTTTTGTTTTTGGCTCCCATTTGTCTGGCGAAAACCCAGATTTACAACAGTTAATTTCGTTAAGTTCACCTATTTATCGTTTAGAATTAGCAATGGTAGGTCGGCTCTTTGCACAGGATCCGGTGTTATATGCTGATATCATTTTTGATAACAAGGATAGTGTTGCGATATTAACTGAGTTTAGTGCCAAATTTAATCAGGCTTTGGCCTTAGTAGAAAGCAACAACAAAGGTGAGTTTGTTAAGCAGTTCCTAAATATTGGTTCGTGGTTTGGCGATTATGCCAAGCAGTGTTTAGTGGATAGTAGAAAGTTACTACTCAAAGCAGATGACGACCGATCTTTAAGTGAAGATTGTTGAGTTCAGAAATGTTACGACTTTAATCACTAAAAATAGAAAATAGAAAATAGAAAATAGAAAATAGAAAATAGAAAATAGAAAATAGAAAATAGAAAATAGAAAAAACGGGGTCATTTTAATTGCCCCGTTTTTTTTGTGTGTTTACAAAATTTTATTTAACAAAAAATGTTACCCAAAAAAGTAGTTTAGGTCACTACTCAGCTAAAGCGCTTACCGCCGCAACTTTTGTTGGGTTGATTTCTTCATTTGGATAACAACCTAATACTTTAAAGTAGCGGGTCATGGCTTGTAATTCTTCTAGCGTTTGCTGCATAGGCCCATCTTGCACGTTACCTTCTACATCAAGATAAAACATTTCTTCCCATGGGTTACCGGTTATGGGCCTAGATTCTAGTTTGGTCATATTAATCTTATTGTCACGCAATACCATCAGTGCTTCTACTAAGGCTCCGGGTTTTTGCACAGTCGACATGACCAAAGTTGTTTTGGCGGGTACTTGAAGTGGTACGTTGACAGGTTTACGAGCAACAACAAAAAAGCGACTGTGATTTTCTTTTTGATTGGCCAAATTTGACTTAATAGCGTGCAGCCCGTACAAACTTCCACCACTTTCACTACCCATAGCTGCCACATCATCTGTGTTTAATTCCGCCACTTTTAACATGGCAGCAGAAGTACTATCACAAGGTTTAACCTCTACATTTCCTAACTCCGCTAGAAAGTGACTACATTGTGCGAATACTTGAGGATGGGCATAAAGCGTTTTTATTTTGCTAACGTCGGTGTCTTGAGTCACTAGCAACGCATGTTTGATAGGATAAGTCAGTTCACCAATGATAGAAAGGTGAGTGTGTTGCAATTGGTCGTAAACTTCATTGATGCTACCTGAAGAGGTGTTTTCAATCGGAAGTACGGCGTAGTCTGCTTCGTTAGTTTCTACTTTTTTAATTATTTCAAAAAAGCTCTGGCAACCAATTTCAAGTAATTCACCTGGGCGCCGTGAAAAATACTTTTGCGTAGCTAAATAACTGTAAGAACCTTTGTCGCCTAAAAACGCCACACGATTGAGTGGCAAATTACTACCGGGGTTTGCTCTCGCCGCTAACAATGCTTGTTGATTTAATACTGAATCTTCAATAATGACATGAAATAATTGTGTGACGTAATGGGCGTCTAAACCGTGTTTACTGCCTTCTTTTATCAACCTAATTAACAATTGTTCTTCACGTTTTTGATCACGCACTGGGATATGATTTTTTATCTTGGTTTCAGCTACTTGATTAGTATATTGCTGTCTTTGAGCTAAAAAGGTCAGTAGCTGGGTGTCAAGGTCAGTGATTTTTACTCTAAGTTCTTCTAATTCTGTTGATGACATGGTCTTCACTTATAATTTCAAAAAATAACGCCCAAATTGGGAGGTTTCAGTATAGATAACAAAAACCTAGGATAATGGTAGGTTTAAAAATATGTTGCTGTGTCATTGAATTTATAAAGCCGCTACCTATAAGTCAACGATTGCTTAAGCACAATTTTTTCGTTTATTAAGAATATTGAATAACACTTTATTGTTATCGTTATTGACCTAGTAACGAGACTAACATTTTGCGTACTTCGTTTACCTCAAATGGTTTGTCGCAAAGAGCATTAACACCTGTTTGATGGATATTTGCCATATGTAAACTCGAGCTTGACTCACTGGTCACCATAATTATAGGTATGTGTGAAGTTTCAGGATTAAATCGAATAAATTCTGAAAGCTCTCTGCCATCCATTTCAGGCATATTGTAATCGGTAACGACTAAATCAAATGTTTGGTCTTTCAATAAAGTCAGAGCTTCAGCCCCATTCTCGGCTTCTAAAATCTGTTTTAGACCTAAGCCACTTAATACTCTTCGAATGTGGTTTCGTGCGAGTTTGCTATCATCGACTAGCAATACTCTGACGTCATGTACATCAAATAACTCTAAATCCAATTCATCTGAGTTGATTAAATCTAATGATGCTTTCAAAGCTTTAGATAAGTTTTCTGGGGTAAAAGGTTTAGGTAAAATTGCAGCTACTCCAGACTGCTTAAACTCTTCTAGTTTTTCTACTCGGTTTTCGCTAGAAATCAACATAAAAGGGGTAGCTGCATGGGAATCGCTGTTTTTCAATTGTTTAATGATATCTAGACCGGTTCCATCTTCAAAATACATAGCACTGACAACTAAGTCCGCACCTTGCTTAGTAATAGTTGCAAGTGCTTGTTTGACACTACCGACCGCTTCAACGTGATTAATATCCGCGGCAGCTAATTGCTTTAAAATAATTTTTCTTTGAGTGTCTGAAGGCTCTACTAAGATAATACTGACTTCTGACAACGAGAGATGATGCATTGCTACTCCTAATTTGTATTTCTACGGACTATTAACCACCCGCTAATTTCACATTATGGCCTAGTTGTTCCAGTGTTGCCTTTATTTTATCGCGGTTGTCACCTTGAATCTCAATCACTCCATTTTTTATTGCGCCACCGGTTCCGCACATTTTCTTCAATTGACTGCATAAGTCTTTGAGTGCTTTTTCGGGTAGCTCTAAACCCGTCACTGTTGTCATTCCTTTACCCTTTCGGCCTTTGGTTTCACGGCGTATACGTACGATGCCATCAGTTTTTATTTGAGGTTTATTATTTTCTTTGTTTTCAATGCGGCCAGTTTGTGTGCTGTATACTAGTCTATTTTCACTCATACTTAATTTGAACCCTATTGCTACTGAGCGGGGAGGGCGCCCATTCTAATAAAAAAAAGTGATTCTTTGTAGGCAAAGCTGTAAAACTATTATTTAATAACCGCAGTATAGAGTGGAATGTAATAATACGTTTCTTTTTGCAAGGGGAAGTTAATGAGTTTAGATAGAGAATTTTCTGAAGACGGAAGTGAATTAACCATCTTCCTCGAAGAAAAATTCGATTTTGGTAAAGTTCAGGATTTTCGTTTAGCCTATTCTGAGGGCAACGAGACAGTCACCAGTATAGTCATCAATTTGCAAAAAACTGAATATATGGATAGCTCTGCTTTGGGTATGTTGTTGAATATGCAAAAAAGTTTAAGTGATACAGTGAAGTCTTTTAAAATTACCCATTGCCGCCCCCAAGTTTTAAAAATTCTGCAAATTGCTCGTTTCGATAAAAAATTCCTAATTGTATAACGTTTCATAAATATTCATGCGTATTCTGGTTGTAGACGACGACACGCTTAGCCGATTTTTATTGGTACACATGCTGGAGCAACAAGGGTATTTAGACACCTTTGAGGCTGAAGATGGAATGGTTGCCATTGAATTGGCAAAGCGTATCAAGCCAGATTTAGTTTTATTGGATATTGTCATGCCAGAAATGGATGGATTTGAAGTTGCTACACAACTAAAGAAACTGGCTGGCGATATCTACCTACCTATTATTTTTATTACTGCATTAGATGATGAAAAATCTCTTGCCAGATGTTTAGAGGTGGGTGGCGATGATTTTGTAGCAAAACCTTTTGATAAGGTTATATTGGCTGCAAAAATCCGCGCTCATGTGCGGACCCGATTACTCAGTAAAAAGACCTTCGAACAAAACAAACAGCTGACTTTTTATCGAAACGCAATTGAACGTGAGCATAAGATTGTTGAACATATCTTTGCTAACGCGTTATCCGTTAATAAATCATTTACTCGTTATTTAGATTATTGCCTTAATCCAGCTAGCGATTTCAATGGTGACTTGTTTATCGCTAGTGCAAGTCCGACCGGGGGAATGTACTTTTTGATTGGTGACTTTACTGGTCATGGTTTAGCGTCGGCCATTGGCGCATTACCGGTTTCACAAGCATTTCAAGCTATGTCTAGAAAAGGTCTCTCGTTAATGGAAATGGCTGAAACCATCAACCAGACTCTCTTAATGTTGCTTCCAGATGATATGTTTTTTGCCGCAGCACTAGTTGAAATTAGTCATACCGGAAAGCAAGTGGATATTTGGAATGGTGGCATGCCAAGCCTGCTTTTACAGGACCAAAATGGAAAAATAGTAAAGCGTTTTGATTCACGTCATATGGCACTGGGAATATTGGAAAGTCATGAATTTGAAGCTGACGTAGAACGTTATGAAATGCAATTTGGCGACAGGTTGGTGGCATTTAGTGACGGCATAGTTGAACTTGAAAATGATGAAGGCCAAATGTTAGGCAATGAGGGTATTGAAACCTGGTTATTGGCTCAACCTAACATGAATGTTGAAGGTATCATCGACAAGGCTAAGGAATATTTGGGTTCAAGGCAGCGTAAAGACGATGTTACCGTCATTATATTCACTAGCCAGCCATTAGAGCAGGTTACTAACAAAGGTGTCGCGTCTAAAATACCACTTAAAATGGTTTTAGAATTGGATGCGAAACATATCAAATCTAGCGATCCTGTGGTGGATCTGGTGAGTGTTATCACTAACCAATTGAGTTTATATGGTGTGCATTCTGAATTGTTTACAGTATTGAGCGAGCTATACAATAACGCTCTCGAGCACGGCGTATTAGAACTTGATTCAGAGTTAAAACAATCAGACTCAGGTTTTTTTGCGTACTTCAAATTACGTGAAGAAAAACTTTCATCACTTGAGGCTGCTAGCATCGTTATTAGCGCTGAATATTTACCAGATGAAAATGCCTTGGCAATCCAAATTAAAGATTCTGGAAAAGGGTTTAAACAGCAACACATGTCAGAACTGGAAAATCTAGAAAAAAGTTACGGTCGCGGAATTTCGTTAGTCAAAGAGTTGTGCGAGTCAGTTGAGTATACGAATAAAGGCAACACTGTCGATGTGGTGTTCAAGATATAACTAGGGTGTGAGAAAAATGTTAGAAACAATCAAAGTACGCGTTGCTAAGCACACTGATGTGGTTTCCTTGGTGAAGTTTAATCAATTAATGGCATGGGAAACAGAGCAAAAAGAATTGGATCTGGACATTTTGTCTAAAGGAGTCTCAGCATTAATTTCTGACGAAACCAAAGGGTTTTACTTAGTTGCAGAAAAAAATGAACAAGTAGTGGGTAGTTTAATGGTCACTACAGAGTGGAGCGATTGGCGAAATGCGGTATTCTGGTGGATTCAAAGTGTATATATTGCTCCAGATTATCGCCGTAAGGGGATTTATGCTCAATTGTATTCTCAGGTCAAAGTGTTGGCTGAACAACAAAAAGACGTGTGCGGTTTTAGGTTATATGTTGAAAAAGAAAATATTATTGCCCAGAAAACCTATGAATCTTTAGGTATGCAAGCAAGCCATTATTTAATGTATGAGGAATAAATTGATATTGAGAATAGTTCTCAATTAGATTAACATCCGGTTTCTATCATTGTTTATGTCTTTTGAAAGTAGGAATACCTCTTGAAAAAAATCATCTCTAGTATGTGTGTTATTGTGTCTTTGCTGTCTCCAGTGGTAATGGCTGAGCAGGTTAATTTGTATTCAGCTCGTAAAGAAGCCTTGATCAAACCCTTATTGGATACTTTTACTAAGCAAACCGGTATCTCAGTCAATTTAGTGACGGGTAAAGCAGATAATTTGATTACGCGTTTAAAGAGCGAAGGTAAATATAGTCCCGCGGATCTATTGTTAACTACAGATGTCGGCCGGTTGTATCGCGCTAAACAGCAAGGTTTGACTCAAGAAATCTCAGAAACTGAGGTCATTTCTAAATTACCCAATAACTATCGTGATGAGCAGGGACATTGGTTGGGGTTGTCATTACGCGCTCGACCTTTAATGGTTTCGGTCGACAGAGTTGCGGCGCAATCCATTGCAACAATCGAAGATTTAACCAAGCCTGAATGGAAAGGGCGTATATGTATTCGCAGCTCTAACAATATTTACAATCAATCTATGGTGGCTTCATTAATTGCGCAGCTAGGTGAATCTGCCACTGAGGAATGGGTGAATGGTCTTGTTAAGAACTTTGCGCGCCCTCCTCAAGGTGGAGACAGAGATCAAATTAAAGGTGTTGCCTCTGGCTTATGTGATGTGGCTATTGCTAATACGTATTATCTTGCGGGAATGTTGAGTTCTGAAGATGAAACAACAAAACAACAAGCCCAAAAAGTTAAAGTCGTTTGGCCAAATCAAGAGGGCAGAGGTGCACATATCAATATATCTGGTGTTGCACTGGCAAAAAATGCTCCTAACAAAGCCGCCGCACTTAAGTTAATTGATTTTTTACTCAGTAACGAATCGCAATTGTGGTATGCAAAAACTAACCATGAATATCCTGTTTTAGCCGGTATTCCTTACAGTGATATCCTGCAATCCTTTGGTGCATTTGAAACAGAACAGGTACCCTTGGGTAAACTCGGAGAATTAAATTCAGCCGCGGTTCAGATGATGGATCGCGCTGGGTGGAAGTAAATTCGACGGGGTATTCCCTAGTTAAACTAAATTAAGATTGTGTATGAAACAAATTAACTGGCCATTTGGCCGGTTCAATGTTTGGTTAATCGGTATAACACTAGGCTGCTTTATTCTTGCCGCCCCTACAGGCCTTGTGTTTGTTAGCGTGTTTTTTCCTCAAACTGAAATCTGGCAGCATCTCTATTCAACTGTGTTAGCAGACTATATTGTCAATTCTCTTATTTTGGCTTTTGGTGTTGGATTAATAGTCATAGTGATAGGGACTGTTTTAGCATGGTGTATCGCGAGGTACGAGTTTACCGGACGCAAACAATTGCAATGGTTGGTTCTTTTACCAATGGCGATGCCAGCCTACATTATCGCCTATACCTATACAGGTTTGTTGGACTTTGCAGGCCCAATACAAACGTTGTTAAGAGAAACATTTGACTGGCGATATGGAGATTACTATTTTCCAGATATTCGTTCGTTGTCAGGGGCGATCGTTATGTTGTCTTTGGTTTTGTATCCCTATGTTTATATGTTAGCTAGAACGGCATTTAGCGAACAACCTGCCAGCCTCGAAGATGTGTCGAGAAGTTTAGGTGTCTCCTCGAGAAAATATCTGTTTAAGGTTGTGCTACCTTTGGCTCGCCCTGCTATTTTGATGGGAGCTGCGTTAGCCATGATGGAAGCCTTTGCTGACTACGGCACAGTGCAATATTTTGGCTTAAGCACTTTTACTACCGGTATTTTTAGAACTTGGTTTGGTTTAGGAAATGGTCTTGCGGCTGCGCAACTGGCCGCACTATTAACCAGCTTTGTGGTGCTGTTATTGATTTTGGAATTTCTATCAAGGCGTAAAATTCGTTATTATTTTCAAGGCCAAAAAACACAACAAGCAAAAAGAATAAGGTTAACAGGTAGTAAAGCTTTCTGGGTGCCGTTTATTTGTATGTTACCGGTATTCTTGGGATTCATATGTCCAGTTTTACAGTTGTTTATCTGGGCTTCAAAAACCTACTCACAACAGTTAAGTAGTGATTTTGGCTTATTGTTGTGGAATAGTTTTTACTTGGCCGCCATTGCTGCTTTTACAGCGGTAGCTTTAGCCTTATTTTTTGCATACGGAAAACGTCTCAATCCAATCAAGTCGATTCGAACGTTGGTAGGTGTGGTTAATCTTGGTTATGCGATTCCAGGTACCGTTCTCGCCATAGGGGCGATGATTTCGCTAAGTTGGCTCGACATAAAACTTAATGGATTGACTGAAAGTTGGTTTGACTTAAGCGTAGGCTTAGTGTTTTCAGGTTCATTGTTTGCGTTGATTTTGGTTTATAGTAGTCGATTTTTAGCTGTAGCTATGCATAACGTTGACACTGGGTTGGCGCGAGTGAAACCCAGTATGGATGACGCTGCGCGATCGTTAGGATATCAGCCGCTTCAAATTCTTAGAAAAATTCATCTGCCTCTGATGAAAACCAGTGTGTTAAGTGCGCTGCTATTAGTTTTTGTCGATGTATTGAAAGAACTACCAGCCACCTTGATCTTAAGGCCGTTTAATTTTAACACTCTAGCGGTTAAAACATTTGAATTAGCTTCAGATGAAAGATTAATGGACGCAGCCTTGCCCGCTTTGGCCATTGTTTGCGTGGGTATCTTGCCGGTTATTTTGCTGACTCTATTAATCGATAAGCCTACCCAAATTACCACCCAAATCAAATAAGGTAACCATGTTAAGTCTCAAAAATGTAACTGTTAGTTACCAAAATGTGAAAGCTGCACATGATGTGACTTTTGAATTATCAAGCGGGCAAATAGGGTGTTTATTAGGCCCATCTGGTTGTGGTAAAACTTCCGTTTTACGAGCGATAGCAGGTTTCGAAAGGTTAACAGACGGAACAATAAGGTTACGTGAACAGTTAGTTTCCGATAAAAACAATCACATAGAACCTGAAAAACGCCACGTTTCAGTTGTGTTTCAAGACTATGCTTTGTTCCCTCATCTAAGTGTTGCGCAAAATATCGCTTTTGGTTTACACCAGCAAAATAGTGCACAAAAACACCAGCGAGTCACAGAATTGTTGGAGTTAATCGGGTTGTCAGGCTATGGCAGTCGATATCCTCACGCGTTGTCAGGTGGTCAACAACAGCGCGTTGCTCTGGCTCGGGCAATGGCCGCCAAACCTGATTTATTGTTGTTGGACGAGCCTTTTTCTAGTTTGGACGCGGAATTAAGAGATGAGCTAGCGAAACAATTACGGACTATTTTGAAACACGAAAAAACCACCGCTGTGATGGTAACCCACGATCAACATGAAGCCTTTGCGATGGCTGACGTGATCGGTGTCATGAACAAAGGCCGCTTACTACAGTGGTCTGATGCTTACGTACTCTATCATCGACCAAAGAGTCGCTTTGTGGCCTCCTTTGTTGGAGATGGTGTGTTTTTGCCTGCAACTGTAGATAACAACATTAAGTTAAACAGTGGTTTAGGGGTTTTTACTCTTGAGCCAGATAGCGGTTTTATACAAGGTGATAAAGTTGTATTTTTGATACGCCCAGACGATATCATCCATGACGATAAAAGTGAGACTTTAGCAAAAGTAATCGATAGGTCGTTCCAAGGTTCACACATCTTGTATCAATTGGAATTACAGCAGGTTGGACATGCCAAGGTACTGTGCTTGGCACCGAGTCATCATGATCATCAGTTGAATGAATTGATAGGCATTCGCTTAGACCTAGAACATATGATTGTGTTCGCAGATAACGATGACAGTATATGAAAATTGCTATTGTAGGAGCGGGAATAACGGGGTGTTTATTGGCTGATTTTCTTGATACTGATAACTTTGAAGTCAGTATTTTCGAAAAGTCTCGTGGCTGTGGAGGCCGAGCCAGTACCAAACAAACCGATTTTGGTCAGTGTGATATTGGTGCCACTGTTGTGCCTGTAAAAACCGTCGAATTTGCACAATTTATGCGACAACTTTGTCATCAGAATATTGTGAGCCAATGGCCACAAACTATAGCTATTACCCATCAAAATAATGGTGTTAAGACTCCACTAGAAATATTTGAAAGTGATAGAGAGTATTACGTTTTTAATCAAAAAATGAATGCTGCATGTCGCCACTGGGCTAAAAAGGCACAATTGCACACAAACAGTTTAATTGACCAAGTGCGATATCATCAGGACAAAGGATGGCAATTAAAAATAAACGGTGTATGGCAGGCTGAGCGATTTGATAAATTAGTAATAACCGCACCATGGCCACAAAGCCAAACAATAATTGAGCAATCTGAAGTCTCATTGGCGCTACCAACCTTTTCACAAACTTGGTCAAGTTGTTGGTCGATTGCAGTAAAGCTAGACCGAGTAGTTACCTCAGCAGTTGATTTAGTCTATCTAAAAGGCCACTCTATTCAGACTTTAGTGCGAGATTCTAGTAAACCACAACGACCTGAAGTTACCACCACACAACAAAACGAAATATGGGTAGCCCAACTCGCTAACGAATTGTCAGATGACTTAGGTTCTCAATGTATGAATGAGGCGATTTCTATTGCAACCAAGGAGCTTTGTGAGTTGTTTGGATTATCTAATCAGTCAGTGACAGATACCTACGCGCACTATTGGCGATATGCCAGACCCAGTGCCGGGCAAAAACCTTTAGGCATTTTGTCCAACCATGAAAATGGAATATATCTTGGTGGTGACTGGAGTTTTGGTTCTTCCATAGAGTCAGCCTATGAAGGGGCAAGGGCACTCGTGCAATTAATTAAAACGGGAGTGTAATATATAATGATTTCCAATATTCAAGAATGGTTTAAGAGTCATATAAACGCAGGTCAAAGTAACAGCCAACACACAATTGAATTGGCCACGGCGGTATTGCTATATGAAGTGATGCGGGCAGATAATGACCTTGATCAGTTGGAACAGGATAATTATCGTACCCAGCTTAATAATCTATTTTCTTTGACCGCAGACGAACTGGAAACACTGTGCCAAATGAGTCAATCACAGGCAGATGAATCAACTGATTTTCAGCAGTTTACTAGTGTTATCAATGATCTATATGGACTCGAAGAAAAAAGGGCGGTACTTGATTCATTATGGTCTATTGCCTACGCTGACCATGAACTCAGTCCAGATGAAGAATACACAATCAGAAAGATAGCTGATTTATTGTACATTCCTCATAGCCAATATATTCAAAGTAAGTTGTCAATCAAACCCTAACTTTTGGCTATTGTTATAGTCACTATCTGTCTATTCTTTGAGTGGTGTTTCAAATAATAGACATGTTAACTGTATGATTTAACATACATAAATAGTCTTGGTATTATCAGTGTCGCAAAAAAGGTACGATTAAGTTTGGTTTTAGATACTTATTGTATTTGTGATTCTCTATAATCGATGTAACTACATGATAAATATATGAAAATAATTTGTGGCACGAACAATGTAATGCTTCCTTTAGTAATCACGTTCCACTTGACTGGTTCCTCGAGTGTAATTTACGGACATTGAATGTGGTGAAGGATGGAAGTGCATGCTATTGGTTGGTTGTAATGGCGTTTGCAGCTAACAGTACTTTTATCCTTAATGCGGACATTCTTTCGCGTTATTTTTTTGGCATGGATGCCTTGTTTTAATTGGATTTGGTAGCGGTTTGTAGATATATCGAATCTCGTTTTACATTAGCAGAGGATGGTAATGACATGAGAAAAGGCAATTATTTCATTTCTTTCGTGGTTCTATTTACGACGGTACAAATGTTTATTACGGTTTCAGCAGTGGCTGACGGTGAATTAATAAAAAAGCTGGATTTGGATAAGGATGGGCAAATTACAATTAAAGAAGCGGTAGCGAACCCCGCAGTACTCGCCTCGTTTGGAAAAATTGATACGGATGGCGATGGAAAAATTAGTTCCCTCGAGTTGGCGAATACCAAAGTTAACTTGGTAAAAGACAAAAATACCGATAAACCTGAAGAACGGATATAGAAAATATAGTGAGAAAAGATCGACTTGTTCGGTCTTTTTTTATTATGCTGACAACTCGATAAAATGAAAAAATTAATGGGAGTTGCCATGCAACTAGGCTCATTACGACAACTAACGTTGGTTAGTTTTGTCGTTGTTCTTGTGCCCTTGGCGCTATTGGTTGGCTACAGCCAAATTAAGTTAAGTGAAATTGCGCAAATTGCCACAAACGAAGCCCAATACTCTGTTAATACCGTCAGGCAAGTGAGTAAGATGGAAGGGTTGTCGGTAGATATTGAGCGGCTTGTGCGTCAATATCATATAGTTAAGAAGGACGCCCTAAAACCTTTGATTGAAAAGTCGACCCAGCGATTTTCAGAATACCAAATTCCAGTGTGTGAGCAACTTTCTGAGAAACAGAATTGTCATAGTTTAACTGAGCGAGTTGTCTGGATTAAACAATATTCTGGTACCGAAGATCAGTTGCTATTAGACGCACAACTAGCTGAATTCAAACAAAATCTAAATGACTTAGCTACACAGATAGACAGTAGTCTTGACAAAAGAATACAAGATCAACAAATCTATGTTGGCTCTGTGCAACAAACACAATTCTGGTTAACGGCTTGGTTATTAGGGGCCTCTTTTTTATTAATTGCTCTTGGATCTAAGGCAATATTAAAACCTGTTACAAGACTTGAGCGAGTCATTACTGCGATCTCACGACAAGAGAATACCTTACCCCCTATTTCTACCTCTGGACCAAAGGAGTTGATTGTATTAGAACAGAAGTTGCACCGCTTGGCTGGCCGATTAATTCAATTGGAAAACCTTCGCCATGCGTTATTGCGGCATGCGTCTCACGAGCTAAAAACGCCTTTAGCTAGCATCAAAGAAGGGTGTTCATTGCTAACAGAGCAAGTCGTAGGCCCATTGAACGCAGAGCAAGAGGAAGTGTTGTCTCTATTAAACAGCAGTACAGATAGATTAAACTTACTAATAGTGCAGTTGCTTGATTACAATTTGTTATTACAACAGGCTAAACCCGTATTTTCGAATTTTAAAACTAAAAGTTTCTTTGAAGACTTTGTGACAGAAAATAGTCTAGCGATTAAACAACATGACAACCAGATTGATATGCAACTAGATTTACCTAGTATTTTCGCTGACAAAAAATTGTTTAGAAGAATCTTGGATAATTTGGTGTCAAATGCCCTTGCCCATGGCAGTAGAGGCAGACCTATTAGCATAAGACTCTATCAACAGGGTGATATGCAAGTCTTAGATTTTGCAAATCGCGGTCAGAAGATCTTAGATGAGCAACGAAACATATTATTTCAACCTTTTAGTCGAGGAGAAGGTACGCGAAATGATAGAGTGACAGGTTCAGGGCTTGGATTATCCATAGTGGCTGATTGCGCCAGAATGATGTTTGGAAAGGCTGAATTTGTAGAGGTGGATTATGCTGACGTGTGTGTTCGTGTCTATATCCCAAGTAAAGAGGCGAATATATGAGATTGAAATTAATAGTCCTGCTAGGTGTCACAACTTTGTTTTGTGGTTGCGAATTGTTGTCATCTTCTCGGCCTCCTTCGGTAACTCCCACTGTAATAGTTGATGCTCCAGAGAGCCCACCTATGTGTGTATGGGAGAGCTCATTCGATGAGAATAACTGCTACATCGAATATTGGTTGCAATATTGGTATCAGATCGAAGAGGTTTCGTGGCCAGAACGTAAAAAACAAATAGAAGAGTTATCTGATCAAGATACTGATGTTCTAAAAAAGGTATTTCTAAGCCAAGGAAAAAGCACCCCATATCAAGATAGATTGCGCGCACAGGGTTGGGTGGAGTCAATCCTACCTAAGCTAACTCAGCCTATGCAGCGCTTTATCATGATAGCGCTTTATTACCCTAGTCAAGGGTTGTTGGAGATGGAATCTGCGTTGGTAACATTGAGTAAAATTAATACTCATCAATCCTTCAACATTGAAGAGCAGCAAATACTGTTAGACAAACAACAAAATCAAATTGACCAGTTGCTTAATATTGAAGCATCGATTATGGAAAGTATTGAAGAGGATAAAGAATGAGTCAGTCGAATGTATCAGATCCCAATGTGTTGTTGGTTGATGATGACGAGAGTTTATTACGCTTAATGGCTATTAGGCTTAGAGGGGAAGGCTACAATGTGCAAAGTGCAGGTGGTGGTAAAGAGGCATTAAAACTCATCAATAGTCAAAATTTTGATGTGGTTTTGAGTGATTTACGCATGCCAGGGCTCGACGGGTTAAGTCTTTTTGAAGAAATAATGGCCCTCAGAAAAGATGTTCCTGTGATATTGATGACAGCACATGGAACTATTCAAGACGCCGTAGAGGCAACCCAAAGAGGTGTGTTTGGGTTTTTGACTAAGCCTATAGATCATGAAGAATTACGCAGCTTGATGGAAAAAGCGGTGAGTCAAAGTCAAGGGGCGCAAAGAGGGCAATGGTGCGAGAAAATCATTACTCGTTCGATGCAAATGGAGCAATTGCTTGATCAAGCTTTCCGTGTAGCCAAGCGTGATGTCAGCGTACTAATAAGTGGAGCCAGCGGAACCGGTAAAGAACTATTAGCCAGTGCGATTCACAAAGCCAGCAAAAGAGCTGACAAAGCTTTTGTGGCAATTAATTGCGGTGCGTTACCAGAGAACCTGCTTGAGTCTGAACTTTTTGGGCACGCTAGGGGATCGTTTACTGGAGCGGTCAACGAACATCAGGGTTTGTTTAGAGAAGCGGATGGTGGCACTCTGTTTTTGGACGAAATTGGCGATATGCCAGTATCACTTCAAGTTAAATTATTAAGAGCGCTTCAAGAGCAAACGATTCGTCCCGTGGGCAGCAGTAAACAAATCCCGATTGATGTGAGGATTATTTCTGCCACCCATAAAAACCTAAGCAAGGAAATGCAAGAAGGAAACTTTAGAGAGGATTTATATTATCGACTGAATGTTGTGAATATTACTCTACCGACGTTAAGAGAACGCTCTGAAGATATTCCGTTATTAGCTCGGCACTTATTAAAAAGCAGCGCAGAGCGCCACCAAGTTAAGGTCAGTCGATTTTCTGATGATGCAATGCAATTGTTAACAACCTGTTTGTGGCCGGGCAATGTGCGACAACTTGTTAATGTTGTAGAACAATGCGTTGCCTTAACGCAAACACCAGTGATTGCTTCTCATCTAGTTGAACAGGCGTTGTCGGCTTCCGAACAAAAATGGCCAACCTTAACTGAAGCAAGAGATGCATTTGAGCAAAAGTACTTATTGAAATTGCTTAAAATGACAGATGGAAATGTGACAAGAGCAGCTGAATTGGCAGGTCGAAACCGTACTGATATGCATAAGCTTATGAAAAAGCATAACCTGCATTCGGCTGATTTTAAGCCTGACTAAAGGTATGTGGCGAACTTAAATGTAAACATTACCTAGGAATTACTAAAAACCACTGTTATTTACATTGAAGTTCCTTACAATACCGCGAATTTTTTGAATGGCAATAGTACACAAATGCGATTAGCTCTGGGCATTGAATATAACGGCGCGCTTTATCACGGTTGGCAGCGCCAACAAACTGTAGCAAGTGTGCAGCAGCACGTTGAAGAGGCGTTAGCTAAAATTGCGAACGAACCTGTCAATGTGACTTGTGCTGGACGTACCGATGCTGGAGTTCATGCGACTTGCCAAGTTGTGCATTTTGATACCCTAAGTCAGCGACCCGACCGAGCCTGGACCATAGGTTTGAATCGGTTTTTACCTAAATCCATTGCTATTAAATGGGTAAAAAATATCAGTGATGAGTTTCATGCTCGTTTTTCTGCTACAGCAAGGCGATACCGCTACATTATTTATAATCATCGTTTACGCAATGGCATTCTTCCAAAAGGTGTGACCCATATTCATAGTGGTGATCTTGACCACGAATTGATGCATGATGCTGCGCAATATTTGGTTGGACGACATGACTTTAGCGCATTTAGAGCGGTAAATTGTCAGGCGAATACTCCCGTGCGAAATATGACGAGTATTAGTGTGACTCGATTTGGGGATTACATTATGATTGATGTCACTGCCAATGCTTTTTTACATCATATGGTGCGTAATATCACAGGTTCCCTGTTGAAAGTGGGTAGTAAAGAAAAACCCATAACGTGGATACAGACGTTGTTACAAGACAAAGATCGAACTAAGGCTGCAGCGACAGCCAAACCCAATGGTCTATATTTGGTGCATGTTACTTACCCTGAAGAATTTGATCTACCTAAAACGCCATTAGGGCCATTATTTTTACCTGATTGATACTTCTAAGACCAGTTTTGATTTCGTGATGTAAAGATGTTGTGATTTAATAGCGTTTCTTTTGGCCTATAGGGCTTAAAACGGGTATTAATAAACCGTTGAATATTGTCAATTTGTAGCGTTAATGCAAATTGCATAACAGGATTTTATATGAGTTGGATTGAAAAAATACTACCGCGCACTAAGTCTTCGACTAAAAGTAACGTGCCCGAGGGAATTTGGACTAAATGCGGTGAATGTGACGCCGTGCTGTATAAAACAGAATTAGAAAAACAATTAGGTGTGTGCCCTAAATGTGGTCATCACATGCGAATTGGAGCGCGCGCTCGTATCAATCACTTTTTAGACAAAGGTGAAAGGGTAGAGTTGGGTACAGATCTTGAACCTCAAGACTTACTCAAATTTAAAGATTCGAAAAAATATAAAGATAGATTAGCCAGTGCGCAAAAAGCGACTAACGAAAAAGACGCGTTAGTCGTCATGCAAGGCAAATTGAATGGTATGCCTGTAGTCGTTGCAGCTTTTGAGTTTGCTTTTATGGGCGGTTCAATGGCTTCAGTAGTAGGTGCTAGATTTGTAAAAGCGGTGAATGCCTGTTTGGAGCTGAATATGCCACTGGTGTGTTTCTCTACCAGTGGTGGGGCACGTATGCAAGAAGCCCTACTGTCACTTATGCAAATGGCTAAAACCAGTGCCGCATTGGCAAAAATGAGTGAAAAAGGCCTGCCGTATATTTCTGTACTAACGGATCCGACTATGGGGGGAGTCTCAGCGAGTTTGGCAATGTTGGGTGACGTGAATGTGGCTGAGCCTAAAGCCTTGATCGGTTTCGCTGGACCACGAGTGATTGAACAGACTGTTCGCGAAACCCTACCTGAAGGATTTCAACGTAGCGAATTTTTATTAGAAAAAGGTGCTATTGACATCATAGTGGATCGCCGTGAAATGCGTGATAAATTATTTAGTATATTGTCAAAATTACATCACCAACATCATTAGATCATGTCTAAACTATCAAATCACCAAGCCTTTGAGAAAGAGGCTTGGTCTCTTGACCATTGGTTAACTTATCTTGAACAGATACATCCAAGTAATATTGAATTAGGCCTAGAGCGTGTAGCTAAGGTTCTTAAAAGTTTGCAACTCGATTTCGGTGAGCGAGTGCTTGTTACCGTTGCTGGTACCAACGGTAAAGGCACTACTTGTGCTTTGATTGAACACGCTATTTTGGCCTCTAAAAAATCTGTCGCTGTATTTAGTTCTCCGCATCTTTTAGATTACCGTGAACGCGTAAGAGTCGCTGGAGATATGCTACCTGAAAAGGCTCATTGTGAGGCGTTTTTGAAGGTGGAGCAGGCGCGAGGTGATATCCCCCTTACTTATTTCGAGTTTGGAACATTAGCGGCACTGCAGCTAATGTACGAATCGGACGCTAAATATTTATTGCTGGAAGTAGGTTTGGGTGGGCGATTGGACGCAATCAACATTGTTGACCCAGATATTGCGGTAATTACTAGTATCGATTTAGATCATCAGGATTGGTTGGGTAATACTAGGGAGCTAATCGCGATTGAAAAAGCAGGAATTTTCAGAGCGAATATCCCTGCTATTATCGGTGAGCAGAATCCCCCTTCTACATTGGTTGAGGCCGCATTTGAATATCAAGTTGCGGCTTTATGGCAAAGCAAAAACTTTGACTTCCAAATGGATTCACAGGGATTTCATTGGCAAGGGGCTAATACACGCTATGACAATCTACCTGTGCCTAACATTCCTGCCCAAAATGCGTCGACCGCCTTACAAGTGTTGGAAACCTTGGGTATAAAGTTAGACACTAAATCAATGGCACAAGTTTTTGCGCAAACCTGTTTGCCCGGTAGAAGGCAAGTCGTCCAAAATAATCCTTTAGTGATGTTGGATGTCGCGCATAATCCTCAGGCGACTCGTTTGTTAGCCAGTGACATTACAAATATGCGCCATAAACGGGTAATAGCTGTTGTTGCGATGTTAGCTGATAAAGACATAGAGGCAACGCTTGCTCCTATGTTACCCATAGTTTCGGATTGGTACTGTGCGAGTTTAGATGTGCCTAGAGGTGCAAAAGCAAGTACCTTGGTTTCTGCTGTATTACCCAGTGAACAAAAAGTGTTAGACTATGAATCAGTTGAATTGGCCTATCAATGTGCTTTAGACGCGGCTAATGAAGAGGACTTTGTCATCGTATTTGGTTCTTTTTTTACTGTTACAAATGTATTAAAAATGGGGTTGTTACCCCCTAACGAAAAGGTGTAGTAGAGTGTCATCCGCATTACAAAACCGTTTGGTAGGAACCGCCATAGTTGTTGCGATAGTTGTGATTTTTTTGCCCGATTTATTAGATGGGAAACAAGAATCAAAACGTAATCTATTTGTTGAGTTACCTCAAAAACCACCAATGAAAACGGTGAAATCTCCGAGCCCATTCGACACTGAGAAAGTTAAAGAAGCGGCAACCCGAAAAGTTGAAGTGATTTCTGAACAGGCTGTAGATGAAAATCTTGACTCAAACTCAGCGCCTGAGACACAACTCGAAAGTCGAACCGAAGATGTTCAAGTGGCTGATGTCTACGAAGAAGAAACGCCTAGTGATATTATTAAAGATGAGATAAATAAAACAACTCCACAGGTGAGCAGTTTGCAGCAGCAAACAGTGGTAGAGCAAGATGTTGATAGCTTATTAGCGAGTGCGGGTTGGGTGGTACAATTGGGTAGCTTTCGCCATCAGAAAAATGTAAAAGAGCTGTTGAGTCGCCTAGAAAAAGCGGGCTATCGAGCCTTTAGCCGGCCCGTAAAAACCAACTCTGGAACCTTGACAAAAGTCTTTGTTGGCCCTGATTTGCAAAAAAGCAACTTAGATAATGCGCTGTCGCACCTAAAAGAGTTAACCCAATTACAGGGTCGGGTGACCCCATTTACTGTTCAATAAGGTGAACTCTTTTACAGCCAATTGAATGTTGAATTGTTATTAATGCTGTGAAAAATTATAGGATCTTCGTCAGCCATTTTGATAGAATGCGCGCGATTTTAATTCCGTGGTGTGAAAAGGGCAGTGATGGTCCTTACATCTCGACATTTAAACGGTAAAAAACGAGTCTTATGAATTGGATTGACTACGCCATATTGGCTGTTATTTTGTTTTCCGCCGTTATTAGCTTAATTAGAGGCTTTGTAAAAGAAGCAATCTCATTGGCTATTTGGTTTACTGCGTTTTTTATTGCAAGCCAGTTTTATAAAGACCTAGCCGTTTATCTCACTAAACTTGACGATTTGATGATTCGTAATGGTGTTGCCATCGCAATACTGTTCGTGTCGACCTTGATTATCGGTGGTTTAGTCAATTATCTTATTTCCCAATTGGTCCAATTTACTGGACTGAGCGGCACAGATAGAGCCTTAGGGTTGGTATTTGGTGCCTTGCGAGGCATCTTAGTTGTCAGTGCATTGTTATTTTTCTTAGATACATTTACTCCATTTTCGTCGTCTACCTTGTGGGGGACGTCAGTACTAATTCCAGAATTTAGTTTAATCATTGAGTGGTTTTTTGAATACTTGCAGAGTAACTCAAGTTTTATAAAACCCGTTTAAAAAGGTAAATCGCATGTGTGGTATTGTCGGAATAGTGGGTAAAAGCCCAGTCAATCAAGCTTTATATGATGCCCTGACTGTGCTCCAGCATAGAGGTCAAGACGCTGCTGGAATTGTAACTGTAGATAATGATGTTATTCACCTACGCAAAGATAATGGCCTGGTGAGAGATGTATTTCATACTCGTCATATGAAAAGACTAACCGGGCAATTTGGTATAGGACACGTGCGTTACCCAACTGCCGGTAGCTCTAGCTCGGCAGAAGCGCAGCCATTTTACGTAAACTCACCCTATGGTATTGCATTTGCTCATAACGGTAACTTAACGAATGCCCATGAGTTGCAAGATGAAGTCGCGAAAGTCGCAAGAAGACACATTAACACTACATCTGATTCAGAGTTGTTGTTAAACATTATTGCTCATGAACTACAAAATGCTGAGGGATTGCATTTAACGCCTGTTGAAGTATTCAAAGCTGTTTCCAAAGTTCATGCAAAAATCCGCGGTGCCTATGCAGTGGTTGCTGCGATTATTGGTAATGGCATGCTGGCATTTCGTGACCCTTTTGGTATTCGACCTTTGGCTTTAGGTAAGCGTAAAACTGAGTTCGGAAACGAATATATGGTGGCTTCTGAAAGTGTGGCGCTTGATGCGGTAGGTTTTACCTTTATTCGAGATGTGGCGCCTGGTGAAGCTATTTATGTCACTGAGTCTGGGGAATTGCATACTCAACAATGTGCTCATCAACCTATTAACGCTCCATGCATATTTGAATTTGTCTATTTTGCTAGACCCGATTCATTTATCGATGGAATTTCAGTGTATGCCTCAAGAGTGAATATGGGACGTAAACTGGGACAAAAAATAGCCAAAGAGTGGGCTGATATTGATATCGACGTAGTTATTCCAATTCCAGAAACCTCTAGTGATGTTGCCCTGCAAATTGCTTTGGAGTTAGATAGACCGTATCGCCAAGGATTTGTTAAGAATCGCTATATTGGTCGTACCTTTATCATGCCTGGGCAAACGATGCGTCGTAAGTCAGTGCGTCGTAAACTCAATGCGATTCCGTCGGAGTTTAAAGATAAAAGTGTGCTTTTAGTTGATGATTCCATTGTACGTGGAACCACGTCAGAGCAAATTATTGAAATGGCCCGTGAGTCGGGTGCGAAAAAAGTCTACTTTGCATCTGCTGCTCCTGAAATTCGTTTTCCCAATGTCTATGGGATAGATATGCCGTCGGCTAACGAACTGATTGCATACGGCCGAGAGATTGAACAAATCAGTGATTTGATCCGTGCAGACGGTTTGATTTTTCAAGATATTACGGATTTGATCGACGCAGTGCGTGAGTTGAACCCTGATATCAAACGTTTTGAAACCTCAGTGTTTGATGGAAACTATATTACTGCCGATATTGATAATGCCTATTTGCAGCGTATTGATAACATGCGTAATGAAGGGGCAAAAAACGAGGGTGTGCAAGTTGAATTGAACAACTTAGAAATGCACAATATGACTCAAGATTAAACTGGTTTAGTTTAAGGCTTATTACTAGTCGCTAAATAAGCTTTGCTAAGTGACAAACATAAAAAAACACGGTTGGATCAACCGTGTTTTTTTATGTCATTTTATGCGAGCTAGAGACATTAACCCACGTAAACTGGGCCCATCCCCATACTCCACAATATTACTGACGCGGCCATTAGAATAGCCAGCAAGACCAACCCACATGTTACTACTGTACTTGCATAAATAAAGCCTTTACCTTCAGGAATATGCATCAAAATTGGAGTACCAGCGTAGAGCAAATAAACCGAATAAGTTAGACCAATCAGTCCAACAAACATAACAAACCATAACACCGGATAAAAAGCCGCAAAACCAACCATAAATAACGGGGTAGCAGTGTAAGCCGCAAGTTCGAGTGATTGAGTATAAGTAGGGGATGAATCAAATGCTTTAGCTAACTCATGAATTAATACTGCTAATGCAACCACACCCGTCATTAAACCAAAATACATACCAATACTCATGAGCATGGCACTGTTTTTAGTCAATTTAATTATATCGCCCACACCAATACTCCAGCCCAGGTGAGCGGCTGAATAATAACTCATCAAAACGGGAATTAAAGAAATGATAGCGATATGGCTTAAACTATAAAAATAACTCTCATGTCGCTCGTCAATTACCTGCCATTCTTCTTTTGGGTGTGTATATAAACCCCATAGGTGATTTAAAATCATACAATTCGGTCTCTTTTATGGTTGGAAATACGTTTTGTTAATTAAAAATAAACATGCTGTTAACAATTATTGTGTGTGAGTAAACACCAAGCGTCAACCTTTTTTATGAAATTCGTCGACTTTTTAAGCACTACTAATACTCACCTGTGTTGGGAAATTTATGGTTAAATATTAATTATCAATGTAATAGTCGAAAATTCAGTGTGGTAAGTAATGGAAGGGCAGTCAAAGAGTAGTTTTATGTTTCATTTTTCGATAACCACTAGGTGGATGGATAATGATATGTTTGGTCATGTGAATAATGTTAATTATTACTCATTTTTCGACACGGTTATTAATCAGTTTTTGATTGAACAAGGTGATTTTATTCCGCAAAAAAGTCAGCAAATTGGATTTATAGTGCAATCTAGCTGCAGTTATATTAGTCCAGTTTCGTATCCGCAAAAGCTAGTCGGTGGGTTGCGTGTAGACAAAATTGGCAATAGTTCAGTCGATTATGTTGTCGCTATTTTTAAAGAAGAGGAAAAAAACGCCTCTGCAATAGGACGTTTAACTCACGTTTTTGTAGACAGGGACTCACATAAACCCACACCTATCCGAGGTACTTTGCGCCAAGCTATGCTCAGTGCCATGTTGCCCACCTAATATTGACGCTTTTAATTTGAACGCTGAGTCTCGTTTATAACAATATAGCGTTAGGATTGTGTTTGTGTTGAAGCAGTTCTTATTGTGCGATTGCATATTTTAGATTTATGCTGCGTCGAGTTGGTGTTTCGTCACATAACTTAAGCGCAATACTAAGAAAGAAAGTTAAGCAGTTCAGACTTGATAAACTTACTTCTATTGGTTAACGGTGAGCGGCGATTGACGCATAAATACAGTGCCTCACACACGGATTTTTTTAAGTTATGTATGTGTATGAGGTGCTGAGACGCAAACGCCCTCGCGGCGTATAACGGTAAAACGGTAAATCCTAAGCCTTTGCTAACAGGAGTGAGGATCAAACTAATTTGATTAGAAAACCCCTTGTGGGGTATTTGTTCGATATGTTCAAAGTCCGGGAAGTTTTCGCTTAATAACAATTGCCCATGATGGGCTGCATCAGGATGAGAGATAAAACCAAGTTCAATTAACCTTTGCCATTGAATTGATTTTACATCGCAAGGGGTGACTAATACTAAAGGTTCATCGCCAATTTTAAGACTGGTGAGTGTACTAGCTTGGCTCAATTGGGTCATTAATCCCAAATCAATATTTCCTTTAGATAATTCTAGTTCAATATTTTTATTGGGTGCGAAGCTATAGTCGATGGCCAATTTAGGGTGAGCTTGCTGAATATCCAGTAAGTGTGGGTAGAGCTTTAGACCCACACTGCCTGGAGAGGCAATTTTGACTAAGCCAACCTTTTCATCATCTTGTCTAACTAAGGTTTCTAAATCGTCACTCGAACGCAGTAACTGAATACCTTTTTGATACAGTTGTTGCCCTGCTGCTGTTAAAGAAAAGCTTTTACCTTCCCTTATCAGTAGTTGTTTCTCTAGCTGCATTTCTAGTTTTTTGACATGTTGGCTCACACCAGATTGGGTCATATACAACTTTTCTGCTGTGTGAGTGAAATGTCCCACTTCTACTAAGGTGCAAAATGTTTTTAGCCAACTGTGATTTATCATTACAAAATGTACTTATGTCTATTATTAATGATAATTTTACGTAATTTATTGGTGGGTGTATATTTTTATTATCAATTAAACGGAGTAAACAATATGAGCAAAACCTACCCACGCACTTTTTCACACATTGGTATTTCTGTACCTGATTTAGAAGCAGCCGTGAAGTTTTATACCGAAGTATTGGGGTGGTATCTGATTATGAAACCAACGGAGATTACCGAAGATGACTCTGCAATAGGAGAAATGTGTACCGATGTTTTTGGCGCCGGCTGGGAACATTTTCGTATTGCACATCTATCTACTGGCGACAGAATAGGTGTGGAGCTTTTTGAATTTAAAGGGCAGGAAAACCCTGAAAATAATTTTGAATATTGGAAAACTGGGGTGTTTCATTTTTGTGTTCAAGACCCTGATGTAGAGGGATTGGCCGATAAAATTGTAGCGGCTGGCGGCAAAAAGCGTATGCAGGCACCTCGTTATTATTACCCCGGCGAAAAGCCTTATCGCATGATTTACATGGAAGACCCTTTTGGTAATATTCTTGAGATATACAGCCACAGCTATGAATTAACCTATGCTGCGGGAGCATATTAAGAGCCAGTTATTGTGACTCCTTCTGAAATGATGTGAGTCACATCTAACTGTTGGTAATTATATGGATAACGTAAAAAAGATTGATTCGTGAATGGGTATAAATGTACTACTGATTCATTTGTTATCAATAACTCTGCCACTCGATATCCGGAGTCCAAGTTTTTGTCCATTCATAGACATGGCTTGCTGGCATTGGTCTAGCGATACCGTATCCTTGGGCTAATTCGCATCCCATTTCTAGTAATACTGAACCATGAGAAACGGTTTCTACTCCTTCTGCTATGACTTTGCGGTTAAAGGATTTTGCTAAAGCGATAATTCCCTCAACGATCGCTCTGTCTTCAGGATCCACTAACATATCTCGAATAAAGGTCTGATCAATTTTTACAATGTCTACTGGCAAGCGTCTTAAATAAGTAAGTGAAGAATAACCGGTTCCAAAGTCATCGATGGCAAAGTTCACCCCAAATTTTAAGCAGTTGTTCATTTTTTCAGAAACCCGATCCAAGTCCCCAATTTCGCTGGTCTCTAGAATCTCGATTTGTAAATTAGCTGGCGCTACATTGGGTGAGGCTGACAATAACGTCTCTAGACGTTCCGTAAAGTTGTCTTGTTGAATTTGTAAGGCGCTAATATTGACGCTAATAGGCAATTGCATAGAAGTCTTATTCCATGTTTCCATTTGATTTAGGGCTTCTTGTATTACCCACTCACCAATTTCTATACCAAGTTGGTGGTTTTCAATGAAGGGTAAAAATTCATAGGGGGACAACAAACCTCTAGTTGGATGTTGCCAGCGTATTAAGGCTTCTAAACCAACAATTTCTCCACTTCTCATGTTTACTTTAGGTTGGTAAAACAATACGAATTCACGGTTTGATAAGGCTGTAGAAATATTTTGTAGAATGACGTGATGGTTGGTAATCGCATCTTCAGATTCAATATCAAACAGGTGGAAGCAATTTTTCCCTTTTTGCTTAGCGATGTACATGGATTGATCTGCATGTCGGATAAGTTGTTCTGCATCAGTTTGATCGAGAGGAAAGACTGTGACACCAATACTAGCGGACACTTTTAATACATTACCTCCTAACGTAAATGGACTAGAGGCGGCCTTTAAAATACGTTCGACTATAGGGGGGAAGTCTTCAGTGCTTTCCAAATCGCTGAGAACTATCACAAATTCGTCACCTCCATAGCGTGATAACGTATCTTGTTCGCGTAAGATGTCTTTCAGTCGATCCGCAAATACGACTAAGAGTTCGTCACCTACGCTATGTCCATGTTTATCATTGATTTCTTTGAACCCGTCCAAGTCTAGAAATACTATGGCTACTAAGGTGTTGTTACGTTTACTAAAGAGTAACGATTGGTTAAGCCGGTCTGCCAAAAGAGAGCGATTCGGTAGGTTGGTTAGTACATCAAAATGCGCCATATGCTCGAGTTGATGTTGCTTTTCTTTGATTTCAGAAATATCCGTGAATATGGCAACGTAGTTTTTCAATTTTCTATCGTCATCATACACTGCACTGATCGTTAATAATTGTGGGTAAATTTCGTTGTTTTTTCGCTTATTCCATACTTCTCCAGACCATTTTCCTTCCTCATTTATTGACTTCCAGAGTAGCCGATAAAACTCTTGAGATTGTTGGTTAGATTTTAGAATGTTTGGATTTTTACCAATGACTTCTTCTCGGGTGTATCCGGTAATTTCAATAAAACTATTGTTAACTTCAATGATCTTGCCTTTAGTATCCGTAATGATAATCCCTTCATTTGCTTGGGAAAAAACACTAGCAGCGAGAGTGAGTTGGGCTTCTGCTTTTTTGTTTTTGGTAATATCCTGAATTAAGGAAGTGACACCCAGCACAGTGCCATTTTCAGAGTAAATAATAGTATTGTGCCATTCACATACTATTGCTTCTCCAGACTTGGTTACGTTTTCGTTACTTACAAAGGTTCCATCTTTTTGAGTGAGTATTAAATTATAAAGCTTATCGATTTCACTGCGTATTTGTGGTTCAACAATAAGTTTAAGCGCATGTTGACCAATCGCTTCATGGGATTGATATCCGAAAATATTTTCAGCTGATTTATTCCAGTTTGTACAAATAAAATTTTTGTCCCATGAAATACAACCCAAAGGTGTATTTTGTATATGATTTAAGTGGATTTTTTCACTTTTTTGTAGAGCTTGCTGACTATGTTTAAGGCGATTCTCCGCGTCCAAACGGGTTTTAGCCATTGAAATAAAATGTTTTTGTAAATTATAGAGTTCTGATGCTCCGTTGGGCGATAGACGACCTATGTCTTCTCCTGCTTCAAGTTTTTTGGTGGATCGTAAGAGAGTATTCAAGGGGGTCAGTAAACTCTTGTTTACTCCCCATGTAGCCACTAAAAACATCAAAACCACAAATAACACTAGAATCATGCTTGTTGATAATAGCGTTTCGTTAATATCTGAAAGTTTAGTCTCGAATGGGATCCCTACACTTAGCGTAATTTGCCCATCACCTGTGAAAATTGGTTTCTTTACAAACACTTTTAAATGTTGCTCGGTACTCAGGTAGGCTTTGACGTCAGGATCAGACTCGAATTTGTATGCCTCCAAAGGTGGCTGTACTTCAGCAATAGGAGTGCCGAGCAGCTCGTTCCTTACCGGATAACTCGCAATGACGTTTTGTTGTTGATCGGTAATATAGGCTACAGAGTAGTTGCGTAAATGTGATTCAGAAAGTTGCTTACTCCACCAGTTCAAAGATATAGCGGCAACTGCCACCCCTACAACAGTATCACTTTGAGGAGGTATGACAGGATAGGCAAAATTGATAGTCGCGATGCCAGTTGTGCTATCAAGATGATATCCTCCAACCGCAAAATTTTTATTATTCAATGCTTTTTGAAAATATGAGCGCTCAGCAATATTCGGTGATAGACCTATTGGATTAGCACTGCACGTTAGTTTTCCATCTGTTTGTGCCACTGCGATATCGACGTAAATATCTTTTAATTTGATGACATCCGCTAGATAAGCACTACATTCCGGAGAGTCAGGCGACATCACCTTCGGAAAACTTGACAAATTTTCTAAAAAGTTTTTTGTTCTATTGATTAAAAGAGTCTGAAAGGTAGTCGTTATTTCGACTGTTTTTGTCGCCTCTTCTAGCGCAGAATTTAAGGCGTACTCCCGTGCTAATAGAGAGAAGTAAACTATTGCTAAGAGCCCTGGAAGTGCGACTAATATAATAAGTACAGATAACTTGGTCCTCAACGACCTAAACAATCGGTTCATGTAGCAATACCATCCAAATTAGAAGCTAGTCACAAACAACAGCAATAAAATAATAAAATTAAGAAAAAACAATTATTTATCCAAGTTTTATGACGTTAGTTTATGGTTTAAAGCTTGTCAATCTTTGGGTTGTTTTATGTGTCTAATTCCTAGAAATAAGAATCTCACGAAACAAAGAATGATAGGCATCAATAGGTCATTCAATTCCATAAATGGCGCGCGGTGATTGCGCGCTCCTACAACACTTTTTTAGGTTGTTTTCACTGGATCCATGAACTGTTGAATTTCCAAAATGCTTATTTCAGGTGTTGCACCTTTGTGTTGTGCCACCATTGCGCCCACGGCACACGCAAAATCGATGGCGTATTGAGGATTGTTGGTGTGGCATAGTTGATAAATTAATGACGCTAAAAATGAGTCTCCTGCACCAACAGTGTCTACTACTTTTACCAAGTAGCCAGAATTATAATAATTCACATCATCGAATCTCAGCAAAGCACCATGTGAGCCTTTAGTGACACAAATTTTTTGGGTATTGGTTTGATTGGCTACAAACTCTAGATTTTGCTCTAGGGAGTTATATTCAGATCCCATCCCTTGGGCTATTTCATATAACTCATCATCGTTAAGTTTAATGAAATCTGCTTTGTTCATCATTTCCACTAGCGTCTTCAGGTTGTAGTGAGGTTTGCGCAAATTCACATCAAATATTTTATAGTTGGCTACCTTTAATAGTTTTCTTAAAGTGTCCAATGATACTTGTTGGCGACCTACTAAACTGCCAAAAACAAAAATGTCCGACGAGCTTACTTGTTCTAACAAAGCAACAGTAAGTGGAATATTGTCCCAGGCTGTATCGGCCAAAATTTCGTAAGATGCCGAACCACTTTGGTCTAATTTAACTTCAACTGTGCTGGTTTTTTTATTGGCATTAACAGCGATAAAATCGGTATTGGTATTACGAACTTCTATTTGCTGCAGAAGCTCCTTACCCAATTTATCGTCTCCAACAGCGCTTATTATATTGGCTTGTATCCCAAGCCCATTTAATCGTAAACATACATTTAACGGAGCGCCACCTATGCGTTTTCCAGTATCAAAACAATCCCATAAAACCTCACCAAAACAATTGATAGAGATATCGTTACCCGCTTTATGTTTAATCAATAGGCCGCTCATTTAAGCACTCCTTGGGAAATGCCAAACTGTTTGCTTTCTAGAGTATTTTTCATGATGTCTTTAATATTACTTGTTGCCGAATAGATCGCGTCAATAGCGTCGCGGTATGTTTGGATAAATACTGGGTGTGTATTTAAATCACCAAATACACTGTTTAGTTTTAAGAAAGCCAGTTTGTCGATAGTTGTTTTGTGAGCGTAGCTAGCAAGTTCGTCTTTCATTACGTCTTGAATTTCTATCGGCTCTTGTTGTGCATTTGTTTGTTTGTCACTGTATAAACACCAAGTAGCAATTACTAGAGCTGCAAGTGAGCAGTCGCGCCCCGCTTCTAAGTTTTCGTGAATAGTAGCGATTAAAAATTTAGGTAATTTAGCTGAGCTTTCAGAACAAATACGTACCAAACTGTCTTTTATATTAGGGTTAGAAAAACGCTCAATTAGGGTGTTTTTATATTGTTCTAAATCAATACCGGGTAATTCATCTAATAATGGCGTCACTTCTAGATCCATAAAAGCCCGCAAGAATTTAGCAAAAACTGGATCAGATACAGTTTCATCAATAGTCCCGTAACCGTGAATCGCACCCAATAACCCCAAAACCGAATGGCCGGCGTTTAATAGCCGAATTTTCATTTTCTCAAAAGGCGTAACATCAGTGACAAATTGCGCACCCACTAAATCCCAGTTAGGCCGTCCGTCACTAAAGTTATCTTCAATGACCCACTGTGCAAAAGATTCACAAGTAATGGGCCATTCATCTTTTAGACCAAAAGTTTGTGCCACATAGTCAATATCGGCTTTTGTTGTGACAGGGGTGATGCGGTCAACCATGGCATTTGGAAATTCAACGTGCTGTGCAATCCAATGGCTTAGCATAAGATCTTGTTGTTCAGTGAACGAGAGTAACATTTTGCGAGTGACTGCGCCGTTATGCTGAATATTGTCACAAGACTGTACGGTAAACGCTTGGATATTATTTGCTTTGCGAATTCTTAATGCTGCGGCAATGTAACCAAATGCCGTTATAGGATCATTTGGATGGGTAATGTCATGGGCAATATCTGGGTGATTTAAATCTAGATCGCCCGTCATAGGATCTATATTGTAACCTCCTTCGGTAATGGTTAAGGATACAATTTTGGTTTCGCTATTAGCTAATTTATCAATCACGTTTTGTTTGTTGTCAGGGGCAAACATAAAATCGATCATTGAACCTATGACTTTGTTCTCAATTTGACCATTGGGATGGCGAACCACTAATGAATACAGGTAGTCTTGTTTGACTAAAATGTCTCGTAAGCTACGGTTGTTCTCTAGTAAACCAATACCACAAATTGCCCACTGTTCTGAGCCTGGGGTTTTTAGTAGTTCATTAATGTACATTGCTTGGTGTGCGCGATGAAAACCACCTACACCAATATGTACTATGCCTGCTGTAAGTTTATTGCGATCATAATTGGGAATATCAATATGGCTGGGTAAATTAGCCAAATTAGACTGATTTAATTGATTGTTAGTCATTCGTTTTACCTTTCTATGTAGGATTCTTCCCACAAAATATGCTGATAAGCGATGCTGCAGGCTAATCAGTTGTACCAATGTTTTTGCCAAAACCGTTGTTGCTTTAATTCAAAGCAACAACGTAAGTGGCACCTTAAGTTATCAGTAGATAACTAGTTATTAAGTGATTTTTGACGTCTAAGAGACATATAGGCACTGCCAAAGTAGGTGATAGTAAAGATGAAGCAGTACAGTTCGAACTGCGCCTTATTAACATCATAAATATGCATACTTTCGCTAAAAAACATAACCTGACAAGCAAACCCAGTAATGATCAATAGTGAAATAACCGATACTGCATTGAGTAGTTTGCTTATGCCGCTTTTATCATGAATAAAAGGTTTATCATCAATAGCTTGGTCGGTTTGAAAAGCAACAATTTGTTGTTGTTCGAGTACTTCAGCTGCGACTTCTTTAGTGTAATCCTTATCGGCACCATATTTTTTGGCTAGCAAGGTATAAACAATGATGCTGAAAATCCAAGTAGGGATAAATAAGTAATAAAATGACATCACATCTAACGCATTTAATCCAAAACCAAATGTTAAGGCTAACGCCCAGGTAGCTATGGCAGGAACACTGCGAGAGAGTTTTTGATACTTCGCCCAATATCGGGTTAAGCCAAGTTTTGGAAATAACGTATGTTCAGCAAATACAATGCCGCCAACTGGCACAACGAGTAAGCCCGCATAAGTGAGTAGGGGTAACATTTGCGAAAACACGAAAGGAAAACACGCAATGATCACAGTAACAACACCAACTACAGCTGTTGTTCTTTCACGTGAATGATTAACAAAAATAGACTGAGCCGCTAAGCCTGCGCGATATAAGTTTGCATTTGCGGTTGTCCAACCAGCAATAATAATAATCACAAAACCTGTTAAACCTAATGCATGATAAGCTACGTCACCTGGATCGAGTGACGTAATAGTGGTTTTAAGTAAAACCGCGGCACCAGCCCCCATAATACCGGCTGAAATCCAGGCGATATAATGTCCAAAGAACATGCCGACACCAGAGAACAAGCCATAACTTTTCTTTTTAGCGAAACGAAATATAGCCATGTCAATTAAGCCAAAGTGAGTGATAGAGTTAGCTGCCCATGCAAATCCTATGACTTCTAACAAACCAATGCCTTTTTCACCACTACCGGTAAAACCGGTCCAAATGGAGTGGTCTCCAATTGTGATAAAGTCACCCCATCCACTAAGCGTAGTGGTACCTAATACGTGATTCGATAGGGCGGGAAATAAAGTAAATGAGCCAGCAATAAAGATAACAAACAGCCAAGGTGCACAAATTTTAGAAAAATCAGCTACGGTGGAAAAACCGTACATAGCAACCAATACCACTATCGACCCTACGGCTAAAACAATGGCAACAAACCAAAAACTATTAGGGTACCAATTCAGTTGTGCAGGAATATCAAATACAAACCTGACTGCGGTGGAAGACACCGTAATCATGGCTGCGGAGATCACCGAAAATATCACCACATTCGCCCAGTTATAGAGTTTGGTCATCGAATTACCGGCAATTTTATTCAGGTAATTATATAAACTTAAACGAGTTTCAACCGCTATGGGGGCGGTTAATAACCACCATGAACACATGGCTAATAGATTACCAATTAACAAACCTAACAAAATATCTCTGGTCGATGCACCTAACGCGACAAAGGTGGCACCGATAACAAATTCTGTGGCGGCAACATGTTCACCTGCATATAAGCCAGCAAAATGTTTCCAGCCATGCAATTTATTCTTTGCGACTGGCATTTGTTCTTCATTTATTTCATGAAAAGCGTTATCTCTTTGAGTATCAGCCATTTTTATTTTCCTCATTATCACTATCGCTGCGTAAACAAGCAGATAAGCGATAATATTTTTAAACTAGAATTAAGAATGTTTACTTTGAAGACAAAGCGAGTACGGCCTTGGCGGTATACTCGTTTGTAATTAGCGAATTAATTAGTTTGCCTTTCAGGGCAGCATAAATTGCTGGTATTTTGTCTGAACCAGCGGCAATGCCATAAACAGGTTTAGACGCGTTAATGATTAACGGCGCACTGACTACGCGATCATTGGTTGCATTATCAAGTAGCTGACCATTTTGGTCATAGAGCCAGCTCACAATTTCTCCGTAAGCACCATCATTTTTCAAATGACTTAATTCAGAATCATTAATGAAACCGTCTAATAACAAAGGAGAGTTATCGGTAATTTGACCTATGCCCACAAAAGTCGCATCGGCTTGTTCAATTAAGCTAAAGATACTTTTAACAGGTTGCAGGTTTTGCAGGGTGTTTTTTTCAGAAATGCTAGATGCAATGACGGGAAGGGGCATTGGGAAATGTTTAGCATTGATACGATTTGCCATAGTCACCACAATATCAAACGCTGAGGCCGAGCCGTCTGCCATCATATTTCCTACAAGTGATACAATTTTGTGTTGTTGGCATTGCATTGAAGGAAGCTCATCAATACAAGCTTTTAGCGCTCTGCCTGTACCAAAGGCCAATGTTTTTGGCGTTTCTGATTTTAAGTAACGCTCTAGAATTGCGGCACTGCATTGCGCTAAACCGTGATTTGCGTCAGGAGTGGCTGGATCGCTAGGAACTATTTCGCAATCCAGTAAAGCAAATTTGTCTTTTAACTGCTGCGCTAACTCCATACATTGTGCAATCGGATGGTCCAAACGCACTTTTATCAATCCTTCAGTTACAGCAAGGGCAACTAATCGTTGTGCGGATTGGCGAGAGACTTCTAACTTTTGGGCGATTTCATCTTGAGTATTTTTGGCTACATAATATAGCCATGCTGCGCGAGCGGCGTCTTCTAAACGTTTTAACTCAGTTGTTGATCTATTATCCATTAGGATGCCTTTTTGTTTGCAACTTGGTATTACAATAATCGTTGACCCGTTTGAGCTTATGCTCAAGTTTCGGGCATATTCTCAGTTGTTTGTTGGTATGTCAACATTTTGCTGCGTCTTTTTTATACAAAAATTAAACAAAATGGTAACAAGGCTAAATGTACTGGTTTTAACCAATACCAGAGATACCAAGCTAAATTGCTATTTAAAAAAATCTAGTTACTTGTAACTTATTGAATATATTAAGTTATTAAAAGTGATCGAGGATTTTATTAAATTTTTGTAAATAAAGTCATTGACCTGAATATCGGTGTTGTGGAAAATGCTCACCTAATGGGCATTTGCTCAAGCGTGTTGTTTGGTCGTAATCTGTTTTGGATATTTGACGATGAACATAGCTAAATCCAATCAATCACCATTCACTAAAGTCACTGTTTTTGGAGAAAGTAAAATGTTAACCAATTCCGTGAAAGCAATTTTTTTAATAGCGATATACTGTTTATTTAGTTTCAGCTCTCAAAGCTTTGCGAATGAAAATACAGGGAGGTGGGATTTAAGTTTCGACCTTAAAACTAATCACCTGTGGCATGGATTTATTGTCACCGACGGAGTGATGACGTCAGGCGAACTGACTTATAAAACAGCCGACAATAAAACCACTTTTGGCTTATGGGGTGGGGGCTCTTTTAATGGTGAGTTCAAAGAGTTTACCTATTTTGCTTCCCATCAGTTTTCTGATCAGTTGTTTGTTGAAATTGTTAATCATGGTAACCATTCGTCTATCCCTGACAGTGATGTGGACATATTCGATTATTCTTCAGACCCTTTAAAAACAGGTAACTTTATTGATGTAGGTCTTGGTTATACCTTTGAAGGTGAGATGCCTATTTCGGTATATTATTCGGTTATTGTGCAGGGCGTTGATTCTTTTGTGGATGCCGATTCAGGTAAAAAGGAACGGGCTTACACTAACTACATAGAAATCAGCGCACCAGTATGGAAAGGTAAAGACGGTGAAACGGTTGATGTATTTATTGGCGGCGCTTTTTCTCCAATACAAGAAAAGAACTTTTATTCTGATAATGCGAATATTAACAATCTTGGTTTTACATATAAAAAGCAGCTTCAAGTAGCTGGATATAGTTTACCTGTTTCAGCAACGGCTATGTGGAACCCTGCGTTAAATCACGGTGCGCTGCAAGTCGCTGTTAATTTGTTCTGATTTTTAGTGCTCTTAACTATAAAATCGAACGCTTACAAGCAAATACAGTAAGGTGTTTATTACCATGAATTTGGCTAATTATTTACAGTGTCATCCTATCGAATTAATCATATTTGATTGTGATGGAGTGTTAGTCGATAGCGAAATTTTAAGTAAGCAAACTTTGCTTAAAATGCTCAGTGAGTTAGGTGCGAATGTCTCTGATGAATATTTTCATAGGCATTTTTTGGGTTACAACTTTGAGCATGTTACCGCAAAAGTCTTAGCTGATTTTTCAATTGTTCTGACCGAAGATTTTCGTTTGGCCTACAGAGATGCATTGTTAGATGTCTTCACAACAGAATTAAAGCCTACCCTTGAGTTAGATTCCTTACTAGACAAATTGCATGTGAAGTCTTGCGTGGCAACCAGTAGTAGCCCTGCTAAGGTAAGTCATGCATTGCATACCACGGCTTTAAATGAGTATTTTTCTGGTAAAGTATTTACGGCATCTGAAGTGAAAAATGGTAAACCTGCCCCAGACTTATTTTTACATGCGGCGAATAAGATGGGGGTGGCAGCTGAACATTGTTTAGTTATTGAAGATTCTCCAGCGGGGATTCAAGGTGCAAAGGCTGCGAATATGCGAGTCATTAGGTATGCAGGCGCGAGTCATTTGATTCACCACAGTTATCATGATGATGTGCATACTATTACCCATTGGGAGCAGTTAGAGCATTTAATCTCTGAACTCGACCCTAATCAAAAAGTTGAAATGTAAGACGTATCATTAATGCTAGTGAATACCAAATAGACGTTTAAGAACCGTAAACTTTACCAATTACTGTGGTTTTTATGTCATGCCCTTTAGTAATATTGTCCCGCAGTTGGCTGACTTAACTGGTGTTAAATCTATCCTAACTACGACAACAAGGTTTAGGTTTTCTGCAGGTTTTGAGTCTGTCTCTTGACCCTTTCACTATTTTTAATGATGGCTGTATTATCACCAAAGCAATTATTATGGCGATGTCTAAGTCAGAGATTAAAGAGTCTTGCCATATGACTAAGCGCCGTACTTCATTCACTGAGCCGGCCGTTAAACCGGTCATTAATGACCGGCTTCTTTTCATTTCTCTGGGCGAGTCGTATTGTTTTCAGCACCTATTGTCTAATTTAATTAAGTAGATATTGACTAAATTAGATCACGCTTATGCCGCCACCAAATGCACGGTATATATCCACTAATCGATTGAAGCTTTGTTGTTCAAGAAGGGCTAGTTGACTACGACCTTCTAACACATCACGTTGCGCTTCCAATAAATCCAAAAACTCTCCACTGCCGGCTTCAAAACGCTGCTTTGCAATTGTCATGGCTTTTTCACTGGCTCGCCATTGATATTCGGTACTGAGTTGTTGTCGACGGCTAAAATTGTAGCTTTGTAACGAAAACTGCATATCAGCAAGAGCGTCAAACACTTGTTGCTCAAATTGCGCAAGGGCAATAACCGAGCTCGCTTCTGCTTGGCGAATACGTGCTTTAACTGAGCCTAAATCAGCTACTTGCCAGCTTAAGCTTGGAGCGATATTCCAACTTTCATTCTGGCCGTTTACGCTGAGCCCCGGCCCTGATAAAAATCCTAAAAATCCGCTGACAGATAGATTGGGATATAAATCAGCCGTTGCGACGCCAATTCTTGCGGTAGTAGCAGCTAAGGCGCGTTCAGAGCTAGCCACATCGGCTCGATATTGCAGGTAGTTTTCGCCTTGGGTTAAGGCGATGGGTTGCGAAAGTTGCGGCAAAGCGCTGAGATCGTTTAAGGCCAATGTGCCGGGCTTCTTGCCTAATAAAGCCGACAAGGTTGCATCAGCACGTGCGAGTAATGTGCCGTATTGCGGAACGGTCGCCTCAACTGCATATACTTGTGCGTCGATTCGCGCCATTTCTAACTCCGAAGCAAAACCCGCCTCGAACCGCACTTTAACGATTGTGCGAGTTTGTTGCAGGTTAGCGAGGTTTTTTTGTGCTACCTTTAAACGAAATTGCGCCCCTCTATAGTCACCATAACTTGTGGCTATCTGACTAATAATTTGTAGTTGCGCGTCGTGCCAAAGAATGTCGGCCTGCTCGGCTTCGGCTGAAGCTGCTTCTACTGCTCTGCGAATCTTTCCAAACAAATCCACATCCCAATTTAGATTTGCACCAGTAGTATAACCGCGAGTAATAGTATTGTTGTCGCTACTCAAAACCGTTGCGTTTTTCGTAGTTTGGTAACCTGCGTCTAGTGTTCCTTTAGGCAGAAAATCGTTATCTGCATCACGAAATATCGCATAAGCCCGCTGCACATTGGCTTGTGCTTGCAGCAAAGTATGGTTTTCAGTTAACGCTTCTTGAATTAAATGGTTGAGCTCTTTATCGTTAAAGGCTTGCCACCAAGTCGTCAATTTTTCAGATTGTTGGTATGGCGTGGTAATGTCAATGCTTTTGACCTGCTTTGGCGCCTGATAATCAGGGCCTACAGCACAAGCACTTAAAATCGAGAGTATGCCCAAGATGGCAACTGTTTTTAATGGCTTACCCATGAATCGCCTCCTTAGTTGTTGCTAGTGATTGGGAGTCAAGAGGTTTGTGCTCTCCTCGTTTTGCGAGTACATAATAAAATAACGGAGTAAGTAGTAACCCAAATACCGTGACGCCAATCATGCCTGAAAATACAGCGACGCCCATTGCTTGACGCATTTCTGCCCCTGCGCCACTAGAAAACACCATAGGCACTACCCCCATGATGAACGCAATAGACGTCATCAATATTGGGCGTAAGCGTAAGCGACCAGCTTCGAGAATGGCTTGGTACGCGGTGCGCCCTTGGTCTTGAAGGTCTTTGGCAAATTCTACGATTAATATCGCGTTTTTGGTTGCCAGCCCCACCAGAACAATAAAACCAATTTGCGTAAAGATATTGTTATCACCTCCGGCAATCAATACACCGCTTAACGCTGACAATAAGGTCATAGGTATAATTAAAATGATAGCTAAAGGTAAACTTAAACTCTCATATTGCGCAGCCAATACCATAAACACCAATAAGATAATCAGAGGGAAGATATATATTCCGGCATTGCCAGCCAATATCTGTTGGTAGGTCAGCTCTGTCCACTCATAACTCATTCCATTGGGTAAGGTTTCAGCTAAGATTTTTTCGATTGCTGCTTGCGCTTCACCAGAACTGAATCCCGGTGCCGCACCACCATTGATCTCGGCCGTAGTAAAGCCATTGTAGTGCATGACACGGTCTGGTCCTGCGGTGTCGGTAACCTTAATAAAGGAGCCAATTGGTATCATATCACCCTGGTTATTGCGTACTTTAAGCTGGCCAATTTGCTCAGGAGTTTGTCTAAACTTCTCATCAGCCTGCACATTGACTTGATAGGTTCGCCCAAATTGATTGAAATCGTTGGCGTAAACCGAACCCATGTAACCTTGTAGCGTGGTAAATAACTCATCTAGTGATACCGCTTGTTGCTTGGCTTTAGTGCGATCAATGTCCAGATCAAGTTGCGGTACATTGATTTGGTAACTGGAGAATACCCCGGCTAACTCTGGCGTAGCCCAAGCTTTTTGCATGACTTGCATTGTCACTTTGTAGAGTTCATCGTAGCCGTAATTGGCTCTATCTTGAATTTGTAATCTAAAGCCACCAATAGTGCCTAGTCCTTGTACCGGTGGAGGCGGGAAGATGGCAATGTAGGCATCTTCGATAGCGGCAAATTTTTGATTCAGCGCTGCCGCTATAGCATTAGCCGATAACGCGGCGTCAGTGCGGTTTTCAAATTCATCTAAGGGCGTAAATACAATGCCACTATTGGTACTATTGGTTAAACCGTTTATGCTCAGACCTGGAAAGCCAACTGAATGCACCACACCTGGATGCTCGAGGGCTATATGTGACATCTCTTTAATGACTTCTTCAGTGCGCTCAAGCGAAGCTGCATCGGGTAGCTGCGCAAAAGCAATCAGATATTGTTTATCTTGCCCTGGCACGTAACCTGTTGGCGTAGTGGCAAACTGTAGTCCGGTAATACTGAGCAAACCAATGTACATGACCCCGACCAACACGCCGTAGCGCAGGACTTTTTTAACAACCCAGCCGTAGCCATCAGATAAACGTGCAAAGAAGCGATTAAAGGGATTAAACAACCAGCTACCTAGTGATTTATCCATGGCTCGAGTCAGTAAATCTTTTTTCTGATCCGGACTTTTTAGTAACAAGGCCGATAGAGCAGGGCTCAACGTTAGAGAGTTGATGGCCGAAATAAAGGTTGAAATGGTAATAGTTAGAGCAAACTGCTTATAAAATTGCCCTGTTAATCCAGACATAAAGGCGGTTGGAATAAACACTGCCGCCAATACCAAGGTGGTTGCCACTATTGGACCTGTGACTTCTTTCATGGCTTTTTCAGTGGCCGCAACTGGAGATAAACCTTCGTCGATATTTCGCTCAACGTTTTCTACTACCACTATGGCATCATCGACAACTATACCTATGGCCAGCACGAGTCCAAATAACGACAGTGCGTTCAAAGAAAACCCTAACAGGTGCATAAAAGCAAAGGTGCCCACTAAAGATACTGGTACCGCAACTAATGGAATAATAGAGGCGCGCCATGTTTGCAAAAACAGCACTACCACTAACACCACCAGTAATACCGCTTCTAGTAGCGTTTTAACTACAGCTTGTATAGAGCCACGCACAAACACAGTCGGGTCGTATACGATGTTGTACTCTAAACCTTCGGGAAAGCTTTGAGACAACTCTGCCATTTTGCTACGCACATCGTTTGAAATTTGGATTGCATTAGAGCCTGACGCTTGAAACACGGGGATCGCAGCGGCTTCTTGATTATCTAGCATTGAGCGCAATGCATAACTAGATGCACCTAATTCAACCCGCGCCACATCTTTCAAACGGCTAATTTCACCTTGTTCTCCGACTTTTATGATGATGTCTTCGAACTCTGAAACGTTTGACAAACGGCCTTTGACGTTGATTAGAAGTTGAAAGTCACTTTTACCACTTGGTTGCGCGCCCAAGCTGCCTGCTGCTGCTTGCTGATTTTGTTCTCGAATGGCGGTCACGATATTGTTTGGAGACAACCCAAGCGCCGCGACTTTATTCGGATCGAGCCAAACGCGCATACTGTAATCGCCGGCGCCAAATACACGAACTTGGCCAACTCCTTCAATGCGCGCTAACTCGTCTTTAACGTTCAAACTCGCGTAGTTCGACAAGTACAACATATCGTAACGTTTATCAGGCGAGGTTAAATGCACCACCATGGTTAAACTAGGTGACGACTTTTCGGTGGTGATGCCTAAGCGCTGAACTTCTTCTGGCAAACGCGGTTTGGCACGTTCAACTCGACTTTGCACTTGGGTTTGGGCTAAGTCCACGTCACTGCCAATAGCGAAGGTGACGGTTAAGGTCATTCGCCCGTCAGAAGTGGCCTGAGAAGACATGTATAACATGTTTTCGACACCGTTAATTTCTTGCTCTAGCGGCGAAGCAACCGTTTCGGCTATAACTTTAGGGTTGGCTCCAGGATAATTAGCGGTAACCACAACAGTAGGCGGCACCACTTCTGGGTATTCAGTTATTGGCAGTTGCCATACTGATATGGCACCGACAATAAAAAAAATAAGGGAAATAACAGCTGCAAATATCGGGCGTCGAATAAAAAATTGCGAAAACATTACTTTCCCCTTACCCGCGACCAGCTAAGGTTTTGTCGGCTTTCGCTGTCAATTCGTTGCTGGTTTGGTCGAGTAGCTTTTGTTGCTGACGCAAAGCAGTTAATGTCTCTTGTGAAGTCATATCGACCATCTGAGGCTGAATTTGCATATTAGGGCGAACACGCTGCAGTCCGTTTACCACTATGACATCATTGGGATTTAATCCTTCGGTGATGATGCGTAGCTTTTCTACTTTTTCGCCTAAAACAACTTTACGATATTCCAATTGATTATCTTGATTAACAACCAACACAAACTTTCTGTTTAGGTCAGTTCCAATGGCTTTTTCGTCAATTAGAATACCTTGATAAGAATGGCTACCCGTGAGTTTAACGCGAGCAAATAAGCCTGGCAGCAATGAATGGTCAATATTCGGGAAACTAGCGCGAATACGAATAGTGCCAGTTTGCTGGTTAACAGCGTTATCAACAAAATCAATGTTACCTACATGGCTAAAATTTGCGTCATTGGCAAGTGCCATATACACCGGATTGTCAGATGCATCACGTGCATCCGAACGTTTTCCCGACTCGGCTAACTGTGAATATTTAAGGTAAGTTTGTTCGTCAACGTCAAAATAGGCATACATTTTATCCATAGACACTAAAGTAGTGAGTTGGCTTTGCCCTGCAGTAACAAAGTTTCCTTCAGTTATTTGAGCATAGGAAACTCGACCTGAAATTGGCGCAGTAACTTGCGTATAAGATAAATCCAACTCTGCCTGCTCTAACGCCGCTTTTACAGACGCAATCGTTGCTTGGGTTTGTTGTTTACGAGCTAAGCGGCCATCTAGGGTTTCAACAGATACTGCGTTTTGTTCGCTAAGTTTACTGGCTCGTTTAAAGTCGTTTTTTGCTTGTACAAACGCACTATCCGCACTTTGTAGTTCGGCTCTTAAACGCTCAACTTCGGCTTTAAATGCTCGACGGTCAATTTGAAACAGTACTTCGCCTTTACTGACTACTGCTCCTTCATCGAACAAAACCTCCTCTATATAGCCCGATACACGAGGCATCAAAGTCACCGTTTGCGGCGCTTGTAAACGGCCGGCAAATTCGTCCCACTCTGTGATTCGTTCATTGACCACTTTAGCAACACTGACTTGCGGTGCTAAGGGGGTAGGGGCTTGGTTTGTTGCCTTATCTTGGGTGCCGCAAGCAAGCAACACAACACTTGCGATTCCGCCTAATATCCAATTCTTTATGGTGTGTTTTGTGCTCATGAGTTCTCTTAACCTATTTTTTAATGTGTTTTAAAATTAGTTGTGTACTGGTTGGTAAGAATATAGATTTCAGTGGTGTAGTCAAATGTTGTGTACCATTTGGTATGAAAAATAAAATATACCTCATGCGTTTTATTTATATGGTGATTTTCCGCTTTCAAGTAGGGCATGGAGAGTTGTAAGGTTGTCAAATCGTTTAAGGCTTGGGACACGAGATAGTAGCCGAAAACGCAGTGCTCAGAAGTATCGGCGCTTTAAAAGATACTGCTTTTTTTGTACTGACAAGTAAGTAATGTGCTATGGACATGTGATAATTAGGCGTTTATTATGTGAACAAAGTTAAATTGGGAGTTATTCAATGAGTACCGCAAATTGTGCTACCGCAATCGGTAGGCCTAGAGCTTTTGATGTGCAAGTGGCACTAGAAAAAGCATTGGAAGTATTCTGGGAGAAAGGGTTTGATGGCGCGTCTTTGTCTGATTTAACCTCTGCAATGGGTATCAATAAACCTAGCATGTATTCTGCTTTTGGTAATAAAGAGCAGTTGTTTTTAAAGGCGATTGAATTTTATAAAAATCGCCCCTGCGGTTTTTTTAAACCTGCGTTAGGGCAGCCAACAGCCTATAAAGTGGCAGAGAGCATGCTTATGGGAGCCGCTAAAAGCATGGCCGATAATTCTCACCCTCAAGGTTGTGTGATGATCCAAGGAGCTTTGTCTTGCAGTGAAGCTGCTGCCGGCGTTAAAGAAGAATTAATTAAATACCGACAGCAAAGTGAAGATCAAATTAAAGATCGATTTGAATTGGCTAAAGCACAAGGTGATTTGCCAGAAAGTGTGGATGCTTGTAATTTGGCTCGATACCTAAACACAGTAATGCAAGGTATTTCTATTCAGGCCAGTAGTGGCGCCACTGAAGAACAATTGATTGATGTAGCCAATTTAGCGTTGGCGAGCTTTCCGGCAGGAAAGGGTCAGTAGAATGATGCTTTAGATATAGGTGATCTATGTCTAAAGCCTATGAGTTTTAGTCCCAAGTGGTTGAAAGCTAAATGTAATTTAATAAAGAGACATGGGTTGAGCTGATTAGAAATAGTGTTTTCGGTGCTCAGAATGACAAAAAAGGGGGATACTTTGATTGAGTATCCCCCTTTTTTGATCGCTAAATATCGTTAGTCGGGTGTTTGTTTTTACACCCACTATCAAAACTTATAGGCGTAAGACATATTCAAAAAGTCCACCCCAGGGTTTTTGCTGTTCAAGCCGCCGTTACTGTAGTGCATATACCTTAACGAAACCGATTCTGTCTGTTTGTTGTTTAAGTCAACAGTTAAACCTAATCGGTCTTCAAATTGGTAATGTGAGCCGATATCTTTGCCTGCAAACTTGGTGTCATTAACCAAAGATACACCAATACCAAACTCCCATTTAAGTGGGTACTTGTCTTTAATGTAATAGAACGTTTTACTGACCACTGGAGACAGCGCGAGCACAAAATTTGTTTCATGGCTATTTTGTTCACCATACTCCCAAAAGTTTAAGCTGGTTTCCCAGTAAATATCTAACTTGTCAAAGTACGGCACATTTTTTAGTTCGTAAATATAAGGCCTATAGGCCAACCGAATCCCAGTAATATCATCTGAGCCAATAAGTACATCGACCGCAACGGCTTGGGTGGTTTTATTGTTAGTACTGAATTGACGATTTTGCTTGTTCAAAGCAGCGTCACTACTAGGAGACCAAACACTACCAACAACTACTGTTGAAAGCATTAAAGTAAAACTAATGATGGGGACTAGATTTTTAGAAAGTAAATTATTGAACATGGCGTAACTCTGTTTTTCTGTGGATTAAACTTAAAGTAACGAGACGCTCTACCTGAAAAAGTGATTCATTGGTTTTCAGTTCTCGCTTTAATTTGTACCAAGTGGTATTTAAATGAATAATATACCGAACGGTATGAAACGTCAAATGAAATTATGAAAATAAGTTTAATGAGCTATTTAGTGTTGAGGAACCAAGGGTTGTAAGGGACTTAAATGTGCTTGACGGGGTATCGAATGTGTAGGGAAGTTAGAGACGTAATTTATTTCGACATGACTGATTATGGCATTGCGATTATCCATTTAATGCCAAACTTGGTTTTCAGTTAAAAGAGTTTTTCTCTCGGAGCTAAGAGAAGTGTTAAAATAATTTTGAGTCGGCACTAGCCGGCTTTATTTTGCTTGGTTGGGCATTCCACTATGGAATTTAAAATCAGCATCGGGGCTTGTTATTAAATCAGCTTCAATCTTACCAAAATGCTCTACTTTAGCTTTGATACTTGCTGGAGCTATCGACTGTGCAAGTTCTAAATAATCCTGATAGTGACGAGCTTCAGATCTTAATAGAGATATATAAAAATCACCTAATCGTTTATCTACATGGGGGGCAAGCTCAGCAAAGCGCTCACACGAGCGTGCTTCAATATAAGCTCCACATATTAGCTTATCTACTAAGGTTTCTGGCTCATGTGTTTTGACGTGTTTTAGCATGCCTTTTGCGTAACGAGATGGAGTAATACTCTTATATTCAACTCCATAATGATCCATCATTTCTAATACTTGGTAGAAGTGATGCAGCTCTTCTTTGATTAACAATACCATTTTATCTATGAGGTCTTGTCCATAAGGAGAATCAGATTTTGGAATAACAGATTTTGTCAGCTTATTTTTTGCTGCTAATTCACGCCAATTACCTTCTCTTTTATAAATAAGTTGTTCAAATGGTTGTAACCAGTCTAGCAAAGCATTGCCACCACTTTTATCAACGGCATATTTTCGGATCAAGAACATAGCTGATTGAGCTGCTTTTAATTCACATATTAAATGGTCTAAAAGTAGCATTGAAAAGTTTTCTGGTTTAATTGCTTCTTCTATCCATTCTTGTGGCGTTGCACATTGCAAAAACGAGTTTATTGGTTTTAATAATTCAGAGTAAGACAATAGGAGTACGATTATTATTGTATGGCGGTGGCTCTAGATTCTATCATATCTCGTTGGCATTTTGTGTTGCTAAATGCAATCTCTATTGGTCGTAAGCTAATTATCAAACAGTCATAACCTTGGTTAATGTTTAATTTAAAAATTAATTAATTTCTGTTTGCTCAATGTTTACTTTAGTGAACTCAAAGCGGCACAAACCGCGATGTTACTGTTGCGCTGGTATGCAGTAGAACTGCAAAGTGGAAACGCTTTGTTAGCCTGGCTAAAGCCCTATGAAGATTTTGTTTATCGAAAAATAGGCGATGGTGATTTTAGTGATTACGAGAATTTATCCAAGAAATTGATCAGTAAAATGGTGTTGTTGATAAAAGAAGAGTTACATCATTTTCAGCAGATGTGGGAAATTATGCAGAGTAGGGGAGTGACCTACGACAATCTTATAGCATCCCGTTATGCCAGAGGCCTAGTGAAACACGTTCGCACCCATGAGCCAGCTAAGCTCAGCGACACTTTAATTTTTGGCGTATATATAGAAGCGCGCTCCTGTGAGCGTTTCGCGAAAATATCTCCCTACCTAGATAGAGTGAACTAGAGAGTTTCTATGTGTCGTTGCTGCGCAGCGAAGCTAGGCATTTTCAGGATTATTACTTAACTTTAGCAAAGTTGATATCAAAAGCGCCAATTGATGACAGGGTGCAATTTTTGGGGCAAAAAGAAGCCACACTTATTCGAAGCCCAGATAAAGAATTTCGTTTTCACAGCGGTGTGACATAAATATTAAAACTTCACTTTATTGACTGTGTGATATGCGTATTTCAGTGCCAACCGATATATTGTTGATCGCTAAGTCGGGGTTCCATGCCTGTAGCTCAGGGATAGAAATGCCGTAAAGTTTAGATAATTGATATAAGGTTTCACCTTTTTTCATGATGTGGATAAGGTGCTCAGTTTCAAGTTCAGTTTGTATGGTGGGAGCTGCTTTTTCATTATTGTTTACTATTTGGACCTTTAGCCTGCGCATTTGTCGATAAATTCTGCTGTAGTCGCTGTCAGGAAACAAAACACTTAAACTTTGACCAATTTGTTCCGCGCGTTTTAGTTCTTGCAACCCTTGGTAAACTTCTAAAGTAGTCCACAATGCAGGAGCATCCACTTTGGTTTTAGTTTCTTCAAAACGGTTAATGAATTGTTTCGCCGTATTAAATTGCTTATCTTCAATACTTAGTCGGGCTAACGCGAGGAAATCAATTGGATCGACTGTTTGCATTAAATCAAGTTGATTGAGCCAATATTTTGCCTTGTCCCATTTTTGTTCTCTGAAAAAGCACTGCCCAATCATGCTCAGTTGCGTGTTTTTTGTGCTTAGGTTGTTCGAAGACTTTAGTAGGCCAGAACCGTAACTTTCCAATAATTGCCACTTCTTTTGGTGACAGAAATAATCCAGTAACTTAGGATAAAATGGCAGGTCTGAGAATTGTTGGTTATCAAGAGCCAACATAAATGCTTGCTGTGCACCTAAGTTATCACCTTTTAAGGCTCGTAGTTGCGCTAAGACCAGCATTGCGCCTGGAACTAATTCAGGTGTTTGAATCGATTGAAATCTTTCATCAGCCTTGGTGATATTGCCAATCATTAAATAGGCTTTTACATAGGACAGTGTTATTAGAGGAGTATTCGCTTCCTCTAGTGGAGTGACTTGTGAATTATTTGGGGTTGACGAGCAGCTAAGTATCACAAATACAAAGCATAAAATTAATAAATGTTTGAGCAACTACTTTTACCGATTCGAAAAACACAGTTAACCATAACGATTTTCACTTCCTTTGGTCAAATAATAAAACTAAATATGAATGCAGTTTGTGAACGCATCAGACATTAAACCAAGTGCGGCGATTCTTTGTGCCAGTGGATAAAAGCTGGCAGTTTTTTTCCGCTTATAGCCCTTCATTTGATGTTTCATCTGAGTAAGGGGGGTTAGTTACTGCAAAAATCTATTGGTCTAATAATTGCAGCGAAACAAATAGATGGGAATAGACATAAGCTGATGGCCGAAATAGGTGACTATGTCTTGGATGCCAAAATATAATCGAGCATGTGAATGCTCTACAAACCCTATGGAATAATAGTATGCAGAAAAACAATGACAAGTTTCTGGTATCAATGATAAATGGTAGTTTAACGAACATGTTTTTTCTTCTAATTAACAGTGCTCTATTAGTTAGTTGTTCAATGGTGGATAATGAATTAGACGTTTTGGTGAAAAGTGAATTGGAACAAAAGCTCGAACGCTATACTGAATTAGAACCTGAACTTCAGAGAATACTAGCGCTCGAATCAGATATGCAAATTATTGTAGCTGAGTTGGCAAGGTATTCTACACTTGGTACAGATCCATTGGGAACCACACCAATAAAAAGTAATGTTCAAAGCGACAACAAGCGAATTCAGAATACAACAGAAGAGAATAATTCTGTCACCAGAAACTATGCTGCTGATAATCCTTCAAATTGTCGTTCAAAATCAAACGCTTTGATTGGTCACTGTAAATTTGAGATAGGTTTACATATAGCAGCATTTAGTGATGAAAAATCTGTTTTGCCAGGATGGCTTTACCTTCAAAAGAAACTGCCTACAGAATTAACTCGCGGCAAAAGACCGTTGCGGACAGAAATCGTTCAACAGAATATTGCTTATCAAAGTTTGAGAGTAGGGCCCTTCACTTCGGTAAATCAAGCCAAAAGGATCTGTGACGGAGCGCGTCACCTAGTATCTTGCGCAGTCGTTGAGTATCTTGGAAGCAAAGTGAAATAATATTCTTTATTTGGGCTTAGGTGTAAGCGGTTGATACAAGCATATAAGCTAACAAACTTTATTTTACATAACCAACCGGTCTATTTTCTTTATTATCGTCAGACAGATTGCTGAAATTATCTGTGAGCGTAGCTGCAACCTTTACTTTTTTAGGTCGGATAACCTTTAATTATATAAGTCGGCAACGTAATAAGGTATGAGAGTTGAAGCAGAAGACATGATTTGTTTATTGTCGAATTGCATTATTCGAGCGTTGATAACGACACCATGCTTATGTTGAGTCATATAACCTGCAAGAACGTACTTAACCGATTCACTATAAAAATACCCTTCCATATCACTATTAAATGCAAAACTGCCTTCTTTGTTTAATAACAAAGCATCCATAAGGTGAATGTCAACCACAGGTATATTCTGACTTTGAAGTTGCCCTAATAAATTTTCACTTATTAATGCGCTCAGTTTTGAGTTGTCTTGAGACTCAGTATCAAAACTCACAAATGAAGTGACAGCAATGGGAGTCTCCAGCATTGTGCCTCTGAGGTTTTTAAGTAAGTCGTGGGCTAGTTTACTGGTGTAGTTACTAATACGCTTATGAGTGTGAAATGTGTCAAATTCATCATTAACGTTTATATCTACTATTCCAAATCGTTCATTATTGCTTACTTTAATACCAGCTTTCTGAGCCTGGTGGGTTTCAGTGCCATTTATTCCACAGCCGGTTATTATCAGGCAACTGCAGCTCATGGCGGTCAATAATGCTCGGTGCAGGTCAATTTTTGTTTTTAAAAACATAATTTATCTTCTAATAATGTAAGAGAGTGCCACAGTTGGCTTAAAATCATTCTATCTCGCAAATTCAAAGCATAAATCAAGCCATATAAAACGATGGCGTTATGACACCTATTTTGTAAATAACTGAATAAATTAGTCTTTTATATTTCGCCGCAAAGAAAACAAATTATGCCGTATGTAGGCAATTAGTTGCCAATCCTAGATATTTTACGACTGTTAATACAAACTTTATAAGCAAAAAGTGAATAGAGTCGAATTGTTTGCTTGTAGCAACTGAGGTAACCGAGGGAAATCCCTTCAACGTGGGGGATGGCGTACACTTTGCAAGTTCAGAAGTAACTCTTTATAGTACCAGTAGACCTGATTTTTTTGCCTCGTAAGTGTCTATGTTCAAGATATTTAAAGAAATTACTAAAATTAGATTAAATTTTTCAAGGTGAGGGTCGATACAGTTAGTGGCAAAGATTTTAAATGTAATGACAATAATCTTTGAAAACGTTGGCATTATTTATCTAACGCCATGTTACTGAGAAGTAAAAATTAAGGTTTACATTAACATTGTCGATATTGTTATTGAGAAACCGAGAATACGTCACAAAACATATGAGTTGCTATAATGCCTCTGAATTTAGTGTTACGTAATATTTGTTTTAAAACCTTTTATAATTTAATTATTGGAGATTATATGTTTAATCCAAACAAAATCACAAAAATATTAGGCGCTACTTTCATACTTGTAAGCAGCAATGCAGCATTAGCAGCAACAGCCCCAGGTACGGTTACTGTAACTGTGCAAAATACATTTAATTTAACTGAGACGACAGCATTAGATTTTGGAACCATCAGAGCTGTCGGTGATGCCTCAAACGCAGCAAATTTCGCATCATTAGTTTTAGCACCAGACGGGGGAGTGACAACTGCGCAAGTTGGAGCTTCAGCTATTACCTCATTGTCAACTCCTACGGCTGCAGTTTTTACCGTTGATTCCGCAGCACCATTTACCGACCTAACCGTAACATTCCCGCCGGACTTCACGTTAACGACTACTGGTGTCCCTTCTGGAGCGGCAGTTTTTCAAATTGCTCAGGCAGATTGGTTAGGAACAATTGTAGGTGGCGCTGATGATGGTACAACAATAGCTACTGCCGGCGTGATGGAAACTGATAATTTAGGTGGCGTAGTGTTAAATGTTGGTACGACTCTGACTACTGACAAAGGTGCTGCATTTACCTCTGGTTATGTTGATCAAGCCTACACAGGCACCTACACTATGACAGTTGCTTATTAATCATTGGAATTTTATACAATTTTTACAGCGGTTCAATTTGAGCCGCTTTTTTGTATCATTAATCGCTGTTTTTATTTTTTTTGGGTATGGTTTTTGCTTTGGTTGTACCTGTAACTACCACAGGACCCCACAATTGTTCAAAAATATATCTCGAGTTAGAAGCGCACGCCTCTATTTAATGTCTGTGTTTTTTTTATGCAATGCTAATAGTTTTGCTGCAGTGACTGAAGTAGAAGAACTTTCCTTTGGTACTCTAGCCATTCTTAAAAATAATGTTGCTAGCCAAATTACGATCCATACTAATAGCCAAATAAACTTCACTAATCACATTCGCGTTTTAGTTCCTGGGCACCGTGGTGAATATCTGCTTAGTTCTTACGCTCCTTTTACAGAATTATTCACGTCTGCAAACATTTTACTCACTGAAACCAGCTCTTCCGCATCCCCCTCAGAGCAATTCACCCTTATATCCCTTGATACTGCACCATCTGTAACAACGGATGCTAATGGAACTGCAACCGTATATATAGGTGGAACAATACAAACATCTGGCAATGCCAGTGGAATCTATTATGACACTGCCTATTTTGTAACGTTTGAGTTAGCCATCAATTTCTAACTTGGAAACATTAAATTAGCCTAGATTTAAAGAAATTTGCCGTGTCAGCTAATTGACACTTGGTATATTTATAAGGCTAGGTTACGTTCAAAACTCTAATCATGAGTAAGGTTAGTGTCTGTTTTTTATGTGTTTAAATTGATTGGCCTGATAATTGCTTTTTTAATTTCAAATGCTTTTTTTGGGGGGGAACGAACATTAAGGTTTCCTATCCTAATTGCAAAAATAATTAATAGAGAAGTGAGTGAAGTAGATTATGAAAAATAAAGTGTTGGGTGTCATTTTAACTTTATGTTTAGTCAAGTGCATGTTTCTAGCTAATCATGCAACTGCTGAAATGTTAATTTCCCCTACTCGGGCCGTTATTAATGATCGGCAGCGCTCAGCACAGGTTATATTACTAAATACCAGTGATACCATCAAAACGTACCGACTAGGTTGGGAGCAAAAGAGAGCGCTGCCTGATGGCGGGTACGAGGATTTAGATGAGGCTACAAGTTCTGATTTTCCCGTTGCAAGCGATATGTTGCGCTTTAGTCCTAGACAGGTAATGTTAAGACCAAACGAGAGACAAATTATAAAAATAGGTGCGCGTCGTCCACGAGATTTAGCTGACGGAGAGTATCGGTCTCATTTATTGTTTACCGCTCTTCCTTCAGAGGATGAGCAAGCTGAAAAAAATCAAACCGGTATACGTTTAAAACTCATGCTTAACTATTCAATCCCAATTATTTTACGACAGGGATTCTTTGATCATGATGTTGTCATAAGTAACGCCGAGGTTTTAACAGTTAAAAAGTTAAAGAGTACACAGTATAAAATTGCTGTTTCATTTAAACGCACTGGTCTACATAGCACCTATGGTGCAATTCAAGCTTATTGGACACCCAACAATGGAGGAGAAGAAATTAAAGTTGCTACCCTGAACGGCGTACATTTATATGCTGAACTCGAGACCATTAATCGTACTATGACTTGGCAACCAGAATCCTTTTCACCAACATCTGGAACATTAAGAATTGCCTATGAAGGTGGACAAGAATTTAATGGCCAAATATTTGCTGAAAAAGTGCTTTCACTTTAACTTTTTTGAATGCCTGTTGTTGATAAGGTCGTAATATGGAACAGTTAATCAGAATGTTACTAATCTGTTCCACCATTTTTTTACTATCAAGTATTGCTTTTACAGTATCAGCATCGCCTCAAACTCCTGCCGAAAACTTGGCTTTAACTGCAATTTTAAAACGTATACAGGCTAAGTATCAGGCAATCGAAACCTCACAAGAAAATAAATTTAATGATTCTGCTAATTTGATAGAGGTTGGTTACACACAGGCTATAACTCTTAGTGATAATCAATCTGATAAAATACGCTCTCCTGAACAGGATCTAGATGATATTGGTGTTGGTATTCCTGAAGGGGAAGAGCTCCTGCTTTCAATTTATATTGATAATTTATATTTAGCAGATGTTTTTGCCTATAAGAGTGAACAAGGTGCCAAGATAAGTGCACAGAGTATATTCGTAATATTAGATTTTCCTATAAATATTGATATTGAAGAAAAAAAATTAGACGGGTGGTTTATACAAGAAAATAATTATTTTGAGTTTTATTTTAATACTGATTCTGCGCCCTCTGCTACTGTTAACGGAAAGTCTGAAATAGTCGAAGAAGAAGACTTTTTTATCGAAGATAATGATGTCTATATTGAGGGGAGATTATTATCAAAGTGGTTTGGTTTGAATTTAAGTTATAAATTTAATGATCTACGCGCCATTCTTAAGCCATCTCAAACTTTGCCAATTCAGGCTCGCCTTGCTAGGGAAAGTAAAAACATAAATTCCACAGACAAACCTAAATCGACCCTTCCCTGGAAAAGAAATGCCTATCAAATGTTCTCTTCACCACTAGTAGATGTGCAAATGCAGCAATCTGCTAGCAAAGATGATAACAGTAATTATACCAATTTTTCGGCATTAGGAAGCCATGACGTAGCATTTTTGAATACCCAATATTATGTTGCGGGACGTTCGGAAGGAGGCCTAAGTGATGCCAGAGTGAAGTTCAGTAGAGAATTGAAATCTGGACTATTTGGGTTTTTACCAGCTGCTAATATTCAATTTGGCGATATAAACTCTATAAGTATTGATTCAAATTTTAGTAGCGGACTTAACCGAGGGGTTTCATTTACTAAGGCTTTAACTGAGGTTAAGGATAATCAACAAATCAATATAAATGGCGATATTCAGCCAAGTTGGGACGTGGAGCTTTATCAAAATAATATTCTCATTGATAAGCAGACTAGTGTTCAAACTGGGCGCTATGAGTTCAACGATATTGATTTATTGTTTGGGTATAACAATTTCGAAATTATTTCTTATGGGCCACAGGGGCAAGTCGAAAGAGAATTCCGTGAGGTATTTATCGATTCAAATGCCTTGCAAACATCAGAGCAGGACTATGGTTTTTCAGTAACTCAACAAGGCAAGTCATTACTTGGGGTTAATGATGAACTTACTTCAAATAATGAAGGGGTTCTTTTTTCAGGCGTATTTAGTCAAGGCATTACAGATTGGCTTACTATTTCATTAGGTCAATCATCATTATTTAGCGACACGGGTGAGGATGAGTTTAACTATTCAATTGGGACCGATGTTAATTTATATAATAATGTTCTGGTCAATGCAGATATGAGCATTAATCAGGATAATTTACTTAGAGGCTATTTAACCGGAAGAACACAATGGATGAGACAGTCACTATTTTATAGTTTCAGAACACAAGAGTTCTTAATTAGCGGAATAGATACCTCCACTCAAAAGGTTACAGACACCCAGCATCTGTTTCGAATGGGCGGGCAGTTTCTCCAAATGCAAAAATATCGCTTAAACTACGACAATCAACTCTTGTTTAGAAGTGGTATTAATGACGATAAAAACACTCGCTTTACTAACAATCTGTCTTTGAGTGCAGGCAGATTTTCAGTCCAGCATACTTTAGATTGGCAAAAAAATGAAAGTGCGTTGGATTCATCTGAATATTTAAATGGTTATATGCAAACTCAGCGTCAGTTGGGGAGGGTTTTTAGTAGACTTTCGGTAGGTTATTCAATTCACCCTGAAAACAAAATTGAAAATGTAAAAACAGAGCTTAGCTGGACAATGTTTGAAAAGTTGCAATCAGATTTTAAATTTATATATATTCCAGAGTCTGATAAGTATCGAGCAGATCTAGGTTTGAGTTGGCAACACGAAAATTTCAATTTGAATGGTTATTTTAGCTTTGATGATGAAGACGAATGGACCGTTGGTTTGTTTCTGCGTTTTGGTATTGGCTACGATATAGAAAATAATAGGGCATTTATGAGCTCAACGTCTCTTGCCAACTCTGGAGCAATGTCAGTAAGAGTATTTGAAGACGAAAATAATGATGGGATTTTTAATGAGGGTGAAAATGTTATTGAAGGAGCTAAAGCCAAAGCTATTCAGGCGCAACGGCAAGCGTTTTCAGGTGATGATGGAATTGCATTAATTAAAAACCTTCCAGCTAATGTCAAGACCGATATAACCCTAGACAGGGATACATTAGGTGACCCATTTTTCATTCCTTCTACCAAAGGTGTTTCTATTACACCACGCAAAGGCTTTTTGGATAACGTAGACTATCCAGTGGTTACCTCAGGAGAGATTGACGGTACTATTTACTCTGTTGACACTAGAGGTAATGAAAACAATTTGGCTTATGTAGCAATTAATTTGCTAAATGAGAATGGAGATGTCGTAGAAACAACACAATCTGAATATGACGGTTACTACCTTTTTGTTGATTTAGTGCCTGGTCAGTATTTTGTTTCTGTAGCTGACGATTATTTGAAGCAGCATAAACTAGAGAGTATTGAAAACTTAGCGGTAAATCTAACCGTTCAAGGGGATGTTATAAATGGAAGTGATTTTACTCTGCTTGAGCTTGACTTTACTGAAGGTTTTGCTGTGTCAGCAGGCTCGTTTGACAGCCTTACAATGCTTAAAGTGTATTGGCACTTAATTCAACGTCGCTATCGAGCTAAGTTAAAACAAACCGCCTTTTATGTTGAGCGAGAAGGTTCCGGCCGATTTAGCTTAAACTTGGCTTTTTATAAAGATAAATCGGAAGCTTACCAAGCTTGCAAACAAATATCGGGAGCTGATATTCAGTGTAATGTCGAAGAATATGAATTTGTTAGCCAATAATAAACTTGGGATAATGCTGATTAACAGTAAAGTTAGAGTATTAGAAATGAGAAATAACATGCATAAAAATGTCATCATAAAGTTAGTTTTCTTATCAATGAGTTTTGTACTTAGCTCGTGTAGCTCAACCCCGGATTTTGTGGAAGGTGATAAAAATGTCAATCAATCCATAGCATTAGCGACTTCTGAGAGTGCTACTCAAAGTCACTCTGATGAAATTACCATTCATTTGGAAGAATGGCGAAAGATGAAGCCGAGTATTAAGCGTTTGGTAGCAATTGAAAGTGAGCTCAAGGAGTTGATAGTCCAATTGAATGCTATAACGCAACAACAAAATGTGACAACTTCAGATAGTCAAACCAAGGATGCGTCGGAGGTAGATGTTAACATCGAGCAGAAAGAAGTGACAAATAATACCGTCATTACCTCGCCAGCTATACCAATTGACAATACGATACAGGAACCAATTCATACCGTTAAAAAAGTGGAGGCTTTGTCCAAGAAGTATGGGGTACAACTTGGTTCTCTAACGGATAAGCAGTCTCTAAAAACAACATGGACAGGCTTAATGCAAAAACATTCGAATGTGTTGGCCAAACTCACGCCACTATACGAAGAAGCGATAATAGGAGGGAAAATTTATTATAGATTGAAGGCAGGTGGTCTCGAGTCACAAGCCAAAGCCAATGAATTGTGCAATTTACTTCAAACGTTGAATACGTCGTGTTTTACTACCATCTTTGAAGGCAAAGCTTTCTTGTAAAACCATTGAACCATTGAACCATTGAACCATTGAACCATTGAACCATTGAACTTTAATTGAGTAAGTAAATAGCTATGTCCTTGACACCATTTCAGATATCTTTGAATATTAAAAGCCTTAAATTTAGGGAAGCAGAGCAGGGTATTCTCCAATTTGTTTTGTTTAACGCAGATGATAAAAATGAATTAAATTTCCTCTCACAAAATAACAGTTTTCAAAACTCTCAACCTCAAGTGACTAGCTCTCTTGAAAATATTTGTAATGAGTACGCCACTGTTATTTCAGAACTTTTTTGTCACCCTAGATATAAGCCAAGTGACGGGATTATTCATTCATTCCTATCTTATAAATTTGTACTTGATTGGTTATTTAGCGCCAGCATTTGGAAGAACACTGATGCCATAATTGATCATCTAAAATTAGTACAGATCAATAGTTTTGGACAGTTACAAGTAGATTTCAACCAAAAAAAAACTACCATTTTGCTAGCGTTAGTTTCCCTTAGTAGTAAATATAAACTACCTTGGAAAAAGCTTTTCGAGCTAAATCCAGCGATTGCAATGAGCTCCTATATTGGGTTGGTGACTCAGTCTATTCCTGCTTTAAGTCAAGAAAATGATCGAGGTTTTAATTATTTACTTGAATCAGCAAGTGACTTACCCATTTTAAATTTGCCGGTGATAACTGACCTAGGTAAGCTTAACTACGCTTATTTCAATTGTAGTTATGCATCATCACCCGATAAGTATGAGTTCAAAAAATGGTTAACAACTCAGATTAGACATAATCTGCAACAGTGGTTGGATGATGAAGTAAAAAAATATATTTCCATTTTATCAAACCGTCAAATTTCTGAAAAGCCTAAAGTTTGTGTGATGCTGGAGCATTATTCTTTAAACCATGCGATGTATCGTAGCTTTAACGTTAGATTAAGAAACTTAGCAAAAAAGTATGATTTGATCGCTTTCATTGATAATAATGAAATTGATACAGCTGATCTAACTATTTTTAGTAAGGTTGTTGGATTGTTAAACGTTTTTGATGTCAATGGAAATGCAAAATTGGTCATCTCTGAAAAACCTGATATTATTTTTTATCCCTCGATAGGAATGAAGTTTTGGGGGATATATTTGAGCCAATTGCGACTTGCTCCTTTGCAGATGATGATGGGGGGGCATCCATCTAGTAGTTTTAGCCCCGAAATTGACTATTGCCTAGTTCCTGGCGATACATTTACAGCTGAAGATATTCAACCATTTTTCAGTGAAAAAGTAATAATGACAAAACAAGCAAGTAGAAATTCACAAGTTTCAACTAGACATCCTGATTTAACTACAGAGTTTTTGGCCGAACATAGTCAATTCTTGAATGAAGAAGAAAACTTTCGGATTGGCATTAACGGTGTTATGACTAAAGTGACTTATTTAACGATAGAGGTCTGTCGAAAAATTGAACGAAAAGCATCGAAAAATGTAACTTTTGTATTTTTTTCTGGACACAGTAAAAAACAACTTGCCTACATTGCTACAAAAAATCAATTGTCTAAAATGCTCAAATCTTTCGAACTCGTTAGTTTTAGTGATTATCTACAATATTTAAAAATGGTCAGCAGTTGTCATTTTCTGTTGCCAACTCTGCCCTTTGGTGGAGCAAATAGTAATGTTGATGCCATGATACTTAACAAACCCAAGTTATTTCTTAAAAGTAATCAGCAGTTATATACCAGAACAGACAATATTGTTTGGGAGCGAGTGAATTTAGTGAAAGAGCTAGGAAGCGATACGGTAGATGGACTGGTAGATAAAGCCTTGTTGTTAATAAACAACACAGAACAAAGGCGAGAATTGCATGATCTGATATCGGTTAGATGTTCATCCGAAAAAGTATTTAATAATAGCGATAATTATAAGCACTCTATTAATGAACACTTCGATCTAGCAATAAATGATCACATTTCTAAATACCAAGTTTAGTCTTACAACAAACACTAATTTTTCAATGAAACTTAATCAAAGATAAATTAGTGTTTGTTTTCTAAGCATGCTTCATTATTAACTACAAGCGAAATCAGCAATAAATCAATTTTTAGCGTGCAATTCGCTCGCTTTTGTTAAGTTACAGCTTGTGCAGATAGCGTTACGTATTTTTAGTGGAGAATTCCACATTAACACGTCTAAAATTGAAAGGTGTTGCTGATATTCATAGTGCTTAGTACTGTAGGTAAAGGGCACAACTTCAGCAAAATAAAGTTCAACTCCACGACTTGTAAAATCATCCAAAGAAAAAAGTTCGGCTCCACCAATTGGGTTGAGATATTCATTAGCACCTAATTTTTGACAAATTATCGGAGCCCATTGTCCAGCGTCAGGCACGTTGTCAAACTCTAGATTCAACTGCGAACACACTTCATAATCAAAGGAAATATCTAGATATTGACATGTGTGCTTTAACGTCGATACATTTAGCTCTACTAAGGAGTCACTGATAAGTGAGTTAAAAGTATCGTTGACTAGTCCTATTACTTCCTTGTAAAACGGGGCAGTAGAGCGATAATGAGACAATTTACCGAGCACTGTCTGATGGCTTTTATTTAAACTATCGACGACGGCTTGCTTAGTGGTTATCGAAGTTGAAGAACGCTTAAGCCCTACAGATATATAATTCCATCCTGTCACAGGATGTAGCACACGATTGCGATTCATCCAAGATTTAGGGGTATATTGGGTGACATCAAAAACAATCCATCGGTCTACAGATGCGATCAACGCAAAGTGAGCTAGATTAGGAAAAAAGTAAGGCTGCATGATCCCTAAACGCATATCATTTCCTTAAAAGTAACTTTATGCTTTTGCATGTTTAAGATGGGTAAATTCGATAATATTACAGATATATTCGACTATAGAAAAATCGACTTTAGCCCCAATTGGAAGTTGCAAACATATATTACTCAACCAATCCGTATTGTTAAGTTGTAAGTTTTCGTTAAGAAATCCCTCACTTTTATGTACGCCAGGATAAAAATAACGTCTGGCTAGAATATTATTTTTCTTTAATACATCAATAAGTACAGTTCTTGAGCATCCGTAAATATCTTCATCTATTTCACAAACCACGCTTTGATAATTAGAATAACTGACATGCTGTGGTTTGAGCAAAGTAATACCAGGCAATCTGTCCAGTCTGTTTTTATATTGGAGATACAGTCTTTTGTTGTTCGCTTGATTTTTATCAAAGTCATCCAGACTCATGAGTCCTATTGCGGCTTGTGCTTCAGACATTCTCGAGTTAGCCACTTTAACAATATTTGGTGAGTTTGTTTCACCGTAACTTGGCCGAATGGCTCTGATTTTTGCAGCCAAAGCATCATCATTAGTACAAATACAGCCGCCTTCTGCAGTACTAAGCACTTTGGTCGCGTGAAATGAAAACACTTCTAGGTGGCCAAAATTACCAATTGCTTTATTTCCCACTTTACAGCCAAAAGCCTGTGCAGAGTCGAAATAAAGTTTTAAACCATATTTGTCGGCAATGGCTTCAAGCTTCTCAACTTCGGCAGCGCCTCCCCATAGATTAACCGCCAATATGGCTTCGACCCTATCATCAATTAGACTTTCTAGCTTATCCAAGTCTACATGGTGTTTGCTGATGTCTACATCACAAAATACTGGCTCTAACCCTGCCCATTGCAACGACAGCGCTGTAGCAATAAAAGTATGTGCCGGAACAATCACTCTTTTTTTAAGCCCCAAAGCTTGTGCCGCTATCATTAACCCCATAGTACAACTGCTGGTACAAATTGCGTGTTTAACGCCAAGGAAGCTTTGTATTCTTGACTCAAATTCAGTTAAGAGTGGACCATTGTTGTTGTAGTATTCTCGCTCGAAAATCCCGCTAAACATTTGTTCATACCGCTCCCAAGACGGAAAATAAAGTTGACCAACAGGTACCGCGTCTTGACAACAAAATTGTGTTATCTCTTCCTGTAAAGTTTGAAGTCGCATATCAAAGACCGCCATTTCTAGTGAGTTCATTTGAAATTTCAGTGGAATTACTGCTAATAAATTTCAAAAAGTTGCAAATTTGAACAATGTCTTTTTCATCTACTTTTTGCCCACATGGAAGATTAAGATGATTATTTGAGAGCTTTTTACTGAGAGGTAAATCGGTCTTAACAAAATCAAATTGCATTTCTTTTAAATGTAACGGCGGTGAATAATATTGACGAGCCAGTATATTTTCACTGTTAAGTAAACTAATCGTATCCTCTATGCTAAAAGGCCAATCTTTCGTAATTCTTGCCACTATGTTTTTGTAACCACAGGCTTTACTTTCATCAAACCTAATTAATTCAATACCGTCGACTTCATCGAGGCACCTTAAGTAGCATTTATAGCGCGCTTGATTTAGTTTCACTTGTTGCTCTATATCATCAAGGCTGGCAAGCGCCATACAGGCGTGCATTTCATTTAACTTAGCGTTCAAACCATCGAAGTACTCAACGTGATCTACGTTTGTAAAACCAAAGGTCCTCATCGAGGACAATTTTGCAGCCAGTTTGTCGTCATTGGTGGTTAAATATCCACCGCCAAAGCCATTTATCAATTTACAGGCATGTAGCGAAAAACACTCTGCATTGCCAAAGCCACCAATTTTTCCAGATTCAATTGACTCATAAACCGACTCAACAGAATCAAATAAGATTGGAATTTGATGTTTTTTTGCCAGTTCAGTTAACCCTTCCACGTCGCAACAATTTACAATCGGGTGAACCCCAAGAATGAGAGCTGTATTTTTATTAATACACTTAGCAACAGTCTCCGGCGTCATAGCTAAGGTGGACTCATCCACTTCACAAAATTTAGGACTCAATTGCGTCCAAGCTGCCATATCTGCCATACGGCGGTATGTAAGCGATGGCATTATAATTTCGGTCCTTCCTTCCAATGCTAATACTTTTGTTGCAAGTGCCAGCCCCCAAAAACCAGTAGAAAAAGTGACACAATGTTTTGTGTTATGAAAAATCGCCAACCTTTTTTCCAATAACTGGACATTTGGACCATTGTTTGAATACCACATTTGCTCGTAGAATATTTTTGAGTACGCAAGAAATTGTTCAAAGTTGGGTTTCAACAGATTCGACGTTGACTTAGCCTGTTCAAATATTTTTTTACCACCCAGTAAAGCCAATTGTTCAACATTTATTTTTTTCATTAACGCCTCTAATAATCGCTCTTGGTGGCTAAAAATCTATTAAGTTCAGTGTTTTCTGTTTCTTTTAAAATGACGTCAACTATTTCAGGAGCTAGGTTATATATCCAACTCTCCACTTTATTTGCATTCTTATAAACTGAACGTTTATTGGCATCATGTGTATTTTGGGATGAGTAAATAAAATCTTGAGTCTGATTGCTAAAAGCGATGTCACAAAATTTAAAAATATCTTTTATTACTAACTCTGGATTTGTCGCTAAATGTTCATATTGAACAATTTTAAACCGCTCTGGGTACTGTTTCTCAAGCGAAATAGCCTGAGTATTCACGTGCTTCCAATCATCAAACCCCCAAAATTCACCAACACTTGTTTTACGGCATTCACCGGATCGCCAGTTATCCATCGGTGACACATCTTTTGGAAATTCAAAAGGATTACATAACCAAGAATAAATACTTGCACAAGGGTGTCTTACGATATGAATAATCTTAACGCCTCTGTGCTCCCGCATTAAGAACGGCAATAAATGGTGGAATCGAGTCGACTTGATGACCAAATTTATGGGATTTTCATCACGAGTTTTGAAGTTAGGTACTAATCCTTGTTTGCGCAGGTATTCTTGATCCAAGAACTCTGATTCAGTTAAATATACTTGGTCAAAAAATGTCTGCCATTCAACACCGCCTGCTTTTTCATCTAGCTGATTTTTGAACTCATAAGAAAACAGCGGGCAAAATTTTAGTTTCACGTCCGGGGAAGAAAAGAATAACTGAGAAAGCCAAGTGCTGCCTGAACGCGGCATCCCCGAAATCCAATGTGTTTTTATACTTTTCACAGGCGACCTATAGTCTTATAAGTACGGCGTCATAACGATAATGAGCCGCGTAATAATTTTCTGGCATTCTTCTGAATTCAACCTTCCAGCGATCACTACCAACCATTTCGACAAATTGCTCTTTAGTGCGCCAAATACCGATTGCCGACCCAGGGTCGTTGGCTAATTGAGGCTCTACAGGCGTGTCACCATAAAACAACTTTATTAACTTCCTATCTGGAAGGTTACCGATAAAAACGCGCTTAAGATGAGGAAAATTATCATACAATGCTTTGAGCATTTTTTTTGCTTGAGCATGTTCCAGATAAGAAAACGAACCGTAACATAAAGCCTTTGTAAAATTTGCAGCGGACTTTGGCGCTAAGCAAAACTCAACTACATCTTCCAGTAAATATTCACTAATAGTTTCTTTCGCAAAGTTTTGGTTTGCAATTGAGATTAAATATTCAGAAAAATCCACCCCAAGACCGCCCCTACAACGCTCAAAAAACAAGTTAGTTAACGCACCATTACCACAGCAAATATCAAGAAGAACATCCTCTGAATCTAGCAAAAGGCCTGCAGCAGCGGCTTCTACAATCATATCAATCTGTTCTTTAGAAACAGGTTTTCCATTGACAGTCCGTTTAACTTGCCCCCAAAAATCTTTTGGATCACAGGATTTAGGATGCTCTTTGTAGAAGGAAAATTTATCCATATTCATAGATATTTCCAAATGTTATAAATCATAGAGAATGAAATCAGATACTAACTTTCTGGAGACTTCCAAATAATTTGGACAAAGTGAAATACCTTTTAGCAAAGTACAAACTGTGCGACTTCAAATGTGTTTTCAAATTTACCTACCTTTAATAATTAACTTATTCAGCCTCTGCTACCAAAGTACCATCGCAGCATTAACCGCGGCACATACTCTGTTAATATCTTTGAATGATAACTCTACAAAAAGCGGCAAACATAAAGTTCTTCTCGCTAGGCTTTGTGATGCAGGGCAAGCTGTTCGGCTAGGCCTTGATAAATGCTCTATTTCATTCAGTGATGGTGAAAAATAACGTCGACTTTGAATACCATTTTTTTCTAGATGTTGAAACACTCGTGAACACTGTTTTTCGGATTCGAATATTATTGGAAAATAAGCGGCATTTTGTGTCGCATCTGGATGCCAATTTGGATAGATTACCTTGTCGCCAAGTAGGGTTTTGTATAAGCAGTAATGCTCAAGTCTTCGCTTAAGTATTTTGTCTAGGTCATCTAACATGACTAACCCCATAGCAGCATGGGCTTCGCTCATTTTTCCATTTATACCAGAATTGTCGATATTACCCGTTGAGGTATTAATACCAAAATTGATCATGTGAGAAGCTTTTTCAAAATCGTCCTTATGCTTAAAAACTACTGCGCCTCCCTCGATACAATGAAATACCTTAGTGGCATGAAAGCTCAGAATTGAGGCATCGCCAAAACTCATGATACTTTGCCCAGCAACCTTCACATTAAATGCGTGTGCGGCATCGTAAACTAACTTTAGCTTGTGCTGTTTAGCTATCTTTTCTAATGCATTGACGTCACAAGGGTTACCATACACATGTACAGGAACAATGGCTGAAGTTTTTTTATTTATCGCCTGCTGGGCATTCTTAGGACATAAATTGAAAGATTGACCATCTACATCTGCAAAGTTTAACTTTAAACCTAACCAATCAAGGCTATTACTAGTAGCGATGAAACTATAGGGCGTTGTGACCACATTACCGGTTAAATTTAGTGTTTTATAGGCTATTTGTAATGCCATAGTGCCACTAGAGTTAAGCAGTAAATTTTTTACGCCTAAGTACTCTTCCATTCGAACCGTCAGCTCCTTAAGTAAGGGCCCGTTATTCGTCAACCATACATTGTCGTACATATTGGCTAGGTATTTGGTGTATTTTGAAAAATTAGGTAAGTATGGTTTGTTTAATGGAATCTTGTAGTTTACTTTTTTTTTCGGCTGACTTTGAAATACTAACGGAGTCGAAATTGTCTCAACATAGTCTGTATTAATATTTAATAAAGTATTCAAACGCATTCCTCTATATTAAAGTATCACTAGTTTTCCATTTTTTGTTATCGGTTCGATTCATATTTTTTTAAGGGTATACCGCGTGAACCGTTAGTTAGCCCTGTATTAGTTGTCATGTCATTTGGAGATTGTGTGCCTTCGCGCATAACTGAGTCAACCACATCATAGGGGACAAATATCTGTGCCGTGGCAATAAGAAGCTTGCTATCTAGATCAACTGCTCGAGCATTTAGTAAGTAACCGCCGCGATGACGAGTGAGTGTGCCTGTAATAACGTTTGTTGCTCTTACTGTCATACTTAAATCTGTAAAATCTCTGGATTGTGAAAACAGATCTCCTTCTTCGGTTATCCTGACATAGCCGGTAGTTCGCACATCAAGCGTTGAAAATCCAGTTTGATGGACTTCATGGAGTATTGCTTCACTCATTTGACGCCCAAATTGGTTTGTTTTGTTAAGATCTGAATCCAAAATCGCTAAATCTGATACCATAAATATCGCATTGTTTTGGGGAAAATCGATAGTTGAAAACAAGTCTTGAATTAGCCATTGAGCATAATCATTGACGTTATTGGTCAATGGTTTATCGAAGTAGCTCACAGTCTTAGAAGGGCTTTGATTCACTATCTTATTGGCCACTTCAGTACTTTCTTTTTCTTTGGTAACTAGTGAATTTTGAGGTGACAAACTACAACCCGTTAATAGTGCAAGAGACATTATCAAATATTTATTTATCATCTTAGATTCTCACCGCGATATAGCATTCCGTCATAGCTAGTCATCACGTTTTTGGGGCCAAAAAAGGAGGTTGGAATGAATTCTTCAGCGGCGCTTACAATTTTACCACTATGAAACTCAATAACCTGCGCATATACCATTGTGCCTCCATTTGATTCAGTAAAAGTACCAGCTAAAATGTAGTGTGCATTTATATTACTATTCAAATTATCGATATCTCGAGACAAGAAATATGATGCATTTTCGTCCATTGATACAAAGTTTGCAGATTTATGTTCGAAAACTTGCGCGTTTTTTTGAACTAACTTCACTTTTATACTTTCAGACAATTGGTGACCTAGTTTCTTCAATGGATGGACTATATCTTTATAGGTTAGGGTGTCTGACCAAACAAAAGTTGTCACAAGAGTAGATTTATCTATGTAATTATACGAGTTGTTGCTAGTTAGTTTGTCGACAAGCCCAGTTACCTTAACATTGAATGAATCTGTGTTTTCTAATGTTGTGACTTGATTTTCAATTTGAGTGTCAAACGTTTGACAACCTGAAAACGTAATGCATCCACAGCAGAGTAAAATGTACGAATACTTCACTAGTTTAACCTTTTATGTCTCTTTAATATTTCAAAGCATGAATAATGCCACATTTGCGAAATTAACTGCATATAGTTAAGTTAGCTATTGATTCAATGGCCTATCTTTTAATGATTGTTTTTGTGTTTTATCGGCAATTTCTTTCCAACGTTAGAATGTAGCGGTAAATAAATGCCAATTTTATAGTTGCTATTATTCTCCATGGTCTGTGCCAATTTGCTGGAGAGCCTCATCGGGAGGGGAGATTGTTTACTAACAAACTTAGAGGGCGCGATATGTATTTTTATGAAACGAATACTAGATCATTGGTCAAATTAAAACCTAGTGAAATCTTTTAGCTACTTAAGGCGTCTTATATGTCATTACATTATTTGGAAAAAATATGAATTTAATTAAACCCTATACTCAGTTACAAAAGCTACTAGACAAAAGTCTAGCGTTTGAAGGCATTGCCCCTTTGTTGTTAAGGCTTTATTTAGCGCCAGTGATGTTACAAGCTGGTTGGAATAAATATCAGAGTTTCGATGCCATAGTAGACTGGTTTGGTAATGCCGATTATGGATTGGGTTTACCTTTTCCTGTGGTGATGGCATTTCTGGCTACTGCAACGGAATTACTCGGTGGTGTTTTTCTTTTGTTAGGATTCGCAACGCGCTGGATCTCTATTCCGTTGATGGTGGTTATGTTAGTTGCGGTATTTTCAGTGCACTGGCCAAATGGTTGGGCTGCGATTGCTGATGCAAGCAGTTGGATGTCTGATGGGACCATTATGCTTAACGAAGCCGTAGTTAATGCACCTGCAAAATTAGCGGCTGCGAAAGATATTTTACAAGAGCATGGTAATTATGAATGGCTCACATCTAGTGGAAAATTTGTGGTACTTAACAACGGAATTGAATTCGCTATGACCTATTTTATCATGTTGCTTTCGTTGTTTTTTACGGGGGGGGGTAAGTACACCAGTTTTGATTATTTTTTAGCTAAAAAATATTTGGTTAATCAATAAAAAACTCTGCGCGTAAACGTTTTTTTGATTAGGATAGGGCAAATTTTGGAATACAGGGTACTCTCATGCAAGCGTTAGATTTATTACTTAACCGAAGTTCGCAACCTCGTTTACAATCTCCGGCTCCTGAAGGCGAAGCGCTGGAAAATATCAAGCAGGCTGCGTTGCGGGTTCCTGATCATGCATGCTTGACTCCTTGGAAATTTGTTGTTTGCCAAAAGCAAGGTTTGCAACGTTTAGGCGAAATATATGAACAAGCTGCCATTTCTGCTGATAAAACTGAAAAAGAAATTGAGCGTGCGCCGCAATTGCCATTACGTGCCCCTATGGTGATAGTGGTGATTGCAAAATATACTGAGCACGAAAAAGTGCCTTGGGTTGAGCAAGTCGCCTCGGCTTCATGTGCAGTAATGGCTATGCAAATGGCTGCCGTTGCTCAGGGGTTTGCAGGAGTGTGGCGAACTGGCAGTTATGCCCATGATCCATTTGTAAAACAGGCATTTGATTTATCAGAGCAAGACGAAATAGTGGGTTTTTTGTATTTAGGAACAGCGGCGGTTAAGCCGTTACCTAAGCCAGAAAGAAACAGTGACGAGTTTTTTCAAAACTGGCAATAATCTGTCGGCTTACTAGCATAATATAAAGAATATAAATGATGAGCTGCTGATGGCAGTTTAGAAACCTTATCCTCATTTTCTAGCTGTTTGAATAGCACAAACATTAAGGTTTGTGCTCAACATCTAGCAATAAAGCCTCACAGCAGTTTTATTCTTCAGAATCGTCTTCTGGTTTCAGCACAGCTCTAGGTTTACGTTTCATAGGCAAATCACCCACTTCTTTACCTACCATGGTTTTAACTCGATTAGGCGTATTATTGGGTTTAGGTTTTTGGTTAACCTTTTTATTGGTCGCTTTTTTGCCGATGGCTGTTTTGGCTTTAATAGGTTTTAGGCCTTTAAACTTGGCTTCTAACCCTTCAATGGCACTAAACTCGATGTTTTGTTGCATAAAACTTTTGATGGCCAAAAAGCTAAACCAATCTTTTGGGCCTACTAACGATACCGCTTGGCCTTTATTACCCGCGCGTCCTGTTCTGCCCACTCGGTGGACATATTCATCGGCCAATTTAGGTAAATCAAAATTCACCACTAGCGCTACATTGAGTAAATCTAGGCCGCGAGACGCAATGTCGGTAGTGACTAAAATATGGTGCTGACCGCGGCCGAATTCACTCATAATATTATTACGCTGACCTTGGGTGAGGTCACCGCTTAGAGCGGCTGCGTGAAATCCTTGTTCTTTAAGTAACACTGTTAGTCTTTCTGTATCTGTGCGAGTGGCCGTAAAAATTATTATTTGGCGGTAATCTTGCTGTTTAATGATATGTGCCAATAACAATTCTTTGTGGGTAACGTGATCAGCCAAATAAAATTGCTGCTGAATATCTTTATGTTCTTCACCCGCAGATCCCACACTAATGCGTTGTGGGCTTTTTAAAAGTGTTTGGGTTAGTTCGTGTAACGCAGCGCTGTCGAGCGTGGCAGAAAACATCATAGACTGGCGTTTGCGATGGTCGGCTGCTTGATTGATAAGCCTTAATTGCGACGCGAAACCTAAATCTAACATACGATCTGCTTCGTCTAATATTAGCATCTCAAGCCCGTTCAAAAATAATGATTTACCAGCTAAATGGTCGGCCACACGTCCTGCCGTGCCTACGATAAACTGTGGATGATGCTTGAGCGCTTTGACCTGATCATTAAAGTTCTCTCCGCCCAATACCAAGGCGGCTTTGAGGGGCTGTTTTGCAATTAACCACTTAAGTTGTAAAAACACCTGTTTAGCTAACTCTCGAGTGGGCGCCAAAATTAACACTCTAGGATCGCGGCGGCTCAGTGGTTGTTTGGTTAATACTCTGTGCACCGCAGGTAATAAAAACGCTAGGGTTTTTCCCGAGCCAGTTTTAGACGAGGCAATTAAATCGTTGCCCAATAAACCGTAAGGGATAGCCTTACTTTGGATTTCGGTAGGAGAATCAAGCCCTTTAATTTCAAGGGCTTTTAATAAATTATGATGTAAAGGTAGGTCGGTAAATTGCAAAAGACATGCTCTAAAAACTGATATTAAAGCGATTATACAAGGCTGTTGACAATTGTGTCGGTTTATTTCAAAACATCATTTCAGAAACGTTATCACCTATTACCAATTTGCCTGCAGTTTTCGACTGGATTTCCGCCACTGAAACGCCAGGTGCGCGCTCAATTAAATGAAAAGCCCCGTCTTTTACTTCAAGAACGGCTAAGTCGGTGATGATTTTGTTAATACAATTTACGCCGGTTAAGGGCAGGGTACATTGCTCTAACAGTTTTGAATTACCATGTTTGTCGGCGTGAGTCATAGTGACAATAATGTTTTGAGCGCCAGCTACTAAATCCATGGCACCTCCCATTCCTTTGATAAGTTTACCGGGGATCATCCACGAGGCGATATTACCACGGCAATCTACTTCAAACGCCCCAAGCACTGTTAAGTCTACATGGCCGCCGCGGATCATCGCAAAACTCTCTGCGGAACTAAAAATAGACGCACCAGTGGCAGCGGTAACGGTTTCTTTACCAGCATTTATCATATCTGCGTCGACTTGGGCTTCAGACGGATAGGGCCCCATACCCAGTAACCCATTCTCTGATTGCAGCATTACTTCAATATCGCTAGCGACATAATTGGCAGCTAGGGTAGGTATGCCAATACCTAAATTAATATAATGACCATCACCAAATTCTTGGGCTACGCGCATAGCTATTTGTTCTCTACTTAATGACATAATAATGACCTATTGGTTGCTGCTGGCTGATGAAAGGATTTTACGCTCTATACGTTTTTCAAACTGGCCTACAATAATTCTGTCAACGTATATACCGGGCGTGTGAATTTCACTAGGAGAGAGTTCTCCTGGCTCGACAATCTCTTCTACTTCTAAAACGGTGATTTTGCCTGCTGTTGCCGCCATGGGATTAAAATTCTGAGCGGTATGGCGATAAATACAATTTCCATAACGGTCAGCTTTGTACGCTTTCACAATGGCGAAATCACCCGTTATTGATTCTTCTAATATATAATCTCGGCCATTAAATTTTCTGGCTTCTTTTCCTTCACCAACGGGTGTACCAAAACCTGTTGCTGTATAAAAGGCTGGGATCCCAGCACCGCCAGCACGCATCTTTTCAGCTAAGGTACCTTGGGGCGTAAGCTCAACTTCAAGTTCTCCATTGAGCAGCTGTTGCTCAAATAAAGCATTTTCTCCTACATAAGATGACACCATCTTGCTGATTTGTTTGTCCTCTAACAACAAACCTAAACCAAAACCGTCAACCCCACAGTTGTTTGACACAACGGTGAGTCCCTTGGTGCTCATTTTTTTGATTTGGGCAATTAACCCTTCAGGAATACCGCAAAGGCCAAATCCGCCTGCAATGACTGTCATGTCGTCTTGTAAGCCGGCCATTGCCGCTTCGTAACTTTCTACAACCTTGTTAAAACCTGCCATGATTTACTCTCAAGTTAAGTGACTAAGGAGTGTTATTTACGCATCAAACTAGTACATGCAAATAAACAACAATGCTTAGAGTGTAAAAGATATGTTTAAATAGTAAAATTAAATTAATGTCTGTATTAATAAATTAAATTTATTAATTTTTATTGTGAACGAGTGATTCTATGTATAACGTATCTTTTCGCCAACTCCAGGTTTTTGTGTGTATCGCGCGATCGCACACCTTTGCTCAGGCAGCTGAAAAAATGTGTCTGTCGCAACCGGCATTATCTTCGGCAATTAAAAAAATGGAATCTCAATTGGGCGGAATGTTATTTTCACGTACCACCAGGAAAGTTGAATTGACGCCAGAAGGACGGCAGTTTTTGCCAGTGGCAGAGCGCCTCATTGATGATTGGCAAGAAGCGTTTTCAGACTTACATAACTTATTTTCGCTAGGTCGTGGAAAATTATCAATTGCCGCTATGCCCTCGTTTGCTGCAGGGTTGTTGCCGGGTATTTTGCAACAATTTAAAACGGAGTTTCCTAATATCAAATTGTCTGTTGCAGATGTAGTCATGGAATCGGTGATCAAAGATGTACAGGCTGGTAGAGCTGAAATAGGCTTTTCATTTGAACATGAAAAAATGGATGGTTTGCAGTTTCATCCTATCCTTACTGATAATTTTATTGCGGTACTGCCGATCAATCATCCTTTATGTGAAAACGAAAGTTTGTCATGGTCGCAGATTTCATCTTACCCGTTTGTGGCGATGAACAAAGGGTCAGCAATTCGTCGATGGATTGATTCATTCATGGTTATCAATGGTTTGTCACTGAATATAGTGGTAGAGGCAAGTCAGCTCGCTACTCTTGGGCAATTTGTAAAACATGACTTAGGTGTATCAGTTGTACCTGCTTTATGCCAAGAGCAAATGTTGAGTAAAGATTTGCTTTGCTTGAAAATCCATCAAAGTGGTTTGTGTAAAAGAGTAGGGATCATTCGTCAAAAAAGTGGAAATTTGTCTTCTGTTGCGTCTTCTTTTTGGCATTGGACAGTGAATAATATTTCTTATTCGAAGTAATATTGAATAGTGTTTACAACGCAAATTTATGTCTAAATCACCATTTTTTCTTTTCTGCAAAAAGTTCGTCGAGTTCGTTTCTTTCCGATTCTTCTTTTTTCGCTACATCACGGCTGTTTACTGATTTTAAGCTATTTTCAATATTTTCTAGTTGTTCCTCTAGTTGTGCCTGCCTTGTAATAATAAATTCGTCTGGGTTCGGCTGAGATGCGAGAGCACCTATGGCTTTTTCTAAACATTGCCTAGCAGATCCCAATTGATTATTTTTTAAAGCGGACTCTCCTCGACGTATTAAGGTGTCAACGTTTGCGCGTAGTTGTAATCTCTCAAGTAGTTTGTCTTCTGCTAAGAAGACGCGACTTTCTATTTTGCCTTTTTTGAATTCTGCACGTAATAACGCTCGCATGGTTTTAATGCCGCGAATAAACTGGATAACTTGCTTATCGCTTTGGGGCAACTGAAAACTTTCTTCACTTGGAGGCGGCTTATTGACTTCAATGGCTTTTAAGCTGCTTTCTGCAGTTTTTATCCTATCGTCTGAACCCGTTGTGTTGTCACCAACTTGTTTAGCCGCTTTCATTGCAGCTAATATTCTTCTTTGCAGAATAAATATCAATCTTTGAGATATAGGGATTTGCTCTGCAGCCAATAGCGCCGTTTCAGTGTTCTCGATAATATTTTTTAGTTTGGATAATTCTGCCCTACGATCATTTTCAATTTTATTTTTGTGTTGTTGGATCGCGTTGACAATAATGCCTACTAACACTAACGAAACAATCAATATTATTATTATTGTAAATACCATAACTCTATAACTTTCCCACTTTGCGCTTCAACTCTCTTAGTTATTTCAAGGGGTAAAACTAAGGTAACGTCAGGATAAAAACGCTACCACCTAATTTACCACCATTTTTTAGTGATATTGTGCCTTTGTCCTCTGCTTTGGTATGTGCTTGAGCAATTAATCTCGCAAAAAACAACCCCAATCCTGTTCTACCTTGACCAATATCGCAGTGTTGCATATTGATACTATGTGCATCTAACATGCTCTGTGGGTAACCTGGGCCGTCATCTTCGACCTTAAATACTAATTTTTCGTTTTCTGAATAAACACTCAACAGTATCTTTTTTTGGCTGTAACGCATTGCATTGATTAAAACGTCATTTAACAAAATACCAATTAGATCTGAATCTAGATACCATACTAAATCGGCTGATTGCTCAACTTCTAAAATCATATTTTTATGGCTTAGGTAACTCTCATTAGTGGCTAACAAATCCTCGATGACATCTTCTATGTGATGTTCGTCAATATTGAGCGGTAAACTGTTCAATCCAGCTCGATATAACGAAAGCAATTGTACCAGTCCGATATTGAGCCTTGAGGCTTCATAATGTGCCGACGCTAAATGCTCTTTGGATTGAGGATCGGAATCACTTACTGTGTGCCCCAAATTTTCAATTGATTGCATTAACAGACACAAAGAGTTTTTCATATCATGTACAGCAGATCCTAATACAGTGGAAAAATCAATTAGTTCATCTTTGGGCATAGAGTATTCCCATTGGGTAAATTAACGGAAAAAACATAGGGTTGAACATGAAATAAGTCTGTTCGATAGTGGCATCTTATCAGACCTTTTTCGTAATTTGATATTTGATTTGTCCACTGGTTTAGCTTTTTGGCGTTTTGGTTTTTATATAACTAGAACATTTTTTTAAAAAAAAATGGAATTCACCTTGTTAAAGTTATATAACGTTTTAATATATAAAAACTCCCAAGGTTAACAAGCAAGGCTAATACATGAAATTACAGCAACTCCGATACATTGTTGAGGTACTCAATAACAACTTAAACGTATCGGCTACCGCAGAAAGCTTGTACACATCACAACCTGGGATCAGTAAACAAGTTCGTATGTTAGAAGATGAGTTGGGCGTACAAATATTTGGCCGTAGTGGCAAACATCTTACTCATGTCACCGAAGCAGGCCAAGATGTCATTAATATCTCTCGCGAAATATTGGCTAAAGTTGAAAGCATCAAGGCTGTCTCTAGAGAGCATACTTTACCAGATCAAGGTAAGTTGAATATTGCTACGACTCATACGCAGGCTAGATACGCTTTACCTGAAGTAATTAAAGGCTTTATGAACAAGTATTCAAAAGTCTCATTGCATATGCATCAAGGCACGCCTTCACAGATAAGTGATCTTGCCGCTAAGGGGGAAGCTGATTTCGCAATCGCTACTGAATCGTTGCATTTGTATAACGATTTAGTGATGTTGCCTTGTTATCATTGGAATCGAAGCATCATTGTTAATCGCGATCATCCGTTAGCGAAGAAAACAGCTATCACAATAGAAGATATTGCGGAATACAATCTAGTTACCTATGTGTTTGGTTTTACTGGGCGGTCCTCGTTAGACCAAGCCTTTAGTAGTGCGGGAATCGATCCTAAAATTGTGTTTACTGCCACAGATGCTGACGTAATTAAAACTTATGTCAGGTTAGGTGTGGGAGTTGGGGTGATTGCCTCAATGGCAATTGACGATAAGCTAGACTCTGATTTAGTTAAAATTGACGCGAGTCATTTGTTTGAATACAGCACCACTAAGATTGGTTTTAGAAAAGGATCTTTCTTACGTAGCTACATGTACGAGTTTATCGAACGTTTTGCACCACATCTTACTAAAACAGTGGTAGAAAAAGCGATGATGTTAAAAAATAACGACGAAGTAGAGAAAATGTTTAAAGGTCTAACCTTGCCGGTCAGGTAAAAATACGGTTAAGTTATCTAACATTTAAAAAAACGGCGTCAATATTACAACTGATGCCGTTTTTAGTTTAAGTCGTGGTTGTTCGCACGGATGGCGCTATTTTTCTTAACACTCAATAATATTGACAGCTAAACCGCCACGAGCGGTTTCTTTGTATTTTGATTTCATGTCGTTACCCGTTTCCCACATAGTTTTGATAACCTTGTCTAGTGACACTTTATGTTGACCTGTGCCCCTCAGGGCTAATCTTGAAGCATTGATTGCCTTAATGGCACCCATAGCATTGCGTTCGATACAAGGGACTTGAACGAGTCCTCCCACTGGATCACAGGTTAATCCGAGATTATGCTCCATTCCAATTTCAGCTGCGTTTTCAACTGCATCAACCGAACCTCCAATTATTTCGGTTAATGCACCTGCGGCCATAGAACAAGCCACGCCTACTTCTCCCTGACAGCCAACTTCAGCACCAGAAATTGATGCATTTTTCTTATATAAAATCCCGATTGCAGCAGCCGTTAACAAATAGCGGCTTACGGTGTCCTTGTCGACAGGTTTTACAAATTTATCGTAATAACACAATACCGCAGGAATAATGCCTGCGGCCCCGTTAGTGGGGGCTGTTACTACTGTGCCGCCACCGGCGTTTTCTTCGTTGACTGCTAGTGCAAATAGATTAACCCAATCCATGGCAACCATAGGATCGGCATTTTTTTCATTTTGTAAGCGATTATATAATCCAGGAGCGCGGCGCATAACTTTTAAGCCTCCTGGTAAAATACCTTCATTATGAATACCGGTCTGCACACTTTTGTACATGACTTGCCATATATGCCAGAGTTTTTCGATTATTTGTTCTTTGGGTTGAAATACTTGCTCGTTTTTCATCATGATCGAGCTAATACGCATTCCTTGCTCATTACACAGCTCAAGTAACTGTTTAGCACTGGAAAAATTAAAAGGAACGGCTTGTTCTTCGTGGATAAGGGCGGCTACTTTTCGGTCTGCAAAGTCTTGTTCGCGGATAATAAACCCACCTCCGATTGAGAAGTAAGTCTGTGAAATGAGCACCTCATTATTTTTCATGGCATGTAAGGTCATGCCATTTGGATGTTGGCTCAAGGATTTACGACGGTGAAAAATAATGGCATTTTGATCAGGAAATTTAATCAATCTTTTTGCATCTAGATTGAGTTGTTGTGTGCTTTTTACTTGTTCCAGGAAACCATCAACTAATGAGCTATCAATTGATTCTGGTACATAGCCTAGTAACCCCAGTATCACCGCTTTACCTGTTCCGTGACCTTTACCCGTTTGCCCTAAGGAACCAAACAGCTCCACCTGAACCTCATCAATAGTGTCGAAAAAGCCTTGATCTGATAATTCCCCACAGAAAGCCTTGGCAGCCCGCATTGGACCCACAGTATGTGAGCTAGAAGGGCCAATGCCGATACTGAACATGTCAAAAACACTGATCATTTTGTACGATCCACAACAAAAAAATTAATAGGCAATTGTGCTGGTTAATTTTAGTGAGAACAATAGCTAAGGTGATAAGTTGACTAGCCGTGGTGTAAAGATTGCTGTTATTTTTTAAAGGAAATAAATGAGTAGACTAAAAATGATTCGACAAATTGCGCACAAACGCCGCTGTCGCCCCCCAAATATTGTGTTGTTTCCATGGAATAAAATAAATAGGAAACTGTCCATTATTACGTTTAACCCAATGGATTAAATGATTTTTTTGATCTAAGAGAAAACTTAACGGTACTTCAAAGGTACTATCAACTTCATTTTTATCTAAGGTTAATTCTGTTGGGGCTGAGACAAAACCTACATAAGGCATAACTTCATAGCGACTGACAGTGCGATACAAAGGTAGGTTTCCAACAATCTCTACTTTATTAGCAGGTAAACCGACTTCTTCATGGGTTTCTCGCAATGCCGTTTCCACTAATGAGTTATCTGATAGTTCTTGTTTACCTCCAGGGAAACTGACTTGACCCGCATGATGTTTTAAGTGAGTGGCTCTAACCGTAAATAGAACGGTTAGTTCGTCACTATATTCTAATATAGGCAACAATACGGCAGCCGGCTTACCGGGAGCTCTAAGAGGGAAGTCAGCCTCTGAGTTGACCTGTTTGGCATGATGAAAACGGGTGATAAATTGCGCTTTATTCATATATCATCATCCGTGTTTCTTCAATAAAGACTGTTGAGTCAATATAGGTAGTATTTTTGATACTTTGTCCAAGCTCTCTTGGTACTCCTCTTTAGCGTCCGAATCTAATACTATACCTCCACCTGCCCAGCAATGAATAGTAGGTGCTTCTTTATCACTTTCACACAACAATGTACGTATACAAATGTTGGTATCCATGTCGCCAAATACCCCTAGATAACCAATGCTTCCACAATAAACATTGCGTTTGTTAGGCTCCAACTCATCGATAATCTCCATTGCACGTATTTTGGGGGCGCCAGTAATGGAACCACCCGGAAAAGCGCCTTGCAATAGGTCCATAGGGCTGCTGCTGTTTTTAAGCGTCCCCGTGACTGTACTGACCAGATGATGAACTGCCGCAAAACTTTCTAACGTAAATAAATCAGGAACATCAACACTACCAGGCTGACAATGTTTACTTAAGTCGTTACGCAAAAGATCAACAATCATCAAGTTTTCAGCACGATCTTTTTCAGAACTAAGTAATGCTGAAATTTGTAGTTGATCGTCTTCGTCATTATCACAACGGGGTCTGGTCCCTTTTATTGGTTTGGTTTGCACCTTGCGGTCTTTTACAGATAAGAATCGTTCGGGTGATATGCTCATCACCGCGCCATTTTTAAAACGTAAAAATGCAGAGAAAGGAGCCTGATTTGCGACTCTTAAATCTTGGTAGGCGCGCCACTCATCGCCACTATAGTCGGCTGAAAAACGTTGTGCTAAGTTTATTTGGTAACAATCTCCAGCATTTAAGTAAGACAATATTTTTGACAGTTTATAGGTGTACTCTTGTTGGCTCATATTAGCTTGCCAACGAGTACTTAAATTAAACGAGGTCGACGGGAGTTTAGTTGCAGTTAGTTGTTGGATATCTTGGCTTGATGGATGAGGGTAATTGTCCAGATAACATAAATAAAACTGCTGACTCAAATTGTCTTTTATGATGCTCCATCCATAAATTCCCACTGCTAAGTCGGGAGTGGAATATTCATCTGCATTGTTATTAGGTAAACGTTCGAAACGTTTACCTAAGTCATAACCAAACAAACCAAGGGCACCTACCATAAAGGGTAAATCAGTATTGTCACCACCGACAACTTGAGTGCTTGGCATAATTTGTTCGAGCAAATTTTCAACTAATGTTAAGGGGTTGTCGGATTTTTCTTGATTTTGATTGGTTATCTGGTTCCACACATAACTGACATTGCCTTTAGTGGTTACAGTGGCAATAGGAGAGGAGACCATTATGTCATAGCGACCATCTTTGTGTTGACTGTTAGCAGAATCTAAAAACATCGACCACGCTTGATCTGCATAGTGGCAAAAAATGTCTGCCATTGAATAGTGACTAGGTAAATTAAGGGGGCAAACTATTAACGGGTATTTGCGGTTGTTCATGGTGACGAGTTCTGTATACCTTAAAAATTACTTGATGGGGGTCCAATAGTGCTGCCGAATTGTCGTGGAGCAAATTTCGTGTTCAGGTTATCATATCTAATAGTAAAAACTTAACCCAAAAAATTTAAGAGGCAATCATGGCAGTTATTCGTCAGCAAGATTTTATAGATAGTATTGAAGAGTCTTTGCAGTTTATTTCTTATTATCATCCCCTTGATTATATTAAAGCAGTCGAAAAGGCTTATAACAAAGAGCAAAGTCAGGCGGCAAAAGACGCCATGGCGCAGATCCTTATCAATTCGCGAATGTCTGCAGAAGGGAAACGACCTTTGTGTCAAGACACGGGAATAGTCACGTGTTTTGTGAAAATTGGGATGGCGGTGCAATGGGATAAAACCGATTTGACTGTACAACAAATGGTCGATGAGGGTACGCGACGTGCGTACCTTAGTCCTGACAATCCATTACGCGCGTCAATTGTCGCCGATCCTGCAGGTAAAAGAATCAATACTAAAGATAACACGCCAGCGGTTGTACACATTGATACTGTTTCTGGAAACGAAATCGAAGTCATGATTGCTGCTAAGGGAGGCGGGTCTGAGAATAAATCTAAAATGGTAATGTTAAATCCTAGTGATGACATAGCCGACTGGGTAGTCAAAACTTTACCTACTATGGGGGCGGGTTGGTGTCCGCCAGGAATGTTGGGTATAGGTATTGGTGGTACGGCCGAAAAAGCCGCGGTTTTAGCCAAAGAAAGTTTAATGGATCCTGTTGATATACAAGAATTAATGGACCGAGGTGCAGAGACTACAGAAGAAAAACTGCGTTTAGATATATTTAAAAAAGTCAATGACTTAGGTATTGGAGCTCAAGGGTTAGGTGGATTAACTACAGTCGTTGATATCAAAATTAAATCTGTGCCAACCCATGCCGCGTCAAAACCTGTCGCTATGATCCCTAATTGTGCCGCTACTCGACACGCACATTTTCATTTAGATGGTTCTGGACCGGCTGAATTTACTCCACCTAAATTAGAAGATTGGCCAAAAGTAACTTGGGAAGTGGGCGCAGGAACTCGTCGAGTTGATTTGAACACTGTGACCAAAGAAGATATTCAAGAATGGAAAGTAGGCGAAACCGTATTGTTGTCAGGTAAAATGTTAACTGGACGTGATGCTGCGCATAAACGCATTCAAACAATGTTAGCGAATGGCGAAGGTTTACCCGAAGGAGTAGATTTTGATAATAAATTTATTTATTACGTAGGCCCAGTTGACGCAGTAGGTGATGAAGCTGTGGGACCAGCGGGACCCACAACCGCGACACGAATGGATAAATTTACCGATATGATGTTAGACCAAACCGGCATTATTGGCATGATAGGTAAAGCTGAACGTGGTCCTGCTACAGTGGAAAGCATAGCTAAACATAAGTCAGTGTATTTGATGGCTGTGGGTGGTGCAGCGTATTTGGTATCTAAAGCGATTAAGAAGGCGCGAGTAGTGGCCTTCGAAGATTTAGGAATGGAAGCTATCTATGAGTTTGACGTGGTTGATATGCCAGTGACAGTTGCAGTAGACAGCACAGGGTCCAATGCTCACGAAACAGGCCCAGCAATTTGGAAAATTAAAATAGCTGAAATGGAAAAGTAAATATTTCTTAGTCAATTGAGGCGGTAAATTACAGGGTTAATTTACCGCCTTTTTTATTCATAAGTAACCTTGGTTACATCAATAGTAGAAACTACCACTATGAGTCAGTTTAACGACCCTATATTGCTATCTGTTTTTGCCGGTTTATTCTTACTGGGAGCTTTGCTCGGGGCCTTGATTATTGGTTTTGTCATCAATAAACGGGCTCAGAACACTATCGTTCAGACTGGTTTACTCGCAGCTCAACAAGAAACTCAATTAAGAGATCAACTTGCGCAACAAGACTTAGAGATAAAGACGTTTGTTTCTGAGCAGCGAAGCGCCCAGCAAGAACAATTGCTCACCCAAAATAAATTAGGACAATTGACTCAAAGAGTACAAAGAATTGCTGAATTAGAAACAGAGAAAAACTACTGGCAGCAGCAGCACCAACAAAGTAACAGACAGGCGAGTGAATTGCGTACTCAATTAGAGTCACAATCAGCAAGTTTCGAACAGCAACAACTTGCCAGTGAAGATAAATTACAATTACTCGAGGCCGCTGAAAAACGTTTACAAGTGCAATTCGAGAACCTTGCTAATAAAATTTTTGAACAGAAACAGCAGAAATTTAGTCAAACTAGCAAAGCAGGTTTGGACTCAATATTATTACCGTTAAAAGAACAAATAGAAGGTTTCAAAAAGCAAGTCACAGAGCAATATGTAAAAGAAGGGCAAGATCGGGCATCGCTAAAAACTGAAATCTTAGGGTTAAAGGAGTTAAATCAGCAAATTACTCATGATGCAGCCGCTTTGACTAAGGCTTTAAAAGGTGACAATAAAATCCAAGGAAACTGGGGAGAGGTGGTTTTAGAACGCGTATTGAAAGAGTCTGGACTGCGGGAAGGACATGAGTTTGACACCCAAGTTGCCTTAAAAAATGAACAGGGCAAGAGTTTTCAACCTGATGTGGTTGTTCATTTACCAAACGATAAAGATATAGTGATCGATTCCAAAGTGTCACTGGCCGCCTATGAACGTTATTTTAATGAGCATGACGATGAGTTAGCACGTGTTGTGCATCTAAAAGAACACATAAACTCATTGCGCAGTCATATAAAAGAGCTAGGCAAAAAAGACTATCAGAACTTGAAAGGTATTCGTACTTTAGATTATGTGTTGATGTTTATACCCATTGAATCGGCATTTTTGCTTGCCGCTGATCAAGCCCCAGAATTGATGAAATTGGCTTTTGATAACAATATCATGTTGGTTAGTCCAACGAATCTGTTGGTGGCCCTGCGTACCATTAATAATATCTGGCAATATGAATATCAAAATCAAAACGCTCAAAAAATTGCCGATAATGCGGCGAAATTATATGACAAGTTTCATGGATTTATGGTGGATATGGAAAAAGTAGGAAAAGCCATAGATTCTAGTCAAAAAAGCTATGAAGGCGCTATGAATAAGTTATCTACCGGTAAAGGTAACCTAGTACGACAAGTTGAACAGTTCCGTAAACTTGGCGTTCAAAGTAACAAAAAATTAGCTGGAAATTTATTGAATACTGCCGAAAGTGAAGAAGAATAAGAAAATTTCTCCGTCTCAAACTATTCGAAGATTAACGCTACGAAATTTGAATAAATAAAGTAATCGCAAAAGCATAGAGGCGAGTTAATTCAGTAGATCATTGAGTAGGCGTTTTATTCTTGTATTTCCAGCCTGCTAAATACAAAGTTGTTTTTAGATAAAAAAACGGCCTCAAAAGAGGCCATTTTTAAAGGCAAGCATGATAAGCTGCTCACCTTCCATGTTGAACGTTTAGTTCGTTCTAGAACAATTCTTTTAAGCTTATATTCTGTCGTTTAATGCAGCCACGATAGGAGAAGCATCTAAGCCATTTTCAGAGGCCCAGGCTAGTACAGTTTTACCGTCTTTTTCTGGCGACTTTAGGTCACCCTTAGGCATTTTT
>NZ_JAHKQO010000005.1 GCF_018861065.1 Paraglaciecola arctica
CGTGGGGTTACCGCTATTCCGGCAGTCTTTATTGCCATCCCTAACCTTCGTCTTTCCGGCAGTCTTTTAGCCGGAATCCACTCTTATTGTTTTTACATCAATAATTTATCAATCGAGTATTAAAAGTTCTCTCAACTGATCGGCATTAGGCAAATTGCCCCGTCTTTAAAATCATAACAACGTTAGTCAAGCTCACTTGGGATAGTTAACATGTTAAGCGTATACGAGTCTGCTAATCTTCTTTCAGGCATCTAAACACACACACTCAAAATAGCGCAACCCCGTTATCAATTGCGCTTTTTATACATACGCTTAATATTATGGTCGCTGTGTGTATCTAATATTTCATCTAATTTATTGCCAATTTTGGAACAGACTTTAATTTGTTCTAGTTGCGGCCATGTTGAACGTTCCCCTTCAAAAATCAGCTCCTGAATTTCTGTAGACGTGAGCTGCCCAAGTAGTTTTTGCGGATCGATAAAATTAAAGTTGGGCGCAATATTTACGTCACCCTTATAATCTTGAGCCATGACTGAATAAAACATATTCATAGCTCTACCTGCCTCTGGAATTTTACGTAAGTAGCGACGACTAAATTTCTCGCCGCTTTTTAACATTTCGTGGGTCGACAAACGGAACACTTTTTTAACTCCGTCTGAGACAGGCATATATTGCTCGCCTTTCATAATTGCCAACGCCAAAGGATTTGCCTGACTAACAATGTAATGATTCACCCCGTAGAGCCTAGCGAGCCGTTTAGCCGGCAAATCATCAGTTACCGCCCCATCAACCCAACGTCTATCTGGTAAATGCGGCTGAGCTTCTCCGTATACATTTTTTGCCATCAACATCACAGGTGGATAGACTCCTGGCACGGCACAAGATGCCATAACCGCAGTCCTTATATACACATTGGGAGACGTGATAGCGTTCATTAACCGAGAAGTTTGGTGCTCTTCAAAAGGCGCGATAGTAATGCTTATCATGCGGCCAGTTTTTTCGTAGGCTTCTTGAAACGTCATATCAGGTAGAATAGCTTCTAACATGGTTTTCAATGCGGTCGAATCAGATTGTTTACGAATTAAGCTCTTAGGTCGATGATCAATCTCATCTTGCTGCGGGTCCAACATTTTGTTTGCGTATAATATTGTTGGCAATTCATCATCTGTATAGGTACCTAGAATAGCAGCAGATACCGCACCTGCGCTTGAACCAGAAATAACACTAGGCAATACTTTATGTTCAAATAAAGTTTTTATCACGCCTCTGTGAAAGTGTCCTAGGGAGCCGGCACCGCTTAACATCAAAGCAGAACGCCCGAAACAATGGCTGGCGCGTTCAAAGAAATCTAGCTTGTCTTCTTTCGTAATCTCATTGGTTTCTGGAATGTTAGAAATATGCTCTAGAGCGCTCACAATTTCGTCTACATATTCTTCAATAAGATGTTTGGTACCAAATTTTGCCTTTTCGTAGAGAACTGACTTGCCCATTCCACCTTGATTACCGTGGATGCCTTCATTGAGTGCAAACAATAATCCAATATCATCTTGCTGGCGTCGAAACTCTTTGAGGGCTTCAATTCTGGTGCGTATATTCACATAATCGTAGCTCTTCGACTCTTCTTTGCTTTTCCAGGCTTCAAATCCAGACTTAAGGTCGTGCTCTAGAGCAGCCGCTTTCCAGTCTTCATAACAGCTTGCATTGTGCATTTTTCGTTCTAAACGGGTAAGAGAAAAACCAGAGGTGATAGACATCATAAAGCCAAGTTTCCGCAACACTACAAATTTAGGGGTCATATTATAATCAAAAAAATAAGCGACACCATCAATATGACTGATATATCCCTACAAGCCGCAAAGAATATGTTTTAGTATATTTAACGCTTTTTGTTATCACAGAGTCGTAACAGCATTTGTTCATTAAACCCATCAACGTCAATTTCTACGAGCAATATGTCTTGCAGCTTTTAGGATTTATTCTGTACCGTCATAGAAAATCTTAACGTTTTGCTCAAGGGCTATCATTTGTGAGGGTTTAATTGCACTTGGTACAAAAGTTAACCCAAGGGAAATTGCAGCAGCTTGGTAGCACGAAGAACATGACTAAAATGCAAAAGAGAGAAAAATCGTGACTGATTCATTCAAAAAAACCTGCAATAAACGCAGGCAGTAGGTCACTATAAAAACGAATGAATTAGAATAGAGATTAGATTGATTTGCGTCGTATAAACATCAAACCAAATACACCTAACGCAAATAAGGTTAAACTGCCGGGAGCAGGAACAGGCGTTGCTCGCATCGCCACAATAATATCGTCGTAATCGGCGTCCGAATGACTCAAATGGTTGTCGTTAAAACCAACAATAATATCTCCAACAAAAAGTTCTAGGCTGGAATTACCTGATAAATAAGTAAGAGTGGTGTCTTGGGTTAAACGAAATAGTTTAAACCCCGGATCATTAATGCTGCCAAATGTGTCCAGCCCAATATTCCACGGACCGTTTGAATCTTCAAAAAACAAATTTTCGATATCAAAGTCAACGGTATCCCAAGCCCCCCAATTACTAGAATTAGCGGTAGAAAATGACAATGATGTATCTAACGCACCTAAGCCAGCGTTGGCTGTTTTATCGATGTCATTGGTGTTGCCCGACTCTCGCCCAATAGCGGTATACATCCACTGCCCATTGAAGTCCAAACTTGATACTGAGGTTTCAATGCCTGGAAACAGGTTACTATTTAAGAATCCGTTAATATTATCGCCATTCCAGTCACCCGGGCCAATTAAACCCGCCATAGACTGGGGCAAAAACAACAACTGTGTAAGGCATATCCATAACTTTACGTTAAATAGTTTCATATACTGCAACTCCTTGACCATTATTTTTGGGAAACCAGTGAAATTCTCACTTGTCATTGTGCAAATATTACCCAGCAACACACCTGTAAAATATGGCTAAACTGTCCAATTTTAGAAAAAGTGTTTTTTCCATGGTCAAAACACACAATCAAAATGTTTTTCATAAACAATAATCGCCACAATGCGGCACAAGGCCAAAACTAAACACCTGAACCTGAGATTCGGACTTGAACAAAATCGAAATAAAGGGCTCAATAAACCCATTTAATTACCAGTTTTTACATGTAGTGGGGAGTGATTGATGAGGGCATTTAGTGGTTTCTAGACTGAGTAGCAGTGAACAAGAGAAAGTTGAGTTGGAGCATCAAGCTGCAAAATTGTTTATGCGCTGGTATGAACATGAAACAGGTAAGGTAATCCGTCATCTATGGCATAATCGCCCTTCGAAGCCAGATGTATCTTGCCGATTCGAAGGGGAACGTTTAGATATAGAGGTCGCTCATCTATACGGAAGTGAATTAGAAGCCAAACAAATATTGAATCGAGAATTAAGCGACAAAACTCGTTTGGAATTACAAGAATTAGAAAGAAACACCGCTCCAAAATCCCGGCTATTAACTGCCCTAAACCGTATATTGCTAAACAAATCCTTAAAACACTACAAAACCAAACGAGTTTGGTTAGTGATCCGCAATGCCCACCCAGCATGGAGTAAAACACAGATCCAAGCTTTGCAACAGCATATTACTGTGCCCGATGCCCATCCCTTTGAACAAATTTGGATAGTCGGTGACTGGAACGGGAAAAGCGGCATAGTACAGCTTTTCCCCTAGACAAATTAGGCAGCGTTGTGGATCACCGCTATTAATTGTTCAATATCCGCTTCATCATTATATATATGTGGCGAAACACGGATCCCTAAACTGCGCACATCCACAGAAATTTTCGCCGCTTTTAAGGCTTCAATCACCCTATTTTGCCCATCACCAAACTGCAATATTGCTGTACCACTACATTGACTTGGTTCTTTAGGGGAGACAATTTGTGCCGCAAACGCATTATGCAGCATAGATAAAAGCCTTAAATTATGTTGTCTTATCAGACCTATCGGAAGCCGATTGATATAGTGAATACTGTGAGCGGCTAAGACAAACGGTGCCACTGATGGGGTACCTCCCCAAAAGCGCAACACACCGTGATGATAACGAAACTGATGTATATCAAATTCAAAGGGGTTTTCGTGGGAAAACCATCCTACATCTTTCGGCTCACAATCTGCAATTTGCTTGGGGTGTACCCACAGATACGCCGCACCTGGGCCTGAACACAGCCACTTTACCGAAGAACCTACCATAAAATCGGGCTCGGTCTCGGTAAGATCCAAAGCTAGTAAACCCGCCGATTGCGCGACATCGACTACAGATAAAACCCCTAGCTGTTTGGTGGCTGCAACGACAGAATTCACCGGCGCTTGTTGACCAGAATTTGAATACACCTGACTAATAAACACTAAATCCAATTCTTCACTCAAATGTCTATTCCACACCTCTAGACTGGTAATATCTAACTCGTTAGGAATAAACACAAATTGGCACTGTGGTAATGCCTGACGTAAAGCATATCCCATACTTGGAAAGTCGAGTTCGCTCATCAGTATCTTTGCTGATGGTTTAGTCAACCTAGGGTGTGACATCACCAATTTACATAATGCACTGGATAAATTGACCTGGGGGCAAAAACATTCAGGACTATGGTTGAAGAGTTGTCCTAACGCTGACTGAAACAACTCTATGCTTTTAAGCCAATGTTGCCAAGGCTCAGCGTTATCCTCTTGCCAAGGGTTAAAAAAATCTTCTGAAAAAGCTTGTTGTGCACTTTTCAGTGGTCGCCCAACCGAATGACTGAGTAAATAGCTACCTTGTTCAGGCAAACAGAAATCATCCTTATAGCCATGAGAAGCGATATTAAATGTCATTTAGGCTGGCCTTGAGGGTATTAAGATCTTCAAAACGCGTCAGAATATCGCTGCGCTCATTTGCCATCCGTTTGTCTTTTAGCTTTTCTAAGCCACTTAACAATGCGGCCAAAGGAGGTCCACTGGCGGTTACCGTGTTCAAATGTGTTTCTGAGAGATCATTCGAAGGCACAGTAATATATTTACTAACCAGTTGCTCATGATGCTGATTTGCAGTTTCGCCGTGTAAAGCACAGGCGTCTATAAATTGTTTTAAATTAGCCTGATACCAATCTTGGTCGGCAAACTTTTTAGCATTAAGAAAATCATTCATTAAACTTTCGCGGCGCATGCAATCTCTCAAAATGGCTTGGTCTTCTGGCATCATGTAAAGAAACTTATCAACCAAGAGCTGAGAATAATTAGGATCGTTAGCCATACACAAACCTAACTGCATATCGATAACATTAATGCCCGCAAAATCCCCTGCGTTTGCTCCCCTAAAAATCTGACTGCCTACTCGGTAGGGTTTGTAATAAGGTCGAACACAATAGAAAAAACGTGTCGCATCTAAACGTTCAAACAAGATAGCATTGGAATCAATCACATCTTGTAAAGCTTTTTGACAAGTCACCAATAAGTCATGGCAAATGGGGTGTGAAATCCCTAATGGTTGAATTTTTAGCAGCGCGTCAGCTGCACGTTTATAGGCCAAAATTCCCCGAGTATTATGATCAACAAATATTTTCTCATCTACAAGGCTTGTAAAGCGCTTATACACACCATTTTTGGCACTATTGTGAGTGGTTAAATGTGCAGTGGCAAAACGAGGAGTGACGCCTATTGACGCGCCAATATGCATGGCCAAGGCAGACGCTTCAACTAGAGGAGAATGAGTCTCACGACTCGGTTCAGTAATTTCATGGCGCCGACATGCCGCCATATAAAGGCCCACGTTTCCTAAAAGATCAAAGGCATTGTCGAATCCCTGATCGGTATTACCTTCTGCTAATAACTCTACAATCAACTCTCGGCCTTGTCTTTCAAGTGCCTGCTTGATCTCGTCGCCAATACCTGCAACATTTGATTTATCTTCTTGTTTAAAATACAGGCTTTCCAACTCATCATTGAGTTGTACAAATTCACTACGGATCCAGCTATCGAAGGCCAGTGTTTTTGGCGTGAGTAATTTCATATTTTCCTATTGGCTAAATTAGCTATCAGCACAAACCGAGAAGCTAGGGTGAGACCAAAATATGTTGCCAACCATTAGAACAATAAGCAAATTTACTACGGCGAAACAAAAGTCGATACTTTCTGGAATTGTAAATTTTGAATTACGCAACAACTCAAAGGGATTGGCTGTTATTGAATAATGTACAACATATTATTCTAGGCACTAAAGTGGTCTGACTAATCACTAAAATAACGCCAACTGTTTAGGTAATAATCAAGAACGACGGGCTTATCTATTTGATTCACTTCAACCGCGATTTCTTGCAGGTCTTTTGCAAACACAAACATAGATGACATCGACTCTTCGTTTAAAAACAGACTCGCTTCTAAGGAACGTCTAGGCGTTAAATCGATTGGTTGCAGTGCGCTTAACACAAAGCCCCAGTCCCCAAAAGACGGCACATTCGTGTGGTACGGATAGGTATAAGTAAAACCAGCCGCTTTTATTGTTTTTGCAATGCTCCAAAATGCGGGTTTAACAAAAAACGGGCTAGTTGCTTGCGTCACCATTAGGCCATCAGAGGTTAAGTTTTGTTTGGCTAATTGATAATACTGTTTACTGTATAAACGTGAAAGTGCAATGCTGTTCGGATCGGGTAAATCGTTAATAATAAGATCAAAACGATGCTGATTTTTCTCGAGAAACACAAAAGCGTCATCAATCACTACCTGCACTTTTTGATGCGAAAGACTTGCCAAATTAATCCCAACCAAGTGCCCGTTACTGGATGCTAATTCAGTCATTCGTGAGTCTAAATCCACCAACACAATTTGTTGAATTTCTGGATATTTTAGCAGCTCTCTCACCGCTAGACCGTCACCTGCTCCTAACACTAATACTCGATTGATCGATTTATCAGCGTAGGTCATGGGCACCATTACCAATGATTCATGGTATCGATATTCATCAACAGATGAAAACTGCAGAACGCCATTTAAGTAAAGACGCAAATCGTCTTTGCTTTTGGTTAAGGTTATCTTTTGATAGGGGGTTTGTTCACTATGCACAATGCGCCCGTTATAGAGCATTTGGTCCCATTGTTTCAGTGCTTGGCTAGAAAACAGCAACATAAATAACACGACAACACTCATCGCTACTGTTAACCACTGCAATCTTCTGCCGGTTTTTCCGAGGGAGCTTTTAAATGAAATCAACACCACAGCTGCAATCGACATATTGATCAGTCCAAATAGTAATGAAGATTGATAGATACCCATGACCGGCAATAAAAAAAACGGAAATGCCAATGTCGCTATCAAGGCCCCCAGATAATCAAAAGACAGTATGTTTGCTATATTGGATTTAAGTGATTGATAATCTTCCATTAATCTAGTTAAAAAAGGAATTTCAAGGCCAATTAAGAATCCAATACTTAGTGTAAGTACGACATATGTCGGGTAGAACAATGCGGTGGTTGTGTAAGTAAAGTACAACAATGGAATACTGACTCCACCAATCACCCCGAGCAGGATTTCGGCAATCACAAAGCGTTGCAGTAATTTGTCAGTGATATATTTAGAAACATAAGACCCACTGCCCATTGCGGCCATATATAACCCAATAGTAAGTGAAAAGAATTTTACACTGTCTCCCATGAAATAAGACACAGTTGTGGCGATGAGTAGTTCGTAAATAATCGAACACAAGCCAGCAATAAATGCGGCATAAATCAAAGTAATGGATTGTTTTTGTTTCGCGATTGGAGCCAATGTTGGTTGCTGATCTGCCATGTCAAATAGACTTATTTTGTGAGGTGGCTTTATCTAATGACATTCCACGTTCAAACTCTCGCACTTCAATAGTCTTAGGACGTAAATGTTGCTTTATTGGAACAATGGCTAAATCAGGATTACAACTGCCACACATGAAAATATCTATAGCGGCAAAGCCACTTTCAGGCCAAGTATGAATACTGATGTGTGATTCTGCCAGCAACAACATACCAGTAATGCCTTGATTTTCACCGAAACTGTGGAGCCTTTTTTGCAATACCTTAGCACCACACGCTTCTGCAGCACTCACCAATGCATCTTCAATCACAGTTTCGTCGCTAAGATTGCTGGCTTGGTATAAATCTAATAACAAGTGTTTCCCTGGAGCGTAGCTATTTTTCAAAACGACCTTTTTATAATTGCTGATTTTATCTAATGACTAATACTATTTAGGCTTACCCTATTTTGTTTATCGGCCATTGTCCATTTTCGTTTTTACACGTGCAATCAAAATTCTCATCATTATTGGTTTTCTGCGCAACTAACTTAAGATTAGGGTTAAGAGGTTTGGCAAATTAGGTTTACTTGCTAACTAAGTCTGATTTTCCAGAACGGTAACGGTTTTCAAACTTTGAATTGTGCTATCAACTCCTGAAGTCCACTTGCTAAGCGAGCAAGCTCTTCACTTGCTGAAGTCGTTTGTATTGCGCCATCGGCTACTTGTTCAGATGCTGCGTTAATATTAGTTATGTTGCTGTTCATTTCTTCAGCTACAACGCTTTGCTCTTCAGCGGCACTTGCTATTTGCATGTTCATGTCATTAATCGTTTGCACTGCAGTTGTAATTTTCAGTAATGACTGCGCCGCCTCAGAAGCCTGTACGGCACCAGTTTGAGCCTGAATTTGCCCCTGTTCCATTACATAAACAGCTTGTTTTGAACCTGTTTGAAGTTTTTCAATCATCTCTTGTATTTCTTTGGTAGAGACTTGAGTTCGGCTTGCAAGAGTACGTACTTCATCAGCAACTACAGCAAAACCACGCCCTTGCTCTCCTGCCCGAGCCGCTTCTATCGCGGCATTCAAAGCCAAAAGATTAGTTTGATCTGCAATGCTTTTGATCACGTCCAATACACTACCAATGTTGTCACTGTGAGATTCAAGTTCACGCACTGCGACTGTCGCTCCATCAATATCATTGGCTAACTTCTGGATAGTGTTTGCAGCAATTTGTACTAAACTTTTGCCTTCATTGGTTTCTTCATTGGCTTTATGGGCCGCGCTAGACGCCGCGTTTGCATTCATAGCGACTTCATGAACAGTCGCCGACATTTCATTCATTGCAGTGGCTACTTGATCGGTCTCAGCGACTTGATTCTTAATATTTCGGGAACTATCACTTGCTACAACAGAAACTTCTTCGGTTGCACTGGCGAGTTGAATCGAAGAATGACTAACTTGTTGAATTAATGTTTGAAATTTCTCTAGCATACTGTTGAATGCAGCGGCCATCATACCAATTTCATCATTTGACTGATGAGTACTACGTAAGGTTAGATTATTGTTCCGTTCAACATCGGTCAAAACCGTGCTTAACGCTATTATTGGGCGTGTGATACTGAGTGCAACTAAACCGCCTATTGCAAGTGCAATAACGGCGATAATTAAACCAATTGTCAAAGTAGTCGCCAGAATGCTGCTCGCTAATTCATCTTTAGCATGGAAAGCTTCTTGTTCATCAATTTCAGCTATTATTCCCCATGTTTTACCCAGTATATTGACCGGGGCAAACGCAGATAATACTGAGATATCACGATAATCTTGAATAATATGGTACCCACTATTTCCGTTAAGAGCTTGCGATACTGAAGAGTTATCTACTTTTTGCAATCCAATAGAGGTGTTCTTACTCTCAATCGCATTAATTACACTGGATTTCACACCGGCATTTTTTAACGCACTTAGGTATGCAGATTTGTCTTCAATAAGAAATCGACTCTGGCTTCTTAATGTTTTATCTTCACCCACTAAATACGTTTCTCCCGATAAGCCCATGCCTACGTCTTGCCATTTTCCATTACTCGTCATCACTGCGTTGATACGCCCAATAGGCATCTGAAAAATTAGCACCCCAATATTTTTATTATTTTTAAAAATAGGCGTAGCGATAAATGAGGCTGGGGATTCGTAAGATGGCAAATAAGAAGAAAAATCGGTCAATTCTACTCGGTCGATTTCATTGGATTGATAAACGGCTCTAAACGCTTCACCTATACCGGTATTGGCATAGGGTCCATCGAGTAATGAGGTGCTGTAGTCCATTTCTTTAAATACTGAATAAATGATATCCCCAGTTTCATTGTCAACTAGAAAAATATCGTAAAAACCGAATTCTTCAAGAAAACTTCTAATTGGCGGATGGTAACGACTGTGCACTTCACTGTAGTACGAACCATCATTGGCAACATCTAATTTGTGTTTGTTCCCCAATGGGTACTCATTGGCCTGGATATAATGATATTGCAGCGCTATTGAATCAGCATCGATTTGATTCAAAAGTTGTCTTGGATTGGCAGACACGCCATTGTTTAAACGCTTATATTCAACTTCAAATTGATTATTATAATACTCAGCCAATGAGTTTCGCATTTGGTCTAGGTTGTTTCTTTGCCCAATTTTATCAAAACCAACCTTAAATTGGCTCATCGCGTCAACAACCATAGTACTCTTAGAAAGTGACAATACTTGGCTTTTGATATTGTTAAAATAGCTCTCAATTTGGACTTTTTTAATATTACTCAAGGACGTTAATTGCCGACTTGCCGCTTCCTCGATAGCTTCAGAAGACTTACCGACAGCTAAATAACCAAGCACTATTGACGCACACAATAATGGCACAATAGCCAATGCCGAACATGCAAGTATAAGTTTCTTCTTTATGTCCATGATATTTTCCTCTCAAATAACCGTTAAACACTAGTGCCAGAGGCGAATACCACAAGTAACCTTAGACCACAGCGTGTTAGTTCACAAACAGCAAGATACTTTGGGCAACTTTAATTCACAAAACGTCCCTACCCATTCTTTTTACGAAATTTATAATTGCAACTGTCTATTAACTAGAGTTTAAATTGTGCCAGCGTTTTAGTCAGGCTAGTTGCCAGCTGCGACAACGAACCTGCAGCTTTAGTATTACTTTCGTTACCTTGTGAAACGTCTTCTCCAAGGTGCTTGAATGCTTGGACTTGATTGCGTACTTCAATAGAAATGTCTTTAGAGTTAGCAGCTAATCGTGCGGCATCATTACTCACTTTCACCAGAGACAGTATTCGATTGCGTCCTGTCTGAAGGGTTTCGACCAACTCATTCGCTAAGTCCACAGATTTTTTGGCCTTATCCTGATTGGAATCCATATTGGCAACAGCGGTTTCAATAGAGCCGACTATGTTGGCTAACAAGGTATTAATTTCATCGGTGGATTGCTGGGTACGAATAGCTAAGGTTCTGACTTCATCCGCTACCACCGCAAAACCTCTGCCTGATTCCCCCGCCCTAGCTGCTTCAATAGCGGCGTTTAAGGCTAATAAATTAGTTTGAGAGGCAATCTCTGCTATGGTTTTAACCACATTCGATACTTGATTTCCCGCTGACTGTAAGGTCAGTAATTTTTCAGCACTGACTTCTATGTCGTCTGATAGCTCACCTATGCTAGCTGCGGTTTCTTCTACCTTTTGTTGTCCTTCGGCCATACTATCGGCGCCTTGTTCTGCGTCACCAGCAGCCGACTCTGAAAACTCTAAGCTATGCTGCATGTCCTGCTCAAGCCTTGCCATTACTTGCACTAAACTTTCAATGTCGGTTTGTAGTTTTACAACTGTTTTTCCAGAGCGCTGGGTGCTACTTCCTAATTGTTTAACAGACTCGTCAATACTCGTAATTGCTTGGTTTACATCAGCCATTCCCGATTGAAACATTCTAAGCAAACCATTGATGCTGCCTGCCATACTGCTAACTTCTGTGGTTGTGTGTTTAGGTATCGTTTTGGTTAAGTCCCTATGGCTCGAAATTATGTCTAGCTGCTGGGCCAACGACACTATGGGTTCGGCAATTTGCTTTTTTGATATCCAAAAGGCGCCAACCGCCACTAAGATAAGTACCGATACCAAAACCATAACGATCACAAACCCTCTATCGAGTTGCATGTCAATTGCATCAACGCTATTGCCTGTTTCAGTAGCGATAACGTCTCTAAGCTTATCTAACTCTTGAGTTAACTGGACTGCTTGTTGATCTAGCGTGGCGAGATGATCACGTGCCAAATCCCAATCTACCCCTGATTGATTCATGACTATATACAAATTGTTTAAGGAGTCTTTAACCTTATCAATATTGTTGTCTAACTGACCTGTAGACAACGATTTCGCTAATAATGTATTGGCGTTATCTAGCTTTTGTTGCAACTGCTGTCTGTCAACTTGAAATTGTTTAGGAGACAAAGTGGTGCCGTACAGTGAATACCCTTTGAGTACTAGCTCTTTTGACGTTGAGTGCAAAACATTAATGTTATTCAGTGCTGGCAGAGTTTGTTGCATAAAACTTGCGACTTTACCTTGCACAAATTTGCTACTGCTAGTCAGAATTACTGCAGCGATTAGGGTTACCATCAAAATGGCAGCATAACCAAACATCATTCTGATCCGTATCGAGCTAAACAGAGTTGGCATAGTGTATGTGTCCTTTGAACAATTTATTTTATTAGGCCGATTGGATTCGGGTTATGATAGTAATGTCAGCTAAAGAGTGACGATAAACGTCCTGATTAAAGTCAATTGGCGCGCCATTTCAAGATGATCTCTCAACATGATTTCAATAGCATCTCACAATTAGGAAATGACCCACATACCACCTTGTATTGTTAACAATTCTAGTCAATGAAATAGATTTGACTAATTGCTTGGTCATTAAACACTGTCATTAACCACTATAGGTAAGCTTAACTAGGGTTTAAATTTCAGTCTAACTAAGATAATTATTGACAGAGTTAACATTAATCCAGTGACAATTTGCGCAGTATGACGGAAATTACGCTAGTTAATTTTTTATCGGCCAACCTACCCTGCAGCTTTATAACTAATTGATCATCACTCTAAAAAATACGCTTAGTCGTCAATTCTTTGATAAATTGACTCAATACTTTAAGGGGAGAATGACATGTTTGAGAATTTATTTTCTATGCAACAAAAGGTTTGCGTTATTACTGGTGGCTACAGAGGTTTAGGCGCTTTTATGGCACAAGGGTTTCTTGAAGCGGGAGCAAAACGCGTGTATATCACGGGCCGAAAAGCCGATGCTTGTATTGATGCGGCTGCACAACTCAGTGAATTTGGCGAGTGTATCGCGCTACCTGGCGATGCTTCAACAACCGAAGGTTTGAGTACGTTAGTGAGTGAAATCAATAAAAGAGAAAATCATATTGACGTATTAGTCAACAACGCAGGAACAGCTTGGGGTGCCCCTTTTGGTGAGTTTCCTGAAAAAGGTTGGGACAAAGTAATGGATATTAATACTAAGAGTCCGTTTTTCCTTACTCAAGCATTGACGCCTTTGTTGTCTAAAAACGCCAGCGCTAAAAATACCTCGACTGTGATTAACATAGGCTCAATTGCAGGTATTGTCGGCAATGCCTTAGATACCTTCAGTTACGCAGTGTCTAAATCAGCGATTCACCAAATAACAAGGATTTTAGCCACAGAATTAGCGTCATCTCATATTCGAGTGAATGCTATTGCACCAGGACGTTTCTACTCAAAAATGACTGAGTTTTTAAGTACCGACCAAGCTGCGTTTGAGGAAGAACTGCAAACCATTCCCATGAAACGTTGGGGTGAACCAACAGATATTGCTGGAGTGGCAATTATGTTAGCAAGTCAGGCTGGCGCCTTCATCACCGGGCAAGTGATCCCAGTTGACGGCGGCACCACACTAGTTAACTAATTAAGATCCGCATAAAATCTCATTTTTAGTTCTTGCAAATTAGCCATACTATTTTGCAAGGACTAAAAATGCATACGCTACGACTAAACCATCGTACCAACAGAAATGCCTGTTTTACCCTAACTTAGTAGAACTCTTCATCACACCAAACCGGGTATTTATCACCTTGGTATTTAAGAAATTGAATATAAACCAACATTTAACAGCAGCGGCAAAATTTTCTAGCTAAGAGAGTTTCTATCCTTAACAAATCTATCCTAGTTTAAAGTTGAAACATCAACTTCAAGGCCAGCTGCGAGACAGGTAAGGGGCTCTAAACTGGCTTTTTGACCGCTTTCAATACGTTGAATTGTCCTACATTTAAACCCGACATTTGGGCCAATTGTTCTTGTGAAAGATGCTGGCAATATGTAACTCTTTAAGAATAATTAAACGGACCTCTGTATTTAATAGTCAAAGGTATTCATCAGATTTTTGAATGTCGGCTACGAAATTAGCCCAACAAATACACGATACTTAAACCTCTAACACGCTAATTCCTGCGCCAAACACAATGTAGTTCAATGTTGGTCTTTAATTCTCGTAGATTAGAGGTTTGCCCTTCTTCAACAGCTTTATCAAGTTGATACTTAGCATCTTCACACTTTTCACCGAAAGCTTGTTTACTATCACTACGCTCTGTTGGGTCTGCTGCTGGCAAACTTGAAGAGCTACAGCCACTTAAACTCAATACAAAAACAAAGACTAACAGCAAATATCTCATATGTTCCTTAAAACAGTTAATTTAGACACTCGAACTAATAACGTACTACTTTTTAGAGTGGGTGTCGCTAAAACGTTCTACAAGGTTCTATAACATTTATTCTCTATAGCGCTTTTGAATCACTGTAATTTTTCCATTGCACATTCAACCGAGCCAAACTCAGAGACGTTAAATTTGTTGTTTGTACTTTGTAGAACAAAGGAAACTGCAAGGATGTGACTTTGTCTATATTGATTTTCGGGATGCTTCTGTAAGAAACCGTAAAGAAACTATGCTCAATTTTAGCAACGTCAAATGTCTTGCTATTGAATTGCGAATCAGTAACTTAAAAGATACAAAGTTAGAACAACAATGAATTGAAACGTGCGATTTATTCGAAAATAGATGGATAGGAAAGAACTTGCTAGACACCTCATTCAAAGAGTAGGACTTAAGCCGCAATGAGTTGTCTTCAAAATACTAGGAATATACTATTCTAAGTTATGTGACCTAGATATACAGAGTAGAGCCACCTTAAGTCAACCTAGTCGATGTGAATATAGGCTCTCAACAACATGAGCAACTTCTAGATAAACTCTTCTTACTAATTATGGTTGACTAATCAAAACTGCGAATATTGTGTGGGAGAGGCATCGAGTAAGTTAGCGATATTTTCTAATGCGAGAGTTAACCGAGCTTCAGACTCTATCGCCATCAAAGATAGACGTATATTGTTCACCGTAGGTGTACCGGCACCAAAGTAAGTGGAACTGCTTACCAGCATCCCTTGATTCTTAGCCGCCAAACAAAAACTATCTGCATTCCATTGTTTAGGTAAAGTGAGCCAAAGTTGGTAACTTGTAGCTTGCCCAGCCAAGCTAAAGTTTTGTAATATCCTCCTTGCTAAATGTTGCCTGTTTTGAGCGATCTGCTTTTGCTCCTCAGCCAAGGAAAAGGCTAGTCCTGAATCTACCAGTTGACTAGCAGTTTCAAATAATAATGGAGAAGGTAACCACACCATTGCCCGCAAAAACGCCGACAGTTTTTTTCCGTGTAGTTTTGGCGAACGCAGAAAACCACAGCGCATACCAGGACTAATAGCCTTGGATAAACTGCTAATATGAAAAGTATTGTCTGGAATTAAATTACTAATAGCCGGAAGTGGTGTCGGATTTAAGAAAGCGTAGATATCATCTTCAACCAACAGTACGTCATTTTTTAGTATGACATTCGCTATCGCTTCTCGCCGTTCTATCGACATAGTCGCACCAGTTGGGTTTTGGTGTGATGGCACGACAATAACCAATTCCGGCCGCTCTTTTATACATTGCTGTTCTAGTGCTTCTGCTCGCATTCCGTGTTCGTCCATATGAATACCGACGACCCTACGATCTAAAAAGTTTGCGATGGATAAAATGCCAGGATATGTTTGCGCTTCAACTGCTATCAAAGCTTCGGGTTTAGTATAAAGTTGAATCAGCGCAGACAGTGCATGTTGAGCGCCATTGACTAAATGTAACTGCTCAACATCTGGCTTATCCAAACCGTAATTGACCGCCCAACTTCTGCAAATGTCTCGATGTTTTAATAAACCTGAGCCCTCCGCATAAGCATAGAGACTAGGATCAATATTTTGGCTAAAACTATTTTGGAATTGGCTGTGTAAACTTTTTATATTATGAGTTAGACAAGGTTGCAAAATGGATAAATTAGATTCATTTTGCTCAATACCTGAACGTATCACTTGAGATAATTGTTTATTCTCATACACATAACTACCACGTCCAACAAAGGACTCAATTTTACCAGCACTGGCTAAGACCTGATACGCCTTGGATACAGTCACCGGCGTTGTACCTAGTTCGTTTGCCAATGCTCTGTGAGTAGGTAATTTACTTCCCGTGGCATAATGACCTAAGTCAATTCTAGAATCTATGATGTTAGCTATTTCTATATATTTTACAGTGCTCATAACGTAAAAAGCTTGGATAAAACACTATGATATCTATCTAGGGCCGTAAATTCAATCAAGATGAACTTCACTCTTTTAAAAAGAAAACCAGCCCATATTGACATATGTCATTATTACAATTAGAGTAATGATCATTAAGCCGATGCAGCTTCGCAAAAACAACATCTCTGCAATAACTGCGAGGCATAAGGGAAATATAGAGTTAAACGGTGACATAGGTCATTTCGTGAATGATTCAAACCGACGCTCACTCCGGGGCTCAACCAACACAGATTAAAGGAGAGGTTATGACTATTCAAACCGCGTTTATTGGCTTAGGGGCTATGGGATATCCAATGGCCGGGCACCTGCAAAAGGCAGGCTATTCAACAACTGTCTTTAACCGCTCGAAGGCGAAGGCTGAACTATGGAGCAAGGTATGCGCCGGTACCTTTGCTAACACCCCAAAAAAGGCTGCAGAGAACAAGGATGTTGTATTAGTTTGCGTGGGCAATGATCAAGATGTACGCGAAGTGATTTACGGTGAACATGGCGCACTTGTTGGAATGAAAAAGGGCGCAATATTAGTGGATCACACCACGACATCAGCAGAGCTTGCTTTAGAGCTAAAAACACGTTGTGAAGAGGTTGGTTGTGATTTTGTTGATGCTCCCGTCTCTGGCGGCCAAGCTGGAGCAGAAACAGGCAAGTTAACTGTTATGTGTGGGGGACGGCAAACTGCATTTGAACGGGTAAGCCCATTGCTTCAAAGTTATGCCAAACAAATACAACTAATGGGGCCTACAGGCCAAGGACAGCGAAGCAAAATGGTCAACCAGATATGTATTTCTGGTGTGTTATCAGGTTTAAGCGAAGCCTTGCTACTGGCTGAAAAAGTCGGTCTCGATATTCAACAAGTAGTGGATACCCTAAAACACGGCGCAGCCGGTTCTTGGCAGATGGAGAATAGATTGCAAACCATGTCCGAAAACAAATTCAACTTTGGTTTTGCCATTGACTGGATGCATAAGGACTTGAGTATATGCCTTGCTGAAGCTGAAAAGCACCGTATATCTATGCCTTTTACCTCAAAGGTTGATCAACATTATCAGGCGCTACAAAAAGCCGGAATGGGACGTTTAGATACATCAGCGTTGATTAAAGCGTTTAGATAAGTTTCAACGACAGAGCGGTCAACAACAAATAGGCACAACTAGTTATGGAGTTTTTCAGTTTGGAAATGACTTGGTGGGCACTTAGCGCACTGATTTTAGCCTGTTTTTTAGCTGGGTTTATCGACAGTATAGCTGGAGGCGGAGGGTTGATTTTATTGCCCTCTCTTATCCTCGCCGGTTTGCCTCCACAAGTTGCTTTGGGCCAAGGTAAGTTGATCAGCACCTTTGGCACTCTCGCTGCCATTCGCAATTTTGTAAAGAACAAGAAAATTATTTGGAAAGCCATAGCAACAGGTATTCCAGCGGGCTTAGTTGGAGCTTATGTGGGCGCAGAAATAATCCTATTGTTTGAACCTGAAACGGTTACAAAAATTATATTAGGCTTATTACCCGTAGGCATATTTTTATCTTTCATCCCCAAAAAAGACCACACAAACCGCCCAATACTTTTGAGTAAAGCTCAACTCTATTTTGGCGTTCCGACTGTGGTATTTACAATAGGTTTTTATGATGGTTTTTTTGGACCTGGTACAGGAAGCTTCTTGATATTGGCATTACACTTTATATTGCGTTTTGACTTAGTCTCTGCTTCCGCTAATGCCAAGTTATTTAACTTCTCATCGAATGCCGGTGCCCTTGTTGCCTTTGTTATTGCTGGCAAAGTGCTTTATGGTCTTGCTGTTCCATTAGTGATCGCCAATATACTGGGCAATCATATAGGTAGTCGCTCTGCGATCAAATACGGTCCAAAACTTGTGCAAAAAACCTTAACCCTTTCAATGGTTTTGTTAATGGTAAGTTTGGTATACCAGTTTTTGTAATTGTTGTGAGCTAAACTGTTAATATAAATTTGAAAATAAACCAATATATTTTATCCCCTAAACAGCGGCGTGATTGCGCCTAAATCGTCGTTTGGTTGTTTAAGTGCCACTTTGGTGAAAATACAGACAGCACTTCCATTGCGGGGAAACCCTGTAAATATATGCTAATAAATCAAAAAGATACCGTCTAAGTTAGAGACCCAAGTCAACATTAATATACTGATTAACAAAAATATCTCGTAAATTCCTTAAAAATATCAAACCTTCATTACGGGTGAATCACACCAAAACTTCAAAAATTAATATACAAAGGGTGCGACCAATAAAGTAAAGGTTCGTGGAGAAATTCACGGTATTGATTAGTCTGTTTCGGCGCTTTGTGTATCAGTTATTAACATAAATCTATTGAGTTCGGCATAAGTTAAAGGTTTACTAAAAAAGTAACCTTGTAGATTTTTTATGCCGAGTAAATTAAGTGCTTTTACCTGTTCTATTGTTTCAACACCTTCTGCAACTACATCATAATTTAACTCTTGTGCTATGTGCTGAGTGGCTTGAATGATCGCTTTTCCTCCTTGTTCTAATGCTTCAATAAAACACTTGTCTATTTTGACAATATCCGCAGACAAGTTTTGCAACAAGGCTAAGGATGAAAACCCCGTACCAAAATCGTCAATAGATACCTTAGCTCCTATTTCTTGTAGCTTCTTAACGACCTTGAGAACTTTATCAATGTTTTCGACAAACAGTGACTCTGTGATCTCAAGGTGCAATCGATGTGGAGATAACCCAGAGCGGGTAATGGCTTTATGCACAACCTTTATAAAATCATCACTCATAATTTGCGCAACTGACACATTAACGGAAATCGCGACTTGGTCACCAATATCCCACCGCGTAGCATCTTTACATGCTTGATTTAATACCCACTCGCCAATTTCATGGATAAAACCATATTGCTCTGCAATGGGTATAAAATCGTCTGGTGGTATAGATTCATCGCCCCAACGCCATCGCAATAATGCTTCACAAAATGTCACTTTGTTAGTTTGGCCGTCAATAACTGGCTGATACACTACGTAAATCTGATTATCAACAAGGGCTTTTTCCAATCCGCTTTTAAGCCTATTTTTATAGCGCAGGTTCTCTCGCATTTGTTCATTAAAAACTAACACATTGGAGTTTTTAACTAACTTTTGTTCGTACATCGCGGTATCTGCTAACAAAATTAAATCATCACCCGTATTGGCATGTTCTGGATAGATTGATATACCAACAGTTGCGCCCACTCCCACTGAATTGATACTCAAATCAATTGGGCGCTTTATTTCAGAGATCAATTCAGAGGCAAATGAACTAGCCTGAGTGACCGATACGTTGCTCATGGCGACGATAAACTCGTCTCCTCCCCATCGACATACTTGGTATTTATCTTTGGTTATTTCGCTGATACGTTGCGCGACTCGTGCCAAAACTATGTCGCCAGTTGCATGTCCATTTTGATCATTAATTGTTTTAAAACCATCTAAATCGATAAATAACACTGCCATCTTTTGTTTTTCTGCTTTCGCTACATCGATTAGTTTTTTTAGAATGGAAGAAAACGATTTTCTATTAGCCAAATTAGTAAGTGGATCTATATTGGAAATACGAACCACCTCCTTGGTTCGTAGACTGACGGTTTGTTCTAACATCTCATTGTGTTGATTTATTTTATGCAGCAGTTCATCTTGATGCTGAACCAATCTCTCATTGTGATGTTTTATTTTGATGGCCTGCAAAGTAAACCGAGAGGACTTCAAACCTGAAATAATCATTACCCCAGAAAACCCCAGGCCTAACATGCCTAAAATATAATGATGGGGTTGTTCTGAGCTCAGACCTACTAGTGATATAGGCAACAGAAGAATCACTGAATAACTGATTGATGTAATTTTATCTGCCGATAGTACTGTGCTGGCCCCGCCCGCCATAGATGAAAGAATAATGATAGTGGTAGAGAATTCAATTAATGCCATGTCATTAAAAAAATACACGCCGTAAAAACACCAAACAACAGCGGTTAATATGCTTCCCACTCTAAATCGATAGAGCTCTATCTGAAAACGTTTAAATTCACTGCAACCTTTGGTTTTCTTCCAATAAAACCAATCGATTAGCCTTAAGAAAAGCACACTTAACATAGCGAAAAACCAATTCAATTTATCGCTATATGAATGTTCCTCCATGAACCCAAACGCGAGGCCAGAACTTGCAATTAGACTGATTAACAACCCACCGAGCAACTCTTGATAAAGTAAGGCAATACGATCACTTTCTATTTCAAAATCTTCAGTACTGACATTCATTTTTGTTTACGAAAAGCCTTGTTGATAGGTGCATGTTACCCCTACATTGTAACGCTAGGGAACTAAAAGCTTATATTAGACAAAGGTATCACTTTATAGCGGTGACATTACTATGTGAATAGAGTTGGCTGTTTTTGTTGTTTTTTAGAATGGGGGTTTTCTTTGCGTTCTTCGGATACCAGCAGGACAACCGACGAATGTACTTGCTTCACTCGAAGCGTTAACTCAGTTTATTTGAGACAACTACATAGGCTTACAAGATCAGGCAAGGTTGTTACGTTTTACTTGACGTGGGGAGTCATACAACGCTCCAAAAGGCCGACGAAAAGAGCGCAGCGAGTTGAGGTCAGATTAATTGGATTGTTATGTGCTATCACGCTATAATGTACAAATAAACGTACATGAACACTTTGGAGCTCAGTATGGATGCAATAAGCTATACAGCAGCTAGAGCAAACTTAGCAAACACAATGGCGCATGTTTGTAATGACCACGCCCCCATTATTATTACCCGTAAAAGTGAAGCTCCTGTTGTTATGATGTCTTTAGAAGACTATAACGCAATGCAGGAAACTACGTATTTACTTAGATCTCCAGCAAATGCTAGAAACCTTTTAGAATCAATTGCCGAGCTTGAAGCTGGCAAAGGAACTGAGCGAGAGCTTAGTGAATGAAACTAACGTTCTCAACTAAAGCTTGGGACGAATACATTTATTGGCAAGCAACAGACAAAAAAGTATTAAAGCGTATAAACTTGCTAATTAAAGATAGCCAAAGAACGCCTAATGAAGGGATTGGAAAACCTGAGCCTTTAAAACATGGTTTGTCTGGTTATTGGTCTCGTCGTATAAATGATGAACATCGAATCGTTTATAAACAACAAGATGGCTCTATTTTAATAGCACAACTCCGATATCATTACGGCACGTAACGCTTAACATATGGAGATTTTAGGACAACTAACTAAATGACAACTAACTAAGTGGTGCAATTCCAATTAGAATCTGAGACCCACTAAATATACCTGATACAGTTAAACCCCAAGCAAAAATTGCTCCACATGCTTGCCAAAGTACAATCAATTTATTTGGTGCTTCAATTTGCGTACTAATGCGGCTTTACCTCTAAGAAACGACAACTAACTAACACTCATTGTTATCAATTCGTTTCTTAATGCGCTTGTTATGTTTTTATGCGATATTGCAAATAGTTACCCAGAAGCAATGGCCAAATTATTATTGCTACGGGTTGAGCATAAAGCTTGTACTTAGACCATAGTTCAATGCTTGTGGTAGCGTGAACTACCAAAGATAACATTGCCAACCCAATAAAAAATAAGATTGTACTGAAATTTATATTACGCCAAATAGAGCTGTTGAAAGCCAGCCTTTTTCCCCACAGAAGATAAATTAACCCTTTACGTTGAAATACGGTTATTGCACAGAATAACAAAGCAGTTAAACACCAGAAAAGTGAAGGTAAATAGCTGGAATTAGTAGCCAAATTTAGAATGCCGAATTGTTGATGGCAGTAGGATAGAAAAATAATAACCAACACTATTGCAGACACAGAGCGCCAGTAAATTGCCCACATTAAAATAACTCCATTTTTATGCGCAAACCTCGATAGAAAACATAACGCTTCAAAGCAACGGCGCGCGTATTTTGCGCATCCGATGACTTTGTTTGTTAAACCGCATTACGCCATTTGAATATTATATGGTGAAACATTTAAAGAGCTTTTCTCTTTCCTCGTTTGCCATAGGTCATATGCATTTTGCAAGCGAAGCCAATGATCTGCTGATGGTTTCCCAAAAGCTAACTCAAGGCGTACGGCCATTTCTGGTGTTACTGAACCTTTTGCATTTAACACTTTTGATAAAGTTTTACGGCTGACATCTAGGTGTTTTGCAACATCGGTGATCGTTAATTCTAAAGAGTCGATCACTAGCTCTTTTAATACTTCTCCCGGGTGTGCCGGATTAAACATAGGCATTAGTGGTAATCCTCATAATTTACTATTTCAACATCTCGTCCAGTAAACCTATATGTTAAACGCCAATTTCCACTGACTCGAACAGACCAAATGTTTTTTCTTTCGCCTTTAAGTTGGTGCATAAATAACCCAGGAAGATCCATATCGTCTGGTTCTTGAGCTTGATCTAAGTTAGTCAGAATAAGGCGTAATTTCTTTTCATGTTTTTTTTGAATCCCCGACGTACTACCTGAGGCATAAAACTTTCGAAGACCTTTATGTATGAAACTTTTAATCATAGGGTGATTGTAACCTTAAAGGTGTCATTTTGGTAGCGAGATTTTGATATGCGGTTTAACGCAGAGTGAACCTGCAATTTTTTGTGTTGCTGTTTTTCAAGCAACGCAAAAAATTGTCAGCGTTGCACGTATTGTTAGGCAATTCTGCATCACCTCTAATATCGAAATCAGTTAACAAAATTATCACTAACGCCAGTATTTTTAATCTCTGCGAGGAAACGAACTCCATTCCCTGTTATCTCATATCCCAATGGGTCCTCACTCGCAACGATCAACATATTTTCAATCAGATAGCCCAGCCATTCTTTGAATGCGGGCGGTGGAGTAGCATTTGGCAATTGAGATACGAAAATAGCATAGTGTTCAGTCTTAAGTACCTCTAAGGCGAGACATCCGCCAGAAGCGAGGGCTTGAAGAAGTCGATATTGTGACCCATAAATTGTCACATATATATACCTGAGAAAATATCTGGTTCCAATTTCCTGGTCTATCTTCAACTTTTGTATCTGTTCATTTGTGAGAGAACTAACTAAGACACTCATTGTTATAAATTACGCAAAAACAGTGAATTCAACAAGCATAAAATATGAGCGTTACTTTCACTTGTGGCTCTAAAATCTAGAATTAGCGCTGATTTGTGCATTTATAGAACTAACTAACTAAAACTAACTAAGACACTC
>NZ_JAHKQO010000023.1 GCF_018861065.1 Paraglaciecola arctica
CTGTTCACTTAAGGTGAACAGCAGATTTTTTTGATGGAACGCCAGCCAGTCTATTTAACATTGGATTCCCGATAAAAGCATTCGGGAATGACAAGGGGGATTACCGTCATGGCTCATTACGAAGCCGTTAGAAAGCGGGTGGGTCCATACCATTATTCCGGCGCCCTCATCTTCTTCTTTACGGCGGCCTTTACTGCCATCCCTCATCTTCGTCTTTACGGCAGTCTTTACTGCCATTCCTCACCATCGTCTTTCCGGCAGTCTTTTGGCCGGAATCCACTTTTATTGTTTTTATACCAATAATTTATCAATCGAGTATTAAACGTTTTCTTAACTGAATCGGCATTAGACAGGTAACTGTCTTTTTTTATGTGTGTTGTTTTAGCCTAGCAAGGTTCATTTTACTTTCGGTCAACGGACATTAACGTTTCAGGTTAATGTTAATTCACAGTTAAATTTTGTCACGAGTAATTTACATTGGTGCGACAATATGTCGCATTGTCCCACCCTAATAAGTTTCTATAATGGCTCAAAAAAACGAGTTAATTTATTTTGCAAGTCGTTATGAATTCCATATTAAAGCCATTTGGTGCGTTATTTTTAGTTTCAGCTTTTTCTTTAAGCACTTTTGCTCATGATTTTAGCGCCGGAAAAATTGAAGTTAATCATCCTTGGGCGAGGCCAACAGCTCCGGTTGTAAAAACTGCAGCTGTTTATTTGGTTATCAACAATTCTAGCCAGAAAACAGAGCGTTTGTTGTCGGTTGAAGTACCTCCCACTATAGCGCAGCAAGCTCAAATACATCACACCCAGTACTTAGAAGATATGGCTAAAATGCGTGAAGTATTCGACGGTTTGTTGATCTCATCCAAAAACAAAATCGAATTTACGCCAGGGGGAACCCACATCATGTTATTGGGATTAAAAGCACCTTTAACCAAAGGTGACAAGTTTCCGCTGTTATTGCGCTTCGAACACAGCGGTGAGATTACGGTTGAAGTTTGGGTAGAAGACAAACCATTCTCTGATGCCACTCAATCTCATCACTCCCATCATTAAAATAGAACTAAAAGAGAAATGAATATGCAATTAAATATGAATTTTAAACCCTCTCGTATAGCCGGCCTTTTAGCTGCGGCCTTTTTAACGGCTTGCGGAAGTAGCGATTCTAGTAATGATCCCACTGGTGGTGATGACCAAAATAATCCAGTTGCAAGTGCTTTTAGTCTTAGTTTTAAAGCGATGAGTGGGGTAGAAGAAGTTAACTGCGATACTATGTATACAGGTTTTGGTAATGACCAAAGTTACAGTGTGGGTGTCAGTGACTTACGTTTCTACGTCAGCAATATTAAGTTCTACGATCAATATGATGTGGAAATCGAAGCTACTTTAGACGAAAACGAATTTCAATACCAAAATGAGCAAGGTTTTGTAGCCTTGATAGATTTGACCTCAAGTGACTCAGGCTCTTGTGCATTAGATTCGTTATCTGGCACATCTCGCGTTAATAGTGTGATTTCGGGTAGTTATCTTGATACTGGCGTAGCTAAAGTGACATTTGATGTGGGACTGCCCCAAGCTATGATGAAGGAGGTGATTAATAGCACTTCGGCTGAAGATGCGCCTTCTCCGTTAAATGAAATGTATTGGTCATGGGCCAGTGGGTACCGTCATTTTCTAATGAACTTTGCCATAGAAGATACCAATGGTATTGCCGGTGATGGTTTTTTACATATAGGCAGTAAAAACTGTACGGGTGATGGCTTGCTGGCACTTGAAACGCAAGACGAGTGCGAATTCATTAATACACCTAAAGTTGAGTTGAGTAACTTTGATCCTGCTGTTAACACAGTAACCATTGATATCCAAAATGTGCTAGCTGGCCTAGCATTTGCGCCAACCGCCGAAGGATCTGACGCACCTGCGGTACGTTGTCACTCTGCTCCTGTTGCCATGCAAGCCGATTGTGGTCCCGTGTTTTCAAATTTTGGTATCTCAACTGAAACCGGTGCTACAGTCGCCGCAGACAATGCTACCATCACAGTAGAATAATAAAATGGGGTTAACTTTGGATGAGTTAGCCCCTTTATTGTAAAAGAGACTATATGAAGTTTATTGTTGTAAGTTGTTGTCTGGCTTTATTGATGGGATGTAATCAATCCTCTGTGACGACAGTTGAAGAAAGTTCAGAACAAAAAAACATCAGAGATTTACTTGAGTTACCCGCACATATCTCAACACCTGCAATACCCGAGTATAATCCGTTAACTGAACAAAAAATTAAGCTAGGCAGATTCTTATTTTATGAAAAAGACTTATCTGCCAATCAAACTCAATCGTGTTCGTCTTGTCACTTCCAAGAGCTTGCCTTTAGTGATGGGGTAGCTACTCCCTTTGGTTCTACAGGCCACCAACTTACCCGAAATAGCCAGGGGCTGGCTAACGTGGTGTATCATTCAACGTTCACTTGGAGTAACAATGGGTTCTTAGAATTAGAAGACCAGCTGAATGTTCCAATTCGAGCCGACAACCCAATAGAATTAGGAGTCACTGATTCCAATATAGAGGAAGTATTGGCTAGGTTTGATAACGATCCTGATTATGTAGCAATGTTCGCAGAGGCTTTCCCTGATAGTGATTCGGGTGCAAGTATTAATAAAATTATATTTTCCTTGGCCAGTTTTTTGCGCACTATGATCAGCGCCAATAGTGCTTATGATCAGTATTTGTTAGGTGATACTGCGGCGTTAACCGAACAACAAAAATTGGGCTTTAGTTTGTTTAATGGCGAGAAATTTGAATGTTTCCACTGCCATACGGGTAATAATTTTTCGGTGTCCTATCGTGATTCAAATACTACTGAGGATACGATTCAATACCCATTTTTTAACAATGGATTGTATAACGTAGATGGGCAGGGTAGTTATCCATCAGAAGACCAAGGGTTATACGATTTAACTTTAGACCCGGCTGACCGCGGCATGTTTCGCCCGCAAAGTTTACGAAATATAGAATTGACCGCACCTTATATGCATGACGGCAGCATTGCGACCTTACGTGAAGTCATTGAGCACTACGCTCGAGGAGGGCGCTTGATTGAAAATGGCCCTAATGCCGGAGATGGCAATTTAAGTCCTTTGAAGTCTGGGCTTATCTTGCCTTTTGAAACGACCGACGAAGAAATTGATGCTGTTATCGCGTTTCTTGAATCCCTTACCGATTACGAGTTTATCAATAACCCTAAATTTTCTGATCCTTTTGAAGAATAATAATGAAACAGTACTTATTACCTATTTTGTGTAGTGTATTTTCTTGGTCAGTTGTTGCTCATGACAATCCAACTAATAATATTCAGCCCGATTCATTGGAGGTTAAAACAACGATTACGTTTCGCAGTGATGAATCCTTTCCTGTCGATCAAGTGTGGCAAATTCCAGGTTTATTAATGGGGGGAGAAGCCCTACCAGTTGAAAAGGGAACGAGTTTAGATGATGTTCAGTTATTGGGGCATTTAAATGTTGGTGACAACTATTTTGTTAATTCAAAATTAGGGGCACATAGCCACGATGGTTCAACAGAAGTCGAGTTAGAAAACCTCTGGTTTGGTGCCAATACCCAATTGGGAGGGCAAGTAATAATGTTTGAAGCGGGAAAAATGGCGACACAAGTAACACCTACTGCAAATTTTCATGCTTCTAGCGGTGCTTTCAGTGAATCTCCTTTGTTAGCAGATATATTCTTAGGTGGTCATTTTGTTGATATAGGTGCCAGAGCCAGTAGTCGTTTATACGGTATTAATTTAGGCCTTGAAGTCTGGAATGGCGATAACTGGCCCTCTACTTCTGGTGAGGGAGCAGCGGCATTATACATTCATTACCCTTATCAGAACGCAGGCTTTAACGCTCAATTAGGCTCTTGGATAATGTCCAGTCGTGCAGAAACTCGTAAAGACCAACGTTATGAAGGGGGGCATAGTCACGGTAACGAGCAACTGAGTGCATCTGATTTAGAGTTTAGTGGTGATACTTTAACCATGGGAATATTTGCAAGTTTACAATGGCAACTTAACCCCATCGTTGTTAATGGTGAATTTGAATGGATCCGCGCTGATATTGATGCGCAACTAGTCGATACTACCCAAAGTGCTGACTTATTGGCTACTCACGATGGCTATAAGATTCAATTTGGTTTGTCGTTAGACGAGCACCGCTTACAAGTTAAATACGAGCGGTTGGTGATAGACAATAGTTTTACCAAGACCTCGCAACTATTCATTCAATCTAGCGGTTTATATAATATGGGGTTTGAACCCGAAAAATTAGCGGTTTCTTGGACATGGAACTTTTACCAAAACTTTAAGTTTCGTAGCGAATGGTATCAAGACGATACTCAAGAGCAAGGCAGAAGTCGTTGGTCTTTAGGTTTAGTTTGGCAGTATAAACTGTTATAAATGCTGGCAGTCTTTGTTATTACTATCTAGCAGTCGTATGTCAACTTCACACATGCAAACTAATCGTCAATTATTGCAATTAGTCAAGCTGCGCAATGGCTTTATTGCGTTGCAGCTAATGGTGGTTTTATTGGCCGAATTTTGGTTTGAATATTCTCTGCCTTATACTTCGCTAAAACTAATTATTGCAGCAGAATTAGTGATTAACCTAGGTCTGTTTTATTACTATAGGGGTAATAGAAACGCACAATCTATCGAATTTTTATTGCAAGTTTCCCTTGATATATTAACTCTTACGTTGTTACTTTATTTTGCTAATGGCGCGACTAATCCTTTTGTTTCTTTGTTGTTATTACCAGTTGCTATTGCGGCTGTAACCTTACCTAAACCTTGGTTATTGTTCGTTACTTTTATGGCCCTTGCTGCCTATTCGACTTTGTTATTTACTCTCGACCACCATCAGATGCATGTAGTTGATATGCAACAGCATTTTATTGGAATGTGGTTGACATTTGTACTGTCGGCTTTAGTGGTTGTACTGATAGTGGCGTCACTTGCGCAAGCCATGCGTCAGCAAGAGCGTTTAGTCAGTCAATTACGAGAGGAACAATTACGTCAAGAACAATTGGTTGCGCTGGGTACTACAGCAGCACAATTTGCCCATCAAATGGCAACACCATTGGCGACAGCGAACCTGTTAACTGAAGAGTTAGAATTGGAATACAAGGGTACATACTTAACTCAATTGCAAGAACAACTAGGGTTATGTAATAAACGTTTGCAAGATTTTCGTGTGATGTCTGAGGAGCTTAAACAAAATAGTAAACGACAGATCCCCTTGAACCAGCTATTTTCGCAGATTCAACAAGAGATCCAATTAAATTTTGCCGATGTACAGGTCGGTTATCACCTGGACGCTAGTGAGCAACTCGCCGTCTATTCCGACACCACTTTGTTTCCAGCATTGTTAAATTTAGTGCAAAACGCGGTACAAGCTTCTAAGCAAAATAACAGTCAAAAGATTGAAGTATCGAGTCAAATAGAAAAACAGCAACTAACTCTCACAATAAGAGATTTCGGTAGTGGTTTATCTGAGCAAACGCTGCTTGATTTGGGATCTACGGTGGTTAAAAGTGAGCAAGGCTTTGGTATGGGAGTATTACTCAGTCATGCAACACTAGAAAGGTTAGGCGCACAATTTCGCTTATACAATCATTCTGAAGTTGGGGCAGTAGTTGAAGTGATTATGAAATTGGTGAAGCTCACTTGAAGACTTTATTACTGATTGAAGACGAGCAAAGTTTTGCGGATATATTACTTAGGCGTTTGTCCCACTATGGTTATCGATGTTTACACGGCATGAGCAATGAACAAGGCTTAGCCCTCGCCCAAGAACACCAACCAACTCACATGATTTTGGATTTGAAAGTTGGAAGCGAAAATAGCTTAGTTATCTTACCGCAACTTAGAGCTCTACTACCCCAATCGAGAATTATTCTACTTACTGGTTATGCCAGTATCGCCACTGCCGTAGAAGCCATTAAATTGGGTGCCGATGATTACTTATCAAAACCGGTTGATACAAAAACCTTGCTGGCAATGTTAGTCGGTGAAACTAAAGATATGGAAGTAAGCGACACCAATATTATGTCTCCCTCTCGACTTGAATGGGAGCATATTCAGCAAGTGTTAAAATCAAATGATGGCAACATATCAGTTACTGCTAGGCAACTAGGTATGCATCGTAGAACGTTACAACGGAAATTATTAAAAAAACCCACCAGTGAGTGATACTTCAATATTTCATTAAAAAATGTCAACAAAGTTATCGATAAGATTATAATTACCCAAGGACCTTTATTTAAGTATTTAAGGAAAATGGAATGAATCAACAACAAGCTCGAGACTATTTAGTCAATAAACCTTTTGCGGTGGAAACTTTCCCTTTTGGTGCAGACGTTGCGGTGTTTAAAGTTAAGCATAAGATGTTTGCGACATTATCTAGAGGAAAATTGGGTAAGGGCGATGGTGAAGATCACGATGTGTTTTGGATGAATCTTAAATGCGATCCTCAAGAAGCCGTTATGCTCAGAGATATGTTTCCGTCTGTTATTCCTGGTTACCATATGAGTAAAGTCCATTGGAATACTATCAAACTTGATGGCACGATCCCGCAAGGTGAAATAGAACGAATGATAGACAATTCTTTTGACTTGGTTGTTGCTAATATGGTGAAAAAAGATCAGCAAGCAATTAAGCTGCATCTATAAAGACGAGCCTTTCAGTATTAATCTAGATAAGTGGTAGATTTTGTTAGCATTTGAGTACAATAAATTTAACGGTATTATTATCGACAACAGCGCCATTCCAACTGACGAAACGCTGTTTTTACAACAATTGAGTGCCTTATTAGAGCATGCCAGAATACAAAATAAATCGGTGATTTGGTTAACGTTATCTATTGATTTAGCGCATTTAATCAAGATTGCCACTGAACAGGGTTTTACCTTTCATAATTGTTTGCCTACTGAAATTACCCTGACGTTTAAATCTTTGGAAGAAGACTATGTTCCTTTTGTACCCACTCATTCATTGGGTGGTGGAGGATTCGTGCAAAACTCCTTGGGTGAATTATTGGTGATCCGAGAGCGGGGAGCTTCGACTTATAAATTACCCGGTGGCCATATAGAGTTAGGAGAAAAAATAGAAGATGCAGTATACAGAGAAGTATTAGAAGAAACTGGGATTGCCACTAGTTTTGATTCTGTATTAGGAATGGCCAGTACCCACCCTTATCGTTTCGGAAAATCAAACATTTATATAGTCTGTAAATTAACTCCATTGTCGACCCAGATTGATATTCAAGATACCCATGAAATTGCAGATGCGAAATGGATATTACCCCAAGACTTTTTAGCGGACAGCAATAATAGCCCTTTTAATAAGTACCTTGTGAAATCCCTCGTTAATGCAACAGGCTTGGGCAAGTCGACTTTAGACTTGAGTCAATTTTCGAATCTCAAACATGAAGTTTTTTTAGCCAATGACTAACCTAAAATGGGGTTAGAAATAAGGTCAAAAGTAATGTAAAAAGTGAAGCTGAGATTAGGCTTTCAAAGAATGAATTTAGCGTTTTTTATCACTAAATTTAAGTGTGAAGAAAAACAATAACAAATAACTACCAAAAGCAAACCAGTAGGGAAGGGCTCCGTTTATTGAGTATAAATAGGTGCCCAACAGCGGACCAACCGTAAAACCTAACGGTCCGCAGGCAACGGCTACACCTGCCACTGCACCTTGTTCTTCAGAGGAAACAGCCACTGAGGCGCCTGCCATAAACCCGGGGCCGGCAAGTCCCATTCCTAGTCCTAATATACACATTGACGCAACATACATACTCTCGGTTTGACTCAAGGCCATAATGGCAAAGGCCAACATCATGATGGGCATGGATATTCTCAGTAATACAAATGGCCTGACATGTAATCTAGGAATAACCAATAATTGCACCAACAGTGCTGAGGCTGCTGAAAACATCAGACTCACACCTACAATTTTGGCCGTTTGAGTGCCATCTAGTCCTAATACGTCTTGAAACCTAAATGCGATAGTTTGTTGCACAATCGCAAAACCCATAAACAAAAATACGCCAGCAATCACCAAAGGAAAGATCCTAGGATCGGTGTACTTAAGTCGTTGAGGTTTTTCAATGACTTCTGGTTTGGGTAATTCTGGCAACGCATAAAATGTTAATGCCGCCGCCGCTAGGGTTAAAAATACCGAAAAATACAGGGGCGTAAGTAAACTAATAGTGGCAAGTAAGCCTCCTACTGCAGGGCCGAGAATAGAGCCAATATTTCCGGCGGCGCCAATGGCTCCCATGCCTTTTATTCTATCTTTTACAGTTGTGATGTCAGCCATGTAAGCGTTAGCCGAAGGTGCAACCGCTGCCATCACAGTAGCGTTGGCTACTCGAGTCACAATTAATAGTATTAAGGCTGTTACAGGAATTAGATACCCCAATAACGCAGCCTGAAATACACTAGCAAAGAGTATGGTTCCGAAGGAGTAACCAAACAAACCAATCAATAATATTTTTCTTCTACCCCATATGTCGCTGGCACGCCCCCATAAAGGACTAACCAGAAATAGGGTTAATGAAGAGGATGAGATAATTGCACCAATTTGCACTTCCACTAATCCCACTTCTCTACCTAGCGGTGCTAATATGGCAAATAACACGGTTTGTGCAAATCCCATCGCTCCCGCAGCTAACAATAGGGTGCGTTTGGCTAATGCATTGGTTTGTGGATGGTTCATGATGCGGGAAAATACCATAATGGCCGAGTAGCCAATCTAGTGTTCAGAGCGTAATTATTGGTCTCTTCATAATTAGTCAGAACGTTAGCCTTAGTCACATAATCCTCGATGCGTAAACCTGAAAGGGCGATTTAAGTTGTCAGTTGATTTAGAACGAAATCATTAACTCACGTGGATGTTAACGATAACTGCTAATTTAACCAATAGTATTTATCAATACACCCATCTTATTTACAGTTATTTGATAGCCGAGCTAGATTTGAAACCGTGACTGAGTTCCACTGTTGGGTCACTAACCTTTGTACTGAAGCAGTGAGACAGTGTTCAAAACTCCATCATGAAAAATTCATGCTGTTATCAACCACTGATGAATAATTTAGACTTAGCCTATCAAGAATATAATTTTGATTCAGTCTCCATGGTTTTTCGCGACCTTGCTTAGGCATTTCATGTAATGCTCTAATGATGTACCCAGAGGTAAAGTCTATGATGGGCTCTTCTTCAATGTCGTCAGCGGGCAACAGTGGCACACAATATTTGTGATGGTGTTTGTCCATATGATTCAGTAAGCGACAAACATATTGACTCACCAAATCTGATTTAAGGGTCCAAGAAGCATTGGTATATCCCATTGAAAAAGCAAAGTTGGGCAAGCCGCTTAACATCATGCCTTTGTAACAATAACTCTCGGCTACATTGAACACCTTGTGATCAATACTTATTTGGTATGAACTGAGTATGTCTAATTTAAGTCCGGTGGCGGTGACAATAATATCTGCAGCTAATTCATCACCGTTTTTTAATTGAATTCCGGTTGCTGTGAAAGTGTCTATGTGTTCGGTTACTACACTGGCTGAACCACTTTTAATTGCTTTAAAAAAGTCCCCGTCTGGTACTAAACAGGCTCGTTGATCCCAAGGTTGATAGTGAGGTTTAAAGTGTTTATCGACCGGGTAATCCTCTCCCAACTCGTCAATAATGGCTTTTCGTATGAGTTTTTTGACTTTCTCTGGTCGCCTTCTTGCAAGGGAATACATAAACATTCCCAGCAGTATTTTTCGCCAGCGACTTAAACTGTAGGCGAGTTTTGCAGGTAAAAGTCGGCGCATTAGGTTGGCAAATATATCCTGCTCAGGTAGCGAAGCAATATAGGTCGGAGAGCGCTGCAACATAGTGACATGACTTGCCGATTTCGCCAACGCTGGAACCAGCGTTATAGCCGTAGCGCCACTTCCAATTACCACGATTTTTTTACCTGAGTAATCGAGATTTTGTGGCCAATGTTGTGGGTGAATGATTCTCCCTGAAAATAGCTCTGTTCCTTTAAAATCGGGAGTGTAACCCTTCTCGTAATTATAGTAGCCGGCACCTGAAAAAAAGAAACGACTGATGTATTGGCAATATTCTCCCGTTTGCAGATTTTGTACTTTGGTATGCCACCTAGACTGCGAGCTATCCCAGTTTGTTGATATCACTTTGTGTTGAAAAACAATGTGTGGATGAATCGCATTTTCCGTTGCAGCCTCGGCAATATATTTTTTGATATCTGCACCGGGAGAGATAGCTTTAGGTGAGCGCCAAGGCTTAAAATTAAAGCCGAATGTAAACATGTCAGAATCGGACCGGACTCCTGGATAACGAAATAAATCCCAAGTGCCACCTAAAGCACTGCGGGTTTCGATAATGGCATATGACTTATCAGGGCATTGGTTTTGAAGGTGGTACGCACTGCCAATGCCTGATATTCCTGCGCCAACAATTAATACGTCTACTTGTTTGGTTTGGGTGTTCACCTAACGGGTACTCCTATTTTATACCGAGGCGGTTACAGCGAAAAACGTTCCCGCAAAAATCGAGCAATGCCATCTTCATGGTTATGCCCAATTACCGCTGTCGCTGACTCTTTAATAGCAACTTTGGCATTCTCAGGTGCATAACTTTCATCAGCAAGGGCGAACATACTCAGATCATTGTCACCATCGCCAAAACAAATTACATTGCTGGCCCCAAGTTGTTTTTTCAAACTGGTGACGGCTGCCCCTTTACTGGCTTGACGATGATGAACGTCCAACCACCAATAGTCATCACCTTCTAGCGCCATGCCTGAATAAGCCACTAAACTTTTGTGGGAATTCAACTCGCGCCACATTGGATGAATGGCTTCAGCCTTACCAATCATACTAATATTAGTGATTTGGCTATTTGAAGGCAGAGCTTCGATATCAAATAGTTTGGCTTTGGTGTGAGAAAAATGTGAATTGATGAGTTCTTTTTCTATTTCATGCTGAGGTGGTGCATGAAAAATATGCTGGTGGTTGTTTTCAATGACGTTAACAAATGGGGTGATCCCTTGTTTAATCGCCACATCAAAGATAACGGCAATTTCTGATTGGCTAAGCAGATTTTCAAGAGTCAGTAGTTGAGTTTGTGGATCCCAAATAGTCACGCCATTATTGAATATTTGCGGCAAATGAAAATCATGCCCCTCTACAACACTCTGCGCCGAATGCATTGTGCGGCCCGTTGCGAGGGTATAGGCTATTTTTTTCTTACTCAACAAATTAAGAGTTTGTTTGGTAAAAGGTGAAATTTCAGAGGCGTCGTTTAATAGGGTGCCATCTAAATCAAAAAAGATTAAATCCATAAATAATTTTACAACTCATGCTCATGGGCTAGGAGACTAGCGCAAATAGTAAAGTAAATGTTAACGAATTTAAGTACTCGAAGCACCCTGTTTTGGATTGATGGATGTATCAATTAGTTTTCGAGGATTTTTACAAAGAGCTATCAAAACGATGAACCGTTGCCATTTTCTGATAGGATACGCAAAATTCTTTTGCATTTTGATTTATGTCCTTAGTCACACTACAACACTGTCACGCGGTATTCGACGAACATTACAATTTACACATTAGCTCTCTAATAATTAAACCTTTACAACACACAGTTGTACTAGGGGCAAACGGTAGTGGAAAGTCTGCACTGGCTGCGTTAGTTGCTGGTAACGGAGAGTGCCTAACTGGGCAACGCCAAGTTACCGCGGATGTCGCTTGGGTGTCGGTCGAGCAACAACAAGCATTAATTGAAGCTGAAAAACAAAAGGATTGTGCTGATATTCTTGACGTTATAGCTGTGCCTACAACAGTACAAGAGATTTTGTTTGAGGGGGTGATACAAAGAGAGATTGACCCGCAGTTACAAGCCCGCGTTATTCAAATTTTTGGATTAGCGGCTATGTTACAACGACCATTTCGTGCCTTGTCCACCGGAGAAACGAGGAAGTTACTTTTAGCAAAGGCATTATTGGGTCAAGCACAACTGTTGATATTGGATGAACCTTGGGACGGATTGGACGCGCAGGCTTGCGCTGACTTTAATGAATTACTGCTTGAAATATCCACCCACACCACCTTGATGTTGGTGCTTAATCGTTTGAGCGAGGTGCCAAGTTTTTGCAAGCAATTAGTGTTAATGGAATCGGCTAGGGATCATTGGCAAACTACTGTAGATAATGACTTGTCAGCGCAGTTGACTCATATCAAACAACTACAACATATGCAGCAGCGAAGTTTGATACTACCCGCAAAAGACAGCGACAGTTTTGCGCCGCATCCACTTGACGCAGAAGCACCTTTGGTGAGATTGACCAATGCGAAAGTGAAGTACGCTGAAAATATTGTCTTTAGTGGCCTTAACTGGACCATTCATGGGCAACAGCATTGGCAAGTTACGGGGCCAAATGGCTCTGGGAAAACCTGTTTATTGAATTTGATCACAGGCGATCATCCACAGTGTTATGTGAATGATATTTTTGTGTTTGGGTTTCAACGAGGTAGTGGTGAAAGCATATGGCAAATTAAACAATACATTGGTTATTTGTCTAACGCGTTTCATCTCGACTACCGAGTAAATTGTTCGTTATTACAGGTTGTACTATCAGGTTTTTACGACAGTATTGGCATGTATCAACAAGCCACTAAAAACCAAATAACCTTGGCAAAACAGTGGCTAGCTATTATGTCGCTAGATGATCATGCAGCCACTCCCTTTCAAGAACTGTCTTTTGGTGATCAACGTTTAGTGTTGCTAGCACGTGCAATGGTCAAACACCCAACACTTTTGATTTTGGATGAGCCTTGCAATGGCTTAGACGATATTAATCGCTTAAAAGTATTAGCGCTTATCGATTTACTTGCCAGAGAGGGTAGCACTACTTTACTTTATGTTAATCACCATAAAGAAGACGCCATCCCTAGTATTCAGAATCATTTGTTGATGACGGATTATAATGATTAACCCGCTGTCGTTTAATTGTGACAAAGGTAAGGTTGCTGGGTTTTTTAGTAAATAGTGGATAGTAGATAGCAGATAGCTGGAGATTAGCATTCAGTAAAAACTGAGTGCTTTTCCGTTTATAATTATGTTCATCAGGCATTGTGACGCAGTCATAGCTAGTCTAAAACGAGCGTTTTACAAACTGGTATGCATTGCTGTTTTGGTTGACGTTTTCAACAAACGTATTGGTTGTTGATGCAATTGAAGCTTGTTGTTCGTCATCGAAAAATACTTCTACTAAGTTACCGTAAATGGATTTTCCGGTGATATTTTCAACCGCCATATTGGCTACTGAATATCCTAAACCTAATGCGCCGCCATACATAAAACTACCAACCACTTCTGCCACTGGAGCCACATCAGTTGCCATGGTCTCTTGGTATAGATCGGCAACAATAGGAATATGGTTGAGAACGTTGACTGTATCAAACACTTGATTTAGCCCCAGTTCGCCGTTACCTAAAAAGGCATTAGACAAATTTTCAATGCTTCCCAAAAAGTCACTAGTAGCGGTTACATCAGTAATTGCCTCAGTACTTTGTGCTGTGGCGTCAGTATTATTGTCTGCGGCGCTAAATAAGTTAGCTTGTAAACTCACTAAAAACGCATTTTGCAAACTTGCGATAGACTCATCAGACGTCAACTCGTCCAAAGAACTTACGCCAAAACTATTCTGAGCCACAGCAGCCATAAGACCTTGTTGTATGCTCTCAATAGGGTCTGTATAGGTTAGCGAACTATCTGCAGACTCATCAAAGGAAGTACTGGCATTACCGTTAGCGCTGCTCTCACTGGAGTCATTGGGTAACATAAATGACAGAAAACTGTCGAATACTTCACCTAGTGAACTGGTATCGGTTTCGGTCGCAGAACTATCACTAGTTAAGGAGCTGTCAACTAAATTTCCTAGACCTAGACTGTTAGTAAAGGTGTCAAATATTGTCATGTGTTGTCCGGTATTATTAGCTTGTTTATGCAACTGTCCCCACGGTTGCTGTACTACCTGTGTTAAACAGGCGCCAATACCTCGTTTACCTCATAATCACTTTAACTTTAGATCTTAAGAGTTGCAAAGCTCAAAAGTGCAAACAATGTGCAAACGACTCAAGCCCTGTATTAGGGATAGTTTTTTTACATTAGTATCCTTTCGAGAGTTAGGTATATGAGAGGCCGTTCTTAACGTTGTTACTACACGTGAATAGTATTTTAGGAGGTCTTTTTTTTATGAAACTCAAGTATCTACAGTGTTTTTATCCCTGCATAGTCGTATTGTGCGCATGCAGCCAAACCCCCACTATTGAACAACAGGTCATTGAGGATGCGCCTAGCAATCCTTTAGTGAACCAAAGAGCTGTGGTTACTAAAAATGATCAGGTGATGCCAAATGATCCTAACTACAAGCCAATTCATATGGAAAATATAGAAATTGTGCATGTGCCTAATGGTTCGTTGTTTAATGAAGTTAACGCCGGAAGTTTGTATCAACTACATAAGAATTATGCTGTGGGTGATATGATTTTGGTGAAATTGGACGAATCTACCTCGTCCAAAAAATCTCTTAATTATACGTCTGATAAAAGTAGTAATTTTACATTGGGACCAGTAAGCGTGAACGCGGGACCAATCCAAGTTGCTGAAGGGGACTTTAATATAGAGCATAGTCAAGAAAATGACCTTGATAGTTCCTCAAATACCGATCAATCAAACTCTCTAAACGGTGATATTACGGTATATATCCTTGAAATATTGCCCAACAACAATTTGATTGTGGCCGGTGAAAAATGGATCAAACTTAACACTGGTCAAGAGTACGTGCGTTTTTCAGGTGAGGTTCGTATTGCTGATATTGATGCTTCGAATACTATTATCTCCTCTAAAGTGGGTAATTCTCGTATCGAATATAGCGGTAAAGGCAAGCTGCATGATAATCAACAAGATTCAGTGCTAGACAAACTTTTTGCGATATTTAAGTAATGCAATATATCAGTTATTTACGTTTGTTTACCGTGGTGGCTTTTATTGGTTTGTATGGTTTTGCGTTCAATACATGGGCGGTTTGGCAGCAAGGGCAGGCGACTGTTGTCTTAGATGGAGCCGATATAGAAAGTGCTAGAGTACAAGCGATCAAAAATGCGGTAGCAAATGCGTCGTTTCAACACGGAAGTTTCGTGGCTGCTGAAGACATAGTGCTAGACGGATTGTTAGTCAGCAGTAAATCAGTTATTACCACTCAAGGTAGCATTCAACGAGTTGAGATTATTAGCGAAACCGTTGATGATGACACCTTAAGTGTTGTAGTAAGAGTCGACATCGAACCCTTGTTTAACTGTAGTAGCGACCAGTACGCTAGGTCGGTTTTGATAACCCAATTTCAATTATTGCGCCCAAAACAAGCGAGTCATGGTGGTTTGTTTGACTTAGGTAAACAAATTACCAAACGATTTGAACGTCAGTTAAGCTCAGAACAGAATGCACCTAAAGTCTCAATGATTGATAAAGCCTTTACCAATGTACGTTATCAACAAGAGATTGACCTTCGTGAAATAACCAACAAATCAAATTATTTGGCTAGGGCCTATGGCCAGCAATTTATTGTGTTTGGGTTTATTAGAGACATTAGCCTATTTGAACAAGTAAAAGAGGAATTGTTATCCGACGATGTCACACTCAGACGAAATTTCACTATCCAAGTTTATGTACTTGACGCTTATCGTCACAATATTTTATTTCAAGAGTCTTATCATAGTGAAGCAACGTGGGAGTTTAGTGACCAATATAATGTAGATACCAATAATAGTTTGTTTTGGCGCAGTGATTACGGTCGAGTGGTGTTGAATACGGTTAACGGCGCGGTATTAGAAGTTGCCAGTTTGTTACAATGCGAAAAAAGTTTTGCGCAAATTATTCATAACGATCAGCAAAAACTGACCATCAATATGGGGTTAGAAAACGGCATAAAAGTGGGAGACAAGTTTGTGCTTCATAAAAAGCAATTAATTCCTACTAGCAACGGACTCAGCACGCCTATATTACAATCCGATCCAGAATATTTATTAAAGGTTATTCAAGTCAATAGTGTCACTTCACTGTTAACCAGCGATGCTATCGATGCGCCTTACAATGCTGACATTTTAGATTTGGTCAGCCCTGTGTTGTAATTGCTGAGAATTATCTCAAGCAAAACGATTGTTAATTACGAAAATTCTAGTTGTTTTAACTGGGTATACCGACTTTGAGAGAAATAGACGATTGATGATTACCGTTAATAAACGACAAAGAATAGGCCTCTTGCAAGCTTTTGGGTCGCGCTATCAAATCGGTGAGGAATAGAAGCATTAAACGTAGTTAATGTCTGTTCAGGAATTAAAATACGTTTATTAGCGATATAAACCGTTAGCGTTCCTTCTTCTAGCCAAAGATGTTTTTGGGAGCCTGGTTTATTAGCCGCAAATGATGTCTTGCCTGGCGCGGTAAAATAAAATCGGTATACTTTTGTGCAGAAGTGTCTTTGCTCATTTGCGAGTAAATGGCAGACGAAAACGCTATTCTTTTTGCTAACGACGTTATTGTCATCAGGTCTAGTTGAATGCAAATTTAACGAATGTTCTGGTGGTTGCACTAAATCTCTTAGACTAATCTCCATAGCCTGAGCTAGTTTAGCCAAGACAGAAATAGTTGGGCTTGTTTTCCCGGATTCTATTTGTGCGATCATGGATTTACTTACGCCAGATCGTTGCGCTAGTACCTGTAAACTTTCGCCTTTAGCGCTACGAAAACTTCGTATAAAGGTTCCAAGGTAGTCTAAGTTCAGGTCATTTTTGTTGTCTGTAAAAGGCATTTTTACGCTTTTTTCGTCCGTTATATTGGAATGATTCCCTTTTAGTGTAGTCGGTTTCCACTCAAGGTGCGATACTTTTGTTTGTGATATTTGCAAATAACTGGACTTAAACAACGGAGTAAGCACCTTGAATATAATCTCAAAGCACATTGCAATAACGGGGGGAAACACTGGAATAGGATTTGCCATCGCTGAAAACTATTTGCAGCATGGTCATCGGGTTTCCATACTGAGTCGCCAATTCCAAACCCCTAATCCTCTGCAACAACGATATTCCAAAAACTACCTTAGTGTTGAAGGAAGTGTTGCTTGCGTCAGAGATATCGAAAAGTTTTATCGAGATAGCACTCGCAGATTTGGGAAGCTCGATGTGATAGTGGCTAACGCAGGGGTAGCTGTAGCTGAACCGATTATCGAAGTAACAGAAGAGAGTTTTCAAAATACCTTTGACATTAACGTTAAAGGGGTATTTTTTACAGTTCAAAAGTCGTTGCCATACTTAAATAGTAACGCAGCAATAACACTCATTTCGTCGGTGCAATCAAATCGAGGTGCAGGCGTGTGGGCGGCGTATGGGGCAACTAAAGCTGCAGTTCGATCTCTAACTCGGTCATTTGCTGCGCAGTTAGGTAATCAAAATATTCGCGTTAACTGCATATCTCCCGGTGTGACTGATACACCGATTTTGCAAAAGTTTGGGTTTGATAATACGACGTTGGCCAATATTTTGGCCCGAGTTAAAAAGGAGACTCCACTTGAAAGGCTAGGAAAACCAGAAGAAATCGCACGAGCTGTAGTATATATTAACTCTGATGATGCAAGCTTCATCACGGGGGCTGACTTGCACGTAGACGGAGGTCTGACACAGATCTAGTAGCACGAAGTTGGGGTCAATGGGGGGTATTAAGAGATGATTGTATAAAGGTTCATCACAGATTAGGATTACCTCGAACCATTGAAAAGTCGTAAATTAGCAGTTTGAGTTGTATTTCTAATTGTGTCTCGCGGTCAATAATTGCTTCTAGATTTAACTCGTTGCTTAAAATTCTTATATCTTTTTACCAAAGAGTTTATTCCCGTTGATATTGAGCATCAATCCAGATACACCATCCGTTTGCTTGCTAACAAATGTTACTTTTGCCTCCACGGCCTTTAGTGTAAATGTAGTTTGAGTCTCTGCAAAAATAGGGAGCCTAGATTCCCCCGTAGCGGTGATAAATAGGGCATTAGCTTCTCGCGTCACTACAATCGAAAAGTCTGCTAACTGGTAGGTGCCTATAAAATTATCTAACAAGTCACTATTCAAAATGATTTTAGAATGAAGTTGATTGTTAAGGCTAAATACCTTTTGGGCACTGTCGTACTTCAAGTGTTTAACAAGTAAATTTCCGAAATGATTCAAATCATTGGCATCGAATGTAAACCTATGCTCCTTTTGAAGTTTTTGTGCGATAGATAATGGGTTGCGGTAATTTTGTTGCTGTAATTCTCGTTTTAATAGTTTCACGTCATCAGACAAACCAAAATCTTCAATATAAAACTCTACTACTTCGTCCATTAAATTTTCCGGTTTCGCACCAGCTAGATTACTCAAGATAACAATTGAAATATTTAAGTCAGGGTATACCGCTATAGCTGATTGGCCACCACCAGCGGTCACTATTTTTAAACCTTTAGGAGATTCTACGACATACCAACCCAAGGCATAGGGATGCATTGATGGGTTTTCCTTAGCCCAATGATCGTTAATTAACGCTGTCGCTTTCCACAAGGTATTGAGTGAATCACTAGATTTAAAAAACGCACCGTTTTGAAGTTGTAACGTCCAATAGGCTAACTCAGTTGCACTTGAACTCATGCCGGCTCCAGCACGAATTATTGCTGGGAAATAAGTAAGGACATTAGTGAGTTCGTTCTGGCTATTAAGTCTGTAGTCTCTAGCTTGGTGAGAATTAACACTTAGAAAATGCGAGAAGCCAGCGGTTCGTGTTAATACCAAATTTTTATTGTTAAGCTGAAACTCTTCGATCAATTGCGCATAACTCTTACCGGTAATTTGCTCTATTATTTTTCCAACAATCAAATAATTAGTTTGGTTATAGTGAAATGCGGTGTCTGGCTCAAAATACAAATCTTGTTGTTTTACTTTTAACCATGATTGCTGTTCGCCTTCACTATCAATTAGTTGAAAATTTCGATTCATAATATCGGGTAAACCAGAGGTGTGAGACAAGACTTGCTGTAAGGTTACTTTTTGCCAACTTTTGGGTAAATCAGACAAATACGTTGAGATAGGTAATGATAAAGCTAGATCACCTTTCTCAACGAGTTGCATAACGGCTACTGACGTAAACGCTTTAGTTATCGACGCCAGATTAAACACTGTTGTATTGTCTACCTTGACCTCATCTTGAACATTGGCCAGCCCGTAACTAGTCACTTTGATGATTTTGTTATTTTTGATAACCACAACCTGTAATCCGGGAATGCGATTTTCACTCATTTTAAGGCGTAGAAAGTCATCAACAGGATCGGCTATTGCATGACTAAAAAATATGGGCAGGGCAACTAAAACATATATCGTGCGGGTGACTAGCGTCGAAATTTTTTGAACAGATTTGGACACTGAACTATACCTTTTTATTTGGTTTAACCTTACAACGCAAAAAATAACAGAATCAATCGAAGAAGCAACTAAACCTCTCGCGAGAGCCTATCAAATTGTGGTTCCACAGGAGCGATATTTTCCCTAGAAAAATCATACGGCTAGGTACCATATGCCTACCCAGCTAATTCATAATGTTCATCGCTCATCGATTAATCCTCTTTATTAACTTCAAGTATTGAAATGAAAATGCTGCTAGTTCAAAGCAACTTAAGTTGAGGGGATTGACTTATTTGATAGGAAAAACCGAAACTATTTACCTTGCTAACAGGCTAATGCGTGGTGTTAACTTGTTTAAATGCCTTGCTAATCAGATCACTATTGACAACAATAAGCGCATGATTATTAGCGCTTTGTCGATTTAATGCCAACCAAGTTATCCGAAAGTTTACGCCAACATTTCCCTTTTTTTTCGAGTACTCAATCCGAGCAATGTGTTTATTTAGACAACGCAGCGACGAGTCAAAAGTTGCAAAGGGTGATTGACGTCACACAACAGTATTACCAAGAGCGTTCAGTTAACGTGCATCGTTCAAGTCACCAGTTAGCGGCCTGTGTTACCGAGCAGTTTGAGCAGTCACGCAAAACTATACAGCGATTTATTGGGGCTAAGAGCCATAAGGAAATTGTCTGGACTAAAGGGGCAACCGAAAGCATTAACCTTGTGGCAAGTGGATTAGCCAAAAGTTATATTAAGCCAGGCGACAGCATCTTAGTTTCAGCGTTAGAACATCACGCCAATATCGTACCTTGGCAGCAAATCGCCCAAACTCATAATTTGCAGCTTAAAGTCATGCCCGTAGATAGTTTAGGTGTGTTAAAACTGCAGGCGTCCCTTGAGTTGATAGACGAAAACACCGCTTTGGTGGCGATTGGTCATGTGTCTAATGCTTTAGGTAATATTAATCCGATTGCCGACATCATTAATAAAGCGAAACAGCTTGGGGCGTTAACCTTAATCGATGGTACCCAAGCGGTGAGTCATTTGGCCGTGAATGTACAGCAACTAAATTGCGATTTTTATGTGTTTAGTGGTCACAAAATGTTTGGGCCAACTGGGATTGGGGTTTTATACGGCAAGTATCATTTGCTCGAGCAATTACCAGCTTATCAATTAGGTGGGGAAATGATCAAAAAGGTGAGTTTTACTGATACCACCTTTCAACCCCCTCCACTTAAATTTGAAGCGGGCACACCCAATATTGCAGGGGTCTTAGGTTTGTCTGTGGCATGTGAGTTTATACAACAACATAGAGACACATTTTTACAGCTAGAAGATCACTTGTATCAACAGTTATTGGCTACGCTAGCTGAAATTCCACAAGTTAAGTTATGGGGCGATAAGATTAACAGTATTTGTATACAGTCTTTTACTGTTGAAGGAGTCAGTCACTATGATTTGGCTGTGTTATTAGACAAACGCAATATAGCGGTAAGAGCAGGGCATCACTGCGCTATGCCTTTGATGCATGAACTTAGTATTGACGGCACGATAAGAGTGTCTTTGGCTGCGTATAATAGCAGTCAAGACATAATCACTTTTGGCGCTGCGTTGAAGGAGTGTATCGGTTTTTTGTCGGACTCAAACGTAAATTCAGCAGAACAGGCTATTGCCACTTTGGCCACCAATGCGCAGCTTAATCAACCTATGCCAATTGCGGAATCTATTCAAAAAGCTAAAAGTTGGGATCAAACCTACAGGCAATTAATGTTGGCAGGAAAGAGTTTAATTAGATTAGATCCACAATATAAAACTGAAGGATCCGCAGTGCATGGTTGTGAAAGCCAGGTGTGGTTAAGATGTCGTTTAGAGCACGGTAAACTGGTACTTGAAGGTGATTCTCCTAGTAAAATCGTTCGTGGTTTGCTGGCCGTAATATTCGAAACTTTATCAGGTAAAACAACCAATCAGATTTTAGAATTTAACTTAGCTGAGTATTTAGTTGACCTAAATTTAGGTAAACATCTAAGCGAATCAAGGGGTAATGGATTATCCGCGGTGGTTAATAAAATTGTGGCATATTGCCAACTACATAACTCAGAACAATAGATTTACACTTTGATTAAAACACTGAAATTGTGTGAGTTAGTGATATAAAGTTTAGTAACAGGAGATAGGCGTGACATTTCATCGATTATTGGTAGGGTTGTTAATTCTCTCAGGTACGTTTTCTCGCGAAGTTGTAGCTACTTCTCCGCCGATTCAGGTCAAAGTGTTTATCGCAGCCATGTTTGAAATTGGCGAAAATTCAGGTGATAAGGCCGGTGAGTTTCAGCATTGGTATTTACGTTATTTTAAAAACAGTCAACCTATTACTGTAAAGGGAGCGTTGAAACCTGTTTATTGTAATAAAGACGGAGTGTGTGGCGGCGTCTTAGGCATGGGTAAAGTGGCCTCGTCTTCTTCTATGCAGGCAATTTTACTCAATCATCAGTTTGATTTCTCCCAGGCCTATTTTATTTTGAGTGGAGTGGGTGGCACACCTCCTTCAAAAGGGACTATTGGTGATGTGACTTGGGGCAGTTGGTTAATTGATTATGATTTAGGTCATCGCTGGGCCCCAGAAGAGGCTAAACGAGACACACCTGCGTTTATGCCGCGTAAGGGTTATGAAAGTATTCGTCGCTATCAGCTCAACCCATTATTGCTAAGTTGGAGTTTGAAGTTATCTAAAGATGTAACACTTAAAGATTCACCTCAAGCTCAGGCGTATCGAAAGCGTTACCCGCAGCAATCCGCCAGACGGTTACCCACAGTGTTTGCGGGAACACATATGACAGGAGATACGTTTTTTCATGGGCCAGGATTGTCACAAGAAGCGCAATATATCAGTGAGTTATATGCTGCAGATGATTACGTGGCAACCGAAATGGAAGCGGCTGCTATTACTCAAGTTATCTCTCGCAGTTTGGGTACCCAAAAAATTCTTAGCTTACGTGGTTCAGTTAATTTTGATCAAGGTAACCCTAACGAAACCACTCTGCAGCACTTAGATCCCGCACCGGGAGAAACCGCTGGAGGTTTTGCTGAAACAGTAGAAAATATTGTTCTAGTTGGCGCTACAGTAACTGATTACATTGTTAGCAACTGGCAAGTATGGAAACAAGGTGTGCCAGCTATTTAATGGCGTGACTAACTAGCATATTTCTCTACAAAGGCCTGACAATCACCATTGTAAGTCACGTCGATTAGATAGTGGATTTTCCAATTGCCATTAATTTGTACCATCTGAAAACTGTTGGTTCCACAGTGGCTCAATTTATCATTAAGATAAAAGGCAAAAGGGGTCCACACGCTAGCTAGATGATCTTGTTGATGCATAGTTACCGCCAATATGTGCTCATCTAACTTGGCGGTGTTTTCACTGATGCTCAATGCAAACTTTTTCACATCAGTATCGATGAGTTCACCGCTATTCGAAATACGTTGTAGTAATGCTGTATCAGTAAATTGCCCTAAAATCTTGTGTTGATCGTGTGCGCGCATGGCATCGAAAAGGCGGTAAATTGGCGCAACAACGGCGTTGTCAGTTGATGCAGGTTGCTGAAGTTGATGCCCTTGAACAATCAACGGAAGGCAGCTAAGTATGGCAAGTGTCAATGTTCGCGAAAGCAAGGTTTTCATTGTTATTTTACATCCTTTGGTTGTTAACATTTAGCGACTGTTTTTAGCTTCTATCCACTGGGCCATGTATTGTGTACTTTTAAGTAGATGGTGCTGCAACATTTGCCCTATAAAATTATTACAACGATGCTGATGCAGATTTTGTTGTATATCAAGTATCCGCTGCATTAATCTAGTTTGGATCGTATCTTTATCAAAATGTTTTTTAATAAGCGAATAACCCGCTTTTTGTTTTTGTATCCATAATTGTTCATCTTGATAGATTTGTACTGCGTTTGTCGCCAAGTCTTTCGCCCAGACTAAGTGCTGGTCGCTTTGTGTTATTTCGGAACTTGAATTGTATGTAAGTTCAGATGTTAGGCCAGGCCACTCTACACCCATACTCATGCCTTCAGTACCAATATTAGTGGTTATATTTGGTGTGCCGCAAAGCATCGCTTCGGCTAACTTGCCTTTTATACCCGCGCCAAAACGTAATGGCGCTAAACATACCCTAGCTTGTTGCATCACTTGTTTGGCGTCTTGTGCCCAACCTTTAACCAAAAAGCCTTGTTTGGAGTTATGTAACTGAGTCGCTTTAGGTGGTGGATACGCTCCGAAAATATGTAGCTCAGCTTTAGGCAATTGTTGACGTATTAAAGGCCAAATATATTGTTTTAGGAATAGTACTGCATCCCAGTTGGGCTCATGACGAAAATTCCCAATACTCACAAAATGTTGCCTATCTTGGAAACTAAGCTTTGACTCAACAAAATTTTCTATGTCTACCATAAAGGGGCAGTGCCACAAAATATGCTCTGGTACAGCATAATGATTTTTAAGTAAGGCCAATTCAAAGTCTGAAATGATCAAACTTAAATCACAGCGAAAAATGGCTGCTATTTCACGTTTAGCTAAGTCACTATTTAAGTGCTGATTGGTTATTTCTGTGTGTTGTTTTAGTGCTTGGTGTCGAGCATGACGCAACGAGTGTAAATCCTCGGTATCTAAAACTCGTATCGCATTAGGGCAATGTTTAGCCACTCGCCAAGCAAACTGTTCTTCTAGCATAAAACGGTCGAATAACACTATATTAGGGTTGAGCTCAGCAATGAAACTGTCAAAGCTACTGCAATTAATAGCGACGGCTTGTTCAGTTATTCCTAATTCAGTTAAATCGGCTTTGTGCTCGCCTTGTTGTGCAGGGCTAGCAAAAGTCACCTGATAACCTTGTTCTAAAAACATCTTAAGCAAACTCAACATATGGCTGCCAGCTGCCGATGAATTAGGCTCTGGCCACACGTACCCCAAAACTAATAGGGTGTGAGTATCATTAAGCGTCATATATTAAAGCTCATTGTTTGGCAATCCTTACGCAGTTTCGGCCACCTTTTTTGGCTGCATACAAAGCAATATCTGCTTGTTTCATAATATCCGCAAACTCAGGGTGTTGTTTGGTGCGTTGGGCGATTCCAAAGCTGCTAGTGACTTTTACTATTTTTGCCGTGTTGGGTTTCTTGGGAGCCGTTTTATTCGGTTTGGGTGGTCGAGGTTTAGTTCTCAATGCAATATCATAGTCGGCAATAGTTTGGCGCACCATTTCGACAAAGGGCGACACTTCTGTAGCGGTTTTACGGGGGAAAATAATGATAAATTCTTCACCACCAAATCGAAACGTTTTACCACCGCCTGATACTTTATTGAGTTTGCTTGCCACGAGTTTTAACACTTCATCACCTACATCATGGCCATAAGTGTCGTTGAATTTTTTGAAGTGATCGATATCAGACATCACAACGGTATATTTACGACCGAGGGTCTGTACAAACTGCATCAGAGCACGCCTTGATGGAATACCTGTTAGTTCGTCTTTAAAGGCCATAGTGAAGCTATCTTTGAGTACAGAGTAACCAAACAAAGCGGCTAAACTCACCAAAGTAATCAACCCCAAGTCAGTATTGTTTTCAGCGGCGCTTGCGGTGTTGCCGTAAAAATGCATAAAAGCACTCAAAGCCAATCCAAAATACAAAGCATTATGGGTATTATCGGTTTTCACCATTAGCCGAACTAAACCGAGTAATAAGCTCACAAGGAGCAATGCACTATTAAATGGTGACACTAAAGCGCGTAACTCAGGAGAGAGTTCGAATATCAAACTATCTAAAGAGGTTAACCAAGGTTGCGCATAATCTTGCAATAGTGGAATGCTTAACCAACTTAAAACAAAAATTGTCGCAAAAATGAGTAAACTGAAAAGAACGTTAAGCCCTGAGAAGCCTTTATCCCTGCTAAACATTAAAAATACAAAGCTGAATAGGATACCGCTGAATTTTACTTCTAGCAATTCTGGGGGGAATGCCAGCTTTGTTTTCACTGCAATTAATAACAACAATAAACAAGCGTACACTAAACGACTTCGACCGAACTGCCAGGCGATAATGGCTGCTATTGCTAAACTGGCATAGCTAAGCCACCAAAGGTTTTGTAACCATGCTTTAATCAGTTCTGTGTTGTAACTATAAAAGCCGTATAAGGCACCAAAAAAAAGCAATGTGGGGAAGAACAACCAACAAAAATCAGTCAATCGAGACAACAAGGGCGACAATTTAGTAGTCAAAGACAACGCTCACTTCGATTAAAATGGATAAAAAACTCGGCCAGCTATTGTAAGTGAATTTACCCATTGGCAAAAGGTCAACAGGCCCTTTGCTTTGTGATAAAGTGTTTTAATCTCTATTTAGAATATGCAGTTCTTCAATGACAGATTTTTTCTCTTGGGAGCAACATACTGTTTTTGGTGCGGGCCTGATTGGTAGTTATTTAGGTGGTGCACTGAGTGCTCAGGGATTTCAAACCACATTAATTTGCCGTGCAAAGGCAAAATCAAAACTCACATTAGGTTTAAAACTCACTGATTACCAAGGCCATGAGGCTATCATAGCTAAAATTGATGTGCTCGATGATATACAGCTATCGACGCCCAAATTTAAGATTAAAAAAGCTAGGTTTTTATGGCTAACCGTTAAATGTACTGGCATTAAACAAGCGGTTATCGATATAGCGCCATTAGTAGATGAGAATACTATTATTCTCTGTTGTCAAAATGGTTTGGGCTCAGACGCGGCTGTGAAACAAGCCTATCCTGAAAATCTGGTTTTAAGAGTCATGGTGCCTTTTAATGTAGTTGAACTATCCCCTGGTCATTATCACCGTGGTTCAGAAGGTAAGCTGACAATTGAACAGACACCCCAGTCTAAAGTTGGCATCAGTACAGTCGCTATGGCAATACATTCAGAACTGCTACCCGTCACTACCACAGCAGAAATGGACGCGCTATTGTGGGCAAAGTTACAATTAAATTTGGGTAACAGTGTTAATGCGTTAGCTGATATTCCGGTTAAAGCTATGTTAGAGCAGCGTAGTTATCGCAAGGTCATTGCTTTACTCATGGGGGAGTTATTGCAAGTAGCGGATGCGTTAGCAATAACACTTCCCAAAGTGACGGCCATCTCTGCTCACAAAATCCCTATGGTATTGCGGCTACCCAATTTTATTTTTAGCCGCGTGGCCAACAAAATGTTAGCCATAGATCCTAATGTACGTTCCTCTATGTGGTGGGATGTGTCGCAGGGCAAATCAACTGAAATTGAGCATATAAACGGTGCCATTTTAAAACATGCTAAGGCGTTACACATTCACTGTCCTGCAAATGAAAAGATAATCAGTTTGATTAGGGCGTTAACCAACGATAAAGCACTAGATACAGATCACAAACCGCCTATTGCCGCAGAAACGCTTTTGAGATTGGTAACCCATAAGTGAACTATCTAGTTTGCATTTTCTTGCTGTTTACTGGACTCAGTGGCTGTGCTTTAAATGAACAAAATGGTCTCTTCACACAAAGTAGTGTGCAAACTGTTGATATGGGTAAATTTAATGGTTTAAGAATAATCGAAATAGCTGCTTTTACATATCCAGAAACATCCACGCAAACACAAACCACCCAGGTGTTTACCGACAAGGATAAGAATAATTTTAGTGATTCTTTACTTCAATCTCTAAAAAGGTCAGATGTCCGTGTTTTGCCTTCAGCACAAACCAAGATACATATCGATATTACCCAGCTTGTTATACTCGAAGAACGAAAAGGCACAATAATAACAATGACTGCCAATCTAGCTATAAGTAGAAATGGCATTGTCACCAGAAAAACAATTGAAATTACAAGTAAGCCTAAGTTCACTATTAGCGCAACAAAAGACAATGGCGTGAAGATGTTTATACAAGAACTGGGTGAATTGCTTAGAGAGCAATCGTCGTTTAAAAGTTAGCTTAGATATTATAGCGCTCTATAAATATCCTAAAACTAGTAAACCAGATTGAATTCCACTAGATAAATCGCGAATAAATTCAACCTAGGAATCATAAAAATGGATAATTCTGATCGTATCCAGTTTCTATAGGTTGATAGGTTATATATACATTTCAATGTCTCAAATATTTTAATTATTTGTACTAATAATACGATTTCTTCCTTGCTGTTTAGCTTGATATAGATTGATATCTGCTAATTCTAATAAGGAATTTGCAGAACTATTACTATTTGGGATAGTGCTAGCGATACCAATACTCAAGCTGACATGATTTGCTACTAGAGATTTTGCATGAGGAATATTTTTAGCTTTTAATTTTTCTATAAATAGCGTTAATTCATCAACACATTGAGCGGCCATAGTTTCGGGAAGTATCATGGCAAATTCTTCTCCACCTATTCGAGCTGCTAAGTCCGCTGGACGAGTAAAACACTTCCCCCAAAGATCGGCTATAGCTTTAATACAATCATCACCTTTTTGGTGGCCATAATGGTCGTTAAATTGTTTAAAAAAATCTATATCACCTATAACTAATGTTAAAGGTTTTTTACTGCGTTCACAGCGCTTCCACTCTATATTAAGGGAGTGGTCGAATTTCCTTCTATTAGCTAGTGAAGTCATTGAATCATGAGTGGACTGTTGTAATAATTCTAAATTCTTTCGACGTAATTTTTGGTCCTGCATTTCATAACGTTGTAGTTCTTCAAGAAGCTTTTTTCTTGGTGCTGGTAACAAACTTTGCAGCTGTATAGGTGATTTTATAAATCTCACTAAATGACGTTTAAATACCCAATAAAAAATTAACATAGGAAAGCTATAACTAAGAGCTAAAATAAACTTCCCAGTGACATTATTCATTAATGTATGGCCAAAATTTTCGTTGTACTCAATGGCAAATAACGGAAATAACAAACCGTCCAAACATAAAATAAGAATAAATGCGCAAGTATAAATAATCGAAAGAAAAGAAATATTGAAAACGAATTTACGAAGTTGAATAAACAAAAACAGTAGTAATAATAACTCTACAAATATTAATCCTCCGCCAATAATTAATACGGATAAAGAAGTCTGGAATATATTAATGGAAATATTAAGGTGATTCATGACTAGGCTTGAATCAAATAGCCAACTGTAAAGTATAAAACTCAGATAAGTAAGAGTATTAACCAGTAAAACAAGTTTCATTATATTAATTAATATACTGGCGTTACGTTCAATAATGAGCAGCATAGTAATACTCATCATAAAAGCGCCAAAAGCGATACTTCCACCAGAAATAATAATGTTGTCGGTTAACTTAAATGAATAAATACTACCAAGCAGGCTACCTAAAACTAATACAACACTGATGTATATATAAAAGGCGGTTGCTCTTGATTTTGGTTTTACTGTGGTTAAGTACAGAGGGAAAACCGAATATAAAGCAGTATTTAGTAAAAATGCACTTAACACACTCATAGTTTATATACTTATTTGTGTTGGTTTTTATAATGTTTGAAAGATACAGCACAATACTAGTGCTTTGTATAAATTAAGTGAGAGCCTATAAATAAAGGCTCATCAGAGAATAAATATTTTTCGAGCCTGTGACTTTGTCTATTTACACCCGCTCTTTTAACTTATCGACCCACAGTGCGGTTGCACCGCATACCGCCACTGGCATCACTAAAAAATTCACTATGGGAATAAGTGAAAATACACTGACGGTGATCCCAAAACTAAAACTTTCAGAACGGTGGGCGTGCAATATTCGTTTCATATCCGCAAATGACACTTTATGATTGTCACAGGGGTAATCACAATATTGGATGGCCATCATCCAAGCTGAAAATAAAAACCATAAAACTTGCCCGATTAAAGGCAGTATAAAAAACAGCAATAAGAAACCCACTGCTCGGGGAAGATAATAGGCTAGTTTTGCTAATTCTCGACCTAAAGTTCGTGGAATATCTTTAAACACATCCATTAAGCCGGTATCGTCCATAGGTTGACCAGTTAAATGTTGTTCTACTTTTTCGGCCAATAACCCATTGAATGGTGCCGCTATCCAGTTGGCTAAGGTGCCAAATATGAGTGCAAATATGAGCAGTATGGTGATCACGGCTATTGGCCAAATAATGTAGCTTAAGCCATCTTTTAGCCAACTTAGCCATTCCCAATCAGGAATGAGATCTGTTAACCACACTATACTGGCGCTAATTTCACCGAATAAGTAATAAAAGGCTGCAGAAAACAAAATAAGGTTAATCGCCAATGGGAAAAACACAAAGCGCTTTAGCCCCTTGGTTTTAATTAAACTAAAGCCTTGGAAAAAATACTCCATAATACACCTGTACTGACCGCTGTTTTGTGTATCCTAACAGAATGAAAAACAGCGTTTTTCCTAAAAGTAATGGCCGTTATTATACGTATCTCTTGCACAGGGGCAAAACGTCAATTGTTACACTTGATGACTTTTGATACATTCAATCACTGAAATATAAAAATAATACTAATTTTCGGAACAACTCCATCTTTTTATGCGCCTAAAAAAAATTAAGTTGGCTGGGTTTAAGTCATTTGTTGACCCAACCACTATCCCTTTTCCAGATGATATGACTGCGGTTGTCGGGCCTAACGGCTGTGGCAAATCGAATGTGATTGATGCTGTGCGCTGGGTGTTAGGAGAAAGTTCCGCTAAAAATTTACGCGGCGATTCTATGACCGACGTAATTTTTAACGGTTCAACCGCTCGTAAACCGGTTTCTCAGTGTAGTGTCGAATTGGTGTTCGATAACTCGTCCGGGCGAATTCAAGGCGAATATGCAGGTTATAACGAGCTCTCTGTCAAACGTATCGTCACTAAAGAAGCGCAATCCAGTTATTTACTCAATAATTCTAAATGTCGCCGTCGTGATGTGACTGACTTATTTTTAGGAACAGGCTTAGGGCCGCGCAGTTACGCAATTATCGAACAAGGGATGATTTCTAGGTTAATAGAATCTAAACCACAGGAATTAAGAGTTTTTATAGAAGAAGCCGCGGGAGTATCAAAGTACAAAGAGCGTCGACGAGAAACCGAAACCCGGATCCGCCATACTAACGAAAATCTAGAACGCCTAGAAGATGTGCGAGGTGAATTGGGGCAACAATTAGAAAAGTTGCAACGTCAGGCCACAGCAGCTAAGCGTTATAAAGAACTCAAACAAAATGAGCGCCGCTATAAGGCTGAATTGGCCGCTATACGTTGGCGGCAGCACAGTAAAAAAATAGACACCTTAGAATCAGACATTGCTAAAAAAAATGCTGACATAGAAGCCTTTGTGGCCACTCAGCGCAATGAAGAAAAAGACATCACCGAATTTAAGCAACAGCAACAAGATTGTAAACAACAGCTGAGCGATATCCAGCAGCAAGTATTTCGAGTGAGTACAGATATCACTCGGATTGAACAGAATCAAATTCATACGAAACAAAGACGTCAACAAATAGAGCAAGAATCGGCGGCCTTGCAAGAAGCTATCACCGAGAACGAAATTCATCACCAGCAAAACCTCGAGAAAATCACCGATCTGGAACAGCAACTGGAATTAGCAGAGCCAGAAAAGCTATTGCTTGAAGAGCAACTAGAGCAAGCAGAAATAAGCTTAATTGAAGCGGAAGAACAGTTCAGCCAGCAACAGAATCAATGGCGTAATCAAGAGTTGGAATTCAATCAACGCAAGCAACAAGCCCAAAGTTGTCATAGCAAAATCCAATCTTTAATGTCGATGCAAATGCGCACTCAACAGCGTATCGGGGAACTAAAAGATGAATTAAACGAAGTGTCAGATGATGAATTGGCAATTCAAATTGAAGCAAATGAGCAAGAAACTTTAATACTTGAAGAGCAAACAGAACAAAGCGCTGAAGCGTCACAACAGTCTTTGAGTATTGAGCAAAGCGTGCAACTCAATCTAAAACAGCTGACACAAGATCAAATTGCCTTAAGGGGCGAAGTACAAAGCATCGAAGCTCAACTGGCAGCGTTGAATGCCCTGCAGCAAAGTAGTGATCTAGACAACCAATCGCTACAATTTATTGAAAACCTTCAGTTGAATCACCAATCTTGGTGGCAAACTCTAGAGATTAAAGCAGATTGGGAAAATGCGTTCGAAACCATTACTCAGCATTGGCAGAATGCTCTATTACTTCCACAGAGCACTAAACACAGTGAGTTAACTGAATTGCCCGGTTCGGTTTGGTTGTTCGAAAATGACTACATTGACAATCACTCAAGTATTATTGCTGAAAATAGTATTGCCGGTAAACTCAATAACAAGGCGGTGCCTAGTTGGTTATCACACATTATGTGTGCGACTAGCCTTGAAACAGGATTGGCAATACTACCTAAACTGACGAACTATCAAAGTGTTGTGACTCAAGATGGTTATTGGTTGGGGCAGGGTTGGATGATCGTTGGAAGCGCCGAGCAGCAAAGTGGATTATTAAAACGGGCTAACCAGATCAAACAGCTTGACGTTCAACTGGAATCCGCACAAGACAGGTTGTTACACGCTGACTTGGCTGTGAATGACGAAGAAGACAAGTTAGTCATTGTCAAACGTAATGCGGAAACCGGCAAGCAACAATTTGAACATCTAAAGCTTAATTTGCAGCAAACTAAAAACCAAACACAATTGTTGGTGCAACAACAGCAACAAAATATAGGCCGCAATACTCGTCTCTCTCAAGAATTAGTGCGTCAGCAAGACACCTCAGAGCAAGAGCAGTTGCAACTTGAAGAGTTGTCATTGCAGGCTGAAGAATTAGAACAAGCAGTAGAAAATTTGCAAGAACAACAACGAGAGTTTGAACTAAACCGCGAACAACAACAGCAAAAAGTACTTGATAACAGAACTCAACTAGAAACCACCAAAAATAAATTGCACCAATTGGCTTTGCATTTACAAACGATTCGAAGTCAATATCAAGGATTAACTGAAAGTCAGCAGCGTGAAGTAACATTGCTAAATAATATGCAGCAAAAATTACAGCTATTAAAAACAGAGTTTGCCGAGTTGGCTATGCCTCTGGAAGACCAGCAAGAGTCGTTGCAACAACTTTTAGAGCAAAAATCTGTGTTAGATATTCAGCAACAAGAGTTGAATGATAAGTTAGCGGAGATTCAAGAAAAACTGTCTGTAGCAGAAAAAGGGCAGCAAGGCGTAACAGATAAAATTCAAGTCATGCTCAGCGAACTACAGAGCATTAAGTTAGAGTGTGAAGGTTATCGCGTTCGAGCAAATGGCGTGTTAGAACAATTGCAGGAGATGCAACAAAACCTTAGGTCAGTGTTGGATAGCTTACCCGAAGACGCGAATGAAAAAACTTGGCAAAATCATTTGGATAAAACTACCGCCTCTGTGACTCGATTGGGCGCGGTTAATTTAGCCGCTGTTGAAGAATATGATATTCAAGCAGAGCGCAAACAACACCTTGATGACCAAAATGATGATTTGGTGGCAGCGCTAGATATTTTAGAACAAGCCATCCGCAAGATAGACAAAGAGACCCGCTCGCGTTTTAAAGAAACTTTTGACCAAGTCAATGATGATCTAAAACAGTTATTTCCTAAAGTATTTGGCGGTGGCATGGCGTACCTTGAACTAACTGGTGATGATTTACTCGAAACGGGTGTCACTATTATGGCTAGACCGCCGGGTAAGAAAAATAGCACGATTCATTTACTTTCTGGTGGTGAAAAAGCGTTGACCGCTTTATCATTGGTGTTTGCCATTTTTAGATTGAATCCAGCACCATTTTGTTTGTTAGATGAAGTTGACGCGCCTCTTGATGATGCTAATGTAGTTCGGTTTTGTAAGTTAGTGTCTGAAATGTCAAAAACAGTGCAGTTTATTTTTATCACGCACAATAAAATTGCCATGGAAATGGCGACACATTTAACCGGTGTGACTATGGCGGAACCAGGTGTATCGCGTATGGTAGCTGTTGATGTTGATGAAGCAGTGGCTATTGCACAAGCCTAGCCATAAATACATTAGCCTTTTTAATATAATAATAATGAAGTACGAGTAAGTTAAATGGAAGCAGATGTTTTACGTTGGTCGTTGTTAATAATTGGTAGTTTGGTAATAGTGGGTCTTGCCGTACACGGTATTTGGCTCTCTAGGAAAAATGGCGAACAAAAAAGTAACGCCAACAAACGCAAAAATGACCAAGAATATCAGCCTTCAGGGTGGCAGTCGGATACTGACATGTTTGATGAAGTCAAAGATGAAAGCAGTGATTTTCAAGAAGACCCCGTAGATGATGAAAATTTAAAGTTTGATTTAGATAACGATGTACCTATTGTTGCCGATTCTGAGGTGAAAATGGGGGAGTTCGATGATCTAGGGTTAGGTGCTGTGCGAGTTGTGTCGAGAGAACAAAAGGTTGCAACTGAACCCAAGGATTCGCCAGTTGAAGCGTCTCATACAGAACCAGAGCTTGAACCTGAAACAGAAAAAAAACCTGAACCTGATACACAAATTAAGTTAGAGCCAGAACCAGCACCAACAACAAGCAAGATTTATGCGTCGGTGGTTACCCAACCTAAACCTGAATATGCCGAAAAATATACGTCTTTGGCGGCGGAAACCGTTGCTATTTCACAACAAGAGCGTGCATCTTCAAATAATAACGATTCAGTAAAAGTACGTACTCAGCAATTTTCAACTAGCAATACTGGCAGCAACTCTCAGGATAATTACCAAGCGCCAGAACCCCCTCCTTTTTTATTAAAAAAAGATAGGCCTGAGATAGACGATGCAGCCAGTGCCAATAAAACCACAGAATCACCAGTTAAAGCGAATCCTGTCGTTGAAGTAAAACCTGAAGCTCCACTACCCAAAACGGATGCCTCTTTGGCGGAAAAATTGAGCTTATCAGAGCAAGCCCGTAACTTAGTTAAGCGTAAAAAAAGCGAAACCGTTAAAAAGCGCCGCGAGCCTAAGATGGCCGAAGACCAAATGCGTATTGATTTCGATGATGAGCCCGTGGCCGCGCCAGAACCACAAAAGCAAGCCAAAGCTAAACCTGTTGAGCCACAGCAACCTCAAGAGGTGTTAGTGCTCAATGTGAAATCGGCAGATGATAACCCCATATTAGGCTCAGCTTTGTTACCCATGTTGCTTACATTAGGTTTTAAGTTTGGCGACCAAGATATCTTTCACCGACATGTCAATTCTAATGGAAAAGGACCGGTATTGTTTAGCTTGGCTAATATGTTTAAACCAGGAAATTTTGATATTGATAATCTTGAAAACTTTACGACTCAAGGCATTTCGTTATTTATGATTTTGCCGATTGAAGGCGACCCGCATCAAGTGTTTAATATGATGCACAATGCTGCTCGCAAAATTGCAGAAGAATTTTCGGCGCAAATTTATGATGCTAAACGCACCTTATTAAGTAAGCAAAGCTTGCAGCAGTACGTTGAAAAAATTCGTGAATTTGAACGTCAGCGTTTATTAAGAGGCTAACTGACAGCCTAAAGGTCATAACCCCAAAATATATTGCCCTAGAGTAAACGTTTAGGGCAAAGATCCACTCTCTTTTTTATTGGAATGCTTTTATGGCAGCCTCGCAAGACATTATTGAACAACTCGCTTTAATTAAAACCGCAATTGTAGAATATAATTATCAATATTATGTATTAGACAACCCTAGCGTACCTGATGCTGAATACGACCGACAGATGCAAGCTTTACTGGCTATTGAACGGGATTTTCCAGAATTATTGACTGATGATTCACCTAGTCAAAAAGTAGGTGATGTGCCTTTGCCGGAGTTTAAACAGGTCGAACACGAAGTGCCGATGTTGTCCTTGGACAATGCCTTTGATAGAGAGTCATTCTTGGCTTTCGAAAAACGTATGCAAGATAGGATCAAAAATACCGATGAAATTGATTATAGCTGTGAACCTAAACTGGATGGGTTGGCGGTTAGTTTATTGTATGAAAACGGTAAGTTAGTACGTGGTGCGACCCGAGGTGATGGCAGAGTCGGTGAAAACATTACCGCTAACGTTCGGACCATTAAAAACATTCCTTTGGTGCTTAGAGGTAAAGACTATCCACAACGCTTGGAAGTACGTGGTGAAGTGATAATGACCCGAGACGGTTTTATCAAGCTTAATAATACTCAACTAGAACAAGATAAAAAGGTGTTTGCGAATCCGAGAAATGCTGCCGCTGGCAGTTTACGGCAATTGGATTCACGAATTACCGCTAAGCGCCCGTTATTGTTTTTTACTTATTCTCTGGGATTAGTTGAAAATGAACAGTTTCCATTGGCCGATACGCATTCTGGGCGTTTAAAGCAGTTAAGTGACTGGGGATTACCACTGAGCAAGGAGTCGCAGGTGGCTAAAGGGGCGGAAGCTTGCTTGGATTATTATCAGCATATTGGGGATATTCGCGATTCGCTCAATTACGACATTGACGGCGTGGTATTCAAAGCAGATAACATTGAATTACAACAACAACTTGGCTTTGTGGCCCGCGCTCCTCGTTGGGCAATTGCTCATAAATTCCCTGCACAAGAAGAAATGACTAAAGTGCAGGATGTAGAGTTTCAAGTAGGCAGAACCGGGGCGATTACTCCTGTAGCTAGGCTAGAGCCGGTATTTGTAGGTGGCGTGACTGTATCTAATGCAACATTGCATAATCAAGATGAAATTCAGCGCCTTGGACTTAAAATTGGTGACACGGTAATTATTAGACGAGCAGGGGATGTGATTCCCCAAGTCGTATCGGTAATAACTGAAAAACGCCCTGATGATGCTAGGGCGATAGCGTTCCCAGAACACTGTCCTATATGTGGCTCGGCTATCGAAAAACTTGAAGACGAAGCGGTAGCGAGATGCACTGGAGGCTTGTATTGTGGCGCGCAACTCAAAGAATCAATGAAACACTTTGCTTCACGAAAGGCCTTTGATATTGATGGTTTAGGCGACAAAATTATCGAACAATTAGTCGACCAAAAATTAGTTAAGACACCAGCAGACTTTTTTGAACTTGAATTGGTACAAATCGCTAATCTAGAGCGTATGGGTGAAAAGTCCGCCGCCAATTTGATTCAATCCCTTGAAAATAGTAAGCACACCACACTGGCGAAGTTTATATACTCCCTAGGTATTCGTGAAGTAGGTGAAGCCACAGCGGCTAATCTTGCGGCTCATTACTGTGAGTTAGATGCCATTAAACAAGCAGATTTGGACAGTCTCCAAGAAGTCAGTGACGTGGGTGGGATTGTGGCTCAGCACTTAGTCAATTTTTTTGCAGAAGAGCACAACGTTCAAGTGATCGAGGAGTTGATCGCGGCAGGTATCACTTGGCCAAAAATTGAGAAAGTAGAAATTGAGTCTTTACCTCTAGCAGGGCAAACCTTTGTATTAACTGGCACCTTAGAACAAATGGATAGGAATACCGCTAAAGCAACACTACAAGGGTTAGGTGCCAAAGTAGCGGGCAGTGTATCTGCAAAAACCAGTTGTGTGGTGGCAGGTGAAAAAGCAGGCTCTAAGCTTGCCAAAGCAGAAACACTGGGTATTAAAGTCATGAACGAACAACAAATGTTGGATCTGTTTATCGAACTAGGAGCGTTAAGTTAAATGGAGTGGATACAATCAGTTTTGAAGCAACTGACTCAATGGATGCAACCCTATTACAGTGAAATTGCCTTAACTATCTTGGCCACCATTCTAGTGGTGTATGGTGACGTGATAAATAAACATATCAAACGTATGATCAGCCCTTACCATTTTGTAATTCGCACCACTGTATTTGTGCTTATCTGTGCATTTGGTTATGGCATGTTACTCATTTTTGCTACGCCTTTTGTAAAACAGTTTATATTATGGATACCCTATTTATACCGCGGAGTAGCCGTTGGTATGGTTTTCTTACTTCTAGGGTACTTGGCCGAGCATAGACGTTATATTTAGAGACAAAACTGAGTTTAGGGACAATTAAGTATGTTTGGCTTTTTATTTGTAACTGGCCCCCCTTAAGCAAAATTCACCCAACTAGCGTCTGTTAATTTGGCAATTGTGGTGGAGTTTATGTTCAATATTTAAATATTCATCGATAGTAGCTAATATTCATCTTTTTAGTCCAACAGGAATAACCAAGACTATGCCCACCTCATCAGTGTTTGATGAGTATTTAAAACAAAGGAGTCGGTTATGACCTTGGGTAAAAAATTAAAAATATTGCGAGCAGAACATAATTTGAGCCAACCTGAGTTGGCTGAAAAAATAGGTATAGAACAGTCCTATTTGTCTAAGTTAGAAAATGATAAATCTATTCCATCAAATGATATTTTCAATAATATTCTTCGAGCGTTCAGCATAACCTTAGAAGAATTTGTGAGTGGGTTTAGTCAAGGTGTTGAGTTAGAGCGCATAAAACAAATTCCTGATGTCGAACGTTATTTTTCAAACCAGCAAAAACAAAATCACAATAATCAACGTAGATTTTTAACTCTCTCTAGCTTATTAATAGTGCTTGCCACTACTTTATTTTATGTGGGATATAGCAAGCAGTTGTTTTCAGAATTACAGTTTCAATATCACTCTGAAGGAATTATTTTAGAAAACGAACCCGTAGACGTTTTCAAAATGTGGCGACATTTACTGCCGCCAGAACTAGAGCGTGATTATGAGTTTATTGCGATGAAAAGGTTGGAAATGGCAAAGAGAGTTGATGAAAAGGTAATTAATGTATTTGAATACGCTGGTCCTTTCATTCGAGTTGATTCTAAAGAAGGCTATCGTCAATATCGATTCACGGGCACAAAGGAGGTAAAGCGCGCCATTAACGCATGGCTTCAAGTGTTAGGAGTTTTCTTGTTTAGTGCTGGTATTATGGGGTTTGTGCTTGAAAGAAGGCTGTTTAAACTTAACTAAGTAAGGGCAAAGTCCCCTCAACCAAAAACTGCTCCCTAGTAAACATGACTGGAAAAGTCCTTGGTTGCGAAAATCTTAAAATGCCAGTTTGTGGGTCAAGCTGGCAGATGTATTCTACTTTGTCTTCGGGTTTTTCAGATTGAATAACTGTATGGTTATCAATGGCGACATTGATACCTTGCTCTTGGCTTCGCGCTGAAAAGTAGCGCAGCAGATCGGCACCACCTTTTCGAGAATGATTCCCAAGCTGTTGAGTCAACGAATAAGATTGGGGATCGGTTAAACGCTTTTGTACTTCTGTATCTGAAATTTTTGTCAGATCCACAGTGTTGTTACTTAATACCTTTACAAAAAATAAAGAATGCTGTGACTGGATCACTTTGGGAAAAGGAGTTTCAGTGCCGTCAATCAAGTAAAAGCGATAAAAGGCCGCTTCAGTTAAACAAGTGTGAATTGATTCGCTGGCATAAAAATAACTAGGCTCGGTTATTGCGCCAAAACGAGATCCGTATTTTAATGGAGGATAACGAAAAGGAGTGGAAATAAGATAATGTAAGTCTTGAGTATCATCGATATATTGGGGTTTAAAGTCATCTAGGATTTGCTCTAAAATGGCTTGCTCTTCGAGATCGTCCACCAACGAAGTGGTTGCCGCGTATTCTTGTGTTTCCACCATTCGACAGACTGAGTTATCGTACCGGGTTAAGCCGCCCGCGGCGGTGATTATATCCTTTGGACTCAAGCTTTACCTCTAAGGGCATCTAAGTAAGCGTTGATATTCACTAGCCCTGTCACTGTAAAACATAACTCTCTAGGGATCCCGCGAATGTGTGTATTTTTGTGTTCGAACCAATGCTTCATTGAAGTGACATCTCCGCCAAATAAAGCGAATAACGAGCGATAAAGCCTGATGAACAATATTTGTAATTCATTTTGTTTGGAGTCTTTTTCAAAAGCGGATTTGCGCAACAGAGTAGACCTAGCAACACCAATGAGTTTTGCCGCTTGGGTATCGGTTATGCCTAAAACTTTGTAGGCATTCATATACGCCTTCATTACAATTTGTTGTTGCTCTTTAGGCGCTTTCATTTTTATATCTTGCATCTACTTGCCCCGAATTCAATTGACACATCTAGAGTATAACATGTGTGTGTTATTTGGATCATATTTTTAAGTTTTGTTTCAAATGAAACTGCTGCTGAATTAGTGCTAGCTACACATGCTTGCCTAAGCTCTGAGTTTGAACGATTTAAACTATTAAAAATAAACATAAATAACAAAGGGTTAGATCTAAATGTGGATTTCCAACTAAATTTCACTTGACCCCTAAGTTAAGTGTATCTACTGTATTACTACAGATAGTACAGTTGCTGTGTGAATACCATAAATCAACTTAAAGGCACTTATGTCAGATGTTAAAGCGGTCAATATTAATATTGCTCCAGGCGACACTCGACCTATCTTCAAGCAAATTGTAGATGGCATCCGTATGCAGATCGCATGCGGTAACTTACCTGTGGGTGCAAAATTACCTAGTGTCAGAGGCTTGGCTATGCAATTGACAATTAACGCCAATACGGTGGCGAAAGCCTACACCGAACTGACTAACCAAGGTTTAGTAGAAGCGAGGCAGGGCCTAGGTTTATTTGTCAGTCAACCACGGCAACAGCTAAATATTGAAGAGCAACGAAAGCGCTTGGGTGACGCTGTGCAAGCGTTTGTAAATGATGTTGCCTATTTAGATTTTAGTGCCGAGCAAATTACAGAAAAAGTATCGGTGGCACTCAATCAGTTGGCCACAAATAAAGAAAATGAGACAAGAAATCATGACTAAACATTGTATTGAAACTTTTCAGTTAACCAAGACTTATGGAAATAAGACCGCGGTTAACCAATTAGATTTAGCCATTAAAACGGGTGGCATACATGCCTTTGTGGGCAGTAATGGTGCCGGTAAATCAACTTTGTTTCGATTATTACTCGGAGTGGCGAGTCCTACCTCGGGCTCGGCAGCGCTATTAGGCCAAGATTGCCGAAACTTGAACACCGAGATTAGAGGGAAAGTGGGTTACGTAAATGAAGAACACACTCTGCCTACTTGGATGTTAGTTGAGAAAGTGGTGGCGATGCAAAAACACTTTTATCAAAACTGGGATCAAAATATTTACGAAAGGGTGATTGGCTATTTTGATGTGGATCCTAAACAAAAAGTAGCCGGGTTATCTCGCGGCGAAAGGGCCGGCTTTAATCTCTCAATGGCATTGGCGCAAAGTCCAGAGATCTTAATTTTAGATGAACCTACCTTGGGGTTAGATGTGGTGGCTAAGCAGTCATTTTTAGAAGCCTTAATGTTCACAGAAATCGAAAAGGATTCCACTATCATTTATTGCTCTCATCAAATGGAAGAGGTTGAACGAGTCGCAGACAACTTAGTTATCTTGGAGAAAGGGCGCTTAGTGAATAACAGTGCGCCTGATGAGTTTGTGGAGCGAATAAGGAGTTGGGTGGTAGATTTTGACGCTAAGCCTCTCGACAAACGTGCCATAGATGGCTTACTCAGTGCCAAATTAATTGATGGTCAACATCATATTGTCACCCTAGACCAAACCGATGCTTCATTTAGGCAGAAGCTTGAGAAACTAGGCGCTAAGGAAGTGCAACCTATGGGTGTTACGTTAAATAGTGCGGTGAATGCGTTCTTATCCAAAAATCACAATGTGCCAGCCTAACGCAGCCATACAATATTGAATTATTAGGAAATTATCATGTTTGAATTAGCTAGAAGCGAATTTATTCGTTATCAAAAATGGGCGTTTGCAGTTGCTGTTTTGTTACTCGCGATCTTCGGTTTCGTGAGTAAAATTAAGCCTTTACTGGAAAACAGCGATGCGCAGTCTGCTTTAGTGAATCTTAGCTTCTTTGGCGCCAGTTTACTGTTTGGCGTGCTACAAATGGCTTTGTACAAGCGCACTAATCATTGGACGTATTTAATCCATCGCCCCATTAGCCCTGCCAAAATCTATTTTGCTCTTTGTGGTGCTGGCGTGTTATTGCTCTTTATTGCGTTCGGCTTACCTTGGTTGATCGCTATGCTAGGGTTAGATATTTTTACCGAAACGTTAGTAGAAACTCGTCATTATCTACATGTGGCATTTTTACTGTTTAACGCTATTTTGGTGTTTCTAATTGGTAATTTAATAGTACTCAATGCTAGTTACGCAATTGTAGGCTTGCTTATTTTATTGGTTATAATTTATGTGCCAATATCCCCTAGTATTCAGATGCAGTTCTTACCTGTGATATCGATGATTCTAGGCCTGTTGTATCTTAACATGAAGAGCTTTCAACCCGACCTAAGTCGTTATTTGAAACAACCCTTTAGTGTGGTTTTATTAAGCATTCCGTTGAGTTTTGCGCTGTGGTTTTTATTGCTGATGATCTCTACCACTAGTCTTTATCACTTGCCGAAATTTATAGCGGGTACTCATCCCGACAATAATCCAATCGAAAATACTTATCGATATATATGGCAATACGATGAGTCTGAGTTACCAGAGTATATTTTGCAGAATGCGAATACTCCACTTGCCAACAACATGATCCAGCAAGCGAAACTAGCCAAAGTTGACTACATCAGTACAGACTTTTGGCCTTTCCCTAGAAAAAATCAACTTTATGTTGAAGACTTACAATACGCCTTAACTCATAAGAAAACCCATTCTACGTGGCAATTTAGTCATAAAGACATGGTGTTAGTGGGGGTTAGCAAAAGCACTGGAAAAAGAGTCGGCGTTTTGGGTCAACAAGGGTTTGTGAGTAGTCTAGAAAAGGTAACTGAGCAAGACCGTTTCAGCGCAGTGCCGTTTTTGTTGGGTGAGAGCCACTTTATGACGCGCACTAACATTTATCAGGTCAACTTTAACGAAAAATCTCTGAGCAACAAATTTAGCTTAACCCAAGGTGAGTTTTTTATTGGGATCCCCAAAATACATGATAACTATATTGCAGTGGCGACTAATCAACATATTTTGTTATTTGATCCATCCAGCTACCGCGATGAATACCAACAAATTCAGCCAGATTACCGTGTACCACATCCTGTGGCTTATAAAACGCTGAGTAATATTACCACTTACAAATTGGCTGACGGATATTTGTTTCACTATTTCGGTACTAAACACTTTGGTTTTGATCGACCTGGCGCCCAAATGTTTTATGTGAAATTGTCAGGGGAAACTTTGTATGTAGGTGGACGAGAATTTACTTCATTCTCTCATCCAGCGTGGATACGACACGGCTTGTTTGTGTTTTCGCCAGTACTTTGGGGAACGCAAAACCTAATGTTTGATTATTTAGATCCTGAGAATGGTTGGGCTCTATCTTATGCAGAAATACGAGAGGTTAATTTTCCACAACAGGCAATCACTGCGGCCATTATTTTACATCTAGTAAGTCTGATTGGTGCCATCATAATGTGCCGCCGTCACCGAATGGCTTCTGCACAGGTAGCGACTTGGATTTCACTCTGTTTATTTCTAAGTTTACCTGGGTTATTAACTTGTATTTTGCTGAACCCTTTGCGAGATGAGAGAAAGCCAAAAACACTCAATGCTGAGTCTTTACCTGTCACTTAATGTCACTTTAAGTTCGCTACTCGATGGTTGGGTAGCGAATTTTGTATTCATTTATCACTTTTAAAGAAGTCCTAATTATGCTTTTTCCTTGTCCTCGTCAATCATGGGCTATACGCCTGACTGTTTCCTTGAGCTTATTTTTGCCTTTAAATAGCTTTGCTGACTCAATAACTGGAGCGATACAATATAGCGAATCACAGCCTGTAGCGCCTTTAATACCGCGAAGTCAGTTTGCGGGTTCAGCGTCTATCAAAAATGAAACCCTGTCACCCAATGGCCAGTTTTTGTCCTATATACGAAAAAAGTCCAGTTATAGTGAACTCTGGATTGTGGATCTTGCTAAGGGTCAACATCGATTGCTGCTAGCCGCCAAGACAATGGAGCAGGCATTCTGGTCAACCGACAGTTCGTTTGTTTTTGTACAAAACAACGACGGCATATCGGGTATAGACGTTACTCCTAATGCCTTTGCTCACTTGATAACAGAGATTGACGAGTCCAAAGATCAATATTTTTACGGTGTGGACAGTAGTCACAACCAAGCGATTATCATTTCTGAGAAAAATCTAAAAACTCAACAACATCAACTTCTGCGGGTCACAGTCGATGGTGCCAAAGAAGTACTGTATGCCGATAAAAAGCGAGTGTTAGATTATTTGTTGGATGACTCAGGTCAGCTTATATTTATTAAGCAAATAGGTGAAAAAGGTGCGGACCTTTACGACTTCAGATCTAAAAGTGCAAAGTTACTGAAGCATTGCGATTGGTACGACAATTGTTCTCTGCAAAGTTTTGACGGCTTAAAAAATACACTATTAGTCAAAGCTAGATTTACCCAAGATTTAACTTCGCTGTTTGCCATCAATACTATTACTCAAAAAACTCAATTGGTTCATCAAGATCCTAAGCAGCGATTTGATTTAACTAAGGTTTATTACGACAAGGATGATGAAGCGCGGTTAGCCTTATATCAAGACGAGTTCATTTCCCAGTATGGATTAGATTCTGTTGCTGAAAAGCAGCTGCGCAAATTTCAGCAACAGTTAGATCCTTTTACTGAGGCACACACGGTGTGGGTATTTAAACCTAGCGCCAATTTTAAAGTGTGGCTGGCGCTAGATATTAGCTCTAATAAATCCCAGCGCAGACTCTTTGTTTTTAACCACTCTAAAAACAGCCTTAGTCAGCCTTTATCGCCTATTTATGCCGAGATGAAGGATGAAAAAAACTATATTCAGTCGCAGCACTTGGCCTCAAAAGTAGCAGTGAATTACACAACCAGTGACGGCATGCAACAATTTGGTTACTTGACCTTACCTTTGGGGCGAAAGATCAGCGAAGTGCCTTTAGTGGTTAAACCCCATGGTGGACCTTGGTCTCGGGTAACTGGAAATTACGATCCTTTAACACAACTAATAGCGAACCGAGGATATGCGGTTTTTGAACCTAATTTTCGGGCTTCCACTGGAATGGGACGACACTATGTAATCTCTGCCAAACAAGATTTCGGGAAGGGAAGAGTGCAACAAGATATTCTTGATGGTTTACATTACCTATTATCCCAAGGAGTAGGCGATAAAACCCAGTTAGCAATACACGGGCATTCGTTTGGAGGATTTTCTACGCTAACAGCCCTAACATTTACTCCTGATCTATTTAAAGTTGGGATTGCTGGGGCGCCACCGTCAGATATGGCGCAGTCGGTGAAACTAATAAGCCAACAACCGCAGAATGACAGTGATTTGATTGGAAAATACAGCATTCAGCAGTTGTCCCTTAATCCTGACGATAAAAATGCCATGTTGCGCTTCTATCACAAGTCGCCAGATGCTCATTGGCAAAATATTAAACAACCTTTGTATATCATTGCAGGAGGTCGCGATCCAAAAGTGGCAGTGGCTAGAGTCAAAGATTTTAGTATTCGATTACAACAAGCGCAGAAACCAATTAGTTTATTGGTGGATAACCTTGAAGGACATAGCCCTGAACGAGATATTGCTCGCGAGGGCTATATGTATGTATTAGAAAAAGCCTTAGCCACACACCTTAATGGTGTGTACGAAGAGCGCCTAAGCCCTAAACTAATTACCTATTTGCAGCGTAATCTGATTATTGACATTAATGCTATTAAGCCAAAGTAATCAAATGCCTAAACCGGTGCTTGATTACTTTCATGGGCAACTTCATGCTTTAAGGTCATGGCTATAAGGATAATTGAACAAATACAACCACCGACTAATAGTACAAAACCGCCGTCCCAACCAAAGTGATCTACGGTATAGCCAAGGGCAATATTAGCCACTACAGCGCCTCCTAGGTAGCCAAACAATCCAGTTAAGCCGGCCGCGGTGCCAGCGGCCTTTTTAGGCACCAACTCTAGGGCAAACAAACCGATTAACATCACCGGGCCGTAAATTAAAAAGCCAATTGCCATTAGGGCTGCGATATCCACTGTAGGATTACCTGCTGGATTAAACCAATAGATTAATACTGCAACTAGCACCAGTACCATATATAAGATGGCGGCAGGTGCACGACGACCTTTAAACCAAGCATCACTGATATATCCGCACAATAACGTGCCAGGGATCCCAGCCCATTCGTATAAAAAATATGCCCAAGAGCTTTTGTTGAATGAAAAATCTTTGACTTCATACAGGTAGGTCGGAGCCCAATCTAACACACCATAACGAATCAAATACACGAAGGCATTCGCGACGGCAATAAACCAAAGTAGTTTGTTGTTTAGTACATAAGTGAGAAATATTTCTTTGGCGCTAAATTCTTGCTCATGTGATTTATCATAATCTTTAGGGTAATCGTTACGGTGCGCTTCAATTGGAGGTAAACCACAAGACTGGGGGGTATCACGCAAGGTAAAAAATATAAAAACCGCTATTACGGAAGCTGCGAAAGCGGGTACGTAAAAAATGCTATGCCACTCGTTGAACCAAGCCATGCCTAAAATAGCCAGAGGTCCAATTAGGCCTCCACCAATATTATGGGCAATGTTCCATACCGAGACTATTTTGCCTCTTTCATTACCTGAAAACCAATGCACCATAGTGCGGCCGCAAGCTGGCCATCCCATGCCTTGGGCCCAACCATTTAAAAATAACAATATAAATATTGCCCCGATACTTTGGGTAGCCCAAGACGTAAAGCCAAATATAAACATCACACCGGCAGAGATCAGTAATCCACACATTAGGAAATACCGCGGGTTACTGCGATCGGATACACTACCCATTATAAATTTACTGAGCCCGTAAGCGATTGAAACTGCTGAAAGTGCAATACCTAGCTCACCTTTACTGAAACCTTGCTCTTCAATTAAGAATGGCATGGCCAAGGAGAAGTTTTTACGTACTAAGTAGTAGCCGGCATAACCTACAAAGATCCCAATAAAAACCTGCCAACGAAGGCGTTTATAGTCGTTATCTACTTGTTCTTGGGGCTTTGATGAGAGGTGCGGAGCAGGCTTAAAAATACCAAACATATCAATCTAATCTAAATGGGTTTTAACAATTAAAACAGATTATTATCAGCATATGTATCAATAATTTAACTTTAATTGATTAGCTGAATAACACTCGGCTAACTAGCAATTTGTTTACTAGTTTGACACTTAGGTGTTTTCTTATATCGGGTATGAGTACAATAAAGCGAACAGTTGAATGCATATGGTGTTGCATGGTTGCCGATTTTTGCCAAGGTTTGCATTTTTGAGATCGCGTGGTCTGAGATTGCATAATTAACTGCACTGAATTTATTGAAACCAATTGAATTGAATGGGTAATATGAAAATCGCATATTTTGGATATGATCCGCTAAGTTGTTGCCTAGAAGTATTTTTGAAAAAAGGTTACCAATTTGCAGCTATTTATTGTGGTGAAAGTGGACCGTTTACAGAAAAAATCATTGCATTTGCTACTAAACACCAAATTAAACTTTGTTTTGATAAACCCACTCCAAAACAAATGCGCGACTTAATAACACAAGGTGTAGAGCTATTCTTCAGCGCTGAATATCCATGGAAGATCCCGATCCCATCTGAGTTAAAATACGCCATTAATGTCCATCCTACCTTATTGCCAGAAGGGCGCGGCATGACACCTTTACCCCATCTGATTCTAAATCAGTCAAAACACGCTGGGATCACCTTACATAAGCTTACACAGAGTTTTGATTCTGGTGACATTTTGATTCAGCAAGGCATAGCAATCGATCCTGAAGAAAGTTTTGATACGCTAAGCGCAAAGATATTTCAACAAACGCCAAAGTTATTAGCGACGTTATTGGAAGATTTACAAGGTTTTTATCTAAGTAGCCAAAAACAAGGAGAGGGGAGTTATTGGCCTGCTATTACTCAAGCGCAGCAAACCCTTGATTGGCAGCAACACACGGCTCAACTTTTATTAAGATTGCGAGCCTTTGGTAGTTTAGGTACATATGCCAATATAGATGGAAAAGCCTGTGTCATCACTTCTGCACAGGCCAAACAATACCAGCACAATTATCGTGCTGGTGAGGTTCTAGAAGAAAACCAAGATTACCTTACTATCGCTACAATAGACGGCGAACTGTGTATCCCCAAAACGGGGAAGGCCGGCCTCTTATTTTGCGTTTAAATCCTCAAACCAAGTAGCGATAACTTGACGTTCTTGCTCTGTCATTTTGGTTTTGTTCATCATTGGCATATCTCTAGTGACAGCGGCGCGCCTATGGATCACCGCCGCTCTTTGCTCGATTTGCTGCCATGTATCAAACATTAACCCAAGGGGGGCGATGACAAATATATCATCGGTCGGTTTGGCAGAGTGACAGTTGGCACAATGAGTTTGCATAACATCAAATACTGCTTGTTGCTGGATATCTAGGGGGGCAGCAATGGTTGCTTCAGTAGTCGTTTTTGAAGTTTCCTCTACTGAAACTTTAGGAGAAGACACCCAACCAGCAATGATAATCATGCCGATTGCACCCGTTATTAAAATTGAAGGGCGAGAAATACCAATATGTTTTAAATTAAAATAATGACGTATCCAAGCTGAAACTAGGCCAATTGCCATCAACACTAACCATGCATTTTGATGTTGATAGGTCATAGGGTAATGGTTACTGATCATTATAAATAACAAGGGTAGGGTCAGGTAGTTATTGTGAACTGAACGTAATTTAGCTCCCAGCCCCCAACTCGGATCAATCTCTGTTTTATTGGTTACCGCATCGACCATGAGTCTTTGGGCAGGCATTATTTTAAAGAACACGTTACCTGCCATAATAGTGCCGATTAAGGCGCCCACATGAATAAACGCTCCGCGTCCACTAAACCAATGGGTCGCTAAATAACTCGCTGCTGCAATCAGAATTAAAAACATCACAGCAAATACTCGTGGATATCTTGCCAAGGGACTGCGACAGGCGGCTTCATAAATAAATAGTCCGCCAAAAATAAGCCCTAAACCTCGCGCTATTGCCTCTCCTGGAGTCAATTCCATTACCGAGTTATCAATTAAATAAATCGCTGCACCATGGTAATACACTAATCCGAGGAGCAAAAAACCGCTAATCCAAGTGGTGTAGGCTTCCCACTTAAACCAGTGTAATTTCTCGGGTATAACTTCAGGTCCGTATTCATACTTGGCTACTTCGTAAAAGCCACCACCATGTACCGCCCACAAGTCGCCCTTAATACCTTTTTGTTTTTTCCAATCTGGCGGAGTGCGAAGGTTATTGTCTAACCAAATGAAATAGAAAGATGCGCCAATCCATGCCACACCGGCAATAACATGAAACCAGCGAAGAAATAGTGAAAGCCAATCAAGCAACATTACTGTGCTCCTTTTGTTGTGAATGTATCAGACTGATAAACCGCAGTACCGGCTACGTAAGTAGCGATAATAGCGCGATCATCGGCCATCATGCTCAAAGCAAAGAGCATATCTTGTGGTGTACGATGGTGTTCAAAACGTAGTGCGCTGAGTTCATCAAACTCTGGATCAAGTATGACAAAGTCCGCAGCAGTGCCTGGATTTAAATTACCAATTGAATTCTCTAAGCCTAGGCCCAAAGCGGCACCTTGTGTCATAAGATACAGGCCATGCATAGGATCCATTTGATTACCTTTTAACTGACAAATTTTATAGGCTTCACCCATAGTTTTTAACATGCTAAAACTTGTCCCGCCGCCTACATCTGTTGCCAACATAACTGGCACTTCTTGCTGTTCGGCTTTAGCTAAATCAAATAGACCGCTGCCTAAAAATAGATTTGATGTCGGGCAAAAAGCGATGCTTGCTTGGGTTTCTTGTAGGCGTTGCCATTCGCTTTGCTCTAGATGAATACCATGTCCAAATACCGCTCCTTTTCTGACTAGCCCGTAGTGATCATAGACATCGAGGTAGTTTTTCCGCTCAGGAAATAGCTCTTTTACCCAGGCGATTTCATTATGATTTTCAGACAAATGCGTTTGAATAAAGACGTCAGGATATTGTTGTGCAAGTTCGCCTAAAGCGTGCAATTGCTCGTGGCTACTAGTAGGCGCAAACCTTGGGGTTATTGCATATTTCAGTCGCCCCTTGTTATGCCATTTTTGTATTAGCTCAGCACTGTCTTGTTGGGCACTTTGTGGTGTGTCTTGCAGCCAATCCGGGCTGTTTCTGTCCATACACACTTTGCCAGCAATCAATAACATATTGTGACTGGCTGCTTCTTGGAAAAGCGCATCGGCGGCTTGTTTGTGCACTGACGAATAAACCATGCCTGTTGTGGTGCCGTGGCGGTGTAACTGTCTGACAAATATTTTTGCAATATGGCTAGCATATTGTGGATCGGCAAATTTGCGTTCTACTGGAAAAGTATAGTCAGTTAGCCAATCGAGTAACTGTTCACCAAAACTGGCAATCATTTCTGTTTGTGGAAAATGTAAATGGCTGTCTATAAAACCTGGTAACAGTAATTTTCCTGAGTAGTCATATAGTTTGGCCTCAGGATACTGATTTATATGGTTTTTATATTCACCTATAAATTCAATTTTGTCGTTACGCGTAACTAGTAGGCCATCTTCAATGAACTGATATTGCTGTTTGGGACAGTCACTTTTTTCAGGAAAGTGTAAAATCGAAGCGCGATAAGCTTGTGCTGTATTCAATCTATAATTCTCACTAACTGCCACGGTAACTGCTAAAACCAAAGGGTGAAATTAACAGGGGGACATGGTAATGGCCGCCATTTTCAATTAGCTCAAAGTGCACATCAACAAAAGGATAAAAAGCTTCTTTATGATAACTGAGAAGATATTCTTTAGTATAGAAACGTAAGCAATATTGACCTGCAACAAAATTAAAATCGCTCCAGTTATTACAGCGTCCGTCGTCATCTGTTTGTGCTTCAATTACTTGCCCATCATGGGTGGTTAACTGGAGTTTCATATTGGCTGCGGGTTTACCCAGCGTAGTGTCTAGTACATGACTAGAAAGACTAATGCTCATACTATTTGTGTTCCTTTTTCTATGCCCTTTTCGAGCCTTAACAAGGTGATTTTGATTTGTTCTGCTGCGGCCAATTCAATCTCTTGCTGCGTACTATTGTTTAGTCGCAACATTAAAGCATTTAACATAGTGTCGGCACTAAGGCCCGTGGCGCAAATAATGAAGATAAAACCATGTTTAGCTAAATATTGATGATTAGCTTGAGCTAAAGTTTGTAGTGTTTCTTCGCTCGCTTGTGTTGCTCCTTGTTGTTCGTTGCTGGCAACGTCTTTGGTGGCAGCATATTTAGCCCGCAAACTGTTTACATCGCCAATCATAGGGTGAGCTTCAAACGCAGTGAGTAAGTCTTTTTCACCACATTTAGACCATATCTTTTCTGCCACATCTTTAATTTGCTCAATATCGGTAAATGGTCGCGCTTTTTCCATTCCTTGATACCAACTAGGCGCTGCGCAGCAATGACTAAACCATAGTTGTGCGTCTGATTGAGTTAACTGATTGAGGCTTTCTACTGATATCACTGCTTGGGAGTTCATGATTCGGACTCTGGTTGACGCGTTAAGGATTGAATAAGTTGTTTATTTTCACGCCAAGCTTGTTGTTGCTGCTGTTGTGTTGTTAGGGTTTTATTGTCAAGCAGTTGAATCAGCTGCGCTGCCATAGAAACTGCAACTTCGACGGGGCGTTTACCAGGAATGCTTAATAGGCCAACAGGACTAACTAAACGCTGACTATCTTGGGGAGCAAATCCTTTGTGGGCTAACCGTGTTTTAAAACGTCTTGCTTTAGTATCTGAACCTATCATGCCAACAAAGTCGATATCGCTGCGCTTAATCGCCGCCTCGATAATGTCAAAATCTAGTTGATGGTTATGGGTCATCACCATTACCCAAGATTTGTTGGGTAAGTTCGCAATGGTGGTGGCGGGTTGTTCGCTAAGGCGTAAATTTACGTTATTGGGTTGTTCGGCTAAGTGTTCGAGTATTTCTTGTCGATTGTCAATCCAACTTATTTGCAAGGGCAACTGCGCTAAAATAGGCACTAATGCTTTGGATACGTGGCCAGCGCCGTATATCGCAATATGCTGCGTGTGATCTTGAAATACCTCAAACAAAACGTTGGTAGCGCCACCACAGCACTGTCCTAACTTGCTGGACAGTGGATAATGCTCAATTTTCTGTGTAGTGGTGCTTTGCAGTAACAATTCACGGGCTTGTTTGGTTACTTCAAACTCTAAGTGTCCGCCGCCTATTGTATCGAACGTTGTGTCATCACATACCAGCATTTTACTGCCACCGTTTCTTGGGGTTGAGCCTGCGGTGGCCAACAAAGTGACTAATACATAACTTTTACCTTGTTGTTGGCACTGATTTACCGCGTCGTACCAGGTTTTAATAGGTAAACTCATGATTGCTTCTCAAGCCAAGTTTGCGCTTGTTCGATGGCGTTATAGACTTTTTCAGGCGTAGCGGGGGGATGCAATACGGGATCAATCTGATAATCAGTGATACTGGAAATCGCGTCTTTTAAGGCGCACCAAACAGAATTAGCTAACATAAAAGGCGGTTCACCTACCGCTTTTGAGTGATAGATGCTGTCTTCGTCATTCGCTCTAGGATACAAATCCACATTAAATATTTCTGGCGTATCACCGATAGCCGGTATTTTATATGTGGCCGGATTATTACTCGTCAGTTTACCCGTATCGTCCCATAATAATTCTTCAGTGGTTAACCAACCCATACCTTGAATAAACCCACCTTCAATTTGGCCTATGTCTAAGGCTGGATTCAAACTTTTACCTACATCGTGCAATATATCGACCCTGTCAACTTTGTATTCGCCGGTTAAGGTATCAATGGATACTTCTGAACAGCTGGCGCCGTAGGCAAAATAGAAAAACGGTCTGCCTTTACCTGTATTGCGATCGTAGTGAATTTTTGGAGTTTTATAGAAACCTGTTGCAGAAAGGGATATCCGATTCATATAGGCTTGCTGGATTAACTCAGCAAAAGCAATTTTTGCGTCACCTAGCACAACATTCTGTTCGGTGAAAACAACTTGTTTAGGATCACCTTGTAGCTGCTCTGCATAAAACTCCGCGAGACGGTGTTTTATGGCCAAACAGGCATTTTGAGCCGCCTTACCATTTAAATCAGTACCGCTAGATGCTGCTGTAGGCGAGGTATTAGGCACTTTATCGGTTCGAGTCGCAGTGACTTCTACATGAGACAAAGGAACACCAAACTCATTGGCCACAATTTGCCCAATTTTAGTGTGTAGACCTTGGCCCATTTCGGTACCACCATGATTAATCTGCATGCTGCCATCGGTATAAATATGCAACAATGCACCAGCCTGATTAAGGTGTTTAGCGGTAAATGAAATTCCAAATTTCACAGGTGTTAAGGACAAGCCCTTTTTAATGACAGAGCTGTTTTTGTTGAATTCTGCAATTTGTGTCCGGCGCAGTTGGTAATCACACGAAACTTCTAATTTATCAATCAGATCTGCCAATAGATTGTGTTCTACTTGCATGCCGTATTGGGTGGTGTTTCTGTTGTCTTTTCCATACAAATTAAGTTTACGGACAGCTAAAGGATCTTTACCTAATTTACGAGCAATAGCGTCCATCATGGCTTCAGCTACTATCATGCCTTGGGGCCCACCAAAACCTCTATAGGCAGTGTGAGAGACTTGATTGGTTCTACATCTGTGTCCCTCAATATAAGAATCAGCCAGAAAATAACCATTGTCGGCATGGAACATCGCTCTGTCGACTATTGCGTCGGATAAATCAGGAGAGTGCCCACAGTTGCCGTTGATCTCTACATGAGTGGCTTGGATTAATCCTTGATTATCTGTTGCTACTTTAAAGCGGTTTTCGAAAGGATGGCGTTTTCCAGTCGCCATCATGTCTAACATCCGCGGAAGTCTAAGTTTGACAGCCACTTTATTGCGACTAGCAAATATTGCGGCTATGCACGCCCACTGGGCGGCTTGGGTTTCTTTTCCACCAAAACCACCGCCCATACGGCGCATGTCTACTACTACTTTGTGTAATTTAATATCTAACACTTCAGCAATGAGTTTTTGTACTTCGCTGGGATGTTGGCTAGAAGTGTAAACCAACATGCGGTCTTCTTCTTCAGGGATTGCCATAGACACTTGGCCCTCAAGATACATATGCTCTTGGCCACCAATCAACATTTCACCTTCAATCTGAATTGGACTTTGTTGATAACTCTTTTCAAAATCACCGCTATGCATAAAATGTGGCGGACGTACAAAATTGTCTTGTGTTTTGGCTTGGTCAACACTCAAACAAGCTTGAGTGTCAGCAATATCAACTTTGGCTTTTAACACTGCTTGGCGGGCCAAGGTTACGTTGCTTGCCAAAACCGCAAATATTGGTTGGCTATGGTATAAAACCTCAGTGTTAGCTAACAAAGGATCTCCCGGAAAAACAGGACCTATGTCTTTATGACCTGGAATATCATCGACAGTGATCACATCTATCACGCCAGGGCTGCTTTTGACCTGTGATAAATCGATAGCGGTGATGGTGCCACTGGTGACTGGGCTCACGCCTACAGCTACATGGTGTAGGTTTGCGGCTTCGGGCATGTCGTCAACATAACGGGCTTGACCACTGACTTGACGGGCAGCACTTTCGTGTTTGTGAGATTTACCCGCAGCGCCTTGGTTAGCGGAATCAAAACCTGGTTGTTCAATTAATTTACGCATGTGGCACCTCCTCAGTGACTGAGGGAATATGTACAATTCGCGTTTCAATCTTTTGGGTACTTTGGTTGGTCTCTAACCAAAAACGTTTCCACAAATTACATAACATCGCCACGCGATAGTTTTTGCTAGCTCGCACATCGTCTAATGGTGAAAAGGCCTGCTTAAGAATCTCGTTACCTATTTCAAAACTTTCTTTACTTGACCAAGTTTTGCCAAGTAGTGCGGTGTTTAGCGCCGATACTGTTGCAGGGATCGCCGCAACACCACCAAAACCACTGTTAATACTTTGTACTTTCCCATCAATAATTTGCGCATTAAACACTGCACATACCGCGGAAATGTCATCTTCATACCGTTTAGATACTTTGTAAGCGCGTACAAAATCGTTTGGTGAGGTGTAGGGAATAAAGATTGATTCTATCCATTGTGATGCTTTTAATGCGGTCTTGCGATAGTCCAAAAAGAACTCGTTTGCCGGGATGGTTCTTTTTTGTTGGCCATCGTCAATATGAATAATAGCGTTGAGTGCTAAGAGTGCTGGCGGCATATCTCCGATAGGAGAGGCATTGGCGACATTGCCACCTAAGCTTGCTTGGTTTCGAATAGGTGTGGCGGCAAAACGCCACAACAGTTCTGATAATTGCGGGAAATGTTTAAGCAAACTAGATTCAAGTTTACCTAAGGGCAAGGCTGCGCCAATTAATAAGCCATGCTCGCTCTCAGTCAATTCATTTAATTCTGGTATGGCACCTAATGCAATCAGCTTTTCGAAAGTTTTGAGCTGTTGAGTCACTTGTAATGCTAAGTCTGTACTGCCGGCAAATACATTTGCGTCGGGGTAGGTCGCTTTGGCTGACGCAAGTTCTTCTCTAGAGGTTGGCACCAACAAGTTCGACGTGCTGATATTCTGCTTGTTTATGTCTTTTAGTTGCTTGATGGTTTCGGGTTCAACTTTTTGAAACTTATCCGTTATTTTGTTTTCACAGACTTTTAACGTGGCGTCGATTATAGGTCGATATCCAGTGCATCGACATAAATTTCCTGACAGTGCTTGAATCACGCCTTCGCGATCAGGTTGTGTAGGACTTTGGTACAAAGCAAACATCGACATGATAAAGCCAGGTGTACAAAAACCACACTGGGAACCATGATGTTCAACTAGACTTTGTTGCACTGGATGTAATTTTTTCTGTTCGGATAAATGTTCAACGCTGATTAATTGTTTGCCATGCAATGCAGATAAAAAAGTCACACAACTGTTAATTGCTCGATATTCAAGGCTATCGTTTGTATTCTTGCCATGATTCACCACCTCAGCCAATACTACTGTACAAGCTCCACAATCTCCCGAAGCACAGCCTTCTTTGGTGCCCGTGAGTTTTTGTTGATCGCGCAAATATTCAAGTAAAGTTAAGTCAGCTTTAGTTTGATCTATGTGAGTGATTTCATTGTTAAGCAAAAAGCTGATCATGTAGCGCTCCAAAAACGGAATTGAGTAGGCATTTTATCCGACTAGTGGTGTCAATTACAATAAAAACTAGACTATTTGGTCAGGTTTATTGTGATTATGGAAAACAATTCTTGTATGATTGACTTAAACCAGAATTTGTCTTTGATTTATGGTTTAGTTTTTATTAGTGAAAGCAATTAAAATGCCGAACGTTATAACAATTGTAATTTTGTTTTGCTTTCATGATTCTAGCAATCCCTAAGATTGGGTGATATTTTTGTGTCTACAGATAGAGTTTGTAAATATTTTACTTAAAGGGAAATCAATTAATAAATGTCTGCCAGTATGAATTACAAAGAACTAAGCATTGGTGAGCTTAACCGCAACAAAATACTCAATGCCGCTGAAAAGGAGTTTGCATTGCACGGTTTTAAAGGCGCACGTGTTCAGGCAATAGCTGACAGAGCACAATTACCTAAAACCAATGTGCTTTATTATTTTAAATCTAAGGAATCGTTATACTTAGCGCTGTTGGAGGATATACTGCGATTGTGGAATAGTCGCTTTGATGAAGCTACTGTGGGAGATGATCCCGCTGAAGTATTGGCACATTACATCGCGGATAAAATGGAAATATCCCGTTGTCGCCCTGATGCATCCAAAATGTTTGCACTAGAAATTATCAATGGTGCACCGAATTTAAACGAATTTTTCAAAGATCAACATGCCTCTTGGATGGCTGGACGAGTAGATGTGATTAAACAATGGATTGATCAGGGCAAGTTAGCCGCAACCGATCCTCATTATTTGTTATTCAATATTTGGGCAACCTCACAACATTATGCTGATTTTTCTGTGCAAATTAATGAACTAAGAGGCAAACCCATGACTCAAAGCGACTTTGCCGAAGCAACAAATAATTTGATTAAGCTAATATTGACTGGTTGCGGACTAACGGTTCCATCTAAATTTGAATAAGGTGCTCAATGAGACACGCGTATCCTAGGGATTTAAGCGGTTACGGCCAATTTCCTCCTCATCCTAAATGGCCTAATCAGGCTAAAATAGCTGTGCAATTTGTACTTAACTACGAAGAAGGTGGTGAAAACTGTGTATTACATGGTGATGATCATTCTGAAACCTTTCTATCTGAAATTATCGGGGCTCAGGCTTTTTCTGATCGACATTTAAGTATGGAGTCTATGTATGAGTATGGCAGTCGTGCAGGATTTTGGCGGCTGTATAACTTGTTTGTACGTTATAACTTACCGATTACAGTATTTGGCGTCACTATGGCATTGCAGCGAAATCCTGAAGCAGTAGCCGCGATGAAAGAGGCAAACTGGGAAATTGCTAGTCACGCTATGCGTTGGATTAGTTTTCAAGATATGCCCGAAGCCCAAGAAAAGAAAATGATTAATGCTGCGGTGCAATTGCATCAAGCAATTACGGGTAGTAAGCCTAAAGGTTGGTACACAGGTAGAACAAGTCCTAACACCCTAAAACTCATAGCTGATCGTAATGATATTTTATATTGCGCTGATTCGTATGCAGATGATCTCCCTTATTATGACACTCAGTATTCGTCACCCTTGTTAATGGTGCCTTACACCTTAGATACTAACGACATGCGTTTTGCCACCCCGCAAGGTTTTAATAGTGGAGAGCAGTTTTATCAGTATCTTAAAGATGCTTTTGACGTGTTGTATGCCGAAGGTGAAACTGCGCCAAAAATGTTGTCGATAGGATTACACTGCCGAATTATTGGGCGTCCAGCACGGATGGCGGCGTTGCAAAGGTTTATTGAATATGTACAGAGTCACGATCAAGTATGGTGCTGTACTAGAGAGCAAATTGCCTTGCATTGGAAACAGAATTTTCCGCTATAAAACTCACAATTCTCACCTGTAAAATCACAAATCAAAAGTATAAAACCGGCTTAGTCACCTCAAGACTAGGTTGGTTTTTTGTGTTATTTCGGCTTCATTATGAGCTTTAGTATGGGCATTAAGTTCATCCACTAATTTGCCAGTTATTGGTTTTTATAAAATGACTATCTTATTTTAAAAACTAGCGTACTATCCGCGAATTATCGGTCTATCAGGCTATTTTAATGGTCATTGGATTTCACGAACAAAAAGAAAAAGGTCTGTTAACTCTGTCTTTCTATGTGGCAGGAGGCTTTGTTTTTGTTGCCTTAGGCTTTGCTATCATTACCCATTCTAGTGCCATCTTATTCGATGGTATTTACTCATTGATTTCCTTTTTCATGGCGTTGTTAACGTTGAAAGTCGCCAACCTCGTGCAAATGCCCGACGATGACAGATTTCACTTTGGCTATACCGCCATCGAACCCACGCTTAATCTATTCAAATCATTAATCATCATTGCAACTTGTTTGTATGCGGTTATCGGTTCAGTTAATAGTTTACTGGATGGAGGGAACTCTGCCGAATATGGGTTAGCGATAGTTTATGGCGCTATTGCAACTATAGGGTGTTTTGCAATATCAGCCTATATGAAACATCAAGGTAGTCATTTACGTTCAGATTTAGTCGGGGTCGATGCCCACACTTGGTTCGTAGACGGAGTTTTAAGTGCCTCAATTTTAATAGGCTTTGCTCTTGCGTATTTTATTGAGAAAACCAGTTATGCAAACTATGCACCTTTGATAGACCCAATATTACTTATTATTCTGGGCACTGCGATTTTACCTATACCGGGTAGAATTATGCTTGAGAGCCTCAAAGAAGTAATTAATAAAGCACCGCCCGAGGCCGTTACTGCGGTGATTGAGAAGAAACTTAAACAAACTCTTTCGACCGTACCCTATGAACATGTAGAAGTACGTATCAGCAAACGCGGCAGAGATTTATATATTTTGGTACATATCATTGTGAATGAATCTTTTTCTGTCGCCACTATCAGTGAACTTGATGATATTAGAATAAGTTGTGAATCAGCTATGCGAGAATGGAACCCTTCCATTATTATGGATATTTTGTTTATTACCGATCCTAAATTGGCAGGGTAGGTGAGCTAAATACTATTCAATTTGAATCAATTATAGCGATATAAAATATCTATGATCTTCGGGGAAGTGCTTTTCTATCGGAGGAGATATTTTGATCCTCTTCCCTCTAACAATTATGTCGCAATGAGTCAATTGTTAGGGGAAGTGGTGTAAAGCGGTCTAATTTACGCTATTTCAAATCTAACACGTATCGCAATACAAATACTGCTGCCATAACATAGGTGATTAAGGTGACCTGTTTATATCTTGCAGTACCCAACATTATGCCTACATAGGTAATAAACCCTAGGGCAATACCCTCACTAATACTAAACGTCAGTGGCATCGCAAGAAGCGCCACTGTAGCAGTCGCCAGCGCGGTAAGATCATCAAAGTCGAGTTGTCTAAAAGAGTCCATCATGAGTATTCCTACCATAATTAACGCAGGTGTCGTTGCCATCAGCGGGATAACTTTCATTAAGGGTGTGAGAAACAATGCCAACATAAAACACAGCGCCACAAACACTGAGGTGAGCCCCGTTCTGCCACCAGCTGAAACACCAGCCGCTGATTCTACATACGAAGTAACGGGAGAGGTTCCTACGGCTGCACCCACGACACTTGCGACAGCGTCGGCGGTCATTGCCTTGCCCATTTTAGGTAGTTTACCTTGTTTATCTAAAAGATTTGCTCTGCGAGACACGCCAATTAATGTGCCTATGGTATCGAACATATTGACAAACAGTAGTGCAAATATCAGGTCCCAAGTTTCAGCAAGATTCTCTATGGGATACATAATGTCCATCGCAAAGAATGTGTTACTAATGCTGTCTGGGAGACCAACAAACTGATCAGTATGTTGGGTAAGGTAGCCGTCTCCACTAGGAATAAACGCACCCGCTACACTTAACACTATGACAGAAATTAGGATAGCCCCTGTAATTTTTCTTATTACCAACACAATAGTTAATATAATGCCAGCTAACGCCAATAAAGTAGCCGGTTCAGACAGATCACCGATAGATACAAAAGTTGCAGGGTTATCTACTACTAATCCTGCATTTTTTAGCCCAATAAATGCGATAAATAAACCGATACCACACTGCACACCAATTTTAAGGGCTGCTGGAATCGCTTCGGCAATTTTAGTTCTGACTCCAGTAAGAGATAAAATTAAGAATAAAATACCGTTCCAAAACACTATGCCTAGGGCTGCGTCCCATGGAATTTCTCGGGTTAAACAAATGGTAAAGGCAAAAAAAGCATTGAGACCCATTCCTGGCGCCATCGCGATAGGGTAGTTAGTCATATAAGCCATTAATAATGAGCCCAGACACGCAGCTATTGCAGTAACGGTAATGAGCCCTGCTACTGGCATGCCGCCGGCACTTAATATGCTTGGATTGACTACCAACACATAAGACATAGCTGCAAAGGTGGTTAACCCTGCAATAAATTCAGTTTTAAGGTTAGTGCCTTTTTCTTTAAGTTTAAAAACGTGATCGAGAAAATTAGTCATACTTAGCGCTCTGGTTTTGATGTGACATTATTTTTATAATTTTAATTAACGAGTTTACTTTCGCTGTATTGTGCAAAAAGCTGACCATCTAGTCTGGCATTGGTCTGATTTATGCTGGTAACATAGCTTAGATGGTATATGACGTGAGTTTAATTTTATATGTTTTTAGATTAGGTGTTGTTTTGATACCAAAAATTCGAAAATATTGCGATTAGATCCATGAGTATTGCACCAACATTTAGCGATGTTATTCGTTTTGGTGCAGACAAAGATAATAATTTACATACAAACCTAACGTAATCAGGTGAAAAATGACCAAGAATGAGTTGAAGCAATGGATTGCGGAATTACCAAAAGTAGAATTACATCTGCATATTGAAGGATCGTTAGAGCCTGAGTTGATGATGACTTTAGCAAAAAAACATCAAGTAGCCTTGCCCTATGCAAATATCGAAGAGGTAAAAGCGGCCTATGACTTTAATAATCTACAAAGCTTTTTAGACCTTTATTATTTGGGGGCGTCTGTTCTTAAAGAAGAAGACGATTTTTATCAATTGATGTGGAATTATTTACTCAAATGTAAGGAAGACAATGTAGTACATGTTGAAATTATGTTTGATCCGCAAACTCATACCGAGCGTGGAATTGGGTTTGATGTATTTATGCCAGGGTTTAAACGCGCTATTGAGCAAGCAGAACAACAATGGGGACAGTCTTGTTTATTGATCATGTCATTCTTACGGCATCTGCCAGAACAAAGCGCAATTGAAACCTTAGAAGCCGCCACTCCCTATCTTGGTGATATCACTGCTGTAGGATTAGACAGTGGTGAATTAGGAAATCCTCCAGAAAAATTTACTCAGGTTTTTGAGATGGCCAAATCATTAGGCTTAAAACGAGTGGCTCACGCAGGAGAAGAGGGACCAGCAGATTACGTTTGGGGTGCGCTCAATGCTTTAGATGTGCATCGTATTGATCACGGTGTACGCAGTATTGAAGATCCAGAGTTAATTGAATTTTTAATTCAATCTCAACATCCGTTAACTGTTTGCCCACTTTCGAATACTAAGTTAAAAGTGTTTAATCACATGCAAGAACATAATGTTTTGCAATTGCTCGATTTAGGGTTAATGGCGACGATCAATGCAGATGATCCGAGCTATTTTGGAGGGTATTTGAATGAGAACTTTTATGCCCTTATTGAACATTTACCAGTAGAAAAACATCATTTACAACAATTGGTAAAGAATAGTTTTAACGCCAGTTTTATGCCAGCAGCACAAAAACAACAATGGCTAGCAAAAATTAACAGCGACTAACTGCTTTTCCTTTTTTATTGCATAGTATTTGCACCTAATTTGCACATTCTAAGAGTAGCTTTGTGTGTCTTAGTAATGAGATGAACTTTTTGCAAGTGGTGGTGTAAAGATGACAATTAACAAATCGATGAGTGGAATAGCAATAGCGCTGGTATCGCTATTTAGTGTAGTTGGATGTGGTACCAGCGATTCAAGTGATGAAGTGGTCATTGATGACGGTGATACCGCTACTAGTGAAACCCAGATTGGTTTAGACCCAGCACTCTTTGTTGACGGTGCACTCATTGAGTCGGTGACAACGGAAAATTGCACATTGAGTGGTGGTACCGCTACTACTTGTTATCGTATTAGCATAGCGGGTGTACCGGCTAATGCTGAAATTGGCCCGTTTTGTCCACCTAATATTACGTCTGATGCCTCAGAGGGAGGAATTTGGTTCGACGGTAATGGCGAAGTCTATGACATTAGCGGCGAGTTTATTAAAAACTTAGAGACTTTATATGGTTCTAGTTGGTTGTTATACGATCCTGCAACGGGTGACGTCAATATAACTGATAGCCAAGTGGCCTGTGAAGCAGCCGCTAGACCAGATGTTGCTGAAGAGTATCAAAACCATTGTGTGGTGTGTTCTATTGATTATTACGGTGGCGGAGTATCTTCTACTTTTTTGATCCCTACAACGCCGGTTCCTATGACTAATCCACAGAATATTGGAAATGATGACTTAGGAGTAACGTTAAACGGAGTGGTGTTCGCGCCAGCGGCGCCTGTAGACGCCATTTTAGCTGCTAACACTATAGCGGCATTCGATGATTGTGGTGGTCATGTTAATCCTTTTGAAGGTTATCATTATCATGCAGCGACAGGGTGTACTGAAACATTGTCACAAGCCGACGGACATGCCAGTTTGTTAGGTTACGCACTTGATGGATATGGTATTTTTGCTATGCGAGATGCGGCAGGTGAAGAAGAATTTGATCTCGATGAATGCCGAGGTCACAGCGACGAGACCCGAGGCTACCATTATCATTCAGCCAGCGCAGCAGAAAACATGTTCATTGGTTGTTACCATGGAGAGCAGGGAGCGAAACAATGATAGGTCACAATAGAGTAAAGGTGTTATTAGTTGCCCCTCTGCTTGGGTTGTCACTGAATTTAAGTGCCCATGAAGGACATGCTAATACTAAGGCGATACAGGTTTGCCATGACAAAGCCCTTGCAAGCAATTGTGCTTACATATTAGGTAAAAAATTGTATAAAGGCAGTTGCAGAATTATCGCTAACAAGTCGATGTGTGTGAGAAGTGCGCCCATAGAGCTTTTAACAGAAGACACTGAGTTGAATTTAACAGCTAACATCCAAGACAAAAAAAATTAGGATTTTGTTAAAACAATATCGATAAAAAACGGCTCTATGAGCTAATGCTGTTCACTTAAGGTGAACAGCAGATTTTTTTGATGGAACACCAGCCAGTCTATTTAACA
>NZ_JAHKQO010000024.1 GCF_018861065.1 Paraglaciecola arctica
TATAAATATGAATTTTTTTGGTGAACTCTCACTTCGTGAGTGTCCACACAGATTGTCTTGTTCTAATTGTTAAAGAGCATGCTAACTTCGTTAGCGGCTTAAGATGTTGTCCGTAGACCCTCTTAAGCGGGAGGCGTATAATACGGGATTTAGACTTAGTGTCAACATTAAAATCAAAAAAAATGAAAATAATTTGATAATTAACCTTTATAAACACTCACTTCAGTAATTTTAGCAGATGAAGACGCCTAAAATATAAGCACAATTCAGATTTCTAGCGATAAAAAAAGGCATTCAATAAAATTGAACGCCTTTTGAATTTCACTATTTATTATATTTTTCAATAACTTAAAGTTAAGGCCATAGTGAAAGTGGGTAAAACTTCGAATAAATCCCCAAAAAAGCTAAAAATAGCTATTTGTCTTGAGTTTTATTTTCTCGATGACATTGTTCTTCAACATCATGGGGATCAGCAGCATCACCTACTACATCTTCTAACCTTACTTTGTCAACGGTTCTAAATGTATTGATTGGGCCAGCAAGTGCATATAACGCAAACACCAAAAATAAAACTAGAGCGGGCTCAGTCGCTACCACAACAAAAATCAACATTATTAGAAGCAATGCAACAAAGGGCACTTTGCCATGTAAATTTAATTCTTTAAACGAGTTATATTTAAAGTTGCTTACCATTAATAGGCCGGCGACTCCCGTAACAATTGCGACTATTACACCGTAATCTTGACCATTAATATCGTATTCCACTCCCACCCAAATCAAACCCGCGACCAAAGCCGCAGCTGCTGGGCTCGCTAATCCTTGAAAATAACGGCTATCAGCTATACCAATTTGAGTATTAAAACGTGCTAAACGCAACGCTGCACCTGCAACATAAATAAATGCAGCTAGCCAACCAATTTTTCCTAAACCAGTTAACCCCCAATTATAAGCGACTAAAGCTGGTGCCACTCCAAAAGACACCATGTCGGCCATAGAATCATACTCGGCACCAAATTCACTCTGAGTATTGGTCATTCTTGCCACACGACCGTCCAGGCCGTCAAAAATCATAGCCACAAATATCGCAACAGCAGCCGCCTCAAAACGACCATTCATTGACGAAACGATAGCGAAAAAGCCTGAAAATAGTCCAGCTGTAGTTAATAGGTTGGGTAGAAGGTAAATACCTCTTCGTTTTTGATCTGTCATTTAAGTACCTCTTTTATTTGTGATTAGAATATCACAGACAGACAAATTCAGAACGCTTTTAGCTGAAAATAGCATGACGTTTTATCAAAGGCTTCCATGCATATAAAGCCTATGTATATAGGAAAACATACCTAACGTGCGGATACCATACTAATAACAGCCACTAAGGGGTATATAATGACGCAGTAGTAAGACAATAAATAAGATTTAGTGTCGAAAAACTTTACATTTTTATTGAAAAGAAGTCCGAATCATGAATTATACCACTATAAATCAACAGGTTGTAGATTTGGCATAAATTCTGCTTTGACTTTGGAAGTAATATTCTATTCTAGAGAATTTCACGCACCTTACGTGAAGATTAGAAAGTTAAAAAGGAAACATACAATGTTATCAAAAAACAAATTCATTATATCGGTGTTACTAGCATTTATTGCTTCAACATCGAACAGTTTTGCTGGCAGTGGCCATAGTGGTTACAATGGCAAATATAAATCAGGCTGTTCTCATAGTACTCCCGACTCAGGAACCTGTGACTCATGGGAAGGTGCGCTCAACTATGACATGTACATTGAAAACGGAAGTGGGAATAACGTTGATGCTGGTTTCGACATCAACGGTAGCAGCGTTATAGTTGATGGTGTGGGGATAGAGGTTTCTGCTTGGTCGGATACAGGTAACTATGATGGTTATTATACAGACGGAAACTGGTACGGGTTGTATTATGATGATCCTAATAACTATGGTATCGAGGATGATACAATACATGAGGCCGAACTAGCAGGGCCTTGGAGTTCTAACGGCGAAACTGGTTTTGGTACGGAAAATGCCGATGGGGTCTACCAAAATAGCGGTGACTCCCACTCAATCGATAACTTCAGCAATGATTCCGGTGCTACAGATTATGATATGGTCTTATTCTCGTTTTCAGACGCAGTCTCTTTAGTAGGAGCAACTTTTAGCTGGTTGACTAATTCTTCGAGCACTCAACAAGTATCAGTAGTGGGATTAAACGATATCTCTGGGTTAACTGGTGGTAGTTCAACTTGGTCTGACATAGCAAGTAGTGATTCCGTTGTCACCTCAGGCTCTTTTCAAATCGAACATTGTGACGATGTGTATGTATCAGATTTCACCACTACCGATGCGGCTCAATATTGGTTAGTTGGAGCATATAATACGGCCTTCGGATATGTGGATGGTTTTAGCCGAAACAATGATGGCTTTAAATTGGCGAGTATAGGTTTTACCAAAGAGCCAGATTCTGTTGAAAAGCCTCCTGTAGAAGCCAATGCGCCTAGTTCGTTTGCATTGCTTATGCTTACCGGCGGATTTATGGCTTGGCGCAAACGTAAAACAAAATAGTTTACATATTTCTTAAATTAAAAAAGGTGGCTTATGCCACCTTTTTTGTTCACACTAATTGCTGTAATTTTTGTTAATCAGATAAAATTTTCATGACTATTAAACTACCTTTTCTTTTACTACTAATTGCACTTAGTCATAACCTAGTGTTTGCCAATTCGCTAAGTAACTATGAAAAAGCCCTAAGTGCTTATCAAATTAAAAAATACGATGAAGCCTTTATCCATTTAAAAAATAGCCTTCAGCAAGATCCAAACAATCTCGCCGCTAAAATACTAATGGGTCAATTGTTACTGATTGAAGGGTATTTATCGGCAGCAGAAACGGAGTTTTTTGAAGCCTTGCAACAAGGGGCTGATTTAAACCTCATCGCTGAACCACTAGGCAATGCCTTGTTATTTCAAAACAAATACTTGGACATACTTGATTTAGACTTCGAGGAAAAACTAGTCAACGAACAAAAAGCTAAATGGCTGATGATCCGCGCCAGTGCTTGTATACGTTTAAACAAACTAGATTGTGCGGAAAAAGCCTACAAAGACAACTTAATTAATGACGAAAATCACTTACAATCTATCAACGGACTAGCCTCTATCGCTTTATTTCAAAAAAACTATGCCATAGCAGAAGCCTTTATTGATAAAGCTATGGATATAACAAGTGAAGATGCTACCACTTGGCGACAAAAAGGCTTGTTAGCAAAAGCTAAAGGCAATCTAGATGTTGCAATTGATTATATGCAACAAGCGCTAACATTTAAAAGTGACGATCCTGTTACCCTACGTAATTTAGCAGATTTATATTTAGAGAGTAACGATTTAGACAGTGCTCGCTTATTCATAAACGATGTAATCGAAAAAACACCTGATGACCCACTCGCTATATTGCTGAGCAGTTGGTTAGAAAGCAAAGAAAAGTCGAAACCCATTGATGGTAAAAATTTAGAAAGATTAAACGAGATCCTAGCCGCTCTTGGGCCTGATGTCATCGCTGCGCAACCAGAACTATTATACATAAGTGGTTTAACTGCTTTTTTTGATGGAAAGCTAGAACAAGCAACAAGAGACTTTTCGAATTATCTATCAAAAAACCCAAACGATATGCAAGCGGTTATATTGTTGAGTCGCACCTATATGGCAACGCAACAAACTAAGAAAGCATTGTTGTTGTTGGAAGAACACCAAGGCAAATTAATCGAAAATTTGGATTCAGCGTTATTATTGGGTGAGTTATTTATTAATTCAAATAGGTCATTTAAAGCGCAAAGTTTAGTCGATGAACTTGAACAGGTATACGGTGATGAGCCTAAACTACAGCTGTTTAAAATAAAGTTAATGATGGTGCGAGGAAAACAGCAAGAAGCCTTGTCAATACTAGATGCAAACTTAGATAAAAATTTAGATAACCCTACATTTTTATTTACGTACAGTATGCTGCAGCTTCAAGGTAACAAAAAAGACAAAGCCCTGAAAAGTGCCAATGCTCTCATTGCGTTATTTCCCGACGATGCTAACTTTCTTAACTTAAAAGCTGGGATACTAGTTCGTTTAAATCGACTAAATGAAGCCCAAGAACTCATCGAGAAAGCACTAAAAAACGATCCGACACTATTTCCAGCTAAGTTTAACTTAGCTTCTATTTATAGCCGTAAAAGAGATTACGAGCGTTCTAATCAACTTATAGAAGAGTTATTAGTTCTGTCTCCCAAACACCTTCAAGTATTAACTTTAAAAGCTCACAATCTTTCTATGAACGGCGGATTAGAAAGCGCTATAGACATATACAATGAAATAATATTGTTGAACTCCAGTGACACTTACGCCAAAAGTCAGTTATCACAAATTTATTATAGAATGGGCGATTATGACAAAGCCTTGTACCACATAGACCGATTGTTAATTGATAACTTCACCAACGCAGAATTTCAATTGCAGAAAGCTCAAGTTTTGTTAAAACAAGAAAAAACTGCTGAACTAACAGAGTTACTGCTTAAGGTGAGTGTGTTTGATGATCTATCGATAGAATCGTTGATCTTATTAAGTAATCTTCAACGCTCTATAAAAAACATCGAGGGGGCAATTGTATCCCTAAGCAAGGCGGAAACGTTATCTCCAAAAAATAGTTTCATTAGCTTAGATAAAGCGAAATTATTCATTGAAACCGAACAATTGGAAAAAGCTTCAAAAGTAATCACTAGATTAGAGCCTTCCGAAGCCCAAAACGCTAATTTTTGGTTAGTCAAAGCCTTGTATGCTAATAAAGCAAAAAGCGAAACTAATACTGTAAAGTATTTGCAGAAAGCATTGACCTTAGACCCAAATTTTCATCAACCTTTAGTTTTACTCTACGAGATGAGTTTGCGTAATAGACAATTCGAAATATTCGTAAATAACGCCAATAAACTAATTGAAGCAAATCCCAATAACGTTTTTGCCAAAAACTTATTAGCTCAGTTTTATTTCATTCAGCAGGATTTTGTAAAGGCTTCGACATTATATAAAGAATTATTAAGCGCTAAAGTGCAAATTAATAAAGCTGAAATATACAATAAGCTAGCAATCATGAATTTAGATGATAATTTGCAGCAAAGTAAAGAATACATCCAACAAGCATTTGCATTAAACGAAACCAACGCCAGAATTTTAGATACCTATGGTTGGGTATTGAGCCTACAGGGCGACTACGAAGAAGGCTTAGGTCTACTTAGAAAGGCTTTCGCTAGAGACTCTTACAACCCAGAAATTAGATATCATATTGGTTTTAGCTTAATAAAACTGGGTAGGATAGAAGAAGCGAAAAGAGAGCTGAGCATAGCGGTAGATGTTGATAGACCTTTTTATAACCGAACAAAAACACAAGAATTATTAGATAGTCTTCAATAACCCGAAATATTCACAATAAAAAATCAATAAGTTCATGGCAAGGCTTTGATAGTTGCCTTGACATGAACTTGATTTGACCTTTAGTGAATTGTAAAAACTTCCTCGTCTACGTCAATTTTAATCACCGCATCTGAACTCAAATCTCCAGATAATAGCTTTTGTGCCAACGGATTTTCAATTTCTACTTGAATCGCACGTTTTAACGGCCTAGCTCCATACACTGGATCGAATCCAGCATCTGCGATTTTGTCTAGGGCAGCAAGGCTCATTTCCAATTTATAACCTTTATCGGCTAATCGTTCTCTGAGTGATCTCAGTTGAATCTTAGCTATTGAAGTTATTTGCTCTTTACCAAGAGGGTGGAATACAACCAGATCGTCCACTCTATTTAAGAACTCAGGTCTAAAGTGTTCGCCCACCACTCCCATCACAAGATCTTTCATTTGCTGATAGTTACTTTCCCCACTGACTTCTTGAATAATATCCGAGCCTAAATTCGAGGTCATAATGATCACGGTATTCTTGAAATCAACAGTCCGTCCTTGACCATCTGTTAACCTGCCATCATCTAATACTTGCAACAAGATATTGAAAACATCAGGATGCGCTTTCTCTACTTCATCAAGTAATATGACAGAATAAGGTTTACGTCTTACCGCCTCTGTCAAATATCCTCCCTCTTCATAACCCACATACCCAGGAGGGGCACCAACCATTCTTGCTACTGAATGTTTTTCCATAAATTCAGACATATCAATTCTAATCAAGGCGTCTTCAGTATCGAATAGAAAACTAGCCAAGGTTTTGCAAAGTTCTGTTTTACCTACGCCTGTTGGTCCTAAAAACAAAAAAGAGCCAATGGGGCGATTAGGATCAGATAACCCTGCTCTAGAACGGCGGATAGCATTCGCAACTGCGGTAACAGCTTCACCCTGGCCCACTACGCGCTTATGCAACGCTGTTTCCATAGAAAGTAATTTGGCTTTCTCCCCTTCCAGCATTTTAGACACGGGGATCCCGGTCCATCTCGACAACACGTCAGCAATTTCGTTTTCGGTTACCTTGTTTTTTAACAGGGTAGTTTCGACATTTTCTGACTCAGTGGCCAATTCTAATTTTGCTTCAAGCTCTGGGATACGTCCGTATTGTAATTCCGACATACGGCTTAAATCAGAGGCGCGTCTTGCTATTTCTAAATCTAACTTCGCTTGTTCAAGCTCAGAGCGGATAGTTTGTGTACCTTGCATGGCTTGTTTTTCAGATACCCATACTTTCTCAAACTCAGAAAACTTGTGTTCTGCTTGCTCGCGTTCTAGCTCTATTACTTCTAATCGTTTATGACTAGCGTCGTCCTTTTCTTTGGCTAACGCTTGTTCTTCTAGCTTTAACTGGATGATACGACGCTCAAGTTTGTCCATGTCTTCTGGTTTGGAATCCATTTGCAGGCGAATACTAGACGCTGATTCATCGATAAGATCAATAGCTTTGTCGGGCAATTGCCGATCACTAATATATCTGTGAGATAGCGTTGCCGCAGCGACGATAGCTGGATCAGTTATCTCCACTGAGTGATGAAGTTCATAGCGCTCTTTTAAACCACGAAGTATTGCAATAGTGTCTTCCACACTAGGCTCTTCTACCAACACTTTTTGAAAACGGCGCTCTAATGCTGCGTCTTTTTCAATAAACTGACGATATTCATTTAGCGTCGTGGCACCTACGCAGTGTAATTCACCTCTTGCTAAGGCAGGTTTTAGCATATTTCCGGCATCCATAGCTCCATCACCTTTACCGGCTCCAACCATAGTATGCAGTTCATCAATAAATAAGATCACTCGACCTTCTTCTTTGCTCAGTTCGTTTAACACCGCTTTTAAGCGCTCTTCAAACTCCCCTCGAAATTTGGCCCCAGCAATCAAAGCTCCCATATCCAGCGACAATACCCGTTTGTTTTTTAATCCCTCAGGTACTTCACCGTTTATGATTCTTTGAGCTAGTCCTTCGGCTATGGCCGTTTTGCCCACTCCTGGCTCGCCGATTAATACAGGATTGTTTTTTGTTCTACGCTGCAAGACTTGGATGGTACGACGGATTTCATCATCTCTCCCGATTACGGGATCTAGTTTTCCCTGTTCAGCACGCTCGGTAAGGTCTGTTGTAAACTTATCCAATGCTTGACGTACGTCTTCGGCGTTTGGGTCCGTGACCTTTTGACCACCACGCATTTTTTCAATCGCTTGTTCGATATTTTCTTGCGTAGCACCAGAATGTTTAAGCAGGTCTCCTAAACTGCCTTTATCTTGCAATGCCGCTAGCACAAACACTTCTGAGGTGATGTATTCATCCTTACGCTTTTGCGCAATTTTGTCGCTTAAATTAAGCAATACAACACTACTTTTCCCTAGTTGTACGTCTCCACCAGTACCTTCAACGCGAGGTAACTTATCCACAGCGTTTGATAAGGCGGAGCGCAGATTATTAACATTGATATTTGCTTGATCTAATAAAGGTCGAACCGAGCCACCTTGTTGATTTAATAAGGCGGTCATCAAATGTACAGGTTCTATATAGTGATGGTCACGACCCAGGGCCAAAGATTGAGCCTCAGACAAGGCTGTTTGAAATTTACTTGTAAAACTTTCTAAGCGCATAAAATTTCTCCACTAGAATTTTGCATAGCTTAGTTATGGGTACAATTTCCATACTAATCAAGTTGTTTGAATAAAGTCTGTACTTAAACCTCGGGCAAATTTGACCCAATCATGGCGACATTTGTAGAGACTTACTTGGATTATTAATATATGAAAACTAAAAGAATTTACTGACGGAGATCAAGTTTGAGTGATACTTGCTACTTAAGGTAAATAGCGCTAACAATCCTACCTGTTTTTGCTTCAGGAATATCCCCATTTAAGGCTTGATGAGTCACCCTGCGGTGAGAGAAAAATAGGTCTGATTGTGTATAGGTACAATATTCGCCGCCGTATATTTGGGATATCCCTATGGCCATCATTTTGTGTTTGGCAATCTCATAAATGTCACAAAAATATTTAATGTCAGCGCTTTGATGGTTTTCACGAAATGCTTGTGGGTAGTCATTAAAAATGTCTTTTATCTCTGGCCCTACTTCGAAGTGTTTTTGGCTAATAGCAGGCCCCATCCAAGCCATTAGTGTCGCTGAATTGGCCGCCATTTTCGACACAGTATTTTCTATTACGCCGTCTGCTAACCCGCGCCACCCTGCGTGAATCGCTGCAACACTAGTACCCCGCTGATCACATAACAATATTGGCAAACAATCTGCAGTCATCACAGCGCACACTTGCTGTTTCGTATTTGTACAACAAGCATCAGCTAGAGGTGTATCACCGGCAACACATTGATAATCAGTCAAATCTACACATGTATTGCTATGTGTTTGATTCAACCAAACAAAATTTTCACCATTTGGCAGCAATTGGCGGTTTTTAGTTACCAATTGCGGATCGTCACCTACATGTTGCCCTAGATTAAAACTATTGTAGGGAGGAGCGCTATTGCCCCCAGTTCTGCAGCTAGTATAAGCTGCAACATTACTAGGAGCGGGCCAGTTGGGCTGAATAAACCTAGGCAATTGCAAACTTATACTTCCCCACTACCGTGCTCGGACTTATCTTCTCTTAGTACTTCAAGCAGATCTGTAAAATCTTGTGGAAGAGGCGCCTGCCAGCTTAGCCATTGTTGTGTGACTGGGTGAGTCAGTTCTAGTTGAATGGCATGCAGTGCTTGGCGACGAAACATTCTTAACATGTTCACCATTTTTTCGTTGCAGGCTTTCGGCGGTTTGGGCCGCCCCCCATAAGCTTGGTCGCCAACCAAAGGATAACGCAAATGCGACATATGCACGCGTATCTGGTGGGTACGTCCTGATTCGAGTTTTAATCTAATATAGGTATGCGCCCGAAATTTTTCTTTCACTCTATAATGAGTGACGGCGGGTTTACCTGACTCACGTACAGCCATATTAGTGCGTTTGGTTGGGTGTCTTCCAATAGGTTCATCTACTGTACCGCCTGCTACCATAGTGCCAACAACAACCGCTTCATATTCGCGGCCAATTTCCCTGGCTTGAAGTTGCTCTACTAAGTGAGTCTGGGCAGGAATCGTTTTAGCTACCACCATTAATCCCGTGGTGTCTTTATCGAGTCTATGCACAATCCCAGCTCGAGGAACGTTGGCAATTTCTGGCGCGTGATTAAGCAAAGCGTTTAATACTGTTCCATCGCTGTTGCCCGCACCGGGATGCACAACTAAATTCATAGGTTTATTGATGACTAAAATATGTTCGTCTTCGTAAACAATATTTAGTTCGATATCTTGACCTTTATGTTGAACTTGCATTTCAATTTGAGCATCAATCTCAACAAGCTCTTCACCTAGTAATTTTTCTCTAGGTTTATTCAATATTTCCCCGTCGACTTTAACAAAATCAGCCAAAATCCATTCTTTTAAGCGAGATCTTGAAAAATCGGGGAACATTTCGGCCAAAGCTTGATCTAATCGTTTGCCAAGTAAGTTTTCAGGCACAATTGCCTGTAATTGAATTTTTTCATGTGCGGTAGACATGCATTAAACATCCTGAAAGTGTTTCGTAACGATTTATATGTGCATAGCCCAATTTGCTAGGGTAGAATGCGCTGCAGTTATCGATTTGGTAAAACACTATTCTAACGGATTTTTACCCCTAATGAATCATGCATGAACGATCGAAATAGAAATGAGAGTAAATAAGAGCAATATGATCAGTAAAATCAACCTTAGAAATATAATATTTAGCAGTGCGTTAGTTGTAATGGCTGGATGTTCATCGGCCCCTAAAGACGAAGACGTCGACCTAGTACTACGCAATAAAAGTGCGCAGAGTCTTTACGATGATGCTAAAGAAAAAATGCGTCTTGGTAACTTTAATGTTGCAACAGAAGCACTGAGTGCCCTGGATTCACGTTTCCCCTTTGGACCTTTGTCAAACCAAGTCCAATTAGACCTTATTTACGGTTATTATAAAACGGGTAAAACAAGTGAGGCGTTAGCAACTATCGACCGCTTCACTCGTCTCAACCCTAATCATTCTGATGTTGATTATGCGTTGTACATGCGTGGTCTTACGAATATGGAAGTGGACAGTAATTTATTTCAAGAACTAGTAGGAATCGACAGATCAGATCGCGATCCTAGTAACTCCCGTCAAGCATTTAACGATTTTAGGCGTTTGATTGAAAAGTTCCCAAACAGTAAATACGCAGCAGATGCACAAAAACGCATGTTGCATATCAAAAGTCGATTAGCAAAATATGAGATTAGCATTGCACGCTATTACATGCGCCGAGACGCCTATGTCGCTGCGGCTAATCGAGGCAGATTTGTGATTGAACATTATCCAGACACGAGTCATGTACAAGAAGCCCTTGAAATCATGGTCGAGTGTTATGACCAACTTAAGTTAGATGATTTAAAAAATAACGCGATGAAAACACTTAAACTCAACTATCCAGATAGCAGTTTTATAAGTTAACCTGAACTCGGGATAATCAACGCCTGTAAGCGACGCTATTTTTGCCCTTCTTTTCGTTGTTCAACATGAGTTTAGAATGACTAAACAACATGATGAACGCCTCGATAAGAACAAAAATAGCATCACTTACCCCAAATTGACCGTTAATAAGTATCGATGAATTTCGTATCTCATTGAAATTTAATTAAAATTTTTTTGTTGTGGACATTTCTTATCCCGAGCTCAGGTTAAGTTAATGATTTAAATAAAAAAACGCGCTTATAGCGCGTTTTTTTATTGACCAATGATTACTTAAAAAATAAATGGCTAAACGGGTTCAACAATCGAGCAATTCCCGCAGTAAAGTGCAATGGCTGGTCTACTATAGTAAAAACTAAGCAGCCATCATCTGCCTCTGAGTGCGGCAGATGTTTGTGGCGATTATTCATCAAGGTAAAGTCACCGCAGTCATACTCTGCAATACCATCTCCGTATTGACCGTCAATAACCAAAGTCATTTCAGTCCCTTTATGAGTATGTTCGGGAACCCGTCCACCCTTTTCCATATAAATAAAATTAGCTTTACCAATATCACCTAAATCAACCGGAGCCTGCCATAACTTGCCAACCAAACGAGACCAGTTACCAGTATTTTTAGCATACTTGCGCAACGCTCTAGGTAATTCAAAAAACTTGCCATCGAGCTCAATGGTGGCGTTATTTGCTATTGATTCTAGGTTATCTACAATCGGTAGTTCGGTAATTTTGCTGACCATATCGAGATATTGACTATCCAGAGGCTCAATCACTGTTTGCGGCGAAAACAATTCCTTGGCCAATTCAGCTTGAATTTCTATACAATCCTGCTGGCATTGTGGGCACATATCTACATGTGCAGAAATCATTAATGCCATTGCAGTCTCGCAATTTCCTGCCGAAAACCTCTGCAAATCAGCAAAATTAGGGTGAAAACTAATCATCGTCTTTTACCATCTCTTTTAATCGCTGTAATCCCAATCTGGCTCTAGACTTAACTGTACCTAGGGGAATACTGAGTTCATCAGCCACTTCCTGCTGAGACTTACCATCTATATATATTGCCTCTATTACCAACTTTTGTTTTTCAGGTAACGACTGAAACATTGTTTCAATCTCATCCATAGAAACTTGATGATCCAATGACACCTCATTTACGTCAGCGGTCTGTTCACATAAAATTGGCCATAAGTCATCGGAACACAGGTCCTCTTTGCGGTTGCGCTGCTTTCTGAGCATATCAAACCGAATGTTTCTCGCTATGGTAAAAATCCATGTAGAAGGGGAACCTTTTTCAGCATTAAAAAGGTGAGACTTTTGCCAAACATTGGACATAGTGTCTTGCACCATCTCCATAGCAAGGGCCTCATTTCCCATTTGTTTCAGTGCATAGGATCGTAGTCGGGGTGCGAAATAACTAAACACTTTGGCAAATGAGTGCCTGCAACGTTGTGTTGCAACAAGGCATAGATAATCTGACATTTCATCGGCACATTCGATTGGCTTTACGGCACTAATTTGTTTTGATTCCAGCGTTATTCCAACTAGCATCTACTTTCACCATCAATTCATTGATATTACTAATAGATACTTGTTGTATTGATTAAAGGATCACTCTACCAATTGTGTCAGAAAATCTAGCGCCTTAACACTGTCTTTTTGTTGTAAGAATTGTTGTTTTTGTTCAGCATTGACCGGCAATAGCTCTAGCCAGCGATATATCACCCAATTTAGGTCATTAAATTGAAGGGTTTCATATAAAAGACTCTGCTCTGGGTACTTATCAAAAATTTCTTTTAACTTGTCCCCTACCAGTGAAATATCATGCCCCTTGGGCTGATCTTGCCAAATATCTAACCACTGACACTCACCGATGCGCAATCCGTCATTATCAGTTGTAACACTAGAAATGGAAAAACACTGCTTACCTTCAACCGTTATGCCTAACATTCCGTCGCTCAAAACATTAAAATCTATGATCTGAACGTAAGTCCCAATTGGGTAAATGTGTTCATTTTTAGTTTTGTCTCCTTGGGAATTCAGCATACAGATCCCAAATCCCCTGTCATCTTTACACGCCTCCTTAATCAAACGCACATATCTAGGTTCGAATATTCTTAGGGAGATCCTTCCCCCAGGCAACACATGGGCCGACAAGGGAAATAAAGGAAGTGTGAAATATGAGTTCATATAAAAACTGTATCCGAGTAAACATAACGGTCTTTACGCCCATTTCTCCAATTTAGATCTAAAATAATAGTGAGATGTAGCTTTCTAAGTGATCTGTTAACGACTCAAATAGGTATCAATCCCAAACAATGACTCAGTCATCAAGACACTACCTATTGACGTAACTATATGCAGATAAAAAGACAAGGCAACCATGAGTAAAAAAATCGCAATCATAGGGACAGGGATTTCAGGTTTAACCTGTGGCCATCTACTCCATAAAAAACACGACTTGACAATTTTTGAAGCCAATAACTACATTGGTGGACATACCGCAACTAAGGATGTGGAAGTCAATGGAAAAGTTTACGCAATAGATACAGGCTTTATCGTTTTTAACGATTGGACCTACCCGAATTTCATTCAATTAATGGATAAGATTGGGGTTAAATCTCAAGCTACCGAAATGAGCTTTAGTGTCAAAAACCTATCCGAAAACCTTGAATACAACGGCAATACACTTAACAGTTTATTTGCCCAGAGAAGAAACCTACTCAGACCTAAATTTTGGCGGATTATAAGAGACATCCTAAAATTCAATAAAATATGTAAACAACAAGCATCAAATAACGTGGAGTTGGGTCAACAAACACTACAAGAATTTCTAACGCTACATAATTTCAGTGACGATTTTGCATACAACTATATTTTACCTATGTGCGCCGCCATATGGTCAACCAGCTTAGAAAATATCAAGGCCTTTCCTTTCACTTTTTTCCTGCGCTTTTTCAACAATCATGGTTTACTCAATATTACAGACAGACCTCAGTGGCGTTCTATAGTCGGAGGCTCTAGAGAATATATCCAACCTTTAATAGCCGGTTACGAAGATAGAATTAAGCTTAGTTGCCCTGTCAAGTCGGTAATCGACAACGGGAATAAAAAATTAGTCGTATTGCAAGACGACTCTGAAGCAGAGTTTGATGACGTTATTTTCGCTTGTCATAGCGACCAAGCCCTCGCTATTCTTGCGTCACCAAGTGCGAGACAAAAAGAAATTCTAGGAAATATCCGCTATGCAAAAAACGAAGTGATTCTTCACACCGACGACCGAGTATTGCCCACTCGAAAGCTCGCATGGGCGAGTTGGAACTACTTAATTAAAGGTTATGAAGGTGAGTCTCAAGCCCCTGCAGTTCTAACCTACAATATGAATATTCTGCAAAATATCCAGGCAGAAACTACTTTTTGTGTCACATTAAATAATTCTGAAGATATCGCTCCAAATAAAGTGTTAGGGACTTACGAGTATGCTCATCCTCAATATACTAATCAAACGGTTGAAGCTCAATCTAGAAGAAATGAAATTTCGGGAGCACAAGGCATACATTTCTGCGGCGCCTATTGGTATAACGGTTTTCACGAAGATGGAGTACGCAGTGCTTTAGATGTTTGTGCTTTGTTTGGCGAGCAACTCTAGTGAAAAGTGCTTTATTTAAAGGCAGTGTTTACCACTGTCGATTTGTCCCCAAGAAACATTCTTTCAATTACCAGATATTTTTAATGTGGTTAAACCTCGATGAAATAGACCAAATTGAATCCGAGGTAAAAGGTTTTGCAATCAAGTCTTGGGCACCGCTTAGATTTAGACGCAGCGATTATTTAGGTGACCCCAACATACCACTGAAACAAGCGGTATTAGAAAAAATGTCTGAATTGTCGCAACAAAAACTCAATGGAGAGGTATATCTATTAGGTCAAACCCGAACCTTTGGGCTGTATTTTAGTCCCGTCAATTTTTATTACTTGCAACAACAAGATGGCGTATTTAGTCATATGTTAGCTGAAGTAAGTAATACGCCTTGGAACGACAGACATTGTTATCTAGTGGATTTATCTAAGCAAGAAGATTGCGATAAAGTATTCCATGTTTCTCCCTTCAACCCAATGGATATGCAATATAAGTGGAAGGTTTCACAACCACAAAAATCGCTTCAATTAACCTTATCATGTCATAAAGAAGTGAAGCATTTTGTCGCTAGCTTAAATTTGTCACGGATAGAACTGAACTCTAGAAGCCTTTTCAACGTATTACTGAGTATTCCAAGCATGACGATAAAAACCGTGTTCGGAATTTATTGGCAAGCGCTTAAACTTTTTATTAAAGGTGTGCCGTTTTATCCACACCCAGAACAAGGTAAAAAATAACTATGGCAAACGCAGAACAAGCACTAAGAGGAACTTCTAGCGCATCTTGGCAACACAGGTTGTGCCGTTCAATTATGTTGAAAGTATTTTCCAGCCTACCACAAGGTCAGATAGTGATTAAGGAACGCGGTGTGCTGGTAGATACCTTTGGCGAAAAAGACTCTGACTTGCACGCTGAAATCGACTTTCAGTGTCTTAGTGTTTATCAAAGTTTGTTGTTCGGAGGCAGTATAGCGTCTGGAGAGACGTTTTCAGAAGGCTTATGGACGACTCCGAATTTAACCAACGTTATTCGTATATTCGCCCGAAATTTACCTTTACTCGATAGTTGGGAAGCTAAGATGCAGTGGTTAGCATTCCCAATTCGTAAAATTGGACATATAGCGAATAAAAACTCAGCATCAGGTTCTAAGAAAAATATTGCGGCACACTATGACCTAGGTAACAAACTATACACACGATTTCTTGATGACAGCATGATGTACTCTGCGGCTATATACCCGTCACCAGAAGCGACTTTAGCACAAGCTCAAACCACTAAGTTGACAGCTATTTGTGACAAATTGCAGTTAACTCCGAGTGACCATTTACTTGAAATAGGCACTGGTTGGGGTGGCTTGGCTGTATTTGCTGCAAAAAATTATGGCTGTAAAGTCACCACCACAACAATTTCAGAAGAGCAACATCAGTACACTCAAGAATTAATAGATAAAGAAGGACTGCAACACAAAATTACTCTACTGAAAAAAGATTATCGGCTACTCGAGGGCAAATATGACAAGTTAGTATCAATTGAAATGATTGAGGCAGTAGGTAAAGAGTTTTTGCCAACCTTCTTTAAAAAGTGTTCGAGTCTTCTAAAAGAACAAGGTTTAATGATGCTACAAGCGATTACTATTAGTGATCATCGATTCGACAGCTACAGCAAAAGTGTAGACTTCATTCAAAAGCATATTTTTCCTGGAGGTTTTTTACCTTCACAATTATTAATTAACCAGCACTTGAGAAAACATACAGACATGATGATCCGTGATCTCCATGACATCGGTTTAGATTACGCACGCACGTTAAAAGATTGGCATCACAGACTACTCGAAAACAAAGAGCCACTAGAGAAAGATGGTTATGACGAACGATTTATGAATATGTGGCGTTATTATTTTAGCTATTGTGAAGGGGGCTTCTTAGAACGCACTATTAGTACAGTACAATTAGTCATCAGCAAACCCGCTTTTTCACAAAATATTAGTCGTTAGGTTGTCGCTAACTTATGCGTATTACGTCTTCTAAAACCTACCTAATCTGGCTCTTTAGCTGGGTATTGTCCTTACTCATTTCTGGAGCAACTATGGCGGATCCTCTTTCTGAATTAAAAAAAGTGGGTGAAGCCAAATTAAAAGTGTTGTTTTGGGATGTTTACGATTCGAGCCTATTTAACCAAACGGGAATTTACCAAGCCGACCAATTTCCACAGGCATTAAAAATCAATTACTTGAGAGATATCGATGCAGAAGATCTAGTGGCAACAACGCAACAAGAATGGCAAAAGCTTGGCATTGAACCCACATTTTTTAACGCATGGATCCCTTTGTTGGCAGAGATATTTCCCGATATCAAAAAAGGTGACACTCTTTTATTAGATGTCAGTGAGAACCTACATAGTGAGTTTTATTTTAACGGCAAAAGCATTGGTAAAATTAAAGACGAAAATTTCGGACCAAGCTTCTTGCGAATTTGGTTGGACCAAAACTGCAGCTATCCGAAAGTACGCAAAAAACTTCTAGGATTAAACAAATGAAATCATACAAATTTTGGCTCTTGATAATAATATCACCTATCTTTTTGTCTTGCAGCACTTCGCTAGATGATTATGAAAACACCACGCCTAAATTCGATTTACCGAGTTATTTTAACGGCGAAGTGACGGCTTGGGGAATAGTGCAAGATTACTCGACGAAATTAACAAGGCGCTTTTGTGTGGATATTGTAGGAACGTGGCAGGGCAATAAAGGACAATTACACGAAACCTTCTATTACAACGACGGCGAACAACAAATTCGTATTTGGGATTTGAACATTTTGGCCGATGCTAGTGTTACCGGAAGCGCTGCAGATGTTATAGGGCAAGCTAGCGGCAAGTCAAAAGGTACGGCATTCAATTGGCAATACACGTTACGAGTGCCGGTGGATGATACTGAGTATGACTTGTTTGTTGACGACTGGATGTATCTGTTGGACGACAAAAGAATGATGAACCGCTCTTACATGAAAAAGTTTGGTATCACTGTTGCCGAGGTTTCAATCTTTTTCGATAAAACTGCACCTATCAGAAAATGTAGTTCAGAAAATGTAGATAATTTGTAAATTTCCGAACAAAGGATTGTTTAGTGCTTTTATCACCCTAGTCATTTATTTAATAGTAGGGCGCCAAAGACAACAAGAGACTCAATTAAGTAACGATCAAAAACGCCAAGAATTAGCACGCACTTAAGTTATAACTCTGCATACCTAAGTATCACCTCGTAGATTTTTTAATCAATTCAAATGGTTTTTAATGACTCCATCGACACGCAGCAATATCTGCGAAATAACAATAAACTAAACTCGAGGAACTTAACCATGTTGAAAATAGTTAAAACTTCTATCGCTATCGCTACTATCTCTTTATTCACTGCGGGTAACGCACAAGCTGATGTAGGCGAAGCTTTAAAAAATATCTGTACTATCGT
>NZ_JAHKQO010000029.1 GCF_018861065.1 Paraglaciecola arctica
CCTCGGTGGCCTTTTTTTATGGGGGCAAAAAGTGTTTTAATAGCAGTTCGTATCCAAAGGGAAAACTGTGTTGAATAAACCAACTGCTAGCCCGTTTAAAATGCGAGGCGATAACATGACTCGTATCGAGACCTTTGTAGCTGCAGCTTTTGCATTTGCGGTTACTATGCTGGTGATCTCGGTTGGATCCGTACCAGAGACAATGCAAGATTTTGTGGATGCCACGAAACAAATTCCCGCCTTTACTGCTAGTTGTGCATTAATTATGTGGATTTGGCATTCTCATGCTGTGTGGTGTCGGCGCTATGGGTTAGAAGATGGAATGACGATATTTTTGAGCTCTGGCCTAATCATATTAGTGTTGACCTATATCTATCCACTTAGATTGATGATGCAAGCTCTATTTAGTAGTGTGAGTAATGGTTATTTTCCTATGGAAATGACAATCAATTTTGTGTGGGAATTGCGCTTTATGTTTGCTTTTTATGCGATTGGATTTTTGCTTTTGTCGATTAACTTTGTTGCCCTCTATCTTTATGCTCATAGAAAAAGAAACGATCTTGGATTAGATGAGGTTGAATGTTTTGACACTCAAACTGAAATCTATATTTGGTCTATTGGCACTGGGATAGGGGCGATTTCATTATTGTTTTCGTTAATCCTACCGGCTGATTTTATTGGCTTTTCCGGATATGTGTTGTTTGCATTATTCCCCTTTTTATATGGGCTAGGGTTCTATAGAACAACAAAAAGGGCGTCCATAGTTGCTAAAGTAGTATGACTATAAAATGTGGCTATTGACCTTAATTAATTGGTAAACTCAGGTTAAGGTAATTATTCAAGCTACAAGATGAAACCACTCTTTTTATTTTTATACATCTCGATTTTATGTGTGTCTAAGGTTAAAGCCGCAGATTTATCTGTAGGGTGGGAGTTGTGGTATCCCTATCAATATCACAATGAAAAACATCAACTTGTAGGATTAGATATTGATTCTTTTAACGCCATCATGGCTGAAGCAAAACTAAGCTTTTCTGCTGCTGAAGTTCCTTGGAATACACATCTCAATTTCCTTAAGTCAGGAAAGATGGACGTGGCAATGGGGGCGTCTTGGTCAAAAGAACGCGAAGACTATGCGTATTTTTCAAAACCCTACCGTAAAGAAACGGTCAACCTTTTTGTTAGAAAAGGTAACGCTAAAAATATCCATCTTGAAACCTTGTCTGATTTAGCGGGTAGCAAATACGTAGTAGGTGTAGAAAGTGGCTATTACTACGGTGAGGATTATGCCGAATTAATTAAAACAACTAAGTTTAAAAACAATATACATGAAGTCGTAGATCTCGAAGAAAATGTTACGTTTTTGATGCAAGGACATTTAGATGGCTTTTTGGTCGACCCTAACACTATGCAGTCCTTTGTAAAAAAATATCGCATGCAAGGCGAGTTCGAAGCCCATCCCTTAACGATTTACAGTACTGATATTTTTATAATGTTGAGCAAAAAATCATCTGACATCAGTACGTTGAATAGAATTAACCAAGCAATCACTACCTTAACTGAAAATGGCGAATTAAGCAGGATAAGTGATAGTTGGAGAACCTTACAGAGCGAAGATTGAAACGAGATAGAGTGATTTAACCCACCCTATGGGGATTTTTATTGTTACCTATTGAAAGCTAATACTAAAAGTTTTCCTTAATCTAACTCTAGACAACCTCTTTAGCCTTACTGAAACAGCGGCGGTTGGTGACAATAATTTTCACCAATCGCCGCGTATTATCTAAAGTCCAGATTACATACACCTAGCCGGTATTGCGCATGCCAACAGCTATACCTGCTATGGTTACCATCATAGCGCGCTCTAGGGTCGCGTCATGTTCGTTCTCATCTAGTTGCCTAATCCTCTTTAGAAGCTCTATTTGCAAATAGTGTAGAGGTTGCAAGTAACTGGCACGTATATTCATGGATGTTGTACCTTTAGGATCACTTTCCATAACCGTTTTTTGATTTAGTAATTGCAACAATAAATCTATGCTTTCTTGTAATTCGGTACGTAGGGCATCACCGAAGTGCCTAAGCTCCTCAGGCACAAGGTTTTGGTCGTATTCTTGGCTGATTTTCGGGTCAGCTTTGCTGAAAACCATGTCTAACATAGAGAGACGTGAATAGAAAAATGGCCAATTATCTAGCATATCGCGAATGGTATTTTCTTTGCCAGCGTCTAAAGACGTTTGTACCGCTTTCATCGAGCCCAGCCAAGAAGGTAAAACCATGCGGGTTTGCGCCCATGCAAATATCCATGGAATAGCACGTAAACTCTCAATACCACCTGTAGGTTTACGTTTTGCCGGGCGGCTGCCTAATGGTAATTTTCCTAATTCTTGCTCTGGTGTGGCCACGCGAAAGTAAGGAACAAAATTTTCGTCATGCCTGACGATTTTTCGGTAGTTATCTCGTCCGTCCGCAGCCATTTTTATAATAGCTTCTCGCCATTCTTGTTTAGGCGCAGGTGGCGGTAAAATTAAGGCTTCTAATATCGCGCTGGCGTATAACGCTAAGCTGCGCTGGGCTAAAATTGGCATGCCAAATTTATAACGTATGGTTTCGCCTTGTTCGGTAACTCTGAAACCACCAGTTAATGAACCAGGTGGTTGTGACAGTATTGCAGCATGAGCGGGTAATCCACCACGACCAATAGTACCGCCACGGCCATGGAACAAGGTTAATTCAATGTCATTTTCTTCTGCTAGGGCAACTAGGGACTCTTGTGATTCATACTGAGCCCAACCGGCAGCCATAGCGCCTGCATCTTTAGCCGAGTCTGAATATCCTATCATGACATGTTGGTGGCCTTGAATATAACCACGGTACCAGTCAATAGACAATAATTTTTTGGTGACACTTGCCGCTGCGTTTAAGTCGTCTAATGTTTCAAACAAAGGGGCCACTGGCATAGGCCAAGTTACGCCTAACTCTTTAAGTAATAGGTTTACGCTTAGTACATCTGAAGGCAGACTGGCCATAGAAATAATATAAATGCCAAAACCATCTTTGCCGTTTGCTGCAATCACTTTGCAGGTATCTAATACTTCCTGTACATCGTCACTGGCTTGCCAATTGGTAGGAAACAACGGGCGTTTTGAGCCTAGTTCTTTTAGCAAAAACGCTTGTTTATCATCTTCGCTCCATTGACCATAATCACCTATTCCTAAATATCGGGTCAGTTCTGAAAATACATCGGCATGTCTTTCTGAGTCTTGGCGTACGTCTAATTTAAGTAAATGCACGCCAAAACAATGCACTCTGCGAATAGTGTCTTGCAGATGGCCTTGGGCAATAACCGACATACCACAAGATTGTAGCGAGTGATAACAAGTCATCAACGGAGCAAGCAATTGTTCTTTGTCATTAATCCAGTCGCTCATATCCACAGGCCGATCTTTCAGCTTTTCGACTATGCCTACTTGGGTTTTCACTAATTTATCAAGAAGGGGTCTAATAAGGGCACGATAGGGCTCTAATACGTCGCCAACTTGTGCTCTAAGTGCTTCGTCACAATCGCTCATTGATAATTCAGTTTGTAAAATATCAAGGTCTTGTGCGAACAATTTGGCTGCGCGTTTACGAGCTAGCAATAACACTTGCTCTGTTACTTTTGATGTAACAAAAGGGTTGCCATCTCTATCGCCACCCATCCAAGAGCCAAATTTAACCGGTGAGACATCTAAGGGGATAGCCACACCAAACTTGTCCACAAAGCGTTTATCTAATTCGCGAATAAACTCTGGCACGGCTTCCCATAAAGAGTTTTCAATTACAGAAAACCCCCAACGCGCTTCGTCTACCGGGGTAGGGCGAATAGTACGGATTTCTTCGGTATGCCATGCTTGGCTAATCAGTTCAGCAATTCGCGTTTCAATTTTATCTCGTTCAGAATCCTGCAAATTCGAAACATGCACTTTGCTCAGGCATTTTGCTAATTCACTGTGTTTATGGATTAGTGTTCTGCGAGTGACTTCTGTTGGGTGGGCGGTTAGCACTAACTCAATATTTAAATGCTGCAGTGCTTTTTCAAACGTATCGGCTTGAATTTCGGCATTGTCTAAATGACTAAATAAGGTATTGAGAGGATCATTTGGGTCGTTGTTACTATTAAATTCTTGTTCCGCGATATTCGCCAAATTTAGAAATTGCGAAAAAGCGCGTCCTACTGTGAGTAACTCGTCATTCTTAAGCTCGGAGAAAAGTTGCTTAACACGCTTAGTTGAATCTTCGTCACCTTGGTGAGCTTTGCGACCATCCTTTCTGACTGCTTCAATTCGCTCTAACCAATGTTCACCTAACTGGTCACGTATTGTGTCGCCTAACACTGCACCTAAATTGCGCACTGTTCCTGTTAACTGGGAATCCAAAACCTGTGACATCTACGTCTCCAAAACTGATTAAAATCTTTAAGTACGATACTTATATGTAAACTATTTGTCTAAGTAAATAGCGCAATTATTCCTTCCAAGATATGCTTTTTGTGTAGTTTATCTATATACTGACGCGCTTTTACAGCAATAGTGTCAAGATCTCTTGAAGACAAGAGGCAAAGGCCAGTTAGGAGCCAAAGTGTCAGATAAATTTTCCAGCATACAAACACAAGCTAGTTACGGTATTGGTTTACAAATGGGTGAGCAATTACGCTCAAATCCTTTTGAAGGTTTGGACATTGCAGCAGTGCAAGAAGGTCTAGCCGATGCGTTTAACAATCAACCTGCTCAGGTAGATAACGATACTTTACGTGTTGCCTTCAATGAAATACATGAAATTATGCAAGCGGCTAAATCAGCTGAATTTGCTGAAGTGATTGCCGAAGGTGAAGCCTATTTAGCTGAAAACGCTAAGCGTGAAGAAGTGACAGTAACCGACAGTGGTCTTCAATATGAAGTCATTACTCAAGGTGACGGAGACACACCTACTTTAACCTCAACTGTGCGTACTCATTACCACGGCACGCTTTTAGACGGCAGTGTATTTGACAGCTCTTACGATCGGGGTCAACCAGCTGAATTCCCAGTTAACGGTGTCATTAAAGGTTGGACTGAAGCGTTACAGTTTATGAAAGTAGGTACTAAATTGAAATTGCACGTACCCGCGGAGCTGGCTTATGGCGAGCAAGGTGCCGGTGGTGCGATTGCACCTCATAGTACACTAATCTTTGATGTTGAGTTGCTTGATATTATTGCGTAGGCGATATCAGAGTTTTTGAAAAGGTCGGCGATGTCGGCCTTTTTATTTGGATGAACGCTTTGTATTAGTCAATCACACATCCATGATGATCGGCACCCAATCTCGACTTCCTTGTCGAGCTGTTCAACTGGGCGAAGCTGTGCTTCTAAATAATCCAGTTTCACCCTTTTTATAACGTCTTTAAATACTCCAACAAAGCAAGTTTTTCGTTTTCAGCAAGTTTAGGACCCACAATCCCATTTTTGCCAGAAGTTTTGTCATCGAACCAATGTCCAATATTTGTATTACCAGGTTGTCGGGTATCGAGCATAAAATGTCCATCCGAATAATCTGGCGTCAACTTGTAGGATTCATCCTCGTAGCGTTCAGTAAACTTACCTACACGAAGAGATTGAACGATCCCCACTTTTACTGCATCGAAGCCTTGATTACCAAGTTCAATAAACGTTGGTCGTTCAGTGGATAATAAGTCGTAGAGATTTGCAACAGAACCGTTATGTAAAAATGGTGCTGTGGCCCACACTCCGTTCAGTGGCCGCGCTTTATAACCTTTGCCTACTTGCAGACAATTAGGGCGCTGACCCTCCATATTGTTTTGAATGTCAGGCGATATGTAGTTTTGTTTGAACCACTGCTGATTGGTGCGCTGCACAAATGCACCTAACGCCAATCCAAAATTAGATGTTGCGCTGTCTTCTAAAGGTACATAGGTTAACCAACTTTTCCCCGAAGCTGGTTTGTCAACCCAGGTACACACATCATCATTTAAGTTTAACCCCGTAGTATCAACGGTACGAGTCTGGAGCACCATAGCTTGCGCCGGATCGGTCCCGATGATGCCAAGTTCAATGATATTCAAATTAATGTAAGCTGCATCCGTTTTGGCTGACGTACCATTTGATTGTATGTAAGAGATTTTTTGCCAATGCTCAGGCGTCCAAAATGCATCGTTATCTATCGTAGGTAAGTGACAACCTTGACAGAGTCGTCGATATAAATTTTTTCCTTCATTTGCAACTTGCCTGTTTATCGCTGGAAATTCATCAGGCCATTTAGGTGCTAATAGACCATTGAATTGTTTGCTTTGTGATGGGTGAGTTCCCCCAATCCATTCTTCCATTTTAACTAAGTTGGCGTAATCCACAGAAGAAGCAAATCGCTGTTTATCAGGGCCGCTAGTGTCAACATAGGAAGCAACTCCCAATGCCTCCCCAGCATTTCTGGTCAAGGGTTGCATAATAGAACCGTCATATTGTACCCAATCAAACCATGAAGTCGTCCAAATGTGTGGGTAATTTACCGGTGCATTGATTGCCGAGTAGTTACTGCGACGCGCCATATCTTCATCAAATACTTGATTACCAATGCGATTTAGTGCGTCCAATCGTGAGAATCCCTCAGTGACATTTATGGTGTCACTGTTTTTACCCAACAATGTCAAAGTTTTATCTAAATTTTCCTTCAAGGCATTGCGAGTCAGAATATTATCATTGCTACCAAGCACTTTGCGGGCAAATCGGTCAAATCGCCCATCTAAAATATTGACCTTGCTCGATAGTAGAGTTTGCCCTAATGCCGCGCCTAACGAACGAGTAAACAATCCCAAATCAGTGGTCGCTGGCGCACCATCAACGATGTAACGCTTGTTTTCATAGGTCATCTGGCCGGTATGGCAAGCGGCACATGTAAACCCCGCTGCAGTAGCTTTACGATCAATGCCCTCAAAATAAATGCTTTGAGTTTTGGCGATTCCAATAGGTAAACCTTGTGGGTTTTCAGAAGAGGGTTGCTGAGGGATAAACCCCAAACGCGGCATATATTCAGCCACGAAGTCATCTTCTTTACCAAAAAACAACAACCATGGTTTGCTTTTAGGTGCTTCTAAAGCCACTAACCAATTATATGGTACTGGGATGGTAGCGGTACCTTGCGACGCATAATGAAACCATTCTGATGATTCGTTCGGCCACCCCGAATCATTTAAATAATCTACATCCAAGGGGGCATATTGAGGCAGTTCCGGTGGTGTTAGTGCGTATCTAATACTATCGATTGCCCCGGTAATTTTTATAAAAAAGTAAATCACCACAAGGGAGACTAATAAAACCGAGCCGATTGACCATTTAAATTGGGAGATGCGAGAAAATAGCATAGAGTTGTCCTTGTAAAAATTAATTGTCTCTGATGCGCTATGTGATGTTTATCAATGCAAATACATTTTTCTTTTGTGTGATAACAAACATCTTGAGATTGCGCTTTCAACTTCCCTGACACTTCCAAGAGAATTTTTTCTACCTCTACGTTATAGCATAAGCTGTGCGATTTTCGCACAGCTTATGCTAATTAAAAATTGAATCTCAGGTTTTCTATAAGTATCGGTTGCCCTTGTCGGTGTTTGACTCGAATCCCTTCGAGAGTAAGACAAAAGCATCGGCGTTGCCGGCTAACAGTTTAGATTGGCTGCGCCCAAAATTAACATGCGTGTCGTTTTAATTCGTTTGAAGGACCCCTTATAAATTGCATCAACCGTGGTTTAGCCATCTATATTCTGTCTTCTTTAACCGCAGGTAAGTGTGCGAGTACTGGTGAAGCGAATCCCGTTAGTTGGGGGGCACTGACTGTGGTTGAATAGGACTCTTTTAAGATACTTACGATTTCATCTGCTTTTGGAGTATTACCCATAGCGTTATAAGCGGCTCGTTTGTAATTAAGTGCGCTGATTTGAGGAAAGGTTGCTGTGGAAATTGAGGCGATTTGGTCGGCTAAGGTAATGACCTCATCGTAGTTTGCAGCTGTCAAGTTAGCATGTGCGAGCAACATTAACGAACCTGTCTTAGGTTTTGGTTGACGTTGAATTACATCAGACATCAAGTCTAGCGCTTTTTGTGGCAGTCCCATTTTAATATAAGCCGTGGCAACGTGATGCTTCAAAAATAAAGCGTCTTCAATAGGTTGTTCTGGATACAGTTTATCGTAGGTAGCGGGAATTTCGTCATAACGTCCTAGTTTGTCTAACAGGTAACAACTCATTGTAAAACTCATCAGTTTTATTGAACGCTCCGATTGTTTGTCTGTTGCATGTTTTCTAGTGACATTCCATTCATCCAGATTGTTTAGAATGTTACTAATGAGCAGAGGGTCGTTACTCTTAGCTAGCTTAGTGACTTCCAGCAACTCATCAACTAACTCATTATGAACTTCATTTTTTCGATAGAGGCCAATTTTTGTTTGAGCTTTAGGTTTGCTTTCTGAGCTCAATTCATTTTGAACCAGAGGTTGTGTTTGATCGCTGATAGCGACGCCAACAAAGCTGGCCATGCTAATCCCTACCAAGAGAGTCAATAGATGTTTAGTTTTCATTTTATTTTCCTTATTTAACTTTTCTAAACGTTTGATATTAAAGTTTTTGCGGCTTTTTATAGTGATGGCGGCTATGTACCTCGTAGTTGTGACGGAGCCATTGAGTAAAATTTTAGCTAAGTCGGTCGAATATTGACCTTGTAACTGCTGACGACATTTTTCATCACAACTGAACTCTAGTTGTTCGCGGGCGATATTGGAGAATAGGTACGCAAAAGGGTTCCACCAGAAAAAACGTTGTGTAAAAGTGATAAACCACATCCAAGCTGGATCATGTTGCATGATATGGTTTAGTTCATGAGTCAAAATAGTTTGGGTGGTACTCGCATCGAGAAAGTTTTTATCAAGCCAGATAGTAGGGTTAATTGGGCCTGTAGCCATACCAGGAGATCCCCCGTCTAGTATTCGAATAGAAATATTTTGATGTTTAAAATCATGCTTTTCCCACAAACCATTGTTTTCTTTTGAGTTGCGACGCCAGTATTTTAGGTTGGTGTGATAGTTAGCTATATCTTTCACGAAGTAGAGTAAGCCTCCTAAAGACAAGAGTATAAAAAGTGTTTGGTAACTTGATAACTCATAAAAGACAGACTCAATTTTGTCTGCCAAGTTAAAAGTGTTTGGGGTGATTGACTCAATGGAACTGCTAATAGCAAAAGGGCGGTCATTTTCAAGCCAAACGAAAGAATTAAACACTTGGTCGGTTAGTGGACTCAGTGACTCAGACATGATTGGGATAGTTGTTATTAAATTCCAAGGCATAAACCAGCTGACCAATACTGAAATAGCGATATAAAACCGAAATCGTGCTGGAGAGTCTTTTAATATCTCCAGTAGGCATAAGGCAATCAAACTAATTGCGATATTAGTAAAAAAATAATCCACCATGACTATTCCCCTTTATTAGTTTTTCTGTTCGCGAGGAAGGTTTCTAAGTAGCTAATATCTTCTTCACTTAACTTGTCATCTTTAATTAAATGGGCCACTAATTGGCTACTGTTACCATGGAAAAAGCGCCTTACAAATTCAGGTAATAATTTGGTGGATATGGCTTCTTTTTTAATTGCGGCCGCAAAAATGATGGAACGTCCTTCGATAGAGGTGCGCTGGATCGCCCCTTTTTCTTCAAGTCGGTCAATAATGGTTTTAACCGTTGTATACGCCACATTTTTATCTTTTGTTATCCATTTGTGGATGGTTGCTGCAGAACTCGGACCTTCATCCCAAAAAAGTTGCATCACATCTAATTCAAAATCACTTAATTTCATACTTTACTCTCCCATAAACTACATTTGTAGTAGTTTTGTGCTACAAATGTAGTTTATAAGGAAAGCCTATGTCAATTAATTTTTTGAAACGAAAACTAATTTGTTGGTGATGCAGACGCTGCAAATATGAACGATATTAAAAATTCATTAGGTACACGCAAACTTCCTAAAGGACCAATGACCTTAATTTGACCTTTTTTGTCCTCAATACGTAATAAGAAAATTCTCAAACAATAAGAAATTAATGTTGCCGAATTCGGTCTAGTGTTTATAAGCTACAACACAGAGAGGTTTTATGAATCGTAGGAAATTTATTACGTCTACCATTGCAACAGCTACTAGCATAGGATTGGGTGGTACGGTATTTTCAGTTTTGAGTGAAACACCTTCTAAGAAGAGCAGAACCGCTATAGCAGTAGCGCAACAATGGCAAGATTTCTTACCAAAGGGTTACACTGGTAGTTTGGCCTTAACACCTATCGAACTAAGCGAACAAGAATGGCAAAAACGTTTAAGTTCGGCCGCCTTTGATGTGCTGCGAGAGGAAGGTACAGAACCTCCCGGTTCTTCTGCCCTAAATAAACAACACAGGGATGGAATATATGCTTGTGAGGGGTGTGAACTGCCATTATTTACTTCTGCAATGAAATACGAAAGTGGCACTGGTTGGCCTAGTTTTTTTACCCACATTCCTGGGCATCTAGCGACCAAAAGAGATTTTAAATTGATTTGGCCTCGCACTGAATACCACTGCATCCGTTGTGGTGGTCATCAAGGGCATGTGTTCGATGATGGCCCTAAACCAACAGGCCAGCGTTGGTGTAACAACGGTGTTGCACTAAAATTTTTACCAAAGTAAGGTAAATATAAACAATTTACTCCTTTGGCGGATTAAGACTTAATAGATGATTTTCTGGTGGTGGGTAAAAAAACTGACATCTACCCACGCCAGGTTAATTAGCTAATTAATATACTGCATTTCCTCATGCCGCAAGGTCAGCACTTCAAAGCCTGAAGAGGTGACAAGAATAGTGTGTTCCCATTGGGCGGATAACTTTCTGTCTCTAGTGATAACAGTCCAGCCATCATTTTTTTGTTTAGTTTTATAGGAGCCTTGATTGATCATAGGTTCAATCGTAAATATCATACCTTGCTGTAAGGTCATGCCAGTGTTGGGTTTGCCAAAATGTAGTATTTGCGGATCTTCGTGCATTTCTTGCCCTATACCATGACCACAGTAGTCTCGCACTACACTAAAACCATGTTTTTCGGCGTGAGTTTGGATGGCGTGACCAATGTCGCCAATGGTGGCGCCGGGTTTCACCGATTCGATACCTTTCCACATTGCATCGTAGGTCACATCAACCAGTTTCTTAGCTATGGGTAGCACATCACCTATCATGTACATTTTACTGCTATCGGCTATGTATCCATCTTTTTCTAGAGTGATATCTAAATTAACAATGTCCCGCTCACGAAGTTTTTTGCCCACAGACGGTACACCGTGACATACCACTTCATTTATCGATGAATTTAAAACATATTCATAGTCATATTGCCCTTTACTGGCGGGGCGCGACTTCAACTCGTTGATTATGTAATCTTCTACAAAATCGTTGATTTCCATGGTGGTCACCCCGGCTTTAACAAAATCGTCTAGTACCTTAAACACGCTCGCTAGTAATCTACCCGCTTCACGCATAAGAGCAATTTCGTCTTCGGTTTTAATTAATATGTTACTCATTGACTAGCCTAACTGAAGTTACGTTTTGAGTTTGCATTTCACGCTTGAGAATTTCTTCGTAAGTCATAGTGGGATTTTGTTCAGCTAATCTGCCAATTTTTATCCAGAACTCAGCCTGTGAGTTGATGGAACGCTCCATTACTGCGCTGTTTTTACGAACGTCTTCATGCAGTGTATCTGAAATTTTTACTATGCCCATAGAATATCCAATAAAATACGTTTTGCTATATATTGTAGTGTAACGTATTTATCTGTGTGGTGTAAATAAATGACTGGCGAGAACAGAAAAGTCTAGTGGCAATGTTGATTGGAGCTAATACATTGTGGTTTTAGTCCAAGAATTAACAATCTGTTAAAAGAAAGACTAAGGTAAGTCTGCTAGACTCCGCGGCTAATTTTTAAACATCGATCATTTATGAGGAATTCAAATGTTTGATTTGATCACCAATAAAGACAGCAACGTTAAAAACGACGTGTTGTCTGGGATCACTGTAGCTTTAGCGCTTGTTCCAGAAGCAGTGGCGTTTGCCTTCGTAGCAGGGGTTGAACCTATGGTGGGTTTATATGCTGCGTTTATGATGGGTTTGATAACGTCAGCGGTAGGTGGCAGACCAGGTATGATTTCTGGTGCGACTGGCGCAATGGCCGTGGTAATGGTGGCACTAGTTGCACAGCACGGCATTCAATACTTATTTGCGGCGGTCATCCTGGCGGGGTTATTACAGCTGATGTTTGGCATATTTAAGCTGGGTAAGTTTATCAGATTGGTGCCATATCCCGTTATGTTGGGCTTCGTAAATGGCCTGGCAATAGTGATTTTTCTAGCGCAACTAGGGCAATTTAAAGTGTTAGATGGTTTAGGAAATCAAGTTTGGATGCAAGGAGCCGCACTGTATTGGATGTTAGGACTCGTTGCCTTAACAATGGCAATAATCTTCTTTTTACCTAAATTAACTACCGCTGTTCCTGCTTCGTTAGTGGCAATTGTAGGTGTGACAGCGCTGGTTCATGGCCTAGATTTAGAAGCAAGAACCGTTATCGATTTTGTGCGCGACATGTTACCTGCAGACCAAAAAGAAACAGCCACTTTAGCCGGTGAATTACCTAGTTTTTCAATTCCTATGGTGCCCTTTAATTTAGAAACCTTGTATATCATTTTGCCTACGTCGATTATCTTGGCGTTAGTGGGTTTAATTGAATCCTTATTAACTTTATCGCTGATAGATGAAATGACCGATACCCGTGGACATGGCAACAGAGAATGTTTAGGTCAGGGTTTCGCCAATACAGTAAACGGATTTTTCGGTGGCATGGGGGGTTGTGCCATGATAGGTCAAAGCATGATCAACATTAACTCTGGTGGCCGAGGCCGTCTATCGGGGATCACCGCAGCTCTAGTGCTACTTGGCTTTATTTTGTTTGCGGCACCTTTGATTGAAATGATCCCTTTAGCCGCTTTAGTTGGTGTGATGTTTATTGTGGTGATTGGAACATTTGAATGGGCGTCATTTAGAATTATCCGTGGAATTAATAAAGAAGATGCTTTTGTGCTGTTCTTAGTAACGGCTGTCACTGTTATATCCGACCTAGCGGTGGCTGTAGTCGTGGGTGTGATAGTTTCGGCACTGGTTTTTGCATGGAAACATGCCACTCACATTAATGCACGTACTCACACCGACGAAGATGGATGGAAAGTGTATGAACTTGATGGACCGTTATTTTTTGGGTCAGTGTTACATTTTAAAGACTTGTTTGATCCCCAAAATGACCCTCAAGATGTGGTGATTGATTTCAACGAATCGCGAGTTTGGGATTCGTCGGGTATTGACGCAATCGATGGCTTGGCTGACAAGTATAAAATTCAAGGCAAAAAATTACATATCAGGCACATTAGCCCCGAATGTCGTGAATTGATGACTAAGGCTCAAGGATATGTAGAAATGAATCTAAATGAAGATCCTCGATATCATATTGCCACCGACAAATTAGACTAGATCTTAATTTTTCAGTTTTCTAAGCCCAGTTTTTTTACTGGGCTTTTTGTAGTGAGCAGGAAATCCCCTAAACAATCGCCTGACAAATAATCGCAATGATTAAGCCTCATATGAAATATCAATAAACCCTATGGGAAGTAATTTACATTAGTACTGTATTGGGTACTATATTCTCCAATCGGCGCGGGAGTTTTTAAATGGATCAAAGGAATAATTGATGTACAACTGCAACATTGCGGTAATTGACGACGACACCATCACTCTTGAATTAGTACAAATTATTCTTGAAGAAGTCACATCAGGTGAAATCGTCGTCTTTTCTGATAGCAAACAAGCATTAGAATATGTACAAAGCGACAAAATGGATGATATTTCCTTAGTGATGTGTGACTGGTTAATGCCAGATGTGAGTGGTTTAGATATACTAGCGGCGCTGCGCAAATCTCGCCCTAGTTGCCCATTTTTAATGTTAACTGCCAACGCAACTAAACAGCTGGTGGTTGATGCCATGCGCTTAGGCGTGAACGACTTTGTAGTTAAACCTTTTCACACCAACGATCTGATCAACAAAGTTGAGCAACTTATCCGTGATAATGAAGGGGCGTAAAGTCGCTTTCGTTATTTTTTAACCCTTTTCAATTGAAGTGATGATATCCATGCAGTTTGACAAAATTATCGATAGAACTCCTAGTTATGCGCTTAAATGGGCTAAATATAAAGACAGTGACATCTTGCCAATGTGGATTGCTGATACCGAATTTAGGTGCGCCGAACCTATTTTGGATGCGCTTAAAGCCCGCACCGAACACGGGTTAATGGGGTATACCTTGCCAGCAGATCATGTGGGCGCTAACCAAGCCGTAGTGGATTGGTTAGCACGGCAGTATGATTGGCATATATCAGCTGATAGCATTGTTTGGACGCCCGGTGTGGTGCCCGCATTTAACGTTGCATGTAAGGCATTATGCCAGCCTGGTGATAAGGTCCTGATACAAACCCCCAATTACCCACCGCTTATTGCCGCGCCTAAGCTAAATAATTTAGTTAAGGTAGATATTGGAACAGTAGAAATTGATGGACGTTGGGCAATCGACTTAGATGAGCTAGAAAAACAAGCCGCTGATCCTAAATGTAAATTATTTATTATTTGCAACCCAATGAATCCTGTCGGGTCAGTCTTGACTGAACAAGAACTACAACGTATCGCCGATATATGTTTAAGCAATAACGTGATGTTGTGCTCTGACGAAATTCACTGCGACATTATTTTAGATGAAAAAGCTAAACATATTCCAGCTGGAAAGTTACCCGACTTTAAAGGTCAAGCGATTACACTGATGGCGGCAAGCAAGACCTTTAATGTTGCTGGTTTAGGAACTTCTTTTGCGATCATAGAAGATCCTGCAACAAGGCAAAAATTTAATAGCGCAGCTAGGGGATTAGTGCCATGGGTAACCGTTTTAGGACTGACTGCTACCCAAGCCGCATTTACCGAATGTGATGATTGGCACCAAGAATTGTTGCGTTATTTACGTGGAAATCGAGATTATCTAGTCGCTGAAATCGCAAAAATCAATGGCCTAAAATTACTCGCACCTCAAGCTACTTTTTTAGCTTGGATAGATGCCAGTGGATTGGGTGTTGAAAATCCTCAAAAACACTTTGAAGATTTAGGTGTAGGACCTTCTCCAGGAGTGGATTTTGGAGATAAGAATTTTATTAGGATCAATTTTGGGTGCCCCCGCTCGCAACTAGAGCAAGCGGTGGCTCGCATTAAAGCAGGTTGTTAAAACCTAACTTTTGCACCAATCACAAACGAACGAGCTGGCAAAGGGGCGGTATCCTTTAGAAAAGAGCTATGTACTTTGGCGAGTTCGTTGGTGAGGTTATTGGCTTTCGCGAATAACGTTATATCTACATTGCTCAAACTTAGATAATAATTGAACGCTGCCGAGACTATCGTATAGCCGTCTGTCTGGGTTTCAAAATCCGCAATTTTATCTTGTTTAGAATATCGAGTAGCACCTAATTCAGCATGCCAATTTCCTTTCTCCCAATGTAGCTCAGCGCCAAATCTCATTGCCGGGATCCGCGGTAAATTTGTGTTTTCATCGTTACTGTGACTCAATTTAGCGCGAGTGTAATCAGTAAAGGCGTTGACCCTTAAATTGTTATTTAAGTGCCAATCTATATCAGCTTCAAAGCCGTAGAGTTCGGCATCTTGTTGGCTAAATATGTAAACAGGTGAGCCTTCATCATCATGCTCCTCTTCTTCATGAACTTCGTCGTGTTCTTCTTCCTCTTCTTCATGGTCGTGAAACTCTAGACCGGTATTTTGTTGAAATAAATAGTCATCTACTTGGTTATAAAAAATACTGACATTTGCGTGCAAGGTATCTGTTTGAATTCTATAGGTAATATCTATGTTGTTAGATATTTCCTTTTCCACATCAACGTTCGACTGTACAACCGAAAACTCCACATCATCGGGATCAGTGTCGTCTACAAGCAACTCAAACCCTGCTCCTACTTCGTATGTTGAAGTACTAATGTGTATACCGTTTGAAAAAATTTCTGATGATGACGGAGCACGTTCTGAACGCGCATAATTTAGCGCCAGTGATTGATCATTACCTAATTGATAAACAAATCCAGCCGATAAGCTACTAGCGGTATAGGTCAACTTGCTGAAGTTTGCGTCTACTTCGCTATGGGTAAAAAAGTCATTGTCAGGTTTGTGGGATACTCGCTCAACTCTTGCACCTAATTGCCATAAAAAGTCGCCAGATTCTTTTTCTTCTAGCACAAAGATTGCGCTACTACTTGTATTGGTTGAAGGTGTAAATGCTTCTTCACCTTCAGCAGAAAAGTCGGAGTCGTTGTAATGTAATCCAATGACACCTTGCCAACCGTTTACTTTAGCGTGTTTACCCCATAACCGAGATTCGAATGAATCATTGGTGAATGTTGTACCCACTTCACCATCTTCTATTTCACTGTGTTGGTAGTCGGTATATGCGTTGTGCCAATGGACTTCATTCAACCAGCCTGATAAATTTTTCCAGTTGACGACAGATTGAAATCTGTCTTGTTTCATTTTTGCGAATACCACTTCTTCTTCATGGCTTTCTTCATCGTGCTCTTCGCCTTCATGCTCCTCTTCATGTTCGTGCTCATGTCCGGGAATACCATAATCAGTATCCAGTTGCCCAAAGGAGAATGACGCTGAAACATCGTCTCCTATCCATCCAGCTCCGATTGAAAACCCTTGAGAGTCGATAAAAGAATTTTCTAGGCTATCAACAAGGTCACCGTCTTCGAGTTCAAATTCAGGTATATCATAGTCGTCTGTCTTACGAGTGTAGGCATCAAAATGCCATGCAAGGTTGTCTTGCCCACCATTTAGGTCAGTGGATAAAGTGCGTTCGTTGGACACAGAATCGTATAACGCACTCGCTTTCCCCGACAAACCATCTTGACGGGTATCAGGTAAACGATTGTCTACGACATTCACCACGCCACCTATTGCTCCGCTACCATACAATAAGGTAGCGGGGCCCCGAAGTACTTCAATTTGTGTTGCTGTAGAGGTCTCATTGGTGGTGATATGGTCTGGACCGACTCGTGATGCATCCGAGCTATCCATACCATTTTGTACTACTTTCACCCTTGGACCATCTAACCCTCTAATGATAGGACTACTCGATACTGGCCCAAAATAAGTACTGTTTACACCGGGCACAGATTTTAGCGTTTCACCTAAAGTTGCAGATTGATTTTTTTCTAATCGTTCGCCACTTAAAATTGATACAGGTGTACTCGACTCTAATACTGAACGTAAAAGCGGCGTAGAAGTAATCAGTAACGTCTCCACCTCATTTTCATCTTTTTGAGTAGGTTTATCAGCGGAGAAGACGTCCTGGCTAGACAGGCATGCTAAAACAACAAAGCATATTTTTGAAAGTGGGTAATGCATCATGGGTTCTCTGGGAGCGTATTAAAAGCGATGTTATAATATAACAATAAGTATTTATTGCAATAGGATTTTTATTCGTTGTTTGGGGTTGTTAGGCGGTTCGGTATTGTACTTACACTAGGCCTATGCTTAAGTTTAACTATTATAAATCAAATTATTAGGATCTATGTCGACTTTTGAATCACCTGAGTATGCTGTTTTGCGTGACCTTTGTGACTCAGCAACGCTTCGAGATGTAGTGCATCCTTACCCATTTATTCAAGGCTTAATTTTTGCTGTGGCCGCTGTGCCTGAAATTCCCATGCCAGAGCAGTGGTTGCCTTGGGCGATTAAAACGAGCAATCAACTTACTAGTGTCGAACAAGCTGATAACCTCACCGATGTTTTAATGAAGGTGTTACAGCAACAATTGAAAAATATGAGCGCCGAAAAAATTCAGTTACCCCAAGGGATAACATTTACTCAGAAAGGGCCAGAGAAGAGTGCAGTCGCCCAGTGGTGCCAAGGGATATTGTTTGGGCACAGTCAACTCGAGCCTGTTTGGCAAGCGGCTTGGAATAAAATGAAACTGAGTGAAGAAGCACAAATACAGCAACTTCAAAAAGACTTACGGCATTGTTTGTATATGTTTACTACCTTCGCGGATATTCCTTTGGCGGTTAAACAAGCCGAAAGTAGAGGCAACGATCAGTTACTTAATATTTTGCCTAAGATATTTTTGTCTTTTCCGCAGACTTTAAAAACTTATGTTGCGCTTTCAGGTCGCTTGGTGGACTTTCTACCTAATCAGTTCGAGACTTTTGAACAAAAATGATGGAACAAGCGTCATAGTGACGCTTGTTCGTAGATTCTGATTAGTTTTTATTTTCACTTTGTTAATCTGTATACTGCTGTTAAAAATCAACACCTATAATTTTAAGTTGTTGATTTAAAATAATAATATATAAAACCATTTGGGAATTAATTATGAAAATTATTACAAGGAGCAACAATGTTGCACTACTCACCTTGTGCTTGGTTATTCTGTCTGCTTGTACAGTTGACAATAAAATGAATACCGCTAAGCCTATAAAGAACGGCGTAAAACTAACTAACGAAGCCATATACGGTAGTTGGGAATACAATGCCAAGCGACCAGGAACAGTAAGGTGGTTAGATGAAGGCGCTAACTTTAGTGCCTTAGAAACTGCGCCAGGTTACGAAGATGCCAAGCTCGAAAAAGATCAATACGGTGATGACATCAAAGTGTACGAGGAAATTGTTAAATACGATCCTGCTACTTTGGAGCGAACAGTATTACTGCCCCTAAAACAACTGATTCCACCAGGCTCAGACAAAGCCTTAGCGGTAGATGATTATCAGTGGTCTAAAGATAAATCGAAAGTATTAATTTATACCAATGCCAAGTACGTTTGGCGAAGAAAAGATCGCGGTGATTATTGGGTTCGTGACCTTAAAACCAATGAGTTGTGGCAACTAGGTGGCAAACAATCAGCGCCAGCTGAAATGATGTTTGGGAAATTTTCACCTGACGGTTTGAAGTTTGCCTATGTATGGAAAAACAATATCTATGCCCAAGACCTCAAAACCCGAGAAGTGACGGCATTAACCAGTGATGCGTCAAATACTATCATCAATGGGTTATTTGATTGGGCTTATGAAGAAGAGTTCTCGATTCGTGATGGCTTCCGTTGGAGCCCAGATAGTAAACGTATTGCGTATTGGCAAATGGATACCCATGCAGCCAAAGACTTTTTGATTATCAATAACACCGACACTCTTTATCCTGAAGTGACGGCTATTCCTTATCCAAAAGTAGGTGAAGAAAATGCGGCGGCCCGTATTGGTGTGGTTAGCCTAGATAAGGCTAAAACTCAGTGGGTAGAACTACCAGGTGTCGCCAAAGACATGTATGTGCCACGCATGGACTGGGCTAATAACAGTGAGCAGTTATTGATTCAGCAGTTTAATCGTAAACAGGACACTAATACCTTGTTTTACGCAGATGCAGACACCGGAAAGGCCGAACCATTTTTAACTGAAAAAGAAGACACTTTTATTGAGTTAATGATAGAGCCTAAGTGGCTTAAAAACTCAGATGACTTTATTTGGCAGAGTGAAAGAGATGGCTGGAAACACATCTATCTTGTATCTCGCGATGGTAAAAAATATCAAGATCTCACGCCTGGGGAGTTCGATGTCACTGAATTGGTTTCGGTTGATGAAGCAAATGGGTGGTTATATTTTGTTGCCTCTCCAGACAATGTATCGCAACGATATTTGCAGCGCACGCGTTTAGACGGCAGCGGTAAGATGGAGCAGGTTACTCCAAGCCAATATAGCGGTAGCAATTCCTATAAAATCTCTGCCGATTCGAGCTGGGCTATCCATACCCATTCTTCGTTTTTGTCTCCACCGGTTTATAGCTTAATTTCGCTGCCAGATCACAAAGCGCACCATGTACTTGAAGATAACGCCGCGCTTGTTGCAAAACTTGCTCAGTTAAACATAGGTGACGTTGAATTTTACAGTGTTAAAGCCCAAGATGGCTTGCGTTTAGACGGGTATATGTTGCGCCCCGCTGCACTCGATGAAAACAAAAAGTACCCATTAATTCACTATGTTTATGGTGAACCGGCCGGGCAAACCGTGCGTGATGCTTGGCAAGGTAACCGCGGTATGTGGGGCATAATGATGGCTCAACAAGGATTTATTATTTCTTCTATCGACAACCGAGGTACGGCAGCACCTAGAGGCCACGATTGGAGACGCTCAATTTACGCTGGTGATGGTAGCTTGGAAACCCAAGATCAAGCTGATGCTATCAACGCCATGTGTGACAAGTGGAATTATATCGACTGTGACCGTGTGGGTGTTTGGGGGCATTCTGGTGGCGGCTCGTTAACGCTAAATTTAATGTTTAGGCATCCTGATGTGTTTAAAGTAGGTGTGTCTCAGGCTCCAGTGCCTGATAAAAGGTTATATGACTCTATTTATCAAGAACGTTATTCAGGTTTGTTAGCTGACAATATTGAAAATTATGCTCAAGTTTCGGCTATTACACATGCCTCCAAACTTGAAGGAAAATTACTGCTTGTTCACGGTACTGGCGATGATAACGTGCACTACCAAGGCAGCGAGCGATTAATCAATGAGTTTGTTAAACACAACAAGCAATTTGATTTGATGTCCTACCCGAATAGACGTCATGGTATTGTTGAAGGTAAAGGTACCTCATTGCACTTAAGCACAATGCGAGCGAATTATTTTATTAATAATTTGTAATCTGTTTAGATTAACCTGACTTGATAATACGGCGGCCTTTATTTTTTAGAAGCCGCCGTTTTTTTAGGAATTATTGTTGATAAAGAGGCTAAAAGAAGGTTTCGCGCAATCACCCGTGCTGCGTCCGGCTGATTCTTTTTGTCTCGAATCCGTCCGAGTCAGTTACTCTTTATCTATTCCACTCAAATGTGCCAAATCCCGTCATGCTACACTTGATTGGGAATCTCTACTCAGGTGCCAATAGCTGATTGCAGACGGCGAGGAATTACAAGCTATTACACGTCATTCCCGCGAAGGCGGGAATCTACTAATAGCGACCGTAAACTCAATTGAAATGTAATAAAGAAAACACAACAAAGTTATATTTTCACTCACTTTTTAATAAGCTGAAAAGAAGGCTCTTTATCGATTTCTCAGATGTTGATGGAGGTTCCCGCCTTCGCGGGAATGACGGTAGCTATGCGAGTGGATGTCACTGACTGCAATCTAATTTAAACCAGCAATAGGCGTGAACGTCTTCGGCTGTCTTCTGGTCGCTCGGAGAAGACAATCAGGTTACTAACCTGTCAACTTCCGCTTTTCACACAACCTGCGCTTATTGCAGTCTGTCAATTTGATGAAGTTCTATTCATAATCAGTGGTATAGCGAGTGTGGATTAATCGAAAATGCTTTATCTCTTAGATTTGGTTTTCAATTCAAAATCAAATTCTTGAGCAGAAATGACCAATCCTTCTTCATTTTCGCTAGGAAACACCGCTATAGCTACCTCGTCGTCTTCTAATCCTTCGGTCCAGCGACTATGCCAAGTGTTTAAATCAATCGCCTTAGGCGCACATTCAGCCCACTCTCCGGTGGCCCATGCTAGAGCAAAGGCTTCACTTGGCCAAACTGGGGTGCAATCTTCATCTTCTGTATTAAGCATTACGCAGCCGTCTTGATCGGTGAGTATCCATACTTGTTTATTTGCTACACATTCTTTAACTAAGTAACTTAAACGTTGTTCTGGGGTAAATTGCGAAATATTTTCTAAGGTATCTGACATGAATGATCCAAAATGGTTGGGCTGAAAAATAAAAGGCTAAAACAATTGCGCATTCTAGCCTTTTGTTACTGCTAATTCTCAACCATAAATGGAATATTTGCATTACCTACTTTGTTTTTTCCGTCGAGCGCGTAATTAAACAAACGATACTCACCCGCTTCATTAGGTGTAGTGAAGATCATGGTTACGAATTTTTCCTGCGTATCGGATGAGATGATTTGTAAAGGTATTACGGCTGGTTTTTCTTCGTGGTGGCCACCTTGACTGCGTACTTCTACTTCTTTCATTAATACCCATTGATGAGTGAGTGGGTCGCCGTCTGGATCGCTAACTTCCACCTTAACTTTGGCCGATTGGTTTGGTTTTAAACGCACGTTATCAATGGCTTTAGTGTTATTGATGGTGATGGCTGTTGACAGAGGAGCGCGGTTCGCTGGATAGTGACCAGTCCACATTCGGGTTAGTTCGTCTATCCGAGCAGTTTGTTCTCCTGATTCATTGAACATACCGTACCAAGTTGGGGTGCGTTCTTGTTTTTGCCCCCAGAAAAATGCGAATGAACCAATGATTTTACCGGTTTTGTCATTAACAATGACATCTTGCATACGTTTGGCCATACCCGCCGCTTTGATGGCACTTGGCTCTTCAATTTCGCGCCCCCATTTTGTGGTCGGTAACTCCCAATGTCCCATTGGACCAAATTCGGTCACCATGTAAGGTTTGTCTGCGTGACTTTGGGCATCAACCTGCGCAATACTGTCTGGCAATGTGATTAAGTCACCATAGGTCTGCACAGATAGTATATCGATATTGGGCGCATGCTCTAATACCTGTGCAATATCTTTTGGATTGGCACCAGCAAGGCTAAAAGACACTGGGTGGTTAGGATCGTTTTCATGAATATAATCAATGATGTCACCCATGGCGGTATACACCTTAGTGTTGACCTGTTTTAAAACGCCTTTTTCATCAAACAGAAGATTAGGCTCGTTATTAATCACCCACATCAATACGTTTGGGTGATTTTTATATTTTTCGACTGCTAGGGTGACACGTTTGTATTGCTCGGCTACCGCTTTTTCATCGTTGTAATCAAAACCTAATAATTCTTTACCGGTTCTGAAACCTACCGCAACCATCAGTCCAAGCTGTTCTGCCATAGCGAGCTCGCGTTCAATATTCTTTATGCCCCAAGTTCGAAAACTATTACCGCCCGCATCTTTTAAGGCTTTGACACTTTCATCGTTCTTATAACCCAAGCCTACTCCCTTCACTTCATAGGGTTGACCATTTACGGTTAGGGAGTATTGATTATCCTGTTTGATGACTTTAACCACAGAAGGTGATTGGGCGGCGCTATTAAAAGCAAACAAAAGGCTGCTTAGGGTCAAAAATGCTAGTGAAGAAATTACCCCTGAGGCCAAAGAAAAATGTGATTTCATAGTGTGTCCCGAAGTTTAAGAATAAATGACTAAGTAAGGTTGTGGATAAATTGTATTCTAGATGCGCAGCATTACGAACATAAACAAGGCATAATTCGGCCAGTTGGGTGGTTGTTAGGACTAAGCGGATGCACAAGGTGTTTTTTTGGAACGGTAATAAGTCTGTTGCTAGGCAGAGTTATGAATTGGCCTTATTACAAGCATGTTTAAAAGCCACTAATCAAGAATATGCATCAGTCGAGTTGCGAGTAGATAACACTGATTATCCTAGTGCCAAAGACGAAGCCAATATTTTTTCCAATGGTGCCGATATTTTGGTGACTGTGGCTGGAAACCTAAAGTTTAAAAACATCCAAAAGTGGGTGATCACTCAACCTATTACGAAAGGATTGTTAGGTTACAGACTGCTCATAGTTCGAGACGAACTATTGCCCAGTTTTTCTCAGGTTATTCACCATCAACAACTTCAAGTTAAGTCCATAGGTATACCTCAAACCTGGGCTGATGCCGAACTCTTTAGGTATAACCAATATAGAGTTGTCGAGAAGGGCAATTTTGATGAGTTGTTTATGCGATTAAAGAACGCAGAGTTCGATTACGTTGCCCTAGGAGTAAACGAAATTGAGGAAATTTTTAAGAATACAGCAGCCCCTTTAGGCGGCTTAAGTCTTGAACCATCACTAATGCTTTATTATCCGTTCCCGTTAGTGTTTTATGTCGCTGCAAACCAAGCCCGTTTGGCTCACCGGGTAGAAACGGGTCTCAACAAGATTATTGCCAGTGGTGAATTTGAGGTACTATTTAAGAAACATCACGGAGGGTTGGTACAGCGACTAAACTTAAAAGACAGAAAAACATTTACTTTGACTAACCCAGAACTACCGATTGAATTCAAAGGCTTTTCTAGTTCGTTATTAGATTAGTGTTGTCGTGTCGGTCCGAGTAGTTTTAGATACTATTCACTATTCACTATTCACTATTCACTATTCACTATTCACTAACCACCAATCACGCAGCAATACAGCATAAATTACGTCCCGCGTCTTTTGCACGGTACATCGCTTTATCAGCCCTGCCTATCCATTCAAAGCCTGTTTCATGGGGAGCGTACTGGGCAATGCCTAATGAAATGGTTACGTGTAGGTTCTTATCAAAACGATGTTGGTCAATAGATTCTCGTAGTAACTCAGCTAATATAGACGCTTTTTCTTGATTACTAAAATGTGAAATGACCACAAATTCTTCGCCGCCAAATCGATAAAGATGCTCATTTTTAGTCAACTTTTGACTCACTAAGTCAGTAAAGTCACGCAAAATATTATCACCTACACTATGTCCAAATTGGTCATTAATTTTTTTAAACTCATCTAAATCAATAATTATTAGACAAGGAGTCTGATTTTTGAGTTCGCTATCCTGTTCAGTTACGCGTAACAACTCTTCTTCTAGCGCTCTTCTATTGCCAGCCCCAGTTAACGGGTCCTTAATTGACAATTCTTTGAGTTGGTTTTTCTGGCGCAACATTCGGTCGGCAAAGGAATAACTAAACAACAGCGTAATCAGAGTTGAAAATACGTATTGAACAACAAAAATATAATTGAGTTGCTCCCATAAAAATATGCCTAATACACTCACCATGGCAGTGGCAATAATAAAAGACTGTTGTGGATTGACTAGAAAAAATATTCCTATGATCGCTGGATATAACCAGACTAATTGTTGAGGTCCTTTTAGGCCAATGGTCGCCACTACAATCACAACACATAGAAAGGCCAAAAACCTTCGCGCGAAAAGAATCTTACCAGTGAGGAAAACATAGATAAAAAGAAAGGCTGTAGACAAAACAGCAAACGAATCCAACAATGCCATTGCCCATTCACCGTGAAAAAACCTAATCAAAACGAATGGTGCAATACATAATGCTGAAGCACCACTAATAGACAATACGATATATTCTTCAGTCGATCTTATTCTACGTTTCATCATTAGTACTCTGCGCCTCGTTCTACTAACCTCATTACTTTACACTAAGTAATTTTAGGTCAAATGAAGTACCTAATTTTAATAGCCCTTATCAAAATCCAATACATACTGCAGGGCGTGACCATCTATATAATTAACATAATTATTACTAAATATGGCGAAAATTTCTTCAGGTATTGATTCTGCGGCAGTGTGCTGAGTGATATAGAGATTATCTAACTGCCAAAACGGGTGAGATTTAGGTAGAGGCTCTTGCGTAAATACATCTAAAACCGCAGCGTGAAGTGCCTTACTTTGTAGGGCCGCAATTAAAGCTCTGTCGACTATTGAAGCGCCGCGTCCAGCATTAATTAATACGCAGTGGGGCGGTAAATAAGATAGAAATGATTTATCTATAAGCCCTGTAGTTTTTGTGCTTTGTGGTAACAGGCATACTAAGTAATCCAGATCTGTAGCAAAATCCTGTTCTTCGTTGACTTTGTAATATTGATCAATGCCTTCGCAGTCATGGCTGTTTCGCGTATAGCCGCGAGTAATCATGGAGAAGTTTTTCGCCATATTAGCAACACCTTTGCCTATATCGCCTACTCCCATTATTCCTAATGTTTTGCCTGCAAGTGATTGATAACTGGGTGGCTCCCAAGTTCCTCGTTTTTGTGCTTCAACGAATCCCTTTAAATTACGGGAAAAATACAACAAATAGGCGAACACATATTCTTGCATGGCTCGCTGAAATACCCCTTTTACACCACATAGTTGATAGTCGTTTTTATCCACGGCAAACAATGGCGCATTCCCGGCCCAAGTAGATTGAAGCCATTTCAACTCGGTACACTGCGCCACAATTTGTGACGTTAGATCAGGATCGCCAAATAAAATATCTACTTTACTGTAATCAAAAGACTCAGAAATTTTGTTGTTTACTAGTACTAACTCTAGATCGGGCAACAGTGATTTTTTTATTAAAGCGCGATAGCGCTCTGAATCACGGCTTAAAATGGCAACCTTATGCATAGTTATTTATCTACCATGTAAAGAAAAAATTACTAAAATACATTATTGTGAAATTATATTTGTAAAAATTATCTATATTTAGAATTAAATTCGGATTACTGTTGTTTGAATCAATAAAAATACAAAGAGATTGCAACATGAGTACTACAGATACCGCTTCTGACAACGTAACTTCAAACACAACCGAACTCGCAAAAATTCTATCGCCAAAAAGAAACACCACGCAAGCCAATACTGTTGAAGAATTAACAAACGAACAGCTTGCCCATTTTGGGATAGATAAAAATAGCGAGTATGGCCAAGCGTTGTTTAATACTGCACAGCATTTATATTACACACAAGCCAATATGCAGCAACTTTGGCAGGTTACCAGTGACACCCTGGAAGGGTTGAGCAAGGAAAACAAAGTCGCCTATTTTAATGCCAAAAAGTTTCTGTCGTTTCAGATTGCCAAAATTCTCGACACCCTACAAAATCCGTTTCGTGCCACTTATCAAAGTTTAAGTAAACAATCCGGCTCTCAAGTTAGCAAGAGTCATTACCCATTGTTTGACAATGTGACCGCACTTTTTTCGGCTACTCCTGTTGTGGTGAGAACCGCTACCTATGTTTATGCTTGCACCGAATGGGTAGACGACGCCTTTCAAGGCAAAGAGTCAACTCACCAAATTTATTCACGCTTACTTAATCCAACGAACATTTCGCTGGCTAATGCGATAGTCGACTTAGAAGCAGGCCCTTACTCTGCAGATTATTTAGCCTGGAACTTTAACTCTGGTATGGCGGCAATTGATGCGCTGTTATCCAATGTATTAAGCCATGATGATGTGTTGATTGTATCTCGAAATGTGTATGGTGGGGTGTATCAGCTACTACATGACTTTTTTGCACGTGACAATCGCTTGAATGTGCAACTTGAGTGGTTTGACGGCTATACCGCACAAGAATTTTCTAGCTTTATGCAACAAACCAAAGTTAAACATGCCAAGCGCCTTGAGGCGGGGAATGACTTACATGTATACATGGAATCCCCCTGTAATCCTCACGGTTATGTGCTTGATGTTGCAGGGATCTGTAAAATAGCCCACGCATCAGGTCATGTAGTGATGTTAGACGCCACTCTTGCAACGCCTATCTTACATCAACCCTTGCAGCGACAGGATAAAGACGAACGCCCAGATTATGTAGTACATAGTTATACCAAAGACATTTGTGGTAGTGGTGCCACTACCGCAGGTGTGGTCATCGGCGAAGCTTATCGCATGTTCCAAGGTAAAGGTGATTGTGTAAATGGATACTCTTGGTCAAAAACCATGTTCTGGGATGTTTATTATATCAAAGGCGCGTTTTTGGACTCAGAAAAAGCCTTTGATGTGTTAACGGGAATGAAAACCCTAGAAATGCGCATTATGCAAAAAGTAATTAATACTTGTGTATTCAGTCAATTTTTGGCGTCTCACAAAAGTTTTAACGTTAATTGCCACGCCATTGACGGCCACCCTAATGCGGAACTAAGAGAAAGCCAAATGCGCCATGGTTGGCCATGCGCACTCTTTACTGTAGATATGCAAGGCACCGATATAAGCCGCGATACCTTTGTACGCTTTTTTGACGCCCTTGAACCAGCCTTTAGTCACCAAGTAAGCATTGGCCAGCACAATACTATTGTTTTATGTCCAGCACTGACTTCTCACAGTGAATTAGACTCACAAGCCCAAGCTAAAAGCGGTATTTATCTAACCACTATGCGTGTGGCAATGGGCACCGATAATGTTAGAGAGTTAATTGCACAAGTGATTAATAGTGCCAAGTTACACATCGATCCTGAAATTACTGGGTTCAGTGATTCCTTTATGTCAGCACAAGAAATCGACGATTTGTATTTGCAAACTTGCATGCGGGTGAGCCAACAACACTTTTCTAGTGGCGGAACGATGAGTGATATGTTGAATTAATTTTTAAGGATTTTCTTGTCACCCGAGTATGGCATACTCGGGTTTTTATTTAAAACGAGATGAGATAAAGCATGGCGGAGATAGAATTTCCAGCACAGCAAAAGCAACAACTAGTTCAAAAGCTTCAAAAGTATATGAGTGATGAGTTAGAAATTGAATTAGGGCAATTTGATGCAGATTTTCTTCTTGATTTTATCTCAAAAGAAATGGGCAAACATTATTACAACCAAGGCCTTTATGATGCTCAGACCGTGCTTGCGGATAGAATGGATTCTTTGGTTGAAGTGATTTATCAACTAGAAAAGTAGTGCGATATAACTAAGATAATTAAGTTGTGGCTTTCTTTAAGCCACAACTTGCCTGTTACATTCTAAGCATTTAGTAACATTTTCCTCGCATAATTGTTTTTATTCCTTGTGATATTCCCGTCAAAAAAAGGTAAATTAGCTGCACTTAAATTATCGCGGAAAAACCATGGCGTTCACCATCAACAAACTTAGACAGCAACCTGCTTGGATCGCACTGATTATTTTCGTTGTTCTTTGTTTATGGGTTGCATCGGGTATGCTTGAAGCACAAAACCAAGATAGCTCGGTCTCGCCCAAAAAGACCGAAACGTCGTTAGTTAAGGTGACGGTAGAACAGGTAACCGCCAACAAAGTGACCCGTGAAATCAGTTTGTACGGCAGAACCGAACCCGATCGTGTTGCCACCTTGCGCGCCGAAGTAAAAGGCTTAGTAACAGCCGTGCATGTGCAAGAAGGTGAGCGTGTTAGTAAAGGCCAAAAATTAATCAGCCTAGAAAAAAGCGACTACCAAAGTCGTTTACAGTCAGCTAAAGCAACGTTAAAGCAGCGCGAAGTAGAGCTAAAAGGTGCAGAGTCTTTAGGTAAGCAAGGCTATCAATCACAAACTGCTTTAGCTCAAGCTTCAGCCAATTTAGAAATGGCTCAAGCCGATGTCACGGCTTATGAATTAGCGGTATCTAGAACCCAAATAACGGCTCCGTTTGATGGCATTGTTAATGAACGATTTATCGAAGTGGGAGACTTTCTTAAGGAAGGCGACAAAGTTGCGATGCTTGTGGATTTAGATCCATTGGTTATTACTGCAAATGTCACTGAAGCCAATGTTAAGGGGCTCAAAGCGCAACAGCAAGCTTCTGGACGTATGGTGTCGGGTGATGTGTTACAAGGTAAAATTCGTTATATATCCAGTGTGTCGGAACTAGGTACCAACACCTTCAAAATTGAAGTGGAAGTACCTAACTCCGATTATTCTCAAATGGCTGGCATGAGTACCGAACTAGCTTTGCCACTGGAAACAACTTGGGCTATGCGGATTACGCCAGCGGTAATGGCTTTAGACGAACAGGGTAATCTGGGAGTCAAAATTGTAGTTGATGAACACGTAAAGTTTGTGCCTATTGATATTGTAAAAAGTGACAGCCTAGGCGTGTGGTTATCTGGCTTGGGTCAACAAGCAGATATCATAACTCTTGGGCACGGTTTTGTACGCGATGGCGATAAAGTAGAAGTGAGCCGTGTTGACGAAGGCGCTAACGGCGCTAACAGCCTTGCTTCAAAGGCTAACTAATGAATAATCTAATTCATGGTGCCTTAAGCCATAGCCGCACAGTATTGATGATATTTGTATTACTGCTGGTTTCTGGGGTAGTGACTTATTCGAATATTCCTAAAGAATCTAATCCAGATGTGCCTATTCCATTTATCTATATTTCAATTATTCATGATGGTATCTCCCCTGAAGATGCAGAGCGGATGTTGGTTAAACCTATGGAGCGAGAATTACGTGCTATAGATGGCCTAAAGGAAATGCGCGCGACTGCTGGAGAAGGGTTTGCCAGTATCAACCTCGAATTTATAGCAGGCTTTGATTCTGGCGAAGCGTTAGCAGATGTTAGAGATAAAGTAACCGTTGCCCGAGCAAAACTGCCCTCTGAGTCTGAAGAGCCGACTATTCACGAAGTCACTATGGCCGGGCAACAAGCGGCGATTACTGTGGTGTTGTCTGGACCTGTTTCAGAGCGAGCATTGGTGACCGTTGCCCGAGAATTAAAAAACCAATTAGAAGGATTAAGCGAAGTTCTTGAAGTGGATATTGGCGGCGATCGCGAAGACATAGTTGAAATAGTAGTCGATCCATTACTGATGGAGTCTTACGGGCTGGATCAAAGCGATATTTTAAACCTGCTATCACGAAATAATAAATTGGTACCTGCAGGCACAATGGACAATGGTAAGGGTAGTTTTGCGGTCAAGGTTCCCTCTGTTTTTGAATCAGTAAAAGATGTGATGGAACAACCGGTGAAAGTGCAGGGTGACAGTGTCATTACTTTTCAAGACGTAGCACAAGTCAGACGCGCCTATAAAGATCCCAACAGTTTTGCACGATTAAATGGTCATACATCAGTGTCGCTAGAGGTAAAAAAACGGCCAGGTGAGAATATGCTTGAAACTGTGGCTAATGTGAAATCACTAGTTTCTGCGGCACAACAATCCTCTATATGGCCGGCTAGTATTGAAGTGAGTTATACAGGTGATCAAAGCATTGACGTAAACATGATGCTGACCGATCTACAAAACAACGTGTCTAGCGCCATTATTTTGGTGGCTGTAGTTATTGTGGCGATTTTGGGTTTGCGCACAGCCATATTGGTGGGTGTGTCTATTCCAGGCTCATTTTTGACCGGAATTCTGATTATTTCGTTATTTGGATACACCTTAAATATGGTGGTGCTGTTTTCACTTATCATGGCTGTGGGCATGTTAGTTGATGGTGCCATAGTTGTGACTGAATACGCCGATCGCTGTATGAGTGAAGGCATGGATAAAAAAGCCGCCTACAGTAAAGCGGCGCAAAGAATGGCATGGCCAATAATCGCCTCTACTGCGACTACCTTAGCTGCCTTTGCTCCTTTAATGTTTTGGCCGGGCATGATGGGTGAATTCATGAAATACCTGCCTTTTACCTTGATCGCTGTATTGTCAGCATCACTGTTAATGGCATTGATATTTGTCCCAGTATTGGGTGGTGTATTTGGTAAACCGCGCTATGTCACCAAATTTGCAAAGCAACAAATGCTTGAAACTGAAACGGGTGACATAAAAAAAGTACAGGGTTTTTCAGGTAAATATATCCGTGTCTTAGCGACGGCTATTGCGCATCCGTGGAAAATATTGATGGGTGCAATAGTGGTTGCCATATTGTCCTTTACCGCTTATGGGATGTCCGGTTTAGGGACACAGTTTTTTCCTAACGTTGATTCCAAAGGGATTAATATTACCGTGCGAAGTGCGGGGGATTTATCGATTTACGAAAAAGATAAAGTCATCAAAACAGTCGAATCTCGATTGTTAGATATGGATGCAATTGAAACCCTCTATGTGCGAACCGGTGGTAGCGATCAAATCGGTTATTTGCGCATGAATCTATTGGATTGGCATTTACGTGAACACTCAGACGAGGTCCTAAAAGAAACCCACGCTAGGCTTGATGATTTAGCAGGTATGGATATTGAAATTACACCGGATCAAAATGGCCCACAGCAGGGCAAAGATTTACAAATTTTACTGTCTTCTCGTTTTCCTGAATTACTCGATGAAGCTGCATTAAAAATACGAGCCGCATTAAGTAATAACGATAAATTTACTTCTATTAGTGATACAGCGTCAAAACCGGGTATTGAATGGCAACTTAAGGTTAACCGCAGTGATGCGGCGCGATTCGGCGCAGACGCAACCCTAGTTGGCAGTACTGTTCAGTTTATTACTAATGGTCTAAAAATTGGCGAGTATCGACCAAACGATGTTGATGATGAGTTGGATATTCGAGTGCGTTATCCAATGGATTCCCGATACGTTGGTAAACTCGATGAATTACGTATGAAAACCGCGAGTGGCATGGTGCCTATCTCCAATTTTGTAGAACGTAGTCCGCATCCTAAAACCGACCTTATTCGGCATATCGATAGTCAGCGAGTGATTACGGTTGAAGCGAATATGGTCCCAGGAGAATTGTTAAGTATTGAACTACCTAAATTGCAGGCATTACTACCTGAATTAGATCTCGATCCTAGAGTGAATCTACAGGTAAAAGGCCAAAATGAACAACAAGATGAGTCAACCGTTTTTTTGCAAAATGCCTTCTTAGTGGCGTTGTTTGTCATGGCGATAATTTTGGTGACACAGTTTAATAGTTTCTATCAAGCCTTTTTGATTCTAAGCGCAGTATTGTTTTCAACTGTAGGGGTGTTTTTGGGTCTATTGGTATTTCAGCAACCCTTTGGAATTGTCATGTCTGGTATTGGTGTCATAGCGCTGGCGGGAATTGTAGTAAACAACAATATAGTACTTATCGACACCTATAACATTTTGCGTAAAGAGGGTCTTCCTTATTCTGAGGCAATCTTGCGTACAGGAGCACAACGTTTACGGCCGGTGTTAATGACAACTGTCACCACCATTTTAGGATTGTTACCTATGGTGGCCAAAGTCAATATCGATTTTGTTGGTCGTAATGTCGATATTGGGGGGCCTTCAACCGAGTGGTGGTCACAATTGGCTACAGCAGTGGCTGGTGGCTTAGCCTTTGCTACTGTGCTCACCTTAATTCTGACACCTTGTATGTTAGCCTTGAAAGCACGAAGAGAAGAGCGTAAGGCTTCAAAAAATACTGGGCGGGAAATTAACTACTCTGCTGAATCACTAGGTGATGCTTAAATGACGGTATACACACTTGTCATCAAACGGTCTCAAAAGTGAAATAATTTATTCAAACTGCAATGTTAGCTTAAGCCAAACCAGTTGGCCTAAGCAAAACTATGCAAATCAGTTACATCATTTATTTTGTTCTTATATTAGTAGGGTGTTATGTAGTTTCACGGCTATTGACTCGCCTGCAACTCTCCCGAGCTAAACATTCTTCTCTTCGAGGTCATAGCAAATGGTCGAGGCGTATTGCTGCCAAAATCCCCTTTTTTACCTATAGCGATTCTGAGTATTTCTGTACCGATGGAGCTCCCCATAACATCGCCTCGCTTAGACGTAATGCGATGCAAAAATTGCAAGATAATCTCGCAAAGCGATCTGCTGATACCTTGGCATACAGCGAGTCGATTGAACGCAGCATTTCAGATGTACGTTTTACTAGTCATTATCGTATTCCATTCCCGTATCGAAATCAGTTAAGCAAAACCTTTAAACTTGGCTCTATTGCTGATGAGTCTAAAGGTAACCAAATAAAAGACCTAGATGGTAACTGGCGTTATGACTTGTCGGGTTCTTATGGCGTCAATGTGTTTGGCTACGATTTTTACAAAGAATGTATGCAACTGGGCGCACAGCAAACCCAATCCCTAGGCCCCGTGCTTGGCGCATACCATCCAGTCATCGCTGAAAATGTGGCACAAATCAAAAAAATATCGGGTTTAGACGAAGTTTCTTTCCATATGTCCGGTACCGAAGCGGTAATGCAAGCCGTCAGATTAGCGCGATATCATACCGGTAAAACCCATCTTGTTCGCTTGTGTGGCGCCTATCATGGCTGGTGGGATGGGGTACAGCCTGGCATAGGTAATAATCGTAAAACCCACGATGTGTATACTTTAGAAGACTTAAGTGAACATACCTTACATGTGCTTAATACTCGCAAAGACATTGCCTGTATCTTGATTAATCCGTTACAAGCGTTTCATCCTAATTCTGACTCGGCGTCAGACGTGTCACTGATTGCAAGCGACCGTGATACCCATTTCGATAAACTGGCCTATAGCAAGTGGTTGACGAAAATCAGAGATATCTGCACCCACAAAAACATCGTGCTTATATTTGATGAAGTATTCACGGGTTTTAGATTAAGTTATCGCGGCGCGCAGGGCTTTTTTGGTGTCCAGGCAGATATGGTGACCTACGGTAAAACACTAGGCGGTGGATATCCTGTTGGGGTGTTAGCGGGTACTCACTCTCTAATGAAACGTTTTAAAGACGCTAAACCGGTGGACGTTTCTTTTGCTCGAGGCACCTTTAATTCTCATCCTAGTGTGATGGGTGCAATGCATGAGTTTCTCAAAAAAATTCAAGCGCCTGAAATTCAGACTTTATACCAAACCTCTGAAGTCACCTGGAGTCAGCGAGTGGCGCGTTTTAATCAGCGCCTATTAGCTGAAAAACTGCCTCTAAGAATTACCAACATGCACTCTATTTTATCGGTGATTTATACCCAACCTAGTCGTTACAACTGGATGTTGCAGTTTTACCTACGAGACTCAGGCTTAGAGCTGAGTTGGACCGGCACCGGGCGATTTATCATGAGCTTAAGTTATAGCGATGATGAATTTGAAGCAGTGATTGAGCGTTTTATCACAGCGGCAAAACAGATGTCTCAAGATGGTTGGTGGTGGACCTGTGATGCACTGACCAATAAAGCTATCAAGCGGCAGTTCTTAGGAGACATGTTAACGGCAATGTTTCCAATATTACGTCCTGTATTACCTGCACCGCTGCACAAGCTTAAAAGTCAAAATAATCCAAAGGCACCCAATAGCAAATTCGTAGCGCAGTCAGATAACAACTCAAGTCAGGTAGGTTAGATATGTTGATAACAAAAGATACACGAGTACAGCAAAGCTTTAGGCCGTCTTTAAACGTTGAATTTGATGTCTTTTTACAACAACAGAGCAAAAGGTTTGCACCTGAAAACTGTCTTAAGATTGATTTTCATTGCCATGATCAAAATAGTGACGTACCCGACGAGTTATGGGGGCGTATTTTGAGATTGCCAGAAACCTGGTTGAAAACCAAAAAGTTAGTGAAGTTGCTGCAGGCAAACGGCAGTCAAGTCTTAACCATTACCAACCATAACAACGCCCGTTCTTGTTGGGATCTTAAATCTAAAGGTATAGATGTTTTAGCGGCTGCGGAATTTACGTGTTTTTTCCCAGAGTACGATTTGTTTATCCATGTTTTAACTTACGGCTTTAACCAAGAGCAAGAAGAGATACTGAATCGTAAAAGACAAAACGTGTACGAGTTTTTACGCTACGCTGCCGCCGAAGATTTGCCAGTGATTATGCCGCACCCTTTATACTTCTATACTCGTAATGAAAAGATTGACCTAAGCCTGTTTGAAAAACTGGCAGTAATCTTTGCCCGCTTTGAAGTCTTAAATGGGCAACGAGACTTGTGGCAAAGCGTTCTAACGTTAAATTGGGTACAAAGTTTAAGTCCAGAAAAGGTCCTGAGTTATGCTAAAAAGCATAATTTAGATCCAGCTGAATTTGGCGTGGATCCCTATAAAGCTAAGGTCCTCACTGGTGGTTCTGACGATCATACCGGTATTTTTGCTGGGCAGTGCGGATCTTACTTATATGTGGAAAATTTGGCTGAACGCCTGAAAACAACTCCTGCCTCTGAACTTGCACTAGAAGCCATAAAAAATGGCGATATCGCACCCTTTGGGCAAGTGGGTGAAAATCAAAAACTGAATATTGCGTTGTTAGACTATTTCTCGCAAGTGGCTACCAAAATCAAAGATCCTGGTTTGTTTAGGATCATGCTGCACCGCGGTTCAACCTGGGACAAAATCGGCTGCTTTGTTGTCAGTAACTTATTGTTAGAAATGCAAAAACACAAAAAAACAATGAAGTTCTTTTCTTTTGTTCATGAATCCTTGCAAGGTAAAAAGCCAAGTAAGTTACTGAAATGGCAAGTATCCAAGGACTATAAGTTTTGCATCAATCAACTAGAAAAAATCGCCGACAGCAAAAAAGAAGGTCCTGAGATATTTACCGAAACGGTGAATACTGCCATCAGAGAACTATTTACACATTTGAATCGTTTGATCGCACAACGTGTGGAAGCGGCCATCAAAAATAGTAATGGTCTTCGCCTAGACAGCTTCTCTACAGAAGAGATCACCCGTAAATTTGAAGTGCCTAGTCAACTCACCGCCTTGTTTTTGGGTGAGGGTAAACGCCAAGACAACATGAGTAACGTACGGGTTGAGAAGTTGCTCGACAACTTATCATTCCCGATTTTAATCAGTTTGATTTTAGCAGGGTCGACTTTGGCGTCTACCCGAGTGTTGTATCAGAATAGACAATTGCTGAATCAGTTTGCGCAACACTTAGGCAAAAATCAGCACTCTAATCGCGCACTATATTTGACTGATACTTTGTTAGACAAAAATGGCGTTTCAACCTCATTAAGTGGCAAACTAAAAGAAATTCAACGTGCCGATCTACCAGTTGATTTTTTGATTTGTCATGAAGAGGCAGAGTCAGCGCCACATTTACATGTGGTGCGCCCTATTACTGAATTTGAAGTTCACCGCTATGGGGAACAAAAAATTCGTATTCCAGACTTGATGGAAATCGCCAATATATTTTATGACGGTGGCTACGACAGAATTATCTGTTCGACAGAAGGCCCAATGGCGGCGGTCTCTTTGTTTATCCAGCAAATGTTCAACGTACCAAGTTACTTTTTTATGCACACCGACTGGGTGGATTTTATTAAACATACCACCGATTTGAATCAACACGAACGTGACAGAGTGAGACGTTTAATGCGTGCCTTATATAACAGGTACGATGGTGTGTTTGTGCTTAATTCTGAGCACAAAGACTGGTTAACAGGTTTTGAGATGCAGCTTCCTGAAGACCAAGTATTTGTAACTGCGCATCACACTCAGCCAAGAGATTTAGGAATTCAAAAAGTGAGTAAGGCTAGCATTATTCCCGGTGCGACTGATGATACTCCAGTATTGTTTATTGCCTGTAGAATAAGTAAAGAAAAGGGGATTTTAGAGCTCCCCGAAATTGTTAAACAAGCCAAAAAGCGTATTCCTAATTTAGAAATTGTGGTGGCCGGCTCTGGACCTGCAGAACAACAACTCAAAGAAGCTTTGCCAGATGCTGTTTATCTTGGCTGGCAAGATAAAAAACAACTCGCTGCACTATATCTAGGATTGGATTTGTTTGTTTTCCCGTCACGCTTCGATACCTTTGGTAATGTCATCTTAGAGGCATTTGTGCACGGTATGCCAACGGTTGCCTACAATTGTAAAGGCCCTAAAGATATTATCCAAAATAACAAAAATGGCTATTTGGTAGAAGACATTGCCGCCATGAGTGACAAAATCGTTGAGTATTTTTCGAATGCAAATACTCAAGAAAACATGCAACAAAAAGCCTTACAGCGAGCCAGCGAGTATCAAGCTGAACCTATCATGCAACAGTTTTTACATGACATGGGGTTAGAGTTACCGGTTTTATACAACAATCAAAGAACGGTGGCCTAAGCGTGGTAAGCGGAGTACAAACTTTAACTAAACGAGAACAGCTTAATTTTTTACTGACTAACCGTATTCCTAGACGGTGGCTTACCTTCTTTATGGGCTGGTACAGCCAAATTCAAAGTCCGTTGTTAACTAAGCTTTCCATTTGGTTATGGTCGTTATTTGCTGAAGATTTAAGGCTGCAAGATGCTAAAAAGCAAAACTTTACTAGTTTAGGTGAGTGTTTTACTCGCGAACTTAAAGATGGCTTAAGACCTATTGCAATGGATCCGCAGCAAGTGGTGAGTCCATGTGACGCTATAGTGGGTGAATGCGGTGAGATACAAGGTACTAAGGTTTTTCAAGCTAAGGGCTTTCCTTATGATATCAGTGAGTTAATACCCAATATTCACTTAAATCATAAATACCGTGATGGTAAATACGTCACGCTGCGTTTGAAATCCAGTATGTACCATAGGTTTCACGCACCTGTAGACTGCAGTGTGAGTAATGTCACCTATATTTCGGGTGACACATGGAATGTCAATCCAGTGGCACTTAAAAAAGTACAAAAACTGTTTTGTAAAAACGAGCGCGCAGTAATCGAACTTAAAAATAATCACCCTACCAGCAGCATTACATTAGTGCCAGTGGCCGCTATTTTGGTGGCAAGTATGAAGTTTAACTTTTTGTCGCAAACTTTAAATTTGAAATACCAAGGTCCCAACGAAATTTCTTGTGATGCACAGTTTAATAAAGGTCAAGAAATGGGCTATTTCCAGCATGGCTCTACCATTATTTTATTCGCCACTAGTAATTACGAATTTTGTGAAGGCATTAAACAAGGAACGCCCATTAAGATGGGGCAGCCTTTACTTAACGGGCATTTAACCAGTTTTCCATAACACTTAGACGACAAAAAGGTCGTCGATTTTACATTGACTAACTAATAGGTATAAATATGACTTTTCTAGAAGAATTACAAAAACAACGTTGGGACGATCATCGCTATTATCACCATAATAGAATTAACCAATTCTTGCATTTACTTAGCGCCAGCTGTTTCATAGTAAGTTACATTTTGGTGTTTTACTTTCCGGCGGCTGCGGCGTTAGTGGGCTGGCTATTGGCAATGGTACTGCGCCAAACAGGGCATTTCTTTTTTGAGCCTAAGACTTATGATGAGGTCAATAAAACTACCCACGAATATAAAGAAAGCGTTAAAGTTGGGTACAACCTACAGCGTAAAGTTGTGTTGTTGTCCATATGGGCGCTGGTACCAATAGTGCTATTTTTTGAACCGACATTTTTTGGTATTTTCACTGCAGCCACTACTTTTGACGGTTTTATCAATAACATGGCGATCATTTGGTTAGTCGTGGGTCTAGGTGCGATTGTATTTAGAACTGTACACCTATTTAAATTGATGGGTGTTCAATCAGGTCTAGTTTGGTTTTCTAAAATTGCCACAGACCCTTTCCATGATATTAAGATTTACCATAAATCTCCTTATTATATTTTGAAAGGTGAGATGTACGACAACATGGATGATTGGTATGAAGATGCGTCATTCGAAAACAAAGCAAAAATCTAATTTATTCGTAAATAATTAAAAGTTTCGCAAACTTTTTTAGTTGTGTACTCGACTTAGATGTTGATTACACAACTAAAAGGTTTATTCATGAAACATTCCACTAAATTTCTAATTTCTTCACTCGTGTCATTGGTCGTTTGTCAGGTTGTTGTGGCAAAGGCAGATAACAATGCAAGTAATGACTACTCGGTAGTTGCATTCAAAAATTGTGAAATCGTAAGCCACCAAGCCATCACAGAGCAAGGGGTGAAGGCTTATCTTGGCTTGCAGCAACAACAGCAAAAAATGCATAGGTTAGAATTACCAATCCAAGGTATTGAGCAAGAAATGCAGCAGTATACGGATTCTATTGAAAAGCTCACAAAATTAGCCATTCAAGAAACTGATGAATCACTGTATATCGATAAAAAGTTGATGCAACAACAAAAGGTCGTAGCTAAAGAATTCGATGAGTTTATGCAAAAACATCAGCAAGACTTTGATGCCGTAGAAGCTCAAGGAATTGTGATTGGGCGATATGCTGATAAATTCTCGGATAGCATTAAGGATACGTTAGCGGGGTTCGATTACGATCAAGTTCAAGTGTTAACGCCAGGTAAAAGCCCTTCGACATCCCATTGCGATAAATCACTCAAGATGATTGCTATTTAAACGTGGTCCAAGTACTAAGTTGTGGGCAAGCCAAGCCATTCGTACATTTATTATCTGATTGTAAATATTAGGTTTTGCTACAATAAAACTTTAGCTTAATGAACAATTTAGGTTGCCTTAAACTGCAGTTCACCCTAATGTTTAAGGCAACTTTATTTGTCTAATTGTTCGATTATTTAAGGGGTTATTATGCTGAAATTGTATGGTTCTACTACTTCTCCTTATGTACGCCGTCTGCGTATTTGGTTAGCCAACACCGATCATGAGTTTATCAATTTGCTGATTTTTTCTGAGGATGACAGGCAGATTCTTGCGGCTAAAAATCCAACCATGAAAATTCCAATGTTAGAGGATGAAATCAACGGCAAAGAACAAGTTATATACGATTCGAGAGTGATATATCGTTATTTAACCGACAAGTTCGATGACCCAGTATTAAATTGGCAGCAAGAAAATCAACTGACGCTAATCGACTCCGCCAATGATTCTCTGGTGCAAATGTTTATTTTGTCTAACTCTGACATTCAAGCGGATGAAGATAAGCTGTTTTTTAAGCTGCAAAAGCAGCGAGTCAATGGCGTGCTTGTTCAGCTAAACGAAATGGTGGCGAAACAACAATTCGCTAGCTGGAATTATCCCGCTATATGCCTGTATTGTTTAATTGATTGGATCGAATTTAGAAATTTACATAATATGCAAGGTTTAACTGACTTGTTGGCGTTTCATGACGACAATGCACAACGAATTGAAGTCACCGCTACTGATCCTCGTAAATAAAAGGCCACTTATGAATCAACAACAAAAAATTGCCGCTGAAGCGGCTACTTTTAGACATTTACTTAAACACTTAGATGCCAACAAAGATGTACAAAACATTGATTTGATGGTGTTAGCCGATTTTTGTCGAAACTGTTTAGCTAAGTGGTATATGGCCGCAGCCAAGGAAGAAGGGGCTGAAATGGATTATGACCAAGCCAGAGAAAGGGTTTACGGCATGCCTTTTAGCGAATGGAAAGAAAAGTATCAATTACCGGCCACTCCCGAGCAATTGGCTGGTTACGAAGCGCGCCAAGAAGCGAAAAAAGCCGCAGTTGAGCCATCAACTTCAGGTTGCCAATAAGCCTTATTAAACTTTAGGTGTTATTAAAACAATATAGCCATATTCCATCGCGACAGCGGCAGAATATGGCTTATCTACACTTATTGCACTTGAGAGATAAAACTGTCGGTTGATCGGCGTACTTTTTCTAAATCAACCAACCAGTCACCTTCATCTGCACGGTAACCTAACGGCAACAGTACCACTGATTTCAATCCACGTTCCTTAAGGCCAAGTATTTCATCAACTTTCTCAGGATTAAATCCCTCCATAGGGGTGCTGTCTACTTTCATTTCAGCTGCAGCAATTAGAGCCGAACCTAAACCAATATATGCTTGTCGTGCGGCATGTTGAAAATTGGTTTCTGGATCACGTTTAGGGTAAGTGTTCAGCAACATTTGGCGATAGTTTTCCCAGCCTTCGTTTTTAAAACCACGTTTTTCGTTAACCAGATCAAACATAGTGTTGATACGTTCCGCGGTATAATTGTCCCAAGCTGCAAACACTAATAAATGTGAACCATCAGTAATTTGTTTTTGATCCCACGCATGGGGCACAATTTGCTCCCGTATTTCAGGATTAGTCACAACCAATACGTCATAAGGTTGCAAGCCACTAGAGCTGGCACTTAAACGAATCGCTTCGAGTATGAAATCAACTTTTTCAGAGCTTACCGGTTTTGTTGGATTCATTTTTTTTGTGGCGTAACGCCATTGTAGATTTTGCAATAATTCAGACATTGATACTTCTCATTTAGTAGGGACAATTCGACAATAGCCTGACTTGACACTAATAGTTTAGTGTCAGTCGCTAGCACACAGTGATATAGGCAGACTGACGGTTTATCAATGGTTCGCTAAAAATGAAGCAATGCAGTCAATAAAACGGTTTCTAACCTCGACATATTTTGAAACAGTTAAGCTTGGTGTAACAAGGCAGTTTAATGTTCGCTGCATTGATAGTTGATTGGCATCTGTATAAGGTAAGCCTAACGCCATTTTAGTTAGATTATCATGCTCGAACTCCGTCATATTGCCAAATCTTTTGCCAATGGATCTGAAATTGTCCACGCGCTTACAGATATCTCTTTAACTATACAAAAAAACGAATTTGTAGCCTTTATGGGAAGTTCTGGTTCCGGTAAATCTACCTTGATGAATATTTTGGGGTGTTTAGACACACCCAACAGTGGTCAGTATTTTTTGGACAATAAAGATGTAGCGACTATGGACGATGACACCCTATCGGCTATTCGCAATCAACATATTGGGTTTATCTTTCAAACCTTTCATTTATTACCTAAATTAGATGCCATAGGTAATGTGAAGTTACCCTTACGTTTTAGCGATGTTTCCGAGGAGGAAGCCAATGAGCGCGCCCATGAACTTTTGGATAAAGTGGGCTTAGGACATCGCAAGACTCACAGGCCATTCGAAATGTCTGGTGGGCAAAGGCAACGTGTTGCTATCGCCCGTGCGCTAATTAATCGTCCCACAGTGGTTTTGGCAGATGAACCGACGGGTAACTTAGACAGCAAAACGTCAGTAGAAATCATGGCTCTATTGACCGACTTACATCAGCAGGGCCAAACCATAGTGATGGTAACCCACGAAGATGATATTGCGTCCTACGCCCAAAGAGTCATCACCATGCGCGACGGCAATGTTTTGCGTGATACCGGTCAGGGCCAGCAAGTGCCTATAGCAACCAAAGGTTAATTGTTTTATGTCATTAAAATATCTACTTATTTTGTGTAGCTTGGTGATTGCGAATTACGCAAAAGCTAACGAGCCAGTCACTTTGCTGACAGGTATTATTTCATCATCCAAATATCACTTGGTGACTGCACCTAAGACCAACCGTTGGCAAGTACAAATCCAATGGATGGCAGAAGAAGGCACCATAGTCAAAGAAGGTGACTTGGTTGTAGTGTTTGATTCAGGTGGAATTGAATCGCAACTAGAAGTGAATGAGGAAAAACTCGAAACCGATGTCTTAGAATTGTTGAAACTCGAAATGGACAAAGGCCAAGCGGTATTGGAAGCAGATGGCGCATTAAAATTAGCAAACATAATGGTTGAAAAGACCCGCATCGAAGCCTCAGTACCAGACGGCGAGGTGAGCGCTTATGAAAAAGGCAAAAATGTCATTGAATATGAAAAAGCCATCACCGCAAAAATAAAAGCCCAAGAAAACTACAAACTGAAGTTAGAAGAACAACAAATCGAGTTAAACAAAAAAAATATCGAAATCCTTAAGCTAAAAGAACAAATCGCCTATCAACGCAGTCAACTGGAAAAATTAAGTGTTAGGGCCAAGGTGACAGGCCCTGTCACCCATGCGATGCACCAATGGATGGCACAAAAAGTGGCCGCTGGTATGAACATACAAGCTAGTTGGGAAGTGTTAACCGTGCAAGCGGCTTCAACTTATCAGGTTTCTGCGTGGTTACACGAAATTGATGCGGCGCGAATCGATTTACAAAAAAGTAGCTTTGAATTGACCTTAGACGCCTACCCAAATCAATCCTATCAAGGAAAGGTCATTTCGGTATCGAGTCAGGCAGAGCAAAAAAGTCAGTGGAGTGATAGCGCTTACTATCGCGTAGAGCTAGGTTTTGACGAACAACCTAAGCAAGCAATCTTTCCGGGAATGAGTGTGCGTGTGAAGCTAAAACAGCAAAACTTGGCACACAATGGCCAATCCGATACGGAGCGTGGAATATGAAAGCTTTAGTTAATGTTTTGCAAATTACGTTTGCGCTAAGTTGTGTATTGTTGGTGGCCTGTGATGAAGAACAAAAAACGCTAGAAGAAAAAACAGAGGCACCCAAGGTGACCGCTTCTGCTGAACTTATCTCACTTAAAAACGCCACTATTGGACCACCCAATGTATCACGGATGTGGCAATTCAAAATTCAACAAATGGCGCCTGAAAACAAGCTCGTTAAAAAAGGCGAAGTAATAATAGTTTTTGATGGGCAGCGATTAAAAAATGATTTGATTGGTAGGCAAAGTCAACTCGATGCAGAGATTAAAAAGGCAGAAAGTGACAAGCTAAAAGATGAAGCTACCACACAAGACTTAATGCTAAAGCTAGCCGAAGCTGAAATGGAATACCAAAAGGCTAAACGTAAAGCAGAAATTGTGGATGCATCCAGTTCTAATATTGAACGCCTTAAACAGCAAGCTGATTTTCGTTATCAAACAGAAGGGTTAGCCCAAGCCAAACAAAAGTTGGCGCATCATAAAAAGGCGATGTTGATTAACGAAAAAGTATCTCAAGGTAAAATAAGGATCATGCAAAGTAGGGTCAATAGGATCCAGCAAGAAATTGTCAAACTGAGTGTAAAAGCGCCTAAAGATGGTTTAGTGATGTACCAAGAAAATGGCAGTGGTGAAAAAGTGGCAGTAGGAGAAACGGTTTATATGGGGCGCAGTTTAATGCAATTACCCTCACTCGACGCAGTAGCACTAAAAGCTGAGTTTTCGGAGCCAGATAAATCTAAACTTAAAGAAGGTCAGGGAGTACGAGTGATTTTTGAAGCCTATCCAGAAATGTCCTATATGGGTAAAATTTCCAAATTAGGACAAGCCTTCTATCCCAAATCAACCAACAATCCTAAAGTGATATTTGATGCACAAATTGAACTCGGTGAAAGCAAGCCAGATGTGATGCGTCCTGGCATGAAAGCAAAAGTAGAGGTGGTTGATTCATGAAATACAGGCTTTTACTGAGTATTTGCGGGATCTTGCTGGCGTCTTGTAGTGAGTCACCACAATCTAATGTGCCTTTATATCAAGTTGAGCAAAAGGAATTTGCGGTAGTTATTCCAGCTGTAGGTGAACTAGAGGCAGCCCAAGCCGAAAGAATCAACACGCCAGGACGCAGCCCAATGACAATTGATTGGCTCGCAGAAGAAAATAGTTGGGTGAAAAAAGGTCAAGTGGTAGCGCGTTTTGATGCTGAACAATTGCTGCTTGATAGCCGTGAAGAAGAATTGGAGATGATGCTGTTAGATATGGATATGCGTCAACAATATGCCCAAGAAAACCAACAGCAAAACGAGTTGGATTCTGACAAAATTTTAGTGGGTAAGGAATTCAACTTTGTCGACACCTTTGCCATAGACGACTTAAGACTGTATTCCAAAATTGAGATTATCGATACCTTGTCAAACCGAGATTACCTTGGCGCCAAAGAAGAATTTATCGAATGGAAAGAAAGCAGCATAGGCGACAGAAATCAAAGTGCACTAGACGTGTTAGATATACGCAAAGGAGGCCATCAAGCCAAATTCCAGCAACATCAAACCGCACTTTCGCAATTAGAGGTGTTAGCACCTTATGATGGAATGTTGGTATACGAAAAAAACTGGAGAGGTGACAAGGCCAGTATTGGGCAAACTGTTTTCCCAGGCAGCACTATTGCCAAGATCCCTAACTTAGAAAAGATGCAAGCTAAGATAAATGTGTTAGATAAAAACGCCATTAATCTAGAGATAGGCCAGAAAGTAGATGTAACCCTAGACGCTTATCCTGAAGAAAAACTAACAGGTGAAGTGTTATCTGTCTCAGGGTTTTCACGCACCATAAAGCGCGGCAATCCTACAAAGTATTTTGAATTGGTCGTTTCGATAGACCAACAATCTGATTTACTACAACCTGGCGCTAAGGTTTCTGCATTGGTCAGTGTTAGCGATGCACAGTCTAAAATTGTTATTCCTTTGCAGGCGATATTTAACGAACAAAGTGAAAATTACGTGTATCTAAAAGACCGCAATAGCTTTATTAAGCGACCGGTGAAAACCGCGGAGAAAAATCTATATTTTGTAGAAATTGCAGAAGGTTTGGCAGCGGGAGACACCATTGCTTTGAGTGTTCCGGATGATGCCTTAGGTGCGCCAAGTGGTGCAACAGGGAGTAGTGATGAATAATAGTTTTATGCCTTTAGTGTTAGATGCGCTAGGCGAGATGGCAGCGCATAAACTCCGTACTTTGTTAACCTTGTTAGGCATGATTTTTGGTGTCGGCGCGGTCATTGCCATGTTGAACATTGGTGAAGGAGCCGAGCGTCAAGCATTAAAAATGATTGATTCTATGGGACTTCGAAATTTGATTATTGAGGCGAAACAATTTGCTGATGATGAATTAAATGAAATACGTCAAGAGTCCTTAGGATTAACCTTGGCTGATGTTGAATCCGCTAAACAAACCCTGCCTTTTGTAGAAGATTATAGTGCCGAAAGACACATCAAAACCCAATCGGTTTACAGTGATTTAGGTAGCGCAGATTTAAAAGTGGTAGGGGTCAGTGACAGTCATTTCAGATTGTCTAACATGCAAGTGCAATCTGGACGACTACTGACAGAGCAAGATGATAAAAATGTGGCTCAAGTAGCAGTTATAGGAGCTAACGCCGCAAAACAGTTATTTCATAATGAACAAGCTGTTGGTCAATACTTAAAAGTGAATCACTTATGGTTGCAAGTAGTGGGGGTGTTGAATAATCCTTTTTTCGATAAGGAAGAATTTCAAGGAGTGAAAATAGGCGGTGATAGTGCGCGCATATTTGTGCCCCTTAACACCAGCATCAAAAAACTCAGTAGTCCGGCATTAGCCAGTGAGTTGGATTTGGTAAAACTAAAAATTTCAGAGAGCACTGATCCTGTAGTGGCTGCAAAAGCGGTATCTCATTTGTTTAAGCTACGCCATGGTGAGGCAGATGATTATCAATTGGTTATCCCTGCGGCTTTATTAGCGCAACAAAAACAAACCCAACAAATATTCAATATTGTGATGGCTTGTGTAGCTGGTATTTCTTTATTGGTTGGCGGAATTGGAATCATGAATATTATGTTAGCTAACGTACTCGAGCGTACCAAAGAAATTGGCTTACTACGCGCGGTAGGAGCGACGCAGAAAAATATCAAAATGCAGTTTATCGCTGAAAGTTTCACTATTTCTGTGTTAGGTGGATTGTTAGGCATTGCCTTTGGTCTGATTTTATCCGAAGTCATAGGTTTTTATTCTGGTTGGGCAGTGAGTTGGTCAGTAGTGGCAATAGTGTTGTCGCTCACCATTTGTATGGCAGTGGGTATTGGTTTTGGGGTGTATCCAGCGATTAAAGCATCGCAGCTCAACCCAATCGACGCGTTACATAGCGATTGAGCTAGGTGGTTTAAAAATGTTCAGTCCGAGTATGAAATAAGCCGCGATTTTGACTGCTCATAGGTGTACAAGAATTAATGAAACAGTTGAAGAAAACTAAACCAAACAAATAGCGCCACCTAAATATTCAACACCAGCGATCCAAAAATAAACTTATGTATGGCTAGCGGTGTAAACAACATAATCGGGCAGATTCAGTTAATCGATTCAGCCTACAAACCCCTTAAGTGGAGAGAGTGATGAGTCAGAGTATTAAGATTAACGACAAAAGTTATCCTATCGATGTAGACGGCGAAATGCCTTTGCTGTGGTTTTTGCGAGATAGACTTGAGCTAACCGGCACCAAATTCGGTTGCGGCATGGGGTTATGCGGTGCCTGCACTGTGCATATCGATGGCCAAGCAACACGTTCATGTGTGATGCCGGTTTCAGCCGCAGCAGGTAAAACCATTACGACTATAGAAGGTTTATCAGAAAATGCTGACCATCCGCTGCAAAAAGCTTGGATTGCTAACAAAGTACCACAATGTGGATATTGTCAGGCAGGGCAGATTATGAACGCTGCTAGCTTTTTAGCAACCAACAAAAAACCCAGTAGTGAAGATATAGATAATGCAATGCAAGGCAACATTTGCCGCTGTGGTACTTACCAACGTATTAAACAGGCAGTAGTTGATGCCGCTGACGAAATGTACAAGGAGGCCTAGCATGAGTCTTACAAACCCACTACCTTCTTCAAATAAAAACACGGTTTCTAATCAAAGTCGTCGCCAATTTCTTAAAAACTCAGGCATAGCTACAGGTGGTTTAGTCTTGGGTATAAGTTTACCGCAAAAGACTATTGCTGGTATTAAAATGGGCGAAGACAGTACGTTTAACCCTAACGCGTTTGTTCATATAGCCGACAATGGCGACACCTTACTTTACTGTGGTCGCTGTGAAATGGGCCAAGGTATTAGTACTGCCTTGCCAGCAGCAGTAGCTGACGAACTCGATGCTGATTGGACTCGAGTTAGTATTAAACAAGGTGAAGGTAACGAAGAAAAATACGGTCCTCAAGCCACTGGTGGCTCGGCGAGTATTCGTACTATGTACATACCTATGCGCGAAGCAGGGGCCGCAGCCAAAGTAATGTTAGTGGCAGCCGCAGCCAAAGTTTGGGGAGTATCTAGTGAGCAGTGTGTTGCTGATAACCATTTTGTTATTAATAAAAACAACCAACAAAAATTAGGCTATGGCGAGTTGGCTAGTCTTGCTGCCGATCAACCTGTACCAGACAGTGTGACCTTAAAAGAGAAAAAAGATTACAAATACATAGGGAAAGATTTAGCTAGACACAACCAAGGCGACATAGTGGTGGGGCGATTAACCTATGGCGTTGACACCAAGATGCCGGGGTTAAAATATGCGGCTATTACTCACTGCCCGGTTATGGGCGGTAAACTCAAAAGTGTCGATAAAACCCAGGCCATGAAAGTAAAAGGCGTCATTGATGTCGTCGAAATTCCAAGGTTTGAAGTGCCATTTGGCTCACTTGGTGGCGTAGCGGTAGTGGCAGACAATACATGGACAGCGCAACAAGCCCTAAAAAAACTAAAAATAGAATGGGATTTAGGTGAGCACCAAAGTTACGACACTAAGGCGTATAAAGCGCATTTAGTGAAAAACGTAGAAAACCCTGCGCAATTAGCTGCCGAACGTGGCGATATTAACAAAGCCTTTGCCGAAGCCGAACACGTGGTCAAGGCTACGTATACGGGAGGGCATTTATCTCACTCTCCTATGGAGCCGAATGCGTCGGTAGTCTGGGTACAAAAAGACAGTTGTGAAGTATGGGCTGCGACACAAAGCCCTGGTGATATTCAAAAAGTCCTAGCGCAATATTTGAAACGTGAACCCAAAGACATCATGGTCAATGTGACTATGGCCGGTGGCGCGTTTGGACGTAAATTTAAGTGTGACTACGTTCATGAAGCCGCTGTATTGTCTCAGGCGGTCAATGCGCCAGTGCAACTGACATGGTCTCGTGAAGAAGATATGCGCACCGGCTATTATCACTCAATTAGCGCTCAGCACATTGAAGCTTCATTAGATAAAGAAGGTAATGTGACAGGCTGGTTGCACCGCGCTGCTTTTCCGGCTATTGCCTCACTGTTTAACCCATCACTTGATAGAGCCCCTGCCAACAATTTAGGTGATGTGGATAATCATCCTTTTGGTATTGCCAACTATCGCAGTGAAACAGGCGAAGCCAAAGCGCATACTCGAATTGGTTGGTATCGAGCAGTGTACGCCATATTTTATGGCTTTGCCTTTGGTAGCGCCGCTGACGAACTCGCCCATGCCAGTAAAACGGATACTGTTAGCTTGTTGAATAACATTTACGACAACAACAAAAATCCCGAGCAAGCAGAACAGGTGGCTCGCTCAAAAGCCGCACTAGCAATGGCAGCCAAAAAATGTAATTGGGACAATCGCGGCGCATTACCTAGCAATCAGGGTTTAGGGATAGCCGTGCACTTTAGTTTTAATTCCTACGTGGCCATGGCAGTGCGAGTTGAAGTTAACGGTGACGACATAAAAGTATTAGAAGTCGACGCGATAGTCGACTGCGGCCAAGTCCTCAATACAGACAGCGCTACCGCGCAAATGGAAGGGGCCGTAGTCATGGGCATGTCGCTGTCGTTACGCACCGAAGTCGTCTTTAGAGACGGCGCTGTGGTGAACTCCAATTTCCATAATTACCCTGTGTTACGTATTAACGAAATGCCACAGGTGAATGTGTATTTTATGGAAAATGACTACAAACCCACGGGTTTAGGTGAGCCGGGTCTAGGGCCATTTGCACCAGCCTTAGCTAATGCCGTTTTCGCGGCTTCCGGAAAACGTTATCGAGACCTACCCTTTAAACCTATGCCTATGTAGATGGTAAACTGTTTCGTAAAGCCGTTCGCTTTTCTAACAAAGCTCGCGGCTTTTTTTGTGCGTAAGTGTAGCGTTTAAAAAAACTTAGCTAGGTTAGTGTTTCCGATTATTAGTCTGTTAATATTGCATAATACATGGTGTTCCTAGACCCATAGTTTTTGGTCGAAATGTTTAGGTTTTGGTATTTTTAGGAAAAATACCAAAAAGTGCGACAGCCCTTTGATCTATATTCAGGAGAATTAACAAAAGTGGCAATAAAACAAAAAGAAAACGCTCAAGTATCGTTAGGCAAGGATGGGATAAAACCTACAGAAAACCGTGCAATATCCTTAAATAAGGCAGCATACGACAAAATTCTGCAATGGGTGTTTGATGGTAAATTAGCGCCCGGTGCGTTTATGTCACAGAGTGAACTATCCAAGTTAATGGATATTCCCATGCAGCCATTACGAGATGCATTACGTGTGCTTGAAAGCGAAAATATGCTCATTATTCACCCAAGATCAGGCATACAATTTAGAAAACCTGATTTGGAGTTTATACGTGCTACTTATCAATTCCGCTCAATCATTGAAAGTGCAGCGGCACGACACTTTGCACAATACGGTCAAGAAAGTGTGATTACAGATTTGATTAATGAACACCATCAATTAATCGAAAAATTAGCGAAAGAGGGAATTACTAAAGGTTTGTTAGAAGAAATTGAAGCCATAGAGTTGAAGTTTCACGGCACCATGATTTCAAGTTTAAAGAATGAGTTTGTTGAGGTGACTGCCACCCGCTTGAAATATTATATAAAACTTATTCAGCTAGAACATCATTTTACCCCTAATTTAGTTAAAAGTTCTTTGTTAGAGCATATTAAAATATTACAAGCATGTTTAAATCGCGACCAAGAAGCCGCATCACAAGGATTACTTTTACACTTTAAAGAAGCGCTGCATCGTCATATGCGATTGTTTTAACGCACCAATTAAGTCACTTAAAAAAGTGACTTAATTGTTTCTATCTGTTGTTGCAGTAGCAAACTAACAGAGTGGGGCATGATGGTATGCTCCTTTTGGTTATCGATAATCGCTGCACTGACTTGTTGTGCTTCGTGATGCAATCCCCAGCCAATTGAGTTGTCATTAAAGGCTTCAATTTTTTCATCAAGTTGGTATAAAGCACATGATTTCGCCCGCCAGAAATTTGGGATTTTGATATAGCCTTTATCACCTATTATTAACGCCGCATTTTGCAGTCGGCATTGAAAAGAGGTCGCCAATGAAAGTGTGATGTCATTGCAAGTTGCCAGTATGACTAAGTCATCTTCCACATTGTGAGGTGCAAAGTGAGTTTTAATGAGCACATCTTTAAGCTCACCAGGATTAAAATATTGCGCAATCGCAAGGGGATAAATTCCCATATCAAATAAGCAGCCACCCGCCAAATTAGGGTTATACATTCTCCCGTTGGGCTCGTAAGGCACTGAGTAACCAAAATCGGCCTTAATATGTTTTATGCTGCCAATACGGCCTTGTTCGATCCATTGCTTGGCTTGTGAAACCGCAGGAAGAAAATAGGTCCACATCGCTTCCATTAAGAATAAACTTTTCTGTTTCGCTAAGGCTGCAAGGGTTGTAAATTCGTCACTGCTTATGGTGATAGGTTTTTCACATAACACATGTTTATTTGCCATCAGGGCAGCATAGACATGTTGAAAATGAAAGTTATGGGGAGTGGCCACGTAAATGACATCTACTGAAGGGTCATCAAATAATGTTTGATAACCTTGATAGGCTTTCTCAATATTATGTTTTTGTGCAAAGGCCACAGCATCTTCTCGCTTTCTGGCGGCAACAGCCGTGACTTTCGCATTTTTGACATGTGGCATATCGGTACAAAATTTATCTGCAATTGCGCCTGTACTGACAATTCCCCACTTTACTATTCTAGATTGATTCAATGTCTGTTCCATCTTAGATTATCAAAAAAATGAGCCATCATCTGAGTATCAATGGCTCATTTTAGTTGTTTATTATTACTTTTGTTTGGCGAGCAGTTTTTTTTGTATAGGTAATAGTAAAAAACCAAATAAAACGAGTAAGCCTGTGGCAGGAGCCGGTACTGATACCGTTGGGGCATCAAGATCTGCTCCATTTGCATCAGCCAAATAGCTATCTGTTAATGCAAATTCAGGGCTGTAATTCTGCTGCGCTGTAAAGCTTACTTGGCCAAGGAAAAAGCTGCTTCCAGGCAAGTAAGTACTGTCCAACCAAAGCACAAAAACTTCGATAATATTATTATCGAAAAATGAAACATCCGCTGCCGGAAGAAATGCGCTATTGATCACCTCAGTACTAAAATCAAAGGAATCAAAAATAAGCGCGCTGCTATCAAAGTTCAAATTAAAGCCGAGTTCAGCAGTATCTAAACTGACGTTTTCAAATGCTATATCCAGCAGTACAGTATCACCGATATTGTAGTTAAGCTGATCCGTACTTAATGTAATGGTTGTTGCCTGACTTTGTAGGCTGGCTAGGGTTAAAACTATAATTGAGATGAATAGGGTTAATTTTTTCATGGTTGTTCCTAATTGTTGAATAAGTGATGACTCAGTCTCTTTGTTGCTATTAAAAACAAGGTTGGCCTCAAAGTGCCAACCTTGCTTACTGTTATTCAGTCGCGCAAGCTGCTCGCGTACACAGCGACATAAAACCTCTAACATCTCTGCTAGATAACTGACCGTCATGAGTAAAGTCGTAACTTAAATCGCTGAGTGTTTGGGCGCGGATGTGTTGATAAAATAAATTAACATCATCCATATCTACGTCTTGATCAGCATCAAAGTCGCCAAAGACAGGCAGAGCTGAATCAAACTCAAGTTGGATATAATCTAGGTTAATCCAACCTGTATCATCTTCGTCTAGTTGAAATTTGATGGTATTAGTGCCGGCTTGTAAGGGAATTAAATCAGAGTTATCACTCCAGTTATCCCATTCAACTGTAGTGCTAAAGCTGCTTTGAACTGTGTCTTCATCGTTGACATACACGCTCAGGGTACGGTTGCCAGAAGGCCCAAAAGTGCCCATGGTGTAGCGGCTATTCAGGACATAAAAACCTGCAGTATCAAGATCAACCGTAAACTCGATTTTGTCACCAATGGTAATGATATTACCTACAAAGCCACTGCCATTATAGCCAGGGTGTTCGCTGCTGATACCGATTCTATTGCCGCTTATCGAGGCATCTTCGGCTTCGTATAGATTAGGTAAATCTATAGGGGTGTCATCGTCATCATTATCATTAGTCAGGCCTAAATCGATAAGCAAGTAATCAAAATTAACCCAGCCTGTGTCGTCAGCATCAAGGCGGTAAAGGATAGTGTTTTCACCCGATTGTAGGCTTACGGTTTCAGTTTGATTGCTCCAACTATCCCATGTCCCTGTTGATGCAAAGCTACTTTGCAGAAGGTCAGTATCGTTCACCACTACACTCATGGTGCGTTCACCGGCAGGCCCATCTGCTCCCACGGCATAACGCATATCAAGGGTATATTCTCCGGCAATAGCCACATTTACTGTGAATGCAACTGAGTCACCTATGTCGTCAATCTCAGACACAAATCCAAAGCCACTGAATCCTTCATAACTATTATCAGATGTTGTGCCTGTTAGCGTTGCTTCTTCAGCTTCATATATTTTTGTGAGACTAAATTGATCTAGGTTGATCACGCCGGTGTCATCTGCATCAAGTTGCAATTTAATATCATTAGCACCAGGAAGTAAGGTAATAACGCTGCTACTTTCGCCCCATACATTCCATTCCCCAGTAGAGGTAAACATATGTTGTACTTGGTCGCTGCCGTTTACATACACACTCATAGTGCGAACGCCTTCAGGTCCATATAGTCCCATTGCGTAGCGAGGCGTTAGAATGTACTGGCCCGGGTCGATAACGTTCACACTGAACTGCACTGAGTCTCCAATGTTGAAAATATCGCCAACAAAGCCAGTACCTTCAAATCCAGCATGCTCAGTACTCACCTTAGCTGCCCCAAGCAAAATGCCATTTTCTGCTTGTTGGGTTAAGCTTTGATTAATGAGAGAAATATAATCGATGTTAATGCCTGAATCGTCACTGTCTTTTTGTAGCGTTAACGTTGCGCCTTCGGGAATATTAACCGACACCGCTTCAGTATTGCTGTAGGTGCGAGACCATCCGCCTGTTGCAGTAAAATTTAAATCTGCAGCATGTTCACCATCAACATAAATACTATAACTACCGGTGTTTTTCGAGGCATAAGTGACAAACAATGATGTTGCAGCGGCCATATTGGTAAATGTTACGCCCGAACCTGCAGTATGTATGTTTTCTATCCCAGCTCCGCCAGATGCGTTACTGTCAGTAAAGACTGAACCACTGCCAAATAAGCTGCCACTTTCAGCTTCTAAAAGGGTGTAACCTGATGAATCAATGAGGCCGGGTACATCTGGCGCATCAGGTATGCCGATTAATAGGTGAAGGTAATCGTCTTCTAAACCACTGTTAGCAATAATATCTAATGCTTCTTGAGGCCAGTCAGCATCAGGCACTACTGTTAAATTAGTGATGGTCGAGTTGGGAGCACCAATTTGATAGGCCCCAGAGGTTGAGTAGATGTTGTCGTAATGATTATCACGTTTATCACGCCATTTGTTTAATTCAAAATTATCTTGTCCAGGGACAATTTCAAAAACCAAGTCATTGCCCGTGTAGTAAGCGGTGCCTTCATCGGGATGATAAACCCCTTGAAAAAACGTTGTGGGGGCTTTTACGTAGTTACCATTTGCTTCTGAGTTTGGTTGGCTACCTAATGTATAAAAGGCTCCACCATCATGGAGATAGGTCATAACATCGTATACGTGATTGTTATTAAACTTGTTGTTGCGGGCAACCGTTGTTGGGTTGTCTGGTAGTGTTTCTACGGCGAAATTATTCCATCCCCAACCAAGACTGACACCTGAATATTTTGTTTTTTGAATTTGGTTATGTTCAATGGTTAAACCATCGGTAAAAAAAGCGGTTATAGCCGCATGTCCGTAGTAAATTTGTGTCACATCATAGATAAGGTTGTTTTTAACTAAAATATTTTGTACTACGCCTTCAACACCTATAGGGTATTTTTCGTAGGTGCCACCGTCACCAATATAAACGTGTTGTGGGTGGGAAATGTTGATACCTGAGCCACCCATTCCGGTAATGGCATTACCCACAATTTGTGAATCAATAACGTCATTGGTGAAGTTAATTCCTTCATTACCTGCATTTTTAATTGCACCATCTTCAATACTGATGGACTGTGCATTGTTAACGTTTATTGCACCATTTAGTACATCGTAGCCGGTGTATTTATCGTTGTGCCAGTTACCATCACTGTAAGATAATTTCCATGTTGCCGCTTGTACTGTTGATTTACCCGCTGAGCCTGCCACTTCCGGTAACTTAGCTTGGGTATTAGCAAAAGTAATACCGCTGAAAGTAATGTTTTTTATGCGATTGTCCGTAGAGTCACCCGCTAAGTTTAATATTGCATCGGTTTGTGGCGCATAAACTTGGGCAGAATTCATATCAAGGCCATCATTGTAGTAATACAGAGTGTTACTACTGCGATCCAAATAGAACTCGTTAGCTTCATCAAGAAATTCATAGGCATTAAACAAGGTATGGGTACCACTATTGCTGAACGCGCCCCAATTTTGGTTTTGTGCTATGGCTGCATAGGGTTGTGAGAACTTTAATACCCGCTCAGAACCTTCAATGACACTTTCACGAACAGTAACAAAGTTGGTATTCCAAGTGGTTTTGTTCATAATTTCTACATCTGACGCATTGGTCAGTGTAGGTATGTCACTGAGGTTATATCTGCCACCATCTGCCTCTGTGCCATTTACTCTCGCCCAGTCAGCTTGGCCAGCGGTAATTGTATAAGTTCCCCAGTCACCATTAGGCCTAGCATCGGTACTTGCCATATAGGCACGTTCACCATTGACGATTAAAGTACGTAATTTTTCATCACTGTTGAAAGTCGCTTTGTAAATATTGCCATCATGTTGGGTCCAGCCAGTGACCAGAGTTGCCCCGTTTAGCACAGGGGTTTCATCATTATATGCTTGGTAAACTACACGGTGACCATTAGTGCCTGAGTCGACAGACGTAAGGGTAATAGTATCCGTTATTGGGTAATTCCCGCCGCGAATGTTGACAAAAATATCGCCGGTCATGTCGCTATTTATGCTGCGTACTGCGTCTCGGGCTTTTTCAAGGGTTTTAAAAGGTGCAGACAATGTACCTGGGTTGAGAGTGTCGTCTCCTGTTGGAGAAACATAAAAATTCTGTTGTGTTGCACTAAAAACAGAGCTTGTAATGAGGCAAAGTCCTAGAACTGAGCCTTGAATTCCTCCTGTTTTTCTTACGGCATTTTTAGATTTGACGTTTTTTAACATAACCTTGCCTCTTGTTGTTTGTTGTTTGATATTTCAATGGTAGTAATTAAGATATCATATGTAAAGGAAAAGTTATTTTAATGCTGGTTAAATGTTATGTGGATGTGGGGAGAGGTGAAAATGGAACAACAAATGTAACGCGGCTGGCAATAGAGCCAGCCTTTAGTAGATAAAAAAACGCAATGAAATTAACTTAAGATAAGTGTTTTAGTGAGCACTATGCACAAGAAGGGGTGAGCTCTTTTATGGCTAACTCAGATAATGTCAATCCATGACCAGAGACGTCTGGTAGTAGGATATATCCGTCTTTCACAGTAAAGGGTGTCTCGATGATATCATCCCAATTGAGCATAGAATGTTCAGTGTAGATCACCTCAGGTAAAGCCGATGCGATATGGGCGCCCATTTCCATTGGGGTATTGCCTAAAGCAATGGGAATACCTTTTTCAGCACATAACCAACCAATTTTTAAGGCGGCAGAAAAATCACCATGAATGTTGATAATGTCTGCTGCGTGGTTATCTACTAGGGCTTTTTTGCCACTTAGTGGTAAATATTCCCCTGCATTTAGGTAGGTGTCTTTGAGTCCTGCTTTGACTTCCTGCAGACCAGCAATATCATGCCTTAAAATAGGATCTTCGACCCAGAAAATGTCTAACCCTACTTTTTCATAGGCGCGGATTTTGGCTATCGCTTCTTTGGGTGACCATGCTTCATTGGCATCTATCATCAGTAATTTGTCTTTACCAATAATGTCCGACACTAGCTGTAATCTTTTAATATCCCATGCTAAATCGGGATGGCCAATTTTAACTTTGTAACCAGAGAAATTGTGCTTAATGGCTTTTTCGTAAAAGCTCGTGACTTGTTGATCTGATAGATGAAAACACACGCCGCTACCATAAGCTTTGACTTGACTGCTATTACCGCCAAGTAGTTTATAAAGTGGTAAGTCGGCTCGTTTAGCGGTTAAGTCCCACAAAGCTTGGTCTATAGCTTGATCTAAGTGATAAGGAAGCTGCTGAATATTTCCTCCTCTTGGCCTAGATATCTTATGGATCAAGGCTTCTGGTGGCTGCCCAAGTATCCCGTCTAAACAGCTAGATTCTAATAGTGTTCTGATAACTTTAGCTTCTGGCAAAGGCGCCGTGAGAGATTGAAAAAAGCCTAATCCAGATTGTCCATTAGCATCAAATAGCTCTAATGCGCCAATCCAAACCTTACTTGAAGCGATTTGAGAATCACCAATGACCCTGTCTCGCGGGTAATCAAAGCAATGTATGCGGATATTATTTATATTAGAAGTCATAGTATTCCTGTTTTGTAATGTGACTTGTATAGCAGCGCAATGTCTAAAAACCCCATAGGCCCATTGCTCTTTTGATTGACTTAGCTAAGTGATCATCTAAACACTCAAGTGCTTTTAGTTGGTCTCTTGCCGCTATAGCGTCAATTAATTCAATATGCTCTTTAATGGAGCTTGAAATCATTTCTTGGGAGGCTAAATCAAGGCGATCTAAGCGAGTCAGCCTTATTAAGTCTTCGTTCGCCAAGTAAGATTTAGTAATAATTTGGTTATCTAAAGATAAAATAAATTGTTTGTGTAATTCAGAGTCCAACTGGGCTAACTCTGATTGCCCGTTTGTCTGGCTAGATGGGGTTGAAATAGCCCGTTGCAGTTCAATATGCCGAGTTTTGAAACTTTGAATTTCTTCATCGGAAACAGAGCGTATATAGGATTTTAATCCTTCTCTTTCGAGAATGACTCTTAGCTGATAGGTGTTTCTGGTGAGTGCAAAGTCGGTATCTATAATTTGTATACCACTTCTAGGGAAAACAATAATGAGTCCTTCTGACTCCAATTTGTTTATTGCAACCTTAATTGGACTGATAGCCATGTTAAGAATTTTCGCAAGTACACCTTGTGTATAAGTCTTTCCTCTTACTATGTTGCCACTTAGTATGCCTTCCTTAAGCTTATTATAGGCATCTTCACTTAGCTGTAACTTATTGTCAGATATATTAACTGTTGCACTCATTATTTTGCCTTCGACTCTCACTGATATTATTTTTAATAATATAAGCTATTGATTATTATGGGTAATCAATGGTTTTTTGATTTTTATTACTATCGAGTATGCAGTGATATTTCACATATTTGTTAGTCATGTGATAAATTACCCACTACGTTTTGTTTAATTGAACGTTTTCATTTAATGCTATGAGATATCAAAAGTCAATATTAATCAGAGATTAACAGGTTGTTAAAAATATTAACGAATATTGTTGATATTTCAAAAAGCCCATGTAATATTTAACCCCTAGGTTGAGGTTGGTGATTGATATCGGTATCTCAACGTATAAACAATAATGGGAACTAAACATGAAATTTAACAAATCAATACTAGCAACAGCGATAACATCTGGGCTGCTTTTTGCTCAATTCAATGCAAGTGCACAAGAAACTCAAAGCGACAATGAAACGGAAGTGATTGAAGTGAGAGGGGGGATTAGAGGCAGCATTATAAATTCGCAAAATTTGAAACGCAGCTCTCAAGGTGTGGTTGATGCAATTACCAGCGAAGACCTAGGTAAATTTACCGATGACAATATAGGCGCAGCAATAGCACGCATACCCGGTGTGCAGATCCAGCGCAATGATAACGGTATAGGCGGCGATCGCGCTTCAATTAGAGGTATGGGGCCCTTATTTGTCAGTACCACTGTAAATGGCCGTACTCCTCTATCCCACGGTGACGAAGGTATTGGCAATATTCGCCAGTTTAACCTTGATGTTATTCCTACAGAAATTATTAGTGGCGTAGTCGTACGTAAAATGCCAACAGCCTCAACAATTGAAGGCGGGATTGGTGGTTCGGTTGAGCTACAAACTATGGAGCCATTAAAAGCCCATAGCTTATATAAGAACAATGAAAACTTTGGTGGTGTAGTAACAGTCTCTGCTATTAATGACAGCCTAACTGAAGATTGGTCACCTAAATTTTCTGGGGTATTTGGCGCCCGCAATGACGATAATACCCTAGCAGGTTATGTTGCGATTGTGACATCAGATGCTGATTATTCGGTAGATGAGGCTTATACCCGAGCGCAAGAGCGAGACATTCAAATAGATACCAACGGTGATGGTATTGCCGATAGAGTAGAACAAAATGTCATTTCCCATAGCCGGATTACCATGAACGCTATTCGCGGCAGTAAAGAGCGCGAGTCAGTCTCCTATGGCCTTGAATGGCAAGCAAAAGACGATTTAAAGTTTGGTGTTAATGGCTATACCTCTACTTATGATGTTTATTCACAGCGCCCCACTGTAGATTTATTCTTTGATTACAATGGTGTATTTGATGAGAGTGCCATATCAATCGAAAATAATTTCGTGCAATCAATTGATGGTTCTGGTGTGACTAACCCAGGTGGCGACTTTAAAGTAGAAAACTTTGATTTGTTGTTCGACAACTTATCTGAAAACAATGTAATTGGTTTTAACGCTGAGTACGGTGCTTATAGCGACTTTAGCTTAAAGGCAGATATTTCTTACTCAAGTGTTAAATTTGTGCAAGATTTACGTTTAGGCATTATGGGCGCTTATGGACTGGATCCAAGTGACTTCCGTTTTGATGGTAGCGGTGATCTGCCATCATTTACCTATGGTAGTGAAGTAAACGATCCTAATTCATATGTCAGTGTGGGCTTTTTTGGTCGCGACCGTCGAGGCAGCAACGAGCAGTTAGCCATAAAGTTAGATGCTGAATGGGTGCTTGAAGATGGTATGAAGATCAAAGCAGGTGTTCGCCAGGCAGATACTGAAATTGACGTGCGTGAAACCGGGCGTTTTACCTTGATATGGGACGATGCTGATTTAGCAGCGGCATCTTTCACTGGTAACTTAACCGAGCCTTTGTTTCCCGGTTCAGGTATTGGATTTAATCAATTTCTAGAGCCTGATTACGATGCGCAAGCAGCCGTGTTCCCTGACATTTTTAACGAAAGAGCATCATCCTCAGCCGTAAATGGTGCATTGCTAAATGCAGACGACAGCACGGGGTTACCTTTAGACAAAGCCAATTCATTCGTAGTGGAAGAAAAGACAACGGCCTTTTACGTCCAAGCAGATATGGAAGGTGAGATAGATGATAAGCTCTTTTCCGCCAATATGGGGGTGCGCTTAGTAGCGACTGATCGTACCGTTTATGGTTTTCAAACCACTCGTATCGTGAATTCCTTAAACGCCATTGTTGATGAGTTGGGTTACATAGGTGCGCAAGCAGACAGTACTGATTTCCAGTTTTTGCCTAGTGCAAACTTTATGCTTGAGTTAACAGAAAATACTCAGTGGCGTGTCGGTTTTGCAAAAACCATGTCGCAACCTGAATATACTGATTTAAAAGTAAACGGTTCAGTTAACTTACAAGATACAAGCTATGTTGGTTATGACTCCACTATCAATTCAACCGCTGAAATTGGTAACGCTGACTTAAATCCCTACACAGCATGGTCATTTGACACAACACTTGAATACTATACAGAAGAGGGCAGCGCTTTATTTGCCAGTCTTTTCTATAAAGACGTATCTGACTTTGTGCTCACTGAAGCGCGCAGCGATGTGGCAATAGATGGCTACGACCAATTGTTCGATACCACTCAGCCAATTAACGTGGCAAAAGGTCAAGTGTATGGGCTTGAACTTGGCGGCAATATTGTCGTTGGTGATTTTGGTCTTCAAGCGAACTACACCTTCGTTGACTCAGAATTTGAAAACCCTGATAACAATCCTTTGTTAGAACATGGTTTCCCTGGCGCATCTAAACATAACTTCAATGCTATTGCTTATTACGAAACTGAGGTGTTTTCAGCGCGTTTAGCATACATTTACCGAGATGATTATTTCCAAGCATTAGGTGGCGGTTTTGACCGTGCTAACCAGCCAGCATTTGGAGAAGGTTCAGGGCAACTTGATATGAACTTCTCATATACGGTTATGGAGAATGTTGATCTGAGTTTAAATATCATCAATTTAACCGAAGAAGATGCTCGTAACTACATTAACGAAAGTAGCAACTTCCGTGACTATGTCACTAGACCTAGAACTGCAGTCGTGAGTGTTCGTGCTGCTTTCTAAGTTTTAACCAGTGTAGCTCGATAGGAAAATGACGCTAATTTTTTAGCGTCATTTCGTGTTTTTTAATATACAAATCAATATGGTTGAAAATGCAGTGCTCCATTCAATAGACTTTTACGTAATCGGGATCTATGTATTCCTCCTTTTAGCAATCGGTTTATTTGTCTCTATGAGACAAGCAAAGAATGCAAGCTTATTCGTTGGCGACAAAAGTGTCGGTTTTGCGAGTATTGGTATGTCGATATGGGGAACCAATATCGGTCCTTCTTTTCTGATTGCTAGTTTTGGGGCCGCCTATAGTTCAGGTATGTTAATCGCCAACTTCGAATGGTTTGCTTGGATATTTTTATTGATTTTAGGGATGGTTTTTACGCCTTTTTACCTCAAATCAAATGTGACCACTATACCGCAAATCATCAAACGTAGATTTGGCGACGGCATGTATCGCTTATTGTCTATTTACTCACTAATCACAATAGTAATCATATGGTTAGGTAGCGGCTTATACGTCGGTGGATTGTTGTTTTCTCAGTTTACAGGATGGGAGTTGTGGCAATCGGTATTATTACTGCTGATTATTGCAACCAGCTTCACTATTGTAGGAGGCTTAGCGGCAGTCATAGCAACGGATGCATTTCAAACTGTGTTAATGATCGTTGGTATGGCAGCGTTAACACTAATTGGCCTGTATGAAGTGGGGGGCATTGATGGCTTGATGGCTAAGGCGCCCGCAGAATATTGGCGTCTAATTGATTTTGACTCAGAAAGTGTACCTTGGATGTCCTTTGTATTGGGCTATCCGATAATGGGGGTGTGGTTTTGGTGTACAGACCAAACCATAGTGCAAAGAGTGTTTGCCTCAAAAGATGTGCCTACTGCGCAAAAAGGCATTTTACTGGCTGCTGTATTGAAAATACTTCCGCCTTTTATTTTTATCCTGCCCGGCATTATTTTCTATGTATTACAACCTGGTATTGAAAATACCGATGGTGCCTTTATCGCCATGGTATCTGAGTACATGCCGATTGGGTTTAGAGGGCTAATGATCGCGGTACTAATGGCAGCGTTAATTAGTACTCTAGATTCAGGACTCAATTCATTCAGTACTATTTTTACCTTAGACATTTATCAACCCATGATTAAAAAGGGTAAAGAGCTTTCAGGTAAAGAAGTCAGGTTAATTGGACGAATTGTCACATTAGCGGCCAGTGCTTTAGCCTTTGTTTGGGCCTTAGCAATGGAAGGAATGGCGACAAATTTATTTGAAATATTCCAAACACTTATTGCTTTTCTTGCTCCACCGTTAACTACGTTATTTTTAGTTGGATTACTTTGGAAACGCGTAACAACTGCAGGCGCCACTTATGGTTTTGTGCTTGGTTGTATTACCTGTATGACAGTGGGTATTTGTAGCATAAATGGACAGACTTTTGGCTTATTTGAACAGTGGCCACATTTTTTAAACCTAACATTTATATTATTTATTGTGACTTCTGCGATAACGATTGGTATTTCGTTAGTCACGAAACACTCTGCCGATGAAGAGTTTTTACCTAAGTTTAAAGACGTAGCCAATACCGACTCGAGCCAAAATAAGTCAATTTGGAGAGGCTGGTTGATATTAGCCATTGTTATGGTTGGGCTGTATGCTGGCTTTGAGTATTTGGCTAGAAATGCCGGCAACACCTCAGACATACCCTCAAGCTTATCAACAGAATTATCGTCAAGCCCTTCGACAGGCTCATCGACAAAAAAAACAGCAAGTCATAGTGAACCTCTAACCACAAACACTGATGGCCTAGGGCTGCCTGAGGTGAACGTGTATCGAGGAGAAACGCCAACCTTTGATGGATTCATTGATCAAAATGAATATCAAGATGCCACTATGTTAACAGGCATTGAAAATTGGAATCCGCAGTTCTCTGCCGTATCCGACCCAAAAGACTTATCTGGCACAGTGTGGATCAAACATGATGGCGAATACCTATATTTTGCTTTCGATATTGTGGATAACCTAATGTATGGCGTGGATACCCCCCGTTGGTTGCCCCAAGAAAACCCAAATGCCCATGAGTTAACCAGAGAAGGCTTTCCTTGGTTTGGGGATGGCGTGGAAGTATTGATTAACGCTAAAAATAGCTTTAGCCAAGAAGATGGCGAGTTAAATAAAGGCAATGGTCATAGTTGGCAAATGGTTGTGAGTACTCATAAATCGCGATTAGGTGGTGTAGGTGTGGCCGGTCTGTTGGAAGGTGAAGAACGTTCAATGTTATCTGCTTGGAACAATTACCAAAAGTGGATACTCAACAAAGACATGGAAGCGAAAGTACGGATTAAACCTGATTCTAAAGGCTATACAGTGGAGTGGCGCATTCGCCCTGATCCTTGTTTAGAGATCTCCCCAGGAGAGTTTTGGTCAGCCGATATGCCAGTCACTAAAATGGGCTTAAATTTAGCCGTTGCTGATTTAGATAATGAAAACGAGGGGGCCGGTAACTGGGGCAATTTTTGGCACGAGAACTGGTGGTCTGGTGAAAGAGACAAACGCACTTGGTTAAAACAATGGGGCACTATGGTGTTGCATGGCAAAACTCAACCCATTTCCACGCAAGATATTTAGGAGCAAGTTGTAATGAAAGATTTTTTTGATCCTAGATACCCAGATATCAGCGATCTGCGAGCAAAAGCCCAAAAACGCATACCCAATTTTGCGTTTGCTTACCTAGAGGGGGGCTGCATGGAAGAGATAAGTGTCGCCCGAAATCGTAGCGATGTTGCCGCGGTGCAATTACGCAGTCAATTATTAACACCTTTTGATAAAAGTTATTTAGAAGTTGAGTTATTTGGCCACACTTATAGCGCGCCTTTTGGTATTGCGCCCATTGGTCTACAAGGTTTGATGTGGCCTAAGGCGCCGGAAATATTAGCCAAATCCGCAGCCGATAAAAACATTCCTTATGTACTAAGCACAGTGTCATCTGCCAGCTTAGAATCCATAGCTGAAATCTCCCAGGGCAAGGCTTGGTATCAACTCTACAATCCAACAGATAACAGTATTCGCGAAGATTTGTTAAACAGAATTAAGCAAGCTGGCTATCCGGTGCTGGTAGTCACTGTTGATGTGCCCACCTTCGGGTTTAGGCCAAGAGATATTAAAAATGGTTTAGCCATGCCCCCTAATATGACAGTAAAAAATATCCTACAAATGTTGGCTAAACCCAGTTGGCTATGGGAAACCGCTTTGGCGGGTAAACCCGAAATGCAAACCTTAAAACCTTATATGCCAAAAGACATGCCGATGGATCAACTGGCCGCATTTATGAACAAGACTGTTATGGGCCGTGTCGATATTGAAGGCTTAAAGCCCATTCGTGATATGTGGCAAGGTCCTTTAGTGATTAAAGGCTTAATTAATCCCCAAGATGTGAAATTGGCCATAGAGCTGGGTGCCGATGGCGTGGTGATTTCCAATCATGGTGGTCGCCAATTGGATGCCGGTGAGTCGCCAATAAAACCCTTACAGGGGATCGCCAAAAAGTACCGTTCGGATATTAAAATTTTTATGGACAGTGGCTTGCGCAGCGGTACCAATATTGCTGCTTCTTTGGCTTCTGGTGCCGACTTTACCTTTTTAGGACGTCCTTTTGTGTATGGCGTGGGGGCATTGGGCAAAAAAGGCGGCTATCACACTATCAATACGTTAATGATGCAGCTTACACAAATAATGAACCAATTAGGTTGTTCAAAAGTGGCAGATTTACCTCAGTATCTTGTCGAGGAATAACACTGTGTCTATTGCTAATAAGATCACTAAAAAAACCATTGGTCAGACGCAATTAAAGGTCTCCAGTTTAGGATTTGGTGCTGCATCCTTAGGGAATTTATATAAGGCAATAAGCGATGAAGAAGCCAGTCGCACCTTACGCGCGGCTATAAGCCAAGGCATTAATTTATTTGATACTGCCCCCCGTTATGGACTGGGTTTAAGTGAGCGAAGGGTAGGAGATGTTTTACGCACTATAGGCGCAGATGAGTTTGTGCTTTCTACTAAAGTCGGCCGAGTGTTAACGCCAGATGTGAACGTCGACACCAGCCAGCTTAGGTATGGCTTTGATACACCTATGCCTTTTGACGCCCATTATGACTATAGCTACGACGGTATTATGCGTTCCTATTTTGATAGTTTGCAGCGCTTGGGCCTAGCAAAAATTGATATTTTATTAGTGCACGACATTGGTTTTGATACCCACGGCGATAAGGATGGGTATTACTTTGAGCAGTTTCAAAACAGTGGCTATCGGGCATTAGAAGAGTTGCGTCAACAGGGCTTAATAAAAGCCGTTGGACTAGGGGTAAATGAAACCGCTATTTGTGAACGTGTGATGGAGCTGGGGCAATTTGATTGTTTTTTACTGGCTGGTCGATATTCATTACTCGAACAAGAGGCACTGTCGAGCTTTTTACCTAAATGTGAAGCCCATAGTGCCTCCATTATTTTGGGTGGCCCTTATAACTCAGGGATTTTAGCCACAGGTGTTAAGGGGGCTGCCACCCCAATGTATAATTATGAAGCCGCGCCACCTAAGATAATAAAAAGAGTGGCGAGCATCGAAGAGGTCTGTGAAGCGTTTGATGTGCCTCTGGCGGCGGCCGCTTTACAGTTTCCATTAGCTCACCCAGCCGTTGCAACAGTGATCCCTGGCATTGACAGCGAAGACAGAGCGAACAAAACCTGTCAGTTATTTTCAGAGCAAATACCAAAAGAGTTTTGGCAAGTCTTAAAGCAACAACAGCTGATAAGACAAGATGCTCCTGTGCCCGGTGAGGAACTGACATGAATGTAGAGAATAAATGGGAAATTGTAGATAGCCATCTGCATTTTTGGAAACTCAGTCGCCAAGATTATGGATGGTTAAAACCATACTTGGGCGTGTTATATCAGGATTGTTTGCCAAATGATTGGCAAAAAGAAAAAACGCCGATTGAGGTAAACAAAGTGGTGGTGGTTCAGGCTGCACCTACCGATGCTGAAACGGATTATCTACTGTCTTTAACCCAGCAGTCTGATTCCCTCGCAGGGGTGGTTGGCTGGGTTGATATGCTTGCCCCGTCTGCAGTTGCGTGTCGGCGTTTGCAACTACTTGCTGCTAATCCAGCATTCAAAGGTATAAGGCCGATGTTGCAAGATATTGAGAATGTAGAGTGGATTTTGAATCCACATTTCACCCCCATCTTTCAATTTTTGGTGGCGAATAATTTAAGTTTTGACGCACTTGTGCAAAGTGCACATCTTGAAGCCATCTTAACAATCGCCCGAAGATTTCCTGATTTAAACATTGTGATTAACCATGGTGCCAAACCAAACATTCATGGCAATGAATTTGATAGTTGGGCTGAGTCTATTTCTAGGTTTTCAGACTTGACTAACGTCTTTGTGAAAGTTTCGGGGCTTTCTACAGAAGCAGGCAATAAGCAGCAAAGTGCGCAGCATTATCGCCGCTACTTTGAGCATATTGCGGCAGTGTTTAGCGTGGAGCGAATGATGTGGGGAAGCGACTGGCCAGTGGTGAATATTAATAACAGCTATAAGGGTTGGTTTGAACTTTGTAGTGAATTAGTCGGTGCTTGGTCGCCGACGGACCAAGGGCGTTTTTGGTCAGGAACGGCCAGTGAATTTTATCGGTTAAATGAAGAGTGAGTAATATGACACAAGAGAAGGCAGTATCAGCAGTGACAGGTGGAGGCAGTGGTATTGGATACAGCATTTGTAAAGCCTTAACCACACTTAAGCATACAGTCATTGTTTTGGATAGGGATATAGAGGCAGCAAAAAGAACGGCCGATGAAATCAATCAAGAAGGAGGGGTAGCCAAAGCTATGCAACTTGATGTCTCAAAACATCAAGAAGTTATTGACGTGTTTGCGCAAATAAAGAACCAATTCAAGCGGGTTGACGTTCTGGTTAATAACGCGGGTATTGGGTCTGTTGGCAATCTAGATCAAACATCTGAAGACGAGTTGGATCGGGTTTATAACGTTAATGTAAAAGGTGTATATAACTGTGCGTTTGCAGCAATTCCCTATATGCAGGAGCAACAATCTGGGGTCATAGTGAATATGGCCTCTATAGCTTCTACCGTTGGGATCGCCGACAGATTTGCCTATTCAATGAGTAAAGGTGCGGTTTTGACTATGACTTATTCTATTGCCAAAGATTATATAAATCAGGGCATACGTTGCAATTGTGTAGCCCCTGGGCGTGTTCACACACCTTTTGTGGATGCTTATCTAGAAAAAAATTACCCAGAAAACAAAACAGAAATGTTTGAGACTTTGTCTAAAAGCCAGCCTATTGGCCGTATGGGAACACCACAAGAAATCGCCGCCCTAGTCAAATATTTGTGTAGCGATGATGCGTCTTTCATTACAGGCAGTAACTTTCCCATAGACGGCGGTTTTGTCACTTTAAACAATTAATCCTCAATTTAACGAATAGGAATCAATGTGAAATTATTACGATTTGGCCTTAAAGGTCACGAAAAACCAGGGATGTTGGATCAAGACGGGAAAATCCGCGATTTGTCATCTATTTTGGCTGATATCGATGGTGCCAACATACAACCCGAACAACTCGCTTATTTACGAACACGAGATATAACCTCGCTGCCGATTGTTGCGGATGATGTACGTTTAGGATCTTGCGTCAATAAAGTAGGGAAATTCATCTGCATTGGGCTTAACTATGCAGATCATGCTACTGAATCCAATATGCCTATCCCGTCAGAACCTGAAGTGTTTTCAAAATTCACTAGTGCAATTTGTGGTCCTAACGATGACATTATTCAACCTAAAGGCAGCGATAAGTTAGACTGGGAAGTTGAACTGGCGATTGTTATAGGCAGTAAAGCTTCCTATGTGTCTGAACAAAATGCTGAGCAGCATATTGCAGGCTATTGTGTCTGCAATGACGTGTCGGAGCGCACCTTTCAACTTGAGAGAGGCAACCAATGGGACAAAGGTAAAGGTTGTGATTCTTTTGGCCCAATTGGACCTTATCTTGTGACTAAAGATGAAATCAGCGATGTGGCGAATTTGTCTTTGTGGCTAGAAGTCAATGGTCAGCGTTTTCAGGATGGAAATACCAAAACCATGATATTTAAACCCGCATTTATTGTGAGTTATCTAAGCCAATTTACCACCCTAGAGCCAGGCGATGTCATTACAACTGGCACACCTCCAGGAGTAGGCCTTGGGCAAAAGCCTCCTTTGTACTTAAAAGTGGGAGACAAAGTTACTTTGGGAATTGAAGGCTTAGGCCATCAAAACCAAAAAGTAGTGCGTGTCGAATAGTGAATAATGAGTTGGCTTTTTTTGATGATGTCGTTTTTTAAACTATGACGACAAAATTTTTCCCATAAGTAGAACATAAATCGCAATGAAAAAATTAATTTGGCATGTGATTGTGCCAAATTAACTTGGATTGTTTGTCCATCAATCAAACTTTACTTTTTCTATTATTTATCAAACCCAAAAGCCAAAGGTAGCAATTCGGTGAACTTAACTGTTTTAATTTCACCTTGTTGAGTTGCTAAGTGAACTTCAGTTTCAGCATCGGCAAATTCTGCTATTTTTTGACGACAGCCGCCGCAAGGTGGGCAGAAGTCATCGTTGGGGCTGGCGACTAGGATTTGTTTAATGTGCTTGCTACCAGAAGCTATCATCGCTGAAATCGCTCCGGCTTCGGCGCATTGGCCTAGAGGGTAGGCGGCGTTCTCAACATTGCAACTTGAATGTAGTTGCGCATTTTCATCAAGAATGGCAGCGCCAACATGAAAGTTTGAATAAGGAGCATGGGCATTTTCTTGTGCTTTTGTGGCTAATGCCAATAACATTTTGTGTTCGGGTGTTAGGTTAAGTGCCATAAAAATCTGACTTCAAATTTAACTCGGCCGAGTAGTTTGCGTTATTTTGGACCAAAGATTCAAGTTTAATTCACAAATAAGTACAACTGCCACTGCGGTAACTTTACTTTTTAAGGGAAATAGGCGACTCTAACACTCATACCTTCTTCTTGTTTTTTGGCTACTTTAAAGGGTTGTGTTGCAACCTAGTGTCAAAGTTAGAGTCATATACATAATCTATTTTCAGGTAAAACTTCTCTACTAATATGCATAAACATCTCAGCAGCATCATTTTTCTCAGCGCATTCTTATTTGGTTGCGCCAGCAATAGCGGTTCAATACAAGGTAACCCGCAAATGGGGAATTTGTTGTTAGCCGAGCCAGCGCCCATGAATCAGCGTTCACAATTGGCTATTGCACGCTATAGCCACATTTTAACTAACACTGATTTAGAAGACGAGCAAAGAGCACAACTGTTGCATCAACGTGGCACTTTGTACGACAGTGTTGGTTTGTCTGGGTTGGCGCAGTATGATTTTAATTTGGCGATTCAATTAAAGCCTGACTTGGCTGAAGCTTATAACTCTATGGGGGTCCATTACACCCAACAAATGGATTTTATCCAAGCATACGAAGCCTTTGATGCTTCCTTAGATATTAATCCTGATATGGAGTTTGCGTTTTTAAACCGTGGAATTGCTTTATATTATGGTGGTCGCCCTGACTTGGCGGTGCGTGACTTTGGCACCTTTTACAACATTAATGCATCTGATCCCTATCGTGCGCTATGGAGTTATTTGGCGTCTAGTGAGATAGATAAACCACAGGCGATAGTTGAGCTCGCGCAACTGCGAAAAAACTTAGATGAAAATAACTGGGCAACACAAATAGTTGATTTATATCTTGGAAAATCAACCGAAAACCAATTGTTAGGTAGTTTAATTGCTGGGGTCACTAGCCAACAACAATTAACCGATAGATTATGTGAAGCCTATTTTTATTTGGGTAAATATCACTCTGCTAAAGGCAACAGAGGCATTGCTTCAAACTATTTTAAACTTGCCCTTAGCACTAACGTATTTGAGTACGTAGAACATCGCTATGCGCGCCTTGAGCTTAACTTGTTACGTGATGAAGCCAACAAAATAGAATCGCAAGCAACACAAACCCAATAACAATGACAATATTAGCTAAATGGGTTTTAGCGTTAGCGTGCGCGCTATTGCCTGTTTGGTTAATGATAGAACACAGCAATCTCGCGGTAGAAACCACTCCAGAAAGCCACCTAGCTCCAATTAACAAGTCAATTCAGTTATCCAAGGCCGAAGCAGAGCAACAATTGGCTCATGGTTTAGTGTTGTGGCGTGATAAAAAGTATCAACAATCGGCGCAGGTGTTTGCTTCTCTAGCGGCTAAAAAATTAGAACCACAGTTGCAAAGCTTAACTAACTTATATCATTACCACGCCTCTGCGTTTATTCACAATGTCCACTCTGAGGTTTTCCAGCCACTTTCAGCTGTACCTAAAAACTGTAAACAAAAACTGTTGTTTGTGACGGCAGATCTTGAATCCCTGCCCCAAGCTGAATATTTTAGATCGCGCTTTTCACAAGACCCACGTATGCGCGATTTATCGATTTGTATTTATGAGCAGACTTGGTTTGACCCTATTGATTTAGTCTGCAAGGAAAATTGGCAACAAAGCGGGCGCTTAGGTTGTCAATTGCTGTCGTTGGCTGAAAAAGTCAAAACAGTGCCTTTTACTCATTTAGTGATCTTTGCTAAAAAAGGCAAAGCCAATGTCCACAACGGCATTATGTTTCTGGATCGCCAAGACACTTACGACGTATTTATTCACGAGTTAGCGCATTTTTCTGGCTTTATTGATGAATACCCCCTGAGTAAAATGCTTGCTAAACGAGTGTGTGCTGGTGTTGATGCACCCAATATAGTATTTAAAAAGGCAAAACAATCAGAGGCCGACACAGAATATTGGGACTCAATGGGTCACGCTAGCGCCCCTGATCTATATGCAGCCAGAACCTGCGACAATCATTCAACCCAAGCGTATAAAGCGTCCAAAAAACTCACTTTTATGGAGTATCACGATACCGCTTTTATTCCCGCTAATTATTTAAAAGCGTGGCAAAATCAATTGCAAAACACGCCCAATCAACCTTCGGCTCATGTTAATTTTGCGCAGTTATATGAGCAGTCTAAAAATTTACCAGAAAGCACATTTTGGCGAGCTAAGTATCAGCAATATTTGCAAGCCAATACCTATAAAAGTGGCAATCTATAACAAATGAAAATGTCATTTGTGTGACAAGCCCCTATCACCATGGGTATAATACTCGAACGTTTTTTGCTCCTGTTAGTATTACATTCAGATTATGTCCCAGTTATTTCCTGTCGAAACCATAGATTACCCTTTTCCACCCAAGCCGGCTGTCCTGAGTAAAGTGCAACAGCAACAATATGTGCAAGAGATCAAAACCTTGCTTAAGCGAAAAAATGCCGTATTGGTTGCTCACTATTACACAGATCCTGAAATCCAAGCTTTAGCCGAAGAAACCGGTGGCTGTATTTCCGACTCTCTGGAAATGGCGCGTTTTGGTCGCGACTGTGAAGCGGATACCTTGATTGTTGCCGGTGTAAAATTTATGGGTGAGACCGCCAAAATTCTCAGTCCCGAAAAAACCGTATTAATGCCCACCTTAGAAGCAACCTGTTCATTGGACATTGGCTGTCCTGAAGACCAATTTTCAGCATTTTGTGACGCTCATCCTGATCACACTGTTGTGGTGTATGCCAATACTTCTGCAGCGGTAAAAGCTCGCGCAGATTGGGTTGTCACCTCAAGTATTGCGTTGGAAATCGTTGAACATTTAGACTCCCTAGGAGAAAAAATCATCTGGGCACCGGATCGTCATTTAGGGGCATATATCGCTAAACAAACTGGCGCTGATATGTTGATGTGGCAAGGTGAATGTATAGTGCACGACGAGTTTTCAGCAAAAGCGCTGCTAAATATGAAACACCTTTATCCTGACGCGGCTATTTTGGTACATCCAGAATCACCCGCCAGCGTGGTAGCTTTGGCGGATGCAGTAGGTTCTACTACGCAGTTGATCAATGCAGCAAAAACTTTACCCAATAGTCATTTTATCGTGGCCACAGATCGCGGTATTTTTTACAAAATGCAGCAAGCAGCACCCGATAAAATATTGCTAGAAGCGCCTACTGCTGGTAACGGTGCAACCTGTAAAAGTTGTGCTCACTGCCCATGGATGGCCATGAATGGCTTAAAGGCCATTCATCAATCACTTACAGACACTCAAGGCCATGAAATTTTTGTTGATGAATCTTTGCGACAACGGGCTCTCATCCCTCTAAATCGTATGCTTGATTTTTCAGCTGAGTTAAAAATGCAAGTTACAGGCAATGCCTAACTGTAAGCTTGGTATCAATTCTTCATTCGACAGTTTGTTTTAAGAACTTCTGCACCGCCTTTCGCAATGACGCAAAGGCGATGCGTTCACAATCAATCTCATCAAATTTTAGCCATTTAAACTCTGTTATTTCGGCAATGTCTGCTGTTAAACAAGGCTTGTGGGGTAGCTGGCAAACAAAGACTACGTCACAAGTATTGTAGAGTACGTCTTTATAAAGGTAGGTATTGGCCCCAGAATAAAAATACTGCCAATTATCAATAGTGACATCGAGTTCTTCTTTTAACTCTCGGCTTAGGGCGACTTCAAGAGATTCGTTGTGATCAACAAATCCACCTGGTAAATCCAGCTTACCTTTGTGGGGGTCTTGGGCTCTAACGGTAAATAACATTTCATCTGCACAACAAATAATTGCCCCCACAGCAGAAGCCGTATTGTGGAAATATTCGAATTGGCAACGGTTACACAGGTACTTGTGTCCATTTTCAGTTTGTATTTGCTCACTTTTGCAGTTTGGGCAAAACTGAAAGATTTTGGTTTGGGTGGCTATATTCATATTTTAAAACAAAGCAATTAACGTGGGTAATCCGAGTTTACTGGATCTTCACCTGAATCGGCAGTCACAAAATATAACCGCCTTAAACCGTTGATGGCGGTCCAAGGTTTAATACTGTTATTGGATAGGGGTTCTAGTGTTATTTCGGTTTGCCCCTTTGGTAAAAATAAAGTACCTGCCAACTGCAGCTTATTTTCATTGAGCTGATAATCAAATGTTGAGCTTGGGCCCGACACTCGAACTTGTAACCCAACTGAATCCTGGTTGTTTTGTTCTACAAATATTTTATAGTTCGTGGCTTTATGTACCCTCACTTGATAAGTAGCGCTGTCACCCCGTTGTTTTAAATTGGTGAGTTGATGAGCCTGGCTAATCACATTTCCGGTGGTTGCAGAGGGACCAAAGCCGTTTACAACAGATACCGGATAGTTACCCACTTGGTAAACTGGCGTCAAGTAAGTGTGTTGTGAATTTAATAAAGCATGAAATTTACCTCGTAAATTTTTGACTAATTGTGCGCTAATATCTGGGTGTTGTTCAAAAATATTGGTTTGTTCTAGCGGATCTTTTTGCATATCGAACATTAAAAATTGTTTGCTAGGCGCAGGGTAATTCGGTCGGTCCATGGCAGGATTAAGCAGTAATTTATACTTTTCTGTCCTTAAACCAATCAACTGTTGTTGAAACTGCATGAGCTGTTTGGCTTTTTTATCTATCGGGGTCCATTGATTAAAGTGTGGCTTATTACTGATGACATCATGGGAAGCGATGTAGGTTTGTCTTGGGTTAGACCCTGTTACTTTCCCCTCTAAATAACCAGTCAACGAAAATCCATCTAAACCTTTATGTTGAGGTGGCAATGTTGACTGGGATACTTCGAGTAGGGTTGGAAATATATCTTTTACGTCTACAAAGCGGCTGACGACACTGGCTTGCCATTTTTTTGGTCAGTGAATAAACAAAGGAGAGCGTATGCCATTTTGCCAACTTTGCCCTTTATTACCTTTCATTTTACTTGGGTTTCTAGCTTGCCATTCTTGTTTGGTCATTGCTCCGAAATTTGAGGAATCCCACCAAGGACCATTGTCGCTCATGAAAATGATGATAGTGTTGTCGAGTAATTGCTGTGAATTAAGGTAAGCAATTAACCTACCTATATGAAAGTCCATTTCATTCACCATGGCATATAAATTGGCGACTGCAGGGCGTAGCCCACTTTTTACTAATGGATTGACAAATTTTTCTGGGGCTAGCCAAGGTTCGTGGGGGGCTAGGTAACTTAGATAAGCGAAAAAAGGCTGGTCCTTTTGTTGCTGTATAAAATCTATGGCGTAGTCGGTGACAACTTCTGATACCCACTTATTATGTTGCACTGGTTTACCATTTAACCATCCAAAGGAGTTTTTGTGTCGATAAAGCTCTGCGTAATACCCTTCATCAAAACCTCTATTCCATGGAAAATAACCTTCAGTTTTACCTAAGTGCCATTTCCCCCACGTAGCCGTTTTATAGCCCGAATCTTGTAATACTTCGGATATCAGGGTTTCCGACAAATGCATAAAATCACGGCCACCATGAACACCTGATACACCGGTTTTATAAAAATCTCTTCCTGTTAATAGTGCCGCTCGGGTTGTTGAACAAACCGGTGTTACTGTGAAATCAGAAAATTGCACTGCTGCGCGAGCTAACGAATCTAGATTAGGTGTAGTGATATGTGGGTGATGATGTAAAGACAGATCATCATAACCTAGATCATCGGCCGTAATCAGAATGATGTTGGGTCGATTGGTATCAGCATTGGCAAATAGACTGAATGTTAAAAGTAAAGCGGCTAAAAACTTAGAATACATCTGATTTTCCTTTAATAAATCGCTGCGCTTCTAGTCCAGCCATAGTTAGATGGTACAGTGTGCTAGAAGGAGCGAGGTCAGAGATAACTTGGTTCCCTTCGCCATATTGGTCGATGTAACTACCACTACAAGTGGCTACGAGAAAATGACGAGTTAAACTCGACAAGGCCACTTGAGCGTCTTTCGCATATTCGTGTGTATCTGACTGTTTGGCGTAGGTCGCTTGGGTTAACGCCGCTTTTAACCATTCGGTCATGGGCCAACAACGTTTGGTTTGTTTGAGAGTTGTGCCATTGAGGCCCACTTGATCGAAGATGAGATTACAGGATTTGTCTAATCCGTAATTTAGTCCTTTGTGGTACAAAACGTGGCAGTAGTTATCGACTGGGGTGCCGGTTAATAAGCTGTATTGCCTTAATAACCATACCCATTCGAACATATGTCCTGGCTCTATTATTTGGCCCTTTAGATCGTCAGTATAAGACCAATCTTGGTTAAAAAATTCTAACAGCACTTGTTGCTTGTTGTCGAAAAAAGTACTTTCAAATAAGCTAAAAATTTCTCCCGCCTTGGCCAACCACTTAGCGTCCTTTGTGACCGAGTACAGGGTCAAGAATGCCTCAAATAAATGCATATGAGGGTTTTGTCTGCGGTATTGGTGCGAGTATGAACCTTCTTGCCATCCGCCTGCTTGGCCTTTTAAGTCGGTATCAATTTGTTGCAGTAATTTATTGGCATAATCTAACGCCTTCAAATCATTAAATACATGATATCGCCAAGCGTAAGCCAATAAAAAAAACGCCACATCGTAAAGATCATGAGACTGGTTAATTACTTGGTTATCTTTATCGAGTATATGCGCAAAGATCGCTGAATTATGAGTTTTAGCGTGATTGTGTACGTAGCTGTCTAAGCCAGAGACAAGCTGCATACCATTGTTTATCCAATGATTTTTTTGGGCGGCTGCAAATACAAACATTTGTCTCGCTTGTACTCTTACGCGACGATCACAATTTAAGTCAGCCTCACCGTTTGCTAACAGTCTTTCGTAGGCCGCACCTTGGTCATCTAGGCCTTTGTGAGTCCACAAGGGCAGTGCATGGTTTTGTAACCACCCTAAATATTCTTGTATATCAAGGATTAAGTCTTGGTATTGGGTATCAACAAGTGCTGCGATCATGAGTAAACAGATTTAACCCTATAAAAATGGTTTGTATGTGAGTTGTTAATTAAAATAAATGAACCGGTTCATTTTGTAAAGGATAAAACAAAATGAACTTGATTAATCCCAATTTAAGTGACGTTTCCAAGGTGCAAAAATGTTGGAAGGCTTAGTTGCGGGTTTACTAAGCCTTAGGTGGGGCTATGCTTTCTCGGATCACAAACTCATAAGGCAGGATATACTCTTCGGTTTCAGGTTTGGAACCTTCGATTAATTGTAATAATAGCTCAGCAGATTTTTGCCCCATTTTTTCGGCTGGTTGCGATATGGTAGAAAGCGTAGGTATACAGTATCTTGATACTTCCATGTCGTCGAATCCAATAATGGACATGTCTTGTGGCATGTTAATTCCTTTGTCTTTGAATCCCCTTATTGCGGCAATAGCCATTTCGTCATTCATAGAAAAAATCGCGGTGGGTCTTTGTTTCATGCTTGAAAACTGTTCCGCTGCGGTTAGTCCTGACCAATAATTAAAATCACCGGCAATCACTAATTTCGGGTCATAATCTATCTTGGCAGCAGATAAGGCGGCTTTATACCCGTTTAAACGGTCAATGTTATGTGGATTATCTTTTAAGCCAGATATCACCCCTATTCGCTTATGCCCTAGAGAGATTAAATGACCCACGGCTTTTTTGGCTGCACCAACATTATCGATACGAACTGAGTAGGAAGGCGTGCCTTCACAAGAACTTGCACTCACGGCTAAAATGTCGTCTCTGGGCAATATGGCGTCTTGTTTTTTATAGGGACGAAGATTAATTATGCCATCTGCCAGTTTGGTTTCTACCATACGTACAAACTCCCGTTCACGAGCAGCAGAGTCTCGGGTGTCACCTAACAATACGCTATAACCTTTATTTTGGGCGACCAACTCAATACCACTTATTACACTTGCAAAAAATTGGTTAGCAATGTCTGGCACCAATACCACAATGGTTTTTGATGACTTTGCACGGAACTTTTGCGCCAACATGTTGGGTTTGTAATTCAGTTTTTTTATGGCCGCTTGGATCTTTTCTAAGTTCTTTTTCGAAACCCGTTCAGGTGCACTCAAAGCCTTAGAAATGGTTCCTGTTGATAAGCCAGCTTCCTTGGCTACGTCGCGTATTGTTGCCAAAATATTACCTTAACCTTTTGAAAATTATAAATAAATTAGTTTCTTATCAAAAAAACTTTGAATAAAGTGTAATTTAAACTGGTAATAAATAATAGTTATGGTTAATCTAAATAAATATGAACCGGTTCATTTTTTGTTGGTAATTGATTTAACAACTGTTTAACACCGACAAAAAATTTATATAAGAAACGTTAAAAACCGGATAACAAGGTAACAATAATGAATTTAACCACACTCGATTTGTCTATTATCGGCCTGTATTTAGTGGCTATTGTGGCGCTGGGTATTTGGATTTCACGCTCTGCCAACAAAGATGTAGAAGGCTACTTTTTAGGGGGCAACAAACTTAGCTGGAAATTATTGGGCTTGTCTAATGCCTCAGGGATGTTTGATATCAGTGGCACTATGTGGATGGTATATCTGTTATTTATCTATGGTCTTAAAAGTGTTTATATTCCTTGGTTGTGGCCGAGTTTTAATCAAATATTTTTAATGGTGTTTTTGTCTATTTGGTTGCGTCGTTCCGGTGTAATGACGGGGGCTGAATGGATCAAATTTCGATTTGGTGAAGGAAAAGGCGCAAGGTTAAGTCACTTCATTGTAGTGGGTTTTGCGTTATTGAGTGTACTCGGTTTCTTAGCCTATGGCTTTATCGGTATTGGTAAATTTGCTGCGGTATTTTTACCTTGGGAGTTGTCCTCAAATCCACGTAGCAATGAAATATATTACGGCTTGATCATGACTTTCCTCACCGCTTCCTATGTGGTGAAGGGCGGCATGGTGTCTGTGGTGTTCACTGAAGTATTACAATTTATCATCATGACAGTGGCTTGTGTCGCCATTGGTGTCATAGCAATGCAACAAGTTTCTCCTGAAATGTTATCCAAGGTGACGCCTGATGGCTGGGGCAGTTTAGCGTTTGGTTGGGAGCTTGGACTAGATTGGAGTGGTATCTTAGACAGCGCCAATCAAAAAATTGTCGATGACGGTTGGTCGTTATTTTCGATATTTTTCATGTTGGTTTTGTTTAAAGGTATTCTTCAAAGCTTAGCGGGTCCCGCTCCCAATTTTGATATGCAGAGAGTGTTGTCGGCGCGTACACCTAGTGAAGCGGCCAAAATGAGTGGCTTTGTTAATCTGGTTTTATTATTTCCGCGATACATGATGATCACCGGCTTAACTATTTTAGCATTAGTGTATTTTTCGTCTGACTTACAAGCTATGGGGCCAGATGTGGATTTTGAGCAGATATTACCTTTTGCATTAGCAAACTATGTGCCTGCAGGTCTATTGGGGCTTATATTGGCTGGGTTATTAGCGACTTTTATGTCTACTTTTGCCGCCACTACCAATGCGGCACCAGCCTACGTAGTCAACGACATTTATCGTCGTTACATCAACCCAAATGCGGATCCCAAAACCTACGTTTATATGAGTTATGGGGTGTCGATATTCTTTATTGTGTTAGGCACCTTAATTGGCCTATTTATTCCTTCGCTAAACGATATTGTGTTGTGGTTGGTTTCAGCTCTTTATGGCGGGTACACCGCATCCAATTTACTTAAATGGTACTGGTGGCGGTTCACTGGAATGGGTTATTTTGCGGGTATGGCTGTGGGTATCTTAGCCGCCATTCCTATGATGTTTACTGATGTATCACCACTGTATGGATTCCCCATCATGTTTGTGTTGTGCTTATTAGCCTGCGTAACAGTGAGTTTGTTAGGCCCTGCAGATGATATGGAAGTACTCAAAGCCTTTTATTTAAAAACTCGTCCTTGGGGTAGCTGGAAGCCTGTTTTGCGAGCGCTTCAAAAAGACTATCCACAGGTATCTGGAAACACTGAGTTTAAAAAAGACCTATCCAATATATTGGTTGGCTTGGTGTGGCATACCAGTCTAACCGCAGCACCTATTTTTATGGTGATTGAAGATTGGTCTAGCATGACAATTTCCTGCGCCATTGCAATATTATGTTCTTGGTTTTTAAAGAAAAACTGGTGGAACAAACTATCTGATTATCCTGCTGACTTACAGCAGTTAACACCTAAGGCCTAACGGCCAATTTTATAAAGCGAGAGATGTCATTATGTCTTTATCAGCAACTGAATTTCAAAGTAGATTGAACCGGTTAACCCAAGCTCAATCTGAGTTGCTTACACAAGTTAATCAACCTGAAACTATAAGCAATGGTGTGTATACCCGTTGGCAAAACCCGATAGTTACACGTGATCATGTTCCCTTGAATTGGCGCTATGATCTTAACCCAGCTACTAACCCTAATTTGTTAGAGCGCATAGCCACCAATGCCACATTAAACTCTGGGGCAATGATCTTTAATGGCAAATATGTATTGGTTGTGCGAGTAGAAGGAGTGGATAGAAAGTCTTATTTCGCTGTATGTGAAAGTGACAATGGTGTGGACAATTTCACCTTTTGGGACAAGCCTATCACTATGCCTGAAACTGACAGACCAGACACCAACGTCTATGACATGCGCTTAACGCAGCATCAAGACGGCTACATATACGGCTTGTTTTGTACCGAACGTAAAGACCTTGCTTATCCCAACGATACCTCTGCCGCTGAAGCTCAATGTGGCATTGCTCGCACTAAAGACCTAATTAATTGGGAGCGGTTACCTGATTTGATTACGTATTCTGGGCAACAAAGAAATGTGGTGTTACACCCTGAGTTTGTTGATGGAAAATACGCTTTATACACTAGACCACAAGACGGCTTTATTTCGGTCGGCGGAGGCGGTGGCATAGGTTGGGGCTTGTCAGATTCTATGCTCAACGCTGAAATAAAAGAAGAAACCATTATTGACCACAAGGTGTATCACACCATAAACGAAGTCAAGAACGGCCAAGGGCCAGCGCCAATAAAAACTGAACAAGGTTGGTTACATTTGGCCCACGGTGTCAGGAATACCGCGGCGGGATTACGTTATGTGCTGTATACCTTTTTAACTGATCTATCTAAACCTTGGCAGATCACCCACAAACCGGCCGGGCATCTTATTGCGCCTGAAGGCAGTGAACGAGTCGGCGACGTATCTAATGTTACTTTTTGTAATGGTTGGATAACGAATAGCCAGGGGCAGGTGTTTATCTATTACGCTTCGTCAGATACTCGTATGCACGTGGCGACCAGCACAGTGGATACCTTATTAGATTACTGTCTTAATACTCCTGTAGATGGGTTGCGCTCGGCTAAGTCGGTGCAATCTATCAATGAATTGATTGCACGTAATGCGCAGTTGAGTCAGGCATAGTTATTCATGAAATCCTGTCAAAAATTTACGCGACAAGCCATGGTCGACGAGTTGAATCTAATCACTGATTGGTGGCAATCTCACAGCATTGATCTTAAAAATGGTGGCTTTGTAGGAGAAGTCAACTCGGCTGGGATCCCACAACACTCAGCTAGCAAAGGCATTATTCTCAATAGTCGTATTTTGTGGTTTTTTAGTGAGCTGGCGGTATTCAGTGGCTTGGAAACTCAACAAGGTAAAAGTGCATTGGCCACGGCTACTCGCAGCTATCAGTACATGATGGCGCATTTTGACGATACTCAATTTGGTGGCGCGGTTTGGGAACTTAACCATTTAGGTGAGTGTGTCGACAGCAAAAAACAAACCTACGCTCAGTGTTTTTGCATTTATGCATTTTGTGCCTACTACCAAGCCACAGGAAAACAGCAAGTGCTGGATAAAGCGATGAGTTACTTTTCTATGGTTGAGCGCTACACCAGAGACCAAGACTTAGGGGGCTATATCGAAGCCTTTCAAAATAATTGGCTACCAATAGAAGATTTTCGTTTAAGCGAAAAAGACATGAATACCCCTAAATCGATGAATACACACTTACACGTGCTCGAAGCTTTTTCGGCTTTATATAAAGTGAATCCCTGTGGCGAGGTTGAAGAGTCGTTGCGACATGTATTGTCGATGTTTAAACAACATATTATTGACCTTGAAAGTGGTCACCTTAAGCTATTTTTTAGCAATGACTGGCAAGATCAATCCAGCAGTTTTTCCTATGGCCATGATATTGAAGCAAGTTGGTTGATATGGGAAGCACTTGAAATATTAGCTGACTCAGAATTACTAAACGAGTGGCGCCCATTGGTTATTCATATGGCGCAAGTGTGTGTGAAGGAGTCCTTGGGAATACACGGTCAAGTATGTGAAGATTATGACAAAGTGACCCAATACAAAGCCCCAGATGCATACTGGTGGGTACAGGCCGAGGCGTTAGTAGGATTTTTAAACCTATTTCATCTAACTGGTGATAAGCACTTGAACGCGATATGTGAAAACATTTGGCAATTCATTCAGCAATATCATAAAGATCCTGTCGCTGGAGAATGGTTTTGGTTGGCTAATATTGACGGCGCCAATTGCCACCAAAACTATAAAGCAGGCTTTTGGAAAGCCCCATATCACAATGGTAGGGCCATGATGGAAGTGATTAAGTTATTTGATAAGTTGAAACAATCATGAAAATTTTACTCTGCATTTTTATCTTGTGTTTAACCAGTTGTATTAGCGGTCATGCCCCAATAACAAGCCAACAAAATATTGAAAATTTTATCACTCGACAAGGGCATCAGTTATTCGACGGTGAACAACCCTTTAGATTTGCGGGTATTCATGCCCCAGAGTTACATCGAATAGAAGATGATGCGAAAGGCAAATGTGCTGCAGATAGAAGAAGTTGGGGGCAATACTTTAAATGGCCCAGTTACACCGAACAAGAAAACTGGATCAAAGCACTAGTGCGCACTGGACATAAGGCAATGCGTATTTATGTATTATCAGTGGCTCATCCCGACGATGCGGTTTGTCAACGGCAAACCCATATTTTGAATCCCGCCACAGTTGATGGATCTCCACGCCTAAATGAAGAGGCTATGGTGGTTTATGACCAAATGATTGCCTTAGCATCGAAACACAAGTTGCGTCTAATATTGCCTTTTATTGACCATTGGCAATGGTGGGGGGGACGACAACAACTTGCGGCGTTTTATAATGAAAACCTAGACGCCCTTTACGATACACAGTCGAAGACCTATCAAGGGTATTTAGATATTATTCAACAAGTTATCACCCGAAAAAATACTTTGACTGGACGTCACTATTTCGAAGAAAAAGCCATAATGGCATGGGAAACAGGTAACGAGCTAAAGCTCAGTACGTCTGAGTTTGTGAGTCAAACCGCGGCACATATTAAAGCCCTAGCGCCCCAACAGTTAGTGGTGGATGGCACCTATTTACAGTTATTACCCAGTTCACTTGATGATCCCAATGTAGACATAATCAGCAACCATTTTTATACCGTAAATAACAACAATAAGCCGCAAACCATAAAAGATAATCTTGCTTTTATTTCCGGTAAAAAAGCCTATATGGTCGGAGAGTTTGGTTTAGCGCCGGCACAGCAACTAGAAGATATTATGCGAACTGCGGTGCATTATGAGTTAAATGGCGCGCAAACGGTGGGTGCATTTATTTGGGGATTTCGAGGCCATAGAGAAACAGGTGGTTTCTATTGGCATAGTGAAAGCAATGGCGCACATTATAGCTATCATTTACCAGGCTTTAGCGACGGAGATTTTAATCAAGAGCGAGAAGTGGTGTCTATTGTTCGTAATGCTCAGGCTAATATGAACGGGTTGCAGCATGTACCTCCATTGCCAATTCCAGAACCTCCTGTTCTGCATCGAGTTTCCGAGGATTTAAAACTCAATTGGTTAGGGTCTCCCACTGGGCAGCACTATCGAATTGAACGTAAAAACACACTGAATCAATCATGGACTGTGATTGCACAGCAAATATCCGACGGCAAAAACAAGTTCGATCCTCTGGTGGATGACTTGTTTGTCGATACTAGTGAGCTTAGTAGTGGAACTTATGAGTATAGGGTGATCGCTGTCAACGAAGCGGGAGAATCTGCTCCTTCGAATATTCAAAGGATACAACTAAAGTGAGTTGCCATTAACGGCAATGATGGATTGTTAACTTTTTGTAAGAAAAAGGTTGAATATCCTATTCAGATAGATTAATTTATTCACACAAATGTAAACCGGTTCACTTTGTTTATATGAAGCATTCCGGTTTTTTTATATAAACAAAGTGAACCGGTT
>NZ_JAHKQO010000037.1 GCF_018861065.1 Paraglaciecola arctica
TGAATGTGGCAAACGTGAATGTACCACCTATTGCTGAGGACGATATCTTTAGCGTGGATGAAGGTAACAGTGTAAGCGGTAACGTTATTACTCATAATGATGGTGATGGTGCAGTTGATACTGACGGTGGCGATGGCGGAGCTTTGAGTGTCACTCATGTGAATGGTATTGCTTTAGTCTTTGATGCCACTACAGGTGAAGCGACAGTGGCGATTAAAGACGGTACTTTATTGATCAAAGCAGATGGTAGTTTTACTTACAATAATATTGGTTATGTGCTGGGTACAGCTGCCCCTAGTTTTAATTATACTTTAAGTGACGGTATCGATTCTGACATAGGTGCGGTTACAATTAACGTAATTGATTATGCACCTGATGCTATCGACGACGTAAATTATATTCAACTGACACAACTAGGTGATACAGATACAGCTAATCGTAATGGCGTTAAAGGAAACGTAATCACTACAGGTAGTACTGGTGATAATGCCGATACATCTGTTGATGGGTTTGGAACTCCAATTATCACCCAAGTCGAATACAATGGAAGCACTTTTCAATTTAGTGATACTGTCAGTTCACATGCTATTGATACTGGTTTTGGAGTTCTAACAATCAGCAGTTCTGGGGCATATAATTTTGTTACTCCGAAAGGTATGCAAATACCCGACGCAGATATGAACTTAGTATTTACTTACACAATTCAAGATGGAGACTTAGTTAATCCAGAAGAAGATTCAGCGGATCTAACTATCAACATTAAAAAACCTGTCGCACCAGAACCATTATCAAATGAACTGGATTTAGATTTCCAACAAACAAGCACTACTATTGACACTACATTTGATGCGAAAGTGGCTCTGCAGGCTGACAAACTTGCGTTTAAATTCTCACCAGACTTAGACGGTTTAGGCGATATATTAACCGAAGCTAACACTGACGGTCTTGAGACATATTTAGCAGCAATCGGGGAAGATAACCCTTCTAAAGTCAATATTGAGCTTACCAGTTCATTAAAAGATTCACCTTTAGATGACGCTAAGGTATTGTCGAAAGAGCAGAGCGACCAAGAGTTCAGTTTTTCGGCAACCGTGACTAATGGGTTATTGGAGGGAGGCGGCACCATAATAAGTGATCAGGCCGCAGCCACAAGCGCACCTATTGCTGAATTCGACTCGGCTGAATTGTTATAGTAGGATTCTCTTAGTGTGCAATTTTACATAACACAGTCATATCTCTATTGATTGTGTTATGTTTGCTGTGTTTTGTTTGAAGGAATATAAAGCTAAGTGCAATCCTCGGTTAAAGCTACTACTCAGTGGACAATAAACGCATCGCAGCGTTTAACTTCAGATCCTTTATTAGACAGTTTAGTGTTATTAACCGAACACTTTGGCAATCCTTGTTCTGCTGAAGCGTTAACGGCTGGTCTTCCTTTGACTGGCAGTCACCTGACCCCTGAACTCCTACCTCAAGCCGCTTCCCGCGCAGGGCTTAGCGCAAAGTTAGTGCGAAAAGGTTTAAACGAATTACCTTCAATGTTGTTGCCTTGTGTCTTGATGCTCAAAGACAAAAATGCCTGTGTATTACAGGAATTGAACCTTGAAGAAAACAAGGCCATTGTCACCTTGCCGGAAACTGGCGGCGAAGAGCAGCTTTCGATTGAAGAATTAGAATCCAGCTTTGTTGGTTATTTGTTTCTAATTAAGCAGCAATATCGTGGCGACAGAAATTTTGATGTACATATCAATGACTCCAAAAAACATTGGTTATGGCAACACGTTAAAAGTGCAACGCCGATATACCGAGACGTCATCATTGCCTCTATCATGGTGAATATTTTTGCTCTGGTTTCACCTCTTTTTGTGATGAATATTTACGATAAAGTGGTCCCCAATTTAGCTTTTGAGTCGCTTTGGGTATTGGCAATTGGTGCTGGTGTCGCTTACATTTTTGATTTTATTTTAAAGCAATTACGTGGTTACTTAATTGATGTGGCCGGTAAAAAAGTGGATATAGAAGTTTCTTCTAAATTATTTGCCAAGGTAATGGGGATTCCGCTAGAAAAACGTGCGCCAAGTATTGGTGGTATGGCCAAACAAATCACTGAGTTTGACAACGTCAGGGAGTTTTTCTCTTCGGCTACCATTACCGCATTGGTAGACTTGCCTTTTGCTTTGTTATTTATGTTTTGTATCTGGCTAGTCGCGGGCGATTTGGTTTTGTTTCCCATCGTTTCCTCTGTGTTAATTATTGGTTATACCATTTATACGCAACCTAAACTTCGCGCTGCCATCGAGGAAAGTAATAAGTTTTCAAGTCTTCGACATGGTCACTTAATTGAATGTTTGGGAGCCATTGAATCCATTAAGGCTAATGGTGCAGAAGGTGTCGTGCAAAATGCGTGGCAACAGATGATCGGACATACTTCCAGTTGGTTGCTTAAGTCTAAAATGATCACCAATTCAGTGATTAATTTCGCTAGTTTTATCGTGCAAATTTCAATCATAGGTGTTGTCGTGTTAGGCGTTTACCGAGTATCCGACAATTTGATTTCTATGGGGGGCATTATCGCCGCGGTGATGTTAACTGGCCGCGCGATTTCACCTGTAGCAAAATTAGCCGGTTTGATGACGCGCTCAAATCAAACCGTTAGCGCCTTAAGACAACTCGATAGCTTAATGGAACAAGAAGGTGAGTTTGAAGACAAAGGTCATCTAGCAAGCCGTCCCAAATTGTCTGGGAATATTAGTGCAGACAGTATTAGTTTTACCTACCCAGATACAAAAAATAGTGCATTGCAAACAATGTCTTTGGATATCAAAGAAGGTGAAAAAATAGCCATAATTGGGCGTAATGGTTCAGGTAAAACCACCCTAGCTAAATTACTACTGGGTTTATACCAAGCGACTTCTGGTAATCTTCGCTTTGATGGATTAAATCATCAACAAATACACCCTAGCGATCTGCGGCGAAATATAGGTTATTTGCCTCAAGATATCATTTTGTTTCACGGTACTATCCGCGATAATATTCTGTTTGGTACCAAACAAGTGACTGAATATCAGCTCATTAGAGCGGTACAATTATCTGGTGTGAATGCCTTTACTGATCACGAAACTCAAGGTTTAGATCAACAGGTAGGTGAAAGCGGTAACAATCTATCTCGCGGACAACGACAGTCAATTGCTTTGGCGCGTGCAATTTTAAATACACCGCAAATCCTACTATTAGATGAACCCACAGCCAGCTTAGATGCCCGTGCCGAACAGCAATTCATACAATCCATTAGTGCCACTTCAACCGACAAAACCTTATTGTTAATTACTCATAAAATGGAATTACTGTCTTTAGTGGATAGGATCATCGTTCTAGAAAAAGGTAAGTTAGTGATTGATGGCCCTAAAGACGAAGTTTTGCAAAAGCTTAAAGAAGGTAAAAACAAAGCGGCGGTTAAGCCATGAAAGTTAGCCAAAAAGACCTAGAAATGGCCGATGATGTATATGGGGCAATGTTAACTGAAGTGCCTAGTTTGCATCGTTTAATCATCTGGTCCATGGCAGGATTACTGGTTAGTTTTATTGTTTGGGCTTATTTTTCTGCACTCGATCAAGTGACCTCAGGTATCGGAAAAGTCATCCCTTCCTCTCAAGTACAGATTATTCAAAGTTTAGATGGCGGAGTACTGCAACAATGGTTTGTGCAAGAGGGCATGCCCGTTACCAAAGACCAACCTATTGCCAGAATCGATGACACTCGTTTTCGTTCAGACTTCGCAGAACAAAAACAAGAAGTGGATAGCTTACGAGCCAATATCATCCGCTTAAGAGCAGAAATTTCCAGTATCTTGGTGGGTAATAATGAAGATTGGAAGTTGCAAATTGAAATAACCAAAAAAGTGCCAATTTATCCTGAGGATCTAAATCTCAGTGCAGAATTTATGGTAAAGGAACAACAAGAAGAATACTCAGGTAGATTAGATAATTTAATCAACCAGTTGGCTATCCAAGGGCAACAAATACAACAAAAAGAGCAGGAAATAACTGAGTTAGAGTCGAAAATTAACACGCTAGGTATCAGCTTAAACTTGGCTAAAAAAGAGCTAGCGCTAACTACGCCCCTTGCTGAAAAAGGCATAGTGTCAAAAATAGAATTGTATAAATCAGAGCGCACCGTCAATGATCTTCAAGGTGAGTTAGATGGTGTGCGTTTGTTAACCCCGCAGTTAAAATCCGCGTTACAAGAAGCCATACTCAATCGACGTGAAACCGTTTTGTCGTACCGAAACGAAGTAAGAGCAACACTTAACGAACTGCAAAATAAACTCTCCCGCATTAACGAATCTCAGGTCAGTGCTCAGGACAAAGTCACTAAGGCATTAATTTTATCGCCTGTTGTGGGAACCGTAAAAACCATACATGTCAATACTTTAGGTGGCGTAGTAAAACCAGGACAAACTATTGCAGAAATTGTTCCTACGGAGGATCAATTAATGGTAGAAGCTAAAATTAAGCCTAGAGATATTGGTTTTATCTATCCAGGTTTACCTGCAGTGGTTAAAATAACCGCGTATGATTTTGCCCGATATGGTGGTTTAACTGGTACAGTAGAACACATCAGTGCCGATACGACTCAAGACGAAGAAGGAAACAGCTTTTATGTGATTCGTGTGCGTACCGATGCTTCAAGTATCAAAAATAAAAACCAAGAAGAGATGCCAATTATACCGGGCATGATGACAAACGTAGACGTTATCACCGGTAAACGTACAATTTTGGAATATATATTAAATCCGCTGTTGCGTGCTAATGAAGCCGCACTTAGGGAACGATAACGTACAAGCAAATTACTAAAAAACAATAAGATGGAGTTTTTATGACTAAAGGTAAATCGTTATGCGCATAACTGCAGTATTATTCTCATTATGCCTGCTTGCATTGTCTTCACAAGGACTAAATGCACAGAGTTTAGAACAAACAGTCGCCCTTGCATTAGATACTCACCCTGATATTCGTCAGGCGTTCGCCCGTTTCAAATCAAAAGAAGAAGATGTTAATCGTGCTTCGGCTGGATATTTGCCAACAGTCGATGTTACGGCTGGTTATGGATACGAATACACTAATACTCCTGGAAACCGTTTATCGGATTTGGGGTTTGACGATGGTGAAACTGAACTTGGCAGAGGTGAATTTGGTATCAGTATCAGTCAAATGCTGTTTGACGGTATGTTCACTAGTCATGAGGTTAAACGTACTAAATTTGAAGCCAGTGCGGAACAATGGACTTTGGTTAGTACAGCCGAAGATTTAGCTCTTTCAGTTAGCCAAGTATATTTAAATTATTTAAAAACTCAGCAGTTGGTGACTTTGTCTGAAAAAAACGTCGAGTCTCATCGAGAAATTTACGGGCAAATAAAAGAACGAACTGATTCAGGAATGGGAAGCATAGCGGATCTGTCACAAGTAACAGGTCGCCTAGCCCGTGCTCAATCTAACTTAATTGCCGCGCGCAATAATCATGAAGATGCCCGAGCGGAATTTATTAGTGTCACCAACATTATGCCTGATGATTTAGTCATGCCAGTACCAGATGCTGATATGTTACCCGCTGACAGTGCTAGCGGATTAAGTTTTGCTTTAGAACGACATCCCATCATCAAATCTGCACAGCAAGATATTCGAGCGGCTCGGGCTTACAGTGGCTCGGTTAAAGCCAATTATTATCCTAAATTGTCTCTTGAAGTGGCTGCTAACGCCGACAATGACATTGCGGGTGAAGATGGCTTTAACCGAACTGGTTCAAATGTAGGTGGGCATCGCAATGACCTAAGTGTCATGGTACGTATGCGTTATAACCTTTATTCCGGTGGTAAAGATGTGGCGCTAGAACGAGGAGCTGCTTATAAAACCACAGAAGCGCAGGAAATAAACTACCGTGCCCACCGTGAAGTTACAGAGAGCTTTCGCTTAGCATGGAACGCATATGAAATGTTGGGGTTACAAAAACAATACCTGCAACAACACGTCGTGACTTCAAAAGAAACTCAAGAAGCCTACCAACAACAATTTAGTTTGGGGCAAAGAAATTTGCTCGATTTGTTGGACACAGAAAATGAACTTTTTCAGGCGCGCCAAGATTATTTAGATGCTGATTTTGATGAGTTGATAGCTAGATATAGATTATTGAATGTAACCGGACAATTGCTTGATTCGTTGCGAGTGACTCGGTCTTCAGCTTGGAAAGGAGAACATGAGTATGAACATTAAGTCCACTATGAGGCATATTTCAGTTTTTGAGGTGTCTGCTGCGACAAAGTTATCTTTAGTACTGTGTGGAGCCTTGTTGTTTTCTGGTTGTGCTAGTAACAACATAGTTAAGTTAGAACCTAGTGTTAAGCAGTTGCAGGATCTGAATGATTACGACCGCGACGGGGTCATTGAGGCTAGAGATAAATGTGACAACACGGTTTTAGGTGCAATTATTGATAACTACGGCTGCGGCGCAAAATCTACTTATATTGTTCCACTAAAAGTGGACATTAAGTTTGCTAACGATTCTTATATGTTGCCGAATTCAGCAATCCCAAAAATTCAACAAGTAGCGGAAATGCTCTCAGAAAAACAGGATCTTAAAGTCTTGATTGAGGGGCACACCAGTAAAGTTGGGAGTGCTGCACACAATCAAATTTTATCAGAAAACCGTGCGAAAGCGGTTGAATCAGTTTTGGTTAAAGATTACAAAATATCGCCAGAGCGTGTGTCGTCCATAGGTTACAGTTTTGATCGATTGGCTGATACAAGAGATACAGAAGAAGCACACGAAACCAATAGGCGTATCGTCGCTGAATTGAGCAAAACAGTGAGTAAGGATGAAATGCGTTGGACTATTTATACGGTAGACCAAGTCCAATGATAATTAGTGAGTAATATGACGAGCAGCCGTTTTATAACAAGGAGGTTATTAAAGAAGCCAGTTCAAATATTACTACTAAGTATGACCTTTTTGTCTGCGCTTTATGCCGATCAAATTACTGAACTTGATGGTCCCAAAATTGTAAAGGCGCTGCAAAGTAGTTATGGCGATCGCGCCGCTAAACGCGGCGCAGCTTGGCTTAACTTAATGGTTCCAGACCCAAGCTCCTTAGAGCAAGAAAACTTAAAAAAGGTGAATCGTTTTTTCAATACCTTTCACTTTATTGATGATATCGAATTATGGGGAGTGAACAATTATTGGGCTACTCCGGTTGAGTTTATTGGAGTAAATGGTGGAGACTGCGAAGACTATTCAATCGCCAAGTATTTTACCTTATTGGAGCTAGGTATAGCTGATGAAAAAATGAGGATTACTATGGTCAAGGCCGTACATCTTAAGCAATATCATATGGTGCTTGCCTATTACGAAACGCCGGCTTCTATCCCCCTAATTTTAGATAATTTAGATGGCGTAATTAAGCCAGCTAATGAACGTAACGATCTTATTCCTGTGTTTAGCTTTAACGGTAGTCAGCTGTGGTTAAATAAAGAAAGAGGTAGCAGTGTTTTGAGTGGTAACTCTTCGCGTCTTAAACGATGGCAAGATTTGCGTCAACGCATTAACACCGCAAAACTCAAACAACCCAAGATAAAATTGGAGTTTTAAGTAATGACCCTTTTTAGACAAATAAACTCACTTCTATTTGGACTGTTTTTGTTGGTGATGGTCAGTTTAGTTTATTTTCAATTTACTCAAACCCGCGACTTTATGAATCAGCAAATGCAGTCCGACTTGAACAACACCATGACATCTTTAGGGTTGATGTTGCAGCCTCATATAGAAACCGGCGATATGGTATCGGCCGAAACCTTGGTCAATGTGATATTTGAGGGCGGGTTTTATCGTAAAGTGACCTTAACTTGGTTGGCGGATAACAAAAAGCAAACTTGGGAAAACCCAGTGGTTATTGAAGGTGTACCACAATGGTTAATTAACTTGGAAGTGTTTGGCGTTCAGAAAAAAGAAAGCATCATTACGTCTGGTTGGATGCAACTGGCTACGCTAGAAGTGGAGGCTCACCCTGCACTAGGGTATCAGCAACTATGGCGGATCATGAACGATACTGTGATGATTTTATCTCTGTTGTTTATTCTCAGTATCTTTTTGTTGAGGTTTAGACTAAACCGTATTCTAAAACCATTGCATGATATTGCATTGCAGGCTAAACAATTAGGGCAACGCAATTTTGGGCAGGACTTAGCCTTACCGCAAACTACAGAATTAAAAGACGTTGTCAGTGCAATAAACTCGATGTCGGGTCAACTAAAACAAGTATTCCTCACTTTAGATAAAGAAGTGAGTGAGCTAAAAGAAGACAAACTTGTTGACCAAATTTCACAGTTACCTAATCGACAGTACTTATCTGCGCAAATTAATAATTGGCTAAATGAACCGGGCTTTGGTGGGCTTATTTTAGCTAAGTTTGATTGGTTAGAAGACATCCATAGTAAATATGGGTACCAAGGTCGCGACCAAATTATTAAAGTTTTGTCAAAAAGAATGATGTCAGAATTACCCCATATTGCAGAAGGGGTCATTGCTAGAATAGCTAACACTGAGTTTGCATTCTTGCTGACTAAAGCAGAACATCATCAAATTGAGAGTTACCTACAAACTCTTATAAGAATTATCAATCAGGAAATTTCTAAGGCTGGCTGTAATGCTAATAGCAAATTTGCCTTGGGTGTAAGCCAACGTATCGATAACATGCAGCCTTCTGATTTGTTATCCCAATCCGATAATGCGTTACAACAAGCCCTTAAAGAAGGCAAAGTTAGTCATTGGATTGATGCACAGCAGCCTCAAAAATATAACCGAGAACAATGGCGCGCTAAGCTAGTTAACGCAATAAACAACAATCATTTTATGTTCCAGTGGCAGCAAGTCAGTGCGATGCGTTCTGATGAAGTGATTCAACGTGAGCTTTATTGCCGTTTACACATTGACGAAAAAATTGTTAGCGCAGCCGAGTTTATGCCTTTTATTGAATTGTTATCTTTAGGAGCACAACTTGACAGATGTTTACTCGAAAGCATAGCGCAGCAGAAAATTGTGGAGCAGACCAAACAAGCCGTTGCTATTAACTTAACCCAAGATAGTGTGCAAGACCCTGAGTTCGCGCCATGGCTTACTCAGTTTTTGCAAAAAACACAACATAGCGACCATATGTTATTTGAAATGTCAGAGTCAGCGTTAATTAGCTCTTTTGAACAATGTAAAAAGCTTTCAGAAATAATACGTCTGGCAGGAGCAAAATTTGGTGTTGATCAGTGCGGTCGTCAAATGGGGTCACTTGATTACCTTCAAAAACTTCAACCTGATTATATTAAACTGGACCAATCTTTTGCCTTTTACGAAAAGCTAAATCAAAGCAATGAGATGTGCAGAGCATTAATCAATGTTGCCAATGGTTTAAATATTGCGGTAATTATTACCGGTATTGAAAATAAAGATCAATTAAAGCAGTTTGCATCATTACGAGCGGACGGATATCAAGGTTATATATCGGCACCAGAGGATATCTCTGTGTAATACTTGGTTAGCTCAATAACTCTCATACTTATTGAGTCACGAGTGGTTAACAGGTAATCCACTAAGGCAACAGAAGGTTGCCTTAGTGTTACTAGAATTCGATGAAACTCTAAGCTTATTCGCCTGCTATCTGCATTTGTTCGATTAATATTGAGCCCGTTTGCACACTGCCGCGGGTTTCTTGCTCTGCGCCAACAGCCACAATATTTAGCAACATATCAGCTAAGTTACCTGCTATGGTTATTTCGTGAACTGGATATTGAATGATTCCATTTTCTACCCAAAAACCCGCAGCACCTCTAGAGTAGTCGCCAGTTACAATATTGACACCTTGCCCCATAAGCTCTGTTACATATAAGCCCGTATCAAGTTTTTTGAGCATTGCTTTATCAGATTCGCCGCTGTGTTGAATAAACCAGTTATGGATGCCACCGGCGTGACCTGTAGTCTGCATGTTGAGTTTACGAGCCGAGTAACTGGTAAGAAGGTAATGGTTGAGTATTCCTTGGCTTACTACATCCATATCTCGGGTGATGACACCTTCGTGGTCAAAAGGGGAACTGGCGAGCCCTCTCAAAATATGGGGGCGTTCGATTATATTAAACCATTTAGGTAATACTTGATGCCCGAGTTTATCTAACAAAAATGAAGATTTTCGATACAAACTACCACCGCTAATGGCACTGATTAAATGACCAAATAGGCCCGCAGCAATTTCGCGGTCAAACAACACAGGCACCTTGCAAGTTTTAATTTTTCTCGCACCTAGTCTATCCAAGGTAAATTTCGCCGCTTCTCGACCTATTTGTTCCGGGCTAATTAACTTGTCAACTTCGCGAGCAACGGTATAGCTATAGTCGCGCTGCATGTCGCCATCTTGCTCACCAATAACTACACAACTCATGCTGTAGCGACTACTGTTATATCCGGCATTTATGCCATGACTATTACCGTACACCTTAGTGCCTAAATTGGCGTTGTATGACGCACCGTCTGAATTAGTAATACGTGGGTCGACGTCCAAAGCGCTCGTTTCGGCAGCGATAACTTGTTCAATGGCGTAATCCGTATCCAAGTCAACTGGGTGAAATAAATCTAAATCTGGATAATTAAAGGCCATTAAATCTTTATCGGCTAGACCTGAACACTCATCATCACTGGTATGTTTAGCTATTTCTAGGGCTTTTTCGACGGTGAGAGTTAATGCTTGGGGTGACAAATCAGCAGTTGAAGCACTGCCTTTTTTCTTGCCTTGGTATACGGTAATACCTAGGCCGCCGTCGTTGGTAAATTCGACAGTTTCCACTTCTTTTAACCGTGAAGACACGGCTATGCCTTCTACTTTGGATAAGCTAGCCTCGGCTTGAGTCGCGCCTTTATCCTTGGCTAATTCTAAAACATCTTCTACTATGCTCTGTATTTCAGCTAATTGTTGTTGCATAAGGCCTTCATTATTTGGCTACACTGTAGTTTATTATTTCGATGGGGGTTACAATCTTCAATAGTGTATCACTAAAGATAATGTCATGGTTGCCTCGAAAAAAAACAAAGATATAGAAGTTGAATTCGACGTCAGTGAAGAAGACGAACAACTTAGTAAAACGCGAATTAAAGCACAAATGGTTGCGATGCAGAAATTAGGTGAATCTTTAGTTCATCTTGGTCAATCCTCGTTAGCCAAAGTGCCTATGAACGAAGAATTACTAGAAGCGGTGATGCTTGCTAGGAAAATTTTGCGAAAAAAAGAAGGCTATCGTCGGCAATTGCAATTAATTGGCAAAATAATGCGCAACACTGATATAGCACCAATAGAGCAAGCTTTGGCCAATATAAAATCTGCCCATAAAAAAATAAATAATGCTTTTCATGGAATTGAAGTGCTGAGAGACGAAATTTTGCAGCAGGGCGATAAAAAAATTGACCCTACTATTGCAGATTATCCCCTTCTTGACCGCCAAAAGTTAAGGCAATATGTACGTCAAGCAAATAAGCAACAAGCTGAAAATAAGCCTCCAAAAGCCTCCCGTGAGCTTTTTCAATATTTAAAACAAACCATAAACGGATGATTTTTATGCGAATGAATTTTATTTTTGCTTTTTTTGCTGTGCTTATACTAAGCAATTGTGGTGGAGTGTCAGGCGACAATGGCAGTGATCCTTTTGGTTCAGGAACAACATCAGACACATATAGTATTTCCTTGGCTATTCTTGACCAGCAATGTGAGACGAAAACGGAAGCTAGTTTTACCGCAGGTGAAACTGTATGTGTTCAGGCAACGTTGAAGCAAGGTTCAAAACTTGTATCGGGAGAAATCATCAGTTTTTCAACTGGGGTTGAGCAGGTTTCTGAACAAACTAAACTTACCGATAGCAATGGTGTTGCTGAAATATTCGTAGAAAGTAGCAGTGGCGATGTTGGGGCCTTAACGCTAGTGGCAAGTTTTGACGAGGTTACTTCACAAACGAATTACGAGTTTCTAGCGGTTGAAACGCCTTATGCACCTGAATTAAGCATAGATTTAAGCATCCTTAAAAATAGTGTGTCAGTTAACCGTTTCAAAGTGAACGAACAAGTTCAAATTCGCGCCTTTGTTAGCGATGAAAACGCGCAACCGGTTGAGAATATTATTGTAAATTTTACAGTGGACAGGGGTGGTCTCAGTACAGATGATGCGCTGACTGATACTTCTGGAATCGCCCAGGTAACGCTAACACCTGAGGATGCAGATATTGGTGCCGCTACAGTAACCGCTTTTACATTAGTTGATGATGAAGAATTATTAACGTCACTTAATTTCGAAATTCAAGCGTTGGATGTGACTAGCGAACAAATTGTCAGAGTGGGACATTTTGATTCCGACGGTGTGTTTGTAGAAAATGAATTAGGCATAAGCGCATCTGACGAAGATGGCAACGTTGAAATTAGCGCTGGCGCGACTTTGGGTGTTTCATTGGCATTAGTGGATGAAAACGACCAACGTATTTTGACGCAAACCCCAATTACTTTTACATCTAGTTGTGCTGAGGATGGATTTGCCAATATTGATCAACAAGTTAATACGGTAAATGGTGAAGCCTTTGCTACCTATGAAGACTTAAGCTGTGCAGGCGGAGACGGTAATGAGGATGTGATAGTCGCGTCACTTGTAGTAAATGATTCCACCGTTTCCATTACTCGTTCTATTTCCATACTTGCTGAATCAGTAGGGTCCATCACGTTTATTTCTGCAGACCCCACGCAACTGGTGTTACAAGGTACCGGTGGTCAAAATAGCCAAACTATTTCAACTTTGGTGTTTCAAGTTAATGGCACATTAGGCAACCCACTTGCACAACAAAACGTGGTTTTTTCACTGAACACTGAAACTGGTGGATTGAGTTTATCTCCTGCTACAGGCATAACCAATTCGCAGGGACAGGTAAGCACCCGTGTCACCTCTGGAAATGTACCTACTTCAGTTAGAGTGACAGCTGAAGTGCAAATTGACACAGGTGCAACTGTGCTAACTCAATCAGACTTACTGGCAGTGAATACCGGTTTGCCCGACCAAAATAGCTTCACACTATCTGCAGACAATCTAAACCCGGAGGCTGACAGTATTAGTGGTCAAACTGTCAACGTTGTCGCACGTTTGGCTGATACCTTCAATAATCCGGTGCCAGATGGTACCTCTGTGAGTTTCACTACTGAAGGTGGTTTTATAGAGCCTAGTTGTGTGACAACTAGCGGTACATGTAGTGTGGTTTGGACAAGTGCAGAGCCGCGAACAACCGATCATAGGATCACCATTTTAGCGACTGCCATAGGTCATGAAACTTTGTTTGATGCCAACGGCAATAATAGTTATGACGATGCAGATGGTTCAGCAATTAGGGATAATACTGATAGTGGATTTACGACCAGTCAGTTTGGACGTACTGGATTTGTTGACCATAGCGAAGCCTGGCGAGATGATAATGCCAACAATATTAGAGATTCATTTGAAATATTTTTAGACTACAACAGTAACGGCCAATTCGATGGTCCAGATGGCCTCTTCAATGGTCCTCAGTGCACATCCGCTAGTACTTGTGGTGAGGATACAGCTAATACATTACATGTTCGCCGGTCGTTAGAGCTGGTATCTGCTAGCTCAGAAGCATATTTAGATATTCTGAATCAAGGTAACTCGGTAATATTCAGCAACCATCAGAGTGCTTCCGAGCCTACTCTAGAGTTAGAGCGCGGCGAAATCATCAATTTAACATTGAGGTTTTCAGATACAGCCAACCAACCTGTAGCTAGTAGTTCGACTATCACAATTACCTCCAGCTCAGGTTTATTGGCAGGACAAATTAGTTCGGTAATGAGATCTACAAATTCGAATAGTGCTTCTAGTGTTGATTTTACCTTAACCAATAACCTTAGTGAAACCACTGGAATTGCGACCACTGCAACAGTTAATGCTGAAGTGGTTTCGCCAAGTGGAATTGTTTCAGTGGTAACATTTGTTGTGACACTTAACTAGAAAAAAGTTAAGCGGTACCGCCAACAGTTAACTCATCTACTTTCAAGGTGGGTTGACCAACACCAACGGGCAAACTTTGCCCGTCTTTACCGCATACTCCAACGCCTTTATCTAAGGCCAAGTCATTACCTATCATGGAGATTTTTTGCATCGCTTCTGGGCCGTTGCCAATTAAAGTAGCACCTTTGATTGGCGTGGTGATTTTGCCTTTTTCGATAAGATAAGCTTCGGATGTGGAGAATACAAATTTGCCTGAGGTGATATCGACCTGTCCGCCGCCAAAGTTAGGTGCATATATGCCTTTATCAATTGAGGCAATGATTTCTTCGGGTGATGATTCTCCACCCAACATATAAGTATTGGTCATTCTCGGCATAGGCAAATGAGCATAAGATTCACGGCGACCATTTCCGGTCGGAGCAACACCCATTAATCGAGCATTGAGTTTGTCTTGCATATAACCTTTGAGAATACCGTCTTCAATTAACACATTGTATTGAGTAGGAGTGCCTTCATCATCAACGCTGAGTGAGCCACGTCTATTAGCTAATGTGCCATCATCTACTACGGTACAGCCTTTTGCCGCAACTCGTTCACCAATTCTGCCACTAAATGTAGACGCGCCTTTACGGTTAAAGTCACCTTCTAAACCATGGCCTACTGCTTCATGTAACAATACGCCAGGCCAACCATTACCAAGCACAACCGGCATTTGCCCTGCCGGCGCAGGAATAGCCTGCATATTTATTCTGGCCATATGAATCGCTTCATCTGCAATTTGTTGGTAGCGAGGTCGACCGTCATCGTCTGTGACAAAATAATCATAGGCAAATCTTCCTCCAGCACCAGAGCTACCTCTTTCACGGCGGCCATCTTTTTCCATTAATACTGAACAATTAAAACGGATAAGCGGACGAATATCGGTGCAAAACGTGCCATCTGTTGCAGCGATTAAAATTTCTTCATATACACCACTGATGCTTATGACTACTTGGCTCAAAGCGCTTTCTTGTTTGCGGATATATTCATCCGCGGCTCGCAACAGAGCGATTTTTTCTTGCTCTTGCATTCCCAAAAGTGGATTTTCGCTATGATAGCGACTAACAGGGCGACTTGGCTTGAGCGCAGTAACTTTGTGTTTGCCACCTGAGTTGGCGATGCTTCTTGAGGCTTTTGCTGCTTTAAGTAGTGCTTCGGGGGAAATATCATCAGAGTAAGCAAACCCGGTCTTTTCACCACTTACTGCACGCACACCTACTCCGCGCTCAATATTGTAGCTCCCTTCTTTAATGATGCCGTCTTCTAATACCCAAGTCTCATGTTGACTTGACTGAAAATACAAATCAGCGAAATCATTATCATGCTGATATATGGTACTTAGAGCTGTTTCTAATGTGGCTCGGGTTAGATTTGATGCATCTAGTAAGTTCTCTTCGACCAAATTAGACAAGGTGACTCCTGAATTTGTTGTGCTGATAAACTGGCATTTTAGTGCGAATTTCAGCGAGTAATGGGTGATCAATTTGAGCATGAATCATGCCGGTATCATGGGGTAACTCAACTAGTTTGTCGCCCCAAGGCGAGATGATACAGGAGTGACCGTAAGTTTGTCGTTTATTGCTGTGTTTACCAGTTTGATTTGCGGCAACAATGTAACACTGATTTTCTATGGCACGCGCCTGAAGCAATGCATCCCAGTGTGCCTGTCCAGTTTGCTGTGTAAAGGCAGCAGGCAATGCCAAGACGTCTAATTGTGCAATTTGATTCATCGCTAAAAACATACCTGCAAACCGTATGTCATAACAAATGGCTAAGCCTAGAATGCCAAATGGAGTGTCAGCGACAATAAGTTTATTACCTGATTGCGTGTAGCGAGATTCTTGATAGGTACCGGTATTATCTGCTACTTGGACGTCGAAGAGGTGTGTTTTTTGATATTCTTCGACTATTTCGCCACGGTCACTAATTAACAAACTCGAAGCTGTGAATTTATTAGCGGTGGAACATAGTAGTGGCAAACTACCCGCGACTATCCAAACGCCATATTGTTTAGCTAAGTCTTTAAGCCTCTGTTGTATGGGGCCATGATTTAAATCTTCCGCAATCTCTAGCATCAATTTATCGCCCCCTCCAAAACACGCAAAACATTCTGGCAAGACTACTAAACAGGGTCTTTGTGGGGGTAGTTTTTGAAGCTGTTGCTCTACAAATTCAAGGTTTTCTTCAACTAAGGGTGAAGACGTCATCTGAATAGCGACAATATTAGGGCGGGTTTTATCCACTTTTTGCTCCCTCAACAATTTTTTGGTTGTTAACCTGTGGTTCTAATTGTAAGTGCTTAGATTGGTCAGGTTTTTGGGGTTCGAGCTGCGGCGTTATTCTCGCAGGTAAAGAGACTTCTTTACTGTCTCTGCCTAACTCAGTGAGTTGAGGTTCATCCAAAGAACCAGTTAATGAAAACTTGATGTTTGAAATGACTTTAGCAGATGTCAGCATCTGATCTAGCGCAAGTGCTGCTAATGCTGTAGCAGGATTGATCATCCACGCCACTATTACAGGCAAGCTTGATGTCACATTTGGGGTGAACTCGATTTGGTAATTTAGTTGTTGAGCATTCAGGTCGGTATAACCGTGCATAGAGATTTCTCCGGCTCCGCCATCAACTAAAGTATCTTCAGTATATGCGATACCATTTTCTAGCTGAAAACTGCCGTTAATTTTATCGTAGAAAAATCCCTTGGCAAATATGTCTCTAAAATCAAGCTGCAGCTTACGCACCAATGAATCAAGACTCAGTAGACTAAATATTCGTGAACCTTGGTCACTTACTTCAGTTAAGTAACCATCGCTCAAGCGCCATTCAATTTGGCCATTAAGGCTGTCGAAGTTAAATTCGTAGGGGGAGTTTTTCCAACTCAAATCGAATTTGGAGCTGGTTTTCGAATCTTTGATCCCCGAATCTAAATCAAACCCTTTTAGGAATGCACCAAAATCGGAACTGCTAAATTCACCTTTTAATCGAGTACTACTTTGGCCATTATTTAAGAACCAATCGCCTGAACCGTAAAATAAACCATGATCATTATTCAATCGTACCTGTTCGATTTTCATACCAGTGGCTGAGCGGGTTAAACTAAAATCAATCTTTCCAAGATCATTTTCCATTAGGCGGCAGCGCTCACAGGAAAAACTAATGGGAGGTAAAGTCTCCATATTGGCAACAAATTGATTAGACGAGCCGGACTGTTTTTCACCCTTGTTGGGTTGACTGTTTTGCCATTGCTTCATTTCGATAAAGTCAGCGTTAATATCGATTCCTTTATTTAGCCAATCTTTATATAAGGTCATTTCCATGCGGGTTTCTTCGGCATTGATGTCAAAAAGCCAGCTATCACTGGTATTTTTTGCCACCATCTCTAATCCAGTAAATCTCTGAGAAGCGATTAGTGCGCTATCTGCAGTGATGAAAATGCGTTTGGGCGCCTCGATTAAGGGAGTTTCATTATTGTCAGGGAGATCACCAATAAGGGCGTTGATTACATTGTACCAAGGAGTAGCATCTAACTCCTGCATATTGGCTGAGATACTAAAACCTAGGCCCATTCCTAACATGTCTGATTGACCAATAGATAAATGTGCTCGGGAAAATTGCATATCGCTATGAGGTAAATTACCGTTAAATTCAACCTCCTTTCCTAAGGTCGCTTTTATTGAAGAGGCTTGTTCATTTCCTTGGCTAGTGATTAAAAGCGGCAAAGATTGTTCTGAGTGTTTCGCAAATGGTGCAGGCAAATCTGAATCAATATTTGATAGATTACTGAATATTTGAGCGGAGTATTCATATCCTTGGGGTGGCAGAGTAAGTGCGATATCTGCTGACCAATTGCTGGTTCCTGAGAGGTAATCGATTAATCCAGGAGAACAAAGTTCCAGCAAAGGTGTCACCTCCCAATCTCCCTTGATATTAATATCTGTCTGGTAACCACGAGTTTCTTGTAAGCCAGCCAATTGCAATGTAATGGGTTGCTGTAATAAATGCGCCTGTATATTGCTGGCATTAATTTTACTGTTAACGAAGCTTACTGTGCCATTGGCTTTTTCTAACAAAATATTCAGGCTAGGCAATTCAACTTTGTTTTCGTTTAATTGCACTTTACCCTTCGCGACTAACTCTTTACCTGACAGAGGGATCATTAAATTCAATTGAGTTTTTAGCGGACCATTGACTTGCACTTGTTGTAAGGTTTTTCCGAGCGTATCAGCTAGATTACTTTGCAGCATTAAGTCTGTTACTTGTTTTCCATTGGCTTGGGCGTCTGCATCGATGATTAATACTGCATTTGACGCGAGTTGCGGAATTTTGGCTGATAAGTTTGTTAGTTCAACATCTAATAGACGGCCTTTTTGACTAACCATAGTGAGGCTTTTATTCTCGAAAAGTAGATCGACATCAAAATTGTTTAGCGCGGGCCATTGTGGCGCAAATTTTAATTCTCCGTCGTTTATTTTGACCTGTGCCTGAAATACCCCTTGCCCCTGTTCAAAAGGAAATTGGTTAACTTGGCCGTGCCACAATAATTGCGCATTTTCTATTTGACCTTGGATCAGCGCGTTGGTGAGGTATTTTTTTGTGTCTTTTCCCATCAGTTCTGAAGGGTAAAGTTTGGGTAACTGCTTGACGTCAATGGCTTCAATTTGGGTCGATAACGCTAAGTATTTATTGTGACTACTATAGTAAAAATGCGGGCTTAAACTAATTAGGTCGCTTTTCAAAAGGGCATTTTCAGAGCTAACATTGACGCCATTGGCATTGGTCTCAATAAATAAATCGGCATAAAAGCGTTGGTATTCGATATCTTCTGGTAACAATTTATCAATTGAAAGTTGCCCCGATTTGCTTTTTAAGTTTAACCGTCCGTTACCATTGAACCAATTTAACTCGGTTGCCATACCAGACATACCCGGAATCGCCGTGGTTTGTTGCCAGGTTAAGTCGCTTATTGCTGCTTTAACTGCCACGTCGCCGTCTAAAGTGCGATGAATATCTATCGAATCTAATATCGCTTGAGGTTGCAGTGATTCAATTAGCTCCGTTTGGTTTGCTTCCAATGCTAAGGCTAACATTGGCAACACAGATGCCACTTGTAGTGGTTGCTCATGTTGCAACGACAAGGCTCCAGTTTTGTCTACCTTACCTAACCAATTTGAGACCAACACGTTATCATTTATTTGCATGGTCAAATTATTGAGGTTAAATAGCCACTCATCATTCACTGGACTGGCATTTATTTGACCACCCAATACCGCCAATTTTGTGTTATTTTCTGAGTTATCTTTGTTTGGATGTTGCCAGTCAAAGCGGCTATTAGATAGATCAAGTTGTACCGATTGAAGTGATTTTTCTTTAATGGTTGCCCACATAACAAAACTGCCACGACTCTCAAGTAATTCGTGTTTGCTGGGGACCCAATGTTCAATCCAAGGGGATAGGTCTACTTCTTCTCCTTTGGCGAAAAAGGTGCCAAATAAGGTTTCTTGATTGCCATATAAATCCAGAATAAATGACGAAGAATTCTTTGCGATTTCTTCAATTTGCATTTGTCCCACACCCTGATGGTGCTCGTCTTTATTGACCCATGACACTTGGTCAATCAGTACAACTTGTCGCTGATTGTTTGCTGTGTTGATAATTATTTTACTTTGACTAATAGAAAACAGTTGTAGTTGCTGCAAAAACAGCTTTTCTAAGGCATCGATTATGGGGTAATTGTTTTGCTCTTGGCTAATCGAAGCTACATCAATAGTTAGTTCCATTTCCTGTAGGTCAAATTTGTTAGATTGAATTTGCCAGGCCAAAACAGATTGCCAAAAATCGATTTCAATGGATGTTTCGGCAATGGTAAGATTCAATGGAGACTGTTCGTTTTGGATTAATTGAATATCGCGTAAAACTATAGCGGGTCCTATGCCTTGCCATCTTGCAGTTATTTCACCAATTTTAATTTGAGCGCCAACTTGGCCGGACAACCAAAGCTCTAAGTAATTTTTTTGACCGTTCATATAGGGCAAAGAATAACGTGCAACACTTAAAACCACCGCAACCACAACTAAACTCAAGGCAACCAATGCCCAGAGTTTTTTGATCAAGTAGGCGACATAAAATGAAGCGCCTTTGGTTTTGGTATTCACGGTTTTAATCTGCTCACATTATGACAATGTTGAAAGTTTTGGGCCTAGGTTTATACCCCGCTTACATCATTACAACATCGAATTTGTCTTGATTGTACAGAAGTTCAGTATGAACCTTAATTTGTTTGCTGACGAACACTTCAAGTTCAGCCAACATATGTGACTCTTCTCCTAATAACGCGTCGGCCACATCCTGTGACGCATAAACCACAAATTTATCTGCGTCGTATGCTCGATTAACCCTTACAATTTCGCGCATAATTTCGAAACATACTGTTTCGACGGTTTTAATAGAGCCGCGGCCTTTACACACAGGGCATTCGCCACATAAAACGTGCTCTAAACTTTCACGGGTTCTTTTACGGGTCATTTCTATTAAACCTAACACAGTAAAACCGTGAATATTAATCTTTGCTCTATCTTTACTTGTGGCTAACTCAAGGCTGTGCATGACTCTTCGTTTGTGGTCTTCGACTGTCATATCGATAAAGTCGATTAGGATCATGCCACCTAAGTTTCGAAGCCTAAGTTGCCGTGCAATCGCTTGAGTTGCTTCAATATTGGTATTAAAAATGGTTTCTTCTAAATTACGATGACCCACAAATGCGCCAGTATTAATGTCTATTGTAGTCATCGCTTCGGTTTGGTCGATAATCAAGTATCCACCAGATTTTAGGTCTACTCGTCTTTCTAGTGAACGCTGACATTCATTTTCAACATCGTAAAGGTCAAAAATGGGTCGTTCGCCTGGATAATATTCTAAAAGTTTATGCAATTCTGGCACATACTCTTTGGTAAATTGTTGCAACTCTTGTAGTGACAACTTTGAATCAATTCTAATGCGATCTAATTTTGTTCCCACAAAGTCTCTGAGCACCCGGCGGGCTAACGGCAGGTCTTCGTAAAGAATGTGGGATTTATTTTTCATTCGCGAGCGAATTTTCTGCCACAAACGTTTTAGGAAATCGGCATCTTGGGTGAGCTCTTGTTCTTTTACCCCTTCGGCAGCAGTACGTAATATAAAACCACCATCTTCACTACAGAAACTCTGCACTAAGGCTTTTAGGCGCTCTCTTTCTGCTTCATCTTCAATGCGTTGGGATACACCGACGTGCTCAACACTTGGCATAAATACCAAATAGCGCGAGGGGATCGTAATATCAGTGGTAAGTCTTGCCCCTTTAGTGCCTATTTGATCTTTGACTACTTGAACAACAATGTTTTGTCCGTCTCTCACTAGCTCACGAATATCTCGTTTTTCGATATGGTTAGGTGAAACTTCTTCTTCAACTTCACTGTGTATTGCAATGTCAGAGGCATGTAAAAATGCGGCTTTATCTAAGCCAATATCCACAAATGCCGCTTGCATTCCCGGTAATACTCTACTGACTTTACCTCGATAAATATTGCCAACCAAGCCACGTTTAGTGTGCCTTTCGATGTGGATTTCTTGTAATATTCCACTCTCTATCAAAGCCACACGAGATTCAGAAGGGGTAACATTAATTAATAGTTCAGCACTCATTTACAACCCCAAATTCAGTTAACAATATTTTTGTTTGGTATAAAGGTAGACCTACGACAGCGCTGTAACTTCCATTAATATGTTTCACAAATTGTCCTCCAAGCCCCTGTATTCCATAGCTTCCGGCTTTATCTTGCGGTTCACCACTTTGCCAATACCATGCTATTTCTTGAGTAGTTAGAGGGCCAAAACAAACTTGAGTTTCAACAACGGTGCTTTTTTGTTGTTTAGCGCTAATAACAGTGACTGCAGTCAATATTTGGTGTGTATTATCAGAGAGTATATTCAACATACGTATAGCGTCATTTTTGTGTTTCGGCTTACCTAAAATTTGACCTTGGGCCACCACGATTGTGTCAGCTCCCAATACGATATTGTTGTTATCAGTCCTTTGAAAACCCATAGCAGACTTTTCTTGGGCCATTCTTTGCACGTATTTTTTTGGGGATTCGTGGGGGAGTACAGTTTCGTCAATATCTACTGGAAATTGCGTGAATGGAATACCTATCTGTTGCAGTAATTCAACTCGGCGGGGGGACTGTGAAGCAAGTAATAACATCATTAATGGAGGCGTAGTTGGCGTCTAACTTTACGCAATAACCAGAATAACCACGGCCAAATCACCATAGAACTGGCTACGGGCCACAAATAGTCAAACAAAAAATAAATATCGGTGATTAAATGTTGTAACCAAAAAATCACCAAATTATACAACGCAGCCATAATGCCAATGATGATAGATTGCTGCCACACAGAGTAATTACGTAAGCGTTTATAATTCACGACCAAGACATAAATACATAGGCACATAGCAAAACTGTGCACACCCATACTGGTACCCAATAATATATCTAGAATTAGACCTGTAAAAAATGCCACTCCTACATTGACTCTGTTGGGGAGGGCTAATGCCCAATAACTAAGGACTAATAGTACCCAATCGGGGCGGTATAAGTCAGCGACAGCCGGCATCGGCATAATTTGCAAAACTAATGCAATCACAATGCTTAGCGCAATTGAGTAATTGCGTATGCTCATTTTACTGTTACCTCTGCTATTGATTCTTCTTGGAGGGTGCGCTCGGACCATAGTAGCAGCAGGTATTTTAAGCGATCAAGTTGCGCAACTGGTTTTGCCTTAATTTGCGAAAATGGCCGACTCTCATCTCGAACAATTGAGGTAATAGTCGCGACTGGATAACCCTCAGGGTAGACATTGCCTAAGCCAGAAGATAGCAACAGATCGCCTTCTTTTAAGTCACTACTATGGGCTACATGCTGGATCAATAGTTCGTCTAAACTACCTGATCCAGAAACAATTAGGCGTACATTATTTCGGGCAACTCTAACGGGTATAGCGTGTGTGACGTCTGCAATAAGTAATACACGGCTATTGGTTGAACTGACTTGCATGATTTGCCCTACAATACCGTTGTCATCTAAAACAGGTTGTCCCTCGAACACCCCATTTATTGCTCCCTTATTAATTACTATTTGATGGCTGTACGGGTTGTTATCTACAGCCATAAGTTCAGCTACAACTTTGCGAGTATTGTCTTGAACAGGTGAATTTAACAAGCTGCGAAGCCGGTCATTTTCTTCTCGCAAAAAAGTTAAACGTTGCAACTGGCCGTTCATTAGCATGGCATCATGAGTTAACTTTGCATTGTCGTTTAGCAATTGTTCGTGGGAAACAAAGCGACTTGCACTAGCATTGAGTAATTGCCCAGGTAAGTTGGCCAAATATTGCAACGGGCTTACCAGTGAGTTGAGGTACACTCTGGTTGTGCCGAAACCATCAAATTTGTGGTCAAAAATTATGAGTGACACTGAAAGTATAAGAGCCAGAGCTAACCTGTTAGGCAGGGAGGGGCCACTAGAAAACATCAAATTCATTATTGCCTGCCTAAAGGCGACATCGTGTCGCCCTGTTTACTATTAAATATCAAAACTACTACTCGTAGCTAAAGAGATCGCCTCCATGGATATCGATCATTTCGAATGCTTTTCCGCCGCCTCTTGCAACACATGTGAGAGGATCATCAGCAATAACCACAGGGATCCCAGTTTCTTCCATCAGCAGACGATCTAGATCTTTAAGTAAAGCTCCACCACCGGTCAAAACCATTCCTCGTTCAGAAATATCAGATGCTAATTCTGGTGGAGACTGCTCAAGGGCGACCATCACAGCCGATACTATACCGGTTAAAGGCTCTTGTAAGGCTTCTAGAATTTCATTGCTATTGAGCGTAAACCCTCGTGGAACACCTTCTGCTAGGTTGCGACCGCGTACCTCAATTTCTTTAACTTCTTCGCCTGGATAGGCTGCACCGATTTCATGTTTAATACGTTCAGCTGTTGCTTCGCCTATTAACGAACCAAAGTTACGTCTAATATAAGAAATAATTGCTTCATCAAACTTGTCGCCACCTATTCTAACGGAAGATGAATAAACAATACCGTTGAGTGAGATAATCGCTACTTCTGTGGTGCCGCCACCAATATCGACTACCATAGAGCCAGTTGCTTCTGAAACAGGTAACCCTGCACCAATTGCTGCGGCCATAGGCTCGTCAATCAAATATACTTCACGGGCGCCTGCACCCAATGCAGATTCACGTATCGCTCGTCTCTCTACTTGTGTCGAACCACAAGGAACACAGACTAGTACGCGCGGACTGGGACGCAAAAAGTTATTGTCGTGAACTTGTTTGATAAAATGTTGCAACATTTTTTCTGTTACGTAGAAGTCAGCAATCACACCATCCTTCATTGGGCGAATCGCTTTTATGTTTCCGGGAGTTCTACCCAACATTTGTTTGGCTTCACGCCCCACGGCAGCAACACTTTTTGGTCCCCCTGCGCGCTCTTGACGAATTGCTACAACAGAAGGTTCGTTGAGGACAATCCCCTGATCCTTGATATAGATAAGTGTATTTGCAGTACCGAGGTCGATTGATAAATCGTTGGAAAACATTCCCCGTAGCTTTTTGAACATGTAAAAACCGCACTTTGGTTGATAAGAAAAATATTCCGCTAACTGTACCAATGCACCGTGAATTGGGCAAGTACAGAGCATCAACAAGGCCATAAAAATAACGGTTTCAACACATTTTTGTGAATTAAGTGTCAAAAGCAACTATAAAACTCTATTTTTGGCTATAGTAAGCTGGCAATTTGAAATAGACGTACTAAGTATCGACATGAATGAAGAGAGACTAGAAAAACGTTATCAACGGGAGCGACAAGCTCGAGAAGCCGCCGAATCGCTATTGGAAAAAAAATCCCTTGAATTATTTCAGCGTAATCAAGAATTAGAAGAGGTAAAAGAGAGCTTAGAAAAACAAATTTTAGAACGCACCCGAGAAGCAGAAAAAGCGAAATCTGAGGCTTGGGAGTCCAATCAGGCAAAATCACAATTTTTGGCTAATATGAGCCATGCCACCATGACCCCCTTGACCGCTATTATTGGATTTGCGGAAGTGCTGTTACAACACAAAGTCAGCAGCGAAGATAGCATAAAATATTTAAATACTATCGTTGGAAGTGGACGTCACTTAAGCACTTTGTTAGGTGAAATTTTAGATATAAGTAAAATTGAAAACAAAAATTTAGAACTGCAACCCATAAGGTTTAATCTCCCCAATTTGTTACAAGACATAGAACAAATGTATCTCTTTAATTGTAAAAAGGAGAGGTTAGATTTTGTGATGGTAATTGAATCGGATATTCCAGAATGGGTAGTTACAGACCCTACTCGGCTTAAACAGGTTTTGCATAATCTACTTAACAATGCGATTAAATTTACTAGTGAAGGCTGCATAAGCGTACACGTAAATTTCCAACCCACTTCTAATACTTTGTTGATTGATGTAGTGGATACAGGTGAAGGTATTGTCGAAGAAAAACAAGCTTTGATATTTGAATATTTTCGCCAAGCCGACGCCACTATTTCGAGTAATTTAGGTGGAACAGGAGTGGGTTTATTTATTACTAAAAGTTTGGTTGAATTGATGGGCGGTTTTGTGGAACTGCAATCTACTGTGGGGAGGGGCTCTAAATTTTCAGTCTCTATCGCCTGTGAGGACTGTGAAGGTAAATGCAGCACTATTAAGGCTAGAAGAGTCGTTGATTCTCAATCGGTAGGCATTCCTTCACTAGTTGGCAATATTTTATTGGTAGAAGATATCGAGGTTAATCGCCAGTTGATAACCCTTAATTTGCGCCAAACTGGAGCCAAAATCGATACAGCAGTAAATGGTCTAGAAGGCCTACAAATGGCTCTTTCAGGCGAATATGATTTGATTTTGATGGATATTCAAATGCCTGTTATGGATGGAAAGGAAGCCTTGAAGTCGCTACAGCAGTTGGGTATTAGTACGCCAATATATGCACTGACTGCCAATGTTATCTCCGCTGATATACAGGAATATATTGCGCTCGGTTTTAGTGGGGTGTTGAGCAAACCTCTTGAATTAAATAAATTACACTCTGTGCTTAAGCAATACTTGCGCACTGAAAACCACTCGGACGCTGAAAAAGCTCAAAGGTCTAATTTGTTCGCTCAAGACCCAAAGATAAAAGCGCTATTTTTTAGTGAGTTAAGCAAACAAAATATGGAAATTACCGAAAACATAAAAAAGCTAGATTATGCAGGTTTGACCAATGCTGCACATATTATTAAAGGGTCAGCCGAAACCTTTGGTTATGACACTTTAACTAAGTTAGCTTCGGAGTCTTTGTTATTATTAAGAAAAAAGCAGTATGAACAAGCCGTTCAACAATGTACCAATCTCAATCTAAAGTTAGCGGAAGTGTTAAATGAGTATAACGATTAATATATTACTAGTAGATGATGTCGAATACAGCAGAGAGTTGTTGCGCGCCGCGATTTTAGTGTGCATACGTGAACATAAAACTGAAATTGATGTGAATTTTTTTCATTCTTCTACTGGCGAATTGATACCTGATAGGATCGCAATACATGATATTGATTTGGTGTATTTAGATATTGAATTGCCTCATACCAGTGGCCTTGAAGTATTAAAACAAATTCGAAAAGTGTACCCAGAAATGATGGTAGTGATGGTCTCTGGTGAGAGCTCATCAAAAAATGTCACTTCTGCGATTAAAAGTGGCGCCAATGGTTTTATTGTTAAACCTTTTAATTCAGGGCGAATATTAGATACCTTACAAAGTTACCTTAAAAAAGCGAAAAAATTGTGAAAGGCATGATTTTTACAGAGTTCATGGACATGGTAGAAAGCGTTTTTTCGATTGATGTTTTGGAGGAGATTATAGAGAAAAGCGATTTACCTAATAGGGGAGCGTACACTGCCGTAGGTACATACGACCACCAATAAATTGTAAAAATGACAGCACATCTCAGTCAAGCAAGCTGTTGATATTCCGATTGATACCTTGTTAGAGTCATTTGGTAAACATCTATTTTGTCGGTTTTCCAAACGCTACCCAGAAATTTTTGAGGAGGTCAGTGGTCCCTTTGAACTTTTAAAAAATATAGACAATTACATTCATGTTGAGGTAAGAAAACTTTATCCTGATGCTGAATTACCACGTTTTTATCATCTGCAAACGTCAGCTAAAGAATTGATAATGTACTATTTATCATCTCGTCATTTTGAAGAGCTCGCCGTGGGCTTATTCAAGGGATGTTTAGCACATTTTAAGGTCGAAGGTGAGGTTCACAAAAGTGAGACAGAATATCAAGGGCAACAGGCGATAGAAATTACTATCATTCTAATTTAAAGATTTAAAGCGAGCCGGAAAATTGAGTTTATTTCAAACTCGCCCTACTGTTCTTGAGACCGTTATCGAGTTTCATTGTTCACGAACGACTCTAAAACCAATGTAGTTTGAACGGAAGCTGCTATCTAATTCCATTCGAGTCGACACTCGGGCTAAACGTGGTGCAAAATTCCACGCTCCACCGCGAACCACTGCAGTGCCATCTGATTGTTTGCTGGTGGTCCATTCCCAGACATTACCAACTGTATCGAATAAACCAAAATCATTGCGTTCAAAAGAACCCACTGGCGCTGTGCTAACGTTAGACCACTGACTGCCACACCAACCACAGTTTGCGTTGTCTGTGCTGACGCCTTCGCCCCACCAATAGTCTGTTTCCTTGCCCGCTCTTGCGGCATACTCCCAACGCGTTTCACTGGGTAATTTATAAGCTTGACTGCTGGCTTGTGATATCCATTTTACGTAGGCGTTGGCATCACGCATACTCACGCAAACTACAGGGTTGTTTTCATTCTGAGCAAATCCAGGCGCACGCCAATTGCGATCTTCTTTCCATACTGCTTGCCCATCTTCATATGCGGCGCAGCCTTTTTGTTTTTCTGCATCAGTCACATAACTAGTTGAATTTACAAAAGTTTCAAATGCCTTTACGCTTATTTCGGTTTCGCTGATTCCGAACGATTGTTTTAGGTCTTGGGTTTGCACCGGGCGTTCGTTGTCTAGGCCAACTCCAGTAATATCTCCCATGCGAAAACTGCCAGCAGGAATCACTACTAAATCAGGTCCAGGAATGTCTCCAGCCAAAATGTCTTGAATTCGTTCACCTTTGCTAAAGGTATACTGTGAACGATCTAACTCGACTTTAAGGGTTTGTGATTCAGACAAAGAAACTTTTTGTCTGCTTGATTCATAGCCACGTTTAACCACTTCAATATCATGTTCACCAGAGGGTAACATGACTTGTAGTTTAGTCGAGCCGTAGCTCACACCATCAATGAATACTTCGTCATCAAACACGTTTGAACGCACCGTTAGTTCGTACATTACCGACTCATCTGTAGCCATAGGGGAAACTTTCACCTTAGTGGCTTTTGCGTTTTCGTTACCCTTAAAATTCACGCAATATCGTCGGTCTAATCCTAATAACTCGCAGCCTTCAGAACGTTTTAAGTTACCTTGCAATTCTAAATTCATCTTAACGTTAAAGTTACCTTGACCACTAAAGTTGCTATCAGCAACTTCGCTTCGCAATACTTGCACTGAAGCATCTGACGTAGGTCTTCTTTTTTGAGCTTCATCCGATTCACTTAAACCTGCATAAACACTGTCTAAAAATCGTTTTGAGGCTTTTTGCTTAGCTAAGGATTTACCGCGATTAATACACTTCGCTAATGTCTCATCTTTATCACACGCAATGTTATGGCTGACAACTATGGCTTCTTGACGGTTAAACTCTTGGTACAAGCGATCGATACGGGCGCTGTTTAGTTGCTCTTTTAAACCTTCAATGGTGTTGAGCAGGCTATGTTTCGAGATTTGCATCTGTTCCACTTCTTGTAACTCATTTTGCCACTGATTGTATTTATCAGTAATGGCGTCTTTGATAGCTTTATGAGTCCTTACTGCTTTAGCGTAAGTTTCGATAGTGGGCGATATATTTAACTCAGGATCATCAATGACCTTTTCATATTGTAAGTTCATTTCAATCAAGGCAGATTGTCTATCCGCGTCAGCCAGTGTGGCGTTTTGACGAAGTTCGCTTAGTTCTCTTTCTAAGCTCGCTGCGTTGGCAATTTGAGCTTCGAGTGAACTGTTGTAATTATCGTATTCTGACTGTTTTACAGAAATTTTATTTTCAACTTCTGCAACCGATAAGTCGGCAGCCAAAAGCTTGTGACTAAACGAAAGGGCAATGATAATAGAAAATTGAGCTATACGGTTCATTATTCGGTTCCAAACGGGTTGCTTGATGGCAACTATTTTTATTGTCATGACATAAATCGGGCGTAATGTTACCAGATCACAACTTTGCGTAGCCTATGCTATTGAGTTACAACAAAAAGCGCAAGCTTGTTACGTGGGCAAACGTTATTTTATTCACCTCACCCTATATAAATTAGGTTTAATTAAATACTTCTCGCCAATGAATGATCCTATCGTTACCTCGAAATAGACCAAATGTGACTGTAGCTTGAGGGAAGTCATCAGTATTGATGAAACCGTCTCCACTCCAATCGTAATTAAGATAAGTTGGCCAAGTTACGTTTGTTGCCGTGGGATCCAACCAAATATCTAACTCGCCGGCGGAATCAGGTGCTTCAAGAGTGAATTGGTTGCCAACAGCAACACCTTCAATCAATACTCCGGAACTGGTAACACTATTAAACGAGTTAGCGAAGGTAGTATCTGATAATTGAATTTCATTATTTGCTTCGCTGAAATCGATACTGGTGCAATTGCTATCATCGATATTTAATAACCACTGGTCAGCATTAAAATATTCAGATTTTATCGGTACGTTAAGTGATTCGGTTTCAGGTCCATAGGTACTCTCCAATACCAAGCGACCATAACGAATTTGGGTACCTGTAACTTCTTCTATGTCCCAGCCTAAGCAGCTTGTATCAGTATGACTGGCTTGATAACAAATACTGTCTTCATTACCATTTTGGTCTATAAAAGTGCTGACAAAAAAGTCGCTAGTAAATGCCAGTGTTAACTGCGCTTCAAATGGTGAAACCGGAGCAAAAACGCTATTGTCAGTTGGATCCACTTTGTTATATCTGAAACTCCCATTGTTAATGGTAACCGTTCCTGAACCATCAAAATTGTCATTGCTAGCAATGATAGGCAATTCACCTAAATTGAGAACGCTGACAGGTTTGCTAGAGGCATAAGTTGAGGTATCAACAAAGCTTAACTCCGCTGCAGTGGGTTTTTCTGGCAAGTAGTTCCAATAAGTGTCACTGTAATTAAATGTTCTATCGCCCAAGGCGTTGTAGGCTGTAATAGTAAATTCTGGAGACGTTTCAAAATCTACACTCTGACCTAAATAGCTAAATGTACTGTTACAGGTATCAGCCAATGTCGGTACCTCGGTTAAGGCGACATCAAAATAAGCGGGATAGAAATCTCCAAGTATCAGGGGGTCAGCAACAGCAACTTTATTTCCAAGGTAATTGGCATCTTGAACATCTATTTCAATACGGCCGACTTCAGTGTAATGGGCCAAAGAGTAACTATGCTCGCCGTCACTAAAACTAAGGCCTGAGGCATCGCCAAAGGCTGCACTTAGGCCTGAAATTGTGGTGCCTGAATCCGAATATTTAAAGGTACCATTTTCACCGGAGCTAACAGGAGAAACTCTCATCACTTTTAATTGCGGGTTTTCAGCCTGGTAATTCGGTAATAATTTATCATTACTGCCATAAGCGCCGATGACAAAAGTAAAGTTTTCTGCAGCCACATAGTTATTTTGGTTACCTGTGCCGCCATATAATAATTCAGTTTCAGCAACACTCAATTCTAAGTAGCTAGGGTAAACATCAACAGGCTCATTGTCGGAGTTTTCGAACGTGACACCATCTATTTCAGCGGCCACACTCAGCGTTAATCTACCTGCATCGGGATAATTCAGCAGCCCTAGGCTCGCTACCCCTTGCGCATCAAACTCTACTGCAATGTTGCCACTACTTTCACCTGTTCCATCACCCGCGATATTAATATCATTGAGCGGTTTGAGACATTGGTTCGGTGATTCGCAGTCATACGATAACGTAATTTCTTGGGGGCCCTCTAACAACGCTTCACATACGTTATCGACACTGCGAACCGCCCTTACATTAACGTTTTCGAAATTATTAGCGGCAATTTGATCTGGTAACGGGTCACCAATAGTTGCGCCGTATATTTCAAATCCATCATTTGAAAACGTCATGTCACAGCTTTCAGTCGTGCCATTAAAACAGTAAAAATCGGCCTCTGGATTAGCTGCGGTTTTTGCCATAGTAATAGTGCTTTCATCGGTGATATTTAGGCTGGTGGTCAATTCGCCAGTAAAGACTAGAGTATCGCCGCCTGACCATCCAGATGGGGCTAGAGTGATTGCAGTTTCTTGATCGTATAAAATGTCACAGTTTGCATTTGCACAGGCTTTGATGGTGACTGTTTCGGCTTCGCAAGTGAACCCTTGGCCATCATGTACAATTTCATAATGATCCGGCGCGATAGCCCTACATTCATGTCGTTCATTCATAATCTCTATGACTTGGGAGGTGGGTAACACACCTTGGTAAACTCGCACTTCGTCAATTAGCCCGTGAAAGTCATAACTGGCATTTCTAGACCAGCCGCCTACCCGCAGTTCGCTGTCGACCACCGCACGACTTTTATTCGGTGTGCTGTGTCTTTGGGTAAGTGTTTGTTTTACACCATCGATATGCATAGAATTGCGAGTAACGCTACCATTTGTAAATTCCACGGCAATATGATGCCAGCCATTGGCTAAGCCAGCGTTTGAAACGCCGTACACGTCACTATTTCCAGTGTTAAAGCCAATTGCACCATTGTAGATCCAGATGTCGTGTATGTCCCAACCTATCGGCATGGTGTTGTTGGTACCATCCCAATTCATCCAAAAGGTGACTGTGGTTTTGACATCATCGGTTCTGGTATCTAGTGGCAATCCTGTCACTTGAATTGCGCCATCATTTTGACTGGCATACCCACAAGTACCAAAATTACCTTCTAACGCAGGAGTAGTGGTCTCTGGTACTGAATTATTGTTAACCCTAGCATGATGTTCGTTACCACTGCTGTCGATAATTTCGTCTGGGCTTCCATCCCAGTTGTCTTCTTCGAAACGGTATTCTAACAATAATGTAGGTGGAACTGGGCAAGTTCGGGTTTCACCCATAATTTTTACGATTTGAGTTTCGGTTAGCGCGGTTGTATACACTTTAGGTTCGTCGATGGCACCATTAAAATGGAATCTCGATCCGCTTTCTCGAGAATTATTGGTTTCGCCACCAATACTTGCTGGTCCTGTGTCGCTACCCCATGTGCCAGTGTATGTAGATACGGTATCGCCATTATTAAGCACTTGTGCGACACCATCAACATAGATCTGTATTGTTTTGGCTGTGACATCATGGACCGCGGCGACAAAGTACCATTTATTAGTTGTAATCACTGCGTTTCTGGTGTCAACGATCACCGGACGAACGGCCCTAGAATAGAGTCTTAACTTGCCCGCACCGCCGTCACCTAAACTAAAGCCGAATCCTTGAGTATTATTTTGATCATCGATAAAAATTCGAGAGTCAGAATTCAAGTCCGCAGCATTGATCCATGCGGTAATCGTGAGACTTTCGGTTAAATTGGGAAATGAGGAAGGCAATTGCACGTAGTCATCATCACCATCAAATTGACCGTAGTGACAGGTACCAGGACTGCCTTCAAAAACAGGATTGATGTCGTCGGTAACTGACGCATTAAATGGCGTTGCGTCATATCCATAGATGCTACTATCAACGACTTGGGCGGTATAATCATTCCATTTAAATTCATCAAAATGATATTCAGCAATGGGCCTAGGAGGACAAGGGTGGCGTTCTTGCATGATGGTTTCGATTTGCGAGGTGGTCAGCGAGCCTTCATATATGCGTACTTCATCTATTAGTCCGTGGAAATCGTAACCACTATTAGCTGACCAGCCGCCAATTCTCAGCTCACTGTCTACATAGGCTCGACTGTTACTAGGTGTACTCTGACGTTGGGTGAGCGACTGCTCAACGCCGTCAATATACATTCGGTTATTAGTGATATTACCGTTAGTAAATTCGACCGCTATATGATGCCAGCCATTGGCTAGGCCAGAACTTGAAGTGCCAAACACGTCACCATTGCCAGTGTTAAAACCTATTGAACCACTCACAATCCAAATATCGTAGCTATCCCATCCAATGGGCATGGTGCTGTTGGTTCCATCCCAATTCATCCAGAAGGTGACAGTGGTTTTAACATTCGGGGTAGTGGTATCAAGTGGCAATCCAGTGACTTGAATGGAACCATCGTTTTGGCTGGCGTATCCACAAGTACCGGTATTGCCTGTTAAAGCTGGAGAGGCGAAATCTGGCAAAGAGTTATACAACACCTTACCATGATGATCATTGCCAGAGTAATCGAGAATTTCGCCAGCAGTGCCGTCCCAGTCGTCTTCTTCGAAGCGGTACTCTGCAATTAATGAAAAGCAATTTTGTTCAGCCCGTCCGCTTCCATCAAAATTATTTCCGGCAGATTCATTCTGGTAAATACTTAAAATATCACTACTTGAAAGTTGTTCATCAAATATCTTGAATTCGTCTAATAAACCAACAAAACTTTGAGAAGAGGTAAAGCTGCCGCCTGTTCTATCTTGTTCTTGACCAATGATCACAGCATTAGATTTAGACCGCAATTGGCCACTACCGACACCGTCATCACAATCTTGTCGTTGTCCATCTATATATAAACAGACAATGTTACGAACACGTATTACTGCTAAGTGATGCCATTGACCGTTTGTTAGTGTAATACTGCTATTAAGTATTTCACTTCTATCCCCGACTTTTACGACTACCTGTTGGCTATTTCTCAGGTAGATTTCTAATTCATCGTCACTTCCGTTTCCGTAACTTAAAGCTTGAAAAATTTCTTGTTGGGATTTGGTAACCGAGGTTTGAAACCACACAGAAACAGTAAAGTTATTCAGCCCGTCTACTATTTCATGGGGGAGGCTGGCCCAGTCAGACGTATTGGTCGCCGACAAATCTAAAGCACTATTTGTAACCCCTTGAGCGGAATTAGATACCACTCCCGTAACTTGGGCGTTGTAGGTACCGGTTTGGTCAATAATTTCGTTACCCGTGCCAGTATACTCACATTCATCAAACTGGTAATTAACGATTGGATTGGCTATGGCAAAGGCATTAAATGCTTGGGTAACGCTGAATACAAAAAATACCAAGGCAATCAATCGATTAATCATTATTCTGACTCCAGCATTGCGTCAATATACACAAAACGCGTCACATTTATTTTACCCGCAGAGCATTGGCCTGTGCTGGAAAAGGTCCAAAAAGTAAAGGTTTTAGCGCCGTCTTCGATTGATTTAGACGTGGGAGTCACACTGTAATTACAGTTTTCTAAACCGGCTACCGCGTTAAACTCTTTTGACACTGGATGGTTACACCCTCCACCAAATTCTTGTGCTACAGCACATTCTATTCCAGCTCTCGCCGCATTTAGGGCTCTTTGGCCTAGTACTTCATGGATAATAGAATCTGAAGACGATGATAATAATCGTGTTATCGTTAGCCCTAGCAGCGCTAATACAATTATCACGAACAAAGCTATAACCAGCATGCTGCCTTTTTGGTTAGATAAACTAGCCAATGAAAATGGTTGATGTTTTTTACGGTACATTGGGTACATGTATTTCACTACTGAAATTGATAATTTCTTCGTTATGCTCAAAGGCTAACAAAACATGCACTATGCTGTTACGCGTTAGCGTGGCTTCATATATTCTAAAAGGTGTCTCACTAGGGTTATTAAAATCATTATTGATGTTTTCAGCCATCAAAGTACCTGAAGTATAAATAACCTGATCCTCGCTTATATTTCCTTCATTTCGATAGATACTGCGGTCGTTCTGGTGGGCACAGTAACTGATGGTTTTTCTACCTATATACAGACGAGAAGCGGGCGAGTGATCTTCAAAAGCTCCGCTGACAGTTAGCACTGCGGTTCCACTAGGATCATCAGCCGTATTGCAACTTGTATCGGGCCCGGTATCCGTGCAACTAGTTATTGCTTTACGTTTGTTATTTGCCAAATGATATACGTCGTTGTTGTTTTCGAGAGTATTAGTAGGATAAACAATGGCGAAATCACCAGGATTCAATTGAAACCCTATTGGATTATTGGCGTACTCCACTATAGTGGCTGAATTCGATGTGTCAGGTTTCACTGACAAGCTAGTATAAAAACTCACCCATTCAGAAGGTATAAATTCAATACAGATTATAGAGCCGGAGTTATTGGCCCTTACTCGCGCGCTGTTGGGGACCGCCATTCGGAGTTCTCGGGTGAGTCGCTCTACAGCAAAACGACTGTCTCCTAACAGTTGGTCGCGTTCAGTGGCATCGTTATAAATGCCTACACCTGTACGAATAAAACCAGCGATACCAACAGATACAACCCCTAAAACAATGATCACAGTCACCAATTCGACTAAGGTAAAACCTCTATTTGTTGTCTTAGTTGAGCAATACACTAGTAATTACTCCGAAAAGTAGAAAATATGATATTTTCATCATTAGGAGTAGTAACAGTAACGGTAATTAACTTAGTGTTACTCACAACGGTATCTGCGATTCCATCCATGTTAGCGTCGTAAATAACCGTTACATTAAGAGCAAAACCTTCATACAAATTGTTGTTATCTATTGTAGTGCTTTCACCAAAAGTGTTTTTAATCCCAGCACCTGATTCAGTCAGTCCATTATAATCATCCACATCGTCAAAACTCGCTCGAGTCTCTCCGGTATCTGGACCTAAATTAACCGTGCCAATACATGCGGCATCACAAAAATTTGTGCCACCAGTGCGATCGGATTTTTCATCAAAAGACTTACTGGTAATTTCGTTTAATATGGATTGCCCCAATTCAGTGGCTCGAACTTGATAGATAGGCTCTACGCTGCGTATTGCTTGAGGTACAATCAAGGAGGTAAACAAAACTAAGGCGATAGAAAATACTATAATGCCGATAACAAGTTCGGTCAGTGTGAATCCAGCAGCTTTATTCACAAGCATGGATATACCCCTGAGATTCAATACACACCGACGCTGCGGATTCACCCGTCATAGTAATTTTACAAGTGGCGCTGCAATTTCCGCTTTCTAATTGGGGGCGGCCTAAATCATCAAAATCGATAGAATTAAAATTGGGTTGTGTGGATAACCCCACTCCCTCACTCGCCATTTCTGTAGCAGTAGTAGAGAGATAATCAGGATTACTAAAATCGATATTGCTAGAACATGTTGCACTAATTGAGCTAGATGTGCCGCTGGTATAATCCAAAGTAGGGGGGCCAAAAGCCGCTGCGCTGCTATTAAAATTTATTTTAAAACAATATCCACCACGATTGTCATACATTGCACGGGTTTGCATATTACGCAGCGCGGATACGAGTCTAGCCTGATAGGTGTACTCAGCGTAACCCGAGGTCCCAGAAAAACGGCTGAATACTGATACAGATAAAATGCTAAGTAGAATAATCACTACTACTAGCTCTATTAATGTAAAGCCGGCCACTTTGTTACTAGGTGTATGCTTGTTCAATATCATTCTCGCTAGAGCGTAAAATGACTAACACTCGACTCGCGTAACTTAAATTTGGAGTTACAACTCCAAATTTAAGTTAGTTATAACACTAGCAACCATCTGTTTGAACAACAACAGTAGGTGAGACGCCTTGACTCGCCGTGTCAGTATAAGTAACTTGGCATTGATTCGCTGCAACAGTAGTCGCTGCAGTACCGAGTGGAGTTATCGTAAAGGAACCAGAGGCGGGAGAGTCTGCTGTGAAAGTCCAATCTCCAGTTACAGCTGTTAAATTTAAATCTACCCAACGTTGTAACATTGTTGCGTTCATTGTGAGAGCACTTGGGTAACCAAAGTTTGTATCAACATCGCCTCCGCTAATAGTTACTTTATTATTATCTACACTTGGATTCGTACCTGCATTTTTTTGCTCACCTGCAATGGCAGATTTTGCATACACTAACTGAGAGCCGCCTTGTATTGCCGCTTTTACACCTTGCAAGGTAGAAGCTGTAGCATCACCTTGTATATCAATAAATTTAGGGGCGGCGGTTACAGCCAAAATGCCTAAAATCACGATCACAATAATTAATTCGATTAATGTAAAACCACGTTGTTGTTGCATGCTTTTTTGTCCTCAAAGGGTTTTTTAACTAAGTCCCTGAATCTATTGGATGTTTTATACCATTTAAACATCATTTTAACCAATTACTTGTGTTTTTCTAGTTATCTTTGTTTATACCTAAGTATATTTTCGAGCGTTTGGTTAAGGTTTATCACCACAGAAAATTATCGCTGTGATTAATTGTTACTAAACACTATCACCTGGCCAATTCTTGGATCGTAGATAAACCCATTTCCAGCCAAGTTATCGGTTGGCTCAGTTGTGCGATTTTTGACTGTTTGTGTTAGGTAATAATAACAAACATCATTACCACCTGAACCTACACCTGTTCTTACATTAGTAAAATATCGGAAGTTTTCAAACGGTCGATCATTCCAATCCGAAGAAATGGTTGGAGCACTTTGCATAATTAAGTTGAAAATACTCTCGCAGTCTAAGGTACTCATTTGGTCATCTTCAGAACTACTGTCGGTGTCTAATTGCCCGGTTGGGTAACCCGTATCTTGATCGATGCCTACTTGAATACTTTCAATTGTTACGAAGGTCGAATTGGTGCCATAATTTTCAGTCGGGCGGCCTTCTAATTCCCATTGAGCTCTGACTAAGCCAACTCCAGTGGCAAAACCTCCCGCCACTCCATCTACTGTTGCATCCTCGGCATCTGCGGTCACATCTAATAGTCTAGGTAAAGCGGTCGCAGCCAATAAGCCTAAAATAACCACCACTATCACTAGTTCTATTAGGGTAAAACCCGAGGTGGCTTTTTTAGGGGAGCCATAGTGCCCGGTATTTAATTGCATATTTGTCTCAACTTTAGCGTTGCTGTTGCTCTTAATGTTGTTGGTCATAGCGGCGCTCCTACAAGGTTTTTCACTTGTGATTTTTTAAAAAAGGTAATCATTCTTTAACTTTTAATACCTGACCCGAAAACACTTTGTATTCGAAGTATGGACCAGTAGATAATCGATATCGACACACAGAATCCAATGGATTATCGTTAAGTTTGATCCCGTCGTAATATTCAGCAAAAATTTTAAAGCCGTCTATGTTCATTGGCATATTGAGTAACATTTTCCAAATGTTAGCACAGCCTTCTGACGTTGGTTCTGCTTTTGGCCAACCTAAATGACTCATAAATATAGGTTTTCTATCTGTTTCAATTAGAGTTTCATTCTCGCCCAGCTTATTGGCATAGGTGATTAACAGGACTATTTCAGGGCGGCCTTCCCCTTGCCACTGCCAATGGGCATTACTCACGCTAGTTGAAAACTGCTCAGCTAAATTTTCCAACGCAAGTCGCCGTAAATTAGTAGAGCCGTTATTTAGATGAATCATAAAGCCCAACATTAAACTGATAAACACCACTACCACAGTGATATTAATAAAAAGGCTACGATTACGCTCATCTGCTGCTTGGTTTTTATCCATAACGTTAGCCTTTTATGGCCCCCATCATGTCCCACATAGGGGTAAAAATACCTAGGGCGAGGATTAATACCATACCGGCTACAATACTTATTAAGATAGGTTCTATTTTCGAGGTGAGGCTTTTTAAGTCGTAGTCGACCTCTCGCTCATAAAACTCTGCTACTTCTGCAAGCAACTCGTCTACTCGACCTGTTTCTTCACCAACACTTATCATTTGTAATACCAAAGGTGTGAATAATTTACTGCTGCTGGCCACTCTAGACAAGTTTTCACCTTTTTCGATATTCTTACGCATGTTTAATATGCATTCGGCCATATAGGCATTGTTAACTGCCTCTGCTACTAAATTAAGCGCCGAGGTAAGTGGCACCCCAGATACCAACATCATCGAAAAACTGCGGGCAAATCGGCCTAATAAGGTGCGCTCAAAAATACTGCCAACAATAGGTAACTTTAACTTGGTTTTGTCCCATTTGTAGCGGCCAGTTTCAGTTCGCAAGTACCTGACTAATAGGTAAATTCCTACTGTGATCCCTACAACTAAGAAGGGCCACTTGGTGATAAAGAAGTTCGACGTGGCCAATAATATACGTGTCATTAATGGCAATTCAGCACCAAAAGAAACAAACATTTCAGCAAAAATTGGGATCACCACCATATTCATTATTACCATGGCTATGACTATGGCCATTAACACAAACATGGGGTATCGGGTTGCTGCTTTTATTTGTTTGCGGGTTTCCTGTTCGCGTTCAAGGTAAAATGACAATTGCAAAAAGGCTTCGTCTAATTTACCGGTATTCTCTCCTACGTGCACAATACTGACAAATAATCGCCCAAAAACCTGGTCATGTTTGTTTAACGCTGTAGAAAGCGTGCGACCTCGTTCTAATTGATCCGCAACGTCGTCGAGTGCCATAGCCATTCGTTTCGAACCTGTAGTATCAGCTAGCCCTTTAACTGCCCGTAAAATAGGTATTCCTGACTTAGCCAACGAATACATTTGTCGCGAAAATATCACCAAATCATCAAGCGTGACATTGGGCGTTAAAAAAGAAACCTGTGCGGATTCTTCGATTTGTTCTTGGCTATTTTCGGTGATTTCAATAGGAGTAAAGTTTCGCCCAACTAATATTTGCGCAACTGATGAATCATCTGTTGCCTCTAAAACACCAGAGGTCAGCTCACCGCTCGCATTTCGTGCCTTATAGCTAAATTGGGCCACCGTCGCCTCCTGGTGGTTTATTTAATGGTTCTAGTTCAAATGAAAAGCCTGACGATTTAGGAGGCTCTTCATTGGGTGCTTCATTAGCGGTTTGGTCTTCTACCACTTGCGCTAATTCTTGCTCAATAACTTCATTATCATTGGGTTTAGAAATAGTTCGTTCATCTGCGACCATTTCTATTAATTTAAGTACTTCGTCGACTGTAGTAATGCCCATTTTGGCATACATTAGCGCTACTTTCGCAAGAGGTACAAATCCGGGGCTTTTTTGCGCCGCTTGAGAGAATGAAATAGTGTCATTCAATTTTAAGGCATTCATCATGTTTTCGGTCATTTCCAGTAACTCGAATACACCTATACGCCCTTTATAACCGGTCCTATTGCAGCTCTGGCAACCTCTACCACGTTTGAAGTTTATCGCTTCCAAATTGTCATCTAAGTTATTTAACCATAGTAATTCTTCTGCATTGAGGCGGTAATCTTCACTGCAGTTGTTACAAATTTTGCGCACTAACCTTTGTGCTACTACAGCACGTAAAGAACTGGCTACTAGATAACCTGGCGCTCCCATATCTAATAATCTAACGGCGCTGCTTATTGCGTCATTGGTATGCAAGGTAGAGAGCACTAAGTGCCCAGTTAATGCACCACGTAGTCCTATTTCGGCTGTTTCTTGGTCGCGCATTTCGCCGACCATAATAATATCGGGATCTTGACGTAAGGTAGTACGTAATACGTTGGCAAAACTTAAGCCAATCTTGTTATTGGTTTGTACTTGGTTGATTCTTGGGAGTCTATATTCAACTGGGTCTTCTACCGTTATGATTTTTGATGCTGCTTTATTGAGTTCGCTTAGTGCCCCATATAAGGTGGTGGTTTTACCCGAACCAGTAGGGCCAGTTACCAGAATCATACCGTGTGGTCGGTGCAATAGGCTTCTAAAGCGAGTTAACAGATTATTTGGCATACCTGTTTGATCAAGGGTCAATAGGCCAGCAGATTGATCGAGTAAACGCATTACTACCGATTCACCTGCTTGTACTGGCATGGTCGATACCCGTACATCAATTGAGTGGCCTTTGATACGCATACTGGTTCGGCCATCTTGGGGAAGCCGTTTTTCAGATATATCCAAACCTGACATTAATTTGAGTCTAAGTACCAAGGCCGATGCGATGTTTTTTTCCTGAATGACATTCTCTTGCAGTACACCATCAACCCGCATTCGAATCCGTAATAATGCATCATCAGGTTCAATATGAATGTCTGATGCCTTGGCCTGAACCGCATCTTCAAAAATTGATTGTAATAGCCTAGCTACTGCTGTGTCTTGTTCGTCCCCAACGCCCGAGTCAAAATCGAATTCGGCTTCATCTTGATATTCTTCCGCAAGTTCTTGTGCAAATGAGGCAATTTCTTCAGTGCGGCGATAAAAGTTGTCATAGGCTTGTATCAACTGGCTATCACTAACCACTGCAACATCTAAAGGTTTAGGTAATAGCCGAGACAATACATCAATAGCCGCCAAATCCGCAGGATCGCTCATCGCAACTAGAAGCCTATCGCCTTTGTCTTCAATCACTAAGGCGCGGTGCCGACGGGCTTGCACTTCAGGCAGCATATTGACTGCCGCTAGCTGCACATTATGTTTACTGATATCGACCAAGGGCACCTTGAGGTGTTGTGACAAAAATGACAGAAGCTGGTTTTCGGTAACTAATCCCAGTTCAATCAACATGAATCCCAGTTTACGACCTGACTCTTTTTGTGCCGCAAGTGCCTGCATCAACTGTTCTTCGCTGATAATTTCCTTTTGGACAAGTAAGTCGCCTAGGCGTATTTTGGCTTTAGGTTTCATTGATCGCCTGCTAATACTGAAATTCGTTGTTGGATAAAATCATGCACCGATCTATCTAATTGGTCTAGGGATTTAGCGTTTGTATAGGCCTGCACCGCTTGGTCAATTTCACCCAATTGATCTTTTGCAATACCTAAACCTAACCACCATTTTGCATTGTTAGATTCGATTTGAGTTAAAGATTGATAATCTGTCATGGCCAATTTTGTCTGTTTTAGTTGTTGCGCTAAAGCCGCCCGATAACCTAAGTATTCTACTTGATTGCCTGTAACAGGTTGAAATTTAGTCAATACCTCTAATGCTTGTGTCGGCTCTTTTTGAATCATCAGCAGTCGTGCCAACATCAATCGTAAATCACTTTGAGCTGGGTGTTGCGCAATTCCTTTAACAAGGAGTTGCTTAGCTTGCGCATAATTACCTTGGGCAAATAGTAAGGATGCGAGCTTCTTGCGAGCTTTAATATTTGTAGGTTCAGTTTCTAATAATTTGTAGAGTAACGAGCTTGCCAAATCGAGATCATCTTCTTTAAGGCTTTCGACTATACGTTGTTTTAAACTGTCGCCGCTATTTTCCTTGTTACTATTTTTTTTACTAAAACTAGCAGTTGGTTCTGCAGCAGTTGAGGTCATTATTTCTGGCGGCCGAGAAGTCTCAGCCGCAACGTCTTGAGTATCTATTACTTGTAATGAGTCTGGCTGGGCTTCAGTTGTATCGGACTGGTTTGGCAAACTAGGCTTTGCCATTGTAAGCTTACTTGGCGTCTCCATTTTTGCAGCAGGAGTGGCAACTACAATGTCAGTTTTAGTTTGTAGATCTTTATTGTTTTGTGAAGTAACTGGCCGTTGTTGGGTTTCTTCTGTGACCATGGACATTGTTTGCGGAACATTAGATGCCAAGGTTTGCGTTTCGGTTGTTGCTAAAGTCTGATTGGTTTTGGTTTCAGAAAATAGCCACTGGGTATCCATTAGTGCAAAAATAATGGCGGCAATAGCCAAAACTAACAGTAATATAACTAATGGCTTCGATTGTTTTTTGGGTGGCGCCTGATAGTCAGCCGTTATCTCATCAGTTTGAGTTTGCCGGGCTTCTAAATCTTGTAGCATTTTGTTCACTACACTCATATTTCGAACCCCGACCAAGCAAAATAGGCAAAACTAAAAGACAACATCACGACTAAAATTCCGATAGATGAAACAAGTAAAATATTGCTGGTTTGGTTAGCTGCCTCGGTATCTTTTATTGAGAGTTTAATATGTAGTGGCGTGATTTTTTGCATGCCTTCGCCAAAAGCAAGCATTAAGGCTTTATGGCATAATACGTTGACTATTCGGGGGGTCCCCTTGCTGGCTTTATACAGTAAGGAACAACATTTTCGGTCGAATAGATCGCCGCCTCGGTAACCCGCTACATTCATCCGGTGTTTAACATATTGGTATACCTGATCGGCATCCATTATTTGCAAGGAATAAGAAAACGTTACCCTTTGTTTTAATTGCCGTAGTTCGGGTAGAGCCAATTTATCGTTTAATTCTGGCTGACCAAACAGTACCACTTGTAATAACTTACGAGATTCGGTTTCGAGGTTGGTAATCAGCCTAAGCGCTTCAATGCTCTCTACTGGCAATGCTTGTGCTTCGTCAATTATGAGTACCACACCTTTATTTTCTTGGTGAATTTGAATCAGACGTTGTTGAATTCGCTGCGTAAACTCTTGCTGGTCGGCATGGTCAGTTAATACCACATTCAATTCACTCGCCACTGCGCGGCGCAGTTCTGAAGGGGTAAGATAAGGATTGGGAATGTAAGCCGCTACAAAATGCTGAGGCAATTCGTTTAACAATTTACGACAAATCAGCGTTTTACCTGTGCCTACTTCACCTGTTACTTTAATAAAACCTTCGCCTGTCCTAAGTGCCGTTAACAACACTTGAATGGCCTCTTTATGACTAGGCAGGCCAAAAAAATAACTGGTGTTAGGTGTTAAAGTAAAAGGTAACTCTTTAATACCGAAGTGGTATAGATACATGATTTAGTCCACGTGCAGCCAGTCAGCCATTTGATCCCGGCTTCGTCTTAACTGTTTTTTCCATGTGTCTTTATCCACCACTGTAGGTTTAATCAAAATCACCAGTTCTTTCTTAATCTCACTATTACTTTTATTTTTGAATAGATTACCCAAATAGGGAATATCCCCCAGCAAAGGAGTTTTTGACTCTGATTCAGAAATAATAGATTGCATCAATCCGCCAATCACCACTATCTCACCTGATTTGGCGCGAATAACCGTATCAGATTCGCGGATATTACTTTGCGCCAGCGGCAGAACATACTGCTCTTCGTTTAGCGTCACTATTTTTTCTTGCTCTTGTGTTTCGATAACCGAAGGATGAACATGTAATAAAACCATACCTTCAGCATCAATTTGTGGTGTCACATCTAAGGCTATACCCGAAAAGAAAGGGGTTAATTCAATGTTAGGCACCACAGATGTGGTACTACTAGAAATAGTGCTTTGACTTGACACATCGGTGACAAAATATTCGTCGTCTCCGACTTTAATCACCGCTTTTTGATTATTAACCGCCGTCACTCTTGGGCTAGACAATACTTGTACATTGCCTTGAGTAGACAATAACGACAACACTCCAGAAAAATCCTTATTAATAAAAGATAGGCTGGTTAAATTGCCCAAAGCTGCGCTAACACTATTACCTAACGTACCTGCAGTGTTCGAAAATTGAAAATCGGTTGAACCACTGTTGGCTAATATTTGTCCCCAATTAATGCCCTGTTGGTATCCATCATCCAATGAAACCTCAAGAATTCTCGCTTCGAGGATGACTTGCCGTTGGATAATTTCCTCCGAGACGTCTAAAAATGCTTTCACTGCTCTAATTTCTTTTGGTAGAGCTCGAACTGTTACTAGACCAGCTTGAGGGGTGACCATGACACTTTTTCCGTCTCCCTCACCTATCATCGACTCCAAAGTTTCTAGAAGTTCAGTCCAAAAATCTGTTTCAGTACGCGTAGAAATATTAGTGCCGTTACTATTGGTATTTGTACCGTAACTGCTGCTACTTCCTGAGTTACTAGAATTGCCAGTGTATCCGTTTTGAGAGTTGTTATTACTATTATTGTTGCCAGAATCTTGAGTTACGCCCCCAGAGGTAATACTGGTTTGCGTAGAACCATCACGAGTCATCAGTAAATAGTTAATAGCGAAGGTTTCAGTGCGCATTCCTGACGGATAAATACGATAGATATTTCGTTTACGCTCGATTTCGTAACCATAAATTTCAGAAACTAAATCAAATACCTCTTCCAACGCCACTTGTTTTAGGTCTAGTGAGATTTCGCCAGTGACTTCGGGATGAATTGCTACGCTGAAAGGGGTGTCTTTAACTATGCTACTAAAAAACGCTGCAGCATCCACTTTTTGGGCATTAATATCGTACTTTGACTCCCCAAACAATTGGCTAGATGAGTCACTAGGTTTGGGGAGTAATGCTTGATTAATTTCGTCCGGTACCGATTCTAAGGGTTGCCGCTGTGGCGCCGCATTAGTTTCGTTTTCGTACTCGGCAATTGCAGAGTCCAAAGAGTGCGAAACAGGCGCTTTTTTCTGCGTACTTTGGCATGAACAAATAGCCACCATTAGGCTAATAAGTAGTAATTTGTTAGAAACCATTATTCGTGTCTTTTTTAATGTTGTTGTTATTGACATAAAGTGTTTTTGGACCATCTGAACCTTCTAATAAAACGTGATTTTCACTGATCAATAGCACCTTGTATTCTTGCACTAGTTGCCCTTGGGTAACGCTTTTCCCATTTATAATAGCTTGTCTGTTATGATTGGTTTTAATGATGGCGGTTAATTTTAAAGCCTCTGGCAGCGTTGCGTCTGAATCTTGCCCCAGAACAAAAGATTTATCAGGGTTAGGTTTAGTTGGATCTTGCAGTGTACTGGCATGGGCACTGGAGAGACTAAAAATTAATAATATTAATAGGTGTTGCATTTGCCTTTATACCCCTATGAAAGCTTTGTTGGTGCTAAGAGTGTAGATTTCTAACTCAACACTTGCGGTTGGGTAATCGCCCACTAAATAATCAAATTTTTTCCAGTAGAATTTCCATGGTAATGATTCCAATTTTTGTAAATATTCTTGAATATCAAAATATTTCCCCTCAAAAATAAGTGTGACACCATGGCGATAAAGTCCTGCCTTTGACTCTTCTCCTTCTTTGGCGGGTTCCAGTAATATAGGAACAGGAGCTATTGATTGTAACTCAATTAACTTTAACCCTTTGCTACCAGATAGCACACTTTCTAACATTCCTGCCATTTTATTAGCGGGTACTAAGTTGCTAGTTTGTGTTTCTAACTGCAGTGTAATGTTTTGGATTTCACGTTCTAAATCGGCAATTCTGGTATTGACAGGTTCATTAGGATCAGAATTTAGCTTTTCGGATAATTGCGCGACTTGAACTTCTAAGCTCGATATTTCTTTTTGAGTATTATCACGGTTTTGTTGTAATTTTTCGGACTCCTTGAAAAGAGGCTCGAATAAAAAGGTATACATCAATAATAGTATTACAACTAAACCACAAATTAGAATTAGGCATTGTTCACGGGAACTTGTGCTGTGGAATTTAGCTGATAACTTTCGGTATTCTGCTTCGAGGGCAAGTTGTTGTTTCATATTTTACCCGACCCTTTTAAGCTAATCATTGTTAGCTCCAACTTCTTGATTAGACTCGTTTCCAGACGAAATAATAAATTTGAGTTGTTTATCTGAGTCCAAATATAGCCTAGTATCCGCGAATTCTTGCCCATTAAAATAATCAGTTTGCCCTAAAGAGCTAAGCCATTTGGGTACAAGGGCAGAATCTGTTGTTGCACCTTGCACCTCGACCTTTGCGCCATTTAAGTTGATATGAGTTAACCATAGCCCTGTTTGATTATGACCAGCGAGATCTATCATTAAGTTGGAGTAACCTTGTGTTGTTAACTGTTCTCGTCCCGATAATTCATCTAACACCCGTTTTTTAAGGTTAACTAGCTGCTGATTATCTTCAACTTTTTGAAGTAAAACAGGATCAATTTTAAGACTGTCTACCGCGATTTGTAATTCTGTCGCTAATATTTGTTGTTTCTGCTTATCACGTTCTAAAATACCTAATTCCGCTTGTAAATTTTGTTGTTCTGATGCGAAATAAAAGTACAGTAAGCCGCATAAAATAGCCGTGAACACCCAAGTTGCGATTACAATATTCAGAGAAAGCAAACGTAACTTCGGGTGAAACTCTGGGTGGTAAAGGTTAATTCTATTTTTCATCAGCCAATCAAACTCGCGTTATCAATTGCGGCACCTAAACTTGCTAGGCTTGATGGTGCTATTGGCATTTTAGTATTTTTTGAGACGTTTGGGATAAACGATTCCACTGGTACAAAAATAACCTCTTTAATAAACTCCGCTAGCGCATCCTGATGAATGGTATCCAAAGAAAGATAGACTTTTTTAACCGGAGCTTGACGTAATTGGCTCTCAAAATAATCCATGGAACGTTGAATTTCCAAACTCAAGTTATCAACGACGCCCATTTTTAATTCTTCTGGTGAAAAATTAGCTAAATTTTCATAGCCACGTAATCGTCGAGAAAAGTACAATTCGTTGCGTTTAACAATATTTAAACTCAGCTGCCCACCTTCTTCTTGTTTTAGGGTGATAATGGCATCGTCGCTGGGCACCACTAAGTTACATGTTGCGAGCTCTTCAATTCCAATGATATTCAGTGCTAACCCTGCTTTTAAAACACCATTTCGAACTTCTCTAACTTCTTGCTTACTGATGGCAACCACATTTAATTTTTTGAGGTTAGCTGCTTCAGCTGGGGTATCGAAATAGTCAATCGCAAGTTCATCGTCACTGAACAATTGTTCTTTGACTGACCATTGCAGCGCTTTAAGTAGCTCTGTGTCCTCAACTTCTGGTTTGTCTAACTGCAACATTTGATACTTTGAAATAGAGAACGCGACATTACACTGAGTATTAGTGAGACTATTTTTGTCGACATAGGTTTTGAGTGAGCTTTGCCAGCTTTCGATTGGGAGAGTGTCTTGTTTTACCCAGCTAATTTCGCCTTTAATCTTTTGTAGAGTAGAAACATGAAATTCGTCTACGCCAATTTCAATCCCTACGGAATGAAACTTAGAGGCTTTGCTAAAACGTCTTTTTATAAACTCGCGCCAACCTATTTGCATGTCACAGACTATATTTCTTTATAACTAAGCTCCATTACAGCAAAAAACAGCGTAAAGCGCTAGTTTTATATAGGCTTTTGATATGGGCAGTTTATTTAATAAATCCAATGATTTATGGCTAAAAACTGGATGAATAAAAGGCAATCATAAAGTCATTTCATGAGTACAACTACGACTCTGTGCAGGTCAGCTCAAAAAGCAAATCAACTGATTATTTGTTAGATTTTTATCAATGACCTGATGTGGTTCAAAATAAAAAGTTCTAATTTTTCATAGGGTTAATGGTTTTTTGGCATGGTTCGATTCTACCAAACACTACAACAAAAGCGCACTTTTTTGTTTCGGTATGCAACAACACTGCAAAGAGACTACTATGCGAAGCATTATAAGGTGTTTAGAGAAAGTATTAGGACGAAATGCCCCAATAACAAGTTTAATTCAATGGCGAAAGCTGTGGCACATCAATTAAAATGCTGCGGCATCAAACACACTTTAGTTAGTTAACTTTTGATTAAGAGTTGTGCTTTTTAGTTTGATATAAAAGCCAGTCAACATTCATAAAACTGCATTTTCATTAGTGAACTATTTGTCAATAAGGGTGGCTAGTTTAAGAGATTTAGCACTCATACTTTGATAAAAATTAAGGTATGCAGCTAGAAGTTTGCAACGTACAATAAGAATATTTTTAACGTATTACTACATAAACATAAGTGCTTTTGGAGATTTTTTGGACTACGTGAATCGTTTTTTTAGTGTGTTTTTATTGATTATCCCAGCTATAGGTTTAACCCAAGAACAGCCTATTGACAATATTACAGTAACTGCCACTCGAACGACTGATAATGTCTTGGACATTGGTAGTAATATCAGTTGGTTGGATGAAGAGAGTTTGAGGTTGGTTGAACAACAACATATTAATCAAGCTTTAGTCAGGATCCCTGGTGCTTGGATTAGCCGTGGAAACGGTCAGGAACACCTAACGGCTATTCGTTCCCCTGTGTTGACCGGAACAGGGGGGTGTGGCGCATTTTTCACTGCACAGGATGGAATTTCATTACGTGCACTAGGATTTTGTAATGTTAATCAATTGTTTGACGCGAATACCGAACAGGCATCTTCTGTCGAAGTTTTACGTGGTCCAGCAAGTACTATGTATGGCTCTAATGCTGTGCATGGCGTCATTAACGTTCTGACTCCCAATCCATTTGAAGTAGAACAATCATTTTTATCTTTGAGTGTTGGCCCTCATGACTATTCTCGTGGCATGTTTAGTTTATCCAACACAGGTGATCAACATGGTGTTTTGTTTTACGGCAATATCACCAAAGACGGTGGATATTTGCAAGACAGTGGTTTCGAGCAGCAAAAATTTAATTTGATTCATCAATACCAAGAGGGTAAGTGGCAAATTAAAAATGTACTAGCAGCAACCAATCTAAACCAGGAAACTGCTGGCTTTATAAGTGGTTTGGATGCTTATAAAGATGCGGCGCTTAAAACTCAAAACCCTAATCCAGAAGCGTTTCGAGATAGCCAGTCTATGCGCTTCTACAGCCAAATAAATTATCTTGAAAACGATACTACCAGTCTTACCTTTACACCTTATGTTAGGTGGGCTGATATGCAGTTTTTGCAACACTATCTAATTTGGCAACCTCTTGAAGAAAACAGTCAATCTAGTGTTGGCGCACAGCTACAATTCCAGAAAAATTACGGTGACTTAACATGGTTGAGCGGTTTCGAAGTCGATCTGACTAATGGGCAATTAACTGAGACTCAATCCGAAGATTTTTCACCTACCATCCCAGCTGGCACACACTATGATTATGAAGTGGATGCAACTGTATATTCTCCATTTGCGCAATTACAATGGGCCGCTAGCGAGCAGCTGAATCTTAGCACTGGTGTGAGGTATGAACGCACTAAGTATGACTATAACAATCACCTAACCGCGGGCAGTGCTTGTGCTGATGACGTAGAAAATTGCCGGTTTACTCGCCCTGAAGATCAAGTGGTCAATTATGAAGAATGGTCATATCAAATAAATGCGAATTATGCGGTAAACAATCAGAATCGACTTTATGCTCAATATTCAACAGGCTATCGAGCGCCCCAAGCCGCCGAGTTATTTAGACTTCAAGCAGGGCAAATACTAGCTGAACTTGAAGCTGAAAATGTCGATTCCATCGAATTCGGTCTAAGGGGGCAGACCCAAGGTTTTTTTTACGACCTAACCTTGTTTACGATGCAAAAGAACAATTTTATTTTCCAAGATACCGATAGACAAAATATCAGCAATGGCGAAACCTCTCATCAAGGCATTGAGTTAGCAATAAACTATCAATGGCAACAGTTCTATATTTCTGGCAATGGTACTTTTGCGAAACATCAGTACGCTACAAACCTTAGGCTAAGCCAGGTTAACATCAATAACAATGAAATAGATACTGCACCTGAACACATGGGAAGTGTTCAATTTGGATGGCGAGCAGACTCAGGCAGCTTTATAGAGTTAGAGTGGGTGCATCAAGGTAATTATTTTCTTAATCCAGAGAATACCGCTGAATACAGTGGTCACAATTTGCTTAATTTAAGAACAGGTTGGGCGTTAACTGATAAAGTAGATATCAGTGTAAGAGTCACAAACCTGAGCGATGAAGATTACGCAGAAAGAGCTGATTTTGGCTTTGGGAGTTATCGTTATTTCGTAGGTGAGCCTAGGTCAGTTTATGCCACACTTAGACTCAAGTATTAACTTAAATTACTGATGGGTTCTGGTTTATGAAACAGTGACCCTTGGGCGTGTTTTATTCCAATTTCAATTAAATTATCGGCTACTGTTTCATGTTCAATATGTTTAGCAATCAACGCTTTACCAGATAACTCTGCTACTTTAGTTAGTGTTTCCCAAAGAAGGGTATTGCTTGGATTTTCTGAATAGCCGCCTATCACCGCGGCATCTATTTTTAAGTAATCTAGTTCCAATATATGTAGATACTGAATCAGAGAAGTTTGCCCTCCAAAATCATCCAGACAAGTTTTACATCCTAATTTTTTGAGGTGGGATAAAAACACGCCAGATCTCTCAATCGTGAGTAATACGTCAGACTCTGAAATTATGAAACACAACAAACCGGGTTTTATGGACGTTTCTAACAATATATTTTCGAGCGTTATCAGAAACATAGGGTTAGTTATGGTTTCTGATGAAAGATTGATTGAAACATGACTAAATTGGCTATGTAAGTGTTGATTGTCCTGCAACCAATTTAGGGTGGCTTGTAGAACCCAGAGGTCAATTTTTTTATTAATTTGGTTTCGTCCCGAAACCTCTATGTACTCCTTGGGTAGTTTCAATTGATTAGCGTCTTCACTGTTAAGCTTTACTAACATTTCGAACGAGGGCAATTGATCCTGTTGTGCTTGCAAGGGGTTAACTTGCTGATAAAAAAGTGACAAAGCGTTTGATTTTAACGCTGATTCAATGCGGCTGGCTAAGTCGCTAGTTGTTTCTTTAGCTAACTGTCTTACACCCACATTTTGATAATTGACAATAGATCCTAACCCCTGTTTCTTGGCTTGAATCGATGCGTGAATAGCCTTCGATGTGATTTTTCTGGCGCTCGATTCATGCTCGTCTACAACGCAAAAGCCGACACAGATTTCGGCTTGGATTTTTTGTGACTTAAAACTAAAAGGAAAGCTACTTAAACAATCGACTAAACCTCTTGCGACTACTGCAGCGTTTGTGACAGAAGTGTGTTTTAAAAAAACTGCGAATTGATCGCCGCCCAACCTACCTAACAAAGCGGAGTCACCTAATTGCGATTGTAATAAATTGCTAACATTACAAAGAACATAGTCGCCTGCGTCCCACCCAAAACATTGATTAACGACTTCAAACCTTACTAGATCCAGAAATAGCAGTACCCCATCTGTTGCATCAAAAGTTCGCTGATCTAGATAGCACTGCAAGTTGCGCTCAAAGCTAACCCCATTAGGTAATTTCGTTAAAAAGTCAGTGCCTTCTTCGAGCTTTAAACGATTATTAAGCAACCTTGACTCAAGGATAGCTTGCTTAAGTTTTTCATTAGAATCAGCTAAATCGCGGTTTCGTTGTTGGACTTTACTTTCTAACTCGAGGTTAGTTTGCTGAGCTTCTTTTACTAAGCGGTTCATATTTAAGTGAAACTGAGTTCTTACTATTAATTCTTGATTATTAAAGGGTTTCAATAAGCAATCAGCGCCGCCGACTTCAAAGCCTTGGAGCAATTCGGCTGTTGTAGCGGTTAAGAATATTATTGGGATGGCGGATAATTGCGCATCCGACTTAAACTTTTGACAGGTTAAAAAACCATTCCAACCTCCCGGCATGTTGATATCTAATATGACTAATTCAGGATAAAAACTGCAAGCCAATTGATAGGCTTGTTCTCCACTGGTGGCGGTTCTGACTTTATAACCTTCTTTCTCTAAAACAAGGCTAATAATTCGTAAAATCCCAGGATCATCATCGACTACCAGAATATTTTCTTGCTTTTGGCTTGGTCCATACTCTGGATAAAATACTTGCCGCAATTGACCGTTCATATGAAATTAATTTCAACTTGTTTTCGAGATAGAAGACGATACATTCTTGTAACATATTCAGCAATGGGATGGTCAAAATTTATCATAAAATATTCTGTATATTTTAATTTTTGGGAATAAAGGTACGATTTAAGGGATGAAAAGTAAATTTAGCGTTTATTTGGTTTTGCCTATGTTATTGTCAAAAATTCATGTTTGAAATAGTAATCTAGTGTTTTCCCTTTAATTGCGTTTATGTCTTTGGGATAGGTCTACTATGTTGTTTTGATTAGAAATATTTATTGATGAATCACTCTCAACCTTCTTTAGTACTGACAGCGGCTGTTAATCGTTTATTGAGCGAAAGGGACTTGCCTGCATCCTTAACCATTGAACAATGTGCCTGTGAATTGTCAATAAGCATGACTTCGTTTAGGCGTAAACTGGCCCAAGAAGAAACTAGTTATAAACTTATTCAAAGTAAATTTTTAAATGAACTATGCGTAAAAGCCTTGTTAACAAATCAAATTAAGATTGAAGATTTGGCTATTAGGCTGGGTTATTCAGAACGGGCTACGTTTGAACGAGCCTTTCGGCAAAAATTTGGCGTCACGCCATCACAGTTTAGATATTTATCATTGGCAAACAGTGTGCATAGTAACTATGTAAAACTGACAGAAATCGCAGAAAATATGCCACCCATGCCAAGCAGTTGTCAGCAACTATTGCTTGAAAAAGATAGAGACAATCTTAATCTGCAAAAAGTGATTGAGATTGTGACTAAGGATGTCATTCTTTCAGGGCGTATTATGGGGCAAGCCAGTAAGGCCATATATGGCAAAACGCCCCAAAATTTACAAGAAGCGATAAGTCGAAATTTAGGCATTCAAACCGTTGTGAATTATGCGCTAGTGTTTGCAATGAAGGACGCGCTACAACAACATTTAGAGCAGGTCATTTTCGAGCAATATAGCCAAGCTTTTTTATTAGCACCTAAACTCTTTCAACATACCCGTAAATTGTTAACAAAAAATCTAACTTTAGATATCGAACTTACCGAGCAAGTTTTGGTTTTTTCGCTACTAGGTGTTTTCCTGTTGAGTCATAAAAGTGCCCATAGACACGAAATGGTGCGGTATTCATTGCGAGGTATAGACGACTTAGGTTCGCTTAATAGACACATTCACGAGACCATGGGGATCAGCCTTTATTCTGCGTCCTCGCTTATGTTGTCGTTATGGCATATAGATGCAAGTCTAGTGAAACAAATAGCCCACCTGGATAAAGTAAGCCAAGCAGTTGCAAAAGGTACAGAACAAGATGAGCTAGTGTTATTTATGCTGTCGTGCTTATATTTTGCAGCGGCTGGGCATAGTGATTTTAGTGTTTTGGAGCAAAAGGCTGAGTGTTTAAATATTACAAACTTTGATGAAATAAAGCAGTTGTTGGCAACATTAAATTAAACTTTTGGGTCGTTAGTTAGCGCGGCTTATTAACAACCATTATGTTGTCGTACTACTGCTTGAGGCAAAAAAGTAAAGCATAACAATAACAAAGCCAGCTTTTACGCTGGCTTAAAGTTTAGATGGTAGTTAAAAGTGTTTTATCCTTTACACTTTTAAATCCCGGAAGCCTAAAAAGGAATATCATCGTCAAAATCAAAATCTGGTTCAGCCATAGGTGCAGGTTGACCTTGCTGTGGTGCTTGATTAAAACCTTGATTGGATTGTTGAGGGTTACCTTGAGCTGGTGGCTTTTGGTATTGTTGATTCTGCTGAGGCGCTTGTTGATAACCTTGCTGTGGCGCTTGCTGATAACCTTGATTAGGCTGTTGCGCAGGACGTTGTTGACCTTGGAAGCCACCTTCAGATTGACTGCCACCGCGTCCACCTAACATTTGCATGACGCCATTAAACGGGTCTAAAACAATCTCTGTGGTGTATTGATCTTGCCCTTCTTTGTTCTGCCATTTACGGGTTTGAAGTTTACCTTCAATATAAACCTGACTACCTTTACGCAAATATTCACCAGCGATTTCAGCAAGTTTTCCGAACATGGAGACACGGTGCCATTCTGTTTTTTCTTGCATCTGGCCACTCTGATCTTTCCAACTTTCTGATGTGGCTAAGGTTAGATTGGCCACTGCCTTTCCATTAGGGGTATACCTTACTTCAGGATCTTTGCCTAAATTACCCACTAAAATTACTTTATTTACACCTTTACTCGCCATGTTTCCTCCTAATTACTCTTTTAAATTCAGTACAAGTCGAGCTTGTTGAATATCGAAATGTTGTTCTGCCTTTATGTACATAACTTGTTCATTCGGAACAACTGTTATATCAACCAAGCCTTTTAGCGCCGAAAGCTGCTGTAAAGTCAGATCTGTTATTATTTCATTTGTGTTAAGTGTATACCTTTTTAGCCTTTGCGTCCCGTTGATCCCCTTAATCAGAAGTAACCATACAGCACATAAAATACTGGCCAATACAAACACCCACTGAATGCCTAAAAGTGCGCCAATACTGCCAGATAACACCCCACCAATAAATGCACCAAAAAACTGAAAACTCGCATACACACCCATGGCTGAGCCTTTCTTACCAGCAGGGGCGATATTTGAAACCATTGCCGGAAAATTTGCTTCTAGATAATTGAAACAAGTGAAAAATAGGCTTACCAATATCATCAAATAAATAATCGAATGTTGGCCAAAAACAAAGAGTCCAAATATAATCGCCATGCCAGCAACGCTGAATTGCATGACCGCCTGTTTGCTTTTAGCGGCTAGTGCCATAAGTACAACAAGGCCAATAACCGAAGCAAATAGCACCACAGAATAGACTTGCCAGTGAGTGGAAAGCGGCCATTTTAAATCAACTAGGAACACCGGAATTTGCACAAATAGTAGTGTGATCAGCATATGCAGTAATAACACACTAATATTGAGGCGTATCAATTGAGGGTGCCTAAATAGATTTTTAAGGTCTTCGTAAATGGGCAAAGTATCACCCTTAGGTGCAATGTTTTTTGCATTAGGTACTACAAATAATACTAAGAATACGCACAAAGTTGCCAATACACCTGTTATCAGGAAAATACCGCTCAATCCAAATTTACTGGCAATAATAGGGCCTAAAAGTAATGCTAAGTAAAACGAAAAACCGATAGAAATACCGATGATGGCCATAACTTTGGGTCGTTGTTTTTCGCGGCTTAAATCACCGGCTAACGCCATAATCGCACCAGCAATTGCGCCAGCCCCCTGCAGAAAGCGCCCGACAACAACCCAAACTAAACTGTCAGCCGTTGCTGCCACAAGACTACCAACAGCAAATATGACCAACCCTCCAGCAATCACTGGTTTGCGCCCAATTTTATCGGATAAAACCCCCATGGGAATCTGCAACAATGCTTGAGTGAGCCCGTATCCACCTATGGCTAAGCCAACCAAAAACGCGGAATAATCGGGGTATTCTTGGGCGCTAACGGCAATGACGGGCATAACCATAAACAGCCCAAGCATGCGTAATACATACACAAAGGCAAGAGAGAAAGCGCTGCGAAGTTCGGTAGAATTCAAGGTTTAATCTATTATCAAAAAATCAAAAAGGTGGATGTCAAAATAGCCGACTAGTCTAGCATAGATTCCATTTCGACAAACAATTTAAACAACATTTTTGATTAGCTGTAATGTGCCTTACAAAAGATAATCAGAGTTGTCGTAGAGCTAGTTTCAAGAGTATGTAATACTTCTTCTTTTGCATTTGATAAAAGTTAAAAATGGATAGAATTGAAGTACGCGGTGCTCGAACCCACAATCTAAAAAACATCAATCTAGATATTCCCAGAGACAAATTAACTGTTATCACAGGTTTGTCCGGTTCGGGTAAATCTTCCTTGGCTTTTGATACCTTGTATGCCGAAGGGCAAAGGCGTTATGTCGAGTCTTTATCGGCTTATGCTAGGCAGTTTTTGTCTATGATGGAAAAGCCTGATGTGGATCATATCGAAGGTTTATCACCCGCTATTTCGATCGAACAAAAATCCACTTCTCATAATCCCCGCTCTACAGTGGGAACCATTACAGAAATTTACGATTATTTGCGTTTGTTATATGCACGAGTTGGCGAGCCCCGTTGCCCTGATCATCATGTAGCGTTAGATGCACAAACAATTAGTCAAATGGTTGACCGCGTACTCGAGATGCCGGCTGATATTAAACTGATGTTGCTTGCCCCTGTTATTCAAGGCCGCAAAGGTGAGCATCTTAAAACTTTAGAAAACCTTGCGGCCCAAGGTTTTATTCGGGCGCGAATTGACGGTAACGTATGTGATTTGTCGGATCCTCCTGATTTAGATTTACATAAAAAACACACCATTGAAGTGGTGGTTGACCGCTTCAAGGTGCGCGAAGATCTAAAACTTCGTTTGGCAGAGTCATTTGAAACTGCCTTAAACTTGTCTGGGGGCACGGCTACAGTGGCCTTTATGGATGAGCCCGAAAAGGCAGAGTTGGTGTTTTCTTCTAATTTTGCCTGTCCACATTGTGGTTACAGTATGGCTGAATTGGAGCCTCGTTTATTTTCCTTTAACAACCCAGCCGGAGCTTGCCAAAGTTGCGACGGATTGGGCACTAGGCAGTTTTTTGATCCCCATCGTATTATTGCCAACGAAGAAATAAGCTTGTCTGGCGGAGCTATTAGAGGCTGGGATAAACGTAGTTATTATTATTTTCAGATGTTGCAAGCCGTGGCCGACCACTACAAGTTTGACTTGGCTGTGCCATTTTCAGAATTGGATGAAAAAGCCAAGGATATTGTGTTATACGGGAGCAAAGGCACGTCACTGAAGTTTAAATATATTAATGACCGTGGCGACATTATGGAGCGAAAACATCCATTTGAAGGAATTATTCCCAACATGGAGCGACGCTACAAAGAAACTGAGTCTAATGCTGTAAGGGACGAGCTTTCGAAATATCTCAGCCAACAACCTTGTTCTAGTTGTTCTGGTACTCGTTTGAGATTAGAAGCTAGAAACGTATTTGTAGGCGAAACACCACTCAATATTATTACCGATATGTCCATCGCCGAAGCGTTGGAGTTTTTCGCTAACCTTACGCTAACCGGCAAACGACTCAAAATTGCAGAAAAAATATTCAAAGAAATTAATGACAGATTGTCCTTTTTAGTCAATGTAGGCCTTAATTACCTGTCTCTGTCCCGCAGTGCCGATACATTGTCTGGCGGTGAGGCCCAAAGAATTAGGTTAGCCAGTCAAATAGGAGCTGGCTTAGTTGGCGTGATGTATGTACTCGATGAACCTTCAATTGGGTTGCATCAACGGGATAACGAGAGGTTGCTTGATACACTGATTCATTTGCGAGACTTAGGCAACACAGTCATTGTGGTTGAACACGACGAAGATGCTATCAGAACCGCCGACTTTGTTTTGGATATTGGCCCAGGTGCAGGCGTACACGGTGGTGAAATAGTCGCTCAAGGGACGATTGAAGATATTAAAAATAGTGAGCATTCGCTTACTGGTAAATACCTTTCTGGTAGAGAGAAAATTGCAGTCCCTGCTAAACGAACCGAAATCGACCAAGATAAGTGGGTGGAGTTGACGGGCGCCACTGGCAATAATCTTCAAGACGTCACTTTTAGAGCGCCTATAGGTTTAATGACCTGTGTTACAGGTGTGTCTGGTTCAGGCAAATCTACTTTGATAAACGATACCTTTTATCGAATTGCTCATAGAGAATTGAATGGTGCGACTACCGGAGAGCCAGCACCCTATAAAAGTATTTCTGGTATGGAGTTTATGGACAAGGTCGTGGATATTGACCAAAGCCCTATTGGCAGAACTCCACGATCCAATCCTGCTACTTACGCCGGAATTTTTACACCCGTACGTGAATTATTTGCCGGCACTCAAGAAGCTAGATCTCGAGGTTATAAACCAGGACGCTTTAGTTTTAATGTCAAAGGAGGGCGTTGTGAAGCCTGTCAAGGAGATGGGGTAATCAAAGTTGAGATGCACTTTTTACCAGATGTGTATGTGCCTTGTGATATATGCAAAGGCAAACGTTACAATCGAGAAACCTTGGAAATCCAGTACAAGGGCAAAAATATTCATCAAGTGTTAGATATGACTGTGGAAGAAGCCCGGCCTTTCTTTGATGTTATCCCTGCTATTGCCCGTAAGTTACAAACCTTGATGGACGTAGGTTTGTCTTATGTGCGTTTAGGGCAAGCGGCGACTACCTTATCCGGTGGAGAAGCGCAGCGTGTTAAGTTGGCTAAGGAGTTATCAAAGCGTGATACTGGACAAACATTGTATATCTTAGACGAACCTACCACTGGCTTGCATTTCCACGATATTAAACAGTTGTTGGAAGTGCTACATCGCTTACGTGATCACGGTAATACTGTTGTTGTAATTGAACATAATTTAGATGTGATAAAAACCGCAGATTGGGTAGTCGATCTTGGACCTGAAGGTGGAGCTGGTGGCGGTCAAATCGTGGCACAAGGTACTCCAGAAGATATTTGTAATACACAAATCTCACATACCGCGCGGTTCCTTAAACCTTTGCTGCAAAACTAAGGACCAAACAATATGTTTGTTGAAGAATTTAATGTACGTTTTTATGAGACCGATGCCCTAGCTCATGTGAGTAATACTGCTTTGGTGGGCTGGTTTGAAAGTGGACGCGATCCTATTTTTAAACTCTTTAATCCTGACCTGGATTTGCAAAACTGGCCACTAATTTTAGCGAGTTATAAAGTGGATTTTTTAGAGCAGATTTATTACGGTCACAAAGTACAAGTTAGAACTTACATTAGCCGCATTGGTACGAGTTCTTTTGATGTTTATCAAGAGTTATGGCAGAAGCAAATTAAATGTGCCACTGGTATAACAACATTAGTGCATTTTGATTTTAACACGAAACAGTCAGTCGCGATAAAAGACGAAATAAAAGCCACACTTTTGGCAAATTTTTATGCACTCGATTAAGCCATAAAAACCCGAATGTAGATTTTTATGGCGTAACTTTATACTTTAAATTGTTTAGCTATGCCTTCTAAATGTTGTGCTAGTTTAGCTAGCTCGGAACTTACCGATGCTAATTCTCTGGAACTGCTTGCTGTTTCTTCAGTGCGACTATGAATTTCATCAACACTGCTACTGATGGTTTTGGCTACGTTCTGCTGCTCGCCTGTAGACTGTGCTATTTGATCGTTCATGTTGGTGATACGACTAATAGTATCCGTAATAACCGATAAACTAGCACCAGCTTTATTTGCTGTTTCTACACTATTACTCGCCTGTTCTGTTCCTTTTGCCATAACACTTACTGCAGAACGTGCGGCGTTTTGAAGTTGTTCAATGGTTTCTTGAATTTGCTCAGTCGATTGTTGTGTTCTTGACGCTAAGGTACGTACCTCATCGGCTACTACTGCAAATCCGCGACCTTGCTCGCCAGCTCTAGCGGCTTCAATGGCTGCGTTAAGTGCTAACAGGTTGGTCTGTTCCGCAATGCCTTTAATGACATCAAGTACCACACCAACTTGGTTAGAATCAGCCTCTAATTTTCTGATAACTTCAGATGAATCTTCTACGTTGGCCGCCAACACTTGAATACTATGTACAGTGTCATTAACAACGGCTTGTCCATCGCTTGCAGCACTCGATGCATCACTGGCCGCGTTTGCTGCTTCGGCTGCGCTTTCGGCCACTGCGATCACGCTGTGCCTCATCGCGTCAACCGCATTTTTAGCTTGTCCTGCAGAGCGTTGTTGTACATCAATCGTTTTATTGGTGTCGTCTGTTAATTGATTTAAATTTTGTGCTAATTTTGATAAAGGCAATGAGGCATTAACAATGTCTTTAACCACTCCCTGAAGTTTTTCCATAAACTGATTAAACCAATGTACTAAATCACCAATTTCATCTTTATTTTTTGACTGGATCCTGACAGTCAGATCTCCATCTTCTTGGGCGATATCTTTTAGTGAATTGACCACTTGAACAATACTGCCTTTGATGCCATTGACAATTGGAATAGCCGTGGCAAATAACAAAATGATAGTTAATAATGCCATTACGCCACCAATGACAATAGTAGAGTGACCATTATCACTGGCTTCTTGTATATCGGTTTGAAACGCCTTAATTCGAGCCTCTTTAAAATTACTTAAGTTTGTAAAGGCATTGTCGTAGTTGTTATTCATGGTTGTGGATAATTCACCCAATTTTGAATAGTCCGCGGTACCATCTATCATGGATTTAGATACATCGAAAGCCAAGTTGTAGTAACTATTAAAGGATTGCAAAATGCTATTTATATCGGCACTTAGGTCGGGAGCAATTGACTTAATATTCTGTAGTAAATCTTGAGTTTCTTTGGCGTGGTTAAGGGCATTCTCTAAGGATTCTTCATCGCCCGTGGTAACGGCACTGCTTAGGGTTTCTTTGACCTTTTCCATTTTAACTAGCGCATTTTTGGTAACATCTAGAGCTGGATATTGTACTTCAATGACATTTTCTAATAAGTCGACATTTTTTAAAGCTGTGTAAGTAGTTATTCCTAAATATAATAAAAATCCTACCGTTCCAATAATTGGAATAAGAAACAATTTTTGTGCAATAGAGAGTTTCGCCAAAAAGTTCATCAAATCACCTTTCATCCATTTTTTTAATGTGTACAAGACTCTGCGTATAGAGTTTAACCGTTATCAAATATCAACTTATTCTAAATAACTCTAAAATCAGTATAGACAAAATATGCTTCAACAAAAGTTTCTTATGATTAGCTTCATTAGCAAAATTTTGTTATCCATCATAAGGACTTACGTTAATGCCTACCAGAGAATACCCTACGGTCGCAAGGTCACCTTCCCAGCCTCGAGTACTTAATGTACCTGTCACCCATACTGCATCGCTTAATTTGTCTATCGGCACGGCCTTAGAAAACTTCACATATACGATTTGGTTTGCTGGTGGTGGTGGCACATGAATACAGGCCCCGAAATAAGGCACCAACAAAAATTCACTAGTGTTTTTGTTGGTGCCCTCTAAAGGAACAACAAATCCCGGTATTTTTACCAATTTGCCATCGAGATTTTCGACTATGGGGGCATCAATCCCCAATTGCATCATGCTGCCGTCATGACCTAAAGGAGTGTCAGGGGCTTGATAATTGGGTGGTACCATATCTTCCCAATATAATTCTAGAGGCTCATTTGCAAATGTAGTTTGAATAAATAAAGCTAATATTAAGCAAGTAGCATGAACAATTTTAATCATGTGTTTTTGTTGGCCTGTATTTGATTTGCTCTAAAAAATGGATTTTTCACTACTTCATTACCTTGACTAGGGGTGTTCGGTATATTCAACGCTAACAACAAGGAACAAATGGCAAAACCTGCGCCGATATAGAACACTAAACTGGGTGAACTTAACCATACGATACCTAATAACGCTGGGATCACAACTGCTGCAATGTGATTGATAGTGAAACTGACACCAGCAGTGGAGGCAAAGTCTTTTTGGTCGGCGATCTTTTGGAAGTAAGTTTTCACAGCGATGGCCATCGCAAAAAATAGATGATCGATGATATATAAACCGGCAGCAATACGACCATCTGTCACTAACGCATAACTAATAAACACAATAAGTAATCCTAGATATTCAATTGTTAGTGCGCGGCGCTCTCCAATTTTACTAATCCATTTTCCGATTTTAGGTGCAAAAAGTAGATTGATAACATAGTTGATAATAAACAGTAGGCTAATATCACCAACAGAATAGCCGAATTTTTCAACCATCATAAAGGATGCAAATACCATAAATATTTGCCTTCTAGCGCCACTGAAAAAGACTAAGGCGTAATATAACCAATAACGCCTGCGCAAAAACATATGTTTATGTTGAGCTGTACCATGAGAGAAAGAGTCAAAATTTGCCCACATTAAACAAACAATTATTAGCCCAACTCCCCCAGCCAACATGTACATAGCGTTATACGAAATATCAAACCATTCCATCAATACCCATATTGACGCGTATGCCAACAAAGAAGCGAAGCTCTTAACCGCTAATTGTATACCCATAAAATGCGCCGTTTTGTCTTTGTGTATCCACTGTAATGTTAACGATTGATTGATGGTTTCGAAGTAGTGAAATCCAATCGACATAAGCACAGTAGTGCAATACAACCCTATTTCAAATGGTAACCACCCGGTGATCGCTACACCAATACACATTGCAGCCAGCGCAACTAACGCTAGGGTTTGTTCTTTTATAACTAATAATAAAAAGACAGCAGTAAAAGCTAAAAAACCGGGGACTTCTCGCAAGCTCTGCAATATACCAATTTCCGCACCGCTGAATTGAGCTTTTTCCACTACAAAATTGTTGAGTAATGCATTCCATACAGAAAATACCAGCGGCATTACGAAGGCCATCGCGAGCAATAGAAATTGTGGATTTTTGCGAATGTCAGATAATTGGGGCAAGGAATTAAAATGCAAAATAATGTGACCTAAAGTTTGCTGAGTTTTAATTGTCGCATAATAAATTTTATCCACACAAATAAAAAAGCCGACTAAAAAATCGGCTCAGTAACACTTTTATTTCCGGAGAAAATTAGAATGCTGGTTTTTCTTCGGATGCTTCGTACAACTTAACACTGTTGACTAATTCAGCTTTTGCTGCGGCTGCGTTTTCCCAACCTTCGATTTTTACCCATTTATTTGGCTCTAGGTCTTTGTAATGTTCAAAGAAATGCTGAATTTGGTGTTTAGTTAACTCTGGAATTTGATCGATATCAGTAACGCCCCGATAAATTGTTGATAACTTATCAGCTGGTACCGCTAGAATTTTTGCATCTATGCCTGATTCGTCTGTCATCTTTAATACGCCTACTGGACGACAACGAATAACCGAGCCCGCTAATAATGGGAAAGGAGTTAACACTAATACATCAGCTGGATCACCATCTTCAGACAAAGTATGTGGAACATAACCATAGTTAGTAGGATAGTGCATACAAGTTGCCATAAAGCGGTCAACAAAGATGGCACCTGAATCTTTGTCTACTTCATATTTGACTGGATCAGAGTGGGCAGGGATTTCGATGATTACATTGATTTCTTCTGGTAAATTTTTACCAGCGGGTACAGCGTTAAGGCTCATAGTATTACCTAAAGTGATTGAATTTTAATGGCCAAGATTATAGTGCCTACAGGTACAAGAAGAAACTCATCAAAGTGATTAAAATGCAGTCTAAGTACAATTAATGATTAAAACTTGAACTAAAGGTAAACATATCGTTATATTTGTTAATTAAGTGTAAATAAAACAATAAAATAGCCATTTACTCATGAATGATGTAGGCAATGAGGGATTGGCGTGAAAGTATCGCAAAGTAAAATCGGTTTGGTGGTTTGCTAAGAGCGTTTAACCAAAAACGGCTTGCTTTGTATCATAGCTACATTAACTCTGGGAACTTTTATGACTGAATTATTCTACATGCCACCCGTTCTAGGAATTGCTGGTTTAATCTGTGCCTTTATTATTTATCTGATGATTAAAAAATCACCGGTCTCAGATCCTGCTATATCTAAAATAGGTGATGCTATTCATTCCGGTGCCATGGTGTTTATGCATCGCGAGTATAAAATGTTATTTCTTTTTGCCCTAGTGGTGGGTATTGCTTTGTATTTTTCTTTAGGGCAATACACCACTATCGCTTTTGTTGCGGGCGCGGTGTGTTCTGCCTTTGCAGGTTATATGGGCATGTTTACTGCGACTAAAGCGAATGTGCGTACCACTCAGGCAGCTCATGATAAAGGGCCAGCGGCAGCGCTTACAATTGCTTTTATGGGTGGCTCTGTCATGGGGTTGTGTGTTGCCGCTATGGGGCTTTTAGGTTTAGGTTCACTTTATTGGTTTTTCGGTGGTGACCCAAGCACTGCCCACGTGATCCATGGGTTTGGAATGGGAGCCTCTATAGTCGCGTTGTTTTCTCGCGTAGGTGGAGGAATTTTCACTAAAAGCGCTGATGTGGGGGCTGACTTAGTGGGTAAAATTGAAGCCGGTGTTCCTGAAGACGACCCGCGAAACCCTGGTGTTATTGCAGATAATGTAGGGGATAATGTGGGTGATGTTGCTGGCATGGGGTCGGATATATTTGAATCATATTGTGGTTCTATGATTGCCACAATAGCTATTGCTTCTACTATGGCTTTAGGTGTTTTAGGTAGCAGAGAGTCCTTAATGTTTTTGCCTTTAGTTTTGGCGTCTACTGGTTTGTTATGTTCAGTTGCAGGCATTGTTTTAGTTAAATTTTTATCCGCTAGTAAACCAGAAGTGGCTTTGCGCGCTGGTACTATGTCAGCGGCGGTCATATTTATTATTGCGGCGTACTTTGTGGTTGCTGAGCTGGGAGTGAATGACCATGTATGGTGGGCAGTCGTTGCTGGCGCGGTTGGTGGTATTATTATTGGTCTCGTAACTGAATACTACACCGCATCCACACCGGTACGTAAAATAGCTGAAGCCGGCGAAACCGGCTCGGCTACGGTAATGATTACGGGGTTGGCTGTCGGTATGCAATCAGTGGTGATTCCCGTACTAACTATCTGTGCGATTATTTTTGCGTCAACTCAATTAGCGGGTTTATACGGTGTGGGTATTGCTGCAGTTGGTATGTTAGCGACTGTAGGTATCACTATGGCTATCGATGCTTATGGTCCAGTGGCTGACAACGCGGGCGGAATAGCTGAAATGGCAGGGTTAGGAAAGGAAACTCGCGATATTACCGATTCGTTAGATGAATTGGGTAATACCACTGCAGCTATTGGTAAAGGTTTCGCTATTGGCGCAGCGGCCCTCGCTGCGCTTGCTATTATTGCGGCTTTTATAGAAACCTTGGTGAATAAATACCCTGATTTTACCCTTAATTTGGGTAACCCCATGGTATTGATAGGTCTCTTTATTGGCGGATTATTACCCTTTCTAATCGCCTCAATCACAATGACTGCGGTTGGGGATGCAGCATTTGAAATGATCCATGAGATTCGTCGCCAGTTCAGAGAAATCGACGGTTTGATGGAAGGTACAGCCGAGCCTGATAATGCACGTTGTGTTGATATTGCTACGCAAGCAGCGTTGAAAAAAATGATATTGCCGGGGGTAATAGCAGTCGGCGTGCCTCCACTGGTTGGATTTGGCTTAGGTGCTTATGCGTTAGGCGGAATGTTAGGTGGTGCACTATTAGGTTGTGTGTTACTTGCGTTAATGATGGCCAATGCTGGTGGTGCTTGGGACAATGCTAAAAAGTATGTGGAAAAAGGTAACCTAGGTGGTAAAGGTTCTGATACTCATGCCGCAGTAGTAGTGGGAGATACTGTGGGCGACCCATTTAAAGATACATCAGGCCCATCGATGAATATCCTTATTAATGTAATGGCTATAGTGAGTTTGGTCATCGCCCCGTTATTATAATAAAAATAATAACCGGAAACGTAAAACGCCTCATCTGAGGCGTTTTACGTTTATTTATGATTATTAAAGTTTATTTGTTGTAGCTTAAACATGCCTCAACTTCATCCTTTGAGCCAATTAAAACAGGGACACGTTGATGAATTTCAGTCGGCATGACTTCCATGATTCGCCCTGAACCGGTCTCAGCTAAACCTCCAGCTTGCTCCACGAGGAAGGCCATAGGATTGGCTTCATATAACAAACGTAATTTACCCGCTTTACTGGGATCACGCTTGTCGTAGGGATACATAAAAATGCCACCTCGGCATAAAACTCTGTGGATATCTCCTACCATTGCAGCGACCCAACGCATGTTGTAGTCCTTCTCTCTAGGACCTTCAGTTCCAGCTAACAAATCGCTAACATAGTCTTGAATTGGTCCTTCCCAATGACGTTGATTGGATGCGTTAATTGAGAACTCTGATGTTTGCTCTGGCACTTTGACGTTAGGAGTCGTTAATAAGAAGCCGCCATGGGTTTTATCTAAGGTATATAGGTGTGTACCTCGACCTGTAGTTAAAGCGAGCATTGCTGATGGGCCGTATAATACGTAACCAGCTGCAACTATTTGTGTACCTGGTTGTAAAAAGGCTGATGGGTCATCAGGATCCATCCATTGCGGGGCATGGGTAATTGAAAAAATCGTACCGATAAGGCTATTAATATCGGTGTTGGATGAACCATCAAGGGGATCAAAGCTAACTAAGTAATTACCATTTGGATTGCAGGGTACGACTTCGTCTTCTTCTTCAGAAGAGATAGCTTTAACGTAACCAGACTCACTAAGAATATCTTTGAGAATTTGATTAGAAATAATATCTAACTTCTTTTGGGTTTCACCTTGAACATTTTCACTGAGTGTTGATCCTAATACACCAGCCAATGCCCCTTGACTGACCCTAAATGAAATTTCTTTGCAGCCTGCTAATAATGTTCTTAGTAGCAGTATTAGCTCCATAGGAGCGCCATCTTCTTGAAGTTGCGAGTTAAGTCTTTTCATTACGTGTAAATACCTTTTAGTTGTAGGGTGATGCAGCTAGATTGTTATTATTGTTAATACTGCTTCAATAATTATACCCACAAAAACCTATAAACTCAGTAACCTAAACGTATTCTTTATAACCAATACCGATACGTCACCAAAACCTAGCTGCAGCAACAATGTAAAATTTTTACATTGTTAATTGGGTTACGGATATTTGTTCTGGTAATCTACTCCCCTTAGACTTTTTAAATGGCAATCTATGCATCTACATATTTTAGGTATCTGTGGCACTTTTATGGGGGGAATTGCCGCTATTGCAAAAGAGTTAGGGCACAAAGTGACGGGTTCTGACGCTAATGTCTATCCGCCTATGAGCACACAGTTAGAGTCTTTAGGTATTGAGTTATTTGAAGGTTACGACACAAAACAATTTAAAAATGAACCGGATATAGTGGTAATAGGTAACGCGCTGTCTCGGGGTAATGAGGCCGTGGAGTATGTCTTAGAAAGAAACTTGCCTTACACCAGTGGCCCACAGTGGTTGCTAGAAAACGTACTCAAAGACCGTTGGGTAATAGCCGTTTCTGGTACCCATGGAAAAACCAGTACCTCTAGTATGGTGGCTTGGATATTAGAATACGCAGGGCTCAAACCTGGGTTCTTAATTGGTGGTATTCCACAAAACTTTGATGTTTCGGCGCGTTTGGGCGAAACCCCATTTTTTGTGATTGAAGCGGATGAATACGACAGTGCGTTTTTTGATAAACGTTCCAAATTTGTTCACTATCGCCCCCGTACATTAGTCATGAATAACCTTGAATTCGATCATGCAGATATTTTTTCAGACTTAGGTGATATCCAAAAGCAATTTAACCATTTGTTACGAATGGTACCCAATAACGGACTGGTCCTTTTACCGAAATCAGATAATAACTTACGTAAAGTGTTAGATATGGGATGTTGGACTCCAGTGCAATATACTGGCGGTGATTGGCAGGTACAAAATAATAATCCCGAATGCAGTGAATTTGATGTGTTGTTTAAAGGGCAAGATCAAGGAAAAGTGCATTGGGATTTAATGGGCGAACATAATCTCAATAACGGCTTGATGGCCATTGCCGCTGCTAAACATTGCGGTGTTAAAAGTGAACTGGCAGTCGCGGCTTTAGGTCAATTTGTCAATGTAAAACGCCGTATGGAAGTTAAAGCTAAGGTCAATGACATTACAATATATGATGACTTTGCCCATCATCCTACTGCCATTGCTTTCACTATCGACGGACTAAGGTCAAAAGTGGGAGACGGGCGTATTTTAGCTGTTTTGGAACCTCGCTCGAACACCATGAAAATGGGGATTCACAAAGATACACTTGCTGGGTCATGGTCAAAAGCTAATCAGGTGTTTATTCTTGAGCCTGCTAATTTAAGCTGGTCGATGGATGCTCTGCTGGCGCAGAGTGACGTCACCGCAATGTTATATAAAGACTTGCAACTGTTGGTCAAATCTATTGTTTCTTATGCTAAACCCGGAGATCACATTCTGGTAATGAGTAATGGTAGTTTTGGTGGTATCCATGATTTGTTAAAAGAACAATTAGCAACAATATAATTAATAAATACAAGAGCGTTAGCATGAAGTTTAAAAAATTAGTAATAGGTACCATTGCCGCGGCGATGAGTTTTCAAGCGTTAAGTTGGGGCCAAGTTGGTCATAGGGTAACCGGCGCAATAGCAGAGCAATATTTAACACCACAAGCACAACTAGCGATTAAGCAGTTGTTAGTGAATGAAGATCTAGCAGAAGCTTCGACTTATGCTGACGAAATGCGTGCTGACCCTAGTGAATTTTGGCAAAAAACAGCCAGCCCTTGGCACTATGTAGACGTGTATGATGGGAAAAAGTATTCAGATGTTGCCCCTCCGCCTGAAGGTAATGCGGTAACCGCATTGGAATTGTTTACAAAGCAACTAAAAAGTAAACAAACTAGCCTCGCAAAAAAACAGCTCGCCTTGAGGTTTATCGTGCATATTATTGGGGATTTACACCAACCTTTTCACGCAGGAAACGGACTCGATAGAGGCGGCAATGATGTAAAATTGAAATTCTTTTGGGAAGAGTCTAATTTACATCGAGTCTGGGATTCAGGTTTAATTGATAGGCAACAATTGTCTTATACAGAATGGTCGAACATATTGAGCCGTAAAATTACAAAAAAACAAGCGCAAAATTGGAAGGAACTGGATCCTAAGGTGTGGGTAGCTGAAAGTGCCAAGTTACGAGCTAATCTTTATCCAGACCAAGACGAGTTGTCTTGGGATTATCAATTTCAAAATTTGCCTATTGTGAAGCAACGCTTACAAATGGCCGGCGTTCGAATCGCAGCCTATCTCAATTCTGTGTTTGAATAACCACGCGTTCAAGTATTTTGTCTAAAATTACCGCTGCGTTATTGCCAAAAATACTCGCCGGCCCTATTGTTCGGCGAGCTAATGCTAATCAAGTTTGTTTTTGGCTGATAACTAGTCAAGCATTCGATTTTTCAGTGACCTTGTTCAATCACAAAGAGCAAAGAACTTGGTTTGATGCTCGGCTAAATGCGCAACAGTTGAGTCAAGTGCAAGTGGGTACTCACGCTTTTGTGAATTTAATCACCCTCGAACCGAATACTGAAATTCCATGTGGCAGTAGAGTAAGTTATGACATCAGCTTACAAGATCAGTATGGAGCCAGTAGTTTTTTATGCGAGTTGCTGCCCTCTTTGCTTTACTCAGGTGAGGCGTATCCTAGCTTTTTGGTCCGCAGACAAATCGGGCATATGTTGCATGGCTCTTGTCGTAAACCTCATCATGAAAGTGGAGATGGTTTAGTCATTGTCGACCAACAAATAGAAAAAGGTGTCACCGGACAAAGTGAGTTGCCAGACTTATTAATGATGTCCGGAGATCAGGTTTATACCGATGACGTTGCGGGGCCAACACTACTTGTTATTGAGCAAACAATAGACCTTTTGGGGCTTTTTCACGAAGAGCTTGAAGGTGCAACGATTAAAAACAGCCAAGAGTTATTTAAACACCCCAATTGTTTTTATCAACGGCCAGAACTATTACCTGACGACCCTAGTACTGAGAATACTTATAGCCAGTTTTTTGCTGCCAAACGCAAACCTATTTTTACTTCGGTCAATGCGAGTAACCACTTAATTTCTTTTGCTGAAGTTATGGCTATGTATATTCTTACTTGGTCCCCAGAAATGTGGCAATTGACAAAGATCAGTGACACATCAATCCCTGAACCCTTTAAACAAAAGTTTAGAGAAGAACAAGCCATAATCGAACACTTCGTTGCTGGATTAGATAAAGTCAGACGTGCCTTGGCTCATGTGCGGGTATATATGATTTTTGATGACCATGATATTACCGATGATTGGAATTTAACCCGAGGCTGGGAAGAGGCGGTATACGGTAATTTATTTGCGAAACGTATAGTCGGCAACGCGCTATTAGGGTATTGGTTGTGTCAAGGATGGGGCAATGATCCTACAAAACTGCAGCCCTTATTTGAGTCTTGTAGAGAATATTTTACTGAAAGTGGCATCCAACATCATGACAAACTTGTGCACATCATGCTTGAATGGGAACAATGGCATTATTGCTTGCAAACCTCTCCGAAATTGGTGGTATTAGATACACGCACTCAACGTTGGCGTTCAGAGTCTAGTTTAAGCAAACCATCTGGACTGATGGATTGGGAAGCCCTTTGCGAATTACAGCAGGAACTAATTGGTCAAGAATCTGTGATTATGGTATCTGCAGCACCAATTTTTGGTGTGAAACTCATTGAAACTATACAGCGTATTTTTACCTTTTTTGGCAAGGCACTAACTGTTGACGCTGAAAACTGGATGGCTCACAAAGGCACCGCTAGTGTGATGCTAAATATTTTTCGTAATCGCAAAACACCTCCTAATTTTGTGATTCTGTCGGGTGATGTGCATTATTCTTTTGTGTATGACGTAACCTTAAGATTCAGAAATAACAGTCCCAATATTACGCAAATCACCAGTAGCGGAATCAAAAATGAATTCCCGGATAAGTTGCTAAAGTGGTTCGACAAACTTAACCGTATTTTATACAGCAAATATTCGCCTCTTAATTGGTTTACACAGAGGCGTAATATGTTGGTTAGGCATCGCAAACCCAATGGCCATAAATTAACGACACTATCAAATGGCGCCGGTATAGGTTTACTTAAAATGGATCAAGCCTGCAGTAAAGTTGAGGCTCAGCAGCTTTGTGCTTCAGGTGAGGTAGTCACTTTTACTAAGCAAGAGTAGGCTTATTACCTAGTTCTATTCGAAATTAAAGGGCAGTTGATGAACCGCAGAAACTTTGTAAAAACAGCGTCTTCGCTGGTGGCTATGTCCGTTATGCCGCCTTTGTATGCTTCTCCACAAAAAGCTAACAGATTGTTTGATATAGCCTTAAGCCAATGGTCTTTTCATCGGGCTATTTTTGGTGATGGTCGTGATAATTATGAGTGGTTTATCAAAACATTACATTCAAATCCAGATGCAGTTTTAAAGGGGGATATGGATCCCCGAGACATTGTCATTATCGCTAGGAAGTTAGGCGTCGAAATGGTGGATTTAGCCAATGTACTTTGGTTTGGGCATGCGCAAGATAAACCTTGGCTTAGAAAATTTAAGGCAATGTCCAATGACCAAGATGTTGGCTTTACTTGTTTAATGTGTGACGAATTAGGTTATTTGGGAAGTTCATCAAAAAGTAAACGGGCCTTGGCAATAGAAAAACACAAACCTTGGATAGACGCTGCAACTGAGTTGGGGTGTTCACAACTTAGAGTCAATGCCTATGGAGATGGGACATACCTTGAACAGCTTGAACAAAACGCTGAAAGTTTGACTGAACTGGCGGCTTATACTCAACAGCTAGGTTTGGAATTATTGGTTGAAAATCATGGCCACCCTTCTAGCAACGGTGCTTGGTTGGCGATGTTAATGGAAAAAGTAGACCATCCTAATTTAGGTGTTTACGCTGATTTAGATAATTTTTTTATGGGCGGCTGGAATCACTCACCACAGAGACGTTATGACACTATTCAGGGGTTGGAAGATCTGGCGCCCTATACTCGGGGTGTCAGTGCCAAAACATATGGTTTTGAATCCAATGGTCAAGAGTCAAAAATCAATTATTTGCAATGTATGAAAATTCTCACCGACTCTGGGTTCACTGGATATGCATGTGCAGAATTTGAAGGTGAAGGGATGAGCGAAATGGCCGGCAGTATTGCGACCATTTCTTTACTGAAGAAAACTAGAGATATGCTTTCAAAAGTATAGCGTGCTCGTTTTTGTTATTGATGAAAAGGTTTACTTAATTTGTGAACCGCATCAATGAATATTTTGGCGTTCTCTGGTGGTACATCTAAGTGAATGCCATGGCCGAGGTTAAACACATGGCCATTACCTTTACCAAAACCGTCCAAAATTAGCTGCACTTCTTGTTCAATACGAGTGGCTGGTGCATATAACATAGAAGGGTCCATGTTACCCTGCAGCGCAACTTTGTCGCCAATACGTGCCTTGGCATCGGCCATATCAACCGTCCAGTCCAATCCAACCGCATCGCAACCTGTTGCCGCAATGGATTCTAACCATAACCCGGCATTTTTGGTGAACAAAGTAACAGGCACTTTTCGCCCATCATTTTCCCGTGTTAGGCCATCTACAATTTTATGCATATATTGTAGAGAAAACTCTTGATAGTCACGGCCAGAAAGTACGCCGCCCCAAGTGTCAAATACCATCACCGATTGAGCTCCGGCTGCAATCTGTGCATTAAGATACAAAATTACTGAATCAGCTAACTTATCCAGTAATAAATGCAGAGCTTGTGGATCACTAAAGGCCATTTTTTTGATTTTAGTGAAAGCTTTACTAGAACCACCTTCGATCATGTATGTAGCTAGTGTCCATGGGCTGCCGGAAAAACCAATTAATGGCACACTACCTTGCAGATTTTTGCGAATAGTGCGAACCGCATTCATTACATAACCCAGTTCGACTTCAGGATCTAACAGGGGTAATTTTTGAATATCAGCCATACAAGTCAAAGGATTTTGAAATTTTGGACCTTCACCAGTCTCAAAATATAGACCTAACCCCATGGCGTCTGGAATAGTTAAAATATCGGAGAATAAGATGGCGGCATCTAAGTCAAATCTACGTAACGGTTGAAGCGTTACCTCGCAGGCTAACTCGGCGTTTTTACATAGCGACATAAAATCGCCGGCTTGTGCTCTGGTGGCTTTATACTCTGGCAAATACCGACCTGCTTGGCGCATCATCCATACTGGTGTTGTGTCGACTGGTTGGCGGAGTAATGCTCGTAAATATCGGTCGTTCTGCAATGGCTGCATTGATTTCCTCAAACTGGAATGATTTACCTAAAATTTGGGTGATAGGCTTAAAGGGCTGTATTGTAGCGATTTTAGCCGCTGAAAAAAGGATAAACTGGACTATATTTAACAAAAACTTGCAATCACAGAGATTTGTCTGCTATAACACTGATGCGAAAGCAAACATAAAGCAAGAAGCTCGTTAACGAGACCAAGACGCTAAAATATTTAAACCCCACTTATGTGGGGTTTTTTATGTCTTGCGATAACTCTATCTCCAGTATTAAATCGTTATGCTTGATGTTGTTTAATTTCTTCAATAGTTTTTTGAATAAGTTGTCCCGCAATGGACAATTTGGGTGGGATATTGGGGAGTTCATCTGGGTCAAACCAGTGAGCCTCTAGAATTTCTTTACCATCTACTTTTATTTCCCCTGATTCGAAGTCAGCCAAAAAACCCACCATTAACGAATGAGGAAAAGGCCAAGGTTGGCTTGAAAAATAACGTAAATTTTTAACCTTAATACCAACTTCTTCAAATACTTCTCTGTGCACCGCTTGTTCGAGTTGTTCGCCACTTTCTACAAAGCCGGCTAAAGTTGAAAACATTTGTCGAGAACGTTGCGGTTTGCCTTGAGCTAGTAATATTTTGCCGTTATTACGAATAGATACAATTATGCAAGGCGAAATTCTTGGGTAACAGCGATGATGACAGCGTGAACACTGCATTGCCATTTCCCAATCAATTTGTTGCATCGTGCTACCACATTGTCCACAAAATCTATGAGTACGCATAAATAATGCAATTTGCCATGCTCGTGAAGCTACGCCAAAAAAGCTTGTTTGATTTTGCATTATCAATGCGCGCATACTGATTAGCGATAGCTCATCCTGCTCGATATGCTCATTACCCATATCGATTAAGAAACAAGGTAAATCATCATGACTGCCTATTTTGACGATTTGATCTTGGTAGGCATGGGCAAAGCTGAGTTTTTCCCAAGTGTCTATTATTAACCCTGAATTTTCGGTGAATTGAAAAATTTTTTCTCCGCTAAAAATTAACCAAATGGCTTTCGTATCCGCTTTTACCTGTATACCTTGTTCAATCATATAAATACCAAAATCACTCATTTTTCATAAGTTAACATAGTAAAACAGCTCGCTGAAATATACTTTTAAAATTGAATCGCTATTTATAGACCCGCTCAATTTGCTCATTGTTAACAAACAATAAAGGTTTAAAATACGCAACACATTAGAATTAGTGTTATTATCTAACGGTTTGTTTTGAAGGAATAAATACGAATTATATTGGCGAGTATTTAATTGATACTCGGATGTATAATGGGTGACAGTTTTGGGAAGCAAGGTTGCTAGGTCTACCTTGTTTGGGGGAAATTATGTGCTATTGCTTGAGTAACAACGATCGATAGTCGCTTAAGAATTCTTGATTGCACTCAAACTAACAGTATCTAGCGCGAAGCAAGCTATATTTATAGAACTTTAGATTTTCTCTTATAGATTGTTTTAATACCTAAAATTGAAATGACTAGTGCATTTTTATTTTCTATCACCATCACGATTGCAAACACCCTGATTAATTTTTGATTCCAGTGGTGATTTAAAAGTAACCCAATCAGTAGGTTATGACGTAATAAGCTAAATAATTAAAGCTCTTGGAACTTGTGAAGTTTGTCAATGAGCATACCTTAAGAAGGAAAAGTTAATCTAATGAATGCTGAGTTTATTAACCCTTTTATTGCCGCTTTACTGAATGTGATGAAAACCATGGCACAAATTCAGCTAGTACCAGGTAAACCTAAAAAGAAAAGTGATAATCAAGCCAGAGGAGACATATCTGGTCTGATTGGTATGGTGGGTGAAAATATTCAAGGCTCAATGTCAATTTCCTTAGACGAAGGACTAGTATTAGAAATAATGCAGAAAATGTTGGGAGAAAAGCCTGATAGTTTAGATTCGGACGTACAAGATATGGTGGGTGAAATTACTAACATGATTTGCGGTGGAGCCAAAAATGAACTTGGGGAGAAAGGTTATGATTTTGGTATGGCTACACCAATAGTTGTTTCAGGTGTCAATCATTCGATTAAACACCAAGTTGATGGGAAAAAAATGGTTATGCCGTTTTCTCACGAGTCTGGGAAGCTATATTTAGAAATGTGCTTTAATAAGTAATAGGTCTACAGAGATATGTGGTTGCAACAATCTATTATTTTATCCCCTAAGACCAGAGGATATCACTTAGTCACAGAAGAAGTCAGCGCGCAGCTAGAAGGCTTAAAAAACGTTAAAAAGGGGTTGCTGCACTTATTTATCCAACATACCAGTGCTAGTATAACGATTAATGAGAATGCCGACCCTACAGTACGCCAAGATTTAGAAACGCATATCAATAAGATGGTGCCCGATAATATGGCGTATTACGTGCATAACTATGAAGGTGCAGATGATATGCCTGCTCATATTAAAGCTAGCCTAATGGGTAACAGTTTGACTATTCCCATTGTCGATGGAGTATTAGGTTTGGGGACATGGCAAGGAATAATATTAGGAGAACATCGAGTACGAGCCGCAAATCGTCGCTTAATTGCGACTATTTGTGGGGAATGATCGTCTAATTATAATAAAGTAGTTGCGATAAAGGTATACATCTATATATGATCCTGTAAATAGTGTGCCAATTAAATTTGAAATGAACAATAAGGGACAAGTTAAGATGAAAAAATTATTAGTTGTAAGTGCAATAACTGCTGCGTTAAGTACGGGTGTATTTGCACAAGAGCAGCCAAAAGAAAACGACAAATGGGTTGCTGGGTTCGGCGAATTTTATTCGGGCAATGATGATAGCCCAGATTTCCTAGGAGACGGTTTTGGAGTAGGTGGTGAATTTGGTTTTAAATTTACTCCAGAGTGGGCAGTTAGGATTGAAGCATCTTACTTAGAACTTGACGTATCCAATGAGTTCCTTGACGACGACGGTACTCGCGTAGGTGTTGACCTTTTATACTTCTTCCCAGATAGCAATGATTTTTATCTTTTTGGTGGTCTTAAAAGAACACAAATTGCTGATAATGATTCAATGGTGAATATTGGTTTAGGTAAACACTGGAGTTTAGGTGAAAGCTGGGATTTAGGACAGCATTGGGATACAGCTAAGGACTGGGATTTAGGTAATCGCCTTAAAGTAATTACTGAAGTGGCTGCGTATCAAACTATCGCTAGTGGTAGTAGTGAAACCAGTGACAATGGTGATAAACACTTAAGCTTTAAATTAGGTTTAGCCTACGCTTTCGGTGGCTCAACTACTCCTTCAATGCCTAAAGACAGTGACAATGATGGTGTCGTTGATAGCCAAGACCAGTGTGCAAATACTCCAGCAGGTATTGCAGTAGATAGTATGGGTTGTGTTTTGGATCTAGATGGCGACGGTGTTATTAACCGTTTAGACAACTGTCCAGAAACACCAGCTGGCACTGTGGTAGATAGCTACGGTTGTAAAAACGACCTTGATGATGATGGTATTCCAAATAACATAGATATGTGCCCAAATACTGCACCTGGTACACAGGTTGGTGCTAAAGGCTGTAGTTTAGTATTAGATACTGACCAAGATGGCGTATTAGATGATGTTGATAATTGTGCTGATACACCTCTAACGGATAAAGTTGACGCTAAAGGGTGTAGCGTATTTACTGAAGAAGAAGTGTCTATCAATGTAAAAGTATTGTTCGCTAATAATAGCTCAGTTATTGGAAACTCAAGTGCTGCTCAGTTCCAAGAAGTTGCAGATTTCATGAACCGTTATCCTGCAACCGACGCAGTGATTGAAGGTCATGCTTCAGCTCCAGGTTCTGACGATTACAACCTAATGTTATCTCAAAAGCGTGCAAATGCAGTGAGAACTCTATTAATCCAGAAGTATGGTATTAATTCAGAGCGCTTAACCGCTATCGGTTTTGGTGAAACTCAGTTGTTAGATACGGCAAACACGGCTAAAGCAAATCAAGTTAACCGTCGTATTGTAGTGAAAGTATCGACTAGTACTAGAGTTAAAGTACAAAGATAACCCTAGTTGTTTAAAAAAAAGAGATGCAATTGCATCTCTTTTTTTTACTTTTAATTTAGTGATTTAGCTCAGTTAACTCGTGACATTTTGCAAATTATGAGTATTGATTTGCGTATCAATATTCATCTTCTACTGCAGGACCCGCATAGTTATCAAAGCGAGAAAACTGTCCTTGGAAGGTTAACCTAGAAGTACCAATAGGCCCGTTACGTTGTTTACCTATAATAATTTCAGCCACACCTTGGTCAGTGCTTTGCTCGTTATAAACTTCGTCTCGATAAATAAACATAATTAAATCGGCATCTTGCTCAATAGATCCTGATTCACGTAAATCCGAGTTGATTGGTCTTTTATCACTACGTTGCTCAAGACTACGGTTTAACTGTGATAACGCCACCACTGGGACTTCCAACTCTTTTGCTAACGATTTTAGCGAGCGAGATATTTCAGCGATTTCTAGGGTTCGGTTATCGCTTAAGCCAGGAACTTGCATTAGTTGCAAATAATCTATCATGATCAGGCTAATCCCCCCTTTATCGCGGGCTAACTTTCTAGCTCGAGTACGTACATCCATTGGTGTCAAACCAGACGAATCGTCAATAAACAGGTTATCTTTGTCTTTCAACATTGCCATAGTGTTAGACATTCTCGCCCAATCTTCATCATCAAGTTGTGCGGTACGGATTTTAGTTTGATCTACGCGGCTTAGGGATGCCAACATTCTCATCATAATTTGTTCTGAGGGCATTTCTAAGCTGAATACTAATACCGGTTTTTCTTCTAACAACATGGCATTTTCGCACAAATTCATGGCAAAAGTGGTTTTACCCATTGAAGGCCTGGCGGCAACAATAATCAAATCTGAAGGTTGTAAACCACTAGTTTTTTTATCTAAATCTGTATAACCGGTCGAGACTCCAGTGACTTCTTTATTACTTTTAACTAATACTTCAAGTCGATCGATAGTTTTAGTTAATACTGCCTCGACATCTTTTGGGCCTTCGTCTTTTCCGGTGCGCTTTTCGGCAATTTCAAATACTCTGCTCTCGGCCATATCGAGAATTTCGCCGCTATTACGTCCCTCAGGGTTGTACCCTGTATCTGCAATTTCATGGGCAACGCCAATCAACTCGCGCACTACGGCGCGTTCTTTGATTATTTGCGCGTAAGCTGACACGTTAGCGGAACTTGGGGTGTTCTTCGCTAGTTCTCCTAAGTAAGCGAAACCTCCAGCTGCTTCTAGCTCATCCAAGCCTTCAAGATCTTCAGAAACAGTAATTAAATCAATTGGGTGACTTTTTGAAAGCAGGCGAATAATTGCACGGAAAATGATTTGATGTGAGCGATTGTAAAAATCTTCTTCTACCACAAGTTCAGCGACTTTATCCCAAGATTCAGGGGAAATAAGCATACTACCCAATACCGATTGCTCAGCTTCAATTGAGTGTGGCGGAACCTTCAGCTTTTCAACTTTTTCGTCCGCTTTTTTTTGTGGGATGGCTTTTACAGGCATGGATATTATCAGCTCAAATACGGCCGATAAGTATGCGCTAAATTGGTCTGAAAAGTAAACCTTTTGGACAAAATCTCAAGCATATAGATGGGCATTTTAGGGGCGAGTTAAATGCTTAGAAATAGCAGCGATAAAACGTTCTCCATAACGTTCGAGTTTAGTTTGTCCTACACCGTGGATATCGAGGAAGTCAAATTCAGATTCAGGGCATTTATCGGCCATGTCAGCTAAGGTTGCATCGCTAAATACAACAAAAGGGGGAACATCATCTTGTTCTGCAATTCTTTTGCGTAAATGTTTGAGTTTAGCGAAAAGAGCGCGATCATAATCTTGTACCGCTATTTGAGATTTTTTACCTAAATCTAGACTCAGTCTTGGTACCGCAAGTTGTAGATTTTGAGCTTGTTGTAAAATTGGTCTAGCTTCTTCAGTTAGTTTTAATACCGCATTTTGGGTGATATCTACCCGAAGAAAACCTCTGTGTATCAATTGATTAATAACGTTATGCCAAAAGGCGTCGGATTTTTCTTTGCCAATAGAGAAAGTGCTTAGTTTATCATGGCCATTTTCAAGTATACGTTTTAACTGTTTACCTCTGAGTACATCGATCAAATATTGACTGGCTACAGACTGTTTTAACCTAAACACACAAGATAGTACTTTTTGAGCATCTACCGTACCATCAAATGCCTTAGGTGGATCGAGACAAATATCACAGTTGCCACAGTGGCCAGCTGAATACTCAGCGAAATAGTTGAGTAAAATTTGCCGTCGACAAGTTTGCGCTTCGCCAAAGGCCTCCATGGCTGCAAATTTTTGCAGCTCTACGTTATTTCTTTGTACGTTTTCACCTGTTGAGATCCACTGACGAATTCGAGCTGCATCTTTTTCATCAAATAATAGTAAGGCTTCAGCAGGCATGCCATCTCTGCCGGCCCTACCTATTTCTTGGTAATAGGATTCAATGCTTCTTGGCAGATCGAAGTGCAAAACAAAACGTACATTTGACTTGTCTATGCCCATCCCAAATGCAACGGTAGCTACTATGACGTCTATTTTATCTTGTATAAAGTCACGTTGAATTTTGTCACGGATTTCGCCTTCGAGGCCGGCGTGATAACCCGCGCAATTTACGCCACTTTTGGCCAGTGCGATGCTGAGGTCATCCACTTTTTTACGACTATTACAATAAATAATACCGCTGCCCTCTTGTTGCTTAACAAAAGCAATCGCTTGGTCAGTGGCCTTATATTTAGTCACTTGGTTATAACGGATATTAGGTCTGTCAAAACTGCCCTTGAAAATAAATGGTTGTTGTAAATTAAGCTGTTGAGTGATATCCGCGCGGGTGGCCAGATCCGCTGTTGCGGTTAATCCCATAATTGGAACATATGGAAAGGTCGCCTTTAGTTGCCCTAGAAGCCTATAATCCTTTCTAAAGTCATGACCCCAGTGTGATACGCAGTGGGCTTCGTCAACCGCAATAAGGCTTATTGTGAGACCTTGTAGGCGATGGATAAACTCCAATTGCATAAGCCGTTCAGGTGCAACATATATGAGCCGATATTTACCATCTTGCATGCCTCTGTATACATCCAACATTTCTTGAGCAGATAAATTTGAATTGATATAAGCGGCATTCACACCATAGGTTAGCAGTGCATCGACTTGATCTTTCATCAAGGATATCAGAGGTGATATAACAATTGTCAGACCAGGCAGCAGCATGGCAGGGATTTGATAACACAACGACTTACCGCCGCCAGTGGGCATAAGTACTAACACATCTTTTTGCTGTAATACTTGGGCAATGACTTGAGCTTGACCGTCTCTAAAATGGTCATAACCGAAGGTGTGTTTTAATATTTTCTGCGCGTCGGTGATTGCTAGCGAAGATTGTTCTGGGTGATCTGACAACTGAAACTCAAAAAGCTTAAAATAAAGTCTAAGTTTACTTGTTTTTATCTATAGGTTCACTTGCTTACGGGGATTAAATCAATCTATCGTAAGACGTAAAGTTTAACGGTAGAGGAAGTCGCCTCGAGTTACATAATATCGCGCTTATAATGATCGGAGTGTTTTATTCAATATACGGATACCCCTAGGCATAAAAAAACAATTAATAAAGTGTTAAGTTCGATAGGTCGTTAAATTTAATAATATAGTCGCAAATTTAATACTTTTATTACTCGCAATATTGACAATAAAGTGCTTTATTAGTGGTTAAGGTTTAAACATATTTCAGCTTCTTTTAGGGGCAATTAACCTAAATCATATTTAGTTAGTAGCTAGTAGCAGTATTTTTCAGGGATGTTATGACGGCTTTTCGGCATCAACTTACATTACTCATAATTGACGATGATGTTGTCAGCATATCCACACTCACCTCGCTTTTTGCAAAAAACTTCAACATCGAAATAGCGCAAGACGGCAAATCTGCATTACAAAGTATAATGCTTAAAGATATTGATTTGGTTTTAAGTGTCGTTAATTCACCTATTATTTCGGGGCAAGAGTTGTGTACGTTTGTTAAGAACAGTCAGCTTACTGCCCATATACCTGTTATGTTTTTGGCCGAAGCCCCCAACCTTGATGAAGAAGACGAGTGTTTACAGATGGGCGCTGTGGACTATATAGATAAAAAGATACGGCCAAGTATTCTGGTTTCTCGGGTAACTAATCAAATGACAATGGTAGCGCAACAGAAAAAGCTTGCTCAAGTCTCATGTACCGACGGGTTGACCGGTTTAGCTAACAGAATGCAGTTGGATACTATGTTAAACAAGGAGTGGTATGCCGCCGTAAGAGGCAGTCATTCGATTGCAGCATTAATGATAGATATTGATCACTTTAAGCTATTTAACGATGAATTTGGTCACTTAGAAGGGGATGCATGTTTGAAAATAATAGCCTCAATTATTGCTTCAAGTAAAAGAAGAGAACGAGATCTTGCAGCAAGATATGGTGGCGAAGAATTTGTACTTTTACTGCCCTTCACTGATCTAAAAGGGGCTAAACAGGTGGCACAAGAATTAATCGAAAGTGTCAAAAATTGTAATATTAAATCAGCTAAACAGGCTTCTTTTCCAATAGTAACAGTAAGTATTGGTATTTCTGCTTTTAGCCCTACTCTTAAAAAGAACGCCGCGTCCAACCCTATTGACCTAATTGACAGAGCCGACATCAACTTGTTTAAAGCCAAACAAGCGGGTCGTAATCAATATTCTGCATCCAGCTAATTGTGATTTGCAGCTAATAAGTGCTACTAGAATGTGACACTAGGCAATGAATTTGGTTTAGGTATTACCCGATAATTATCTGTTCGCACAAAAGTGGGTTGTTAGTCAACAAAGCATAGGTCACAACTTATAAAACTCATGCAACTACTCATTAAAAACATCGTAGCTTTGCCCTAGATATTTAGCTTATCCAAATAAGGTATTAGATTGCATTTGAGAATAGCTTCACTCACACTGCAAACCCATTTCAAACGTAGACGGTCTTAGGTTAAATAGTTGAACGATAAATCAGTAAAAGCAGGGGTTATTTTTGCGTTAGCCGCTTACTTTATGTGGGGCATCGCGCCCATGTATTTCAAACTACTGACGAGCGTGCCGGCTCTAGAGATTGTCATGCACAGAATTGTTTGGTCTGTAATAGTACTGTGTTTATTGTTGCTGCTACGAAAAAAGTTTAAGCAAATATACTCGGCAATCCGTGACCCAAAAGTGATGGTTATTTTGGCGGTAAGTGGGGCGTTGTTGGCGCTAAACTGGTTAACTTTTATCTGGGCTATAAACAACAATCATTTGCTTGAAGCTAGTTTGGGGTATTTTATCAATCCGCTCTTTAACGTTTTTCTGGCACGATTCTTCTTCGGAGAAAGGTTGTCTCGATTACAGTTTTTAGCGGTTTTAGTGGCCCTTACAGGGGTAATGTATTTAGTTTTCACTCACGGGCAGATCCCTTGGGTTGCTCTAGCTTTGGCTATTACGTTTAGCGTATATGGGCTATTGCGTAAAAAAGTCAGTGTAGAGTCGATGCCTGGTTTGTTTATCGAAAGCTGTATCATGTTGCCGTTCGCATTACTTTATTGGGTCGTAATGGAACCTTCAAGTGGCAATATGTTTTCAAACACCGCAGATCTAAATATCAAGCTAGTGCTTGCTGGCGTGGTCACTATCGCTCCTTTATTATGTTTTACAGCTGCCGCTAAACGGATACGTTTTACTACGTTAGGATTTTTCCAATATGTGGGCCCAAGTCTAATGTTTCTATTGGCCGTGGTGTATTATCAGGAACCCTTAGACAGCGCTAGAGTTGTTACTTTCATCTTCGTTTGGAGCGGACTGCTTATCTATGTTTATGATTCGTTGAGAATTTATAGAAAATCGAGATTGGGAAATTACAAATAATCTTGGAGGGGGTTCGACTAGTCCGTTACTATCCGATTTCTGCCCTCATTTTTGGCACAATACAAGTGTTCGTCTGCAATGCGCAGCATCGCGTTGATGCCACCTTTACTTTTGTGAGTGAATCCGATACTCACAGTGCATGACAATTGTTGTTTTTCAAAAGTGAGAATTTTGTTCTCAATTGCATTGCGAAAGTTTTCCATTACTTCTAGCACTTTTTCAGGAGAAACATTAGAAAAGAATACACAAAACTCTTCACCGCCAAATCTTGCAGCTGTGAAATCAGCAAAAAATTCTGCCACTAACTTTGCTAATTCTTTCAGGGTGTAATCACCACAATCGTGGCCAAATGTGTCATTTACTGCCTTGAAATGGTCGATATCTATAATCGCTAAACTTTGGTTTTGGGGCGTTGATTTTAGATTAGCTGCGACTCTCTCAAAAAAGTGTCGCCTGTTGGGTAAACCTGTCAAATAGTCCAAGTTTGCAACACGTCTAATTGTGGCAATATTCTCTAGACGTTCAACATTTTGCATAATTCGGCAGAAAAATTCCTCGTGACAAAACGGCGTGTGTAAATAATCGGTTGCACCACTTTTAATAAATCTTGCAGATAAGCCCGTTGTAGTATCTGAAGAGATGCCAATGATACCTAAGTCTTCTTTGGAATAGAGCTTACGAAGCTCTGAAATCATCTTAATTCCCGATATATTATCGTCTATTATCGCTAATTTGATATTCGAATTACTGCGCAAAAACTCCATGCCTTGCTCGGCATCAGATGCTTCAAAAGTGATAAAATTATGGCGTCTAAGCAAAGCCGTCATTGAATGCCTAGTGATACGCGAACCATCCACCACTAACACGGCTATTTTTTTATTTTTATCTAGACGGTTTAATAACCGTGTTAAATATTCATAAACCTGAGCGTTCTCTTTGGGGATATAGTCCACTACATTTTTATTGAGAATGGCTGTTCTAGTTGATTCATCTAGCGTCGCTGTTACAACTATAGTGGGTAAAAATGATTCAATCGCAAAATCTATTGCTTCTCCATTTGGCGCGTCTGGCAAGTCAAAGTCTACTACTGCGCAAAGGTAATCTTCTGGAGCGGAACTGGAAAAAACATGTTTGGCTTCCACTAAACTGGTGGTGCAAACTGGGCGCAACTTAGCCTTTGAAATAAGTCTGCGCATCAGATTCATGCTACTTTTACTGTCTTCGACTATTAATACTTTGCGTTGCATGGTGTCAGTTTTGCCGTTATAAATTTAATTTAGCAGATTAGTAAATTTCAAGCTCTTGAAATCTCAGACTTTTGTTAATTTCGCGAATGACATAACCAACCATTTACTGCCGAACTCGTCAAAATTGACTTGTACTCTAGCGTGTTCACCACTGCCCTCATAATTTAAGACAGTGCCTTCAGCAAATTTTGGATGTGATACTCTTTCTCCCAATTGAAACCCAGTAGATTCGAATGCAGTATGCCCAGTAACTGGAGTGAACCGATTTTGGACCGGACGAGAGATACTGGTACGTAAACGAACTTCTTCAATACAATCACTTGGGATTTCTTTGATGAAGCGTGAAGGCGTATGGTATTTGTCCTGACCGTATACTCGTCTATTTTCGGCATAGGTGATATATAACTTTTGCATGGCGCGCGTCATGCCTACATAACAAAGTCGGCGTTCTTCTTCGATTTTTCCGGGTTCTTCGTTACTCATTTGACTCGGGAACATGCCTTCTTCTACACCCGCCATGAACACCAATGGAAATTCCAGACCTTTTGCGGTGTGGATGGTCATCATTTGTACGGCATCTTGATGACTGTCGGCTTGGTTGTCTCCTGCTTCAAGAGAAGCATGAGCTAAGAATGCAGACATAGGTGTCATATTATCGGCTTCTTCAGGCACCACAAATTGTTTACACGCTGTGACTAATTCTTCTAAGTTTTCTATTCTGGCTTGGGCTTTTTCACCTTTTTCTGCCTTATACATGGCAAATAAGCCTGAGTGTTTAATCACGTGATCGGCTTGCTGCTCTAAAGGAAGTGCCTTAATATCTTGAGCGAGCTGTGTAATAAGCTTGGTAAAAGCCGTCAGTGCATTTGAAGCGCGACCAGTAAGGCGTTTTTCTGCGAGTATTTGTGTGCTGGCATCCCACATGGATAATTCTTTGTCACGAGCTAATTCGCGAATTAGTGATAGAGTTTTATCACCAAGACCTCGAGTGGGCGTATTCACAATTCGCTCAAAGGCAGCGTCATCTATGTTCTGATTAATTAAACGTAAATAACCTAAAGCGTCACGTATCTCTTGGCGTTCAAAAAATCGTAAGCCTCCGTAAATACGATAGGCGATGGATTCTTGCAATAACGCTTCTTCTAACACGCGAGACTGCGCGTTATTTCGGTATAAAATTGTACAATCTGTTAGAGCATTGCCATTGTCGCGCCATTCTTTTATTCGCGAAATGTTGAATCTGGCCTCATCTAACTCATTGAATCCGGCGTACAATGAAATGGGCTCGCCTTGGCTGTCTTCTGTCCACAACTTTTTACCTAATCTACCTTGGTTATTATCAATTACCGCATTCGCCGCTTTTAATATATTTCCAGTGGACCGGTAGTTTTGTTCCAATCTGATGGTTTTTGCACCCTTAAAATCTCTTAAAAAATGTTGAATATTTTCAACATTTGCACCGCGCCAGCCGTAGATAGACTGGTCATCATCGCCGACTATTATCATATTGTTGCTAGGGGCGGCAAGTAAACGTAACCAAGCATATTGGATGTTATTGGTATCTTGAAACTCATCTACAAGAATGGCTCTAAAACGTTTTTGGTAGTGTTGTAATACAGTCGGGTTATTTAGCCAAAGCTCATGAGCTCTAAGTAATAATTCAGCAAAATCGACTAACCCAGCGCGGTCGCATGTTTGTTGGTATGTTTGATAAATCTCGCGCATTTTTTGCTGAGTAGCATCACCATATGTTTCTATATGTTGTGGACGTAACCCTTCGTCTTTATTGCCATTGATATACCATTGCACATGTTTTGGAGCCCAGTGTTTTTCGTCAAGATTAAGACTCTTAAGAACACGTCTAATTAAACGGTATTGATCGTCAGAGTCCAAAATAGTGAAGTTTTCTGGGAGTTTCGCTTCCGCATAGTGTGTGCGTAGCAATCGGTGCGCAATGCCATGAAACGTACCGATCCACATGCTATTGAGTGCACTACCTTGCAATTGTTCTATACGACCGCGCATTTCTTTGGCTGCTTTATTGGTAAAAGTTACAGCTAAAATGCCGTATGGAGCAATACCCTCAACTTCCATCAACCAAGCAATGCGATGCACTAAAACTCGGGTTTTGCCGCTGCCAGCACCCGCTAAAATAAGCATGTCAGATGCAGGGGCCGCTACTGCATCGCGTTGTTCGTCGTTTAACTGGTCAAGAAGTCGAGATACGTCCATTACACAAAGAATACGTTAGAAAAATATTTTATAAGTATATCAGTAACACTGTATTTAAATACACTAAACTACACCCTATATACAACTGATATCGCGTAAACGAGACAGCAGAGAAATTATGAGTATTGAATTCTGGCAACAATTAAAAGATGAAGCAGAACATTTGGTTGAAAAAGAACCACTATTGTCGAGTTATGTGCATACCTGTATTTTGGCGCATCACAACTTCGAAACCGCTTTGAGTTTTATTTTGTCTAATAAATTGGCAGATGACGTGATGAGTACTTTATCTGTGAGAGAAATGTTTGAGCATTGTTACCTATTACACCCAGAAATAGTAGAAGCGGCTATTGCTGATATTCAAGCTGTGTTTAAGCGCGATCCGGCAGTACATTCATTTCTAACTGTATTACTGAATTTTAAGGGGTTTCACGCCATTCAAGTGCATCGATTAGCTCATCAGCTTTGGTTAACCGATCGTAAGGATTTAGCGCTATTTATTCAAAGTCGTAACTCTGAGGCTTTCTCGGTAGACATTCATCCAGCTGCGAAAATCGGCCAGGCAGTCATGTTTGATCATGCAACAGGAATAGTGGTCGGCGAAACGGCTGTTATTGAAAACAATGTTTCTATTATGCAATCAGTGACACTTGGTGGAACGGGTAATGAAGCAGGTGACCGTCATCCTAAGGTTCGTGAAGGAGTGATGATTGGGGCGGGTGCCAAAATCCTAGGTAACATTAATATAGGAAAGGGAGCCAAAGTAGGCGCCGGAAGTGTTGTGCTTAGTCACGTACCCCCACATGTTACCGTGGCTGGTATTCCCGCCAAAATTGTCGGCAAGCCTACCTGCCGAAAACCCTGTGAAACTATGCGTCAAAACATACTGGAAGACTAAGTCTTAGTTCAATTGTTAGATCAAATCTAACAATTGGCTCAACCGACTCAGCTGTATATGGGGTAAAAGCTGTAATTGTTCATTACGAATAAGCATACTCCTATCTTCAGCATACCAAGCCGCTTGGTATCCCGCTTTAAGCGCACCGTAGACGTCTTTAGATAAATTATCTCCTACATGTAAAATGTTCTCATGAGAAATATTCAGATAATTCTGTGCGGCGTCAAACATAGCGATATGTGGTTTCATTGGGAATTCTAAACTGGCCTTAAAACTGTTACAAAAATACTCGCTAATACCTATCTGTTCTAAGTCAACATTACCATTGGTGATCGCCACCAAAGGTACTCTGTTAGCTAAATTTTCTAATAAAGAATGAATGTTTCTATTTAAAGTGAAGTTACTTCGCTGAAAATAAAAATGTTCAAAACTCTTCTGTGTTGCGGCATCCAGCTCATCACCAACTAGACCTAATGCCGAAAACCCAGATGCTAGAGTTAAGCGTCGCAATTCACCTATGTCATTTTTAATGGCCGGATTAGCTAAAATATGTGTTTGTTGTTGAGTTCGCCAAAATGTTTTGTCTAAGGTTTTTGTCGCTGGATATTGCTCATGCATAAATTCAATCAAAGCGCTTTGTGCTTTGACAATTACACTAGTGTTTTCATATAGGGTATCGTCTAAATCGAATGTAATAGCTTGAATTGGTTTAAGTTTTTTATAAAATATCATTTAGGACTATATGTTCTTTTTTAATTAATTAGTTACTTAGACTTCTTAGCTCTAGGATGTGCACTGTCATACACATGAGCCAAATGTTGAAAGTTTAGGTGTGTATATACTTGCGTCGTAGATAAGTTAGCATGCCCCAATAACTCTTGTACCCCTCTTAAGTCAGAACTTGATTCTAAGACGTGGGTAGCAAAACTATGGCGCAGTTTGTGTGGGTTGACTGACTGCTCTAAGTTTTGTCGTTTAGCCCACAATTTCATACGTTTAGCTATTTGACGAGTACCTAGTCTTTTTTGACGCATGCTTACAAACAGTGCGGGTTCATCACTACTTGCTAATTGTGGCCTTATTTTTAGCCATACCGCTAACACCTCTATGGCAATTTTCCCAATTGGAAGCAAACGTTCTTTGTTACCTTTACCTATGACCCTTAGCTGATTGTCTGCTTGAATGCTTTTAATATTAAGGTCAGCTAATTCTGACAACCGTAGGCCACAACTATACATTAACTCCATCATGGTTTTGTCACGTATAGCTAGAAGATCATCTTCTTTTATGTCCAACAATTGGGTCATTTCGTCTACGTTCAATTGTTTAGGCAGTGGTTTGTTTTGTTTGGGGGCTTGGATTGATGATGCTGGATTTTGAGTGAGTTGCTGTTGCTGAACTAGATAACTACAAAACCCGCGAATGGCAGATAAACGTAACGCTATTGAACGAGCACTCAGATGACTTCTTCGTGCTTCGTTAAGAATATTTCGTACATCTGATACTTTGAATTCTGACCAAGAATCAATTTCAAGTTTGTCGAGTGCAACAGACAGCTGTCTTTGATAATTCTCGATTGAGCTACTCGCCAGATTCTTTTCGTACTTAAGATAGGCTAGATATTTTTCTAACCAAGAATATAAGCTTGGCGATAACATTTAGTGACTAGTAGGTAAGCAATTTGGGTAACAATATACCTAAAAATTGCTGCAGTTGAGTGATGAGTAAGGTGTCCATATCTGGATTAAAGTGCCCAGCATCTTTACTTCCAATAGCCAAAATTCCAAGTTCTCCTAAGTCACCGATAAGCAACAAGGCGACTGAGTTAGCTTCTTGATCATTAAATAATAATTTACGCTCATGTTCACTTAGGCGGCCGAAGAAAAACCGGTGTCGTTTAAATCGTTTTTCGATAAGCAAGCGTTGCTGGATCTCTGGTAAAGCATGCGCTCCTTTAAAAGGTTTGAGGGTCACTGATGCTAATTGTAGGTTTTCTTGAATAACTTCTTCTAGGATAAACTTCAGATCATCCATATTAGTGCACTTTAGAATGCGCAAATTTAAATCCGCATAGATCCGATAAATGGCTTCGTTTTGTTTAGCTATGGTAATGAGTTGATTTAACTTATGACTTAAAACTCTGACCTTTTTACGCAATTGCTCACTTTGCAGTTCTACTAAAGAAATACTGCCTTTGTGAGCGTGGGGAATACTCAATTTTTCTACAAGATGTGGAAATTGCGTAAAAAAATTAGGATTTTCAAGTAGAAAAGCAGCTACTTGTTCAGCGTCTATTAGCTCTTCAGATTCATATGCAGTCGTTATATCCATTTTATTTTTGCGACTCTTTACTCATAAGTTTATATATCCATCAAAAATATGCTCTGCAGCGCCAGTCATTTTTAATACATTGTCTTTGCCTTGCCAACGTATTTTTAAACTGCCCCCTGGTAAATCAACTCTAACGTCTTTACTCAACCTGTTTTGCAATTGTCCTACTGCTACCGCTGCGCATGCACCACTACCACAGGCAAGGGTTTCACCCGCGCCTCGTTCATAAACCCGCAGTTTAATATGACTGGGGTTAATAATTTGCATAAAACCCACATTGGCACCTTCAGTAAAACGTTCATGTTTTTCAAGCAAAGGGCCCATAGTTGCTATGTCTGCAGTTTGCACGTCATCTACTAACAAAACACAATGTGGATTTCCCATGGATACAGCACCACAGAAAAACGTCTGTTCTTGCGCTCTTAATATGTAAATTTTTTCACGTTTGTTAGCTTTTATCGGCACTAAGCTTGGCTCAAACTCGGGTACGCCCATATTCACAGTTACTTGCCCATCTTTCTCAAGATAGAGAACCATTCGCCCAGCTTTAGTGCTAACCACAATTTTATTGCGGTTGGTTAAACCTTTCATTTTTACGAAACGAGCAAAACATCGCGCTCCGTTACCGCACTGGGATACCTCGCTACCATCTGCGTTAAATATTCTGTAATGAAAATCTTGGTCAGGATCATAAGGTGGCTCAACCATCAAAAGTTGATCGAATCCTATACCAAAATTTCTGTCTGAGAGTTGTTGTATCTTCTCTTTAGAAAAAAAAACGTTTTGTGTTACGTTATCAATAACTACAAAATCATTTCCCAGACCATGCATCTTTGAAAACTGGATTTGCATTGCGACTACTTAGCTAAAATTTTTGTCAACACGCATAACAAACAGCGTGATTGATATTATGAAATTAGTTATATCATTTCAGAGAAAGACTGACTATGTCTTTAACTAACAACGGGCTAAATAATCGCAAAAATGAATAATATTTTGAACAGTAAGTTATCACTATACTTAAGTTGGTATGTGCTCACTTTCAAATAACTGCTCTAATTTTTCACGTTCTCTCACCAAGTGCATATTACTACCATCAATTAACACTTCAGCAGCTCTACACCGACTGTTGTAGTTTGAGGCCATAACAAAACCATAAGCACCTGCACTGCGCACCGCAAGATAGTCATCAGGTGCAATTGCGAGTTCACGACTTTTACCAAGAAAATCACCGGTTTCACAAATTGGACCAACTACATCATAAATTGCTTTTGGCCTAGTAACAGCGGTGTTAAGTGGAATGATACTTTGCCATGCTGAATAAAGTGCTGGACGAAGCAGGTCATTCATTGCTGCATCAACAATAGCGAAGTTTTTCTCAGCGCCTTGTTTTAAAAATTCCACCTTAGTTAATAATACACCTGCATTGGCCATGATAGCCCGTCCAGGTTCAAAGATAAGTAATAACTCTTCTCGACCAACCAATCGCTCGGCAATGGCTTGTGTATATTGGTCGGGATGTGGCGGTTTTTCATCATCATAGGTCACACCTAATCCGCCACCTACGTCAAGGTGTTGTATGTGAATATTCTGTGTAGCCAACTCATCAATCAAGGCTAACAAAATGTCTAGCGCATCAATAAAAGGCGTTAAATCGGTTAGTTGGGAGCCAATGTGGCAATCAATACCTACCACATTCAAGAAGGGTAAGCTGTTGGCATATTGGTAAATTTCGATAGCTTGTTGGCGTTCGACCCCAAACTTGTTGTCTTTAAGGCCTGTAGAAATATATGGGTGAGTCTTAGCATCTACATCAGGATTGACCCGAATAGAAATAGGCGCTTTTTTGCCTGCTTGCTCAGCTACTTCGTTAATACGTGCTAACTCACTACGGGACTCAACATTAAAACATTTAATATTGTGTTGTAACCCTAAGGCAATTTCTTCATGGGTTTTGCCCACTCCTGAAAACACTATTTTGCTAGGATCACCGCCGGCTTTTAATACCCGCGTAAGCTCGCCACCAGACACAATATCAAAGCCAGACCCCAGTTTGGCTAAAACATTTAAAACCGCCAAATTTGAGTTAGCTTTAACTGCATAACAAACCAAATGTGGCTGACTGCCTGCAGCTTTATTAAAAGCCAGCCAATGTCGTTCAATTGTCGCCTTTGAATAGACATAACAAGGTGTACCGTATTGTTGAGCTACGCTTTCTAGGGATACGTCTTCAGCAAACAGTTGTTGATCTTTGTAGGCAAAGTAGTCCAATCAATCTTCTCCTTTTTCGGTAGACTCAGTTGATGGTTGAGAGTCTTGTGAGCTGTTGTTTGTAGCGGGTTCTTCAGGCAAATATAAAGCACGTTTTTGGCCGCATGCAGTAAGTAACAAAACTACTAATAATGTTACTCCCATCGCTTTAAATTTTACTTTGTTTGTCATCACAACAACTCAATTAATTTTTAGGTCGTAATAATGTCATTACCTAAGGTAAAAACAAAGAGTTCTTGGGCTAGAATCATGTATTTTATGCAATATGACATAACTATCCGTAACTGGTGCCAATACTCGGTACTTGAGTCAATACTATTACCACTAAAACCATGTTTTAGTGGTAATAAAATGTGTTGCAAAACAAAGTGGATTTTTTGGTATTGAACACATTAAGCAATAATTTAGGTAAAATTTTATATCAGAACTAAAGCACGACATAAAATATGTTTAGGCTGGATTTGCTGCACGCTAGCAGTATACTAAAACTTCACTAACCTAAATTTGGAACAAACATGGATTACAATACTTCTACTCTTTGTGATGTTTTTGCCGACAGTGTTGACGTGGTTGAACCCATGTTTGTGAGTTTTGGCGGGCGATCTTCTTATGGTGGCGAAATTACTACCATCAAATGTTTTGAAGACAAGGGATTAGTTCTAAAAGCCTTAGAGCAGCCAGGTTTAGGCAAAGTGTTGTTGATTGATGGTGGTGGCTCTATGCGAAGAGCTTTGATTGATTCTAGTGCCGCGCAACTGGCATTTGATAACGGTTGGGAAGGCATTGTGTGTTATGGCAGTGTGCGTGAAGTAGAGGATCTAGAAGATATCAACATTGGTATTCATGCTATTGCGTCAATTCCGGTTAGTGCTGATGATCAAGAATTTGGTGAAATAGACGTGGCGGTTAATTTTGGTGGTGTGACGTTTTTACCAGAAGATCATTTATACGCGGATACTACGGGGATTATACTTTCGCCAGAGCCTCTTGATCTTGAGTGATTTTTATATTTTTTGATAGGCCTTAAAAAGCTCAAATATCCTAAAGCTTGTAACCGATTTTAAAATAAAAAAAGGCCGCTATCCATAACTAGCGGCCTTCTTAATTTCTAAACTTAGTGCTTTTAGTTAGCCACTAAAACCGAAACGTTTGCTATACCGGCTTTTTTCACTTCGTTGATAACTTCAGTAACATCACCATGCTTAGCTTTTGGATGAGCCTGAACAGCTGCTGAGTCTTGGTTGTTTTCTGCTAAGAAGCTTTGAATATTGGCTTCAACGCGGCGTATGTCTACTTGACGGCCATTAACAACAATAGTGCCATCTTCTTCCACTCGAATCGCCAATGACTTCACATTGGTAGGTGGTGGAGGCGTATTAGAATCTTTAGGACGATTAACTTCAATACCCTTTTCTTTCACAAAGGAAGTGGTAACAATAAAGAAGATAAGCATGATGAACACTATGTCCAACATGGGAGTCATATCAATTGCAGCTTCGTCGTCAGAACTGCCGTGCTTTTTTCTTTTCATCGGTATAAATCGCCAATTGGGTTAAAACGAGACTGCCTAGTATAAAGGCAGATAGACTTTAGAACATCTATTAATTAGCTTCTAATTAACAAAATACTTCTATTTAATGTTTTTCGACTTAGCCATAGCGTGCCCCAAATGATAAAAATAATCCAGTAGGTTTTTAGAAAAAATTATTCTGAGTCCTTTATCAGGGTAGATCCCCATCTTAGCTTCTGGGCTTTGTGTAGTGCCTTGCACCAAAAACGCATTTTTAATGTGATGGTCTTGAATACAGGCCTCAAAGGCACGTGCAACAAGCTCCTGTGGACGAGCATAATAAAATATTTTTAGGATTTTGTCTGCTTGGGCACTGCGGTTTACAAATTCATTTGGTTGGCATTTATTTGTGGAAAGAAAAATACTTTCAAAACACAGACTGAGTTTTTCATTTAATAAATGTGGGATTTGTTGCTTATCTTGTAACCAACACTGCGAAGCAAACTGCATAGAGGTAGTTTTAGCAAACAGCTTGTCACAGATGTAATGATCAAAGGCGTGAAACCACTCATGGGCTAATGCACCTCCTCCGGCGTTTTTCGCAAGGGCTAACTTTTTGGTGGTAGACTCATAATGAGCACTACTATGTTTTCTTCCCCCGCTGCCAAAAGCGAGCGACAAACTGCCATTAAGTGAAATAACTGCTTCTGGAACTTGTAATATGTCCATCAAATCACACAAAGCATCAAAAAATAGATTGGCTGCAATTTGTTGTTCTTGAGTCGTGACCCATTTACCAATGGTGACGGTACGAAAACCAAAGATTTTTACAATATCTTGAAAACTTACATCAGCTCCATCACGGTGAGAAGGGCCGTTTCGATAGTAGGGTTTGTGAAGTCGAGACTCTGAGCTGTGCAAAGTATGCTACTAAAGTAATTTTATTTCAGTGATTAACTGGTTGCACCAATTGTTGATACGTTCATCGGTTAGTTCATATTGGTTCTCGTCGTCAAGGCATAAGCCAACAAAAAAGTTTTTGTCTTCTGTCAGCGCTTTTGAGGCTAAAAATTCATATCCTTGATTGGGCCAATAGCCAATAACGTCGCAATCGAGTACTAGCAGTTCATCGTGCAACATGCCTACTGCGTCTTGAAACCACTCAGCATAGCCAAGTTGATCACCCAAACCAAATATGGCTACGGTTTTGCCTGCCAAGTTTAAGGTTTTTATATCTTGCCAAGTGGCTTCCCAGTCTTCCTGTAGCTCTCCAAAATCCCAAGTGGAAATACCAAGTATAAGAATATCAAACTGCTCGGTCTTGGATAATGTAGTGTCTTTGATATTGAATAATTCAACACAGGCATAACCGGTTAGGTGATGGAGCTGCGTTTGTATTTTCTCGGCGGCCATCTCGGTGTAACAGGTGGTTGAGCCGTAAAATAGGCCAATTTTCAGTTCTTTGTTATTCATTGAATCTTAATCGAAGTTTTAGCAATGTGAAAAATCATGGTTCGCAGGCGGTGGCAGCATAATAGGTGACAGATTGAACTAGGTCTTGTTTCAGTTGATAAATAGACAACGCACATTGAGAGCTCGCCCCGTCGTTAGAAAATGCTTCCTCTACAACCGCAACCGTGTTGCCAAGTGCAAGTGAGCTTTTTATCTGTGAGCGGGCGTTGGGTTGTTGCTTAAAATGCGCAATCATTGCAGTACGTAGCGCATCTTTGTTATCTGTTTCTATCAATATTTTGTCATTTATGTTGTACAACCATTTTACTTCTTGAGCGGTTTTTTCAAGCATTTTTTCTATATCATGCTGGTTGTAAGCAGCGATAAATTCTTGTACTTGTGTTGTCGGCGAAGCTGCGACAGAAAAGGACCAGCTTATTAACACTATGAGCCAAGTGATTTTCATCGAATTAAATACTCCTCAAATGAGTCTTGATACTGAGACATTATACAAAAAATACTTTGTTTCGCGGCTTTTTATATCTAGTCAAAATAGGTAAGGCGCAACAACCCATATAATTAATGACCAAATGGTTAGTTTTATATTTCTTCATGAATTGGGGTAGGGTAAACTAATTTGCTTAATTAATCGTTTGTAACAGTGAGAACAGACCGTATATGAGAGCATATGTGGGTTTTATCATAGGGATTGGCAGTTTATTAATTAGTAGCTGCGGAAAAGGCCCAGAATCGGATCAACCGGTAAAGCACGAATCGGATAAAAAAGCAGAGCAAAATTTGCTAGTTAATGGTCATTGGATCACTGAGCAAAATGGTCAAGTCATGCTTAACCCTCAAACATCAGGTTTAGTTAAATGGCGTGATGGCTTGTTGACTTTAAGCGATCGTAGTGCCGACATCACACAACGTTTGCGATTGCGGTCTATCATAGCCGATAAAGCGTTGTTAAACGGCCCTGATTTTCCAATGGTGCTATCTGAAGGGCTAAAATCGAGCTGCTTCGCCCCTTATATTTCTAATAATCCAGATTTAGAGTCTTTGGTTGTTGATCCTGACGACGATAAAGTATTTTATATCGTGACCGAAGATGGATCATATGCTGAGCCCATGCCGCAGGTATGCCAACAAAAATACCTAAACTCCGGCTCGACGCAATATCCAACTTTGTTGGTTAGGCTCGAATTACAATCCAATAATACCGTTTTGATGACACACGCGCGCCCAATTCAATTTACCGCGGATATGCAGATTGGTGATTTCCCTAACGACGGTGTCGAAGCCCTCGCATTTGGCCAGAATAGAACGTTGTATTTAGGGGTTGAGAAAGATTCCCAGAAACAAGCGAGAATACTTTCGCTAACAATGAATGACGAATTTTGGCAAACGGATGAATTTGCAGAAGTCACTCAGTTTAGCTTGAAGCTCCCAGCTTTTGAGTCTGGGAATCATCCCATCAATGGCATGGATTATTATCAAACACCCGATGGCAGAGAGTTTTTACTTGCAGCCGCCAGAAACGATGAGACCTTATGGGTGGTGGATTTATCGGGCAAAAAAGAGACGGTCATTGTTCCTATGACGTTTTTTGCAGAGGTTCAGGCAGCTAACCAAGAATGTGGAAATTACGAAGCTATGGATAACGCTTCAATTGAGGGAGTGGCAGTTATCGGCGATACACTTTGGTTAATTAACGATCCTTGGAAGGCAATGTACCTAAACAATGTTAAGTGTGAACAAAATCGTCCTCATTACGAAATGTTTGCTCCACTGTTATTCAGTGTGCCCATACAAGCTAAATGGTTCGACTAGTTCGAGCCATCAATTGTAATATCCGTAATTCAGCTTTGCTGTTGTTCAGTGTGCCTAATAGCGCAACTGAATAGCGGTTTGTCATTAAAAATTGATAATCCCCGGTACCGTAAAAGTCTTCGTTTCTTTGGTTCACTGCTTAACTTAATCGTTTTACCAAACATCAGCTTCTATTGTTAGCCTCTATCACTTATGGCGTAAAAATAGTAAGTTTCTTGTAAATTGTGTCTGAATACACTCAGCTGCTTCGACGTTATGATGAGAGACATGTTTTGTTTCTTACTTCTATTCATTTTATAAGGAAAAATTTATGCAATTTTTAGCTTTGATTTATGCTGGTGAAGATCAAGATGATGTGGATATGGAAACTTTGATAGCTCAATATCAGGTATTTGAAGAGCAGCTTGATACGGCGGGTATTATGCATGGTGGCAACGCGTTAGAGCCCATCAGCACTGCCACGTCAGTGAGAGTTCGAAATGGTCAATCTAAAGTGATTGATGGTCCTTTTGCCGAAACCAAAGAGCAACTTGGTGGATATTATTTATTGGAGTGCAAAGATTTAGATGAGGCCCTTGAATGGGCGGCAAAAATCCCTAGCGCACGATATGGGACCATAGAAGTCAGACCGGTGATGGTATTTGATCAGTAAAAGTACGTAAACCGTGATCGCGATTTAAAAGACAGGGTCTTTGGTCAATGAATAATCTAGCGCGAATTTTTCGCGCTGAATCTGGCAAAGTGTTAGCCTCTTTGGCGTATTGGTCTCGGGATTTGCAGCTAGCAGAAGATGCCCTACAGGACGCTTGTGAACAAGCTGCTTCTAAATGGCCTATTCAAGGCGTTCCTTCAAATACTGGCGCTTGGTTACACTTAGTCGCCAAGCGCAAATTAATCGATAAATTGCGGCAACAACAATCCCAGAAAAATGACCAAAAATTACGACTGATAGAAGAGTCACTTTATGTGGACTCGGATACAATTGCTGAAACAGAATATGAAGTACCTGATGAGAGGTTGAGATTAATTTTTACCTGTTGTCATCCTGCGTTAAATGAAGAGGCACAAGTGGCACTAACGCTGCGTACTTTATGCGGTTTGGAAGTGCGCGAAATTGCCCGAGCTTACCTTACATCTGAAGCGGCTATTGGTCAGCGTATTACCCGTGCTAAAAAGAAAATAAGAGATGCTGGAATCAGCTACGAAGTGCCTAAATCAGAACAGCTTTCCGTTAGATTACCATCTGTATTAAAAGTCATCTATTTGATCTATAACGAATCCTATACGGCGTACCAAGGGCAATCCTTAACAAGGCTTGATTTAGCAAGTGAAGCCGTCAGATTGAGCTTGGTAATGGTCAAATTAATACCAAACCCCGAGGTGCTGGGTTTAGCTGCTCTAATGTTATTTCACGACTCGCGCCGATTGTCTCGCTGTTCTGATGTTGAGCCTTACATTCCTTTAGAGCAGCAAGATAGATCATTTTGGGATCAAAAACAGATTGAACAAGCTAATCAGTTTATTCAGCAAGCTTTGCAATTTAAGCAGCGAGGACCTTATCAAATTCAAGCTGCAATCAGTGCGTTGCATGCTAAAGCAAAAAGTTGGGAAACCACTGATTGGCCACAAATACAATTGCTGTACATGAGTTTATTACAGCTGCAGCCTTCTCCTGTCATTGCTTTAAACCTTGGTATCGCAAAAGCAAATGCAGGACAAGTCCAGCAGGCCTATTCAGATGTGTTAGCGCTTAGTGGGGCCTTGCAACACTATCAACCATATCACGCTGCTTGCGCTGAACTAGAAAGCCGTTTGCTGTTATCTGAAAAAGCCTACTGCTCAATCTCTAAGGCTATTGGTCTAACTAAAAATAGTATTGAGAGGGATTTCCTAATTAAAAAACGAGGCCTGTTAGCACAAAAAGGTTGAGACAAAGTAAACCACTCGTCATCTTTTTCCGTATCTGTAATTGAATCCGACTAACTCAATGAACTCAAGCAAAGGTGCAAAGTAATTAAATGCAGCAACACACCTCACTTACTATTTTTTATGATGGATATTGTCCATTGTGTTTACTCGAAATGAAAAAATTGAAGCAGTTGGATAAACAACACACTATCACTTTTGTCGACATACAAGCGCCTTCGTTTTTCGAGGAATATCCACAACTTGACTGGCAGTCGTTAAATGCTCGTATTCACGGCTATTTGCCGAATGGAGAATTAATCAGTGGATTAGATGTCACGTACTTAGCATGGTGCTTAGTAGGGAAGGGTTGGGTATACGCGCCACTGCGCTGGCCAGTGATACGTTGGTTTGCTGATAGGGCATATAATTTATTTGCCAAAAACCGCTATCGAATATCTTATGTATTGACCGGTAAAAAAAGCTGTCAACCTTGCCAGATTAACCGAGGATCACCAGATGTTTAAGGGTAATGCTTTGGTAATCGGTGCCTCAGGGGGCATAGGCAAAACCTTGGTTAAACAACTTATCGAATCAGGATGCTATGAAAATGTCTATGGGGTTTCACGGACCTTTCCTGAAGGACCCGTCAAAGGCGTGAATTACCATACTCTTGATTCTGAAAATGAGACACTAGTATCTGAATATTGCCAACAACTCAAAGATTCTGGGATTCAATTTACGCTGGTGGTCTGTTGCATTGGCGCGTTACAAACTATTGGCCCTAATAATCTTAAAGTCAAACCCGAAAAACGCTTAGAAGATATTCAATCGCAACAACTTAATTACTATTTCACCGTGAATAGCATTTTACCAGCACTGTGGTTAAAACACGTTGAAGCATTACTCAAAGGAGCACAACCTTCTACACTAGTGTTTTTTAGTGCTAGGGTCGCAAGTATTGAAGATAACCAGTTGGGTGGTTGGTATGGATACCGTGCCAGTAAAGCTGCACTAAATATGTTGATAAAATGTGCGCAAATTGAATGTCAAAGGCGGGCAAAAAATATTTGCTTGGTTAGTTATCATCCAGGCACAGTAGCTACGAATTTATCACAACCCTTTCAGTCAAACGTACCTGAAGGCAAGTTATTTACTGCAGATTTTACTGTTACACAATTACTTAGAATCATTCCTAGCCTAAGCCCTGAAAATGGCCCCCATTATATTGATTGGCAAGGCCGAGATATTCCATGGTGAAGCTTCAACCTTAGCTGTAAAGATTTTTTACTACTTTTTATGAGCAATGCATTGGCAACATAAAAGACTTTCTGAAAATCTGCTGTTAATATCTAGCAAAATTATAAAAATAAAAAGGATAGGTTATGAGCGCACCTCGCGAACAGTTTGGTTCACGTTTAGGTTTTATTCTAGCTGCAGCGGGTTCGGCTGTAGGCATTGGTAATATGGTTGGCTTCCCTGTTGCTGCTACCAAAAATGGTGGTGGCGCATTTTTGTTAATTTACGCGATTTTTGTGGCCTTTATTTGTTTACCTGTGATGTTGGCTGAAATGTCTGTAGGTAGAAATAGCCGCAAAGATCCACTAGGCGCTTATTCATCTATGTCGAATGGCCACAAAGGCTGGAAAATAGCTGGTTGGTTGTCGATTATCACCCCTTTTATGATTGCCGTTTTTTACTTAGTTATCACCGTTTGGATATTCGGTTATTTGTTTCATTCGGTAACAGGTAATCTCGAGATGTTAGCGGACCCAAATACTTTTGGCTCCTTTATTAATGGCTTTGATTTGTTTTATTACATGGTTGCAGTATTAGCCATTATTTATCTCATTCTTCAAGGTGGTGTAAAACAAGGTATTGAAAAAGCCGCGAAGTTTATGATGCCTACCTTGTTTATTATGCTGGTTGCCTTAGTTATTTTTGTACTGACCCTAGATAATGCTTTCGAGGGTGTGAAATATTACGTGATACCTGATTTCAGTAAAATCAACGCTGCTGTAGTGAATGGCGCATTATCGCAAGCATTCTTTTCGTTATCATTAGGTATGGGGATCATGATCACTTATGGGTCTTATTTAGACAAAAAGACCGACGTACCGGGTTCAGCAAAGATGGTCGCTCTTTTAGATACTGCCGTTGCTTTTATTGCGGGTTTGCTGATTTTGCCAGCGGTGTTTTCTTTCAACCCCGATATCAACACCAATGACTTAAGTGACTCTTCTGTAGGTATGATATTTACATTTTTACCTAAAATATTTTTAGCACTACAAGCCACTATTGGCTATGCAGGTGCCAGCGCGGTTGCCAGTTTCTTCTTCTTGTTGGTATTGTTCGCTGCTATTACGTCCATTGTTTCAATATTTGAAGTGCCGGTAGCAGCATTAATGGAAGAGAAAAAATTCAGTCGTCACAAGGCACTAGGTTGGATGGGATTACTCTTGGTCGTTTTCTCACTAATGGCTGCCACATCTTTTGGAATGTTAGACTTTTTTACGGGGTTTATTAGTTACGCGGGACAATCCAAATCGTTCTTTGATGTGATAGTTGACGTATTTTACGACACCATTTTGCCACTTAATGGTTTACTGATATGTATTTTCGTTATTTACCGTTGGAAGAAAGCAAATTTCAATAAAGAACTAGATCAAGGTTCGCCTAATTATGAGCATAGTTGGTTTGAACGTTATGTCGATTTCTCGGTAGGAACTTTTATTCCGGTTATTTTACTGTTAGTGCTTATCAACACCATCGCCTTAAAGTATTTCGGTGCGGCCCTCATTGGTTAAGTCCAGAATGAGCTGTAGTTAGAACGAATACCTCATTCTAGAATAAGTAGTCAAGCCAAACCCTAATGGGTTTGGCTTTTTTATAATTGGAATCTGAGTCTAACCGTTTTTATTCGTTAGGTTTAACTGGTTAACACTAAGCGACTTTGCTGTCATTAGCGAAAGTCGCTTTTACTAACTTAAACTGACTCTAACCTAACTCATAAGGTGAGCTTTAATAACTAAACGGTTCCAGTTTTGCATTGTTTTCTTTTCTCAAGAAAATCATATGATATAGGGTGTTTAAGTTCAGCTGATAAAACGTCCGAAACAATTAAACCGGTATCTACTTCTTGGATCCACAGTAACGCTTTACGTTTAACGATTTTTCTATTCAACATATAGCTTTTATCGGCTTGCAAATCTACGTCGAAATTTACGACCGCAGTCTTATAACTAATAGGAATGTCGCGTTGGAAGGTTTCAACCATTACCCACAAGTTATGCTTGCCACTCTCATACTGTTTTGGCTGCTGCCAATGGATGGGCTTTTTGTGAGAACACATTAAATAAACGTACTCTAGATCATCATCCATATCCCTCTTAAAGTTTTCGAATCTAAAATGATTTTCCTTAATCGCTGTTTCGAAAGGAAGTATGCCGCACCCAGATAAACTAAGTACCAACAGAAAAACTAAAGACAAATTAAACTTCAACATTTCTCAACCCCTTTTTAAATTTTTAAAAGTGACTAAATCCCTTATATTGAGTAAACGCCAACTTGCAGGTGTTTTTGAATACACAATGGCGGTAAATAAAATATACCATTAATCAACCAAAAGAAACCCTTTCTATATTCATAAGGTCAGCGTCAATTAGCGTGATTTGCACTGACCAGTTGAACTCACAGCTCAAAATGGTCATATACATTTGTTAGACTAAATACTAAATCAGTTTTAAATGAGCGATTAAACAAGCGGGGCCTTGTGATTCACAACATATCGTAGGGGCTGGGATATTGAAGTGTTATTCCCAATAGACTTAAACTCGCCGTTGCATTGATTATCTTGCCCTCTGATGGTTCGGGTTCGTCGATAAATTGTGGAATCGCTAATTTGAGTTGCTTAGCTGCCCAAGTGTAATACTCTTTTCTGGTAGGGTGTTCAGCTGCACTTAATAGCAATGTTTGTCCCCAAATTTCATTTTTAATGATACTTTCAATGCTTTGGATTACGTCTGCTTGATGCACTAAGTTAACTCGGGATTTGGGCGCTGCTAATTCGGTTTTTCCTGTCAGATAGTTTACAGGATGCCTATCTTTGCCCACTAGGCCAGAAAGTCTTATTGTAGTGGCATTTGAGGTAAAATATTTTTGTAGAAGCTCTTCAATTTGTAAGTTGATGTGGCCAGATTGAGTATTGGGACGGGTTGCGGAATGTTCAGTTACTACTGCTTTTTGGTCGCCATAAACCGAAGTCGTACTGACAAAAACTACCCTCTTAACTTTGCTTGTGACTAGGCGTTTTAATAAGTCGTCGGTATTGGCAACGAAGTTCTCACTTGTATTGCTTCTTCGCCCCACTGGAATATTTAAAATTAATAAATCAGAGTTAAAAATAGGTTCAAGGTAGTTATCTGATAGTTTGTCACCTAAATTGAACTGTAACCCTTTAAATCCCAGTGTCTTGATTTTTTCACAGCCAGTTTCAGAACGACTAGTGGCCACAATATTGTGGCCACTTTTTTGTAAACTTAAACCAAGGGGTTGTCCTAACCAACCACATCCTACAATTGCAATTTGCATGATTACTTCTTGTCTAAGGGTAAGGTAACCCTAAGTTATCACATTGCCTTATAATCATGACTAACTTGAATGACATCAAGGCCAGAAAGTTGTTTGATGTGCATTTGTAACTGGTTTTCTGCAGTGTCAACTTTAGCAAGGGTGGTACATAATTGTTCGGCTTGTTCTTCTAGAGCCTCTGCTTGGTATTCTATTTTTTGTTCCATTTGTTCGCCAAAACGTTCCATTTTTTGTTCGAACCTATCCATATCGCCGCCGTTAAATATAAGTTGTGTACCTATGGCCACCATTATGTGTCCGATTGACTCTGTGACTAAGCTTTCGATTGCATCTTCGAATTGTGCTTCCCATTGGTGCCCAAAAAATTCGCCATTTTCAAATGACTCGGAATGCAATCGAATGTCGCCATTTTCAGAATAAAAGTTGTATTGGATTTGCTGGTCAAGATCCTGCAATTTATCTGACAAGTCAGCCAGTGCAGTATTATCAGTACCCAATAGTTCAGTAAACACTTCGTTCAAAGCGGTACTCGCCAATGCGACAGCTTCTGTAGCGATTGCTGCAGCTTGTGGCGCTGCTTGACTGATACCGTCATAATAATTATCTACCCAAAGTTGTTGTTGCGTATCCAGTGTTAATGCAACACCGTCAACGTATAAGGTTTTATCTTCAGCGATAGTAAGCTGAGTATTGTTGTCTAATGTCACTGCCAACACATTGTTTTCTAATTGCATGTTGCCGCTAAACTCAACGTTACACTGATTTGCCAATGCTGGAACTGAACAGCAAGTTAACGCTACTGCAAGAATCGTGGTACGCATAATATTCTCCTAAGTGGGTCTGATTGACTCGGTAAACAGAGCAAGGCTTAGGCCAAAAGATAAAGTTCATATAAAACAGTGTCTTACAGTGCTTTTAATCCGCAGTCTAACAATTGTTTGAGTTGAATTTAGTGAAAATCACTAATAAATGAGACTTTGTGCCACTAGTCTTGGAACTTTTAACGAGGATATTTAGTTTTTATGTCTTTTGGGATTTGCATGTTTTGGTGCATAATATACGCAGTTTTACATACATAGGAATTAACTAATGAGCAATTGGCATGAACCCATTTTATTTGGCTTTACTTTAATTACCTTTGTTTTAGGTATTAGCAGTCTCATTATGAGCTTTTTACCTACACCAGAAGGTCATAATGTCATGCAGTCTAAAGTTGAATATAGCTTTTTTGGTGTGGCTGCTTTGGCTTTATTCGCGGTGTTCGTATACGCACTAGTCACAGCCTAGGGTTAGATTTAGAAAATTAGGGTCTATCACTCACACGTTGATAGGCTCTTAGTCTAAAAGCTGGCAAAATGGCCAGTAAGTGGTCAAAAATATCGCTTTGAATTCCTTCATAAGCCACCCAATTTTTATTGCTACAAAAACAGTAAATTTCTAGTGGTACTCCAAGTTCAGTTGGAGGTCTTTGACGAACCATAAGTGTCATGTCTTTGTTAATATCGGGGTGATTTTCTAAATACGATTGCATATAGGCGCGCAGCGTACCTATATTGGTAAGCCTGCGGCTATTGACTAAATCAGTGGTGTCAATGTGTTGTTCGCTGTGGAAGCGCTGCAGTTTTTCGAGTTTGGCTTGGATATAACTTTTTATATAACGAATCTTTGCGAATTCATCCAACATATCCTGATCGCAAAAGCGGATACTTTGAATATCAATATTTAATGAACGTTTGATACGGCGCCCGCCACTTTCTGACATGCCTCGCCAGTTTTTCACCGAATCCGTTATCAAAGTATAAGTGGGAATGGTCGAAACTGTTTTATCCCAATTCTGCACTTTTACTGTAGTCAGCCCCACTTGCAATACTTCACCGTCAGCACCGAAGTTCGGCATCTCAATCCAGTCACCGGTGTTGACCATACGGTTTGCTGCTATTTGAATACCCGCTACAAAGCCTAATATCGTATCTCTAAATAATAGTAATAGGATCGCAGTTAATGCCCCTAATCCCGACAGCAGAAGTAATGGGGATTTGTCCATTAAGTTAGAAATTATTAATAATCCAGCAATGATCACTACAAACAATTTACCCACTTGAATAAAACCAGTGATTGGCGCTTTTTTGGCTAAACTTGATGCGTTGTAAGTGTCTTCAACTGTATTCAGTAATGCACTGATAGCCATTACTGTAGAAACAAGTAAATAGATAATCGAGGACTTCTGTAAGAAGGCGAGTAAAGACGGGTTCTCAATTAATAGCTGGCTAAATAGATAAATAACTAAGGCGGGAATAATATGTCCGATACGCCTAAAAAAGCCATGTTCATGAAGTTCATCGTCGAAACCGTTTTTACTCTTACTGACTAATTTTCTGAGACTGCTATTGAGTATGCTTTTAGTGATCCAGCTGCTTAAGCCTGCAAAAATTAATATTCCGGTCAAAGCAATACTTTGGAAAAACCAATCATCAGGTGTTGTTTGTAATCCTAAATGCGCTAAAGCGGAAATCAGGCTGTCAGTAAGGAATTGATTATTTAGCACTTAATTTGTCTCTTTTAATTCAGATATTAGTTTATCTTTGTTATGCCAAACCGAGTTTAACCAACTTTGAAAACCTTGTTTAAAGTTTTCATCGTTAAAATAATCACCCACGATTTCATCTGTTACTGGGTGCACATTGACTCTCACAATCACCCTTTTTAGGCGGCCGCTTAACATTGCATGCATTGGGCTGCCTTTTGTATCGGGATAGATTACCGTAATGTCTAGCACGCTTGTGAATAATTCTCCCATGGTGGCAAGCGTAAATGCAATTCCGCCAGCCTTAGGTGGCAACAAATTTGTGAATGGACCTTGTTTCAGCTTTTGTTTTTCGGGAGTAAAACGATTACCTTCCACAAAGTTGATAACAGTGGTAGGCAGTTGTCGAAATTTTTCGCAAGATTTCTTAGTAGTTGCTATGTCTTTTCCACGCAAATGGGGGTTCTTTTGCAAGAAAGCTTTGTTATACCTCTGCATAAAAGGCATATCCAGTGCCCATGCGCCAAGGCCAACAAAAGGAAGCCAAATTAACTCTTTTTTAAGAAAAAATTTTGGAGCAGGTATTTTCCCTGCAGCAAAATCCGTTAATAGAATAATATCTAGCCAGCTTAGGTGATTTGAGATGATGAGATACCATTCTTTTTGACTAAGTTGTCCGTCAACAACATAGTCAAATTCCACCTTGTTCATCATTTTTATTAGCGTCACGCTGCAAAAACCAAACGCGCACATCATGAAGTTGAGAACAATATTAATCGGTTTAGAAACAAATGAGAAAGGTAGCAAAAACTTAATGAAACCTAGCAAAATAATGTTTATCGCCCAAAACGCTAGGCTTAACATTTGTAATGTTAGATGCAGCGGATAGACGATAAAACTCGGTAACACACTAAACATTTTGAGGTTTTTGTTCAGAAAGCGCCTGTAAGTCCTGGTCTTTTTGTTCCCATAACTCGGTAAGCCAACGCTGAAATTTGACCCTTTGTTTGTGGTCGTCGAAATAGTCAGCTCCAAAGGTATCGTTACTAATTAAGTCTTGAATAGACAATACTTTGACCTGTACCTGAACTTTATTAACTTTTCCGCACACAAAGTCCCAGAAAGTTGGTGTGCCTTCAGGATAGTGAATCGTCACATCTAGAAGTTTATGCAATTGCTCTCCCATGGCGCCTAATACAAACGCCATGCCACCCGCCTTAGGTTTAAGTAAGTGCTGAAACGCAGCGCCTTGGCGAGCTCTTTTATGTTCAGTTAAACGCGTGCCTTCTACAAAATTCATAATACTGACGGGTTTAAAAACAAACTTTTCGCAAGCTTTTCGAGTGTTTTCTAAGTCTTTACCTTTTAGATGAGGTTTTTTGGCTAACAAGGCTTTGCTGTATCTATGCATAAAAGGAAAGTCTAACGCCCACCAAGCCAAACCAAGGAAGGGTACCCAAATCAGTTCTTTTTTGAGGAAAAACTTCAGGAAAGGAATTTTATGATTGAAGACTCGCTGTAGCACTAAAATATCAACCCATGATTGGTGGTTAGATATCACTAAATACCAATCTTTAGGGCTTAACCCTTCTAGTCCTGTTGCTTCAAATTTAGTGCGGCTAAATAAATTCTGATTGGCGCTATTGACTGAAATCCAAAAGGTTGCGCACCCATCTAACAAATAAGACATAAATGTTTGCCATATTTTAATTGGGATTAATTTAAAAAATGAACAAATTAAAATGGGTATCAACCAAAAAAGGGTATTAAAGAAATATCCTAATATTGAAATTGCACCAAACAAAGAGGAAAAAAATGTCGAAAACATACAGCAAATCACCACTACTACTCTAAAACTGCGACAAGTTTAAACTAAAACGCATCATGAAATGTAGTAGTTATTAATTTCAACGCGTACAGAAAAATAGTCGCCCTTGTTAAAACACTCCAACCTTGGCTTAGGGGGCTTCCGCTATTATATCAATACGAGTACAAATAGTGATTCGAGATTTTTGAATCTGTAGTGTGTATTATCTCTGCCCTTCAAGCTATGTAATCATCACATCTAGTAAGCAAAAAACGGGTAAAAGCATTTTTATGAAAAAACAAATTCTATTCATCGCAAGTATTTCGGCTCTTTTTTGCCTGTCTGCTTGCGATGTAAAAAATTCTCAGAAAGAAGTGAGTCAACTTGATACTGAGCAACAACAATCCAAGGTGATACCACAGGGCTTTAAAAAAATTACCAGTGTTGAGAAAAAAGACGCTGAAATTAGTATCCCGTTTTCAAAATACCAGCTCGACAATGGGCTAACCGTTATTTTACATTCTGATAATTCAGACCCACTTGTGCATGTTGATGTGACTTATCATGTCGGCTCTGGGCGTGAGGAACCGGGCAGATCAGGTTTTGCACACTTTTTCGAACACATGATGTTTCAAGGCTCCGAAAATGTAGCTGATGAACAACATTTTGGACTGATCACAGAATCTGGTGGCACCCTAAACGGTTCTACTAACCAAGATCGCACCAATTATTATGAAACCGTTCCTTCTAATCAATTAGAGCGTATGCTGTGGTTAGAAGCAGATCGTATGGGATTTTTTCTTGATGCGGTGACTAAACAAAAATTCGAAAACCAACGGGAAACAGTTAAAAACGAACGTGGTCAAAATTATGATAACCGTCCCTATGGACTGTTACGAGAAAGAGTCAACGAAGCACTATTCCCTGAAGGGCATCCTTATTCTTGGTCTACTATCGGTTATATTGAAGACCTAAATCGCGCCAATCTTAATGACTTAAAAAAATTCTTTCTTCGCTGGTATGGTCCTAACAATGCCACTTTGACCATAGGCGGTGACTTGGATGAAGCGCAAACTTTAGCTTGGGTCAAAAAGTATTTTGGAGGAATACCCCGCGGCCCTGAAGTGGCTGATCCAATATATCACCCCGTTACTTTGGACAAAGATCGTTATATTTCTATGCAAGACAATGTGTCTTTGCCTTTGATGTATATGTCTTATCCCACAGTTCACCTCAATCATCCTGACGAGGCGCCACTTGATGTATTGATGTATATATTAGGAACGGGGAAAACCTCATTGTTGTACAAAAACATGGTTAAGAACGGCAAGGCAGTGCAAGCTAATGCTAGTCATGGCTGTGCTGAACTCAGTTGCCAATTTAGTATTTTTGCTTTGCCTACACCAGGTACTACTTTAGCGGAACTAGAAACTATTACTCGCGCTTCATTGGATGAGTTTGAGAGTCGTGGTGGTGCTAAGTTAGATGATATTCAGCGGGTAAAAGCTGACATCGTATCTGGTCTAATTTATGGTTTAGAAAGTGTTTCGGGCAAAGTGGCTCAATTGGCAAGCTATCAAACCTTTAGAGACAACCCTGACGCTATTGGTGAAGACGTGGCTCGTTATGAAAACGTCAGCCAAGATGATGTGATGCGTGTCTATAAAAAATACATTAAGGGTAATCATGGAGTGATCATGAGCATAGTACCCAATGGTCAAGCACAACAAATAATCAAGCCAGATACATGGCAACGTTATGACAGAAATATCCCCAAAAACATCGAAGATGACTCACTAGTATTGCGTCCTGGTACTTCTGATTTTGACCGTTCGCTGATCCCTGCTTCGGGTCAAAACCCAAGTGTCAGTGTGCCGGATATTTACCAGCTAAGCACTCAGACTGGCATCAAAGTCTTAGGCGCAGTAAATGACGAAGTGCCAACCACCACTATAAGAATTCGGATTCCAGCTGGGCAAACAAGAGAGCCAATAGACAAGCTTGGGCTTGCTTCGCTCACAGCGGCGATGATGGAAGAAGCAACCAAACAATCCACCGCCGAAGACCTGTCCAACCAATTGCAGAAGTTGGGTTCAACTGTGAACTTTTCAGCCGATAATAAGTTCACAACAGTTAATATACGCACACTCACTAAAAACCTAGAGTCAACACTTGCGGTAGCTATCGAGCAATTAACCCAGCCTAAATTCGACTCTGCTGATTTTTTGCGCCTCCAAAAACAACAAATTGAAGCTTTGAAGCGAGCTAAAAAGGACGCGTCAACAACAGCAACAGAAGTCTTCAATAAGTTGGTTTTTGGTGCCAACAATAGTTTTGCCTATGCTAATAACGGCACAATTTCTACTGTCGAAAAATTATCTTTAAAGGACGTAACTGAGTTCTACGAAGCTTATTTCGGCCCTGCGAATGCAGACGTTATTGTAGTCAGCAATTTAGGTGAGAAGGACGTCAGTCAGGCACTTAAAACGTTAGATATTTGGCAAGGCAACAGTAGCCCATTACCAGCAATTAAACCTTTTCCAGAACTGCAAGCTGGTACCCTGTATTTTATAGACAAGCCAGAAGCGGCACAATCAGAAATACGTATAGGCAAACGCGCCCTTAAGTATGACTCGGTTGGTGAGTATTACCGTGCAGATCTGATGAATTACAACCTAGGTGGTGCGTTTAACAGCAGAATTAACCTCAATCTTAGGGAAGACAAAGGGTATACCTACGGTGCCAGATCATTCTTCTACGGAGATGATATTCATGGCTTTTACCGAGCTCAAGCTGGGGTACGTGCCGACACCACTGCTGATTCTATCGTGCAATTTAGAAACGAAATATCAGCCTTTCACGATCAAGGGCTGACAGTGAAAGAGCTGGAATTTGTAAAAAGTGCTATAGGTCAACGCGATGCCCGTAGCTATGAAACCCCACGCCAAAAACTGAATTTTTTATCTGAAATCATCACCTATAATCTGGATAAAGGTTTTGTGGATAAACAGAATAAGATTCTGGCGAATGTAGGTATTGAAGAGCTCAATGGTTTGGCTAAAAAACATCTTAAACTAGACGAGATGATTACTGTTGTTGTGGGTGACAAAGCTGCCATAATGGAAAGTTTGAAACCTATGTTTGAGGAGATTGTTGAAATTGATGAAGAAGGCAAACCCTTATAGGAGTCTTCAAAAGCAATCTTTTTGAATAAACTTAAAAGCCACTGTTGATATCAATAGTGGCGATTTGGTTGCCAATTCAATCCTTCAAGTAGCCTTAGAAGACCACCGTTCTGAGAGAGCAGCAAGGAAGAGCCCTAGTGATTAATCAAGCAAGCATTATTTTAAAAAACGTTTTTGGATTTGATCAGTTTCGCGAATCCCAAGAAGCAATTATTGATAACGTTTTACACCGACGCAATACGCTGGCAATTATGCCAACTGGTGGTGGTAAATCTTTGTGTTATCAGATCCCTGGCAGTGTTTTTGACGGTTTAACTATTGTCATTTCGCCACTTATCTCGCTGATGCAAGATCAAGTCAGACAACTCAACGAACTTGCTATTCCAGCTTGCGTACTAAATAGTTCGCTTTCTGATAGTGATTATCAAAACAACCTAGATGCGCTTAAGCAACAGCAAATTAAACTGTTGTTTCTGGCACCAGAAACCGCGCTACAAACCAATATCTTAGCACTCCTTACAAATTGTGATGTAGCGTGTATCGCCATAGACGAGGCCCACTGTATTTCAGAATGGGGTCATGACTTTCGACCCGAGTATCGGCAGCTCAATCGTCTAATTGAATGTTTCCCTAAAGCGGTATGTATCGCTTTAACCGCTACTGCTACACCTAGAGTACGGGAAGATATAAAGCAACAGCTCAATATCGCTCAGAGTAGTGAATACATTTCTAGCTTTGATCGCCCTAATTTATTTATCAGTGTGCTTCCTAAAGACAATCCCTATCTTCAATGTAAACACTTTGTCGAGCAACACCCTGAGCAATCAGGGATCATCTATTGTCAATCTCGAAAAGGTGTTGACGAGCTCACAGCTAAACTGCAACAAGACGGATTTTCTGTATTGCCGTATCATGCGGGCCTAAGCAGTATTAAACGCAACGATTACCAGGAGCGTTTCATTCGAGACGATGTAAATATCATTGTGGCGACTATCGCCTTTGGCATGGGTATCAATAAACCTGACGTGCGTTATGTATTACATTACGATTTACCCAAAAATATAGAAGGCTACTATCAACAGATTGGCCGTGCAGGCCGTGACGGTTTAGACGCTGAATGTTTACTTTTATTCGGTTATGGAGACACTGGGAAAATTCGCTTTTTTATCGACCAGATGAGTAACGAACAAGAAAAACGTTTGGCCAATATGCATCTCAACCAAATGCTAGCATTAGCAGAGGCTGAAGATTGTAGGCGTACGCCACTGTTAGCGTATTTTGGTGAAAAGTCGGCGAAAGAAAATTGCGCTAATTGTGATAACTGCACTAATCAAGGAAAAGAAAAATCTGATTTAACTGTTGCAGCACAAAAATTTCTATCCTGCGTGCATCGCACGGGGCAGCGATTTGGTTCAAGCCATATAATAGATGTGTTACGTGGCTCAAGCGCCGAGAAAGTACTACAAAACCAACACAATTTGTTGTCGACTTACAATATTGGCAATGAGTTTAATAAAAAACAATGGATGGCGTTAGCACGGCAATTGATCCAAAAAGGCTTTCTCAACCAAGAACCACAATACGGTGGATTAAAACTCACCCAAAAAGCTGGCGAGGTGTTAAAAGGAAAGGTGCCATTTTTCGCCTTGTTGCAGCAACCAGTAGCGACTACTAGCCATACCTCTAAGTCGTTTGTTAACTCGGGTGATCAGCAACTGGTGGCAATATTAAAAGCGGATCGCAAACGTTTAGCCGATGCGGCCAATCTGCCACCTTATGCTATTTTTTCTGACCGCACACTTAACGAAATGGCCTATTATTTCCCACACACCCTAGAAAATTTGTTACGTATTCATGGCGTAGGGCAAGCTAAGTTAGACAAATATGGCGAGCATTTTCTCAAGCTTATTTGTGATTACTGCCTAGAAAACGATATTCAAGAAGTGGCTAACTCCCAAACCGCTAGTAAAACAACTGCGAGTAAAACTAGCAGCAACGCTAATAGCCGCAGCGTAGAAATAGTCGATGCATATCAAAAAGGGCAATCTATTTCGTCATTGGCGACACAATTTAAGGTGAAAGACGGCACTATCATCAATCACCTATACCGTTATGTGTTAGACGGACATAAGTTTGCACAAGCCCAGCTACTTTTGCAGCAAACCGGGTTAAGCCAAAGCAATATTGATTCTGCTTTGGCTGCATTTGCAGAACATTCCCACGAACGTCTTAAGCCGGTTTTCGACAGCCTCAACGAAACGGTCAGTTACGATCAGTTGCATTTACTCAGAATTTACTATGTTAGCCAATTGATTAAATAAGCTGCACTAGTGCTGAATCGTTAAATCAGCTAGAATGCGCGCCCCTAAATTCACGTTGGCAAGGCAAATTATGAGTGAACCCATCAATCGCACCATTTCTGTTGCGCCCATGTTGGATTGGACAGACAAACATTGTCGTTATTTTTTAAGGCAAATTTCGCAACATGCACTTCTGTATACTGAAATGGTGACTACTGGCGCGATCATTTTTGGTAAAGGTGATTACCTTGCATATAACCAAGAAGAACACCCCGTAGCCTTACAGTTAGGTGGTTCAGATCCGACTGATATGACGCGTTGTGCTGCCAAGGCGCAACAATACGGTTACGACGAGGTTAATATTAATGTCGGTTGCCCTTCTGACCGCGTTCAAAATGGTAGGTTTGGTGCCTGTTTAATGGCCGAGCCAGAGACTGTGGCTGCGTGTGTTACGAGTATGCAGGCAGAGGTAGATATTCCAGTAACTGTGAAGTCTCGTATCGGCATTGACGACATGGATGAGTACCATGACTTAACACGCTTCATTGAAGTGGTGGCTGCATCAGGTTGCGACACTTTTGTGGTGCATGCCCGAAAAGCTTGGTTAAAAGGTTTAAGTCCCAAACAAAATCGGGATGTCCCGCCTTTAATGTATGACCGTGTCTATCAGTTAAAACAACAGTTCCCAGATTTACATATCAGTCTAAACGGTGGTGTAAAAACCTTAGATGATGTGGAGCATCACCTGAATCACTTAGATGGCGTGATGATAGGCCGAGAAGTTTACAGTAACCCTTATATTTTAGCCGAAGTCGACCAGCGCTTTTATAACGGTCAGGCTAGTTGCAAAACGCGAGCTGAAGTGGTGATGGCAATGCTGCCATACGTTGAGCAACAAATATCTCAAGGCGCTCGGCCGTGGAGTGTTGCTAGGCATATGTTAGGTCTGTTTCAAGGACAACCTGGCGGGCGTATCTGGCGCAGATATTTGAGTCAAAATGGCACTAAAGCCAATGCTGGTTTAGAGCTACTCAGTGATGCTTTAGAAGTGCTACTAGAGGCACAACATAAAGCGAAACAGTTTCAAAATGAAGTGATTGGCTAATTTGACCAAAGCAATGGTAAAAAAAACCACATTTTAGTTTTGTAGATTATCGCACGCTTGTCAATATCGTAAATACCAAATTAAAAGTCTATATAAATCAACAGCATAAAATTTATTTCAGGATTGGCACAACTATCGCTAAGGATACTGCGACTTATACGGTAACTGCATTAAAACAGTTATTAACACATTAAACTAAAAGGATATATCATGTTTACTAAATTAAAAATTGCTGCCATTGCCCTTACTTCTTCTTTAGCTTTTGCTTCTACTGCACAGGCTGAAAATGTTTCGCTAGAAAAGTATGTAACCAGTATGGTTAATCAAGCGATGGAAGTTGCACAGCAAGAAGTTAAAAATAATGTTCGTTCAGCCGTCTTAACAGTAGCCAACAACGTGAGCTTTGATGAGGCAAAAACCTATACCGCTAAAGTGACTATTACAGATCTCGAAAGTGTTGAGGTAGCTAAAGAACAAACTGAATAAGGAATAGTTTATGTTTAATCAAATATCTTTATTCATCATGTTGTTGACGCCAGTGGTCGCCTATGCGGCAGGAGCGATAATCTTTAGTGTTGTTGAATGTTTACGTAAAAATTCAGTATTAGCTAAATGTAATAACATCATCAGTTGTAGAAACGGTCTCTAATAGTTGTATTGACCGTTTTTCTCCTCAATATTTACAGTTCGATAACAGTATTAGTTTCCCTACCCCAACAGTAAACAGTCACTCGCTCGCTCTTACGTTCTTTGTTGCCCTCTTGAGATTCTTTTTAATTAAGTGATTTAATATTTTCGATCAACAAACTGACGAAGTGAATATTAACAACTGACTCTTTTAGGCGCTCGTTAGCAAATCTAGATCTCGACCATTCAAGTACACGCCGAATTCTCTAATTAACATGTTGATGTAGTGACGCGGAACCTTGTCGCAGTATTGAAGTTTTTTTATGGATGATAAGCGACACCCCAAACGTTGAGCGAAACAACTAGCAGGAATTCCTCTGTGGGCAAGAAAAGTTAAAAAACGTTTACCGGTCATATTACTACCTCTATACCTAACCGCACTGCTCGACCTTATTTGATGGCTTAAACACAAAAAAGTTCCTTCTTTTTGCGTTTTGTTGCTTAGCCAAGCAACTCTAAGATTCTTAATTAAAGTTGGGAAATATTTGTCGAAAACCCTATCGATTGTGATTTCACTAATAATTTGGTCTATTTGACCAATTTATTAGAATTGAGTTAGAACTACATGCTAGTCAGTTTTCTGGATTACCAAAAAACTATATATAAAACAGTGGTTTAATATTTCAGTTAGATTGGCACAACACTTGTAATAGTGATAGTAGTGCTGGAATGGCCAGCAGTAATACATTACTAATACTATTGGAGAAATAAAAATGGGTATGTTTACGAGAATGTCAGACATAGTGCAAGCCAATATCAACGCCATCTTGGATAAGGCTGAGAATCCGGCCAAAGTAATTAAATTGCTAATCCAAGAAATGGAAGAAACCTTGGTGGAATTGCGCTCAGTTGCGGCCACAAATTTAGCCGAGAAAAAACAGCTTCAGCGCCAAGAAGACAAACTGCAGCAACAAATTAATTCATGGCAGGCAAAAGCAACTTTAGCAGTAGAAAAAGATCGTGAAGATTTGGCTAGAGCAGCGTTAGCTGAAAAACACTTATGCCAGCAAAGCCTAACCGCACTAGTGTCTGAGCAAACTGCTGTGGAAGAGTCGCTGTCTAAGTTACAAGTGGATATGGGGAAATTGCAAGACAAGATAGTAGAAGCGAGAGCTAAGCAAAAATCTCTAATTGTAAGAGAGCGTTCGGTCGCTGTGCGAATGACAGCAAAGAACAAAACCCACTCAGTTAAAATCGATGATGCCATTGTTAGATTTGAGCAATATGAACGACGTATTGATGACTTAGAGTCACAAGTCGACGCGTACGATCTCGTAAATGAATCACAAGGCCTAAACGCACAGTTCAATCAACTTGAAGCAGAAAGTCAGATTGAAAAAGAGCTAGAAGCGTTACGTAAAAAGGTTGCATAGATTTGATGGCTAGATTGGTCGATGACTCAATTGGCTAGTGGTAGCGAGTTGTTATCACTAGCGGTCTAGATAAGAAAACAAAGGAGAATAATATGAGACGCTATTTTGATGTGAATAGGTTATATAAAGACTTGGCCCATCGTAAAATTTCTGGGGTGTGTGCCGGTTTGGCAAAACATTGGGACGTGCCTAGATTGGCGATTCGAATAGCTGCAGTTGTGTGTTTAATCACGCTACCTACAGTGACCGCTATTGCTTACATTACAGCAACACTCCTGATTCCAAGTAGATAAGGAGAAAATCATGTTCAGAAACATTACTCTGGCTGTATTGATAGCGATAGTATTAACCTATAGCCTAGGGCACTTAGCATCCCAGTGGTTAGATTTACATTTTACTTTTGCCGAACATGATTTTGAGCCGGTAACTTCAATTCTTACAGTCACTGGCATAGTGGCTATCTTAGTGATAGTAGGCTTTATTATCGCTTTTAGTATATTTGCCGCGATAGCTTTCGCCATAATAGCTGCAGGCATTGGTTTGTTTGTTGTGGGAGTAAGTGTGTTTTGGCCTGTTATCTTGTTTACCTTGGTGATTTTTCTATTAGTAAGAGATAAACAATCACCGGCATATTGATTTTTGTTGCTATGGCCAAAGTTTTCAGTTTAATGGTTGGCATGTTAATTCGAATTGCTGAATAATCGCTGACATATTTTTTGATTGCAGGTGGTTTATAATGCTCCGACTCATAGCGTTTTTTTGTGGTTTTGTAACTTGTGTACTTCACGCCGAAGTAATAGTGAGTAACGCAACGGTTAGACTACTGCCACCCGGAGTACCTAATACCGCAGCATACTTTTCAATTGAAAACCGTTCTGATTCGAACTTAGTTCTCGTAGCTGCGTCGGCAGACTTTGCCTCTAAAGCAGAAATACACAATCATGTAATGGTTAATAATATGATGAGTATGCAACAACAGTCGGAGGTGGTGATTGGTCCAGGTGAAAGTGTGCAGTTTTCCCCAGGGGGTCTACATATTATGTTGTTTGGGTTGAAACAAGCTTTACATGAAGGCCAGACCTTAACATTTACACTACTGACTAAAACGCAAAAGCCCATTACCATTGAGGCCAGCGTTGTTAGTGCTATTCAGCCTTCTGCACATAAACATCATTAGGAGAAAATATGAAACAGTATCTTACACCAAAATGGCTATTAAGCTCGCTTGCTCTTATCATTTTCTTATTATGGATTTTGTCAGTTTACTGGAGCTTTGAACCCGAGCTATTTGAACCTAAATTGCTTGCACAACAGCAAGCTAGTCAAAAAAATGAGTCAGTAGTAGCGGGATATACTATTACCACTAGTTTAATTAAAGTCAGTGAGACTTTGTTGAATAAACCAGGAGGCTATTTGTCAAACGATGTTTTGCCACCTAGCGTGATGATGGACAATATGCCAAGTTGGGAATTTGGTGCATTGGAAATGACCCGTGATTTAGCCTTGGCGATGCGTCAAGACTTTAGTCGCTCACAAAGCCAATCCTTAGAAAACTCGTTTTTAACTAAGGCCCAACCGCAATTTAACATAGATAATTTGAGTTGGATGTTGCCCTCTGCGGAATCAAAATATCAAGAAGGTATTGATAATTTATACGCTTACAGGAGCAGTCTAGCGGATAGCAGCCAAAAACAGGGGCAGTTTTATGCACGTGCAGACAATCTACGAGATTGGCTTAAACAAATAGAAAAACGTTTGGGAAGTTTTTCGCAACGTTTAAGTGCCAGTGTAGGTCAGGAACGCCTTGATACAAATTTGGCAGGTGATGCCCAAGCGATACAGTCCACTCCAACAGCTAACCGATTGGCTGAAAAAACTAGCTGGTGGAAGTTGGATGACAATTTTTATGAAGCCAGAGGCGCTAGTTGGGCATTAATACATTTCTTAAAGGCGGTAGAAGTCGATTTTGCTGATGTATTAGAAAAGAAAAATGCCACTATTAGTTTACAACAAATTATTCGAGAGCTAGAAGCCACTCAAGAGTCTCTTTGGAGTCCAATGATATTAAACGGTAGTGGTTTTGGAACATTAGCGAATCATTCGTTAGTTATGGCGAACTATATTTCTCGGGCAAATGCTGCTCTAATCGAGCTTAGCGAATTATTAAATCAAGGTTAAATTATGAAAAAGACAGCTGTAACTTTAGGCCTATTTGTCGCGAGCGCTAGCTTTACGGCAAAAGCTGATACTTTACTTGGCCTTTATGTCGGTGCTCAGGGCTGGAATATGCAAACCTCTGGCGGCTTTTCAAGTGATGGAGCCAATGCAGATTTCGATTTTGAAGATCAAACCAATACAAATTTATATGCAGCGTTTGAACATCCTGTTCCATTAATCCCCAATATTAAAATACAGCGCACCGTAATGGATACTTCTGGAGAAACCACATTAAATTCTCAATATACATTTGGTGATGAAGTTTACGCTAATAACACTGACGTGCTTGCTGATGTGCAATTAACCACAACGGACTTTATTTTATATTACGAATTGTTTGATAACGATTTAATTAGTTTTGATGTGGGTATCAACGCTAAACAAATTGAAGGTGAGCTACTTGTCACTGAAAAGGATAATACCTCTACCTCTTCAAGAGAGTCATTTTCTGGGCCAGTGCCAATGGTTTATTCGCGTCTGGCTATAGGTATTCCGTTTAGCGGTTTTGGTGCGTTTGTAGAAGGCAGTTTTTTGAATATCGATGATCATACTTTGTCTGATTATCAAGCTGCATTGTCCTATAGTTTAATGGAAAATTTGGCGGTAGATGTAACTTTTCAATTAGGTTATCGTGCAGTTGAATTAGAGTTAGATGACTTAGACGATATATATTCTAATCTCGAATTTAAAGGTGTATACGCTGGTTTGGAGGTACATTTTTAATTTCATCTGATTTGGTTATAAAAAATTAGTTTTTATTCTTTCCGGTTATGTCCTTATATCGCTAACCTATAGTTGTATTAATAACGGTTAGCGATTCTATGTCTTCAGTAATAAATCAAGCCAATGGGCTTGCCGCAGGTTTAAATGAAAACCAGTGGTCTCAAATTAATCAGGCTACGGCCGCACTAAATCCACAGCAATTGACTTGGTTGAGCGGTTATTTGGCAGGTTTGGCACAAAATGGTCAATCAGCGGGTGTACCACAATCCGATTCTGGACCTGCAAAATTTTTGACTATTTTGTACGGTTCACAAACCGGAAACGCCAAATCTGTTGCTCAGGAATATAAAGCCAAGTTAGATGCGTTAAATATTCCAGCTAAGATCGCTAGCATGGCCGATTATAAGCAAAAGCAACTAAAAACCGAAAGTCATCTTGTGGTCATTGTTAGTACCCATGGTGAAGGTGAAGCACCTGATGATGCTGTAGCACTTCACAGCTTCTTAGGTGGAAAAAAAGCGCCTAAACTTAATGATTTGAAATTTTCTGTTTTGGGTTTAGGTGATACTAGCTACGAGTTTTTCTGTCAAACAGCAAAAGATTTCGATAAACGTTTGCAAGACCTCGGTGCCACTAGAATTACAGAACGTGTCGATTGTGATGTGGATTATGACGCCGCCGCTACGGCGTGGTTTGAAACAGTTACTCATCAAGTAAAAGACGAGTTAACTGCCAAAAGTTCTCAATCTGTAGCACCATCGCTAACTATGAGTGCTAGCGCTAATAACGCGGAACAATACACTAAAAAATCGCCGTACACTGCCACCTTACTTGAAAGTCAAAAAATAACCGGTCGAGATTCTGTTAAGGATATCCGTCATATAGAGATTTCTCTAGAAGACTCAGGAATTCAATATCGCCCTGGTGATGCACTGGGGGTGTGGTTTAAAAATGACGAGATTTTAGTCGATGACTTGCTCGCCGAGCTCGATATACAAGGTGATACCTCAGTTAGTTGGTCAGGCGATGAGCTCAGTATTAAAGACGTATTGGTTAATCAATTAGAGCTCACTCAAAGTTACCCGACTTTTGTAAATCAATATGCTGAATATGCCAAAAGCGTCGAACTCAATGCGTTGTTGGATGATAAGTCGGTATTGCGTGAGTATTTAGCTCAACGCCAAATTATCGATATTATTCGTCAATTTCCTGCAAAAATCAGCGCGCAACAGTTGGTTGACACATTAAGAGGCATGACTCCGCGCCTGTACTCTATTGCATCGAGTCAAGCAGAAGTAGAAGATGAAGTGCATCTTACCGTAGCCCTAGTTGAGTACGATGCTCACGGTCATGCACATCAGGGTGGTGCTTCGAGCTTTTTGTCTACCCGTTTAGATGAAGGTGGTGAGGTCAATGTATTTGTTGAAACAAATGATAATTTCCGGTTACCAGATGACGGCAATACCCCTGTTATTATGATAGGTCCAGGTACAGGTATCGCACCTTTCAGAGCGTTTATGCAACAACGAGAAGCGGAAGAATCAAGTGGTGAGAATTGGTTGTTCTTTGGTAATCCCAATTATACTCAGGATTTCTTGTATCAAACCGAGTGGCAACGTTTTGTTAAAGACGGCGTAGTCAACAAAATTAGTTTGGCATTCTCCAGAGATCAAGAGCAAAAAGTTTATGTGCAACATCGTATGCTTGAGCAAGGGGCAGAATTGTATCGATGGCTTGAGCAAGGCGCCCACCTTTATGTGTGTGGTGACGCTAATCATATGGCCAAAGATGTACAAGACGCTTTAGTGCAAATTGTGATTGAACATGGCGCTAAAAGCGAAGAGCAAGCTGAACAATATATTTCTGACTTGCGCCGTGCAAAACGTTACCAAAAGGACGTTTATTAATGAGTACTGATAAAACAAAATTTGTTGTTGAAGGCAAATTAGCTGACAACGAACGCCTAAAAGGCCAGAGCAATTTCTTGCGTGGAACCATTGCTGAAGATTTAAATAATGATTTAACTGGGGCTTTTGTTGGTGATAATTTCCAGCTTATCCGTTTTCATGGCATGTATCAGCAGGATGACCGTGATATTCGAGCAGAGCGAGCTAAACAAAAATTAGAGCCGCTGCAAAATGTAATGTTACGAGCCCGCTTGCCTGGCGGAATTATTACTACTCAACAATGGTTAGCCATTGATAAATTTGCTGCAGAAAAAAGTATTTATGGAAGTATTCGATTAACCACTCGTCAAACGTTTCAGTTTCATGGTGTGTTGAAGCCTAATGTGAAACCTATGCACCAAATGCTTAATCAAGTAGGTGTTGATTCGATAGCCACTGCGGGGGACGTCAACCGAAACGTGTTGTGTACCTCTAATCCAGTGGAATCTGAGTTACACCAAGAAGCTTACGAGTGGGCTAAAAAAATCAGTGAGCATTTGTTACCTAAAACACGTGCCTACGCAGAGATTTGGTTGGATGGTGAAAAAACCGAAACGACCGATCAGGAACCTATATTAGGAAGTCACTACCTTCCTCGTAAATTTAAAACCACTGTTGTTATTCCTCCGCAAAATGACGTGGATGTACATGCTAATGATTTGAATTTTGTGGCTATAGCTGAGAACGGAAAATTAATCGGTTTTAATGTCTTAGTGGGTGGTGGACTGGCCATGACTCATGGTGATACCGCGACTTTCCCACGTAAAGCAGACGATTTTGGTTTCATTAGCAAAGAACACACCTTAGCCGTAGCTGAAGCTGTCGTGACAACCCAGCGAGATTGGGGAAACCGAGTTAATCGCAAAAATGCTAAAACTAAGTACACCCTTGAAAGAGTGGGTGTTGAAAACTTTAAAGCAGAAGTAGAAAAGCGTTCAGGCGCTACTTTTGCAGCAAGCCGACCGTTTGAATTCACTTCTCGGGGTGACCGAATTGGTTGGGTTGAAGGTATTGACGGCAAACACCATCTTACCTTGTTTATTGAAAACGGCCGTATCTTAGACTATCCGGGCAAAACCCTTAAAACAGGCTGCGCTGAAATAGCTAAAATTCACAGCGGAGATTTTCGACTAACTGCTAATCAAAACTTAATAGTCGCTGGTGTTCCCAAAGAACAGAAAGTTGCGATTGAAAAACTGGCCCGTGAACATGGACTGATCTCTGATGAAGTCAGTTTACAACGTAAAGACTCAATGGCTTGTGTGTCTTTACCAACCTGTCCATTGGCGATGGCAGAAGCCGAGCGTTACTTGCCCGATGCCGTTACTCAAATTGAGGGGATTTTGGCAAAACATGGCATGTCTGACGAAAGCATTATTTATCGTGTGACTGGCTGTCCTAATGGCTGCGGCCGAGCCATGTTGGCAGAAGTGGGTTTAGTCGGTAAAGGTCCAGGAAAGTATAACTTTCATTTAGGCGGTGATCGTCAAGGAACGCGAATTCCTAGAATGTATCGTGAAAATATTGATGAAAAAGAAATTATGAGTGAGTTAGATACGTTAATTGGCCGTTGGTCAAAAGAACGTGAAACTGGCGAAGCTTTTGGTGATTTTCTTATTAGAGCGAAAGTCGTTAAACCAGTAATCGACTCAGCCAAGGACTTCTATGATGACCCAAGCTATTCAATCTAATATTGCAGCTAGCACAAATCTGAGTCTTTCGGGTGATGAGTTAACGCAAACGAACCTCGCTCTAGAAAAACAGTCTGCCGAGAAGCGTGTGACTTGGGCGTTAGAAAATTTGCCGCAGAACTTTATGCTGTCCTCAAGTTTTGGTGCTCAAGCTGCTGTGATGTTGCACATGGTCACGCAACAACACCCTAATATTCCTGTCGTACTTACGGATACAGGCTATTTATTTGCTGAAACTTACCAATTCGTTGACGAATTAACTGAACGCCTTAAGCTGAATCTTAAGGTGTATCGGTCTGATATTTCGTCAGCATGGCAAGAAGCTAGAATGGGAAAAATGTGGGAGCAAGGATTGGAGGGTATTGAGAAATACAACGCTTTAAATAAAGTTGAACCTATGCAAAAAGCGTTAGATGAACTGCAAGTCAAAAGCTGGTTTGCTGGATTACGTCGCAGCCAGTCTGATATGCGCGAAAGCTTACCAGTAGTGCAGCAGTTGAAAAACCAATATAAAATTTACCCTATAATTGATTGGTCTAACAAAGATGTTCATATGTATTTGAAAAAACATGATCTCCCGTATCATCCTCTATGGGAAAAGGGTTATGTATCTATTGGGGATTGGCATAGCACTCGTTCGTTAGAGGAAGGTATGAGTGAGCAAGATACCCGTTTCTTTGGGTTAAAAAGAGAGTGTGGTCTACATGAATTTGGTGATGGAATTTAGCAAATTCTTTCACTAACCTTGTAACAATCGTTTAGGCAATATCAAAAGCTATTCCCAAAGTGGCTTTGAGAGACTTTAAGTAGAGATCTTGCCTTTTGTGCGCTACTAATTTAAATAATTCAGCTCCAGTCGTCGTAAACTTATAATACACCAAAGTGGTTCCGCTGCGTTTTGCTTGTATATTTACGGCTTGCCCCGCGCATCGCCACTCTACTGGGTCCTCAGTAGGCAATTCGCCGGATTCAATTTCGCTATTGTGAATTAACCCTAAGTCTACAAGGGATAAAATATCTGGGTAGCTTAAGCCAAAGTTTGCCAAATTCAGTTGGTGTTCTTTGTGGGAACTAAAGAATGACCAAAGACTGGTTTTTTGATAATAACCAAGCAACAGTTTAGGCGTTGCCTCACCTTTACGGCGACTGGCTAGGTTAACCGCATGACGAAAGATTTGTGCATCTTTCTGGGTCAATTGCTTCAAAATTCCTAGGGTCTTTAAGGAAAAACTCCCCGGTCTTGCTGTCTCAACCGCAAAAATCTTACCCCATAGTTCCTGCATCGCAGGAGAAAAAATCTCTTCAGCCATTTTTACGAAACTAAAAAACCAGTCGGGATCTAAATCTTCTTCTCTTCCGTCATCTAGACAAAAATCTAATGCCTTAGCTAGAATACTTTCTAGGTTTCTAAATTTTTTTTGCCCTAATAATTCATTTTTGCGCCTTATTTTTTCGTTGCTGCTGGACGTTTTAAAAGTACTATCTTGTTCTTGTATTCCAGCTTGTGAGAACCAATTCAAAATACGCTTTTGAGTAGATTGCCTATTTAATCTATTATCAGATTGAGTCTTGGTAGTGTTTGTTTTGGCATCTACTTTTTGTGAATGCACCGGTTGTAATGGGTTTGTAGTGGGTGAGGAATTAGACTCTATTTTCATGAGACTTATAAGCTGCTTTAATTTTGAATATGTTGCTTTGTATATTGCGTTAATTCATGTTACATGAGCAAATAAAAATGTTAACTTTAGTAAATATTGATAAATAAGTTGATACTCCAACTAATTTTTGTGATTTTTTGGATGGTACGTAATTGAATGTCAAACATATGAACTGATTGCAGCAGCGGCAGATAGAAGGATCTCAAACTTGATGGAATGTACATGAGCTCAAGCAAATACGAAAACGATGAATTAATTTTTTTATCAGAAGATATCCATCCGTTCACCCCGGAAATCAACGGCGTGTGGAATGTGTTAGTGGTCGACGACGATGAAGAAATACATTCTGTCACTAGGCTTGCTCTGTCTGATTTGGTTGTAAATGAAAAAGCGTTACGTTTTTTTCATGCTTATTCTGGTGTTGAGGCGCTAGAAATTATCGAAGATATGGGGTCATCAATCGCTATCATTTTACTAGATGTGGTGATGGAGTCAGATGATGCTGGCTTAAATGTCGCAAAGAAAATGCGCGAAGAATTAAAGATTATGGAACCGCGCATTATTTTACGAACTGGGCAACCTGGTTATGCGCCGGAAGAACAAGTCATTAAAGATTACGATATCAATGACTATAAAACAAAAACAGAGCTAACCCGCAGTAAATTGGTAACAACCATTATTGCTTCTTTGCGTTCGTATCAACAAATATTGACTATTAATCAAAGTCGTCTTGGCTTACAGCAAATTATTGTGTCTGCTGCAAACCTAATGGAAGAGCATTCCATTAAGAGTTTTTGCGAAGGTGTGGTGACACAAATTAGTTCACTTATTGGCTTAGAAGCGGGTGGGGTTGTTTGTGCCAGAGCCGGTTCTGTATTAGATAAAGACGACGATGGCGTATACATACTAGGCGCCGCAGGTGAATTTGCATCCTATATAAATGAAAGGCTAGATAGTCTACATAACGCTCGAATTGTGAAGTTTGTGAATTGCTGTTTGCAGCTTAAAGAACATATTTTTGAAAAAGAATTCTCAGTACTCTATCTAAATAGTTCGGGATACGAGGCCGCAGTCTATTTGCAAATAGGCAAAGAAATTAATTCCGTTGACCAACAATTACTTGAAGTGTTTTTGTCTAGTATCTCGGTTGGTTATGAAAACGTTAATCTGTTTCATCAACTTCGAACTGCAGCTTTCAGAGATTGGTTAACTAAGCTACCTAATCGTAGTGAGTTTATCAATATGTTGGACGATTGTGTTGTCGCTAGAAACAAAGCTGACAATCCAGTGGTGGCACTTATTGATATTAATCATTTTGCTGATATCAATGATGGCTTAGGTCAAGACGCGGGTAATAGTACCTTGTTAGCCGTAACTAACCGATTGGAAGAAGCGTTTTTAGATAAAGTAAGAATAGGACGCATTGGCTCAGATGTTTTTGGCTTAATAGGTGCAGAATTTTTTGTTAATCCGCAAACATTAAATGAAATTTTTGTAGCTCCTTTTAAAGCGGGTGAACATACTTTACCGCTTTCTGCTAGTTTTGGCTTTTGTCGATTAGACGGAAAGCCTCCAAGCGGTATTAATATTCTTAAACATAGCAACATTGCATTAAATAAAGCCAAGAAAAACCTAAATACTAACTTCGAGTATTATGCGCCTGAGATGGAAGAAGAAACAACTTGGCGCTTGGATATGATCAGGCAGTTAACCAGAGATTTTCAAGGGAAGAAGTTACAACTTTGGTATCAACCCCAAGTGGACTTAGTAACCGAGCAAATCGTGGGGATGGAAGCGTTATTGCGTTGGCCTACCTCCGATGGTGGATTTGTTTCACCAGCAGTATTCGTTCCATTGGCTGAATATTCAGGCCTTATCATTGATATTGGGATATGGGTACTGGAAGAATCATGTAAGAAATTGAAGGCGATGTTCGACCAAGGGCACACTGGGTTGAGAATGGCCGTCAATATTTCAATGCCGCAGTTTAGAGACCCTAATTTTATTGATTCAGTTAAAAATATAATCACAGAATTTGGTATTCAGCCCGACAGAATAGAGCTAGAAATTACTGAAAGCGTGGTGATGGATGAACCACAAATAGTGATTGAAGCCTTGCAAGAATTAAAATTGTTTGGTGTTAAAGTTGCCATTGATGATTTTGGTACTGGTTTCTCTTCTATGAGTTACCTACAACAGTTACCTCTGGACCGTTTAAAGGTTGACAGGTCTTTTGTGAATGAGATTCACCCCGGTAAATCTGCTTTTATTGCAGAAACGATTGTGACACTTGGTAATAAACTCGGCTTATCTACCATCGCGGAAGGTGTTGAGAAAAGAGAACAAGCTAGTTATATGTTGAAATTAGGATGTGATGAAGCTCAGGGATATTTGTTTGCTAAGCCTATGCCTTATGAACAACTTCTAGAGTTTTTAGCTTCAAAAGATGATAACTAAAAGGTAAATTGACAGGATCTTTTAGTCTAAAATGCTACGGATTGATTTCAATAAATGGTTACTCTTGCTACCACCTGTGCTTAATGCTTTTGACTACTATGGTTTTTAGCATCGCAATGTCACCTTAATCTTGGCAAGCATCTGGGGCATGACTTCTTCTTCAAACCATTTATTGTTTTTCAACCAGATATTATTTCGTGGCGAAGGATGAGGTAATGGTAAAAATTTAAGCTGGTAGTCACGCCAGTTTCTAATCCGCTCAGTCAGTGTTTTTTTGTCTTTTAAATAATAATCTTGCGCGTATTTTCCTACTAGAAGAATAATTTTGTTTGAGTCGGGGTCGACCAAATAGGGATGCCATTTTGGTGCGCACTCTTTTCTAGGCGGTAAATCACCAGATTTACCTTTTCCTGGATAACAAAAACCCATAGGTACTATAGATAAGCAATGTTTGTCGTAGAATTGCTGTTCTGGCATATCAAGCCATTTTCGTAATCTATCGCCTGAGGCGTCTTTCCATGGTGTATTGGTTTCGTGAGCTTTGAGGCCTGGAGCTTGACCAATAAGAACAATTTTTGCGGTTGCTGAGTATTGTAAAATTGGTTTGGGTGCGAAAGGTAGAGAATGAGCACATTGGGTACAATCATGTATTTTAGCGATAATGTTTATTTTATTGGCCACCTTATTCTCTAGTTTAGATTCTACCGTTTAAAAAGGTCTCAAAATGAGACCTTAACCTTATGAATTCCTATTTCTTTAATTTGCCATTGTGGGTAAAAACTCAAACTGATTTAGCTGCAACCATTTTTGCTTTTGCAGGGCTAAACTCTGTTTTAACTCTTTATATTTGTAATGCATTTCAAGGTTTTCATAGCTGCGTTTAAGACTTTGTTTTTTAATAGCCATTAGTTGTTTTTTGGCGGCGTAATATTCTGTCATGCGCTGAGCTAGGAGTTCATACTCAAATTGTACTTTGGCTAATATTTCATCTGCATTAGCTAATTTAGATACTTTTTCTTGGGCTAACTTTAGTTGCATTGCGACTTTAGCTTTTTCTATTCTTTCTTCCGGGCAGCGCCTCAGATTGCTAGCCCAGCCGACAACAGATAACCCTCTGATGAGCCATTTTGTGGGATCAAATTGCCACCATTTAATTCCATTTCTATAGTCATACTCAAATATATGGTGGAAGTTATGGTAGCCCTCACCAAAGGTAAAGAAAGCTAAAATATCGTTATCTCTAGCGGAATTTTTATCGGTATATGGCTGTTTTCCCCAAATATGGGCTAAGGAATTGATGAAAAAGGTAACATGATGAACTACAACTAGGCGGAAAACGCCGGCTAATAACAACATGCCCCAAATATCGCCATTTAACCAGCCAAGCAATAATGGCAGACCAAAGTTGGCGCTTAACATAACTTTCAAATAGTGTTTATGTTGCCACATTACCACTGCGTCCTTTTGCAGATCTCGGCAGTTACTATAATCATCGTAACGGTGTATCTGATACTCCCTTAACATCCACCCAATATGTGAATACCAAAACCCTTTTTTCGCGGAATAGGGATCTTGATCATTGTCATCAACATGTTTGTGATGAATACGATGATCTGAACACCAGTGCAGAATACTGTTTTGTAGTGACATCGCCCCACCAATTGCCAAGACGGTTCTGACAAAACCATTCGCTTGATATGCTTTATGTGACCATAAACGATGATAACCGGCAGTAATTGACATGCCTGAAAAGTATATTAAAACTAAACACGCGATAATTTCAAAACTATCGAAACCGTTGGTTAATGCTTCAAGTGGTACCAACACCGCTGCTATTAAGGCGGTTATGGAAAAGACCAAAACATTGGTGAGTATCAGGCGGGGTTTTTTCATTTAAAAATATTAATTCAGCTTACATCTGTACGCTATTTTACGTTGCCTTTGACGTTTCGCAAGTCATATATGAGTAAAGAGTTAAATTTCTTGGGTATGTGTTTTACTTTTTTCACGTTAGAATTACATGAATATTGACTTGATCACTAACCACAGGTTTTAACTATTGAACCGCCAAGAACAAAAATTACGAACACGTCGTTCCATTATTGAAGCGGCGTTTTTACTCTTAGATGAGCAGCGAAGTTTATCAAGTATCAGTCTAAGGGAGGTTGCGCGAGCTGCGGGTATTGCACCCACCTCTTTTTATCGGCACTTTAAAGATATTGATGAATTAGGGCTAACCCTAGTTGATGAAGCCGGCTTAGCTTTGCGTCAATTAATGCGACAAGCAAGGGCGAGAATTGCTTCAGGCGGGGGAGTAATCAATACTTCTGTGGATACTTTTATGGAATTTATTACCGCCAATAATAATGTTTTTCGATTGTTGTTGCGAGAGCATACAGGTACTTCAATGGCTTTTAGGGCGGCTGTACTACGAGAGATTAAACACTTTAACGTAGAACTGACCGATTACACCATCTCTACAACTGGTTTGCCATATAACATTGCGAACTTGCAAGCAGAGGCCATGGTTAAGTTAGTTTTTAGTGCTGGCGCAGAAGCTCTAGACGCATCGGAAGAGCAGAAACTTAATGTCGCTGAAAGAGTGAAACTCCAATTAAGGTTCGTTGTAAATGGAGCCTTGCAGGCTAAAGCTGAGCAAGCAAATAGCTAGTTACTTTTTTTGTAGATATACCCCACATTCGACATGATGGGTATAGGGGAACTGGTCAAATAACGCGAATCTAGTGATGCGATGTGTGAGTAACAATGTGTCCAAATTGAGTTTTAGCGTGTCCGGATTACACGAAATATACACTATATTTTCATACTGACTTACCATCTCGACTGTAGTGTCATCTAAACCAGCGCGGGGTGGGTCTACTAATACGGTTTGGCACTGGTAGTCAGTTAAATTAACTCCCTCTAAACGTCGAAATTCTCGAACACCTTGTTGTGCTTGGACAAATTCTTCACTCGACATTCGGATGATTTTTAGGTTGTTTATTTTGTTTTGCTGAATATTTTGTTGCGCTGCTGATACAGAGGTTTTGGATATTTCAGTGGCTAACACTTTTTCAAAATTTTGTGCTAGAGGCACAGAAAAATTTCCCGAACCGCAATATAGTTCGAGTAAATCTCCTTGGCTATTTTGAGTAATATCCAACGCCCACTCGATCATTTTGATGTTGACCCGTGCATTGGGTTGAGTAAAACTGTTTTCGATTTGTTTAAATGTGTAATTACGTTGGTTTATTGTCAACTCTTCGGTGACATAATCTTTGTCTATAATCACTTTTTGCTTTTTTGCTCGGCCGATAATATCTATTTTGTATTTCTGGCTTAACAACGAACGAATATTTCTCATTTCCGCAGACCACTGCTCGTCCAAGGCTTTGTGATAGAGCAAAGACACAATGATTTCACCACTTAGCGTGGCTAGATAGTCTATTTGGAATAATTTCCGGCGTGCAGCCTCATTGACTTTAATTAATGCAATTAATTCAACCATAACATCATTAATAAGCAGGCTGGCTGGAGGAAAACTATGTACTTGGTATTTTTGTTTAGTCGTTTGATCGAACATGACGTGATGTAATTCATCACCTTCATGCCAAAGCCTAAACTCGGCTCTTAACCTATAATTTAGTGGTTCGGATGCAAACACTTCCAATTCGGGGGCGGCATACTGAGTAAAACTTTCTTTTATAAGTTTCGTTTTATTTTTCAACTGTTCATCGTAATGGTCAGCTTGAATTTCAGTTGGCCGCATATATTGCCTCAATCTTTTAGACGGTAAAAACGCGCAAGGTAAAGTGTTTTTAGCCATTCTGCAATATATACAAAAGCTAAAATTTACAAAACGTATAATTTTTGGACAAGTTTAGCTAAAGTATAACCGGGTAGCGGCCGATATGGTTAGTTGAGGATAGTGAGGTATCTGCCATGAACATTAGTCAATTAAAAGCCTTTTTAGGTGATAATCCCCAACATTTGGGGAGCGACAACAGTATCAAAAATCAACTCCGTGATGAGGGGTTAAAACAAGCTATAAGTGGACAAAGTAGCCATTTGACGCAGAGTGTGGCGCAATTTAGCTCTAGCACTTCGTTGGGTGTAAAGGTATATACAAATTCGTTAAGTAACAATCTTGAAATAGATAGGCATAAGCCTAACTTTTCAGTACCTGATTCAGAAGAGTCTGAAGCTTCTTCATTTGATTTTGAAGAAATAGCCAAGAACGTTCTCAGTTTTATTGGCGGCGCAATTAAAAATGCTCAAGGCCGCGGGGCGGATGACAGTGAACTTGAAGATTTATTCGAACAAGCTTCAAGTGGCGTATTAAAAGGCATCAAATTAGCAGAGCAAGATTTAGCAGGTTTCTTAAATGAAGAAATTACTAATGGCATAAGTAATAGTAAGAGCCTAATAGAAGAAGGCATTGCCAATCTTAAGCGTGAGATTTTTAACCCTGACGCAGTTGATCTGGAAAATGCAGAACAGTCTATTGTTGAATCTACCAACGTATCCTATGCAAAACAAGAATCAGGTGAACTAAGTATTCGCACCAGAGATGGCGACACAGTCAATATTACTTTTGAAGACTTAGAGCAATTTGAACTCAGCCAACGACAGGTGCAGCAACAAATACAAAAATCAGAATCAAATGACAACCCCACTGTTTCCGAACAAAGTGACGATAACAATGTGGCTCAAGCGGATAACAAGTCAGAGGTACCAGGAACCAACTCTGCGGTAGAACTTGATGAAAACATAGAGCAGGAAGAAGACAGACAACCTACTACTGAAGTCATCGAACAAAATGCGGTGTTCTATCAAGAAAGTTCATTTTCGTTTTCAGTTAAAGGTGAGTTAGATGAAGATGAACTCAAAGCTATTGGTCAATTAGTGTCTGACGCAAATGATCTTGCTGAAGAGTTTTTTAATGGCGATATCGAGACCGCTTTTAATCAAGCTTTAGAACTTGGGTTTGATGAGCAAGAATTATCCAGTTTTGCTTTGCAGTTGACGAAAGTTGAAAATACACAGGTGATCAAAGCGTACGAAACGGTTTCTCGATTTGATGAAGATAGCGTGGATAGCAATCCAGCAAAATCAGTAAAGCCTGTGGCTGACTATCTTGATAAATTACTTAATGTACTAGAAGGATCGAGACTTCAATTAGAAAATAGCGAATCGTATGAAAACATGGTGAACGAGTTGATAAATAATTTAGGAAGTGACGTGGCCACTCCCGATTTAATTTCTGCCATCAATCGATTCAATGAATTCAATCAAAAACTTGTGGATAATTTGCCAAAAGGTTATCAGCCAGAATAATAATGATAGCTGTGAAGCATAAAGAAATAACAAAGCCAGTTCGATACTGGCTTTGTTATTTATAGGTAGTTATTCGTCTTCAACTTTCTCTTTCGCTAATCGAACTTTTAAAGTCCGTTCTTGGAAAGTCGAATCGTTTAGATTTTTGATTGCCTTAGCTGCTCCCTTAGCATTCATCTCAACAAAGCCGTATCCCTTCCTCTTTCCGGTACGGCGATCCTTCATTAACCGTACCGATACAACATTACCTTGTTGTTCAAAATGTGCTTGTACAGCTTCTTCATCCGCACGATAAGGCAGGTTTCCAACATAGAGCGTAGATACAGTTGATGAATCGCCCTGCTCACCAGATGAATTTGTTGATGTAGACAGCCTTACTAAGCCAGGCACTAACAAGCCACCTAATAAGACTCCGAGAGCCGCAGATAGGTTATTGGGCATTTCTGGCGCTATCATGGGTAAAATGACATACATAACAATAGCGATAATTGCTGTAATAAAAATATTCAAAATAAAAGATGGATTCATGTGACGCTACCTAAAAAGATTTTATGGTTATAAGAATATAAAGCGCACTTATGGTACCCATTTATGGGGTTTTCGCAAACAGTAACGCTAAGTATCCACAATCCTATGCCCATAACTAGTCAATAAAGCATGATATTTCTACGTTTTGCATACTTTTTGGTCACTTAAACATTTATTTTAAATTAGTGCTTGCATAGGAATGTGTTGTCTCTATAATGCGCCCTCGCTTCAAGGGAGACCACTTAGGACTCTCGCAACGAGTTAGAAATTCTAACAAGTTGCTAATTAGCCAAGGCTATGTTTGATGCGGGATGCAGTGAGATTTATTTTGAAATTATTTTAAATAAATTGTTGACATCAAATGGAGATAGCGTAATATGCGCCTCCCGCTTAAGAGGGTCTACGGACAACATCTTAAGCCGCTAACGAAGTTAGCATGCTCTTTAACAATTAGAACAAGACAATCTGTGTGGACACTCACGAAGTGAGAGTTCACCAAAAAAA
>NZ_JAHKQO010000027.1 GCF_018861065.1 Paraglaciecola arctica
ACAACGCCAAAGTGGCTTTGGACTCTTTACCTTTTTATGTTCAACGAAGTTGAACATGGTCGCGATACATTGCTTAACCGCAAAAACGTGGTTTTGCTGACAATGTATCTGCTCGCTAAAGTAAAAGCGGGAGAAAGACGTAAGGTAGAGAAGATAAAACATAAAGTGTGTATTGAGTGACAAGACAACATCATAAAGAAGAGTAAGTTAAAGACACTCTTAGATTCGATTATTTGCCATAAGGCATCAGCTTTTACATATTGAAATGTAATGTCTAAGTAGACGTTATATACAGTTTTTGTCTGGCGACAATAGCGATGTGGTACCACCTGATCCCATTCCGAACTCAGAAGTGAAACACATTAGCGGCGATGGTAGTTTGGGGTTTCCCCATGCGAGAGTAGCACATTGCCAGACTCCCAATTAAGTACAAAGCCACCTCATTGAGGTGGCTTTTTGCGTTTCGGATATTGATAAATTTGAAGAGCAATAATTAGGTAAGGGATTGTTTATTGTATCAATAGGGGATATTAGTTTGTTTACAGCCATAAAAAAGGCGTTCAATGAACGCCTTCTCGTTTTTGAATAGATTAGTGTGTATGCCCGCAACCCTCTTCAGAGTGTGGATGGCCATGTGCAATTTCTTCGTGCGTTGCTTCTCTTACGTCCAAAACCTCAACGTCGAAGTTAAGTGTCATTCCTGCCAAGGGATGATTCCCGTCAACAATGACATCATCTTCGTTAACTTCCAATATCATTACAGATTGCTCACCATCATCGGTTGTGGCCCTGAATGTCATGCCCGGATTGACGTCCATTTCTTCAAACATAGATTTTGGAACTGCTTGGACTAGTTCGTCGTGACGTTCACCGTATGCAAGATTAGGAGCAATATCGACTACAAACTTGTCACCAACAGTCTTGCCATCTAATTCATCTTCAAGGCCTTGGATTAAAAAGTGACTGCCTTGTAGGAAAACCATAGGCTCGCCATTTTTCGACGAATCAATTTGAGTACCGTCAGATGAGGAAACAGTAAAGTGAATGGTAACGACAGTGTCTTTAGCTATATTCATGTTATTCCAGTCTAAAAATTTAGTGGCTATTGTAAAGGATATGGTAATGCTTGAACAACCAAGATTATATCCGGTGATGATTTAACTCTAAAGTTACTACCTACTTCAGTATCATTGGCTAAAACAGCAAACGCCCATGTTTGTTCTGAGTTGCTGCCACTTCGAAGTATTTTACCTCCTGGTCTCCAATTTTCGCCAATTTGGTATTCAAGTTGTTCTCCACTTAGATTGCCGTTTTTTGATTCCGTTTTTAGAATAAATCCAGCTCGTTTATTACGACCTAAATATTTGGTTCTGGCAACAACCTCTTGACCCATATAACAGCCTTTATTAAAGTCTATGGCATCTAACGCTTGTAAATTTAACATTTGTGGCACGTATTCGTTTACTGATGAATCTCGTATTTCTCCTATTCCAGCTTGAATATCTGCAATTTCCCATAATTCATTATCTTGGGTAAACTCAGCACTTAGACGTTTTTCTGTATTGTCTGGTTGTAATACAAGATAACGTTGTTCAGGTTGGTTAATTGCCATCACTAAACCGTAGTCATTAGACACTACAGATCTATTTAAAGTAGGTAATTCGCCAAATATTGGCTTTAGAGTGTCTTCAAATTCTGTGCCGCTTCCACCCGTTAACTGCCAAGTGCTACTTTGATCGGTAATTTCAACTTTAGCAAACACGCCATACTTCTTTAATTCAGATAGAGATTTTTCCAAAACTGAATTATGGATCACTAATAAGATGGATTCCTTCCAAATGAAAGTGTAAAAAACACTCCAAGTTTTGCCTTTAAAATCGCAATGACAACCCAGTAGAGCTTTGTCGTCCTTAAGCTGATTGAGATCTGCGGTAATCTGTCCTTGTAGATAGCTTGATTTTTCCTCTCCTGTGAGCTGGATCACGCCGTAATTGTTTAAGTTGTTAGCATACTCTTTGGTAACAGAATTAGTTAAAGGGGGTTGTGACATTTGTTTATACTCTTTTGCTGTTTTGCGCATGCAATTAATATGGGGTACGAGTTTGATATAGCAAGGAAAAATCTGAAAACAACGGCTTATTGCTGTTATTATTAAGGTTTGGAAAGACTAGATTATCAAGGTTAAGTGAGAAAAATGTCTAGGTACGAGGTGACGAATGTTTGACAAGAAACGATATGGTCGGTTGAAGTGGGCATGTCGCCGTGGAATGTTAGAGCTTGACGTGTTGTTCATTCCGTTTGCAGAGAGTGGCTTTAATGAGCTATCTGAAAGTCAGCAGGAAGTGTTTGAACGCTTGTTAACCTGTGATGATCCGGATTTGTATGCTTGGTTTATGGGACATCAAGATTGCGAAAACCAAGAGTTTAACCAAATGATTCAACACATTTTGAGTCGTGTCAAAGTATAGGGTTGAGTTTAAAAAATCAAAACTAAAGCTGTTAATTCAGTTATTAACGTATGGGGGATTGGTGGTATCAATATTAATATGGCAGCCTGCTGTTATTCCCTATCAGGTTGTTCTAGAAATATTAATAGTAATTTGTATTACGTTTTTGATTTTCACAACAGTGTTTCGTAATAGGCGTCAGATATATTCACCAGTTACGTTTTCCCCAAAGGGTGAATGGTTGGAAACTAATATAGATGGACACATTAGTTGGAAAATGACTGAAAAATCTCGTCTTACTAGTTTTCTTTTATTTATTCATTTGATTTCTCCAATTAATCCGAAGCGTTCAAAATGGTGTTTAGTCTATAAAGACCAAGTTACTGAAAGAGATTTTCGCAGGCTTTGTTGCGCTGTTACTTATCAACAACAAAACCCTCGGAAAATTCATTAATATACTTTTCTTAGCTAAAGGAAACTAAGCTGGCTAATATCCCGAATACTAAATTATTGTTATTAAGAGCGCCATTTAAGAGAGCTAATGTCGATCTTAATCGAATGAATGAGATCACTCTGCCTACTAACGTTTTCCGTTTCGAAGAAATTAAATTGAAGGAAAAACATGCCAGGGAATTTCATCAAGTTGTAGGTTGGGAGCTTGATGGCGATTGCCTACACCCATGCTATCTGCATTCCGTTGCTTTTCCGCTGCACATGATGTTGCTTTTATTAGCCGATTTCCCATTTCCTTTATTAGGTATGGTACACATCAACAATCAAATTACTCAAATGAGGCCTATAAAGGTAGGAGAAAGGTTATCAGTTACTAGTCATTTCAGGGACTTGGAAATTCATCCAAAAGGTTGGGCGTTTTCAATTAACGTAGAGTTTCATGTTGGGGCTGAGATCGTTTGGAAAAGTAAAAGTACAAATTTATTTTTGTGTAAACATGAGCAACAGGTGGAAGCTTTCGTTCAGCAACCTTCTGATACTTTTAGTTGGGATACAAAATCAAATTGGCAGTTAATGGGAAATTTAGGGAGACGTTATGCAAAAGTCTCTGGGGACTTTAATCCTATACATTTAAGTAAATGGACGGCCAACCTATTTGGTTTTAAACAGCATATTATTCATGGAATGTGGACTAAGTCTTATTGCCTTTCTACATTGCAAAAAGTACGTCCTACTATATTCAATCAAAGCTACGTAGTTAATACTGCGTTTAAGCAGCCGTTATATTTACCAAATGAAGTGCAAATGTTGGCTCATAATTGTGATTCTGAGGGCGTAAATGACACGTCTGATACGTCGAATTTTAAGGTCATGGGAAGTGAGCCTATTAATGGGCAACAGGCTCTGCACTTGGTTGGCGACATTCGTACTATTTGAAATCGTTTTGTATAATGGTAGGTTGTGGATTATCAAGTTTATTTGGATAATCCAAGTTAAAATGAAGCCCTCTACTTTCTTTACGTTTTCTAGCGCATTCGACTATTAACTCAGCAACTGTTAGTAAGTTTCTGAGTTCAAGTAAGTTGTTACTTACTTTAAAATTTGAATAGTAGTCGTTGACTTCTTGCTTTAGTAATTCGATTCGATGTTGTGCTCTCTCTAAACGTTTATTAGTACGTACTATACCGACGTAGTCCCACATAAACAGCCGTAACTCATGCCAATTATGTTGAATAATAACTTCTTCGTCGGAGTCGCCCACTTTACTCTCATCCCAAGCCCTTATTGGTTCATCCTGTATTTTCTCATTTAATCTCGATACGATGTCTTGAGCAGCTGAATGAGCATAAACAATACATTCCAATATTGAGTTACTAGCCATTCGATTTGCACCGTGGAGACCAGTATATGCTACCTCTCCGATTGCATATAAGTTTGCAATATCTGTTTTTGCCTCAGTATTAGTGACAACTCCACCGCAACTATAATGTGCTGCGGGTACAACAGGTATAGGTTGTTGGGTAATATCGATACCGAGAGATCGACATTTTCGATAAATATTAGGGAAGTGTTTAACTATAAAGTCGCTAGATTGATGACTTATATCTAGGTACATACAATCAGCACCGAGTCGCTTCATTTCATAATCAATTGCTCTAGCAACAATATCACGAGACGCTAGGTCACCTCTATCGTCAAATTTGTGCATAAAAGGTGTGCCATCAGGATGACAAAGTTTTGCGCCTTCTCCTCGTAAAGCTTCAGTAATAAGAAAGTTTCTCGCTTCAGGGTGGTACAAACAGGTAGGGTGAAATTGATTAAATTCCATGTTGGCTACGCGACAACCCGCTCGCCATGCCATAGCAATTCCATCACCACTAGATACATCTGGATTAGAGGTATATTGATAAACTTTGCTGGCACCGCCTGTGGCTAAAGATACAAACTTACTACGGATAACTTCGACTCTTTCTCGTTTTCTATTCCATACATAGGCACCCAACAAGTGATTTTTTGTGTAGTCACTTTTAATCAAATCAATGGCGTTGTAACGTTGAAATAAATGTATGTTTGGGTGATGGCGAACGGCTTCAATTAAGGTGGTTTGAACTGCGGCGCCAGTAGCGTCAGCAGAGTGCAGAATACGCCTATGGCTGTGGCCGCCTTCTCTCGTCAGATGGAATCGAGTCTCACCGTCTTTGGTTGATTCTTGATCAAAGGGCATTCCAAAATCAATTAACCACTGCATGCAAGTTTTAGCTTGTGATGCGGTAAACTCCACGGCGCTTTTATCACACAAACCATCACCAGCTAAAAGTGTGTCTTCAACATGGGAATCAATAGAATCATTTTCATCGAAAACCGCGGCTATGCCACCTTGAGCATATTTTGTTGAGCCTTCAGAGATATCACTTTTACATAATACAATTACTTGGCAATGATCTGCCATTTTTAGTGCATGACTTAGTCCAGCGGCGCCACTTCCAATGATAAGGACGTCACACTGATGTTCAATTGTGTTGTGCATAGGGTAAACTAGGTAAAATATAGGGAGTTTGTGGGGCAATACTAATTTACAGATTGTAAATTACAATGCTTTTCACGGCTGAATAGGTTTAAATAACCATAAATGATAGTTACAAAATTATACAACAGTGATTTATTTTGAAAAAAAGTGTGTTTTATACGAACTTTTCAATCTACATAGAGTCAATAGTAGTGCTTGCATGAGCCGTAGTATATTTTCGCACAGGAGTAATGGCTCGAATGAGCGAGCAGATAGCAGATCAACAAATTGTTGAAAGAGTACAACGTGGAGACAAGAATGCTTACGGGTTGTTGGTAACTAAATACCAACATAAAGTATCCTATTTAGTCTCTAGGTATGTGAAAAATTCAGGGGACGTAGCTGATGTGACGCAAGAAGCGTTCATCAAAGCTTACAGAGCCCTTCCAAATTTTAGAGGTGATAGCGCTTTTTATACCTGGCTATACAGAATAGCAGTAAATAGCGCCAAGAATTATTTGGTTTCCCAAGGAAGAAAACCACCGGCAAATGATGTTGATGCAGATGAAGCTGATTATTATGATGGCAGTGATGCGTTAAAAGAAAATAATTCACCCGAAAAAAGTTTAATGTCAGAGCAAATGGAAAAGCTATTGTTTGACACTATGGATAAGCTACCTGAAGACTTGCGTATGGCTATTAGTTTGCGTGAACTAGATGGTTTAAGCTACGAAGATATTGCTAATGTTATGGATTGCCCAGTAGGAACCGTAAGATCGAGGATATTTAGGGCTAGAGAAGCATTAGATAAAGTTATTCAACCATTGTTGATGAATGATTGATTTTTTATCAAAGTTGAAATTAAATTAGCGGGAACCCAATTGTATGTCGCAAAAATTTGAAGATTTGTCAGCCTTAGTCGATGGAGAGCATAGCGAACAACCCTCATCGAGTAGTCGTGTGTTGAATGCAGTTAAAAACGATGCAGAATTGCAACAAAAATGGAAGAGTTATCACCTGATCCGTGATGGTTTGCGTCAAGAGCTCCCCGCAAATATTAATTTCGATATTGCCGATAAAGTTGCTCAAGCATTGGAATCAGAGCCCGAAATTTTAGCACCCAAAAGAACGTGGCGTGATTTGCCTTTAGTTGCCCAAGTGATACCTTTTACGAAACAAGGTGGTCAAATGGCAATTGCGGCTTCGGTTGCAGTGGCGATGATTATTGGTGTTCAGCAGCTTAATCAACCTGATGTGAATCAACCTTTTAATGCCGCACCTCCTATCCCAGGAATTCAAGGTGGTTTATCCCCAGTAAGTTTTGATCAAACTAGGGCTGTACCTAATTCTGATGGTGTTGAACAAAGACGCCGTATCAATACATTTTTGATTGATCATAAGCAGCAATTACGTTTTAAGACCACTCAATTGATTGACGATGAAACTTCACTATTGCAACAGACTATTGAAAAAGAAGAGGCGCAATCAGACCTTGTTGAAAACACTCCTCAATAAAATATTTGGCAGAGTTATTTGGGCTCTGCCGTTCATTATTGCGCTACCGATGCAATCCTTTGCGCAAGCAGAGCAAACCGGCAACGAAGCAACTTCCATTACTTTCCCGTCTAATAGTGCCCAGGCATGGCTGGCAAAGATGTCACATGCCGTGAAGTCACTTAACTATTCTATTTCATTCGTATTACTAAAGCCGGGGGTTGATGCACAACCCTATCTATGGCGTCATGGTGTTAACGAAGAAGGCCTTGAAATGGAGCAGCTCAATTTACTAAATGGCCCTGGAAGGGAAGTTGTGCGCATAGGTAATAAGGTTAGTTATTTTGAACCTAATGTCCCCCCTTATAGTTTGCAGTCATCTATCATAAATGGCCCGTTTCCAAGCGAATTATTTTTGCGACCAGAGAAGTTATTATTGGGGTATGAATTTATTATGGTGGGTCGCAGTCGTATCTCAGGGCGAGCTGCGCAACAAATTAGAATTATCAGTAAAGACAAGAGTCGTTTTGGTTTGAACGTTTGGCTTGATCAAGAAACAGGCCTATTGTTAAAAATGAATTTGATTGGTCAAGAATCGCAACTTCTTGAGCAAATTCAAGTAACGGGATTACAAGTCACTAAAGAGCCGGATCCCTTCTTTGCTAAAATAGAACCAGGAATGTTACCAGACGTGGTCAATTTCAGTCCTAGTTCAGCGATTGACTCACCTTGGACGATCAATTATCTACCTAAAGGTATGACAATTGTTAAAAGAGACTTGCGTCGTTTGTCTGGTTCAGGTGAGGTTGTTGAATACATAATGTTGAGTGATGGATTGGTTGATATTTCTGTGTATATGCAAGAAAGCAATAACAACAAGCCACAAAGTAATTTGGTGGGCACGGTTCAAACTGATACGTTGTTAACTATTCAGCATGGTGAGCTGAATATAACGATTATTGGTAAGCTTCCTGCCGCAACTGCCAACGCAATTGCTAAGTCGATACAAAGAGTTAACTAAATGGTAGAAGAAATAGGTGTCATTCATGCCATTGAACAATGCGATAATCAGCAAATAATAGTGGTGGAAACACGAATAAAATCGACTTGTGGTAGTTGTGAAGCTCAATCTAATTGCGCAACGGGTTCAATAGCTAAAGTGTTTGCAACTAAACGCGAAATGTTACGCTTTAAAATGAATGACATAGTTGAAGTAGGACAAAAGGTTAGCTTAGGAATTCCCGAAGAAAACCTTCTGAAAGCATCTGCAATGGTTTACTGCTTACCTTTACTCGCTCTGGTTGTGTCAGCTTTGCTAGGACAAAGCCTATTGCCTCTAGTAGGGTTAGGTGCAGAAGTATGGCTCATTTTTTTTTCAGCTATCTGTAGTTACTTGACCTTTAGATTTGTTCGTCGTTACCTAAGTAGCAGTGACCAAGGCGAGTTTTACCCGCGTATACTTAAAGTTTTCCCCTTAGAAATAGATAATATTCATATTAAACAAGTGTAATATTGATTTTCTGTTACAAAAACTCATAAACAATGTCCATGTTATGTCGCAAAGTGACTGATAAAACTGTAAAATTCCCGCCTATTTAATTTTTGTCCCATATGCAGCGACTATTTGGTTTTCACTAGTCGCCTGGTAACAAAACCACTTGGTAATATTCTAAAATTTTATGCAACACAAGCACATACGTAACTTCTCAATTATTGCCCATATAGACCATGGTAAATCGACCCTTTCTGATCGTCTAATTCAACATTGTGGAGGATTGTCCAGTAGAGAAATGTCTGAGCAAGTGCTCGACTCTATGGATATCGAAAAAGAGCGAGGGATCACAATCAAAGCTCAAAGTGTCACGCTCAATTACACGGCTAGAGATGGTGAAACGTACCAGTTAAACTTTATTGACACACCAGGGCATGTGGACTTTACGTACGAAGTGTCTCGTTCACTTGCTGCCTGTGAAGGTGCGTTACTGGTAGTAGACGCAGGGCAGGGAGTAGAAGCTCAAACTTTGGCAAATTGTTATACCGCTATAGATATGGACATGGAAGTGGTACCTATTATTAATAAAATTGATTTACCACAAGCAGAGCCCGATCGTGTTGCAGAAGAAATTGAAGATATAGTGGGGATTGACGCGATTGATGCGGTGCGCTGCTCTGCCAAGACAGGAATTGGAATTGAGGAAGTACTAGAGGTCATCGTGCGCCAAGTGCCACCGCCTGAAGGTGAAATTGACGTACCTGTAAAGGCATTGATTGTTGACTCATGGTTCGATAATTATCAAGGGGTTGTCTCTCTTGTTCGAATTATGCAAGGCGAGTTACGTAAGAACGACAAAATTAAAATTATGTCGACGGGTGGTATTCATCAAGCTGACAAAGTTGGTATCTTTACCCCTAAAGCGACAGATACAGGCGTATTGAAAGCCGGTGAAGTGGGCTTTGTGATTGCAGGGATAAAAGAAATTCATGGTGCGCCAGTAGGGGATACAATTACCCTGTCGAAACAGCCTGCACCAGAACCATTACCGGGTTTTAAAAAGGTAAAGCCTCAAGTTTATGCTGGTATGTTTCCAATCAGCTCTGATGACTATGAAGATTTCCGCGATGCTTTAGCAAAACTCAGCCTCAATGATGCATCGTTATTTTTTGAACCTGAAAGTTCATCTGCTCTGGGGTTTGGTTTTCGAATTGGTTTCCTAGGCATGCTACATATGGAAATTATCCAAGAACGTTTAGAGCGCGAATATAACTTGGACTTGATCACCACTGCACCGACTGTGGTATACGAAGTGGTCTGTAAAGATGAAAAGATCGTTTATGTAGATAATCCTTCCAAATTACCGCCTGTAAATGACATTGAAGAAATTCGAGAGCCTATCGTAGAAGCTCACATACTGGTCCCTCAAGAATATTTAGGCAATGTAATAACGCTTTGTGTTGAAAAGCGCGGTATGCAAACAGGTATGACATATCATGGAAAACAAGTGGCTGTCAGTTACGACTTACCTATGGCTGAAGTGGTTATGGATTTTTTCGATAAGTTAAAATCAACCAGTAGGGGGTTTGCTTCGTTAGACTATAACTTCAAACGTTTCCAAGGGGCAGACATGTCTCGTTTGGATATATTGATTAATAGTGAGCGTGTTGACGCACTAGCTATGATTACGCATAAAGACAACTCAGTCGTTCGTGGGCGTCAATTAGTAGAGAAGCTTAAAGAACTCATTCCTAGACAAATGTTCGATATTGCTATTCAAGCCGCCATTGGCAATCAGATTATTGCTCGCAGTACCATTAAGCAATTACGTAAAAACGTAACAGCCAAGTGTTATGGTGGTGATATCAGTCGTAAGAAAAAACTCTTGCAGAAACAAAAGGATGGGAAGAAACGCATGAAATCAGTCGGTAACGTAGAACTGCCACAAGAGGCCTTTTTAGCACTATTAAAGGTAGGTAATTAAATGGCAAACTATTTTTCAATTTTTTTGGTGCTGCTCACAGTTGGATCTGGATTGATTTGGCTGGTTGACAGTTTAATGTTTGCTCCTAAGCGTCGTCAGCGTATGGCTGTGGCCAGTGGGGCGGGTGGTGCAACTTCTACGTTAGAGCAAGATGCGCAATTGCCTTGGTTGGTCGATACTGCGCAACAAATTTTTCCTGTTATTGCTTTTGTTATGGTTTTACGTTCATTCTTATATGAACCTTTTCAAATTCCATCTGGCTCAATGATGCCTACTTTGTTGGTTGGCGATTTTATTCTGGTTGAAAAGTTCACATATGGTCTAAAAGATCCGGTAATGCGCAATAAATTCCTTGATATAGGAGAGCCAGAGCGCGGTGATGTGGTGGTATTTAAATTTCCTCCAGAGCCAAAACTCGATTATATAAAGCGAGTCGTAGGATTACCTGGCGACACAGTTATCTATAGAAACAAACAATTGCAAATTAAACCTGCATGTGATTCCACAGAAAATTGCCCGCCGTTACAAAAAGTAGAGTTGAAGTTTGAAACTAGAGGAGAGGCATACCAGCAATTCGCTCCATTAGAAAAATATACTGAGCAATTAGGGGATGTTAGTCATCAAATCTATCGCACTCAGGGCAGGGCTAGTTCAAGCCGATATTATTCTCAACCGGGCACTCAGGCTGATGAATGGATAGTCCCCGAAGGGCATTACTTTGTGTTGGGTGATAATCGAGATAATAGTGAAGATGGTCGATATTGGGGCTTTGTTCCAGAAGAAAATTTAGTAGGTAAAGCGGTAGCGATTTGGATCAGTTTTGAATTTGATCGCGTGCCTAGCAGTTGGGTACCTGGGTGGATCCCAACTGGTGTAAGGTTTGAGCGAGTGGGTGGCATCCAATAAATGCCGCTCGTTAATCCGTATTTAACTTTGTATAGACGCTTGGGGTATACCTTTGCAGAAGACGAAAATTTAGCAAAGGCGCTTACTCATAGAAGCGCCAGTAAGCACCACAATGAGCGACTAGAATTTCTAGGTGATGCAATACTAGGGATGGTAATAGCAAAAGCCTTATTTCAGCGTTTTCCAAAGCAACCAGAGGGCAAGTTGACCCGAATGCGCTCAAGTTTAGTCAAAGGTGATACCTTAGCCGAAATGGCGAGAGAGTTTGAACTAGGTGAATTATTACTCTTGGGCCCTGGTGAACTTAAAAGTGGCGGATTTCGACGTGATTCGATACTTGCTGATGCGGTAGAAGCCATTATCGGCGCTATATATTTAGAAGCTGGGATGGATAAATGTGAATCATTAATTTTAGAATGGTTCGCCCCTAGGCTTAAAGCATTAGATCCAGAAGCTGTTTCCAAAGACGATAAAACACGTTTGCAAGAATATCTACAATCAAATAAACATCCGTTACCACATTACGAAGTCACGGATATCAAAGGGAAGTCACATGATCAGACCTTTTATGTCGAGTGTCGAGTAGAAGGTTTAAGTCAAGCGGTTGTAGGTAAAGGTAACAGTAGACGAAGAGCAGAACAGAAAGCTGCAAAGCAAGCATTTGAGAAATTAATAAATGATTAAGAATAAAACTGATGCAATGTCTGATGACACTTATTGCGGAATGATTGCTATTGTTGGACGTCCAAATGTGGGTAAGTCGACCTTGTTGAATAAACTATTGGGTCAAAAGGTCAGTATTACTTCACGTAAACCACAAACTACCCGTCACAGAGTAATGGGGATAGATACTGAAGAAAATCGACAGGCAGTTTATGTTGATACACCTGGATTACATATTGAAGAAAAGCGAGCAATAAATCGTTTTATGAATAGAGCTGCATCGAGCTCTATTGGTGATGTAGGTTTAGTGTTGTTTTTAGTTGAAGGCACTAAGTGGACAGAAGATGATCAAATGGTGTTAACTAAGGTTCAGCAATCAGGCTCGCCATGTTGGTTAATCGTGAATAAGTCAGATAATGTTAAAGACAAAGAAACCATGCTTCCTCACTTAAAGTGGCTAGGAGAGCAGCATCAGTTTCAACAAATTATGCCTATTTCGGCTAAAACAGGCAAAAATGTAGATGAACTGCGCAGTCTTGTGTTATCTAGCCTGCCAGAAAGTGAGTTTTATTTCCCTGAAGATTACATCACAGACCGCTCAAGTCGGTTTATGGCGTCTGAAATTGTTCGCGAAAAATTAATGCGTTTTACTGGTGACGAATTACCTTATTCTATAACGGTTGAAATTGAGCAGTTTTTATTGGCTGAGAACGGGGTGTATCGTATAAACGGTTTAATCTTGGTAGAACGTGATACTCAGAAAAGCATGGTCATTGGTAAGGGCGGTCAACGACTTAAAACCATCGGAATGGAAGCCCGAAAAGATATGGAAGTGTTGTTTGATACAAAAGTCTATTTAGAACTTTGGGTAAAAGTGAAGTCTGGTTGGGCAGATGATGAAAGGGCCCTACGTAGTTTAGGCTATGGGTTAGATAACTAAGTTCAATATCATTTAAATTAGAGGTAAACATGCGTTCAATAAGTGACATTCGCCGTGATTACACTCAAGCTGGGTTAGATGTAGAGGATTTGACACCTGAACCCTTTGCGCTCTTTAACCGCTGGTTGAAAAATGCAGTCGATGCCAATCTAGCCGATCCAACGGCAATGACAGTTGCAACGGTTGATAGCGCCGGGCAACCTTCTCAACGTATAGTATTGTTAAAAGATTTTGATGAAACAGGCTTTGTTTTTTATACCAACACTGGTAGTAAGAAAGCTCAAGATTTAAGTCAAAATAGTAAAATTTCGCTACATTTCCCTTGGCACATGTTAGAGCGTCAGGTCAAAGTCCTTGGTGTTGCTCAGCAACTTAGTTCTGTAGATGTGGCTAAATACTTCATGTCACGGCCTAAACCCAGTCAAATTGCTGCGTGGGCATCAGCTCAAAGTCGTCCCATTAATAGTAAACAATTGCTGATGCAAAAGTTCGCCGAGGCGAAAGCTAAATTTGTTAAGGGAGAGGTACCATTGCCTTCATTTTGGGGAGGGTACCGTGTTGTTGCCCATCAAATTGAATTTTGGCAAGGAGGCGAACACCGGCTTCATGACCGCTTTGTTTATACAAAATCTGCTGATGGCCAATGGTTGACTGAACGTCTAATGCCGTAATTCAAAAAGAGGTGTTGTTTGATTGATAGCCATTGTCACCTTGATTTTAGCTGTTTTGACTACGATCGTGAGCAGGTTCTAGAAAACTGTAAAAAACTGTCAGTAGATACAATTGTTATCCCTGGTACACAGGCTAATCAGTGGCAAAACCAAATTGATTTGTGTCATTTGAATCCACAACTAAGGTTCGCTTTAGGTCTACACCCGTATTTTTTGAGCCAATTTACACCCTCTGACTTAGTGGAATTGACTCGCCTCTTGGAGCAACATTCAAACAAAGTAGTCGCTTTAGGCGAAATTGGTCTAGATACGCATATCGATGTTGATTGGCAACTTCAAAAACATGTATTTGAACAACAACTCACTATAGCTAAAAATCAATTGCTACCAGTGATTTTACATCATAGAAACTCTCACAATGAATTGATCCGCATACTTAAAGCCTCTAAGTTTAATCGTGGCGGCATAGTGCATGCCTTTTCTGGAAGTTTACAAGAAGCGCAAACCTACGTTGATCTAGGATTTAAGATTGGAGTCGGTGGAGGGATTACTTATCCCCGTGCCAATAAGACGCGTAATGTCATATCGCAATTACCTCTTACTAGCTTAGTGTTAGAAACAGATGCCCCTGATATGCCATTGATGGGCAAACAGGGAGAACGAAATAGCCCTGAATATTTGCCAGAGATTTTTGAGTGTCTGCTGACCCTTAGAAACGAAACTAAAGAACAGCTGCAACAAGCCTGTACTCAAAACGTACAAGCTGGACTACGGCTTGGTTGATTTAATCAGTTCTCTATATCTAATTTTATAAAAAACACGGGTAACTAATATACCAGCTATCGCCGCCAGCAACATTAACATTTGTACCTGTTGATTAAGTTGCTTTTGATACTCACTATGGTATGCCATGACCTCTTTTTCTTTCAGTACAATACTCAAATAACCAATTATCTGTTGATTATAAGTTATAGATTGAACGAACACTAAAGGTGTAATTGTCCCTAATTTATAAGCCGCCACCACTGATGATGTTGACTCGTTATCTGCAAGTATTCTTCCTTTTTTATCAAATAATGACACGCCGGTAACGTGAGGGTCTGCTGCAATATAATTAAGTTGTTGGCTCAATCTTTCTGAGTCATTTTCTAAAAGCGGAGTTATCAAAGTGTTGGCGGCCAATTTAGACAGGCTGACACCTAATTGATTAGCCTGTTTTGTATGCCAGTTTTGAGACTGTTCCGAATTAATAAGCCAAAGGTTTATACAAGCTATACTCGCAGCAACGGCCAGCACCAGGTTTGCTATCCGTTTAAATATAGAATAGCGACTTGGTTGCTTAAAAGGGGCAATAAAAACGGATGTATTGATTTGTTCCATTCCCAGACAATAATGTAAATTAATCGTGATGCCAAGTTAAGTAGCAAAGAGCTTGCAAAAAATAACACAGATAATATGAATGAAACCCTTATTCAATAGTATCTTTTTTTGTAAACAGTAGCTTAAAATATTGAAAATTATTGGACTATCACCATATCTAAAGCGCATTCGATATTGGTCATTACAGGATTATTATGATCTCAGTCAAAAACTTATTTAAGTCATTTAACGGCTTCCAAGCTGTAAATGATCTCTCATTTGATATCAAGCCCGGCGAAGTTGTTGGGTTTTTAGGCCCAAACGGCGCGGGTAAGTCAACAACAATGAAAATGTTGACCGGTTTCTTACTCCCTACTAGTGGCGAAATTAACATTAGTGATTTGTCTCTCAAACAATCCGCTCTAGCGATAAAGCAGAAAATTGGCTATCTCCCAGAAGGAGCGCCAGCCTATGGCGACATGACTCCTTTTCAGTTTCTAAGCTTTATTGCGAAGGTTAGGGGTTACAAAGGTACTGAAAAAGCGCAAAAAATTGATAAAGTGGTAAAGCAAGTTGAGTTACACGAAGTGTTGGATAAACCTATTGATAACTTATCCAAAGGATTCAAGCGGCGTGTAGGTTTAGCTCAAGCCTTGATCCATGACCCAGATATATTGATCCTCGATGAACCTACAGATGGTCTCGACCCCAATCAAAAACATCAAGTACGTGAACTAATCAAAAACTTGTCCAAAGACAAGATAGTGATTATTTCGACTCATATTCTAGAGGAAGTTACCGCTGTGTGTAATCGAGTCATGATTATATCCAAAGGGAAATTATTGTTTGATGACACACCCAACACTCTTAATCGTCAGTCCAAATATTATGGCGCGGTAACGTTGCATTTTAGTTATCGAGCGGATTCTTCGGAGTTAGCTGAATTAGAAGGTGTCGCTGAAATCGAAGAAGATTTGCAAACTGGGCGCTTGACTTTGTTTCCCGAGCCAGGGGCTGACATTTTGCACTTAGTTACCGCCCATGCTCAAAGATGTAAATTACCAGTTGATAGTTTATATGTTGAACAGGGCCGTTTAGACCAAGTATTTAGACAAATTACTCAAGAGGACAATATGTAATGAGTAATATTAGTATTTTATTTAGACGAGAGTTTTCCAGTTTTTTTGCTACTCCAGTAGCTTACGTGTTTATTGGTATATTTTTGGTTTTGTCTGGTGTGTTTACGTTTTTTGTGGGGGGATTTTTTGAACGTGGCCAAGCAGATTTATTACCTTTCTTTAACTTTCACCCTTGGTTGTATTTATTTTTAGTGCCAGCAATCGCCATGCGAAGTTGGTCAGAAGAACGTAAAAGCGGCACCATTGAATTGTTAATGACATTGCCAATCAGTACATGGCAAGCCATGTTGGCTAAACATCTTGCAGCATGGGCAGTATTGGGTTTGTCACTATTACTCACATTTCCGCTTTGGCTAACTGTTAATTATTTGGGCGATCCAGACAATGGCATCATTGTCGCCGCTTACATCGGTAGTTGGTTTATGGCTGGTGCGTTTTTGTCTGTAGGTATTTGTATGTCGGCGTTGACCAAAAATCAAGTTATCGCTTTCATCTTGTCCATAGTAGTGTGTTTCGTTTTTGTCGTGAGCGGTAGCAATATTGTACTTGATGCATTCAAAGGTTGGGCTCCAAATGAGGTGATTGACTTGGTCGCCTCTTTTAGTTTTTTGACGCATTTTGAGGCAATGGCAAAAGGGGTCATTGCAATGAATGATGTAATGTACTTTCTGATTGTGACCATTTGTTGGTTATTTGCCGGCTTAGTGTTAATCGAACAGAAGAAGGCGGATTAGTCATGCACCATAAATTGACCTCTACGTTGAATTTATTTTTATTAGTTGTTGTGTTTGTTTCACTGGTATTTGTGAACAATCAACTGTTATCGTCCGTTAGATTAGATTTGACTGAGAATCAAGTTTACTCCCTGTCTCAGGGCAGTAAGCAGGTTTTGCAGGACATTGATGAACCCATCAACTTGTATTTTTTCTTTTCTGATAAAGCATCTAAAAATATGACTAGTTTGCGTAATTACGCTAACCGAGTTGAAAGTTTACTTTCTGAATATGAAACCTTGGCTAACGGCAAAATCAAGCTGAATATAGTCGATCCAGAAGTATTTTCCGAACAAGAAGATCAAGCTGACCAATTTGGTTTGACTGCAGCTAATATCGGCGCCGCTGGCGAAGCCATTTATATGGGGCTTGCAGCAACTAACGCTTTGGATGAACACAAAGTGATTGCTTTTTTTGATCCACAAAAAGAGAGTTTCTTAGAATATGAAATCAGTAAACTGATTTATCAACTGAGTGAACCAGAACCCGTCAATATCACTCTGATAACCGATCTTGCTATAAAGGGTGGGCAAAATCCTATGACTGGACAAGTCGATCCACCTTGGACATTTCTGACACAGTTGGAACAATTATACAATGTCGAACAATTAGGAAGTGAAACGATTACGGTACCTGAAAATACTGACGTATTGTTGTTAGTACACCCTAAAGAATTTAGTGATGAACTATTATTCGCAATTGATCAATATGCGCTGTCAGGAGGAAAAATACTGGTTTTTCTTGATGCTCATAATGAATCAGATCAAATGGCAATGATGGCCGGCCCGATGACTGAAGGGAATAGTTCAAACATAGAACCTCTATTGAGTGCTTGGGGTGTAAAATTTGATAATGAAAACGTCTTACTTGATGCTATGGCGGGGCTAGACATTCGTACCCAAAATGGCGGTGTGACTCGGCATTTTGGGTTTGTAGGTTTAACCACTGAACAGCTTGACCGAGAAGACGTAGTCACTTCAAACTTAGAAGTGATAAATGGCGCTTCATTTGGCGTTTTCAGTCTACTTGAAGGCGCCAACAGCACTTGGTTGCCCTTAATTCAGTCAACCCAAAATGCAGATTTAATGGATGTTACGACTTACGCCATGACCCAAGATCCAGAAGAACTCGCGAAGGCCTATCAATCACAGAATAAGGCGTTTGTGTTAGCTGCAAGAATTTCCGGGCAAGCTTACAGTGCTTTTGATAAGGCCCCAGAAGGAACCGAGCAGACCGAAATCATCAGCTCTACCGATAACTTAAATGTTGTATTGGTGGGTGATACTGACATGCTTGCAGATCGGTTTTGGGTACAACAATCAAATTTTTTCGGACAGACTATATTCACGCCTTTTGCCAATAATGGCGATTTTGTGACTAACGTAGCCGAAAACTTGGGTGGTAGTGATGCCCTTATTAGTATCAGGAGTCGAGGCACCTTTAGTCGTTCATTTAATAAGGTGGATGCACTAACAGTCGTTGCTGAGCAAAAGTTTCGTGACCAAGAACAAATACTGCAGCATCAGTTAGAAGAGACTGAACAACAATTATTACAACTTCAAAATCAACAAGTCGAAGGTGGTGCGTTGGTTATTTCGCCAGAGCAACAATTAGCCATTGATGAATTTATGCAACAGAAAATCACTATACGTAAGTCGTTACGTGATGTTCGACATCAACTAGATAAAGATATTGAAAGCTTGGGTAATTGGTTAAAGCTAATCAATATTGCATTGGCTCCATTAGTACTCACTTTGTTACTGGTGTTGCTAAGAGGAATGTTCAGGACTAAACCTCGAAAAGTCGCAGACGTTTCGGAAGAGGCAACTGTTTTATGAATAAACAAGTTTCTATACTGACAATCGTTGCGATTTTGGCTGTTGGACTTGTGGTTTGGCTAAAGCAAATTCCGTCTAAAACAACTTTAGAATCCGAGTTTTTGTTTGAGGATCTACAAAAGTTTGCGAATCAAATCGATAGTGTCGAAATAAAAAATACCCAAGGAGTGTTATTTAGTGCCAAAAAATTAGGTAATAAATGGTTGGCCACCCTTGGACCACAGCAACCCGTGTACCCTATTTCACAACACAAACTTGCAGTTTTTGTTGAAACTATGATGCGCGCAAAGTTAATCGAGGCCAAAACTAACCAATCCAAAAACTTTGTGCGTTTGGGATTGCAGTCCATAGATAGCGAAGACAGCATGGCTGCTCTTGTGACTTTCAAAGCCGATGATCGTTCTTGGCAAGTTTTGGTTGGTAATAAGGTAACATTGGGAGAAGGGCATTACGTTCTTAAATTGGGAGAATCTCAAAGTTGGCGTACTGATAAAACTATCGAATTACCCATAGACAAATTCTCTTGGTTGAAACAGCCTATCTTACCTTTCACAGAACAAGACATCCGCTCAGTTTCACGGATTGATAGCTTAAATTGGCAAATAATGAGAACTTCTGAAGGAAACTTCGAATTACTTGATTTACCCAACGGCAGGAAGTTGCAGTACGACAACATTTTGAATTCAGTTGTAAGTAACTTAACCAGTCTGAATTTTGAGTCTTTGCAGGTTGCTGACGACAAGTTTTCACAATCTCTAAATGTTCTGACTCAGCTAGAGGTGGTTACCGCGGAGCAACAAGTTTTTCAAGTAGTGGTAAGTGAATTAGATAGTAGACATTTCGTGAATTTCACGTCAAACCAACAGCCAGAATATTGGCAAAAATGGTATTACCAAGTGTCTAATTTTTCAGCTCAACAGTTGCTCAAAACTGTCGACGACTTTTTAGAGGAGCCAAGTGAATCTAAAAATACTAACGAAACCAGTCCACAGTCGGCAGACGAAGGAGAGTCGCCTTTCTAACATTGAGTCGTTTAAGGGAGTTATTTTACAAGAGCTTGTAAAACGGTTGTACCTAGCTCCCTTGCTTTGGCAATATTGTTTTCAGGAATTTTATGTGGGTCTGGATAACGTTTCAGTACCGCGTCTATACTACTTTCTCTAAGTATATGTAAGATGGGGTAGGGTGAGCGGTTAGTGTAATTAGCTGGATCGGTATAATCCTCACCTTCAAAGCAATAGTCAGGGTGAAAGCTAGCCAATTGATACATTCCACTGTAACCCCCTTGGGCTAATAATGAATTGGCCATTTCTAGCATATCTAAATAACTTTCAAAATCACTAAACCCTGCCGGGAAAATCAGTAATGTCGTTTGAATATCAGGCTGCTTATCAAGCAATGTGAGTTCGTCGAGCAAGAGGCTTAGCGCATCATTTGCTAATGATGCAGGGAAAATGGCGTAACGTACTGTATTACGCTCAATTTCCTTCTTAGCAAATGGACAGAAGTTAAGGCCAATAATAACTTTATCTATCCAAGTTTTGACTGCCGCTACAACCTCATCATCCCGATATTCTATAGGTGTCATATTTTTGAATGGTACTTTACATAAGCTTCTAATGTATTCTCAATTAGACTGGCAACAGTCATCGGACCCACACCGCCAGGAACAGGGGTTATCCATCCAGCTCGTTGAGATGCTCCTTCATATTCGACATCGCCCCCTAAACTACCATCTTGATTACGGTTAATACCTACATCGATAACGATTGAACCAGGTTTTATCCATTCTCCAGGAATAAAATCCGAGATGCCTACCGCCACCACGAGTAAATCAGCACGTTGAACATGTGATTTTAAATCTTGAGTAAACTTGTGACAACTCGTAACGGTACAGCCGGCTAACAGCAATTCCATAAACATCGGACGACCCACAATATTAGAGGCTCCAACAATGACTGCATCTAAACCTTTAATAGGGCGTTTAGTTGATTCAATTAGGCTCATAATGCCTTTAGGTGTGCAGGGGCGTAGTGCTGGGATACGCTGTGCCAGTCGACCTATATTATAAGGATGAAAGCCATCCACATCTTTATGGGGGTCTATACGTTCTAATACCTGTTCTTTGTTTAGGCCAGCAGGGAGCGGCAGTTGTACCAAAATCCCGTCTATTTCATCGTCAATATTTAATTTATCGATTATATCCAGCAGCGACTGTTGCGATGTCGTCGCCGGTAAATCAAAAGACTTAGAAACAAACCCGACTTCCTCACAGGCTTTACGCTTCTTATTAACGTAAACATGAGATGCAGCATCACTGCCTACTAAAACAACCGCCAAACCAGGCGCTCTTTTGCCTGATGAAATGATAGCTTCTACTTGTGAAGCCACGTTTTGTCTTATATGTTTGGCAATTAAAACGCCGTCAATTTTTTGTGCTGGCATGGATGACCTAGAGCGAGATATTCAATCGCTATATTGTCACATATCGCTGGGGTTTCTCGCAATTGGGAAGTATTAAAAATGCCAAAATCAATCATAATTCTTAAGCCATTTCTTGTTGTTAATGATATAACCTGCAGTTAGCACTTGCTAGTGCAAGCGATTTAGCTAGCATAGCGTTTAGTCTTAAAAATGGTCTTTCGACCTACAATGGCAATAAATGTGAGATGTAAATGAAAAAAATCCCAAATGAAACCCAATTATTAAAGAAAGCGTTAGTGGTTGGCGAAGCCTATGCCAAAAATAGAGGATTTAAAACGTTCTCTGCGACAGACTCGGCAAAAGAAAAAGTGGAATGTATTTATCGTTTATTGGTAAATGACAAACTCATTACACCTTTACCAGCAGACGGAGAAGATTTATTAAGTATGAAACATAAACTCGCGGTTTGGCTGAAAAATAAATTACCTAAAGATCACCCACTTTTAAAATAGTCAGTTCTCAATCTTGTTGTTTTTGTTAGCCAATTCGACAAAAAATGCCCATCTTGGATTAAAATTAATCAATCGAATAATTTGTTCGAAAAAGTGTTTGACGAGGTTATCTAAGCTATGTAACATGCGCCTCCCGTATCGAGATGAGAATATCTTTACGGGTTAAGTCGGTGAGTAGCGCAGCTTGGTAGCGCACTTGGTTTGGGTCCAAGGGGTCGCAGGTTCGAATCCTGTCTCACCGACCACTTTCTCAAATGTTACCTTAGGTTCCATAGCTCAGCTGGATAGAGCAACGCCCTTCTAAGGCGTGGGTCGAAGGTTCGAATCCTTCTGGGACCACCATTTGGTTCGAAACTCTGTAGGGCACTCCGAAAGAGTATGAAGGTGAGAAAGTAGTCAAATTAGTACATGTTTCAAATTACTGCAGTTTATTGTGGTGAGCGTAGCTCAGTTGGTAGAGCCCCGGATTGTGATTCCGGTTGTCGCGGGTTCGAGCCCCGTCGCCCACCCCACTCGCGGGAGTGGTGGAATTGGTAGACACGCTGGATTTAGGTTCCAGTGCTTCACGGCGTGAGAGTTCGAGTCTCTCCTTCCGCACCATATTATTACTAGTTTATTCAATATGTTTTCAATAGAGATAGTCGTGTTGAACTTTCTGGTTGGTATATTCGTTGTTCTATACGAATTTACCACAAAGTAATAATGAACAACTTTAATTGCGTATGTAGATAATAATTATCTTTATAAGATGAGCTTAAAGTACAGTCGGTGAGTAGCGCAGCTTGGTAGCGCACTTGGTTTGGGTCCAAGGGGTCGCAGGTTCGAATCCTGTCTCACCGACCATCTTTCAAACAGGTCTGCTGTTGAGTGTCGAGTCCTTAGCGTTGTGACTCAAAAATCGAGCACTAGGCGATAAACCCCAATTCGGTATCCATACTATTCGTATATAAACCCCGTTAATTGGACAATCAAACTGTAGTTAGATCATTTAGAAGCGAATTTCGAAATCGCATACACATAGGTGTCGACCGACTTAGCATTTTCGAGTAGAGCTGGTGTCAAGATTCTTTGGTATTCTTTACCTTCAAATTCATCTAGTTTTCACCTGTGTTGCTCCAATTCTTCCGAGCAGAAAATAAGCCCGTGAACCTGGTCCCCCTTAGAATCAAACAATACCTGGAAAGCCGAGATTGGCCCCCAACCACTTTGTACTAGTACACCTTTAATCGAACTATTCATCCAAGTACCTTTGAGGTCTTGGAGTAAATGTTCATTGGGCTTGCCTAGTGCAAGTGTGCCGTAGATGAATAAGTTCATCTAATTAGCACTCTTACTTTTCGTGTATATTTTGTTCTATTATATAAAGGGCTTTCAATTCTGCAGTAATGCTTTTACACCAGAACTTCATGCCTACAAGTTGGGATGCAAACAAAAACCTTTTAAGTCTTAGGGAACAATCTCAGTAGGTTTTTGTACTATTAAAGTAACTATTTGCTCACTAAACAACAATACAATAGTAATGCGAGGCATTTTACCCTCGACTTGCGTTATCGCTATCGCTATACTACTGCGTCTTTTTATCAGGCTGCCTTGGTTTATTTCGATTTTCAAGGTATTCGGACGTAACAGATGTTATCCGTAATTATCATTATTTTGCGCCGATAAAAGCTCATTAGTCATTATATATAAGCGCACGAATGCGCATAATTGAGGTATTAGAATGCAAGTTTCCGTTGAGGCGACCAAAGGTTTAGAACGCCGTCTTACTATCACCGTTCCTGCTGAGTCTATTGATTCTGCAGTTAAGTCTCGCTTACAGCAATTAGCTAAAACTCAGAGAATTAATGGTTTTCGTCCTGGTAAAGTTCCAGTTAATGTTATTAAAAAACGTTATGGCCAAGCTGTTCGTCAGGAAATTGCTGGTGAAGTAATGCAACGCAACTTCTATCAAGCTATTACTCAAGAAAAAATCACGCCAGCTGGCATGCCTAGTTTTGAAATGAAAACTGACGAAGACGGTAAAGATTTAGAGTATGTTGCTGCTTTTGAAGTGTATCCAGAAGTAGAAGTTAAAGATGTCGCTAAAATTAAAGTAGAAAAGCCAGTTGTAGAAATCAGTGATAAAGATTTAAACAATATGATTGATACTTTGCGTAAGCAACATGCCAGCTATAAAACTGTTAAGCGTAAAGCCAAAAAAGACGACAAAGTAACTATCGACTTTATCGGAACTATTGACGGTGAAGAGTTTGACGGCGGCAAAGCTGAAGACTTCGTTCTTGAAATGGGTAAAGATCGCATGATCCCAGGCTTTGAAAAGCCAATTGTAGGCAACAAAACCGGTGATGAAGTGATTGCCGAAGTTACTTTCCCTGAAGATTATCATGCAGAAAAGCTTAAAGGCAAAGCTGCGCAGTTCACTATCAACATCAAAAAAGTTGAACAGTTGGACTTGCCAAAAGTTGATGAAGAGTTTGCTAAGTTGTTCGGTATTGAAGATGGCAACATCGAAGCGCTTCATGCAGAAGTACGTAAAAATATGCAACGTGAACTAGATCAAACTTTAAAAGCTTCAGTTAAAGAGCAAGTTATTGCTGGTTTAATTGAAAAGAATCAAATTGATTTACCAAAGGCTTTAGTTGATCAAGAAATTGAAGCTTTGCGTGAGCAAGCTAAGCAACGTTTTAGCCAGCAACAAGGCGGAAACGTTGACAATATGCCTGAACTTCCTGCTGATTTGTTTGAAGAGAACGCTCGTAAACGTGTAAGTATTGGATTGTTGTTAGCTGAAGTCATTAAAACTAACGATATAAAAGTAGATACTTCAAAAGTGGATGAGTTAATTGCTACTGCAGCTTCTGCTTACGAAGACCCACAAGAAGTGGTTGAATACTACAAAACTAACGAAGAATTGATGCAACAAATGAACAATGTTGCAATGGAAGAACAAGCTGTTGAAGTATTGCTTGGTCAATCCAAAGTTAAAGAAGTGAAAAAATCTTTTGATGAGATCATGAACAAACAGGCTTAATTTGCCTTTTGTTATTTGACTTATCTAGTCTGCAACTGCTTAAATGCTCGGTAACTACCGAGCATTTTTATTTGTGAAGAAATTGAATTTATGATGAATACCCCTTTTGATCCAACAAACGCCTTAGTTCCAATGGTTGTAGAGCAAACTGCTAAAGGTGAGCGCTCTTACGATATATATTCTCGTTTATTAAAAGAGAATGTTATTTTTCTAGTCGGTCAAGTTGAAGACCACATGGCTAACCTGATTGTTGCCCAAATGTTGTTTTTAGAAGCTGAAAATCCAGAGAAAGATATTTTCTTGTATATCAATTCTCCTGGCGGCTCAGTGACGGCCGGTATGGCAATTTACGATACAATGAACTTCATAAAACCCAATGTCAGTACTGTGTGTATTGGACAAGCGGCTAGTATGGGGGCATTCTTGTTGTCTGCAGGCGAGAAAGGTAAACGTTATTGTTTGCCAAATTCTCGGGTTATGATCCATCAACCATTAGGTGGTTTCCAAGGGCAAGCGTCAGATTTTGAAATACATGCTAAAGAAATCCTGTCTATCAAAGAGAAGATGAATCGCTTGATGGCACAGCATACTGGGCAAGCCTATGAAAAAGTAGCGCAAGATACCGACAGAGATAATTTTTTAAGTGCAACAGATGCTATGGAGTATGGTTTGATTGACCAAGTGTTAACAAATAGACCAGATACCAACCAAGCTGACACAAAAAGCGACAAATGATAAAGTGACTCTGTAATACACCTAAGAAAAGACTACAGTAACCAAATTGTAGGCTCTTTTTGGAAGAGTCAGTCTGAGATAGGAAAAGATTGTAAATGAGTGATAAAAAAAGTAGCGATGGCGACAACAAACTTTTGTATTGTTCGTTCTGTGGCAAGAGTCAGCACGAAGTAAGAAAGCTAATTGCAGGCCCTTCGGTTTTTATTTGTGATGAATGTGTAGATTTATGTAATGACATTATTCGTGAAGAAATAAAAGAAATCGCGCCTAAGAAAAAACAGGATGAATTGCCTACACCTAAAGAAATTCATGCTCATCTTGATGATTATGTAATTGGTCAGGAGCATGCGAAGAAAGTGCTTTCTGTTGCCGTTTATAACCATTACAAACGTTTGAGAAATGGCGATATACATGATGGTGTTGAATTAGGAAAAAGTAATATTTTGCTAATGGGGCCTACAGGTAGTGGTAAAACTCTATTGGCTGAAACCCTAGCTAGACTCTTAGATGTACCATTTACTATGGCTGATGCTACCACTTTAACCGAAGCAGGTTATGTGGGTGAAGATGTCGAAAATATTATTCAGAAGCTACTACAAAAATGCGACTATGATGTTGATAAAGCGCAGCGCGGCATTGTTTATATTGATGAAATAGACAAAATATCCCGTAAATCAGATAACCCTTCAATTACCAGAGACGTATCTGGTGAAGGTGTGCAACAAGCATTGCTTAAATTGATTGAAGGAACGGTTGCTTCGGTTCCGCCTCAAGGTGGAAGGAAACATCCACAGCAAGAGTTTTTGCAAGTCGATACCTCCAAAATACTATTTATTTGTGGTGGAGCTTTTGCCGGTTTAGACAAAGTTATAGAACAGCGAGCACATACAGGCACAGGTATAGGTTTTGCTTCAGCCATCAAAAATACCAGTAGCAAATCTCATGAAGGCGAATTACTTAAAAAAGTAGAGCCTGAAGATTTGGTTAAGTATGGATTAATTCCAGAATTCATCGGGCGTTTACCAGTGTTAACCTGCTTAGAAGAACTCAGTGAGGAAGCATTGGTTCAAATATTACGTGAACCTAAAAACTCACTTACTAAGCAATATGCTGCTTTGTTTGGATTGGAAGATACCGAGTTGGAGTTTCGTGAAGATGCGTTACAAGCTATTGCCAAAAAAGCTATGCAACGTAAAACCGGTGCTCGTGGATTGCGTTCTATAGTTGAAGCTGTATTGTTAGATACCATGTATGATTTACCATCAATGGATAACGTCAGTAAAGTTGTAATAGACGAAACGGTTATTCGAGGAGAATCTAGTCCGATATTGATTTATGACAGTGGCGTCGATAAAAAAGCCGCTTCTGAATAGAAATAAATAAAGGCTCGAAAGAGCCTTTTTTATTGGTCAAAGTATATCCTAACGCATCTATTGATGACACTTTATTCAACTTTGTTTGAAATTTTCATTTGAACTTTAATTGCCTAGCCCCATATACATCCGATAGATTTAATATTAAATGACTTTATACGAGAGCAAGAATGACTAAAAAGCGAGAAAATCGCATCGAAATGCCTGTGTTGGCTTTACGTGATGTAGTGGTTTATCCACATATGGTTATCCCATTGTTCGTTGGGCGTGAAAAATCCATACGTTGTTTAGAAGCTGCGATGGAAAAAGATAAACAGATTTTTTTAGTCGCTCAAAAAGATGCAGGTGTCGATGAACCTGAAGCTGATGACATATTCACCGTAGGAACTATTGCCACAATATTGCAACTGCTAAAGTTACCTGACGGTACAGTTAAGGTGTTAGTAGAAGGTAATTTACGGGGTAAGATTGAAAAATTCGTTAGTACGGAAGACTTTTTTATCGCTGACGTACTGAGCACCGAAGATACTGATTTAGCGGAAACAGAACAAGAGGTATTAATCCGTTCCGCTATTTCTCAGTTTGAAGGTTACGTTAAACTCAACAAAAAGATACCACCTGAAGTATTAACTTCTTTGAGCGGTATTGAAGATGCCGCACGGCTAGCTGATACCATGGCGGCACATATGCCTCTTAAGTTATCAGAGAAACAAAAAGTGCTAGAGATGCTTGGCATCACAGAACGTCTAGAATATTTAATGGCGTTGATGGAAAGCGAAATAGATTTGCTTCAAGTAGAAAGAAAAATTCGCACTCGTGTTAAAAAACAAATGGAAAAGAGTCAGCGAGAGTACTATTTGAATGAGCAAATGAAAGCCATTCAAAAAGAACTAGGTGAGCTTGACGATGCCCCCGATGAATTTGAAGCCCTAAAGAAAAAAATTGCAGATGCCAAAATGCCGGCTGAAGCAGAGAAAAAGGCTACAACTGAATTATCTAAATTGAAGATGATGTCACCTATGTCGGCTGAAGCAACAGTTGTGCGAAGTTATATCGACTGGCTGACCAATGTACCTTGGGTTAAACGAAGTGTGGTCAAAAAAGACTTAGCTGCGGCTGATAAAGTGTTGGATTCTGATCATTACGGTTTGGATAAAGTTAAAGAACGCATTATCGAATATCTTGCGGTGCAACAGCGAGTTAAAAAACTTAAAGGTCCTATTCTTTGTTTGGTAGGGCCTCCAGGTGTAGGTAAAACGTCTTTAGGGCAGTCTATCGCCAAGGCAACTGGCAGAAAGTATGTACGTATGGCTTTAGGTGGTGTGCGAGATGAAGCCGAAATTAGAGGTCATCGTCGAACCTACATAGGTTCAATGCCTGGGAAAATGGTACAAAAAATGGCTAAAGTGGGAGTCAAAAACCCACTGTTTTTACTCGATGAAATCGATAAAATGTCGTCAGATATGCGCGGTGATCCGTCCTCAGCGTTATTAGAAGTATTAGACCCTGAGCAAAACGGAACCTTTAGTGACCATTATCTAGAAGTGGATTACGACCTTTCAGATGTTATGTTTGTCGCTACTTCAAACAGTATGGATATTCCTGGTCCTTTACTAGACAGAATGGAAGTCATTCGGTTGTCTGGGTACACTGAAGACGAAAAGCTGAATATTGCTACCCAACACCTCATGACCAAACAAATTTCAAGAAACGGCTTGAAAAAAGATGAGTTAGTGATTGAAGAAAGTGCCATCATTGGCATTATTCGTTATTACACACGGGAAGCGGGCGTTAGAAACTTAGAAAGAGAAATTTCGAAAATATGTCGTAAGGCAGTCAAGAATATCTTATTGGACAAAAACATCACCCAGGTCATTGTTAATCAAGACAACTTAAAAGAATATTTAGGTGTTCAGCGATTTGATTATGGGAAAGCTGATAAGTCTAATCAAATAGGTCAAGTAACTGGTTTAGCGTGGACGCAAGTTGGCGGCGAGTTGTTAACGATAGAATCCACATCTGTAGTCGGTAAAGGCAAAACGACATTTACCGGTTCATTAGGTGATGTGATGCAAGAGTCGATTCAAACGGCTATGACAGTCGTTCGTAGTCGAGCAGAAAAGCTGCGAATAAATAGTGATTTCCACGAAAAACGCGACATACATGTACACGTTCCTGAAGGAGCAACACCTAAAGATGGACCAAGTGCAGGTATCGCAATGTGTACTGCATTAATTTCAGCTCTCACAGGTAATCCTGTGCGTTGTGATGTGGCTATGACTGGCGAAATAACTTTGCGTGGTGAAGTGTTACCTATAGGTGGTTTGAAAGAGAAGTTATTGGCTGCTCATAGAGGTGGAATTAAGACTGTCATCATTCCAAAAGAGAATGAACGAGACCTTGAAGAGATCCCAGACAACGTAAAACAAGATTTAAATATTCATCCAGTACAGTGGATTGATGAAGTTTTGGCGTTAGCCTTAGCAGAGCATCCGGAGAAATTTCGGCCAATTGAGGTAAAAGAGGTTAAAAAATAAGCATAAAAGCGAACTTTTTCAATTTTTTTTAAGTATTAGGGCTTCACTATGCAAATAGTTGTGGTAGCCTTTAACGCAGATTCCCTTAAGGCCTTGTCATGAAAGGGATTGAGACGATTCATTGAAAGTTAATGATTTGTAAATATATAGCTTGAAGTTAAGTTTCATGCTTGATATAAATGTTCGGCTTTGCATGGTGCAGGCCGCAAAATATAATAACAATTGAAGGGGTTCATATTGTGAATAAGTCAGATCTTATTGATACCATCGCTGCAAGTGCAGATATTTCTAAAGCAGCAGCAGGACGTGCATTAGATGCATTAACTGGCGCTGTAACAACCGCACTTAAAGAAGGAGACCAAGTAGCATTAGTTGGTTTCGGTACATTCTCAGTACGTGATCGTGCTGCACGCAGTGGTCGTAATCCTCAAACTGGGGCGACTATTCAGATCTCAGCAGCTAAGGTGCCTTCGTTTAAAGCTGGTAAAGCATTAAAAGACGCTTGCAACTAATCACTTGGTTCAGTTTCACCAAAAGGCGATGATTTATCATCGCCTTTTGTATTTGTGCAGTATGGGTCGAGTCCGTTTTCATCACCTCTTTGTTAAAGCTCATTAGATATTTTTCAATTCACTGCGAACAATCATTAATAAATTAACTCGGTTGGTATATAATCCCGCGCGTTTACGGCTAAGACAGCCCAAGTTCGGCGTCTTTAGTACTTATCAATAACAGCTCATTTGGAGTTTGGACTTTAGTATGTTGGAAAGAATCAGAGAAGGATCACAAGGCCCCTGGGCTATGGGGATCTTAGCATTAGTTATTTTAAGTTTCGTATTCGCAGGGGTGGGCAGTTATATTAATTCATCTGCCGCCGGAGCTGCAGCCGAAGTAAATGGCGACGAAATAGGTATTGATGAATTGGAACGTGCCTATCAAAACGAACGCTCTAGGATGGAATCACAATTCGGCGAAGCCTTTGCCACGTTGGCCAGCGATGCTGCCTATCTACAAAATTTCCGTCGTGGAATATTGGATCGTCTAATTAGTGAGAAACTTCTCGATCAAGCAGCTCAAGAATTAGGTTTGAGAGTGAGCGATGCGCAAATAAAATCGGCCATAGTAGGCATGCAAGAATTTCAAATAGATGGCAAGTTTGATAACGAAAGATATCTCGCTATTTTGCGTCAAGCGGGTTTTCAAACTAGTGATTTTAGAGATTATATGCGTATAGATATGGTGCGCAGACAACTGTCTCAGTCTTTAATCGCGACTGAATTTGCTTTACCAAGTGAAGCTAAGACTGCCTACGAGATGCAGCAGCAAACTCGTGATATTCGTTATGTGAATGTACCAGCGGCTAAGTTTATCGACCAAGTAAGCGTCAGCGAAGATGAAATATCAGCGTATTATCAAAATAACATTAGCCAGTTTGATACTGAACTTAAAATCAGTTTGTCTTATGTAGAGTTAGAGTTAGATGATTTATTGCCTACTATCGAGGTGAATGAACAGGAACTTGAAGAGTACTATCAGCAAAACCTAGCTGATTATCGTACCGAAGAAGAGCGCCAAGCGTCACACATTTTGTTCGAAAGTACTGAGCAAGACGAAACAATTGCAGCAAAAGCCGAAGAAGTACTCGCCAAAATTCAAGCTGGAGAAGATTTTTCTGAACTGGCTAAAACCTATTCTAGTGATACTTTCAGCGCCGAAAATGGTGGCGATTTAGGTTGGTTTGGTAAAGGAATTATGGATCCTGCTTTTGAAGAAGCGGCATTTTCACTAGCTAATTCAGGTGACGTGAGTGCGGTAGTCAAAAGTGAATTTGGTTATCACATTATTAAATTGACAGATGTTAAGGCCGAGCAAGTCACTGCTTATGAAGAAGTTAAGCAAGAAATAATGACTAAAGTTAAAACCTTTAAGGCAGAAGACCGTTTCTACGAAGTAAGCCAACGAATAGCAGAAGTCGCGTTTGAAGTACCTGATAATCTTGATGAAGTGGCAGACATTGCTGGAAAAGAAATCAGTACGACAGAATTGTTCAGTCGAAATGAAGCGCCTGAAGTTGTTTCTAGTCCCAATGTATTAGCGAGCGCATTTAGTGCAGAGTTAATTGAAGATGCCGTAAACAGTGAAGTAATAGAGTTGGGTAGCAACCATATTATGGTAGTAAGAGTGGCCAAGCATGAACCTGAACGCACGAAAGCGATAGAAGAAGTCGAAGCGCAAATTCAACAGACATTGTCTGCTCAGGCAGCTCAACAAGCTGCAAGAGATTGGGCAATTGAAGTACAAACCGCTTTAACAGCGCAGGAAGATGTCGAAGGTAAGTTGGCAGCCCTTGAACTAGTATGGGAAAATAAACAAGCTATTACTCGAAACGATGCGGCTGTGTCTAGGAGTATTGTGGATGCTGCATTTCAATTATCGGCAGAAGATACTAACGTGGTTGATTTAGTTACTGGCGATATTAGTCTAGTGCAGTTGATCAAGGTTAACTCAACTTCTGAAGCAAATAGCCAGCAACTAGCCGCATTACAAGATCGTTTGGCATCGAATAAATCACAAATGTTATATGGCGCGGTAATTGAGTCTTTGAAAGCTCAAGCTGATATCGAAATTTATCAGTAAGCCTAATATATGCAACACAATAAAAAAGAGCGTTATCGCTCTAATGCTGTTCACTTAAG
>NZ_JAHKQO010000022.1 GCF_018861065.1 Paraglaciecola arctica
GCAGTCTTTACTGCCATTCCTCACCATCGTCTTTCCGGCAGTCTTTTGGCCGGAATCCACTTTTATTGCTTTTATACCAATAATTTATCAATCGAGTATTAAAAGTTTTCTTAACTTATCGGCATTAGGTCAATAGCACTAATAATCTAAAAGCGTGATGATAAGTAGCAACACTTAGGTTATCTTTGTTAATTTGTATGAATCAAGCTACACACAACTAGTAACAAAGCTTGCATTTATTGTTCTCATCCATAGTATTACTTGCTAAATATTGACGCTTAAAGGACTAGTTTTCTCACCATGGCAGAACCCAAAAAGACACGTACAAGGTTATCACCTGAAGTCAGAAAAAATTTGATTCTTGATCATGCAGCAGAAGTGGTTGCCACTGAAGGTGTATCAGCATTAAGTATGGACAGATTGGGTCAAAAAGCGGGGATAAGTAAATCACTGGTTTATGCGTATTACCCTAGTATGAAAGAACTTTTGCAAACCCTACTTAAGCGCGAATACAGGAGCTTAAGAATACGCCAATCCAAAGCCGCAGAAGGCGCGGAGACATTCGAACAATTGGTTAGACAAACCACTAACACTTACTTAAGTTATATTGAAGAAAGGGGCCAAATTTTAGATAGATTAGCCGCTGAGCCGAGTCTATCCGAACATGGTGATCCAACTGAATATAGTAGAAATACTGCAGTAGAGTTTGTGGCAGAAATAGTCCATCACCATTTTGGAATAGATATCAATATCGCGCGAACGGCTGTAGATATATCTTTTGGTATGCCAGCAGCGGCTGGCCACTATCTGACTCGACACAATGTTAGCCGACAAACAGTTGAAGATATCACAGTCGCCATGATGGTTGGCAGCATTGAAGGGTTACAACGCAACTATGAAACGGCTCTAAAACCTCTCGTAAGAAACACTGACTTAGAATAAGCTCGATAATAACGTAAGAAATCGCTTAAGTAGCCTCTCGTTATTTTCGAAAAAACGCTTCCATCGCGCTAATCACTTCTTGAGGCTTATCAATAAATGGCGTGTGCCCAGACCCGGGAATAACAGCAATAGTGAGATCATCCACGTATCTGGGAATGACCTCTAACATAGCCGGAACAAATGTGCGTTCATTTTCAGTCCATATCAATAAGCTGGGAACACTGACCCTTGCCATTTTCGAAGGCCAATAAGTCTCATCATTTATATCGTCTACCTTTGGAACATTGGCACGATACCAATTAACAGCACCGGTGTGCGCGCCAGGTTGATTCCAAGCATCAAAAAATGCCTGTTTAAATTGCTCATCTATATGTCCATTTGCGTAACCACGGTTAAAACCGTAACGCCATAACATCTCAGGACCTTGTTTAGCGTAGACGTTTTCCATTTCTGGACTTTTCAGTTTCTCCATATAAACCGATGACTTTTTTTGGTCCGCATCATTAACCAACATAAGTAATAACACATTGTATGGCGGCGCATTGATCACTACCAATTTGTCCAGTAGTTGCGGATATTTTTGCGCCACGGACCATGCCAAAGCACCGCCCCAGTCATGTCCTACTAAGGTGACCTTTTTACCATTAGATAGCGACCCTATTAGCGCTTTTACATCTTCGACTAATAATTCAAGTTTGTAGTTTTCGACCCCTTCGGGTTTAGCAGATAAGTTGTAACCGCGGTTATCTGGCGCCACAACATGATAGTCATTGCTAAAGTGCCGCAACAAGTTGTGCCAACTTTCACCAAAAAACGGGTAGCCATGTAAAAAAACAATGAGATCTCCCTCTCCTTTATCCACATAGTGAAATCTGAGGTCATTGAGAGTGACAAAATGAGAATCATACCCTAGGGAAGACTTATTGAGTTGTGCTTGATTGTTAACATCAGCTGCATAGGTTGTGGTAAGCAGCAAAACAGAGCTACATAAATACACCCCAAGTAAGCGTTTGAAGCCAACAAAACTAAAGTTACAGGACATAACAGTTATTCTCTATTTGATACCAGATGACTTAAGTTCGAGGGTCAAAACTATCAATCGAATAGGCACTTAGTGGATTCACAGCCTGCCTTAAGCTATAGATATTACTATCAGGGTCTCTGGCGAAGACTTGCCAAAATTCACCCAGCAATTGCGGCTCGCTGATAAAAGCGATGCCAAGGGCTTTTAAGCGTTGGTATTCTTTTTGAATATCCGCCACTTCTAAGGAAAAGCTATATCCCAAATCACTTGGCGTACGAACACCTGAACTTTTTTCAGTTAAAGGCGTTCTATATTGCCAAAATTCCATTACTTTTGATTTTTGATTCATTTTGAACCAGCCACCTAGCAGTGATGTATTGTCCTCATCGATCAGTTCGTCTAATTTTGAGTTGTTGGCATAGTCACCCACACGGTAAGGCTTAAATCCCAAGACGGTTTGGTAGTAACTCATTAAGGCATTTATATCGTGGGTGACTAGCGCAACTTGGGTCATCCACAGATCGTAATCTAATGTTTTCCATGTAGGATCATAACCAGAACGCTCAAGTACTTTTTGGTCAAGCTGCTCTAGCTCAACCATATTACCTTCAGGATCATAGGCGTAGCCATAAGTGACACCATAACCACCTAAATCAACCGCTTTTCCTTGACGAGATAATACCTTGGCACCAGCCTTAACAAACTTGTCAAAACCCGATTTATTTTGTGGAGACTGAAAACAGGTATGTGTCATGCCTGGTCCATTTACTTTCATAGTGCTGGTTTTGGCATCATGATTGTGTTTGAAGGCTGTCAGTTCAAACAGCATGTTAGGGGCTTTTAAGGTAGCGACTTCGTATTCAATTCCTGGGTGACCAAAAAGTTTATCAGCAATTTTGTTGTTTTTTACTGTTTCGCGCTTAATCAACTCAAAACCTGTCGCTTCTTGGTAAAACGCCAAAACCTTATCTAAATTCGCCACAGAAATGCTAATGTGACTAATCCCTTTCAAGGTAGTAGTGGTGTCATTTATGGTGGCCGTTTTGTCTATTTCTATGGCTTCTGCAGACACTATTAGCGCCGACAAACACAGCGCCGTAACCCTTTTCAAAATATTCATAACTTTCTCCAAATAATTTAAGTTAAAACAAGCAAAGCCAAATCCTTTGCCACTGACAATTGAATACAAAACTAAATGTTTACTGACCACCGATTGAAAACACCATAAGCAAATTCCCAGGCGCTTCCCCCCATTTATCGTATCCAGAGGTAAGGTAAACGGATTTGTTGGCAATCACTGGGCCATCTGCCTCAATCGAACCGCCATAGCCCTTTACACCGTTATTACCAATGACTGCTTGTGTAGTGTTGTACTCCCAAAGAATGTCACCGTTGCTGGCAGAAAAAATTCTAAACATGCCATCTAGACTCCCCGCATAAACTAGATCAGCGGAACTAGAAACAGCCGCTGAAATACCGGGAAAACATAAAAATTTTCGTTCTTTAGGGCAAACATTGGGAAGGGTTTTACGCCACACAAACTCCCCTGTTTTCAAATCTAAACTATGAATACCTGGATGAGCGTCGCCAATATTGTAGGCATTGTTTGTTGGCAAATCGGATACACCTACAAATACTTTTTCAGTACTTGTGCTCATGCCCCAATGTACACCTCCCATTGTGCCGCCACTGCCTACACGCTTTTTCCAAACAACTTTACCTTGGGCGTCGGGGTCTAACGCATACACCATGCCTGACTTTTGGCCTACTATGAGTAATTGTTTACCATTTTTTTGTTTACTTAAAATGGCCGAGGCACCTATATCGTAATCGGGCCCGTCTTCTTTGGGGCAGTTGGGAGTATTGCGAGAGCACGCACCATTCCAAGCATCACCTTTTGTGACTTGTGTCACCCATTTAATCTCACCGCTTTCCAAATCCAACGCGAGTACAGCGTCACTTGTGCCAGTGGCAGGTGATGAGTAGTTCTGCCCTGTTGTGGCATACAATAAGTTTCGCTCTAAATCTAAAGTAGGTCCCGACCAGACTGGAGCACCAGAAGGACCATGTTGTTGAGTCCCTACCGAGGTTTTGTAAGTCGCTTTAGGCTCATCGACTGTATAAGTTGTCCACACTTTTTCGCCTGATTGAATATCAATGGCCACCACTGCACCTCTAAAGGAACAGCATTCATAGTCTGGTCTGGCGGCAGGAATGATTTCAAGGGAAGAGACTGGGACATACACTTTTGAGGCGTCAGCTATCACAGAGCCTGTCACCACTGCCAGTGGGCTTTGGTGTACTTTAGTGCGCCATAATAATTTGCCAGAAATGGCATTTATGGCGTATGCGTTGCCCTCCAAATCACCGAACAATAGCAAGTCATTTTGTACAAAAATGGCACCTCGTACTTCTGCCTTAGCTTGGTATTCCCAGTGAACACAACCTGTATTGGCATCAAGTGCATAAATAATCCCAGCTTGGCTTCCTATGTAAACCATATTGTCAGTCACAGTAGGCTGAGCCCTTACTCGCGTTGCATCTGGAAAAGCAAAGGTCCATTTTAGTTTTAGATCACTGACATTATCAGCTGTGATCCAAGCCGCATCTTGTTGATGGCGACTGTTATCAGACTGACCTCCCCAACCATTCCATGCCAAGTTGCTTACAGTACTCGGAGTCGCAATCTCAGTACTTTTACAAGTATAAGTGGAGACACTATTACCAGCTTTAGTGACCTTTTTACCCGTTAAGTACTCGGCCACCGCAGTCTTTTCTGAGCGAGATAACGCCATACCAGCGGTACTCATTAATCCAGATTCAAGTGAAGTTACTATTCTCTCTGGTGGATAAAGCTTCAGCGCCTCTACTTTTGGCGCCTCAAGTAAGGCACCTGAATGACAGGCTAGACAGCTAGTTTGGAAAATCTTGCCTCCATCGATTGATTCATCAGCTTCAACAGTCATTAAACCTAATCCAAATAACGCGACAAAACGCATCATTAATAGCAAACCTAATCGACCAATACTCGTCATTTTAATTCCCATAGTAACAACTAAAAACATCAACTATTAACTTCATATTTACAAAAAACAACATTAATGTAAACCTTATTGACGATTAGTGCAATAAGGTTTAGTGTTAATTTGACATAAACAAACCAGTATCGAGGAAATTACTATGGACTTAGGCTTAACAAACAAACGTGTAATTGTAACAGGTGGAAGTCGAGGGATTGGCCATGCCATAGCCGATAGTTTTATAAATGATGGAGCTGCAATAGCGACTTGTGCTCGTGGCAAAGAGGCCTTAGCCAAGGCATTGAATCAGTGGCACAACCAAGGTGCAACTGCCTTTGGAAGTAGCGTAGACGTATCTGAACCAGAGGCCTTTGCTAGTTGGTTTGAGTCTGCTGTAGAGCAACTTGGTGGCTTAGATATTCTAGTGAGCAATGTCACCAGCATGAATGAATTTACTGGGCTAGATCGCTGGAAACAAGCCTTTGAAGCGGATTTGCTGCAACATATAAGAGCGACCGAGTTAGCTTTACCACATTTAAAAAATGGCAAACAACCTGCGATTGTTTATATCGCGTCAATAGCCTCCATTATGACTGCCAATATGCCTACCGAAACTGAGTATGGTGCAATGAAAGCTGCTTTGATCTCTTATGCAAACCAACTCGCAAACAAGTTAGGCAAAGATAATATACGTGTCAACTTAGTCTCCCCAGGCCCCATCTATCATGAAAATGGCTTCTGGCAAGGGGTTGAAAAGTACAAACCAGAGCTCTTTAAACGTGCCGAAGCGTTGTCAGTATTTAATCGACTTGGCACATCACAAGAGGTAGCCAATGCAGCGGTATTTTTGGCGAGTCCTGCGGCTTCAAACGTAACGGGTACCAATTTACGCGTAGATGGTGGCACCATCAAAACGGTCAACTTCTGATTTTTATTTTACAATATTACAACAAAATAATTTTAAAAGACATTTACTTAATTACTTGTTTTATATGTAAATAAATTTAATTTCACGAGTCGACAATGTTGAAATAAAATATTTAATAACATTTTTGTTACAAAAATATTTGACTATTACAAATTGTTCCAATACCGTAAGCGCCTTATTGACTATAATTACAATAACGCTTTATTTAGATACATATACATCTAATAGAAAAATTCTATTCGATAAAAATAGAAAACAGTTATACACACATTGGAGCTTAATAATGTCAAATTTAAGACTAACTAAATGCTTATTAACCGCGGTCACTGTATTACCTTTTACACTGACAACCATTGCTCAAGAAGTACAACAGGCACCAAAAAACAAGGAACAAGAAGGCAAAGGCATCGAGGTAATCGAAGTCACTGCACAAAAACGAGTGACAACATTACAAGAAACAGCCATAGCGATTAGTGCGTTTAACGCTGCAATGTTGGAGGATCAAGACATTCAAGATGCATCTGATATGCAATTCGCAGTACCCAATGCGATGGTGAATGGTGGAGGGTCTTACAGTGTCAGGGGAGTAGGCAATACCGCTGTATCGGCAACTGCAGATCCGGGTATGGGGGTGCACATCAATGGGGTGTATATGAGTGCTAACGCCTCCCAAAATGAGTTTTACGACGTTCAATCTATTGAAGTACTTCGTGGGCCGCAAGGCACACTTTTTGGTCGTAATACCACTGCGGGTGTTGTGAATACTATTACCAAGCGACCTCACGATTTCTTCGAAGCATCTTTGATGACCGATATAGGGAATTACAATGGCGTTAGAACCAATGGATTTGTTAACCTACCTATTAGCGAAAAGGTGCTACAACGTTTTGCATTTAACACAGTTAAACGAGACGGTTATTCTGAAACCTTAGCTGAAAATGTTGATTTTGATACGCTAGACGGCCGTGATCAATGGTCAGTGAGAAGCTCAACAACAATAGAATTTAGTGATCAAACTGAAGGTTTTTTGTTTGCGCAGTATTTTAGAGAGCACAGTGATCGTAGTGGAACTGTTGGGGTGTTATGTAAATCAGATCCGGTACTGGGTTGTGACAACAGCGAAACCTTAGGGTTTGAATTTCCGAACACCAGTTTTACCGATGGCTCTTTAGCTAACGGCGCTCTGGCTGGGTTACTAAGTGCCCTTGGCTATAGCACGCGCCCGGATTTCTGGAATACTAATTTGGATGGTTCATCTCGCGCGACTAATACCGATCCTAGGAAAGTGCGAACAGATTACCAACCCAGCTATAACTACGAAGATTTACTATTATCTTTTGAGCTTAACTATGAATTTAGTGATTACGTATTTACATCAGTAACGGCCTATCACGATAGAGAAAGTGAGGCTTATAGAGATTTTGATAACGCTGATGGTGGCGATGCGATGTTGGTTCCACAATCTTTATTATTGCCTGAAGGACGAACTGAACCTACCACCCGCCACAGCACCACCCGCACTGACATAGCGGCAAGTACTCAGTTCAGTCAAGAATTTAGGGTTGCCTCTTATCTTGATGGACCCTTTAATTTTACCGCCGGTGCCTTTTACCTAGATTATGAAGGTGAAAGCTTAGTGCAATTTCATATTCCTGAAGTAACTGCTGTTGCCGCTTTTAAAGCCTTACCTGATGAGTTAGGAGCTTTTACTTTTGACACACCTGAAGTGTTCACAGAATCCTGGGCAATTTTTACTGAAGGTTATTACGACGTAAACGACGATCTCAAATTAACAGTAGGTATTCGCTATACCGAAGAAGAAAAATCAACTAAAACCAGAACCTATTCACCACTTGATATCTATCCATTCGCGGCGGGGTCATACCTGACCACTGACTTTGATATGGATAGCACCTTTAAATACGGCGACGGAGCGTGGGAGGAATTCACCGGGAAAATTGGTTTTGGTTATACACCTGATTTAGATGCGACTGATCAAACGCTGATTTTTGGTACTTTATCTCGTGGTTATAAAGGGGGAGGCATTAACCCTGGCGCTAGTGAGTCTTCGTTCCCAACTTTTGATCCTGAATATATTAATGCGTTAGAAGTAGGTACCAAAAACACTCTGTTTGACCGCACCTTTCAAGCTAATGTAACCGCATTTATGTATAAATATGATGGATTACAAGTAGGAGGCATTTTAGGAGACGGAACGACATTTAATACTAACGTTGATGCAGAAGTAAAGGGGGCTGAGTTTGAGTTTATTGCGGCGCCAATTGATGGTTTAAGAGTAAATCTTAATCTGTCACTACTCGACTCTGAGATTGTTGATGAATTCTACACATCACCAGATATATCATCTCCTTCTGGCTCCGGACCTGTAAACTTAAAGGGCAATACTTTGCAATATTCTCCTGAAAGTTCAGTGCAGTTTGGCATCCAATATAGCCATGAATTGAGTGATAACTGGGAAATCACTTATCGCGCACAAAGTTATTGGCAAGATAGCTATTACTCACGCTTATATAACATCAAGACCGACAAACAAGACGGATGGTCACAGTCTGATCTAAGCGTAACAGTAAGAGACATAGCGGATGAAACCTGGCAGTTTGAGTTGTATGTCAAGAATGTCAGTGACGAAGCCTCAATTACTGGGTTAGGAGTCGATAACTCCTTGGTCGGTCGTTATCGAACACCGACTTATCTTGATCCTCGCACCTATGGCGTGCGCATAACTTACAGATTTGAATAACCAAACTAAGTCTCAATAAAAACCTGAAATGTGTCCTCAGGATTTTAACCTCACCATTTGGTGAGGTTTTTTTTGACTGCTATATCTGGCTGTCGATCATGGTTTATCTGGCAATGTAATGTCTATCAAAAGAAACTTAAATTCGTACTTCACCATCACCCATCACAATAAATTTTTCAGTTGTAAGTGATTCGGCGCCCATAGGACCGTAAGCGTGCAACTTACTGGTAGAAATACCAATTTCTGCACCTAAACCCAATTGCCCACCATCTGAAAAACGTGATGATGCGTTAGCCATCACTACCGCAGAATTAATACGGCGAATAAAAGCTTGGGTTTTAGAATAGTCTTGGCTAACTATCACTTCAGTATGCCCAGAACTATATTCTTCGATATGTTCTATTGCTTGCTCGAAGTCATCAACCACTCTTACTGCAATTTCCATCGCCAAATATTCGGCGTGCCAATCATCTTCAGTGGCAGGCTGCGCATTACTAAAATAATATATACTATTTTCGCAAGCATGTACTAGCGTATTGTGCTCTGCCAACATTGCCGCCGCCTTAGGTAAAAACGATGCGGCTATGTCTTTATGTACCACTAAGGTTTCTAGTGAATTACATACACCAGTACGTTGCGTTTTGCCGTTCTTGAGAATGTCTAAGCCTTTATTCTGATCTGCGGCGCTGTCTACATACAGGTGGCATACACCTTTATAATGTTGAATAACAGGAATACGGCTATTTTGTGAGACAAAACGAATCAACCCTTCGCCACCTCGCGGGATAATCAGATCAATAGATTCATTGAGTGTCATTAATTCGTTCATCACGGCGCGATCGGGATCAGGCACAACTACCACAGCCGCAGGATCTAATTGCTGTTTCGCCAAAGCGCTTTTTATACATTCTGCCAAGGCTAAGTTGGAGTGAATCGCTTCCTTGCCGCCACGCAACACTACTGCGTTACCCGCTTTTAAACATAACGCAGCAGCATCAATAGTCACGTTAGGACGAGATTCGTAAATCATCGCAATCACGCCTAAAGGAATTCGCATTTTTCCTACTTGGATACCACTAGGCATGCGTTCAATTTTGGAAATAGACCCTACAGGATCAGCCTGACCTGCAATTTCAATAACAGCCTCAGCAATGTCTTGAATACGTTTAGGATCTAAACCTAAACGATCTAACATGGCAGCATCTAAGCCGTTTTCTTCGCCCGCGATTAGGTCTTTTTTATTAGCAGCTAAAATAGCTGGGGTGTTTTCCACCAATGCCTCAGCAATATCGCTCAATAACTGATTTTTTTGCCCTGCGGTCAAGCTAGCAATTTGACGCGCTGCTTTTTTGGCTTGTTGGGCAGCACTGGTAATAGAGAAACTCATATTTGTATGTCCCTTGTCTAAAATTAATTCATTGCAGTTCAAAGCAACACTAAGTCGTCACGATGTATTGCGACTTCGCCGAGAGTGTAACCTAAAGTGGTTTCGATTTTTTGGCTCTTCAAACCCTTTATTATGTTTAAATCTGTGCCGCTATAAAGTGCAATACCTTTAGCGATGATGTGGGTTTTATAACTAATGTTTACCGCTTCACCAGACATGAACTGCCCACTCACCTTAATAATACCAGAGGGTAACAGTGACGCGCCGTTTTCTAATAAAGCCTGTTTAGCACCTTGGTCAATTTCGATGGTACCTTTGGTTTTTAAGGTGTGCCTTAACCAAGTATCACGGGCGTTATCCAAAGTCTGGTTTGGCTTAAACAAAGTGCCTGGTGAATGTCCGTTAGCCAAGTCTGCAAATACCGCTGGATCACGGCCATTGACAATCAATGTTTGAATACCAGAATCCACACATTTTTGCGCTGCTTGTAATTTGGTTTGCATACCCCCAGTGCCTACATCACTGCCCGCTCCACCTGCCAACAGGTAGATACTTTCGTCAATAGTGTTCACTTCTGGGATTAACTTAGCGCCTGGTTTTTTTCTTGGATCTGCATCGTATAAACCATTTATATCAGAGCATATTATCAGTGTGTCGGCTTCTGCAACCAGTGCCGTGTATGCCGCCAAATTATCGTTGTCTCCTACCTTTAGTTCGTTGATGGCGACAGTGTCATTTTCATTCACTATAGGTAACGCATTATTTTTCAATAATTCTCGCAGTGTATTTTTGATATTGACGTAACGAGTGCGATTATGTAAATCATCTGATGTAAGTAATATTTGCGCACAATCAAAATCAAATAAGCTAGCCCAATTGGCCATCATTTGTGTTTGCCCAATTGCTGCCATAGCCTGCTTTTCTACAATCGAAGGGTGGTGTTTAAACGCAATTTTTCCCTTACCTGCCGCCACACTGCCAGAAGAAACCAAAATCATTTCTTTACCTTGTTTGCGACTGATATTAATAAATTCGGCTATTGGCCGAAGGTACTCCTGACTACACTGATTATTATTAGGTGCAATCAAACTACTACCGACTTTAATTACTGCTCGTTTCCAATTGACCTTGAACATATTTTACCTCGTGCACTTATGCGATTAGAGTACGATAAAACCAAGGAGAAACAAGCCATTGTAGTTATAAGCTATGATCTAAAAATTGTCAGCTTACGAAATAATTATTCTAAAAAAGGTCACAATAAATCCCCAAAATAAATAGATTGCGACTATTACGGCTTACTTATGGAAAGAATTTTCTAAAAATTTGTAATAAAATGGGGAGCGGTAAAAAATGCTCGTACTCAAAGAAGCAAAAATTGCCCCGCAGATCACGATTAACGACCATTAGGGAATAAAATGTTTAATAAACTCATTACCATAGCAGTGCTGTCGTTTACGACTATTGGCGCTGCCAATGCATCAATTAACCAAACTAAAGGCGACTTTGAAGATAAATTTCGTCAATTAGAAGAGTCTCTTCCTACCCCTAACGTCTACCGCAACGCAGCAGGTGAACCTGGGCATGAATATTGGCAACAGCAAGTTGATTACAAAATCAAAGCAAAACTAGACGAAAACAAACGTCGAATTACTGCTAGCCAAGACATCACTTACCACAATAATTCTCCAGATACTCTTAAGTATCTTTGGGTACAGTTGGATCAGAATAAGTTTCGTAATGATTCGATGTCTGCCATGACAACCACCTTTGGTGGTATAGGTAATCGTGGTCCAGCAACTTCAACAGCATCCGGTAGCAAACCAGCTCAGCTTAGTTTAGGAGCATTGCGCCGCCACCAATTTACAGAAGACAATGTTTTAGGTTATGACATTCAAGCTGTAAAAAACAGTAAAGGTAAGACACTTAAGCACACTATTGTTGGTACCAACATGCGTGTCGATTTGCCTACCCCTCTTAGGCCAGGGAAAAAAGTAGAATTCTCAATTGATTTTGCTTTCAACATTGTAGAAGAAGATGCGGTATCGGCACGTTCAGGCTACGAACACTTCCCTGATGATGAACGAGAAGGCGGCAATGACATATTTTTGCTTGCGCAGTGGTTCCCACGTTTACATGCCTACACAGATTATGAAGCTTGGACTAACAAAGAGTTTATTGGTCGTGGTGAGTTTACTTTGGAGTTCGGTAATTACGATGTTGAATTAACAGTACCTGCTGATCATATTGTTAGCTCAACAGGTGCCTTGCAAAACCCTAAGAGTGTTTTGACATCTACACAACGTAAGCGCCTGAAAGAAGCTGAAAAAGCTGACCGAATTGTATTTATAGTGACTGAAGAAGAAGCACTAGAAAACGAAAAAGAAGGCACTACTAAGTCTAAAACGTGGAAATTTAAAGCCGAAAACGTGCGCGATTTTGCATGGGCTTCTTCACGTAAATTTATGTGGGATGCACGTGGTCATCAGCAAGGTGGTAACGACCAACCTTTGGTTATGGCTATGTCTTTTTATCCTAAAGAAGGTGGCGATTTATGGAAGAAATATTCCACTGAAGCTGTCATTCAAACTTTAGAAGTGTATAGCCGCTTTTCTTTTGATTACCCGTATCCAGTAGCCCAGTCAGTCAATGGTCCTGTAGGTGGTATGGAATATCCGATGATCACTTTCAATGGTCCTCGTACAGAATTACAAGACGACGGTAGCCGTACTTATTCTCAAGCCGAAAAACGCTTTTTGATTGGCGTGGTGATTCACGAAGTTGGACATATTTATTTTCCAATGGTGGTTAACTCTGATGAGCGCCAATGGACTTGGATGGATGAAGGTCTGAATAGCTTCTTAGATGGAGTGGCTGGTCGCGAATGGGATCCAACTATTCCTTGGGGTGTAGAGCCACGGGATATCGTGAGCTATATGAAGTCATCTACCCAAGTACCTATTATGACTCAATCTGATAGCGTTTTACGTTTAGGACCCAATGCCTACGGTAAACCTGCTGTAGCATTAAATATTCTTCGCGAGACAATTTTAGGTCGTGAATTATTTGATTTTGCGTTCAAGGAATATGCTTTACGTTGGAAATATAAGCGTCCTACACCAGCCGATTTTTTCCGTACTATGGAAGAAGCTTCAGGTGTTGATTTAGATTGGTTTTGGCGTGGTTGGTTCTACAGTACAGATCATGTAGATATCTCAATCGATAGAATCTCTAAGTTGCGCTTGGATACTAAAGATCCTGATATTGACTTTAACCGTTTGCGCCAAGAAGAATTAGACAAACCACTATCTTTAACCGACGAGCGTAATAAAGCCGAAGGCAAAAAATTATGGGTTGAACGTTTCCCTGATATCACTGATTTCTATGACGAAAACGATCGCTTTACTGTGACCAATAAAGAACGTAATGCATACAAGAAGTTTTTGGACAAATTGGAGCCGTGGGAAAAAACTGTATTTGAACGCGCGGTTAAAGAAGACAAAAACTACTATGTTTTAGAGTTTTCTAACAAAGGCGGCTTAGTCATGCCGATCATTTTAGAGCTGACCTTTGCTGACGGCACCACAGAAAATCAGTACATACCTGCAGAAATATGGCGTCGTACCCCTAAAGCAGTTAACAAGATGATCATCACAGACAAAAACAAAGAGCTAGTCAGCGTGACTGTTGATCCTCGCTGGGAAACCGCAGATGTAAACGTTGATAACAACCATTATCCTCGTAAAATTGTCCCTTCTCGTATCGAAGCATACAAGTCGAAAAAGAGCACCAGAAAGGTATCTAGAGACATTATGCAAGATATTAAAACTGAGCTAAAAACAGACAAAGAAGAAGATGACAAAGACAACGATGAATAAAATCGTTAATTGGGCTCTAGGAACGCTGCTATTTGCAGCGTTCTCTATTTCGGCCCACCAGCAAAAAACCTCTTTTAGCACAGTGTTATTTAATCCACGTACCGAAAATATCGAAGTCATGCATCGATTTAGAGTACATGATGCAGAACACGCGGTGAAAGAAATTTTCGGTAAGGATGCTGATATTCTTGACTCAACAGAGACTCAAGAACAGTTTGGCGATTACGTTAATAAGCGCTTTAGTTTGTATGATAGTAGTGAGCAATTGCTACCACTAAAAATGGTAGGGGTCGAAATAGACGGAAAATTTTTGTGGGTATATCAAGAAACCACACAACCGAGTAAAATGGAAAATATGTCGATACGTCATAATGCCTTACGGGACCTTTGGCCGAAACAAGTCAACACCATTAATATCGAAGGCAAAGGTAAATTACAAACTTTAACTTTTGCTGATTCAGTCGAGTTACTCACGCTCTCTTTCGAGCATTAATGCCCGCTGCTGCAAAGCTGATCTAGATCAATATGAAGTATCAATAACGACCTAAACTAACCTCTGTTATCAAACGAACTAACAGAGGTTAATTTTTATGTGGGATCTAATTTTGAACGACCCAGTAGCATGGGGCTCTATACTTGGTATTGGAATAATAGTGGCGATGGGGGCTTTTTATACCTATCTGTTTATCCATAATACTAAGGAAAACCGCTAGGTTCTGCGATGTTAACTTTCTGCCATTCTCAATTTATCGCTAATTCGTTAGGGTTGTAACACGCCCTTTATGGTAGAAATTGACACAGTTTTAGTTGGCTGAATAAACGGACTTTGCCGCTTCATATCAATACCAAGTCAAAAATAACCTTTTAAAAAACCTAGCTTTATGGAATGCTGTAAAGAACTTACCATGTTAGCTAGGCCAGTATGTCTCATTCTACTTTCCTTAGTGGAACCGAAAACCTAAATACGACCATCTTAATCACTACACTAATACTGCGGGTGTAATACCTGAGTGAAATATTTAGTTTTCCTATTATTCATTAGTGTGCCTTTGGTCACTCAGGCTAAATCTAATGAGATATTATTTGTTGGCTCGAGCTTTCCGGTTATTTTACAACAAACTAAAAATGGTCAAATAACTGGCTTAGCATCCGATATTATTAGTCAGATCATGTCCTCAATGGATATGCCCTATAAAATCATTATTGTGCCGTGGAAGCGCGCACAGACAATGATTGAAAATGGTCAGGCTGATGTCATCATTGGCCCTTATAAAACCGCAAAAAGGGAAGCGTTATTTGATTTTAGTGCCCATCCATTTTATAAGGACAAGATGGTACTGTTTGCGCATCGCTCCAATACTATTCAATGGACGGGCAACTTATCCACGTTGCAAGGTAAAACGTTAGGCGTGCCACTAGGTTGGACTGGTGGTGAGAACTATGAATCATCGAAACACTTGATCAATATCTATAACGTACCAAGGTTAAGAAACGGTATTCAAATGGTTGTCAAAAAGCGAATTGACTTTGTATTGGCCAACCTAAGAAATGCTGAATTTATTATTTCAAACGAAAAACTCGCTAAAGATTTGCAGTTATTACTTCCTGAAATCCAATCGACTAATGGGTATTTTGGGTTTTCAAAAACCTCCAATAATTCGTCTTTTAAGAGGATGTTTTCCGATGAACTCAGCAAACTATTTAATCAGGGTGAAATTAGTCGTTTGAACCGTCAATATGGATTGCGCTTTGATAACAGTGCAGTGTTGCAATAAGCTGGATAACATCACCCAGCTCTCTAGCCTCTAGCCCATTTTATTCAGGTTACCGTCTATTTCTAGAGTAGGTTCTGCAGTGTTAAGAATCTCGGCCTTTTTATAGAACAAGAATACTGTATTAATCACTACCCACAGGGCAAGTGTCCATTCGAGCCAATTGGGTAAGCTATACACTATTAACGCACCTACAATTAAAGTGTATTTAAGACACTCCAAATACATTGCCTTAGGGTTATTTTCCATCACTAAGCCTGCAGAAATACTGGAATAAAAAACAAATAACACAACTAAAATTTGCTCAACAACACTGAAGCTTGAAACATTCATCATTAACAACAAACCAATAAACACAATCAATGAATATTGTATTAGGCTGTAAAATTTATTAGTTAATGACAGCGAAATGTCGAATTTTTTAAATTTAGTCAGATCAACCCGGCTTAGTGGGTAATTAAGTTCCACATCTGCAGGTCGCCACCCGGTGCGTTTAAACCAAATGAGTAGTTTATCTTGCCAACGTTTTGCATGCCAACTGTCTTTAAATAATTGGCTGTAAACATGGACGTTTGCCCAAAGCGGATTCCAACTTTTAAGTGCTTTTCGAATACCATAAATAGGAGGCTCTTCATCCAACTCCTCCTGGAATGAACCAAACAGGCGATCCCACAGAATAAACACACCTCCATAATTGCGATCGATATATATTTGGTTTTGTGCGTGATGCACTCTATGGTTAGACGGGGTAACAAACACCCACTCATACCAACCCAACTTTGGAATATGCCGAGTATGAACCCAAAATTGGTAGATAAGATTTAAGGACCCTACTGCTATAAGTAAGGCGGGCTCAAAACCCAATATCGCCATAGGAAGGTAAAAAATCCAGCTGAAAAAACTGCTACTACTTTGTCGCAATGCGGTTGTTAAATTGTATTCTTCGCTGGAGTGATGGACTACATGGGCGGCCCACAAGATATTCATCTCGTGTCCTAGACGATGGTTCCAATAATAACAAAAATCATACAGTACAAACGCACTTAGCCACACCCACCAGCTTGATGATAATTGAAACAATGCTAGTTGCTCGTAAACCAGCACGTAAATAGTCAAAGGTAACAATAACTTGATGATACCGGTCATTCTACTTAACACACCGGCGGTTAAACTATTAATGCTGTCATTAACGCGGTAATAATCGGTACCTTTAACTTTTTCTAACAACAATTCGATTATGATCAGCAAGAAAAAAAACGGCACTGCATATAAAATAATATTCAAAAGGCTTCTACTTGTCTTAAAATAAGTTAGCGACATAATCAGTGTAAATGTCAAACAATGGTCAGTCCAGTTATGAATACAATTACAATATTTTACGGTATGCACGTATCATTTAGGCGGTTATTTAAGTAGGCTGAAGTGAACGTATAAAGAAAGGCATTTAGTTAATAGGAAAATCATGAGCGAAGAATCTAAAAAATCGTTAATTCCACATTTCACTATAGGTGCAATTGTTTTGGCTGTAATTTTAGCGGTAGTGTTTTGGCCCAGCGAACCAGAGCCTAAGCCTGAACCGCTCGTTGTGGCACCTGTCTCTCCTGTGATTGAACCTCAAATTGAACCTGTTATCGAAGAGCCACCCACCGAAGTCATTCCAGAGCCAGTGATAGAGGACCCGGAACCCGAAGTGATTCCAGAGCCTGAACCTTTAGATACCAGCGATGGAACAGTGAAAACTAAATTATTAAGCTTATCTGACTATGATGCTTTTGCGCGTTTACTGATTGATGACGCACTATTGCAGCGCTTTGTAATCATGACCAACACTTTAGCCGACGAAGGATTAGCCACTAACAATAGGGTATTGGCTAAACCAGATAAACCATTTCGCACCTACAGGCAAGCCGATAAAGAATGGATTGACCCGGCCAGTTTCAAGCGTTATGCGCCTTATGTTGAAGTGCTTGAATCACTTGAAACCGAATCTTTGTTGCAACTGTATCAAGAATACAAACCAGCAATTGAACAAATTTTCTCTGAGATTGCGAGCCCATACGACAGCTTTGACGACAAGCTTGAAGAAGCCATAGATGTATTACTAGACACACCAGAAGTGCCGTTTCCACTCGAAGTGTACACCGATAGTGTCATGTACAAATTTAAAGATAGCCGACTAGAATCTTTAACCGCTCCTCAAAAGCAGTTATTGCGTACAGGACCTGAAAACATGCGGCGTATTAAAGCAAAATTACGCGAGATTAAAGAATCCCTTTAAATGGCAACTTTCGATTTAGGCGCCTTTCAAAATCAAATCAGCGCACAAAATGCTGCGTTGCCGCCTGTTGATAAATGGAACCCCGACTTTTGTGGTGACATTGATATACAAATAAAACACGATGGCACTTGGTTTTACATGGGCACCCCCATCGGCCGAAAGCCACTAGTTAAACTTTTTGCCAGTGTGTTAAAACGCGAAGACCAAAATTATTTTTTGGTTACACCAGTAGAGAAGGTAGGGATTCAAGTTGAAGACGTGCCTTTTATCATTACCCAGTGGCAAAAAGAAGAGGATAAATTGTTATTCACCACCAACACTGGTGATGATTTTATAGTTAGCTCCGAAAACCCCATAAAAATTTTTGCGGACAAAAAAACTGCAGCCTTCCTACCTTATGCTTTGGTTCGCAGAAATTTATGGGCTCGTCTACATCAAAATGTGTTCTATCAACTCGCTGAGTTAGGCACAGAACAACAGTTAAACGGTAAAAATCATTTAATGCTCAATAGTGGAGACTACAGCTTTAGTCTAGGTGAGCTTTAACCAAAGCGAATAGATGTATTGTTTAATACACACTCATCAATAGCTTATTGATTTAATTGAAACAAATGAGGCGATACAACGGTCTGTTACGGCGTTGTAATAAATTTACTTTAAATGGAGAAACATCAGTGAAGAAACTTCTACCTATATTACTACTTGCAGTAAGCGCTAATTCAATAGCCGCTGACAGCTTTGACGCAACGGCAGAGAAAATCAAAACAGCATTAAAATCCGACATAAGAACCCAAGCCGAAAGCGACCGTGACAGGAATCGCAAAGCGTTGCAAACCTTAGAATTTTTTGGTTTGCGTGACGATATGAAAATCCTTGAACTTATTCCCGGTGGCGGCTGGTACACAAAAATTTTAGCGCCTGTTGTCAGTGAAAATGGAGAATATTATGCAGCAGTCGGTACCGGTAGAATTAGCGATTTAAGCGAACAGCCTGGTTTCGAAAAAGTAAAAATTGTTGCCGAAGACGCCAAACTTTATCGAAAAGAGGGTGAACGTTTTTATTCTTTAGATGCAAGTACTTTTGGAGTAACAAACCTTGATATGGTACTGACGTTTCGTAACTACCATAACTTCGGAGAAGAAGGTCGCCGTACTATGAATAAGTTAGCCTTTGAAGCACTCAAACCGGGTGGCGTTTATGCTGTTGTTGATCATACGGCTCGTCATATGGAGCAGCCAAACTCTGCCAATCGACGCCGAGTTGACCCTGTTCTAGCAATCAAAGAAATTCAAGAAGCTGGCTTTGAATTCGTCGATTATTCCGATCTTCATTACCGCGCTGACGACGAGTTACGTTACGAAGTAGGGGTGAAGTCGGTTACAGGCAATACCGACCGCTGGACCATGAAGTTCCGCAAGCCCAAGTAACAAACATTGGGTAGATTGAAGCTCAATTGAATAAAGGTCGCTATTTTAGCGACCTTTTTTGATCAGGTATTGGTAAGGAGAAGTGCTACTTTGAGATCCCAGTAACTCATGCTCCATAAAACGGCAAAAGCTAGGAACATCCCGAGTAGTCGAGTGGTCATCGGCTGTTACAGTGACGGTTTCACCCACTTGCATCTCGCGAATTTTCAAGCGCACCATCATAACAGGCTCAGGGCAACGCAATCCAATTGCATCCAATTGATAGTCTGCGGACTCGAATGAAACTGGCGTACTCACCTTAGATCCCGTAGTCAATTTGATATTGCTTAATATTAGTTAAGTGCTCAGCCATATCTGCTTTATCACTTAAGTATTCAACTAAATCACTCAAACTCACAATCGAAACCACTTGCGTACCAAAGTCACGTTCCACTTCTTGAATAGCTGAAAGTTCACCTTGGCCTTTTTCTTGTCTATCTAAGGCAATCAACACCCCTGCAAGTTGCGCATTATTGGCAGCAATTAATTGCATTGATTCACGAATAGCCGTACCTGCGGTAATCACATCATCCACCAGCATGATTTTACCCGCTAAAGGACTACCAACTAGGTTGCCACCTTCACCATGGGTTTTGGCTTCTTTACGATTAAAACAATAAGGCTTATCGACATTGTGTTTGTCTGCTAATGCAACAGCCGTAGTGGTGGCGATAGGAATACCTTTATAGGCAGGACCAAATAACACATCGTAATCGATACCTGAAACCTGCAAAGTTTGCGCGTAAAACTGCCCAAGCTTGGCTAAATCACCACCTGTATTGAACAAACCCGCATTAAAAAAGTACGGGCTCACTCGACCAGATTTAAGGGTAAACTGACCAAACTTTAAAACATTACGAGCAAGTGCAAATTCAATAAAATCCCGCTGATAATCTTGCATCATATTGCCCTAGTTCAAAGCCAATTTTTGCTCATCGAACAACTCACGAATGCCGTTTTTAGCTAATTCCAACATTTCGTTTAACTCGTCCATCTCAAAAGGTTCACCTTCTGCTGTACCTTGTACTTCAATGAATTTGCCGGTGTCGGTCATGACAACATTCATATCGGTCTCGGCATCAGAATCTTCAAGGTATTCTAAATCAGCAATAGCGACGCCTTTGTACACGCCAACAGATAAAGCAGCAATCATGTGTTTGATTGGATTAGCTTTTAAAATACCTTTAGCACGCATCCAAGTTAACGCGTCGGCCAATGCGACACAGGCCCCGGTAATAGACGCAGTACGTGTACCGCCATCAGCCTGAATCACATCACAATCAACCACAATTGTGTTCTCACCCAGCAATTTTAAATCCACTGCTGCGCGCAATGAACGGGCAATTAAACGTTGAATCTCTAAAGTACGCCCGCCTTGTTTACCACGAGCGGCTTCACGATCAGAGCGAGTATGAGTAGCTCGTGGCAACATACTGTATTCTGCGGTTACCCAGCCTTTACCCTGACCTTTCATAAAACGCGGCACACCTTCGGTGACCGAAGCGTTACACAACACCTTAGTATTGCCAAACTCGATCAAAACTGACCCTTCAGCATGACAGGTAAAATTACGGGTAATAGTAACGGGGCGAATTTGACTGGCAGTTCTTCCACTTGGACGCATGTTGCTCTCCTAAATATTCACATACTAATTAATGCGCCGAATTATAAAGGCTTCCACGTAAATTTTCTTGAGTTTTACGCCCTTCTAAAACAAATAATCACTTAAGCCACTCGCCCCAAGGCACAACAGGGGTATAATACCCACAACCAAGACATAGGAAGAATTCAATGATTTACAGTATGACTGCTTTTGCCCGCCGCGAACTTAAAGCCAATTGGGGCACAGCTGTGTGGGAAGTGCGTTCCGTTAACCAACGATTTCTAGAAACCTATTTCAGGCTCCCAGAGCAATTTAAAAGTATGGAACCCGTATTGCGAGAACGTTTTCGCAAACAACTGCAACGTGGCAAAGTAGAATGTTCACTACGTTTTGTCGCCAACGACGCAGCGGTAGGCAAACTTAACCTCAACGAAGACTTAGCTAAACAAGTGATGCACGCGGCAGACTGGGTGCAATCACACGGCCAATCAGCCGGCGTTAACCCCTTAGACGTATTACGTTGGCCTGGCGTAATTTCAGCCGAAGAAGCCGACATGGACGGTATTCAAGCCGATATTCTGACTGAATTTGACCTTACACTAAAAGACTTCATCGCCGCACGAGCGACCGAAGGCAGCAATCTAAAAGCCATGATTGAACAACGTTTAGACGGTATTAACGCAGAAGTCGAAAAAGTCACCGCCCACATGCCAGACGTAATCAAATGGCAACGCGAAAAAATCCAAGCCCGCTTCGAAGAAGCTAAAATAGAACTCGATGCAGCCCGTGTTGAACAAGAAATGGTGATGCTGGCACAAAAAGTAGACGTAGCCGAAGAACTAGACCGCTTAATCTCGCACATTGGCGAAACCCACAAAATACTCAAAAAGGGTGGGGCAGTAGGCCGCAGACTCGATTTTATGATGCAAGAGTTCAACCGCGAATCCAACACCCTAGGCTCTAAATCTATTAATACGGATATCACCCAATCAGCGGTAGAACTTAAAGTGTTAATTGAGCAAATGCGAGAGCAGATCGCGAATATAGAGTAGAGCTTAAAAGATCATAAAACCATTCAAAATATTCATATTAATCAACAAGATAATACCTTGTCGTTTAAGCAAACTATGAAGATTTTTAATATGAGCGACAGAGAATTACAAAATAGATTTTCACAGTGGTTAGCTGATGGCGATAAGTTTACGCATCAAATATAGGGCTAAAACTAAAAGCCATTCACCACAGAGCGCGACGCTACATAGAGAATACGGAGAAATGCACTAACAGCAGATAAAATCAGCATGAAGCTGTGTGAAGCAGAACTAGCATTGAGCTGGCTTGCCCCCTGCCTAAAATCCCGTCATTCCTGCATGTTGTTAGCAGGAATCCATTCTGTTGAAGCAGTAAATAGTGGCTAGCAGATAGTGCAAACTTGCATAAAGAAAATCATTCACCTCACACCATTTATTGATGACACTCCCAGTATATTCATTTCAACGTATTTAATACTGGACGTATCTATCATCACTTATCTATATATACCTGATTAGAAACTTGCAGAAGTTCACATGGATGTTAACATTGAGATGAAAACTATTAATTTTTATACAACACAAGAAGGTAAAACACCCGTTGCTTAGTTCTTGGATTCATTGCCAGCAAAGCAAGCTCAAAAAATAACTTGGATCTTACAATTGGTTGAAGAGCTAGATGTTATTCCTACTACTTATTTAAAGAAGCTGGTTAATACCCAAGACATTTGGGAAGTAAGAGCGCAAGTGGGCAATAATATTTTTAGATTATTAGGCTTTTTCGATGGTGATAACTTAGTAGTACTTAACCATGGTTTTCAAAAGAAAACTCAAAAAACGCCAGCCAAAGATATCAAACTCGCAGAACAAAGACGTAGTGATTATCTACAGAGGAAAAAACAATGAGCGATTTAAAAAAGTACGTAGCCAAACGTAAAGCCGATGATAAAGATTTTGCCAAAGGATATGATGAAGGTTACCAAAATTTAAAATTTGGCATCATGCTGAAAACGGCTAGAAAAGAATCAGGCATAACCCAACAAGCATTGGCCGAAATGCTACACACTCAAAAAAGTGCGATATCTAGAATTGAAAACCATTCTGATGATGTAAAGCTATCCACACTTGAACGTTTTGCGTCTGCTTTAGGTAAAAAGATAGAAATCCGATTGGTATGAGTAAATGCAGCAAGAACAGACAAAATCAGAATGGAGCTGAGTGAAGCAGCGAATAGGAAATAGGAAATAGAAAATAGAAAAATCACGGTTAAAAATTCGTCATTCCGGTGTGCTTTTAAGCCGGAATCTATTCTTAAAACAGTAAATAGTCGCTAGGTGATAGCTGCGAGTTAAAGCAAAGATCAAAACAAAAGCTATTCACCACAGAGCGCTTCGCTACACAGAGAGCACGGAGGAAATCATTAACAGCAGATAATATCAGCATGAAGTTGTGTGAAGCAGATCTAGCATTCGGCTGGCATACCCCTTGCCTAAAATCCCGTCATTCCTGCATGTTGTTAGCAGGAATCCATTCTGTTGAAGCAGTAAATAGTGGCTAGCAGATAGCAGCGAGTTAAAGCAAAAATCAAAATAAAAGCCATTCACCACACAGCGCTACACTGCACAGAAAACACAGAGAAATGCACTAACAGCAGAATAAATCAGCATGAAGCTGTGTGCAGCAGATCTAGTATTCGGCTGGCTTACCCCCTACCTAAAATCCCGTCATTCCTGCATGTTGTTAGCAGGAATCCATTCTGTTGAAGCAGTAAATATTGGCTTGCAGATAGTAGCGAATTAAAGCAAAGACCTAGTATTCGGCTGGTTTAAGCCCTGCTTTTATCTATAAAATTTATATTTTGACGAAACTAGATCCACAGAATCATGACCAACGCAATTCAAGGCGCAGGATCGGGGCTTTAATTTGATCAACAACGCCTGCCTAAGTTATAAAAGCTAACCCTGCTTAATATTGTGATTAGAATCATCTTTCAACCAAGGCAATATGGATAAAATAAATTCCTCAACATCTTCAGGTTGCTCACTTTGATAACTATAAACACGGATACCAAAAATTATAAGCATGAGCTGTTTTGCGTATTGCAAACTGATCTCAGGAGCGAATATCGTATTTAGGATAGCGCAGTAATTTGCTTCGATTTTTGCAAACTCTTCGGAAACGTTAGTCAGTATCGACTCATTGTGAGCTGACAACTCCAATTGAGTTTTAACTAAAAAGCAGCCACAGTAATTCTTAGCTTTGGCCTCTTCGAACAAGTCCAACAGTATCGACTTAATGCCTTCAATAACACTTGAACTGCCTTGTATACGGTTGTTCACAGTCGTAATAGTGGCCGCAGCATAGCGACTCAGAGCAAGCAAGTACAACCCTTCTTTACTTTCAAACTCTCGGTACAAGCTACCTGGGCGTAATCCCGTGGCTTGTAACAATTGCTGCATAGACGTCCCATGATAACCATATTGCCAAAATGTATTGATTGCCTGCTCAAGTACGACATCCATATCGAATTTTTTAATCGCCATTTTTAATCGCCATAATGCTCATTACTTTATTGAGTACAGGGATATTTAATAACATTTTGAATGACTATTCAAATTGATATTGACAAACACCGCTTGCGGAAATAACATTTTGAACGTTCATTCAAAAAAATAAATTTAACCTGAAGGAAAATGATGAGTCTTAAAGATCAATTAACTGAAGTACGCGAAGCATCTGCTAAAAACATCCCTGCGGAAAAGCTTTCAGTCATGCTGGCTGAAACCGACAACCTAAAAGCAAAAGAGCTGGAGAAGAATGCTCCCAAAGCGGGTGAAGTGTTTCCTGCATTCTCTCTTACAGACCAACTTGGCAACCAAGTTACTTTGTCAGAAAAGCTTTCTCAAGGCCCAGTAGTACTAACATTTTACCGTGGCGGCTGGTGCCCATACTGCAATCTAGAATTGCGTGCCTACCAAAGCGTTCTTGACGACATCAAAGCACAAGGCGCTAGCTTACTGGCTATAACACCTGAGCTACCTGATGCATCACTTTCAACAGCGGAAAAAAATGCGCTAAGCTTTTCTGTATTGTCTGATCCTAACTCTGAGTTTTCTAAAACCTTAGGTCTAGTGTTCACTCTACCGGATTCAATCAAGCCTATTTACAGTGGTTTTGGCATTGAAGTTGAAGCTCATAACGGCAAAGGCGCGTTCGAACTACCTCTTGCAGCAACCTATGTCATCGCCCCATCAGGAAAAGTCGTATTTGCTGATGTGCATGCTGATTACACGCAACGCGCAGAGCCTAGCGAAGTCGTTGAATCATTGAAGCAAATCTAAAAACTTGGCAATAACTTACTTACAGGAAACGTTAAAATGACGCGTTCATTCAAACTATTAGCATCGGCCGCAATGATTGCTACCAGTGCATTCAGCCTAAATAAGGCAGTAGCCGATGAAGCAAGACAGCTTGAAGTAGTTGCCAAGCTCAGTGCCGAAACGCCTCCGGGTAACATTGCGGTGGGCCCTGACGGCCGAATATTTCTCAGTATTCACGGGTTTTACGGCAAATCTCTACGGATCGTTGAGCTGTTACCAGATGGAACAACCAAACCTTACCCAAACGAAAACTGGGCGTATGCGGCTCAAAGCCGTGAGTCTGGTGGTCTTTACGGGGTACTTGGGTTAAATATCGATGCCAATGGCATTTTGTGGTTATTGGACACGTCTGGGCCTGACCATGCCGGACGATTAGTAGGATGGAACACCAAGAAAGAACAACTGCATAAAGTAATCTACTTAGCTAAGCCTGTGATTACTGGCTCAAGCTTTCTAAATGACTTAGCTGTTGATAGCAAAAACAACGCAATCTACATCGCTGATACGGGCACAAGCTCAATCATTGTGGTTGACTTGAAAACAGGCAAAGCTCGCCGAGTATTGAAAGAGTCGAAGTCAACTAAAGCCGAAGACATCGATATGGTCATTGATGGCCAAACTGTCTACCTAAACGTCCAACCAGTTCGCATGGGCGTGAATCCAATTACGATCGATAGCAACTTTGAATACCTTTACTACGGCGCGATGTCTGGCACAAGCCTGTACCGAATTGCGACTAAAAACCTATTAGATACAAGGCTGTCAGAGCAAGAGCTAAACAAAAAAGTGCAGCGTTATGGTGACAAACCCATTTCTGACGGCATAACGATCGATAACGCGGGCAATGTGTATGTTACTTCAATAACAACTGACGCAATCGGTTATGTTCAACCAAATGGTCATTATAAAACCCTAATTCAGCGCGATGATGTGTCATGGCCTGATGGGCTTGCAGTTGGCTTAGATAGTTACATCTATGGCACAGTGAATGAACTGCACCGCTCTCCCGTATTAAATAACGGAAAAGACGCTACAAAGGGCGAATTTAAGGTCGTACGCTTTAAGGCATTATCCGATGCCAACACCGGCCGATAATTAAGACAATAATATCGCTCATTCTAAGTAAGCAATTAAAGCGTTACACTCTTATTTCAACAATAGTGTAACGCTTCAATCTTAAACCTTAATAGGTATAGAATAGGTGTAATTGACCATGACAGAGCTTAAGGATGCAGCTTCGTCGAAAGACTAAAAAGCCATTCACCACAAAGCGCTACGCTGCACAGATAAAACAGAGAAATGCACTAACAGCAGAATAAATCAGCATAAAGCTGAGTACAGCAGATCTAGCATTCGGCTGGCTTACCCCCTAACTAAAATCCCGTCATTCCTGCACGTTGTTAGCAGGAATCCATTCTGTTGAAGCAGTAAATAGTGGCTAGCAGATAGTAGCGAATTAAAGCAAAGATCTAATATTGGAGTGGTTTAAGCCCTGCCTTTATCTATAGAATTTATATTTTGACGAAACTAGTTCCACAGAATCATCATCAACTCAATTCAAGACGCATTGAGTCTTAAATTTGTTTTAAAGTGACACTGACCTTTTTTATTTTTTTATAGCATTTTTTCCAATTACAGGTATCAATCGGTACAACGCTTTCATACCGCCTTTCGGAGTTCTTTCGTCTTTGAATTCGAATAGGTGTGTTGCAATCATAAAGCGTTTTAAAGTTTTAAAACCATAGATTTCAGGTAACCTATCAAACTCTTCTGGTGCATGTTGCTTTACCAGACTACCGGCTAAACTTATCAATATCCAGCCATCTTCTTTGTCAAGCTGATCCGCAATATCAATTAGTATAGAAGCCAACTTAGACTGCCTTAAATACCCCTGTTCTAATTGTTTTTGACCTTCGTCTGAATTGTAAAAACTAGCCATGTACTTCATACTTTTATTACGAGATGTGATAACCGCCTGTAGTTCTTTAATTTGATTTCGTACAACTTCACTCTGGATATCAAGTTGCTTGCCTAGCTCATCACAACTTGCTTTAGATTTAGTGTCAAACCTAGGAAGTAAATGATGGACTAGCTCGTTTCTTTCTCTTACTAATTTGTCTAAGGATTCTTTCTTCTCAGCATAACGTTCTGGAGTGGTTTCAATGCGGAAATTAATGGAAATCTGCGCCTCATTAAACTCTTCAGACTCATCAAAATTTGTTTCGGAATTTGAATGAGCATTTTCAATAAACTGCCCAACTAACTGCCCCATAGTCTGTTTGCTTACCGCTTCAACTTGTTTGGCTTTGATGTCTGCAATTTCACTAACATAACCAGATATATTTCCATAGGCAATGACATATTTTAACAAGTGTTCTAGCTCTTGAAACAACATCATGTTTCGACCAATTTTTCGCAAAATATCGTTAACTAAGTCTTGTAAATCCATTAGGCGGCGATCCCTTTTTAACAATGCTCATTGGTGACGAGGAAGATGGGGGTACAACGATTAGTAGTCTTTCTAAATATTTCGTATTTTACTTTAATAGACTAGTTAGATTAGCCTATCTCAACAGATTGCAAAATATAAAATCCCATAACCAGTTATTAAACAACACATTGCACAACTTTGAATTGCGGGTATATTTAATCCCTAATTTACTATCACGGATTGATCATGAGCCGCAATAACCCTTCACTTCTAAAAGCCCCTTCTTTGTTACCTTGGTCGATAAGTGCTTTTACTGGCAACTATGTATGTTGCGCTTAGTTTGTGATTACAAAAGGCACTCACTTGTTAAAATTATTAAGAAACGGAATTCTGATCTTGTTAGCCTTTATAGCCAGTTTTCAACTCGTCCATTACTTAGATAATAAAAATCTCTATTTACCGTCTTTTTTAAATCAGTTATTTCGCTATTTTGATGACACCAACTTTGCGGGATCGTCGCCCGTAGATTTGGCCTCAATGGATACACCATCCACAAAATCGCGTTCACCGGCTCGACAATACCAACCTCAAGAATTACCTCAAACACAGCGCAGCAATCTTAGCTGCACCGATCACTCTCTTGGCAACGTAAAAGTCAAACCTCAAAGCAAGATTTACACTTGGAAAGACGAAAAGGGTGTTACCCATTTTAGCGATAGCAAACCAGAAGATACCAACTCGCAACCCTTGGAATTAGCAGCAGATAAAATATTTGATTACTTTAAACTGAATATCAGTGGTGCAAATGTACCTTTTGAATTTAAAGAAAAACTCACCCACTCCATTAATAAATTGTTTGCCCTATACGGCCAATTAATTGCCAAAGAAGATTTAAGACAAGTAGTCGTCAATCTAAGATTTTTCACTTCTAAACAGCGTTATCGCGCCTATTCTCAAAAACACGCACCCAGTCTTAAAAACACTGCAGGCTTTTATGACAATGGCACAAATGAAGCAGTGATAATGTACCAAAATTCTGAGCGAGCCCTAACCACTGCCATACATGAATCAGTGCATGCCATTAATCGCGGCATAATAGGTAGTAGCAACAAATGGTTTAACGAAGGTATGGCCGAATACCTAGAAAACATCACTGTCAATCTTAGTACTGCGGTGATCAAACGTAATCAAAGCTGGTATAAAAATGGCAAACTTAAATACCGTCCGCTTCCTTTACGTAAGTTGTTAAGCGCATCTAGAAAGGATTGGAACAGCCAGTCACCAAGTAATTTATACAGTACAAGCTGGGCGTTTATTTATTTTTTAATGGACGACACAAAACGAAAAGCCAAACTGGTAAAAATACTAAAAGCCGAACAACAAAACTTATGTAATACCTTGTCGTTTAAGCAAACTATGAAGATTTTTGATATGAGCGACAGAGAATTACAAAATAGATTTTCGAGGTGGTTAGCTAAGGGGGATAAGTTTACGCATCAGATATAGGGTTACGAACAATTAACAACGCCTTGCTTTCATTGTGTTTTTTAGGGACAAGCTAAAGCTCAACACCCACATGAAAAACTATAACGATATGATTTAATTTGGTTTTTACTATTTTGTTACAGAGGGGGACTTCGTAATTCCATTATTACTTGTAAGACACCTTAGCTTTATTTTTTAACCTATCTTTGTAAACAGGATATAAGTTATAGGTAGGATAAAACTCACTCGTAAATGCTTTCCACGCCGTTTTCTCTATAGCAAGATTCACTTCGTTAAGTTGATGTGCAGGAACTTCTAAAGTAATAACTTGCCCAATCCCCATCATTACATACCAACTTACAACAGAGACCCCTTTAGGCGGGAATGTGTCAAAGAAACCTTGTTCCGTTAAAATTTCCTGAGTCTCAGCTAAGACCCTAGTTTGGTCGTGTTTCAAAAATACAGTTAAAAGAATTGAATCTTTCGGCTGCGTATCAAATTCTGCCTCAGCAAGTGAAGTAAAACTGATTAAAAAAAGTGCAAAAAACATCAATAATTTTGTCATAAATTTTTCTTTTTAAACATGGATGATAAAAAGAGTATAAATTACTCTAATTTTCATTTATTCAAAAAACACAAAAAAACAATCGGCATAAATAATTTCGTTATTCGAAAGTATGATAAAGAGGATAAATGGATCGTATTCCTTTACTTTCACCTGTAAGGCTGGCGCTGCTTTTTATGACCAATTACATGAACTACCAAATATAAAATCCAATAACCAGTTATCAAACGACACATTGAACAACTTGGACTTACGGGTATATTTACTACCTTATTTAAAAGTCACGGATTGATCATGAGTCGTAAAAAATCTTCACTTCTAAAAGAACTTTCGTATTTACCTTGGTGGGTAAGTGCCATTGTGGGCAGCTGTGTGTATGTAGGTCTTAAATTTGTTATCCCAAATTTGCTAAGTGAAAATCCAATATTGTCAGCTGTTGCCACTACCGCGCAAAACGCGGCGTGGGTGTTTGCTTGTTTATTCCTCATCCCAGCCATTTCTTCTATTTTTAACCACCAAAAACGTAAACAACTGATTAAGCAACAAAGCAGTATTGATACTCTTAGAGAAACCTCTTGGAGTGATTTTGAAGTGTTGGTCGGAGAGGCTTTTCGTCGAAAAGGATTTTCGGTACAAGAAAACATGGTAGGAGGGGCTGATGGAGGTATCGACCTTACTCTGCGCAAAGACGGGAAATTACATATTGTACAATGCAAGCAGTGGCGCAGGTCTAAAGTGGGCGTTTCTATTGTGCGTGAAATGTTTGGTGTGCTGACCGCATCAAATGCTGTGAGTGTTTATGTGGTGAGTTCTGGGCATTTTACCAATGAGGCCATTAGGTTTGCACAAGGCCTGCCCATTGAGCTGATAAACGGCAATCAATTACTAGAATTGATTGCTGACGTGCAAACCACTAAGCCTTTGCAAGCTGAAGTTAAACCAATAGTTAAACGAGCAAATACCACTACTTGCCCAAAGTGTGCTTCGCCTATGGTGAAACGGATCGCTAAAAAAGGAGCGAACCTTGGTAATAAATTTTTGGGTTGCAGTAGTTTTCCTAAATGCAGACACATTGAGCAACTCTAATGACTACCACTCTCTCAACTGCTGCATCTCTCTCAACCTACCACGCTGCACCAACAGCGCTTCGAACAAGTCGTCGATTGATTCGTTGTTTGAGGTTAATCCCGGTAAGGCAATATTGGCTTCGGCAAAAAAACGTTTGTTTTGCCATGGTTGGTTAGTTGCTGTTTGCTCTAACTCTGTTGAGTTGTTTGTCTCAGCGGTACTAGATCGGCTAACTTGGTAGCTGGCTGTTTGTTCTTGTATTTGGTTTGTATCACTGGGTTTAAGCCAAGCTTGTTGCCACCAGTGTTGAATCCGCTCTTTGGCGTCTTTTAGTTTTTGTTCTGTGGGTAGTCGGTCGCTTTTTTGGTTATTGATTTTGCAGTCGGTGGGCAAGAGGTTCCATAGGTCGTTATTAGGCCAGCGGGAAAAAGGCATGCTGTGGTCAATATCGTATTGTTTTGTTAGTGATTTAGCCGACCATACACATTGAGCGAGTTCGGGTGTTTGTTGTTTCACTTGTTCAAATCGCGTGCGTACTTCTGTGGTGGAGCGTTTTGGCTCTAACCAGTTTAATGCTTGTTGTAAGTGATGCTGATTTTCTGCTGCGGCATATTGCTGATTGCCTTTATAGCTTGCCATGGTTTTTACCCATTCACTGACGAGTACTGGCTCAATCCAACAGGCGTAACGGTTGAAGGCTAGCCATGTCGATTCTGGCAGTGAAAACTCGCCCCATTGCTCTAGGGTTTGTAGGTCTAGAAATAGGCTGTCTTTAGCTTTGACGGTTTTGTTGCCTACTTCAAAAATAGCTTGATCACTATTTGGCAGAGTGATGAAACGACACGGCATGTCTTTAATGTTGCTAACAGCAGCCGAAATGGTTTTGTGTAAAGCGATGGCATCGTCACCCACAAACAAGTTACCAATGCGGTAATCTGCCGCAGTGCGATGGGTTAATTGATGCCAACCATTGGCTTTCATAAAACCCATGTTCGGGCTTTTATTGGGCGTTTGGTATAACCGGTGCGTATCTATTAACTCTTTGTATTGATGGCACCAATACAAGGCCACTAAACCAACAGGTAAAATTACTCTGTCACCATTTGGGCTAGATTCGCGACGTAATACTGCGCCTGGATGGCCGTCGGCAATTCGTAATAAAACTCTTAAAAGCGCCAGTTTGTGCGTGGCTGATTTACCGTCGTTAATGGCCACATGGCGAATAAAGGGGAAAGCACCTGTGCCGTCATCTGGCATTTGTAGCACTAGGGTTTGCCAATGTACTTCGTTGCGGCCTAGTTTGTCTGTTTGCTTTGCGGTGGCTAATGTAGAAAACAACCCTAGGTTTTGTGCTAAAGCTTCTACTTCTTCGACACTCACATCGTACATACTGCGTTCTTGCTGCTCGTTTGCCGTCATACCAAACTTGAGCGAAATCACAATTTTGCCACCCGGCTTGAGTAAATTAGCCAGTTTACGCAAAGCACGATTACGCTCAGAAGGTGGCACATGCATCCAAACGGCACTGAGAAGAATTAAGTCAAAGCTAATTTCTAGACGGGTTATTTTGTCGAGCGAAGGTAGTGAGTCTTGCAGCCAATGAATCGTATGTGCGGCAGTGGTTACCTGCCCAACTTTCATTAATTCTGCGGCAGGTTCAACGGCATAAATTTGGCAAGTGTTAGAGCTGGTTTGGTTGGGAGTTTGAATTGCAGCTGCGAGTTCAGCGATACGTTTTACATCACGGCCCACACCAGCGCCAATATCCAAAATTGAAGCATTAGGCTTTGCTAAAATAGGCGTTAATTGGTGTGACCAAGTGCTGTGTACGTCTTCGAATGTAACAGACAAATACTGCTGAGAAATCTCATTCACTTTATTGTTGTAATAGTCGCTAGACACAGTCTTCCTTTTTGATGCCGCTGAAAACGCTTATTAAACAAAATAATGATTACCGTTAACCGGAATTATCACAACCAACTTAATGAGAGATATACACCGACGTCCGCAAAATTTTGACATGGCAAATCATCTACTATTGTTAAGAGATTAGCCATAGTAAAATTCATAGCTCGTTATTGAAACTGAACATTTTTTATTGTTTCTTTCTGATTAACAGAGAGTTACAAACCTATTGCCTTAGGTTTATCCCTAACCTGACTCACTGAACCGATTTTTCATCGAGTTGTTCGTCATCACGGCACAACAACTTGGAGCAACTATTTACAAAAGCAGTGGAGGGGACTAATGCTGTTCACTTAAGGTGAGCAGCAGATTTTTTTGATGGAACGCCAGTCAGTCTATTTAACATTGGATTCCCGATAAAAGCATTCGGGAATGACAAGTGGGAGGGGGATTACCGTCATTCCCGCAGTCTTTACTGCTATCGCTCACCCACGTCATTCCGGCGGTCTTTTGGCCGGAATCCATTTTTATTGTTTTTACATCAATAATTTATCAATCAATTATTAAAAGTTTTCTTAACTGATCGGCATTAGTGGAGGGGACTCACTTTTCAGTAACCCTTAAGTTTGGAATAGTAGCTAGTGTGACTCGCTATTCACGGCTATTTAGCAGCAATGTTAGAGCTTCGACTTAAACACATTTGGATTGCTCTAAATTATCGTTTCCCTTTGGCTATGTTGATTCAAAGGGAAATAATGAGCCAGAGAATATATCTGACTTTTTTACATCATCTGTCAGGTTTTTTTACACACCTGAATAGATGGAAGTTGTAAGTGATTAATATATATAGAAAATTATTATTGGCCTATTTTTTGTTTATAATTAAATATTGATAAAAAAGTAAAATTAATTACTATTTTTTTGTCAACCCGCTAAATAATGAAGCGTCATTATTTTAAGCCTTTAATTCTGATAGAGATGTACAGATGTCTTGTTTGACTCGAAAGTTGCAGCAAAAGTTAACGCGTTATGTCCAGAAAAACAGCGCTCGTTTTTCGTCGAATGATCCCGAATGTATTCATGAAGAATTGGTTAATAAAGGGGTATGTCCCTCTGATGTGACCACTGACCAAATCATCGTAATTTTAAAAGAAGCAAAAGTGACCTAAGCAGGTTAACGTTAAGGCGTTATTCTCTAGATCGCGATTGATTCATTAAAATACTTGTTGAAATCAAGTTTGAAGTCGCTCGCGATGACGGCATCAACAATCTTAACTCCATTGCTAACTGTAGCTAAGTTCACCTCTTTGGGCTCTACGTAATGGTTGCCTCGAATTGAATAAAATACTTTCACTACAGGTTTGGTGCCGTGAACAGGATGTTGCTTAAGTACCATAGCTATTTTTTCGTTGTTGAGTTTAACTAAACTACCCACTGGGAAAATGCCTATACATTGCACAAATTGTTTTACTAACTCTCCATCGTATTTTTCAGGTGAATCTTGCACCAAAATTTGTAGTGCTTTTTTAGATGACATGCCGACTTTATAACAACGGTCTGCAGTGATGGCATCGTAGGTGTCTACTATGGCTATCATACGTCCAAACTGGGTTATTTCGTCGCCACGCAATCCATCAGGATATCCATAACCATCAAGCCTTTCGTGGTGCTGCCCAATCGTTTCTACTATTGATTCAGGGATCCCCATTTCAATCAGTACTTTTGTACCGTAGTACACATGGTCTTTCATGATCGTCATTTCTTGATCAGTCAATCGCCCTGGCTTGTGCAAAATATGATCAGGAATTTTGATTTTACCAATGTCATGTAAAAACCCAGACAGCGCTAGTTCTTGTACTTGTTCTTCGGCTAAACCTACGTGGGAGCCAAAATTAGCGAGTAAAATTGCGACATTTAAAGAGTGTTCTAGCAAGTATGTGTCTTTCTCGCGAATTTTTGTCATGCACATTAAAGCGTTAGGGTTGCGATCAATGGAGGAAACAAGATTGTTGGTGAAGGCTTCAGGTATCGCAATGTCTATCGGTAATTTCTTACTGATACTCTCTAACATTGTTTTTTGTATCTGTTTGCCTTTAGTGTGAAGTTTGGTGGCTACTTCGAGCTCTTCTTCGAAAGATATTTCTACGGGAGCTTCAGGCTCTTGTTCAGGCGTTTCAGGTTCAACAACCTCAGATTTTAGTTGTTTGCTCATGTCTACAACAACCGACAAAATCCCTTTATTTTTGAGCTGCTTGATTGCCTCTTTAGAATTGACCCTACCTCTACTGGTAATCTTAAAGGTACCTTGTTGCTTTGCTATAGAGTCGACGAACATCCCTTCTTCTAGCTCGTCTATATCAAAGGTTTTTAACACTGATAAAATCTCAAGTTCATTAAGTCAAAATATAGCCAACAAAATATCCGATTTGCTTGTTAAGAGCAACAATAACGATCATTTGGTTAACACTAAAACTCTAATTTCCAAAGCATTTCTTCTAGGTTGGGATGCCATTGAAATTGTTGTAGTTTAACTCGATTATTGAAGACAGCCACATCTTCTTGCTGCAACAATCCCGTTTGTTTTTGTGATTGCTCAGATCCTTTAGGAAAGGCTATTTGTCCATTTGAGCGCAGTACTCTATACCAAGGAACATCTAAATCCTTGGGTACATAACCTAAACACTTGCCCACCAGCCTTGCTCGCCCTGGCAACCCGGCCAAGTCTGCTATTTGACCGTAACTCGCCACTTTTCCAGCGGGAATAAGCTGTACCGTGCGCCAGATTTTACTGTAGTGAGGATGTCCAGACATTGGCAATAGTTAGCTTGTTGCAACAAAAGGGTACTGTGTTTGTAGTTGATCTAAATCGAATAACTTACCTTGTTGGTTAACATTTCGATAAAGCGCTAAGTCACTCGGCGAGGTATAACCAGCAATTTGTTCTATATCGTTCAGTCTTGCCCCTAAACTCGCCAAATAAGTCAAGTAGGTATGTCGCAGTACATTGAGAGATAACTGCTCTGGAAATGCAACTTGTGCGTCGTGCCCTATATTCACTAACAACTGTGTTAAGTCTTCTAATGTGTTGATATTTGACCAAAATGATTGTTGTTCAGTTAGATTGTTACACACTACTTGTAAAGCTTGGGATAACCCCTCTTGTAGCTCGATAGTTCGAGCAAACTGGTTGTTTATTTGTAACCTTGAAAATTCTTGGGTGAAATTAGATTTTTGTAGCTCCAATATTTCATCTACGTTAACGCCGCTTAAAATCAAGCCTACTAACGCTTTACCTTGGCTGTTTGCTACTGCAAAAAGTAGTTGGCATTCTTCCTTGCTCAGTAAACGTAATATTTGAGATTGAGGTGGTAATTTAGCCGCTTCATAGCCCAAGCGAGGGTCGGGCGACGCTATCGGCATTGGTTGGTTGTATCCTAAGTTTGCGTTATCAGTAGGGCCTGATTGACCAGGAATAACCATAAAATGATTTGCTGCGCTGGGAGCTTTTTGCTTAAAAATAAAGCTGAACAAAAGTAACGCTAAAATGGCCGCAATAGCCGCCACCAGCAAACTGATTAAGCTATTAATTGTATAGTTTGGCCCTATGGCATAGTCGGGGTAAAACGCCTCTTCAAGTAACGAAATTTTAGCGTCGAAAGGCTTGGACACCTCTTGTACAACTTGTTGACTTTTTAGTTTTTGAGCTTGATTTTGCAGCGCCTTTAATTCGTCGTCTATGCGTCTATATTGTTCTAGGTTTTGATTAAATTGCTGGGCCAATTGATTTTTTTCAATAAGTTGGGTTTTCATTTGCTGCACTTTATCTTTGGCTGTATTTAGGTCGCGCTCTACATCCAATAAATATTCTGATTGACTGTTTTTAATTTGTTGTTCAAGCAGGGTTTGCAGTTGCCGTGCTTTTTTCTGTTTCGCCACTATAGCGGGGTCTCGCTCTAGATAGGCTTGAGTATACTTTTCAGACAAATCCGATAGGTTTGCGCTTATTTCTCTCAGGTTTTTTCTGGTAGCATCTATCTTGGCTTTGTCGGCTGGATTAATAATGGTTTGCCCACTTTTAGTGGCTTCTAACAAACTATTCAATAGGGCTTGAGATTGTGCCTCATCAGCTAAAGCTTGGTCGAGATTTGCCCCTAAGTTTTTTGTCTGGCTTAAGGCTCTGTTTTCGTCTCGCTCTAAGGATGTAATATTATTTTCCTGAGCAAAAAGTTGTAGCCTTTGTTGTTGTTCAGATATTTTGGTTTCTAATAATTGTAAGCGTTGATCTGTCACTAATAATTCATCGGCATTGTTTTCTTGGGTTTCAGACGCTATGAATGTCAGATACACCTTTACCCACGCATCCAACATAGGCTTAAGAAGCTGTGGTTCGGTACCACTGGCTCTGAGAGTAATAATTCGGCCCGTTAGACTGGCTTCTGCAGACAGCGCGTCAAAAAGAGTCTGATGGTTAATGGTTAGCATTTTGGATTGTTCAAGCTCTTTTGAAACCAAACTCAAAACACTATTACTTTTTAACCTTTGTTGATGCAAAGTGATTTGCCTATGGGCCAAATCTGACAGGTCTGCTTCGGTATGTGAAGTATATGAAAAATGCAAGATTGCTTGACTCTGATAGATAGGTTCCTGGCTCCAAATGACCGCGTTGGCAACAATTGAAATCAATAAAAACGTACCTATCAACACTTGCCATTTACGCTTTTGAAAGGTTTTGTGTTGGGTGTCTGATGAGTCTAAAGTGGCATTAGAAAAGGATTGATTTGGTATGTAGTCAACTTTGTTATTAAATGACATGAGAAAAACCTAAGATAGTTATACTGCTAACTAATCTGATAACGCTGTTGTTGTAGAACATAATAAATCCATTTTGCTTTATATTTTTGATTTACAATCAGTCCACAAAGAGCCGATATGAGCCTAGCAACTAAATTTAACAAGCCTAATCGCAAACACCAAGATAAGTTTTAGAGAAATCAAAATAAAATGGCGGATTTGAAAAACACTAAGAGATTGATCTGTGCTGATTGTGGATATCCGCAAGCCACATGTCTATGTCCTTGGGTAAAACCTATCGATTCTCCAATGAACATTGTGATTCTTCAACATCCTTCAGAGGCCAAACATGCTAAAAATACAGTCAGGCTTTTGGCCTTAGGTTTAAGCAACGTAAAGATTTTACAAGGGGAAACAGCTGCCGACTTTAGTGAATTAGCTGAAGTGGTGCTGCGCTCACAACAGCATTATCACTTGTGTTACCCTCATGCTAAAAGCATTGCCATTGAAACATTCAATACCCAAATTCAACCTATTGAATTCGGACATACATTAATATTAATTGACGCATCTTGGCGTAAAGCTCTAAAAATGTGGCATCTCAACCCTTGGTTGCATTCACTGAATAGTTGGCATTTTGCTAATCCACCTAAAAATCAGTATCAGATCAGGCACACTACACAAAAAAATAGTTTATCTACTTTAGAGTCTGTCAGTTATGTTCTGGAACTGATCCACGACTTGGATTGTTCACCTTTGTATCTGTTATTTAATCAAATGCAAATTCGATGTTTCATCAATCAAAAACGTAAGTGAATTAGAGTTTAAGTGGTTAAATAGAACGTACGAATGAAGGTTTATTCCATCTAAAGTTTGACTTAATTAATCTATATGGCATGTTGAAATACTTTCACGTAAAACAACACAAGTTGTGTATTACGCATTTTAGTGTTTCGTATTAAGAAAAAGTGGTATTTATTTGAAACAGATTAAGTTACTAGTTTGCTTTATTTTCTTTTGTTTATGTTTGACTGCAAATGGAACAGCAGCTAAAAAAATTGTTAGTTTTGATTTAAGTAAGATTATTAATAGTGATATTAGTGAGCAAGTCAGCTATTTTTCACTTAAAAATAATACTAATCCTGCTCCCAGTGAATTGCCTCAATTAGTTGACTGGCTAAGTACTTTACCTATACACCATACCACCAACCTATTAGGTGATAAATACGCCGTTTCGTTTGAAATTTATAATGACACACAGCAAACAGAGTGGTTTATTTATCCTTATGGATCTCTCGTTCAACATATCGAAATTCGTTATTATGACGACACGCAAACTGCAATGTCTTTGCATACAGGGCATGGATTTGATAATCAACAAGACTTCCACTACGGAAGTTCGATAGAAATATTACCAGGCCAACGAAAAACATTGTTGTTGTTGTTTGAAAGTGAGTTTTTCACTTCTCCAATTAGGATATTAGTCAAACCTCAAGCCGAAGCTGAGCAATTATTCCAAATAGAGAATGTTATTTTATTGCTCTGCCTAGGAATATGTTTTGCATTAGGCATATATAACTTATTTATATTTATCACGACCCGTGACCCAAAGTATCTTTATTATGCCATTGCCACATCATGCTACGCTTTGGGTTGGGCCTGTGGTTTTGGAGTACCAGAATTTTTAGGCATAGTTCATGCTGAATATTGGTTAGTACCAACGTTTTTAATTGGTAGCTTTTTCTCCATCTTTTTCAACATTCGATTTTTACATCTAGAAAAGTTTTCACCTAAAATATGCAAGATTTTAAAGATAACAGCTGTAGCTAGCCTGATATCACTACCTATTGCCGTTTACAGCCCAGGAATTAGTCTATATTTGGCTTTTATATTTAGTTCTGTGATACTCATTACGGGTGTTTACTCTGGTATTAACTGTTGGATTAAAGGGTATTCCCCAGCCAAATATTTTGTGTTTGCTTTATTATCGGTAGCGCTACCTAACATAGTGGGTAACTTAATTAGTTTGGGAATTTTACCCGGATTGAATACCAATATTTATTTGTTATCTTTAATTGGTGTGAGTCTAGACAGCTTGTTGTTGGCTTTTGCTTTAGCCGCCCAGGTTCGTTTGTTATCCATTCACAACGAAGAGCTCACTGCTACCCTTGAAAATACCGTTGAAAAACGTACTGCTGAATTACGTCACGCAAATATCCAGCTTGAGCAAAGCAATGCTGAACTAATCGAAGCCAGTAATGCAAAAGGCCGATTTTTGGCAACTATGAGTCACGAAATTCGTACCCCTCTTACTTCCATTATTGGTTATGCAGACGGTATTTTGCATGGTGATATAGACAAATCTGAACAGGCTCGTGTAACAAAAATCATTGCAGAAAATGGTAATCATTTATTAAGTGTTATTAATGATATTTTGGATATCAGTAAGATTGAAGCCAATAAACTAGACTTCGAATCAATAGCGACTCCTTTATTTTCGGTTTTGGCTCAAATTGAGTCAATTGTGGGGAAGCGAGTCAGAGACAAAGGTTTAGCTTTTCATTTGGAATACGAGTTTCCATTGCCGACACTAATTAATACGGACCCCACACGTTTAAAACAAATATTATTTAACCTAACCAATAATGCAATTAAGTTTACTGATCAAGGTTATATCGGTTTATCGGTACGTATACTCGACAATCGCTTACAAATACAAGTTAAGGATTCTGGTGAAGGTATTTCTGCTCAACAACAAGAGCAGTTATTTGAAGCTTTTACTCAAGCTGACAGTTCTACAAACAGGCGTTTTGGAGGTACAGGTTTAGGGTTAAGTATTGCACGTCGATTAGCTAACGGGTTAGGTGGCAATATTGAGGTAATAAGCGCCCCAAGAAAGGGCTCAACTTTTATATTGGATATTAACTTAGATGTGGTTCAAGACTCACCGTGGATCAATAATGTGGGTGAAATATGGCAGTCAACAACCACTAAATCTGTACTAGCGACTCCTTTACCTAACTTTGTAGGTAATAGAGTATTACTTGCTGATGATCATCCTAATAATCGCGAATTAATTTCCATATTATTAAAACGTATGAATATCACAGTCACTGAAGTTGAAGATGGTAAGCAAGTACTAGAAACAATTTTTTATCAAACTTTTGACTTGATTTTGCTGGATATCCACATGCCACAAATGGATGGCACTGAGGCACTTAAACAAATTCGAGCCGCCGGTAATTACACTCCCGTAATAGCACTAACGGCTAATAATATGAAACATGAAATCGATCATTATATGCGCCTTGGGTTTTCTGATCATTTAGCTAAGCCCATTTCACGAGATCACTTTATTCGTAAACTGTCACTTTACCTGAATAAACAAGGCGAAATCGATGGCCCAATCCATCAAGGGGATATGTTGAAGTTAATAAAAGACTATCAACTTGATCTGCGAGACGAAATGGCTAGTCTGCAAAAAGCCTTAGAACAGGGTGACTTGACCATTATCAGCGAAATAGCCCACAGAATAAGAGGCTCTGCTGGCTCTTTTGGCTTTGATATTATTGGCCAAAAGTTTGCTGATATTGAACATTGTGCCCTGCAAGATGACGAAATAGCGGTGACCTATGAATTACCTAAAGTCATTGCCTTAACACTGCAATGTATCGACTTACCTGGTGTAGATATCGCACAAGGCATAATTAATCATCACAATAGTGCTGAAAAGTTTTTATTAGCCATTTTTGAGCTAGTTGAACACTCACAACAAACCCTGAAGGATTTAACCGCTGCTCTTAATAATAATGAAATTAACAGCGCTCTAGTACATTTGTATAAGTTTTTCCCTAGCTGCAATGAGTGTGCATTAGTAGGTTCAGAAGCGGCATTTAAAACCTTAGAAAATTTGTTCAAACAAGGCAAATTGGAGTCTCTGCAATATTCGCCCCCGCTGGATATCATTGCCGCACATTTAACGGAGCTAAGAGCTGCGACAGATGCAAATTTGATGCAGCAAATTTAGTGAAAAGTCTATTCGAGTATTGATTTTTGACTATACAAAAATATCAGTGTTTAACTGATAATTAAGTCAGATTTTCACACATTGTCAATTTAGGCAGCCGAGCTATTTCATCTAGTAAATTTTTAACAAACATCATATCGTATGACCTACAGTTTTTATTCGAATTTAAGAGTTTTTATATGTTTTACAATGAAGTAAAAAGAGCGTTTTTGTTGTCGATATTTTGCTGGTTGAGTTTCAACAGTGTAGCGGCAAACCGTATTGATACTCAGCGACCTGATGCACCTGAATTGGCGGCTTATGGAAAATACGCAATTGGTGTAAGAACGTTAAATGTTACTCATTCCAAACAGATTGATATTGTCAATTACGATCCTAACGAACCTGAAAACATACCTTTATATGATCGCCCTTTAATTTTAGAAGTTTGGTATCCTGCTTCGGCAAATAGTGATGGAAATACCACTTTAGATGTCTATTTACGTGATGGTAAAACTGTTGTATCTGTTGAAGGTAAAGCAATCAGAAATGCTACTCCGGTAAAGACTACTCAACAATTTCCACTAGTATTGATTTCCCATGGTTATCCTGGCAATCGCTATTTACTTTCTCATTTAGCTGAAAATATTGCATCTAAAGGCTTTGTAGTGGCGTCGATAGAGCATACTGATTCGACCTATCGAGCTAAAGAAACATTTGCGTCGACTTTGTTGAATCGACCACTTGACCAACAATTTACTCTTGATCAAATCACGCAACTATCACAGGATAATTCTTCGTTTTTATTTGGCTTAGTTGACACATTAAATACTGCTTTAATCGGTTATTCTATGGGTGGCTACGGAGCAGTAATTTCCGCTGGTGGCGGTGTTACACAACAGGCTGTAGATTATCCTTGGGGTTTGCCCAAAAATGCGTTAACAATTTATCAAAACTCCGTAAAAGCGCCACTATATCCTGATCCCAGACTCAAAACTGTTATAGCCATAGCACCATGGGGAATGAATTATGGTGTATGGGATGAAGCAACGTTAAAAGGAGTAAGCGTTCCAATGATGTTTATTGCTGGCTCTGTTGATGATGTATCTGGCTACGACAAAGGTATACGTAGTATCTGGAAATCTACAACAGCAATAGACAGGGCTTTGTTAACCTTCCTTAATGCTGGTCATAGTGCGGGTGCGCCTATGCCTGCACCACAAGAGTCATTTGTTTATGACCATACCTTAGGTTTCAACATAAGTGATCATTACACAGATGCGGTTTGGGACACAGTGCGCATGAATAATATATCCCAACACTTCGTCACGGCGTGGTTACAGAAGTATTTGAAAAACAATGCTGCAATGGATCCGTACTTGAATTTAGTAGTTAATTCGAATGATGGTGTTTGGAGTAAAGATGAAAATGGCAATAATAAAAAGGAACACAATCATTGGTTAGGCTTTGCTAAAGGAACAGCCAAAGGCCTAACATTTGAAAAATTAAGTCGCGGTGAATAGCGTTGTATTCAATTACATGAACTCAGTGGGTAACTTGGTCTCCCCAAATATCACTAAGGCGCTGATCACGACCGCAGTTCCAACGGTATAACTTGTATCTAACAGGATTATTTTTGTAGTAATCCTGGTGATAACTTTCGTCCCCTTTGATGGGATAAAAGGGGCTTTGACTTAAAATGGGCGTTACTACCTTTTGATTTGGGAATTGCTCTGCTACTTTTTGTTTGGATAGTTCGGCTTTTTCTCTTTGTTCGTCATTTGCGACAAAGATTGCACTTAGATAACTAAAACCCTTATCACAAAACTGGCCTCTGGCATCAAAGGGGTCGATATTCACCCAATAGTGGTCTAGTAAGCCCTGATAAGTTACTTTGCTAGGGTCGTAACTGACCTCAACTGCCTCATAATGTCCGGTATGATTACCGTTATAGGTAGGATTTTTTAATTCCCCTCCAGTAAATCCAGAAACAACATTAGTCACGCCATCGAGTTTTTCAAAATCAGACTCCATACACCAAAAACAACCGCCTGCGAAAATTGCCTTATCGGCTGTAGCCTGGGGTATATACATAGAAAGTAGCGCTAAAAATGGCAGTAATAATTTGAATTTCACTTAGGTTTCCTTAATTATCCAACAACATTAATACACTGTTACTGGAAGATAAGACCAAAGTTTTTCAACAAACTTTCAAATTTAATACGCTGAGCTAAACGGTATAGTTAGAATTTCCGAAAATATCGCGTTCATGAAACTTATTTGTGTTGTAAAAACAAAAAACCCAGGTATTACCTGGGTTTTTAAAAGGTTTCACATGAAACATGTTAACGTATTTATTTCAATTACTTACGCAGTTTTTGAATTAACCTTAACTGGGCAATTGCTTCAGCAAGCTCAACAGCGGCTTCAGCATAATCAAAATCAGCACTTGGATTAGCGATATGCTCTTCAGCGCGTTTTTTCGCGTCTAAGGCCGCTTGTTCGTCTAGATCTTCAGCACGAATAGCGGTATCAGCCAATACAGTCACAGTACCAGGTTGTATTTCTAGTACGCCACCATTGATGTAGATATCTTCTGCTTCACCAAATTGTTTAACTAGATGTACCATGCCAGGCAACAATGTAGTTAATAAAGGCGCGTGACCAGGCACAATACCTAGTTCACCTTCACTACCTGTTATCTGAATAGTTTCGACTAAACCAGAAAAGATGCTAGTTTCGGCGCTTACTACGTCTAGATGTACGGTCATAGCCATAAAAATCTCCAATTAAAAACAGTTTTTTCGTTTGCATTTAGCTCCGAAAAATAATCGGAACTAAATGAGTCGAAAATTACATGTTTTTGGCTTTCTCGCTTGCTTCTTCGATAGAACCAACCATGTAGAAAGCTTGCTCTGGTAGGTGGTCAAACTCACCTTCCAAGATACCTTTAAAGCCGCTAATGGTGTCTTTCAAAGATACATACTTACCAGGTGAACCGGTAAATACTTCTGCTACGAAGAAAGGCTGTGACAAGAAACGCTGTATTTTACGAGCACGAGATACTGATAACTTATCTTCTTCAGAAAGTTCATCCATGCCCAAAATAGCGATGATATCTTTTAATTCTTTATAACGTTGCAATACTGATTGCACACCACGAGCTGTATCGTAGTGCTCTTGACCAATAACAAGAGGGTCAAGTTGACGTGAAGTAGAATCAAGTGGGTCAACAGCAGGGTAAATACCCAAAGACGCGATATCACGTGACAATACAACTGTTGCATCTAAGTGAGCAAAGGTTGTTGCAGGTGAGGGATCAGTCAAATCATCCGCAGGTACGTATACCGCTTGAATTGAAGTGATTGAACCAGTCTTAGTTGATGCAATACGTTCTTGTAAAACACCCATCTCTTCAGCAAGAGTAGGCTGATAACCTACCGCTGATGGCATACGACCTAGTAGTGCAGATACTTCTGTTCCAGCTAGGGTATAACGATAGATATTATCTACGAAGAATAATACGTCACGACCTTCATCACGGAATTTTTCAGCCATGGTTAAACCAGTCAAGGCAACACGTAAACGGTTTCCAGGAGGCTCATTCATTTGACCGTAAACTAGTGATACTTTATCTAGTACGTTAGATTCGTTCATTTCGTGATAGAAATCGTTACCTTCACGAGTACGCTCACCTACACCAGCAAAAACTGAGTAGCCACTGTGCTCGATAGCGATGTTACGGATTAATTCCATCATGTTTACGGTTTTACCAACACCGGCACCACCGAACAATCCAACTTTACCACCTTTAGCGAAAGGACATACTAAGTCGATAACTTTGATGCCGGTTTCTAGTAGTTCAACTGAACTTGATTGATCTTCGTAGCTAGGCGCTTCACGGTGAATAGACATACGCTCTTCTTCACCAATAGGACCTGCTTCATCGATTGGGTTACCCAATACATCCATGATACGGCCTAGTGTAGCTGTACCTACTGGAACTTGGATCGCTGCACCCGTGTTTTCAACAGCTAGGCCACGACGTAAACCGTCAGTGGTACCCATTGCGATAGAGCGCACTACGCCTCCACCTAATTGCTGTTGTACTTCAAGGGTCAAACCTTGCAAATCACCTTCGGTAACTCGCAATGCGTCATATATTTTTGGAACCGAATCTTGTGGAAATTCAATATCCACTACGGCGCCAATGATTTGGACGACCTTACCTTGACTCATGTTAATTCCTCTTAAATTCTAAAACCATTGCCTACACCGCCGCCGCACCAGCTACTATCTCACTGATCTCTTGCGTAATCGCTGCTTGACGTGCTTTGTTATATATCAATTGCAAGTCATCAATGATGTCACCCGCGTTATCGGTTGCCGCTTTCATGGCTACCATACGTGCTGCTTGCTCAGAGGCGCCATTTTCAACTACGCCTTGATATACTTGAGACTCAATAAAACGCACCAACAACATATCTAAGATAGGTTTTGGATCTGGTTCGTATATGTAGTCCCAACGGTGTTGTAATTCTTTTTCTTCAGATTTAGGCAAAGGCAACAATTGATCGATCTGCGGCTCTTGCGCCATGGTATTTACAAATTTATTAAATACCAGATACAAACGGTCGATTTTACCCTCGTTAAATGCATCCAACATGATACGCACTAAGCCAATGATTTCATTGACAGTGGGCGCATCACCTAAACCCGATTCAGCAGCTAAAACATTGCCACCAAAGCGGTTAAAGAATGCTACAGACTTAGCACCTAACGCTGCAAAATCCGTTTCGACACCTTTTTCTTGCCATTGTTGTGCTTCTTTGGCGACCAGTTTGAATTCGTTGGTGTTTAAACCACCACATAATCCACGGTCGGTAGAAATCACAATATAACCAACGCGTTTTACTTCGCGTTCTTCCAAATAAGGATGGCGATATTCAAGGTTAGCGTTTGCCAGGTGACCGATCACGTTTCGAATACTCTCAGCATATGGACGGCTAGAAGCCATACGGTCTTGCGCCTTTTTCATTTTTGACGCTGCAACCATTTCCATAGCGCTGGTGATCTTCTGCGTATTTTTAATACTGCCGATCTTACCTTTTATCTCTTTACCGCTAGCCATAAACTCTATCTCCGATTATTCAACATACTGACCACCTAGCGATTAACGCTCAGTGGTCAAATTGATTACCACGTTTGTGTCGCTTTAAATTTATCTAAAGCTTCGTTTAGTGTGGCTTCAATTTCTTTGTCAAAATTACCTGTCGCATTGATAGAGCTCATTAGCTCGCTATATTCACTGTTCATGTAAGAGTGTAAAGAGGCTTCGAAATCTAGAATTTTGTCTAGTTCAACACCTTCCAAGTGACCCTTTTCTACAGCAAATAGTGAAACACCCATGTCTGCAACTGAAAGCGGTGCATACTGGTTTTGTTTCATCAATTCCATAACGCGCTCACCATGTTCTAATTGAGCACGTGTCGCATCATCAAGGTCAGAAGCAAATTGCGAAAACGCCGCTAATTCACGATACTGAGCTAGGGCTAGACGAATACCGCCACCTAGTTTCTTGATAATTTTAGTTTGAGCTGCACCACCAACACGAGATACCGAAATACCTGCGTTAACCGCTGGTCGAATACCTGCATTAAACAAATCAGTCTCAAGGAAGATTTGTCCATCGGTAATTGAAATTACGTTTGTTGGTACAAAAGCAGATACGTCACCAGCTTGGGTTTCGATAATAGGTAAGGCAGTTAATGAACCTGTTTTACCTGTTACTTCACCATTGGTGTATTTTTCAACGTATTTATCATTTACACGTGCAGCACGTTCTAGAAGACGTGAGTGAAGATAGAAAACATCTCCAGGATACGCTTCACGACCTGGCGGACGACGCAACAATAGTGAAATTTGACGATAGGCAACGGCTTGTTTAGACAAGTCATCATATACGATCAAAGCATCTTCACCGCGGTCACGGAAATACTCACCCATGGTACAACCAGAGTAAGGAGCCAAGTATTGTAATGCTGCAGATTCTGATGCAGAAGCAGCAACAACAATGGTGTGACCCATCGCGCCATGCTCTTCTAGTTTGCGTACCACGTTAGCGATAGTAGAAGCTTTTTGCCCTACAGCCACGTATACACATTTAACGCCAGAATCTTTTTGATTGATGATGGCATCAATCGCTAAAGCTGTTTTACCGGTTTGACGGTCACCGATAACCAATTCACGTTGACCACGACCCACTGGGATCATGGCATCCACTGATTTATAACCAGTTTGAATAGGTTGGTCTACCGATTGACGTTCAATAACGCCCGGTGCGATTTTTTCGACTGGTTCAAAACCGTCTGCATCGATAGCGCCTTTACCATCGATAGGTGCACCTAGTGTGTTAACAACACGACCAAGTAGGTTACGACCTACTGGTACTTCTAAGATACGGCCAGAAGATTTTACTTTAACGCCTTCTTGTAAGTCAGCGTAAGGTCCCATTACAACCGCACCAACAGAGTCACGCTCTAGGTTCAATGCGATAGCGTAACGGCTACCAGGAAGCTCAATCATTTCACCTTGCATTACATCCGCAAGGCCATGGATACGGATAATACCGTCGGTAACACCGACAATAGTCCCTTCATTACGAGCTTCACTTACTACTTCGAACTTCTCAATACGTTGTTTGATTAGTTCTGCAATTTCAGTGGAATTCAGTTGCATGCTCTTTTCCCCGTTATGCTTGTAACGCGTCTGATAGACGGTTTAATTTACTACGAAGTGAACCGTCAATAACTGTGTCGCCGGCTTTGATTAGTACGCCAGCTATTAAGTCAGGATCCACGCTACAATTTAGCTTAACTTTTCGTGCAAGACGTGTTTCAAGAGACTTGCTCAGACTAGTTTGTTGTTTTTTATTCAATTTGACCGCTGATGTAATATCAACGTCAATTTCTCTTTCAAACTCAGCTTTAAGCTGATTAAACAACAAAGATATGTCTGGAAGTGCTTGTAAACGCCTATTTTCAGCCAAAATCATTACTAGATTTTGACCCTCTTGGTCGAGTTGTTCACCGCACACGCCATTAAATATTTCTGCAAGTTTTTCTGCTGCTAGTGAACCAGTGAGTAATGCCTCAATAGTTTCATTGCTTGCTACTTCAGCAGCAAACACCAGCATTTCTTGCCAATGTGCGACGGTTTTATTTTCGACCGCGTAATCGAACGCAGCTTGAGCGTAAGGGCGAGCGATAGTAGTCCATTCAGACATAGCTCAATCTCCCTTACAGTTCAGCGACAAGTTTTTCAACTATGTCACTTTGTGCTGCAGCATCAATTTCACGTGCAAGGATCTTTTCAGCACCGGCAATAGCAAGAGCAGCCACCTGTTGGCGTAACTCTTCTTTAGTACGGTTTCGTTCTGCTTCGATCTCTGAGTATCCCTGAGCGATGATTTTTTCACGCTCGGAATGACCACGTTGCGTTTCTTCGTCAACAATAGTTGAACCACGCTTTTTGGCTTGCTCGATTATATCTGCCGCTTGCGCTTTCGCTTCTTTCAGCTGATCCGTTGCTTTAGCTTGAGCTAGTTCAAGGTCTTTTTCACCTCGTTCTGACGCAGCTAAACCATCAGCGATTTTTTGTTGGCGTTCTTCAATAGCACCGATAATAGGCGGCCATACAAACTTCATGCAGAACCACACAAAGAATATAAATGCTATTAATTCACCAAGTAGAGTGGCATTGATGTTCAAGACCGCTACTCCTCTTTAATAGTTCGTTGAAAGAAATGGATAACTACTATTGAGCACCAAGTACGAACAACATATAAAGAGCGATCGCAACACCGATCATCGCGATTGCATCGATAAGACCCGCTACAATAAACATTTTTACTTGAAGGGTGGGTGCAAGCTCAGGTTGGCGTGCTGCCGACTCAAGAAATTTACCACCTAAAAGACCGAAACCAATCGCTGGTCCCAATGCACATAGACCAATCAAAATACCAACTGCGATATATAGATTACCTAAGATTTCCATAGATTTTCACCTTTGTGTTTAAGTTAAAATTAAAAAAATAAAATGTTCAAAATTGTATTTAAGGTTGTTGGTAATTTTTTTCTGTTATTACCAACAACTGTAAATGTGTTTCTGTTTTAGGGTGTCCTACCCTTAGCCTCTTGGCTAGCTAACGCTTTACTAAACTTAATGTTCTTCACTTGCTAAGCTAAGATAAACGATGGTTAACATCATAAATATAAAAGCTTGTAGAGGGATAACTAATAAGTGGAATGCAGCCCATAAGAAGTGAATAGGCAATTGCCATAATCCTATGGTACCTGCAATCAAAATAAAGATAAGTTCGCCAGCGTATAAGTTACCGAATAAACGTAAAGACAGTGAAAGTGGCTTAGCCAGCAATGCAACGACTTCTAGAATAAAGTTGAACCAATACAACCAAGGCGTATTAAACGGGTGTGCATATAACTCTTTCATAAAGCCACCCACACCTTTGATTTTTATTGAGTAAAAAATCATTAATACAAATACACCGATTGACAATGCAAAGGTCATGTTTACGTCAGTTGTAGGTACAACTTTCATGTATACGTCGTGTGGATCCACACCAAAACCGTAATAACCTATTTGGCCCGCTAACCAGGGTAAAAAGTCTACAGGAATAAGATCCATTAAGTTCATCAACAACACCCACACAAAAATGGTAAGTGCTAAAGGCGCAATTAAAGGGCTTTTCCCATGGTAAGTACTTTTAACCGTATCATTTACAAATTCGACTATCAGTTCGACACAGGCTTGCCATTTACCTGGCACTCCTGTGGTTGCTTTTTTCGCAACCGCTCGAAAACTCAATATAAAAACAAAACCCAACACTATAGACCAAGCTAATGTATCAATATGGAAGGTCCAAAAACCTTCGCCCACTGTTGCATTAGTTAAGTGGTGCTGAATGTAACTGCTAATGGTTTGTTCGCCACCAGTATCTGCCATTTTATCATCCACAATTTTAAAGTTAAAAAGCTGTATTCAGTCTCGTTGTTTTATGACTCAACGCGACTGCAAAATATTATTATGGGCCATTGGGCCATTAAGGTTACGACATAGCTGACTAACAGCGGAAAAGGTTGTAAATTAGGCCACTTATAAACTAATACAAACAACACTATCGTAAACAAAAATTTTAGTTTGCTTCCTTTGTTAAAACTCCGCACTACTAGCTTGTTTTGACTAGCACCGGTATATTTAAACGCCAAGAATGCAAATACCATTGCTGGTAACACACTAGCTATACCACCGTAAAACGCTGATATACCTGCATATTTTCCAGAAAAAAAAGTAAAAACTAAGGTTAAGACAATGGTAATCAGGCTTTGATAAAAAAGCACTTTTTTAGCCAACTGTCGACCTTCTTGGGCCAAGCTAGATGCCAATTGAACCCTCGATATGTTTAAACCCTAACAAAAAGCGCCAAAAGTATACTTTAATGGCGCTGATTTACAATACTAAAGTCTAGTTTGGTGCATAAAAGCACTAATATGGACATTCCTACAAACCCTTTGTTTTTCTAGGGATAATAGATTCAATTAGTCTTAAATTATGACTTATTGCACCTAAGTTCATCATAGATCGTCAAAATCACAAAATAGGAAGTCGTTATACTTAACATTTCTTAATGTTATTAATTCTATTTTATATGCCCTAGGATCCCATCTAGTTGATCCAGACTGGAGAAATTTATCACTAATTTTCCTTTTCCTTTGGCATTATGAGCAATACTGACCGGTGCACCTAGATTTTCAGACAACTCGGTTTGTAACCTTTGCACGTCAGGATCTTCCTTGATAACTGGCTTTTCTTTTTTAGGCTCTAATAATCGGCGTACTAAATTTTCAGTATCTCGAACGGTTAAACCTTTGCCTGAAACAATTTGTGCGGCTTCATTTTGCGCATCACCTTCTAGAGATAACAGAGCCCTTGCGTGCCCCATTTCAATATCACCGTGTTCTAACAATAATTTCACATCACTATTCAAATTATTTAGACGCAACAAATTAGTCACTGTTGTTCTAGACTTACCAACAGCAGACGCTACTTCTTGATGAGTGAGCTCAAATTCAACCATTAAGCGATCAAGTGCTTGCGCTTCTTCCATGGCATTAAGGTCTTCGCGCTGAATATTTTCTATTAAGGCAATAGCTACAGCAGATTCATCAGGTACATCTTTTATTAAACAAGGAATTTCGTCTAACTGGGCTATTTGAGAAGCACGCCAACGTCTTTCACCAGCGATAATTTCGTATTTATCTTCAGATAATCTACGAACTACTATTGGTTGAATTATACCTTGTGAGCGAATTGATGAGGCTAAGTCTTCTAAGGCTTCGGAGGACATATCATTTCTAGGTTGGTATTTGCCTGGCTGCAAAAACTCAACAGGTAGTTTCTGTAATTCACTCTCCTGCTCGGGTATTTGTGAACCGGTGCTTTTCCCCGTTTGGCTGGTCGCCAATAACGCATCTAGCCCTCTACCCAAACCTCTTTTTTTAGCCGACATGTTATCCTCAGTTTTTTCTTTCAATTTTATTATTTACACTAGTTTATTTGGATGAATGATTTATTTTAGCGCGTCTTAATATTTCACCAGCTAACGCTAAATACGCTTTGGCACCTGTTGACGATTTATCATAATACATGGCCGGAGCTCCAAAACTAGGTGCCTCCGCTAGTCGCACGTTTCTTGGAATAACGGTTCGATAAACTTGATCACCAAAATGCCGCTTAAGCTGTTCAGATACGTCATTGGCCAGCCTATTTCTAGGATCGTACATAGTACGTAAAACACCTTCAATTTTTAAATTTGGATTGACAACCGAGGCAAGTTTTTTGATCGTGTCCATTAACGCAGTAAGCCCTTCGAGGGCATAATATTCACATTGCATAGGCACCAATACCGAATCTGCCGCGGCCATTGCGTTCACGGTTAATTGGTTTAACGAAGGTGGACAATCTATAAAAATAAAATCGTAGTAGTTTTTAACTGGGGCTAACGCATTACGTAATCGAATTTCTCGAGCAAAGACTTCCATTAACTTTATTTCAGCGGCAGTAATATCGCTATTACCCGCAATCAAATCATATTTACCAGACGTTTCTTTGATCAATACTTCTTCGATAGGTTTCTCTTCTATCAGTAGTTCATAACAAGTATTGTCTACGTTGTATTTGTCAACACCACTGCCCATAGTCGCATTGCCTTGAGGATCGAGATCAATCAACAAAACTTTACGCTTAGTGGCCGCCATTGACGCTGCTACATTTACAGCAGTTGTAGTTTTACCTACACCACCTTTTTGATTAGCAATTGCAATGATTTTGCCCAAAATAATCGTCCACTTAATTTATTTAGAAGACCAGTGTAGAAAAGACATTTTATTTTCAAAATGTCAGAGAAATAATTTCTAACCAACTGATTTTTTTATAATTTTGACAATATGACGTTCGCCTTCAAGTCCTGGAACGTCTAACTTAACAGTTTCTTGCAGAGTAAATTCCAAGGGTAAGTGCTGCAATTCTTCTGTTGGAAGTTGCCCCTTCAATGCAAGAAAAACTCCGTGAGAATCTACCAGATGTTGGCACCAGTGCAACATATCTTTTAATGAAGCAAAGGCTCTGCTCAATACTCCATCAATTTTCACACTAGGTATAAAGTTTTCCACCCTAGATTGCATCGGTTGAATATTGTCTATTTTTAATTCGTAAGCGACTTGTTTCATAAAACGCACGCGTTTACCTAAACTGTCCAATAAAATAAACTGTTTATCTGGACACATAATAGCCAGAGGAATCCCCGGAAGACCGGGTCCTGTACCTACGTCAATATATTGAGTTTTATCTAAAAATGGCGCAACAACAATAGAATCTACAATGTGTTTAAGCACCATTTGCTGAGGATCTCGCACTGATGTCAAATTGTACGCCTTATTCCACTTATGCATCATCAATACATAACGAATAAGTTGCAGTTGTTGTTCTTCAGTGACCACTAAATCACAGTTTTTCAGGCTGTTTTTTAAGATTAGTAATAAGTCATTTTGTAAAGATTGTAGTTCACTCATTAAGCCGACACTTTGTTTTGATCACTGCTGGAACCAACTAACAATCCATGTTTTTTCAAGTAAACCAATAACAAAGATACAGCTGCTGGTGTAATCCCAGATATTCTGCCAGCTTTACCAATAGTTTCAGGACGAGCATCAGTTAATTTAGCAACCACTTCGTTACTTAATCCTGAAATTTGACCGAAATCAAAATCCATTGGTATTAAGGTGTTTTCATTTCGTAATGTTTTGGCTATTTCATCTTTTTGGCGTTCGATATAACCGGCATATTTAATTTGTATTTCAACTTGTTCAGCAGCTTGTTGATTTTCCAATTCAGGACCAAAAGCATCAATCTGCATCAAAGTTTTATAGGTCATTTCTGGGCGACGAATTAGATCTTCCAAATTATTTTCTTTGGTAACCGGATTTTTTAACAAAACATTTAACGCGTCAGTTGATGCATGGCTAGGATAAACCCAAGTCGACTTGAGTCGTTGCCTTTCTAATTCAATAGCTTCTAACTTTTCATTAAATGCTTTCCATCTATTGTCGTCCACCAGCCCAATTTCGTGCCCTTTTTCGGTCAAACGAATATCTGCATTATCTTCGCGAAGCAATAAACGATATTCAGCACGGCTCGTAAACATTCGATAAGGCTCTTTGGTACCCATTGTAGCTAGATCATCAATCAGTACACCCATATAAGCTTCATCACGCCGCAAGATAAATTCATCTTTTTGTTGTACTTGAAGGGCTGCATTTGCACCGGCTATCAAACCCTGAGCACCGGCTTCTTCATAACCAGTTGTTCCATTAATTTGGCCAGCAAAAAATAGTCCATCTATAAATTTAGTTTCTAAGGTTTGTTTAAGATCTCTGGGATCAAAGAAATCATATTCGATCGCATATCCTGGACGTACAATATGTGCATTTTCAAAACCAACAATTGAACGTACAAAATTCATTTGAACGTCAAAAGGTAAACTCGTAGAGATACCATTAGGATAAACCTCTATGCTGTTTAGACCTTCTGGTTCGACAAATATTTGATGTGAGTTTTTACCGGCAAAACGATGAATTTTATCTTCAATAGATGGGCAGTATCTTGGGCCAATCCCCTCGATCACACCAGTGTACATAGGCGATCTATCTAATCCACCACGAATTATTTCATGGGTTTTTTCATTGGTGTGAGTAATATAACAAGGGATTTGCTGTGGGTGATCGCTGGCTTGTCCCATAAATGAAAAAACCGGTACTGGTGTGTCACCTTGTTGTTTTTGCATCACGTCAAAGTTAAGTGAACGGGCATCAAGTCTGGCAGGTGTACCAGTCTTTAAACGATCTACTCTAAAAGGTAATGCACGAAGCCGATCAGCTAAAGCGATCGAAGGAGGATCGCCAGCACGGCCTCCTTTGTAGTTTTCCATACCTATATGTATCGTGCCTCCTAAAAACGTGCCTACGGTGATAACAACGCTCTTAGCATGGAATTTAAGACCCATTTGTGTCACTACACCTACGACGCGATCTTGTTCAACGATCAGATCATCACAAGATTGCTGAAATAAGGTTAGGTTTTCTTGGTTTTCAATAAGTTTACGAATTTCATTTCGATATAAGGATCTATCTGCTTGTGCACGGGTAGCCCGAACAGCTGGTCCTTTGCTAGAGTTTAATGTTCTAAATTGAATGCCAGCTTTGTCAGTCGCTACAGCCATGGCTCCACCTAAAGCATCAATTTCTTTAACTAAATGACCTTTACCAATACCGCCAATAGCTGGATTACAAGACATTTGCCCTAAGGTTTCGATATTGTGAGTTAGTAAAAGCGTATTCACACCCATGCGAGCAGATGCTAAAGCTGCTTCTGTTCCTGCGTGACCACCACCTACTACGATGACATCGAAATGTTGCTGATAAAACATGGGTTTCCTCTAAAACGTATTGATCAATTTTCCCCAAATAAAAAGGGTCGCATATTCTATATGGATCTGAGCGTAAGTAAAATGTTTAAAAACTATTCAATTAAGGTTTTTTGATCGCCTTAATATTTATATGATCTTTTAGATCTTTGTTTATTACTACTATTATTAGTAAAGGTGATCTCTGTTAATAAGTATCTTTTCTCTTTTACTATCAAATATTTAGAGTGTAGTTGATCATGTGAATAAGGATTGATCAAACTGGTATAAGGTGGGCACAAGTAGGTGTTTTATCCACAAGGCTGTATTGTTGGAATTGTATTAAGTGGATATAAAGTAGTTTTACAGTAGTTATACATATTTTTACCCACAAGAATTAATATCTTTTGATCTAACTGTGCGTAACTTGTGATCAAAAATTAGCGATTTCACAGTTAGATCCTGATCTATAAAGGAAAGATCTGCAAAATTAGAGTTCTTTGATCTTTATACTTCCGCCATTGGTTTTTAAAGTTAATTTTGGGCCTCCACCATTTATAGATCCCCGTACATGCATTTTTTTAAGCATGCCATTAATTTTAAAGTCACTTTTGACTCGTCCACCATTGGTTTTTGCATCAATGTTTACCTGTATATCAGAAACTAAATGGGCTGTAATTGAGCCTCCAGAGGTAGTCAATTTGGCGTCTTTTGTTAGCTGTTTATCTATGCTTACATTGATACTTCCACCGGAAGTATGTGCTTTAATGTTGCCGCTTATATTACCTGTTTTAATTGATCCTCCTGAAGTTCGGAGTTTAACATCACCTTGTATATTCTGAATATTGATAGACCCCCCAGAGGTCGTTGCTTTCAATTTACCAATCAGATCTTCGACAGTTAATGATCCACCCGAGGTGTCTAATTTGACATTGTAGGTTTTTGGGATCATTAGAATAAACTCTACTTTACGATTTTTTAGCCAGTTTCGATTTTGGCTAGTTTCACCGATAATGGTTAAATCACCGCCAGATTGTTCGAAGCGGTATGTAAAGTCTTCTTCTTCAATGTCTCGTGTTTTAATTTGCAGTTCTATTGTTGCAGCGTCGTGAGTCGCTATTTTAATAGAGCCTGTATCGGTTTCTAGCCTTAGTTGGCCGCCTAACTCGACATCGAAAGATTGCGTAAAGGTTGCTGCAAAAAGTGACGTGGAGTGAAGCAGAATAAAATATAGTAATACCGCGTTTAGATAAGTCGTAAGCTTGATTACTTTTTTCATGATAATGGCCCTTTGTAGTTAGGACCTGTAGGTCCAGTTTAAGTTACAAAGGGTGAGTCGCTTGGAAGTATTGAAAAGTTTAAAGTTTGTCTAGTAGTTGCTTTTATTTGACCTGGTTTGGACGGTAGCCAGATGTATGTTGAGCTTGCTGTGGTTCTGGCTGTGCCGGGATGATTTCTTTGCGCCTGCTTGGACCTGAAAACTTCACTTTATAGGTATCGTATTCTTTAATTGATTCAAAACAATATCGACCTAAAGCATTTTCTAATTCTGCTAAGTTGTGGTTAGTGATCATGATGCAATTTTTGTTATTGGCTAGTCTTTGTCGTAATACATTTCCCAACCAACTTTGGGCATTTTTCTTTAAGACACTTTCGTTTACACATACTTCATCGAGTATTAATAAATCTACATCAAGTAATTCTTGGTTTATTTCACGAAACTTTTGTCCGACGTTGTCTTGGGCATTGTAGTCATATGAAAAGAAACGCATTTCTAATATGGTTGATAATTGTCTGTATAAAACTGAAATTTCATATTTTTCAATCAATTCGTGAGCAATGGCCCCGGCTGTATGAGATTTACCACGGCCATAGTCGCCATAAAAAATCATCATATGTGCGCCGCTTTTTCTCCAGTTCATATCTTCATGAGCGGCAATAAATGATTTGGCAATACTCACTGCTTCAATCACATCATGACTATCTTCAATAAGATTAGTAAAAGTCCATTTTGGATTTAATTCTGAGCGACCTTGAATATCTTGAATTCGCTGTTTTTTACCTTCTCGTTGCAGCTGTTTGACGTCTCGGTTAGCTAAGGTTTCATATTCAGAGCGTAGATCAGAATATTGGGTATATTTTTCAGGAACATATTGGCGACCTAATGCTTTGCCTAGTCTTTGAATTTTATCTTTAATACTGTCCACGAGTTATATATTCCGATTGATAATGATGAAAATCTACTGTGAGTCTTTTTTACTATATTTTGCCACTAAATTTTTAGCGTTGTCGTCAGCTTGTATACCTGCTTTAGTTTGCACAATTTGTTGACCCACTTTTTGCACACTTTTAAATCCATGTGCTAAACGTTTTTTCTTTAAATTAAATACAAACTTTTGGGTCCATTGATACTCGCTAAATTGTGACTCCGGTCTACCTAACCAATAAGCAATAAAATCGCCCAACTCACTTGAATTATAATCATAATCGATAATGCCAAGTAGTTTTGCTAAATCGGCAATCAATTTTTCGTTAGGTAACCAGTCAATATGCATTTTATGCCAATTTAAGTGTAGCTTTGAATAGTCATCAATTTTCATTGTAGTAAGCGGAAGAACAAGGGTTTTACCGTTAAAACTGTGATTAAGTTCCACTTCGTTTTGGAAAGTGACTAAGCCTACACTTAGTAGCTCTTTTATTAAGCTGTTTACTTGTCTACCTAAAGTAAATTTTTCATCCTTAGTATTTAAAATGGATAACAATGATTTGTAGTTTAACGGTGATGTTATACCAGTTGAATCATTTGCAGTTGGTTTTATTCCAAGCATATACAATATTCGAGCGTCATTACTCAAACTTTGTAATAGGGCGGTTTGTTCTGCTTTATTGAAGTGCATCAAGATACATTAAGAGGTTACGCCAATTGTTGGTTGGTATTTAGCCAGGTTAAAATCCATTCAACGGCAATATCTTCAGGAATAGGATGATTAAGTACATCAATATGTAGGCTAGGGCAGATTAATTCGGCATCAGCCTCTAGCATGGCCTTTTCTAATTGTACTGAGCCAAAGCAGAAAGTGTCGTAACTGCTATCACCTAAACCAATAACTAAAAACTTTGTTTTGGCCAAATTTGCTGTTTTTAACTGCTCAGCAAAAGGTTGGATATTATCTGGTAAGTCACCTGCACCATGGGTAGACGTGCATATTAGCCATATCGCTCCGTAATCTAAATCGGATAACTGCGGGGTCAAATGCACCGTTGAACTTTGAGAGTGAGCTAATAAGGTTTCTTGTAAAGCATCTGCAACGTATTCACTTGCACCTAATACACTACCTACGATAATTTCAAACTTAGCCATTAATTTACTATTTTATTTGTTATTTATTGGTATTGTACATTGTGATTAATAGATCACCATGCCTAATTCTATCGTTAAATGTTATGTAGATTTATTATTTGCCAATGCAAAAAGATGAGAATATTTTGGTAAGTAGGTCGTCCGAAGTAAATTCACCGGTGATTTCATTTAGGTGTTGTTGAGTAATCCGTAATTCCTCAGCCAGTAATTCACCAGCTAGGTTATCCTCTAATTGGTATTTCCCTAGGTATAAATGTTCTGCAGCCCTGTCGATGGCATCTAGATGTCGTCTACGGGCAATGAATTGTCCCTCTGAACTAGCATTAAATCCCATGCAATCTTTTAAGTGTTCAGTTAAAAAGTTTAAACCCAATTGATTGCTAGCGGACATCGAAATTACTGGATATTTGCCGCTTTCATCAATGCCAACAGACTCATTACTCAGGTCTATTTTATTACGGATTACGCTGAGACCTATATTTTGGGGGAGTTGCTGATAAAATTCAGGCCAAATTTTTTCAGGTTGGGTTTCACTAGACTCAGTACTGTCTAACATAAATAACACCCGATCGGCTTGACGAATTTCTTGCCATGCTCGTTCAATTCCTATTTTTTCAACTGTATCTGGACTGTCTCTTAAACCGGCAGTATCGATTATATGTAGTGGCATACCGTCAATATGGATATGCTCTTTAAGTACATCCCGGGTAGTGCCGGCTATATCTGTGACTATGGCTGCATCTTTTCCTGCCAAGGCATTGAGCAAACTGGATTTCCCAGCGTTGGGTTTACCTGCTATCACGACTCTCATACCTTCTCTTAGTAGAGCGCCTTGTTTGGTTTGTTGCCGCAAAGTCTCAAAAGATTGGATAATAGTTTCGAGGTCTTTTTGAATTTTACCGTCGCTTAGAAAGTCGATTTCTTCATCAGGAAAATCGATGGCAGCTTCGACATACATTCGTAAGTGGATGACTTGTTCTACTAAAGCATGAATTTGTTGAGAAAATGCACCCTGTAAAGAACGTAGTGCTCCTTTTGCCGCTTGTTCAGAACTGGCATCGATGAGGTCTGCTATAGCTTCAGCTTGGGCTAAGTCTAATTTATCATTTAAGAAAGCTCGTTCACTAAATTCTCCTGGCTTAGCAATGCGAATTTCGGGAAGTTTCAAAATCGCATTGAGCAACATATCCAACACTACTTGCCCGCCATGGCCCTGCAATTCCAATACATCTTCACCGGTAAATGAGTTTGGCGCTTTAAAGAATAATGCTATGCCTTGGTCAATAACAGTGTTGTTGCTATCAGAAAATGCTAAATATTCTGCTTTACGCACTTCGGGGGTTTTACCTAATATTTTTTCAGCAACTATATTGGCGAGATTGCCAGAAACTCGGATTATCCCAACACCACCGCGGCCAGGAGCAGTAGCTTGGGCTACAATAGTGTCTTGTTGCAATGATAATCCTGAAGTGTGCATAAGGTGACTTAGTCTCTGAAATTGGTAAATTGTAAGGGTTGTTCTAAATCGGCTGCTTTCGCCAATGCCATAACTTGTTGCAAATCATCACGTTTCTTACCGGTAACTCGCACTTGCTCACCTTGAATTTGCGCTTGTACTTTTAATTTTGCATCTTTAATTAATTTGATGAGTTTTTTGGCAACAGGTTGTTCGATACCTTGCTTGAAGGCAATGGCCTGTTTGTAGATTTTGCCTATGTGCTGTACGTCTTTTTCTTCAAAGGCCGCAGTGTCAACGTTACGTTTTACGCAGGTACCTCTGAGGATATCGAGCATTTGCTTGAGTTGGAAATCGTTATCAGCGGTCATGGTAACTATTGTTTCTTTTAACTCGAAACTTGCTTCGACACCTCTAAAATCAAAACGTGTACTGAGTTCTCTATTGGCGTTTTCAACAGCATTACGTAATTCGGGCAAGTCAATTTCTGAAACTATATCTAATGATGGCATTGGGGTTCCTAAATTTTGCAGATGATGTTTATTAATTGTATGTACAAAAAAGCCCGTTTTATATGCTGATTAAGTATAAAACGGGCTTCAATTAAAACTAAGGATTTACTTGGTACTTAAGCCGCGCTTTTCCATTGATGCATAGATTATCTTAGCTTGAATCAAAGTAATAACATTACTTATTAACCAGTAAAGTACTAATCCTGCAGGGAATATAAAGAAGAATAGACTCATAGCAACAGGCATAAACTGCATTATTTTTTGCTGCATAGGATCTGTCATTGTCATAGGTTGCAGCTTTTGCAGTAAATACATGCTTAGTCCAGTTAACACAGGTAAGACAAAGTACGGGTCTTTTGCACTTAAATCTGTGATCCAGAATATAAAATCGGCATGTCTCAGTTCAACACTTTCCAGAAGAACCCAGTACAAAGCTAAGAAAATTGGCATTTGTAACAGTAAAGGGAAACAGCCACCCATAGGGTTAACTTTATCCTTCTTGTACATTTCCATCATAGCTTTTTGCATTTTTTGTTTGTCTTCCCCATAACGCTCTTTCAGCGCATCCATTTTGGGTTTTAATGCTCGCATCTTTGCCATAGATTCGTATTGCTTTTTAGTAAGGGGATACATTGCACCTTTTACAACTATGGTGATCAATATTATCGAGAATCCCCAGTTTCCTACTAAACTATGAATAAATTGCAAAAAGAAGAATAAGTATTTCGATATCATCCACAAAAAGCCGTAATCAACTGTCAGATCTAATCCTCTAGCTATTTCAGCTAAGGTATCTTGATCTTTTGGACCAAGATATAAAGCACTAGAAATTGTGGTGGTTTCGCCGGGTTGGATAGTGATTGATTGACCCGTAAAACCAATTACACCGTTGGTGTTTTGTAAAACTCGACTATATAAATTATTGGTTTCGTTTTGAGGTGGAACCCATGCTGATACAAAATAATGCTCTATCATGGCTGCCCAGCCAGCTGGAGTAGATTTCTTCAGATTTTTGTCGAGCATGTCATCAAAATCAAACTTCTCGTATTTGTCTTCTTCTGTTGAATATGCGGCGCCTCTATAAGTTGGCATAAACATACTGCCATCTTCTTTGAGCATACTTTGTTTAAGTTGACCAAACTGTTGTAGTTGTTTTGTATCACTAGTGTTGTTTTCAATAATATAACTAACGTCTATTTTGTGACTGTCCTTTGTAAATACAAAGTTCTTAGTGATTTTTACGCCTTCAGGAGTAACTAATGTAAGGGGGACCGTTAAAGATTCGCCTACAAGTGTATAGCTGTTTTCAGTTGCAGTATAAGTAGGACGCCCTTTACTATCAGGACCATCTTTACCAACTAAACCACTTTGAGCAATAAACAGGTCTTCGCCGGTTGGTCTTAATAAACTGTATGAGTCTTTTGAGTTTTGTTCGACAGGAAATTTAACTAGATTGGCTGATATAACGTCACCACCAACAGTATCTATTGTTAGATCAAGGGTATCGGTTTTAATCAAAATGGTTTTCCCAGACTGAACACTACTTGCTAGGTAATTTTGTCCATTTGAAGAGGCAACTGGAACGTCCTCTGAACTGGTAGGCATATCGGAAGTGATATTTTGTTGTTGATTAACAGTTTGAGCTGTTTCAACTGGTTTAGGTCCATAATCTAACTGCCATTGTTGCCATAATAGAAAGCCGACCATAGCAAGGCCAATCAATAAAAAACTGCGTTGGGATTCCATAAAATACTCTAATTAACTACTTATTATGTGTGTGACTTATTCATGTCAAAACATTAAACCACGGCGATGTTACTGTTTTACTTATGACCTGACTATTTATGAGGGCATAATTATAAAAATCATTGTTTATTTTGTTTTTTTTCTGGCACTGGATCATATCCACCATCATTGAGTGGATGGCATTTTAGTATGCGTTGCATAGATAACCAAGACCCTTTTATTATTCCGTGTTTAACAATAGCGTCAATTGCATAGTGAGAACAACTTGGATGAAATCTACAGGTTGGTCCTAGCATTGGTGAAAGCACCATTTGATAGAGTCTAATTATCCCAATTGGGATTTTTCGCAGCGCGACGCTAATTTTTTCCATAATTTACTCAGCAAAGAAAACAATTCCTGATTCGAAAGTTTATCTAATCCACTTTTACCTACTACTACTATATCAATATTTGGTAACGAATGACGTTGTAGACGAAAGCTTTCACGTATGACACGTTTAAGTCTGTTTCTGTCGTGTGCATATTTGACTCGTTTTTTGGCTAAAGTGATGCCTAAACGAGGATTATTTGAAGTATTAATTCTGGCAAGTAAGGTAATTTGAGGTGAAACAGATGGAATTGCATTACTGAAGACATATTCAAAGTGGGTGGGAGTAAGTAGCCTTAGCTCCCGAGAAAAATTATTTTCACCCACCTTGGATAATTAAGCTGATAAACGCGCACGGCCTTTAGCACGACGATTGGCAATAACCTTGCGGCCATTTTTAGTCGCCATACGGGCACGAAAACCGTGTGAACGCTTACGCTTTAAGTTGCTTGGTTGAAAAGTTCTTTTCATGACCTAGTCCCGCTATACATAAGGTTTAAACAAAATGAGCATTTATATGATAACCGCTTCGAGATAATCACCGTGCTCAAAAATGACGCTGAATAATAGAGATCACTTGGCTTGTTGTCAATATATTAGTCCAAGTATTAACGTTCTATTTTGCGTAGGGTTTAGGATTGGTTTCCATGAGAAGATGATAACTATTTAAAATGTTCATTTTATCCACAGTTTATTCAAATTATTACGGTTTATTTTGTGATTACACAGATATTTGGCATCAAAAATGCGTGTAAGCGGAAGATAATGTTGCTGAACACTATCATTGTAAATTATCGAAAAACATAATTAAAACAAAAAGATATAAGTATTTTTATTGTTATTTCAAATTAATTTAAAATGTATGTTGCGTTAATGAGGTGATTAGCGAGATAATTCACAATCAGTTTTAGGTTTGGCTTTTAACTGCTTAATAATAACTCAACTATTACTTTTCACTTTTGTGTTGTAATTCCTTTTTTGTCTTATTTTGACCCTTTATTTATAAGGATGGAGTCGTTTTTTTTGATGTCTATATGGAATCAGTGTCTTGATAGGTTACAACAGGATTTACCTATTCAGCAGTTTAGTATGTGGATAAGACCACTTCAGGCAGAATATGCCGACGCTTACATCACGCTTTTCGCACCTAATCGTTTTGTATTAGATTGGGTTAGAGATAAATACTTTTCACAAATCAATAATTTATTGGCCGAGTTTTGTGGTGATAAAGCTCCGCAATTGCGCTTCGAAGTTAAAGTAGCGAATATCGAAACAAACAAGAAGTTTGGGGCAACGAATTATCCACCAACTGTGGTTGAGCAAATTGGTCAACCTAAAGATAGTCCAGCGGTTTCCACCAACCCATCGGTTGCGGTTCCAAATATTGGTAGTACTGTACCAATAGCGGCGACCCATAAAAGCAATATTAACTTAACCTATAAGTTCGACAACTTTGTCGAAGGTAAATCAAACCAACTTGCAAGGGCTGCTTCACAGCAAGTCGCTGATAACCCTGGTGGTGCTTATAATCCTTTATTTATATACGGTGGTACGGGTTTAGGTAAAACCCATTTATTACATGCTGTTGGTAACGGAATAATGGACAAGAAAAAGAATGCAACTGTTGTATATATGCATTCCGAGCGGTTCGTACAAGACATGGTTAAGGCTTTACAAAATAATGCGATAGAAGAATTTAAACGATATTACCGTTCTGTTGACGCGCTACTCATAGATGATATTCAGTTTTTTGCCAATAAAGAACGCTCACAAGAAGAGTTTTTTCATACCTTTAACGCTTTGTTAGAAGGTAATCAGCAAATCATCCTAACGTCTGATCGCTATCCAAAGGAGATAGTTGGAGTAGAAGACCGTTTAAAATCAAGGTTTGGTTGGGGCTTAACTATTGCTATTGAACCGCCAGAATTAGAAACTCGGGTGGCTATTTTGATGAGAAAGGCTGTTGAAAACAAAATTTTCTTGCCAGATGAAGTCGCGTTTTTTATAGCTAAACGGCTAAGGTCAAATGTACGTGAGCTAGAAGGGGCATTGAATCGAGTTATTGCCAATGCTAACTTTACGGGACGTCCTATTACTATTGACTTTGTGCGCGAGGCGCTTCGGGATTTATTAGCGTTACAAGAAAAATTAGTGACTATTGATAATATTCAAAAAACTGTGGCTGAGTATTACAAAATCAAGATGGCTGATATTTTATCAAAACGACGCAGTCGCAGTGTAGCTAGACCGAGACAAATGGCCATGGCGTTATCTAAAGAATTAACCAATCATAGTTTGCCAGAGATTGGCGATGCGTTCGGTGGTCGTGATCATACGACTGTATTGCACGCTTGCAGAAAAATAGTACAGCTAAGGGAAGAAAGTCATGATATAAAAGAAGACTATCAGAACTTAATTCGCACATTGTCTTCATAAAAATTCACGAGTAAAAAGATGAAATTTAGCATCAGTAGGGAAAACTTCTTGCAGCCACTTCAGTTGGTTTCTGGCGCAGTCGAGCGTCGCCATACGCTGCCTATATTGTCTAATGTTTTGATTAAAGTTAGTGATAACTCACTGTGGTTAACTGGTACGGATTTAGAGGTCGAGTTGATTTCTAACGTAACATTGAGTGGTGAGTTTGTTGAAGGCGAAATTACAGTTCCTGCCAAGAAATTGTTGGATATCTGTAGAGGATTAAACGAGGGTAGCAACATTGATTTCAGTGTCGAGTCCAATAAAGCGTTACTGAAATCCGGTCGTAGTAAATATAGTTTATCTACTTTGGCTGCAGATGATTATCCTAATTTAGAAGATTGGCAGGGCGAGTTGGAGTTTGAGATACCGCAATCTGATCTTAAGCGACTTATTGACAGTACGCATTTTTGTATGGCGCAGCAAGATGTGCGTTATTATCTCAACGGTATGTCCCTTGAAACAGAAGATAACCTTATCCGCACAGTTGCTACAGATGGGCATAGGTTGGCGTTGTGTCGCCTCAGTTATACTAATGCCACTTTGCCAAATCGTCAGGTAATTATCCCACGTAAAGGCGTGCTGGAAATACTTAGGTTGATTGAAGATAACGATAAGTTAGTCAAGGTACAGGTCGGTTCGAATCATATTAGAATTTTCTCTACCGACTTTATATTTACTAGTAAACTAGTGGATGGGCGTTTTCCTGATTATAGGCGAGTGTTGCCAAAAGATGGTGATAAGAAAATTGAGTCGAGTAAAGATGTGTTAAAGCATGCTTTTTCGAGGGCCTCTATTTTATCAAATGAAAAGTTCAGAGGGGTACGCTTAAATCTCTCGAATAGTGAACTCAAAATTACTGCAAACAATCCCGAACAAGAAGAGGCCGAGGAAATAGTAGACGTCGATTATCAAGGTGACAGACTCGAAATCGGTTTTAATGTAGCGTATTTGATCGATGTTATGAATGGACTTAGTTGTGACGAAGTCCGTATTACATTGGCTGACTCCAACAGTAGTGCATTAATAGAAGATGCCAAGGATGACTCTGCGCTGTACGTAATAATGCCGATGAGATTGTAATTAGCGTTTATTCGAAGTTGCGATATTCATGAAACTGGACAAGCTCCAGATAAAGCATTTTCGGAATATTGATGATTTGTCACTGGTAGTCCATGGAAATATGAATATATTTCTTGGTGAGAACGGTAGTGGTAAGTCGTCTATTTTAGAAGCTTTACACTATTTAGGATATGCTCGCTCGTTCCGTACCCACAAACATAAAAATGTGATAAGTCATCAAAAATCCGGTTTTACGGTATTTTGCTCTACTGTAGAGGATAAGGATAAATATCAAAAATTTGGTATTAGTAGACAAACAGATGATAGTTGCGTTGTTAATATCAATGGTCAAAAGTCGAAACGAGCGACAGATTTAGCTAGTTACCTTCCTATTCAAATATTTACACCACAAAGTTCTGATTTGTTGTTGGGTGCGCCCAAGCTTAGAAGGCGCTACTTGGATTGGATGTTGTTTCACGTGGAACAGTCTTTTAACTTAGATTTTCAAATTTATAATAGGGGATTACGACAGCTAAACTCCCTTTATAAAAGTAGTTCTCATAGTCAAGATTATGGTTACTGGCAGGAACTACTTTGTGAAAGGGGAGAGCTAATAACCGATAATCGAGAAAAATTACTAAACGATCATCTTAAGCAGTTAATTTATACGAATTTAAAGACTTTTTTACCTGAGTTTTCCTTTGAAATTTCGTATTATAGGGGGTGGGATAAAGGTCACACGTTGGCAGAATCAGTCACAAAACATCGTCCTCGTGATCTTAAATATGGATTCCTTAGCGTTGGTCCTCATAAGGCTGATTTAAGAATCAAAACTCAGGGTTTGAACGCTCATGAGGTTTTATCAAGAGGGCAGTTACGAATGTTAGTCGCAGGTATGCAACTTGCGCAAACACAATATTTGCATCAACAGACTTCGAAAAGTTCAATTTTCCTATTGGATGATGTTGGTGCTGAGTTAGATGAAGAAAAGAGAAAAGTGTTTATTACAAGTTTAAACACGATTGACACACAGTTGTTTGTTACCGCTATAGATATCAAACAACTCGATTTTTTAAAGCACAATAACGATAAGAAAGTGTTTCACGTGGAACATGGCCAGGTGAAAGAGGAGACTTAGTCAAATGTCAGAAGAAAATGTTTATGATTCGGCGAGTATCAAGGTACTAAAAGGACTTGATGCCGTAAGAAAAAGACCGGGAATGTATATCGGTGATACAGATGACGGTTCTGGTTTACATCACATGGTTTTTGAAATTTTAGATAACTCTATTGATGAAGCATTGGCGGGACATTGCAGTGAGATTATCGTAAAAATTCACTTAGATGGCTCTGTTTCAGTAAGGGATAATGGTCGCGGAATACCTACCGCTATTCACCCTGAAGAAGGCGTATCTGCTGCGGAAGTTATCATGACTGTACTACATGCAGGTGGTAAGTTCGGCGGTGAAGATTCTGGATATAAAGTTTCTGGTGGACTACATGGTGTAGGGGTATCAGTTGTAAATGCCTTGAGTGACAAATTAGTATTAACGGTAAGACGTGAAGGCAAACTACATGAACAGGAATACCACTTAGGCGAACCAACTGCTCCTTTAGCCGTAATAGGTGATGCGACAGAGAGCGGTACAGAAGTTAGATTTTGGCCAAGTTCGACTATCTTTTCTGACATTACTTTTCACTTCGATATATTGGTTAAGCGAATCAGAGAACTATCATTTCTGAACTCAGGCGTTTCAATCCGCATTCTTGACGAACGTGACGAAGATAAACAAGAGCACTTCTTTTTTGAAGGTGGTATTCGTGCTTTTGTTGATTACTTAAACTTAAATAAAACACCAGTTAATACAGAAGTGTTCTATTTTTCACTAGAAAAAGACGATGGCATAATTGTAGAAGTTGCGATGCAATGGAACGATTCCTACAAAGAACAAATACTTTGTTTTACCAACAATATACCTCAACGAGATGGTGGTGCTCACTTAAGTGGTTTTAGAGGAGCATTAACTCGCACACTCAATAATTACATGAGTTCTGAAGGTCTAAACAAAGGAAAAGGTAAAAACGCTGTGGATGTCTCTGCAAGTGGAGATGATGCTCGAGAGGGCCTCACTGCCGTGATATCTGTAAAAGTTCCCGATCCAAAATTCTCTTCACAAACTAAAGATAAACTTGTTTCTTCAGAAGTTAAATCAGCAGTTGAACAAGCCATGGGCGAAAAATTAGCTGAATACCTCATCGAAAACCCAACAGTCGCTAAAAATATCATAATGAAAATTGTTGATGCAGCACGAGCACGAGAAGCAGCTCGAAAAGCCCGAGAAATGACTCGTCGCAAAGGCGCATTAGACATTGCTGGCCTACCAGGCAAATTAGCAGACTGCCAAGAAAAAGATCCCGCTCTTTCAGAATTATATATAGTGGAAGGGGACTCTGCTGGAGGTTCTGCAAAGCAGGGAAGAAATCGGAAAAACCAAGCCATATTGCCGCTCAAAGGTAAAATTTTGAACGTTGAGAAAGCTCGATTCGATAAAATGCTTTCATCCCAGGAAGTAGCAACATTAATTACCGCACTAGGCTGTGGAATTGGTAGGGATGAATACGATCCAGAAAAACTGCGTTATCATAGTATCATTATCATGACCGATGCTGACGTCGATGGTTCTCACATCCGCACCTTGTTACTTACGTTTTTCTACAGACAAATGCCAGAAATTATTGAGCGAGGTTATGTCTATATTGCCCAACCACCACTCTATAAAACTAAAAAAGGTAAACAAGAACAATACCTAAAGGACGATGATTCTTTGACTAAGTATCTAACGTCAATCGCCTTAGACAATGCATCGCTTCATGTAAACGAAAACGCACCTGCAATTTCAGGAGTGGCATTAGAAAGTTTAGTCAAACAGTATCAAGAGACTGTGGCTATGATTGCCCGTATCAGTCGACTGATGCCAGAAGTGATACTCAATAAGTTGGTCTACAGCGTTACTTTAGAGCCTGAAGATGTGAACGATGAGCAGAAACTAACACATTTTGCTGAAGAATTTACCAAAGGGCTTACCGATGATGAAATCGATGGAGCCACCTATTCGTTTGAAGTGCGCCATAACTCAGAAAGAAATAACTGGTTTGTGGTTATTATTATAAGACTTCATGGTATAGACACTGAATATAGAATCGACCATGAGTTCGTCAATTCAAATGAATATATACGCATCAAATCTCTTAATCAGGCAATAAATGGAATGATTGAGGCAGGTGGATACGTTAAGCGTAATGATAAAACCAAATCCATTTCTACATTTGTAGATGCGCTCGATTGGTTAATGGCTGAATCTAAACGTGGTCAATACATTCAACGATATAAAGGGCTAGGGGAAATGAACCCTAGTCAGCTGTGGGAAACGACAATGGATCCTGCCTCTCGCAGAATGCTTCAGGTGACTATCGAGGATGCTGTTGGAGCAGATCAACTCTTCACCACCCTAATGGGTGACCAAGTTGAACCAAGACGAGCATTTATTGAAGACAATGCACTTAAAGTTGCGAATTTAGATGTGTAACAATTAATAGTCAAAAAAAAGGCCGCTGATTAGCGGCCTTTTTTATATTTAAAATCAATGGGTTATATTACTTATCGATACTTTTGGCGCACCGAATCCACTGAAATCAATGGTGAATTCAAACAACCCAGTTTCCATAGGTGTAAATTGAAAGTTCTCATCTGTGGTATCACAGTTAGACGAGACTAACTCTCCAACTTCAATAATTCTATCCGATTCATTTGCAAAACCACAGTTCATCCCCGGAGTCCAACTAGAGTCGGCGAACTTAAAATCATAAGGTTGACCGTCAGCTATCAATTCAATCGATGTTGAATAAACCTGATCAGACACCTCTACTAACTTATATTTTTCGTCGGCTTCCCACCAAGAAAAAACACCTCTAAGATAGAGACCGTCATAATTTCGTTCAGTATTAAATGTATCAATAACATTAGTCGCACAACCACTTAGCAAGTTAGCAAGAATGGCCACAGATACAAAACCTATTTTCTTCATCTGATTTAACGTCCTAAAATTATTAAGTTTGCGAAATCTAATTTAATACTGATATATCTGCGCAGCACAAGAACAAACCTCTAAGACGTGATAATAATGATAATCGATTTCGCCTAATTGACTCATCTTCAGCCATTACCATAACATTCTCGAAAAAAGCATCAATCGGCTGTCTTAGTTCCGCCAACACAGTCAAAGCGCTAGCATAATCAGACTGTTCAATCATTGGTTGAATCTGCGCTTCAACAAGCTCCAGACCGTCTGCTAACGCCTTTTCAGCCGGTTCTTGAATCAGAGCAGAATCAAAACTGATCTCTTCATTAATGGCATTCTTAGCCAATATATTGGCTACTCGTTTATTCGCTGCGGCAAGCGCTTCTGCCGATTCCAATGTGTTGAAGGATTTCACTGCTTCAACTCTAGCTGCAAAATCAGCAGGACGAGTAGGGCGGTTAGCTGCTACTGCTTGTACTACACCAGCGGCAACACCTTGTTCGGCGTACCATGCTCTAAATCGCGCCAATACAAAATCAACTACCTTAGTTTGAAGCTCTTGCGTCTTTACTTTTCCCTCGAAAGTCGAAATCGATGCCCCAACCAAATCAACTAAATCTAAGGGCAGATTCTTCTCAACAATTATTCGCAACACACCAATTGAAGCGCGACGCAAAGCAAAGGGGTCCTTATCACCTTTGGGGGTTTGTCCAATCCCAAAAATACCAACTAAGGTATCTATCTTATCCGCCAACGCTACACATAGACTGACATCGTTCGTAGGCAATTTATCACCCGCAAAACGCGGCATATATTGTTCATTCAATGCTACCGCTACAGTCTCTGCTTCGCCGTCAACTCGCGCGTAATGCATGCCCATAACGCCTTGAACATCAGGAAACTCCATAACCATATTTGTCATTAAATCAGTTTTACACAACAATCCTGCTCGATAAGAGGCATCTTGATCGGCGCCAACCATTGCAGCAATATTCTTTGCCATAGACGCAATACGTTGTGATTTTTCGTAAACTGTACCCAATTGTTTTTGAAACAATACAGTTTTTAAACTCTCGAGACGCGATTCCAAGGTTTGTTTTTTATCAGTGTTAAAGAAAAATTCTGCGTCAGCTAACCTTGGGCGAATGACTTTTTCGTTACCGCTAACAATAGTCTGCGGGTCTTTACTTTCTATATTAGTGATAAAAATAAACTTGGACTTTAAATGGCCGTTACCATCTAACAAAGGAAAGTATTTTTGGTCATCTTTCATAGTGTAAATGAGCGCTTCTTTGGGAACCGCTAAGAAAGACTCATCAAAATTCGCCATTAGTGCTACTGGCCACTCTACCAATGCAGTTACTTCATCTAAAAGCTCATCGTTTATATCAGCAACGGCGTCTTCTTGTTTAGCTAAATCCTGAATCTGCTCAAGAATTATTGCCTTGCGCTGACTATGGTCTGCAATTACATAGTGTTGTTTGAGTTCGGTTAGATAATTGTTTGCATTGTTTAATTCAAATGGAGCGTCAGTATGAAATCTATGACCATTAATAATACGTGCTGAAGGCACATCTAGCACCTTTCCTTCAATAAGGTCCGCACCGTAAAGCATGGTAACCGTATGAATTGGCCTAATAAACTGCGTACTTTTTGCACCCCAACGCATTGGTTTGGGGATAGGTAGCCCTTTTAGTGCTTCTTCAACTATCGCGGCCAAAAGCTGTGCTATAGCCTGTCCTTTTACTTGCGCTTGATATAATAACCATTCGCCCTTATCGGTTTTTAAACGTTCAGCTTGGTTAACTTCTATTCCATTGGAACGCGCCCAGCCTTGTGCTGCCTTTGTAGGTTCTCCATTTGCATCAAATGCAGCAGAAACGGCTGGACCGCGTTTCTCTACTTGCTTGTCCGCTTGGAACTCTGATAAATTTTCAACTATCACTGCTAAGCGACGAGGTGATGCATACCAGTTAATCTGACCAAATGAGAAATCACTCTGACTAAATGCAGACTCGATATTATCTTTGAATGCAAGGGCCAATTTGGCCAAGGATTTTGGCGGAAGTTCTTCTGTTCCAATCTCAATTAATAAATTATCAGTTCGCATGGCTACTTCTCCTTCTTACACATTGGAAAGCCAAGTGCTTCTCGCGCTTCGTAATAAACTTTTGCGCAGGCCTTAGAAAGGGTCCTGACCCTTAAAATATAACGTTGCCGTTCTGTAACTGAAATCGCATGTCTCGCATCTAATAAATTAAATGCGTGCGATGCCTTCATCACTTGTTCATATGCAGGTAACGGTAGGTTAGCTGCAATCAACTTTTCGCTGTCTTTTTCACATTGATCAAAAGTTGCGAACAACGCCTCAACATCAGCATGTTCGAAGTTATAGGCTGATTGCTCTACTTCGTTTTGATGAAATACGTCACCGTACGTGACTGTACCCATAGGTCCATCTGTCCATACTAAATCATATATGCTATCAACGCCTTGAATGTACATGGCTAAACGTTCAAGACCATAAGTTATTTCACCGGTTACCGGAGAACACTCTAGACCACCCACTTGCTGAAAATAAGTAAATTGTGTGACTTCCATGCCATTCAACCATACTTCCCAACCAAGACCCCAGGCGCCAAGAGTCGGTGATTCCCAATTGTCTTCTACAAATCTAATATCATGCACTAAAGGATCAAACCCAAGCTCTCTTAGAGAACCTAAGTACAATTCTTGAATATTGTCTGGTGAGGGTTTAAGCATTACCTGAAACTGATAGTAATGTTGGAGTCTATTAGGATTTTCGCCGTAACGACCATCAGTAGGGCGTCTACAAGGTTGCACATAGGCACTGCTAATGGGTTCTGGGCCTATTGACCTTAGGAATGTCATTGGATGGAATGTACCTGCACCCACTTCCATATCTAGTGGTTGGATTATCACACAACCCTGTCGCGCCCAATAATCTTGAAGCGCCAAAATGAGTCCTTGAAATGTCTTACAATCAAACTTTTGCATATTCTCTAGCATTTCCTCAGCCAACTTAGGCCTTTCGAATAATTAATTTTAAAAAAACGCCGGCAAGTATACCTTTTGTCGCGGAGTCTATGTAGGCTTAAAGGCGATTAAAACAGCATTTAGACATAAGAAGTGAGCTCCAAATGGCAAAATTACGCTGTAGTTGGGTAAGTGAAGATAAAACCTATCAAAATTACCATGACAATGTTTGGGGAAGGGCGGTAACAAACAGTCAAGAATTGTATGCAAAACTCTGCCTTGATGGCCAACAAGCGGGATTGAGTTGGATTACTATATTAAAGAAACAAACCAATTATGAGGAGGCGTTTTGCAATTTCGATCCTACAAAAATATCAATATTCACTGAAGAGGATGTGGATCGTTTAATGCAAAACTCTGGAATCGTTCGTAACCGACTAAAAATCCAATCAATTATAAAAAACGCTAGAGCATATTTAGCTATAGAAGCGTCTGGAATGACTTTTAGCGATTATATTTGGCAATTTGTTGACGGCAAAACCATCGTCAATAGATGGTCCTCCAAAAGCGATGTGCCTACTTCAACGCCGCAGTCAGATAAAATGGCAAAGGCACTTAAAAAACAGGGGTTTTCGTTCGTAGGAACAACGATATGTTATGCATTTATGCAAGCTGTAGGCATGGTAAACGATCATACAACAAACTGTTTTTGTTATGAAAGTAGTATTCTGGACGCTAAAAGCTAAGATTTCGAGATTGCTAACAAATTAAAGGTTTTCAATATCGAAATCTCAATCAATATTTGTGTTTCTAGCTTAGCTTCTAGTTCTTCCCTATGGGTATCTTGGCGCCTGATTTCAATTTTACTTTGCGCTTTTCTAGCTTCATGAGTGGGTAGCATTTTTATCTGGTCGTAAAGTGAATATAGAATTGGAAACTGCTGACCAAAATTCGGTTTGTCTTTTATGGGTAAGGCTTCTAAAAGGTGATACAGCCTTATACTTCCTTCTGACAGGTTACATTGCTGTTGTTCCATGGCTTTGGCAATAGTTTGGATACTTTGGCATATGTTTTCGATTCGTTGCTGAGTTTTTTGCTCTCGTATTTGCTGCTGTAGTTTTAACTTAAACAGCAATGAACCTGCATAAAAAGCCAAGGTAGCAATAATAATTAATGGGACAAGCAACAACAGCATGTTCATATATAGCTACTTATGCTTAATCTTTAAAGTCATTAATATCGATAGATTCAAACTGCGAAAATACGTCGATTTCTTGCTCTGAAGTCTCTTGGTGATTTTCATCGTCGTTGCTAATACCAAGTAAATCACAAAGTACTTTATGTCTCGCTAAGGTTTGATCTACATATTGTTGATCTTCTCTGGATATTTTTTTATCCTTTTCAAGTTTGTTCAAAAGTGTAGCTAGCCGTGGATCTTGTTCAATTGCGGCCAGCTCTTGAGTCGGAGAAAAGTACTTTATTTTCTTGGGTACAGTTTTTTGTTCGCTTGTTTCTACAATCAAGCTAACGGGTTTCTTACTGCCATGCCTCGGATCCTTAACGACCTTTTTAGGTCCTTGGCTGTCTGTAAGTGCCGCGCTGTTGCGACTTCCAGCTGGTTTTCCGAGATGTTTTTTTACACGCTTTTCAGTTGGTTTACGTACATTTGAAGATGTTTTGGCGACACCAATTTTACCAACTTTACGAGATTTTTTCTGCCTAGCCATAGCTCACCTGTGTAGGGCCTTAATATGGGCGTGATTCTACCTTAGTACAAGCGTGATAACAGCGAATTTTTGACAGAAAAAAAGCGATAGTTGAACTATCGCTTTTTCATAGATAAGAGTGTCGTCTGACACTTCTCCCAATATTTGTTCATCCTAAACAAGATCAATCCTTTGCATCTTCACTTATTATTATTATTAACAAAGATACTTTATTGTTATAGGTCTTCCTGACACTTTATTTTTCGTCCGTGTTTTCCCGTAAGGCTTTCAAAGGCAAAACTACTGCTGAGGTTTTGCTACTTCCGTGACAAGCTAACAGCTTGTAATTCCATTTTGTTTTTATTTGCACGAGAGAATACAGGATAAATAAAAATTTACAACTTATTTACAATTGGGATACAAAAAAATGAACTTTTTCTGAAGAGTAACACCGACTAACCAATAATTGCGTCATTGGCTAGTCGCGAAAAACTGTGATTAATGAAGTCCAGCAACGTAGCTTGAGATAACTTCAATATCCTTGTCAGTCATTCTTTTGGCAATATCTGCCATCATTCCATTAAGCGAATTAGCTCTTTCACCAGAACGAAAAGCTTTAAGCTGCGCGGCTATATAATCAGAGTGTTGCCCGCTAATATCGGGAAATCCAGATAGGCTGGTACCATTCCCTTTTGGCCCATGACAAGCAATACATGCCGTGATACCACGCTGTAAGTCGCCACCAACATAGAGTTTGCTGCCTTGAGCTACGGCGTCTTCTGAAGCCTCCCCCTGAGTTGCTTCTTGACTAGAAAAATACGCAGATAAATCAAGTATGTCCTGCTCTGACAGTGCAGCTGCCATGCCATTCATCACAGCGTTATTTCTGCCTTCTTTACCGCCAGTTTGACTGGCCAATTTAAATTCTTGTAACTGCTTAACTAAATAGTTTTTATGTTGACCAGCGAGTTTTGGGTTGATAGCGATTAAACTATTCCCATCCGCCCCATGACATGCAGCACAGGTACCGGATATCGCTTTACCGTTTTCGGCGTCACCTGATTCAACCGCACTCACATTAAAACCTATAAACAAACAGACTAGCAGAACTATATTTTTCATCTTTATCTCATTAAGCAATTGATTAGCTGGCTATTCTTAAAAATCTTAACTGGGTATTTTACACATTTACGACGACAGTAAAATGAATTCATTACATAAGTTGTATTTTTATCTATTTTTAAGTGCGCAGCGATTACCCTTTTCCCTGATATAATCACAAAAATTAGTATAATAACAATAGTTTTGCAGAGATTTCAGGAGAACATGTGAGTCATTATAGTCAAGCAAAGTTTAGTATCAGTGCTCCTGATATTACGCACCTAGGACCGGATGAAGGAATTGAAATAGCCTTTGCTGGTCGCTCTAATGCTGGGAAATCCAGCGCCTTAAATAAATTAACTCGACAAAAAGGCTTGGCTAGGACCAGTAAAACACCCGGTCGGACACAATTAATCAATGTATTTCAATTGGATGAAAATCGTAGATTAATAGATTTGCCTGGTTACGGTTATGCAAAAGTGCCAATTGCCATAAAGAAAAAATGGCAAAAATCTCTGGGAGAGTACCTGCAAAAAAGAGAAAGTATTAAAGGGTTGGTAGTATTGATGGATATTCGGCATCCTTTCAAAGATTTAGACCAAGAACTAATACATTGGGCGGTTGCAGCAGACTTGCCGGTACTCGCACTTCTTACTAAGGCAGATAAGTTAAAGTCAGGTAAGCGTAAAAATCAATTGATGATGGTTAGAGAAGCAGCGATGGCTTTTTGTGGTGATGTATCAGTAGATGTGTTTTCTTCTCTTAGTGGTATTGGACTAGAAAACCTAGAACGAAAATTGGACAGTTGGTATGGGTATGAAAGGAAAACGGTTTAGCTCATAAAACATAAAAAAGCCCTACACAAATTAGGTAGGGCCAAAAAATTGAGAACACATAAAACTCTTTATATAGACCGACTAAATTAAAAAATATTTCCACCTTTCGTAATTAAACTACATTTTTTCTAATTCTATCGATATCTATTCTGCTGTTTATTAACGCAGTTACTTAAACAGGCTGAATTTTAGGCAAAAAAAACCCCATTAAAGAATGGGGTTAAAACACATAGAGACACACATAAACTGTACATAAGAGGTTTCTTAAATCATAAAGTTCAAAATTAATTAAAAAATATTTGCAGATAAAAAAAACCTCGGCACAAGGCCGAGGTTCAAGCAAAGGTTAGATAATATCTGACCTCTGTACCCTACGGCTCGAAGTCTAGTTAAAAAGTACTAATAAGCCAAGAGCGTTTTGGTATTAAATAACCTTTCTAAAATATGAGGCGCTAATGTGCTTCGTCCCAATTTTCGCCAACCCCAGCAGCAACAATAAGCGGAACATCTAATTGCACAGCTTGTTCCATTAGCGAAATTATTTTGTTTTGATACTCAGATAACTTTTGTTGTTTAATTTCAAAAATTAATTCGTCATGTACTTGCATGATCATGCGAACATCATCAAAAGGCAAAGTTTCAATCCACTGATCGACTACCAACATGGCTTTTTTGATGATATCTGCAGCCGTACCTTGCATGGGGGCGTTTATCGCTGCTCGTTCAGCTCCTTTACGACGCATGCCATTACTAGCATTAATTTCAGGAAGATATAAACGCCGCCCAAAAACAGTAGAGACATAACCTTTTTCTTTAGCAATTTGTCTGGTGTCTTCCATATAGGTTAATACCATTGGGTAGCGTTCGAAATATAGATCCATATATTTTTGGGCATCGTGTCTTGGGATATTAAGTTGTTTGGATAAACCAAACGCTGACATGCCATAAATAAGACCAAAGTTAATTGCCTTCGCATTTCTACGTTGGTCTACAGTGACTTCTTCAATAGGAGTATCGAATACTTCAGACGCCGTTGCAGTATGGATATCTTGCCCCGTTGCAAATGCGTTTAAAAGGCCCTTATCACCGGACAGATGTGCCATTATGCGCAACTCAATTTGTGAATAATCAGCGGCAACAATCTTATATCCATCTCTAGCAATAAAGGCTTGTCTAACTCTTCGGCCTTCTTCTGTTCTAATGGGAATATTCTGTAGATTCGGATCGGTAGAAGACAATCGGCCTGTTGCCGCGATAGCTTGATGATAAGAGGTGTGTACTCTACCAGTTCGAGCATTAATCATTTTTGGCAATTTATCAGTATAGGTATTCTTTAACTTACTTAAGCCACGATATTCCATCAATAATTTTGGCAAAGGATAATTGATGGCCAATTCCTGAAGCACTTCTTCGGCTGTGGAAGGTGCTCCCTTAGGGGTCTTCTTCAAAACAGGCAAATCCATCTTTTTATACAAAATTTCCTGCAATTGTTTTGGAGATCCTAAATTAAACTCTTCACCAGCAAGCTCATGTACTTCTCTTTCTAGCTCCAAGATACGCGACGCTAAGTCTTGGCTCTGTTGTGCAAGTTTTTGACTATCTATGAGCACGCCAAATTGTTCCATTTTGGCTAAAACTGGAGACAACGGCAGTTCAATTTCCTCAAAGACACTTACTAAGTCTTCTTCAAAACTCAGCTTTTGCCATAGAACATTGTGAAGCTGTAATGTGATGTCTGCGTCTTCAGATGCGTAGGGCGCCGCTTTTTCTATCTCGATTTGATTAAACGTAAGCTGTTTAGCACCTTTACCAGCAATATCTTCAAAATGAATTGTGGATTTACCTAGATAGGTTTCTGCCAAACTATCCATATCATGCCGAGTGGCGACACTATTGAATACATAGGACTCGAGCATAGTATCATAGGCTATACCTTGTAAATTGATGTTGTAATTGGCGAGTACGTTTTTGTCATACTTAAGATGTTGCCCAACTTTTTTAATCGAAGGGTTTTCTAAAAGAGGTTTAAGAGCATTTAATACCTGATTGCGATCAAGTTGTTCAGGAGCGTCCAAATAATCGTGGGCGACGGGAACATAGGCCGCTTCACCAACCGATACTGAAAATGATACACCTACCAGTTCAGCATCCATATAGTTTAGACTGGTGGTTTCTGTATCAAATGCAAATATATCAGCTGATTTGAGTTTTTCTAACCAAAGATCAAAATCGCTTTGGGTTAAAATAGTTTCGTAGTTAGCGGTATTAGAGTTTTGGTCTTTTTGTTCATTTGCTTCAGAACTTTGAGAACTAGAAGATTGTCCCATTCTTTGTTGAGTTTCGGTTACCAATCTTTTCAACTCAAATTGACTGCTCAGCGCAAGCAACTTATCTAAATCGGCCGTTGTCGCTTTTATGTCTTGTACTTTTTCAGGTAAATCTACATCAACTTTAATGGTTGCTAATTCGTAGGACAGTGGCAAATGACCAAGGGCATTACGCAAATGTTCGCCAACTTTGCCTTTTACGTTGTCAGCATTGGCCATGACTTCTTTAAGCGAACCATGTTCATTTAGCCATTTTGCAGCTGTTTTAGGACCACACTTGTCGACTCCTGGAATGTTGTCGACTTTGTCACCCATTAATGCGAGGTAGTCGATAATTTGGTCTGGTCTAACTGCAAACTTTTCGACAACACCTGCTTCATCCATTTCTACTTTGGTCATGGTATTGATAAGTCGTACATGAGGAGTCACCAGCTGAGCCATATCTTTGTCGCCGGTGGAAATGACAGTTTCCATACCTAATTTAGTTGCTTGATTTGCTAGGGTACCAATCACATCATCTGCTTCGACTCCCTCTATTACTAGCAGTGGCAAACCCATTGCTCGAATAATGTCATGTAGCGGAGCAATTTGAGTTCTAAGATCATCCGGCATAGGTGGGCGATTGGCTTTGTACTCTGAATACATATCATTACGAAAGGTTTTCCCTTTGGCATCAAACACCACCACAATATTTCCACCTGGATAATCTTTCTGTAGGCTTTTTATCATATTCAACACACCGGTTATTGCTCCAGTGGGTTGTCCGTATGACGTGGAGAGTGCTTGCAAATAAGGGACATGATATGCCCTAAACAAATAAGATGAGCCGTCTACTAGTACTAGCGGGTTGGAGAGTGTTTCTGCTTCAGATGCCATAATTGGAGCCCATTTATTTAATTTAAAAAGTTGTGAATCTAAGTGAAAGTAATAAAAGAAGAAATTTATCATAAATCCACATAAGATTTTGTGGATAACTATGTAGATAACGTATTAGATAATTAATATATTGGCGAGTGCATTTATAATAAAAAAGTAAAATTCTCTTAATAAACATGTATTTATAGAAAGAGTTTTATTTCAACAATGAAAAATTTAACGACTCTTGTTGTGTGGATAAAATTTTGAAGCTAGCTGACACGTATTCAAAATCAACGTAGAAGATACACTCATGTTAAACACTAGAAAAGAACATTTTTAAATTATTTTAAGTCTCTTTTAAGGGTAAGAGTTAACAAAAAATTATAAGCCTTGATTGGCGTATTGTGCAGCCCTATTGATGCATTTGAGGTGCAGCAATCTCATTACTAATTTTAGTTTGTAAGTGCTCGCAAACAAATGTGATGATAATTGCATTAACAAAGGTAGAAAACAAAATTTGTTATTCAGGTTTACCTCGATATATTCCTTGGGCGGGACCTTTCTGTTATTTTTTTAATCGAAAATCACGAACATTAATTACATAAGTTTATTTTTTGAATTAGACTTTGGCTCTACACGTAGCCAATGATAATTATAAGAAAAATAATAAAACCAATGATTTACCCAAGTTCGAACTTCATACCACTTATTTTGCCAAGAGTGTTGCGTGGCGTATATATTTTGAGTCAAAGCTAAGCTATGCAATACCGTACTATTATTAGAATTTTGGGACTGCTAGTGGCTTTGTTCAGCGTCACAATGATCCCGCCTGCAATCGTATCTGTGATATATGAAGACGGCAGTGGCTTGCCATTTTTATTGGCATTTGTTTTATGTTTAATTACAGGGTTAACCATTTGGTATCCAAATCGAAGTTTTAGGTACGACTTAAGAGCTAAGGAAGGGTTCTTAATTGTGGTGCTTTTTTGGACCGTGCTAGCGAGTTTTGCTGCACTGCCTTTCTTGTTGTTAGAGCAGCCACAAATGTCTACTACAGATGCATTTTTTGAGTCTTTCTCTGGGCTAACAACTACTGGTGCAACAGTGATCGAAGGTATCGATTATCTTCCAAAGGCAATTCAATATTATCGTCAGCAACTTCAATGGTTAGGAGGGATGGGGATCATTGTACTCGCTGTGGCAATCCTACCAATCCTAGGTGTTGGTGGAATGCAGCTATACCGCGCAGAAACACCGGGCCCCGTAAAAGATTCGAAGATGACTCCTCGAATTGCCGATACTGCGAAGCATCTTTGGTACATCTACTTATCATTAACGACTGTTTGTGCCTTAGCTTTTTGGGTTGTGGGTATGAATTGGTTTGATGCTATTTGTCATGCATTTTCGACTATTGCTATAGGTGGATTCAGTAACTATGACGCCAGCATAGGTCATTTCAATAGTGTCGGCGTAAACATAGTTTGTGTTGTCTTTTTATGGATTGCGGCATTGAACTTTGCACTACATTACGCGGCCGCAAGTGGACGCTCGTTAAAAGGTTACTTTTATGATCCTGAATTGAGGGCGTTCTTTCTAATTCAAATTAGTTTGGTTTTGATTTGTTTTTCGGTGCTAATTCAATTTAGTTGGTTTGCAGATTCAAGCGTCGCATTCGACCAAGCTTTGTTTCAATCAGTATCCATGAGTACAACTGCTGGCTTCACCACTACAGGCTTTTCAGACTGGCCAGTGTTTTTACCCATAATGCTAATTTTTTCAAGTTTCATTGGGGGCTGCGCTGGCTCAACAGGAGGTGGCCTTAAAGTTATCCGAGTATTGTTACTATACCTACAGGGAAAGCGGGAAGTAGACCGATTGATTCATCCTAAAGCGGTGTATTCGGTTAAGTTGGGAGACAGAGCATTACCAGATAGAGTGGTTGAAGCCGTATGGGGATTCTTTTCAGCTTATGCGATGATCTTCGTGATTATTATGGTCGCTCTCATTGCTACTGGTATGGACGACGTAACAGCCTTCAGTGCAACGGCTGCAACCCTTAACAACTTAGGCCCGGGATTAGGAGAAGTGGCAGCCACTTATGCTGAAGTTACCGATGGGGGTAAGTGGTTATTAATCGTAGCAATGTTGTTTGGTCGATTAGAAGTGTTTTCTTTGTTGGTGTTATTTTCTCCCACTTTTTGGCGTAGCTAGAATCTCTATAAAGACTGCTATTTAGATAGGTTACAGAGGCTAAAGTAGGGATAAAACCAGAATCGAATGCTTTAGCAGAATGACCTAAAGTGTTTCAACAAATAGAAACACTTTAAATCGACACTATTTTGTTTAAGGTAGTTTAGCTATGTCAGCCTTAAGCGCAACGCCGGCCATGATATTTCCTGCTCCACATTCAAATTCAGTTCTACTGGCGAAACTTTGATGCTTGTAGTTAGAAGTAATGTTAACAACCGCATTCATACCATCTCTTTGTGCTCTTTCTTGTAGAGCCTTTATAGCCGACAAAAAGGCCCACTCACAAGCTTCTTGATCTGATTTAGCAAAACCACTGGTTTTTTTGTTCGTAGTGATCCCTGATTGTTTACTAAGTGGTTTGGGATGAGACTGATCAGCAAAGTACAAAGGTACATCATATAAAGCATTTTTTGCTTTGTCGGTTTTCAGTAAGTCAGGGATTGAAAACTTGAGTCTATCATCTCTTGCTATTGCGGGTGATGCTAGAAATATGCAGCTTGTAACACAGGCTACTAATATTTTTTTCATAAAATTTGCTCCGAATTTTAAAATATTCTTATACTAAGACAAGCGCAGCCTGTCAGTTATTTTCCCTATAAACCTAGGTATTACTATTCACTGTCTTTCATAGCGATAGTTAACCCAACAGCGATCCAGAGGACACAGGTTATAATAAATTCATTTAACAAAAATTACCATTACAGCATGGTTAAGTCTGTCCTAATGTATTCAACAGGTTTCAGCAACTAACTAAAATAAAATTAGTACTGAATTTTACCTTGTTTGAGGGTATCAATTTTTATTTGATAGCCGTCTAAATAATGATTCATTAGGCTGCTATTAGTGCTGTGTTCCATGCTAAAAATTAATGCATTTCCACGCATAAAGTCACGTCTCTGCTGGTTTTTAGGGGAAAGGTTAATGTGTAGATTTTGAAGACCTAATTGACTCTCTTGTATTGGCCAATTAGCCAATTGGTAATATGCCAACATCACCCGCGCATCAATTTCTTTTGCCAAAATGTTGGACTTGAGCTGTATCCCTAGTTCTTGGGACCAAGATAACTTAAACAAAACTAAACCCGCTGCAGACAAACCCACCATATTAATTTGATTGGGGAGTAATTCTGTTTGCAGTAAAAGCTCATATTTGTCTTGGGGAGTAGTGATCATTAGCTTTTGCAAACTAGAGCGTCCCCAAAGTGCTTTTGGCACGGGTTGTAAATTAAATTGGCTGTGTTTGTCTAAGAAAATAGGCGTGTTTGGATTGTGCCAAGAAGAGCAAGCATTAAGCAACATCACAGCTATCAATAGTAAAATTTTCACACTTGAGTCTTACCTTGATTGATAATCTGTGATGGTAACAAATTGCACAATAACCACCCCAGTGAAACACCTAGTAAAACGGTCAGTCCGAATTGCCAGATGGCGGGAGTGTTACTGAAAACCATAATGCCAAAGGCCAACGCTGAGGTTGTGGCTGATAGAAAAATCGACTTTAAAACGTAGTTGAGTCGACCATGTTCTCGCAGGAAAAATACGTAATCTACATTTAAGGCTAAGATTAAAATACACCCTAGTAAGTTGAATATAGTGACCGAACCAACAATAAGCTGGGTGATTGCCAAAGAGCTAGAAGCCACCAAAATTGGTAGGCTAGCAAGTTTCAACGCCACTTGAACCGGGTAACGAACTAACATGATTAAAATTAAGGAAACCACAGCCATACCTAAAAAGTACGACACATAATGCCGCAACTTTTTTAAGGCCGCGCTGTATTGTGCGGGTTGATCATAATAATGAATTGCAAAGTCTAAGCGCTGCTGAATTTGCGTCACTAAATCTGCGTCTAAAGGACCCATGTAGCTTAAAATTCCCACAATTTGATTGTCTTGCTGAATAAATGATGGGTACAGTCGCCCAATAAAATCAGGTAACTTATCTTTGGTTAGCCACTGCTCAGAGTTTGAAATGAGTTTTTCTTTGGTGCCAGGAGCCATCACGTCAACAATAGGAGCTAGTTGTTGCTGTTCTATCCCCGCCTTAAGCCATTGAGCATTATTTCTTTGTGTGGCAATAGAAGGTAGCCAAAGATCAATTCCCTTGAGTTCATGGGCCGAAGAGGTTAAATCTTTTATGACTTTTCGAGCTTTTTCAAAACGTTGCAACACTTGCTGCTGGTTTTCACCATGAACACTTATAAATCTTGGATATTGGTGATTTCCTACCAGCTGACTGACCCTGACTTCACTATCCAATAGATGTTGAGGGGTGCTATTAAACATATTGATATTATCTTCAAATTTCCATTGAGATACAGCCACCACACCTCCCAAAACCAACAAACCTAAGAGTAATTTGAAGCTTTTCGGTGACCTAGCTTGGGGAGGGGAAATTTCAGTATTAGCAGACACTTTGAGCGGCCATCTTGTGATAACACTAAGGCCAGTGAAAATAGCGAAAAATATTCCGAACCCTACAAAAACAGCCACTTGTTGTAGTAGTAAAATAGGAAGCAATAACAATAATAAATAACTAAGTAAGGTGGTACCAGCCCCCATTAACAGTGCTGGAGCAAGGTGATTGATTAGGGCTTTTCCTTTTAACCCCGTAAACTTAGCGGCAAACATTATGTGGTACCCATAATCTACAGCTATGCCAATTAAACTGATGGCAAATACCAAAGATAACAAATGTATTTGATCAAACAGCAATATCAGAGCTGTCATGCCGGCTAACATCGAAGCTGCGACTAGTACCAATATACATAATAGCGGTCGTATATTTCTAAAACTCACTAATGTCAGTAACAGCACGCCTACCAATGACAAAACACTAAACAACTGCATTTCGAAACGAATTCGTTGAGTGACAGCAGCGCTATGAAAAGCTAAACCACTTTTGAAAACAGTGACTGGCTTAGATAAGTTGTTTACGGAAAGTGCCTGATCAAGTTGTTCAACTGTAGCAACTACCTGATCTATCTGTATGGACTGAGGAGTGAACTCTATAAATAAGGGATAGTAGCGCTGGCCATCATTTTCAATAAATAGAAATTCATCGTCTTGTTCCCATAGAGGGTGATTGAGTCGACCTGAAAACCAATCGGCGATATTCAGTAACGGAGCTTCAGCAATGCTTAGGGTAACTAGCGGGTTACTAGGCTGACTCAAAAGTAACATGTATCTTTGAATGATAAATCCATAGTCATTGTTATCCCTTGCTAGCTGCGCTTCGTCGCTTAGAAATGCCAAAGGATGTTCGCTATATGTAGAGATGAGCTGTTTGATTTCTACATTATCGCTGGGGTTGAAACTGGCAGAATGGATAGCAGTTTGTCTGGCCAAATTAACTTTTAACTCACGAAGGTATCGTTTGTTGTCTGACGTAGAGTTAAGTTCGAATAATAACAGAGCCTTGTTTTCATAGGGCTCTCTAGCTGCTTTTGTAAGTGCGCCGCTGTTATCTTGCATATCTAAGATATTTAAAATATTGGCGTCAAACTTAATTGATTGATTAATAACGTTATATAGCAAAACACCACCGCAAATAAGCGTAATGACAACCCAGCTATATAACAGACGTGATTGGGTCATTGATGAAAACCTATTGCCCCTGTTCACTTGAGTCTAATTGACTCAAAAAAATATTGGTGTAGTTGCCTTCAGGTTCGCGTAACACAATTTTTTGTATTTGATTGTCTTCTATTAGCACTGATATTTCCAAAATAATACTGGCAATTTGTGTCGATTTAGGAGTCAGCGTAAGGGTATTATCCTGCTGCTCAATAGAAAATTGCTGCTGTAAACTTTGTTGCTTACCGCTAAATAAAGCTAGTAACAACTCACTAAATTGTGAGTTTGTAGTAAGGGATTTGAAGTGCCCCTCTGCTTGACGTTCGCTTACACCATCAGTGGTGATCCTTAATAGACTTTCTACAGGGTGCTGAGTGTGCCAAATTAAACCAGCCTCGCTTTGATAATGATAGGTGCCTTTTGTGATAAAGGGTTGGGTCAATACCGCTAGGTGTTTTTCTTGCACAAATTGACCTTGTTGCTCAGAGGATGACTGCAGAGAAAAAGGTGCTGCTTGTGCCTTTGCAAAAAGCACGACTAGTAGCAATACTAGAGGTGTAAATTTGATACTGCGCATAAAAAACCTGTTCCTTACATCTGGCATTTTAACTAGCGGGAAGCTTATATTTGTATTTCTTACGAACTAGCCACTCAACTGCCGTCAATAAAGCCATGATACAGTATGAGATAAAGCCATTATAAAGTGTCCAAATTTCGATATCGCTATATACAGCTGTGTAAAACGCGATGATTCCATTTATTAAGAAAAAAACGCACCAGCTTATTGTCACTTTACGGGTGTAGGATATCGCACTTTCTGGTAGATCAGGCTCTCTAATTCGCGCTATACGTTCAATTATGCTTTGCTCAGACCATAGAGAAATAGCAAAAATTCCCAAAAACAACAAACTAGTCACTACAGGATAAAAGCGGATCCCATAGCTTGAATCGGTAATAAGAGAATATCCTAACACCACTATAACAGTAACAATAAAGAGCCTGACATAGGTGGTATTTAACAGCAGTGAGTGTCCGAATTTATAGCGCAGTAATAGTATTACAATCAAACCTAAGGCCACCAAACTCGGTGAACCATATGATAAACCTACGTAGGCAATAACGGGATATAATATCGCCAATATGCCTATCACCCATGACATCTGTTAGGCGCTCTGAATTTGTTGTAATTCGTTTACTACATCACCTACAGTGCGTATTTTTTTAAAAGCATCAGGTTCAATATCCAAATCAGTGAGTTCCCGCAATTTAACTAGAAGATCTATGGCATCGATGCTATCTAGTTCAAGTTCCTCATATAGATCCGTTTCTTGGGAGATCATATTTTCTGGTAGTTCAAAGTAGTTCACCAAGAGTTCTTTTAATTGTTGATAAAGTTGATTCTTCATATGTTCTTTTTCCGTAAAATATCGCTTGGCACCATACTCACCAAGCTCATTCTGGTCAGTCCAGTGGCTATTGATCAGAGTTTAACATTTAAAGTGTCGAATCAAAACGCGCTAATTCGTTACTGAACTCTTTTTGGATATCACGAGTCAATTTACGCACCGACAAACTAATATTGTCATGCAAATAAGGACTGACATCGAACTCTTCTAATACTGTTAAATGTAAATGGATTTGCCGAGGTGGAATTCTGTACCACGGCCAACCTTTGGTTAATGCTGGCGGTGACACGTGAATGAGGACTTTCTGGAAATTGGCGCCAGTGCGCAGTGCTAAATTAGCTGCACCTCTTTGAAACGATAGGGGGCTGCCGGGTTTGGTTCGAGTGCCTTCTGGAAAAATAATTAAATTGCTACCTTGACCTAAAGACTCCCCGCAGTCAGTAATTAAGTCTTGAGGTTCAGCATTATTGAGGTAACCGGTATTTCTCAAAATTCCTCTAGTAAAAATGTTTTTCCAAAGGGATTGTTTCACCACACAGTTGGCATTGGGGATCAGTGAAATCAATACCACAACGTCGATAAGGGAAGGATGATTAGCAATCACAATTTTACCCTTAAGATTACTGAGTTTTTCTATTCGGTCGGTAGTCACTTTAGTTACGCCGACACAATACATTAACCAAATAAAAGATTTGAAGGCGAGATGCACTGCATAACGGCAAGCCTTCTTACGAGATTCTTCATTGCGATATTTAATGCGGTATAAAGGTAGCCATAGAAGGGCCATTAATATGCCGCACAGGCCGAAGACCGCGAAACAAAATGCTGTTGCAAAAAAACGCCATACTTTACTTATTTGCGCCATTGCCAGCACTCCATTACTCGTTTTACCGATCCCAAAAAAACCTTTAACGGAAATTTAATTGAATCAGTTAGTGGGTATTTATATCTTTGCCGCCAACCAAGCGGACGACTCAATTGCTGATTTCGCATCTAATCCTACTACATTGTTGGCGCCACCGATGACATGAACGGGTTGTGAGAACTTAGTTAAGTCGTACTCTTGATGGCTTTGTTGCCCCGCGCACACTATTATTGAATCTGCTTCTAATTCAGTGTGCTTGCCTCGTATATTCAGTTGTAAGCCTTGCTCAGAAATACCTTGGTATTTCACTAGAGATAACGTTCTTACGCCACGATTTTTGAACTCCTTTCTATGGATCCAAACAGTGGTTTTCCCAAGTCCAGCTCCAGGTTTGCGGACTTTTCGTTGTAGCATAGTGATTCGCTTTTCGTTATCTGATTTTTCTGCTGGAGAAACCAATCCGCCATTAATTTTATTACTATAATCAATGCCCCAATGTGCCGCAAAATCCTGCTGCTTTTCTAATAATGACCAGCTTTTGGTGTTGTTGCTAGTGAGTTTGGCGACAACGTCAAATGCAATTCCACCAGTGCCAATTACTGCAACGTTTTCGCCCACCTCGACTTTTTCTTCGATTACATCCTGATAGCTCATGACGTTTTTATGGTCTATTCCTGGAATATCTAAATGGCGAGCCTGGGTACCAGTGGCAAGGATCACTTCATCAAATTCACTTAATTGATCATAGCTAGGTGAATGTCCTAAATTTATCTCGACTGTAGACTGCGTTAAGGTTTGCTTGATATAACGTAAAAATTCTTTGAATTCTTCTTTTCCAGGTATTTTTGCAGCGAGGTTTAACTGCCCTCCAATCAAAGCGTTTTGCTCAAATAAGGTTACTCTGTGGCCTCGTTGCGCTGCATAAATGGCAAACATTGCTCCTGCTGGACCTGAACCAACAACCGCCAGTTTTTTTGAATTAACAACCGGATCAAAATTAAGCAAAGTTTCATAACCTGCTCTTGGATTAACCAAACAACTTGCTACCTTGTTGACAAAAATATGGTCTAAACAAGCTTGATTGCAGGCGATACAAGTATTAATCGTTTCAGCTTGGTTGATGGCGGCCTTCTTTACAAATTGACTATCCGCCAAAAAGGGGCGTGCCATGGACACCATGTCGGCCATATCATTTTTTAAGATATCCTCAGCAACCTCAGGGGTGTTGATACGATTACAAGCGACTATGGGTATGTTAGTTAATTTCTTAACTTTGGCTGTAATAATACTGAATGAGGCTCTAGGCACTACACTGGCGATAGTGGGGACTCGGGTTTCATGCCAACCTATGCCACTGTTAATAATGTTAACACCGACTTTTTCCAATGCTAAAGCAAGTTCAATGACTTCTTGTAAGTCACTGCCATTTTCTACTAAATCTAAAATAGAAAGGCGAAAAATGACTATGAAGTTTTCCCCATAACGCTGCCTTATGCGGCGCACTATCTCTAGAGGAAATCGGGTTCTGTTTATGAAACTACCGCCCCATTGGTCACTGCGTTTGTTAGTATGACGGCAAATAAATTGATTAATTAGGTATCCTTCAGAACCCATAATTTCAATGCCATCGTATCCCGCTTCTAGCGCTAAGCCGGCACAATTGACGAAATCTTCTAGCTGTTGTTCTATCTCATCGTGGCTAAGAGCATGGGGAATAAAAGGCACAATGGGCGCTTGAATAGCGCTTGGAGCGACTATTTGACTATGATAACCGTAACGACCAGCATGGAGTATTTGCATGCATATTTGGGTGGGGTATTGATGCACTGCACGGGTAATCAATTGGTGGTCAGCTACATGTTGCTGACGGCTGAGAATTACTCTTTTGGGCGCCAAAATACCTGATTCATTAGGGGATACTCCTCCTGTTATTATTAAGCCTACACCACCGGCTGCTCTTTCTGCATAAAAAGCGGCTAAACGCGAAAAACCATTGATTTGTTCTTCGAGATTGGTATGCATAGAGCCCATAATGACCCGATTGTTCAATGTAGTGAAACCCAAATTTAGTGGGGCCAGTAAATGGGGGTATGGCATAAATCTTCAAGGTAACGGAGAATCTTCTAAGTTTAACATGATTTTGACAAATGATAAGCCAGCCACCCCGCTAAAAGGTAGACAACAGAAATTGAGGAAAGAGAATTTGACCACGAATAAAATTTATCTGTATTACCTGGATACGCGACAAATTAGGGTGGCTCAACACGAGTTATTTGGAGTTTTGAATCAAAGTGAACAAAGTCGCTACGATGGTTTCAAGAATACTGCTAGGCAAACTCAATTTATTATGTCGAGATGGTTGATTAAACAGTGTCTGAATCAGTTGTTTGCGCTGCCTATTACACATGACTACCAATTAATTGATTATTGTTGCTGGAAGATTGCTAAGCAAGACAAAAGTTACTCCATTTCTATTAGTCATAGCGGTCATTTTATTGGGGTGGCTATCGCGGCTTTTCCTTGTGCTATTGGGTTGGATATCGAACAGCACAAACCCCGAAATTTTAGCGAATTAGTGCAAATTATTGGCACCACAGAAGAACAGAATTTAGTGTGCAATCATGCAGATCCACAATTAACATTTTATCGTTTATGGACTGCCAAGGAAGCCTTGTTAAAAGCCTCAAAGAAAAATGTTGAGCAAGTGTGCAAAGAGAGTTTGCTTAGTTGTTTGCGACATCCGTTTGGGCTAGTCGCAGGCTACCAATATCTAACGGGGAACTTGGCAGAGGATACATATAGTTACTGTGTAATGAGTCATTCCGAGGCGATGATACAAGTCAAAGATTTTGCTGTGAGCTAGCAGCGTACCTAAACATAGGTGAGGTTAACTCAATGTTGAACCCTAAGACTGGCTTTAGTAGACTGCGTTTTTTGACTAGGGTAGGCCAATGTCCTTGAAATTTGAAATTAGCAAATGTGTAGCATGGGCTCCTGGCTTGGAATCAGAGCAGGACTGGCAATCATGGCAACAAGGAGATAAGCCTCTCACTGACGAGTTGGCACTACCGCAGTTATCCAGTATTCCAGCGATGCAAAGACGGCGTTTAAGTCCGTTTGCAAAGGTGGCAATACATTGTGCTTTAGAAGCAAGTGGAGAATACCAGTCAGATATACCTTGTGTTTTTTCTTCTCGCCACGGTGATCTGCAACGTACCACCAAACTAATCGAAAATATTGCACTCAATCAAGATTTGTCACCTACCCAGTTTGGATTATCAGTACATAACGCCGCCGCTGGATTATTTAGCATATTTACCGGAAATCGAGCGCCTTTGTCGGCTATTTCTGGTGGCCAGAGTAGTTTTATGCAGGGACTATTAGACAGTGTGTCAAAACTGCAGACAAATAACCTCTCTAGAATTTTATATGTTTATTGCGACCTAAATGTACCTGAGTGTTACCGACCTTATGTGACCGACGATACACCACTAGGTATTGGATTGCTTATTGAAGCGCCAAAAGGCGATAAAAATGCCTTTAGTTTTTGCTTTAATACCCAGGGAACGAGTCCACAAAGTGATAACCAAGCACTCGATTTTATGAGATTTGTATTAAGCAATCGCACCGAGTTATTAACACATATTCATCAACAAACTTGGTTACTACATCGAAACTGTTAATATGATTAACAATCTCGCAATTTATTTTTTACGGCATCTATGCCTAGATGTTGCGTATAAGCTACAGAATGATATTATTATCGAATAAAAGAGTCATAAGCACTCGGTTACTACTGAATCATCTAACATGCCTTTCATTCCCCACTGTATTGAACTCCAGATTAATCATTGCAAAGGATTGAAGTCATCGATTGTCGGGTATAACAACGATGCGATGCTCCCAAAATAATTTTAAAAAGGAAAATAGATGAGTGACCTGAATCATGAAATTAAGCTGTTAATTATAGACGCTTTGGATTTGGAAGATATTTCTGCAGATGATATCGAGGACGATGCACCTTTATTTGTAGATGGCTTAGGCCTTGATTCGATTGATGCTTTGGAACTCGGTGTTGCAATTAAAAATGCCTACAATATTAAGATTGACGGTAGTACCGAAGATAGCAAAAAGTATTTTTATTCTGTTAAAACCTTGAGTGATTTTATTCAGATTAGTAAGTAAAGAAGGTTTGTAAAAAGATGAATAAAGAACAAATTTTATCAATGGTAACAACTATCTTGGTCAATGAGTTTGAGATTGACGAAGCCCAAATCACACCGGAAACCAACATCTATGAAGAGTTAGATATTGATAGCATTGATGTGGTAGACCTTGTTGTTCGCCTTAGAACCGAAACAGGGCGCTCGATTGAACCTGATAATTTTAAACAAGTTAGAACCATTGAAGATCTGTTAGTGGTGTTAGATAAAGTAATAAACAAATGATCCCCGCAACCTGCTCAATGAGTCACGTACGCTCAGTATTCGAATTCTGTACAAAGTGATTTAGGTCACTGTACAAGCCTTAAGAAAGCAACAGTTAAAATGCAAATGGACTTAACAAGTTACCTTATCGATCCCAATGACATTCAATTTGTCGACGGCGATCATGACTACGAACAATGGTTCAATATTGTTGCGGGTTATCGTACTCAATTAATGCAGTCATCTTCTCAATCTTGGTTGTTATTTGAGTCAGATACCTTTTTGTTTTCAGCGATGTTTTATGCTTTGTTAGCGGCAGGTAAATCCATAGTATTGCCCCAAAACGCACAGCCAGAACATATACGTGATATAAAAAATCGGGTGCAGGCAAGTATTGGCTCTGCAGATATTAACCCTGATATTGTCACCAAAACTTCCTGGCCAAAAATGCCTGCAACTATTGTGAACATTAATGGCGAGACGAATGTCACTTTTTTTACTTCAGGCTCTACAGGGCAAGCCAAAGCTATTGAGAAAAAGTTTTGGCAGTTGCAAACCGAAGTCAACAGCCTCGAAGCCAACTTTGGCGCGACCATTAAAGGTAGTGCTTTGTTGTCAACGGTTTCTCATCAGCATATTTATGGTTTGTTATTTAAGGTTTTGTGGCCCATTTCAAAGGGGCATGCGTTTGTATGTCAAGCGCTTGAATATCCAGAACATATTGTTAATAAAATCACCACCCAAAAATTGGGTGCTGTCACTTTAGTTGCCAGTCCGGCTCACCTACACCGCTTATTTTTAGACAACCCTCTAATACCGTACAAACAGCATATCCATAATATTTTTTCTTCAGGAGGTCCTTTAGACGCTGACAAAAATATTAGCCTACAACAACAGCTACATTGTCGATTAGTTGAAGTTTATGGCAGCACTGAAACCGGCGGAATTGGATGGCGCCATAGAGATTCTATCGACGACGATATTTGGCAAACCTTTGACGAGGTCAGTGTTGCACATCAACCCGATACCGAACTATTGCTATTATCGTCACCCTATATGATTGATAATCCATTTTATGGGGATGACAAAATAGAGTTACTGAGTCCCCATAAATTTCGGTTGTTAGGAAGAGCAGACGATATAGTCAAAATTGAAGAGAAACGCATATCTCTGCAAGAGGTACAATTGCGCTGTAAGCAACATGAATTTATCCAAGACGTTTGTGTGATTGTGATAGGAGTCAACCGTAAACAATTGGCGGCGGTTATTGAGCTAAATGATTTGGGAAAACAGGCTAAAGAGACGATGCCTTTACATTTGTTTAATCGATTATTTAGGCGTTACCTAGCACGGTGGTTTGAAGCTGTGACCTTACCAAAAAAATTTAGATATCCGTTACAAATTCCTTATAATGCCCAAGGGAAGTTAAACCGACAGGCCATGGAGTCCTATTTTGAGTGATTATGTACATCATGGCGAGTTGTTGTCAGTTGAAAAAGAAGATAACTCAGTTTTTTTAGAGTTAAAAATCCCCGCAAACTTATACTATTTCCAAGGCCATTTCCCTAGCGCTCCAGTTTTACCTGGTGTGGTATTGACTCACTGGGTTGTGGAATACGCGAGCCAATATTTTAACGCTGATCCCAGCAAATTTGAGTCCTTTAGCGGGCTTAAGTTTCAAATTATTGTGGGTCCAGAACAGATTATTAAGCTTAAGCTAAGTCAAATCAACGACAACAAATACACTTTTAGCTATCACTCAGACCATGGAAAACATGCTTCAGGCAAGGTGATGTTTGTGTGAGCCAAAATTACTGTTTTGTTATTCCCAATTACAACCACACTCAGGCTGTCGCTAATACTATTGAAGCATTGCAACCCTATGAGTTTCCAATTGTTTTAGTCGACGATGGTAGTGATGCGGCCACCCAAATTCTGCTAGAACAGCTCGACGCACAATACCCCAACGTGACTCTGATTAGACGGCCAGTGAATGGTGGCAAAGGTGCCGCAGTAAAAACGGGGTTGAATATAGCTTCTGAAATGGGTATGAGTCATGCGGTGCAAATTGATGCCGATGGTCAACATAATTTGGCCGACATAGATATTCTATTAAACGAATCCAAGTCTCATCCAGATGCAATGATAAGCGGTCAGCCTGTATATGATGATAGCATTTCCAAAGGTCGTTACTACGGCCGCTATATCACCCACATTTGGGTGTATATTGAAACTTTATCCTTAGCAATTAAAGATTCTATGTGTGGTTTTAGAGTTTACCCTTTATCTGCTTGTATGGTACTCATGGGTAAACAAGCTTTGGGAAATAGAATGGATTTTGATATTGAGATTATGGTGCGACTTTATTGGCAAAAAGTCCCGATTCGCTTTATCTCAACTAAAGTTTTATACCCAGAAGATGGCGTCTCCCATTTCAACATTTGTAAAGATAATTGGTTGATTTCCAAAATGCATACTAGGTTGTTTTTCGGCATGTTAGTACGTCTTCCTGTTTTATTAGCCGCAAAACTCAGGAGTTCTCAGTGAGCCAACAAGCACATTGGTCAACTATTAAAGAACGTGGCAGTCTTTTGGGAATACGCTTTCTAGTGGCTGTCTATAAATTGTTTGGCAAAGGTTTCTTCCGGATCTGTTTCTTTCCCGTGATGTTGTATTTTTACCTAACAGGAGGTCAGGCTCGTAGCGGCGTAGTGAAATATTGGCGCCAAATTGAAAAAGCACGCCACGAACAACCTAGCAATTCTGTTAAAGTCCATTATCAAGGGTTTAAGGTTTTTTTGACGTTTGGCTGGGCCATTGTTGATAAGTTCGACGCATGGCTGGGTAAGATTCACTTGAAAGATCTCGATATTGTTGATCAGCAAAACTACGGAAAACTCACTGCTGGTGGCGGTTGTGTGATCCTCAGTACCCACCTTGGTAATATGGAAATATGTCGGGCCATTTTCGGGGCGGGTGAAAACAAAAAAAAGCTCAATGTCATTACCTACAATGAACATGCCCCTTCGTTTAATAACTTCTTAAAGCGTATTAACCCTGAAGCAGCGATTAATTTTGTGCATATCGATAATTTTGGGCCAGACGATACAATTAAACTTAAACAAAAAATTGAAGACGGCGAAGCTGTGGTGATTTTTGCGGACCGTACCTCGGTTACCAATCCTAATAGTGTCCATTTTGTTCCCTTCTTAGCTGAACCTGCGCCTATTGCGATTGGCCCATTTGCTTTAGCCACTATTATGGATTGTCCGGTTTATTTCATGACCTGTCTCAAAAATACAGATACCAATAGATACCAAGTGCATATCGAAAATTTCGCTGAACCGGTCAAAGTTAGACGCAAAGAACGACAAGCATATTTTCAGCAATTAATGTGCAAATATGCAGACAGGCTGAGTTATTACTGTTTGAAAGCTCCCTATCAGTGGGGCAACTTCTTTGACTTTTGGCGTGGTAATGAAACGCTGGAAGAGACAAGCTCGAAAACAGATAATAGTCAGTAAACTTCGACCCTACTGGGAACTTAAAAATTCTTGGAGGGTTTTGATGTTAATGTAAAAATAATTGGGAGCAACAGTTCCCGAAAACTAGAGAGAAATTGGAGTAAGCTAGATGGGGTCAGGGTCGAATAAACTGAGCTTTGGAGCTCAAAAAATAAGTATTGAAGATATAGTTCGCGTTGCCCATCAAGGTACTCCTGTTGAACTATCTACTGACACCTTATTTACCAAAAAAGTTGACGAAGGGGTGCGCTTTTTAGACCAATTGCTTAAGGAAGAAGGGCATATCTATGGTGTCACTACCGGTTATGGAGACTCATGCACAGTTGAAGTACCGCTATCCCTTGTAGATGAATTACCTATGCACTTAACCCGTTTTCATGGTTGTGGTTTAGGTAACTATTTCTCGCAAGAACAGGGTCGCGCCATATTGGCGGCACGATTAGTATCTTTATCACAGGGTTATTCAGGCGTCAGTTGGGATCTATTAAACTTGTTGGTAGATATGCTCAACAACGAAATCATTCCAGTGATACCTGAAGAAGGTTCAGTAGGTGCAAGTGGCGATTTAACTCCCTTGTCCTACGTTGCGGGCGCACTAATCGGTGAGCGTGATGTGTATTATAAAGGTGCTATTATACCAAGCGCAGAGGCCTTTAAACAAGCAAGTTTACAACCCATTAAACTGCGTCCTAAAGAAGGCTTAGCAATCATGAATGGTACGGCTGTTATGACCGCCCTTGCATGCTTAGCTTTTGAAAGAGCAGAATATTTAAGTAAGTTAATGGCGAGGATCACCGCACTATCAAGCCTTGCATTAAAGGGGAACAGTAATCATTTTGATGATATTTTGTTTAGTGTGAAACCGCACCCAGGTCAGAACCAAATAGCTGCTTGGATCCAAAATGACTTGAATCATCACTCTCATCCGCGTAACTCTCAGCGATTGCAAGACCGTTATTCTATACGTTGTGCCCCGCATATAATTGGTGTGTTACAAGATAGTTTACCTTGGTTTAGAACCTTCATTGAAAATGAATTGAACAGTGCTAATGATAACCCTATCGTTGATGGTATAGGTGAACACGTATTACATGGAGGGCACTTTTACGGTGGTCATATTGCAATGGCAATGGACTCAATGAAAAATTGCGTCGCTAACTTAGCAGACTTGGCCGATCGTCAAATAGCCACAATGGTAGACGTAAAAATGAATCATGGCTTACCCTCTAATTTGTCTGGCGCAAAGGGTGAACGTCGCTATATAAACCATGGGTTTAAAGCGATACAAATTGGGTGTTCAGCTTGGACTGCTGAGGCATTGAAACTCACTATGCCAGCGAGTGTTTTTTCTCGTTCAACTGAATGCCACAATCAAGACAAAGTTAGCATGGGGACAATAGCGGCTAGAGATTGTTTAAGAGTGTTACAGTTAACAGAACAAGTGGTTGCCGCGACTTTATTGGCTTCAGTACAAGGCATTGGGTTACGAATTGAAATGGGAGAGTTGGATAAAAGCTCTTTGACTAAAGATGTCAGTACTATGTTGGATGATATTGGCAGTTTCTTTACCTTAATCGATGAAGACAGGCCAACAGACGGGTTGCTACGAGATACCATAGGGTATATCCAACAAAAAAGATGGAACTTATATGAAAGCTAAAGCATTGCTCAGTACTACTACTGAGTTAGAAGTACAGTTTTTTGATGTAGATTCGATGCGTGTTGTTTGGCATGGTAATTACGTTAAGTATCTCGAAGTTGCTCGTTGTGAACTACTGAAATTATTTGATTACAATTATCTGCAGATGGAAGCATCAGGCTATATGTGGCCCATTGTGGATATGCGACTTAAATATGTAGCATCAGCTAGGTTGAGTGAATGGATAACTATTGAAGCTCGTTTAGTTGAATATCAGACACGAATAAAAATAGAATACATAGTGCGAGATAAAGCGACTGGGGCAGTGTTGACCAAAGCCCATACCATACAAGTCGCAGTGGAGATGAGTACTGGGGAGATGTCTTTCAACACTCCCCAATGTTTGCTTGATAAATTGGCCCCGTTTCTAGAAAAGGAATAAATATGAGCGAGTGTGAAGTTTGTGATGTTGTTATCATTGGTGCAGGTCCCGCCGGCGCAATAGCGGCTTCAATGCTGGTTCAAGATGGTTGGAACACAGTTGTAGTAGAGCGTGAAAGTTTTCCGCGATTTTCAATTGGTGAAAGTTTACTGCCTCATTGCATGGAATTTGTTAAACAAGCTGGTATGTTAGACGCACTTAACGCCAATGCTGAAGACTTAGCCTTCCAATTTAAAAACGGCGCGGCTTTTTACCGTAAAGGTGAACGCTCTGAGTTTAACTTTGAAGAAAAATTCTCTGACGGCCCAGGTACAACTTTTCAAGTTAAACGCGCTGCTTTTGATAAGTTACTAGCTGACGAAGCTGCTCGTATTGGTGCCGATATTCGTTATCAGCAAAGTGTTGAAGAAGTGGTAACCCATGATGAAGGTGTTACCTTAAAAATAGCATCTGCAGAACATAGCTATCAACTAAAAGCCCGCTTTGTGCTTGATGCCAGTGGCTTCGGTAGAGTATTACCGCGGTTGTTAGATCTGCACGTACCAAGTGACTTGCCGCCTCGCAATGCGGTGTTTACTCATTTCAAAGACAATATTAAAGCTGACGCAAATTTTGACCGAAATAAAATTTTGATTACGGTTCATCCTGAAATTGAAGACTTATGGTACTGGTTGATCCCCTTTTCAGATGGCACTTCTAGCTTGGGAGTGGTGGCTCGCCCCGAATTATTTGATGCCGACAAATCATTAGAAGAGCAGTTGTGGGCCTTTATCAATCAAGATGATAATTTAACTGAATTATTTGAAAACGCTGAAATTATACAACCAGCAAAAATGATTGGCGGGTACGCATCTAACGTTAAATCTTTATATGGTCCTGGATTTGCCTTACTTGGTAATGCTGGTGAATTTCTCGATCCGGTGTTTTCTTCTGGGGTGACCATTGCGATGCGTTCCGCTGTGAGCGCCGCGCAATTAGTCACTCGAGAACTCAATGGCGAACAAGTAGACTGGCAAATTGAATACGCCGATAACCTTAAAAAAGGCATAGAAGTATTTAAGACTTTTGTGACCTCTTGGTATGACACCAGCTTCCAAAACGTGGTTTTTTTCCAATCTCAAGATACTGAAATTAAACCTATGATCACCTCCATTCTTGCGGGTTATGCATGGGACGAGAATAATCCTTTCGTAAAAAGTTCAAAACGTGGCATGCGTATGTTATCTAAATTATGTGAGGCAGATTAATACCATGGCCGAGCACCACTTTGGTCAGTTGGATAATATTTACATTAATGACTTTGGTTTAATCAACGCGCTAGGGGGTACTCTAGAAGAAGTCAGTCTGAATTTATTCGCAGGCTCGCAACAAGGGTTTGTAGAGCGTAATGATATTTTGCCCGACGCAGCAGTGTTTGTGGCAGAAGTCGCCAGTCAATTACCAGACATAAAAACCTATCCCAAACATTTCCACAGTCGCAATAATCAGCTGGCTTTGCAGGCCTATAACCAAATAGCAGCCACAGTAGAATCACTCAAAAACAAATATTCTGAGCAACGAATAGGGGTGATATTAGGCACCAGTACCTCAGGGATTGCTCAAGGTGAATCGGCTATGGAAGTTAAGCAACAAGCCGGTGCGTTTCCTGCGGAATATGATTATCGAGTCCAAGAAATTTCCAATGTGGCCGAATTTATTAGTTTAGTAGCCGGGCTTTCGGGCGTTTCTATGGCAATCTCAACCGCCTGTTCTTCTAGTGCTAAAACCTTTATAACCGCCAGCGAATTAATTCGCGCAGGTGTGATTGACGCAGCCATAGTGGGAGGTGTTGATTCTTTATGCTCAATGACGGTCAATGGGTTTAGTGCCTTGGAGTCTACATCATCTGGAATTTGTAAACCTTCGAGTGTTAATCGCGATGGCATTAATATTGGAGAAGGTGCGGCTTTGGCTATCATTAGTAAAGATAAATCCGACTTACGGCTACTAGCTGGTGGCGAGTCAAGTGATGCTCACCATATGTCAGCTCCCCATCCACAAGGGCGAGGAGCGATTGATGCCATGCAGCAAGCCCTTAATAACGCTCAGTTAACTAGTCAACAAATCGACTATATTAACTTGCATGGTACCGCCACACCTAAGAATGACTCTATGGAGGCCATCGCTGTAGCAGAACTTTTTCCCCATCAACCTTTTGTGAGCTCTAGTAAAGGCAGTATTGGGCATACGCTGGGGGCCGCAGGGGCTACAGAGATAGGTTTTTGTTGTTTGGTGTTACGTCAGCAAAAATTAGCACCCCATGTGTGGGATCATGAGGTTGACCCCGAGCTGCCCGTACTTAATTGGGTTGAAAACTGTCACGACAATACCAGTAAAATTCGCTGTTGTTTGAGTAACTCTTTTGCTTTTGGTGGTAACAACGTAAGTCTAATTGTAGGACGTGAATATGAATGAATACCCAATAGAGCTGGTTCTGCCCCACGCCCATCCTATGATCTTAGTGGATAGGTTAGTGCATTACACAGATATGTCTTCAACCTGTACGGTTAAAATCACCCAGTGCAGCAATTTTTACAACCCTGAACGCAATAGTGTACCTTCCTATGTAGGCATTGAGTATATGGCGCAAACCATAGCGGCCTATGCCAATGTCTTAAAACTCGATAGCGGTGGTAAGGTTAGTTTAGGTTTTCTAGTAAGTGCTCGAAATTATATGACTCAGGTTAGGGAGTTCGCCCTAGACACTGAATTATTAATTCAGGTGGAATTATTATTTAAAGAGGCGAACGGCTTAAGTGTATTTGATTGTCGAATCAAACAAGGTGAGCAAGTAGTCGTTGAAGCAAAGATTAATGTTTTTGAGCCAGATGAGCCCGAACTATATTTGCAGGAGCAAGCACAAAAATGAATAGAAGAGTATTAGTCACAGGTTCCAGTAAAGGTATAGGTAAAGCCATTGCACTGCGGTTGGCTCGAGATGGTTTTGATATTGTTGTGCATTGCCGAAATGATGCCGCTGGCGCCCAAGAAACAGTCGCAGCCATTAAAGAATTGAACGTAGATGCCTATTTTTTACAATGTGATGTAGCGAACCGAGCACAGTGTAAAGAAGTGTTTGACGCAGATATTGCGGAGCACGGCGCCTATTACGGTATTGTTTGCAATGCAGGTGTAACACATGACACCGCGTTTCCGGCAATGACAGGAGACGAATGGGATAGCGTGATCCACACTAATTTAGACGGTATCTATAATGTATTACATCCATTGGTGATGCCTATGGTCAGTAAACGCAAAGGTGGCCGCATAGTTACCATGGCGTCGGTATCAGGGGTAATAGGCAATCGTGGTCAAGTAAACTATAGTGCTTCTAAGGGGGGCGTTATAGCCGCCACTAAGGCGTTATCCTTGGAGTTAGCCAAACGCAAGATTACAGTTAATTGTGTGGCACCGGGCTTAATTGATACGGGTATGACAGATGAACTGCCCATAGATGAAATTGTGAAAATGATCCCCCTAAAACGAGTTGGCCAAGTGGATGAAGTAGCGGCGACCGTAGCTTTCTTAATGTCTGATGACGCGTCGTATATTACTCGGCAAGTTATTTCAGTGAATGGTGGAATGGCCTAATGAAACGAGTAGTCGTAACTGGTATGGGGGTGGTGTCAGCCTTTGGTGACAATTGGACTGATTTTGAAAAACACCTACGAAGCAATGCCAATGCTGTCAAACATATGCCGCAGTGGGAAGATGTGAAAGGTTTGCATTGTAAACTCGCTGCGCCGGTTACCGATTTTGTGAAACCCAGCCACTATACCCGTAAAATGACGCGCTCCATGGGGCGAGTGTCTGTGATGGCTACCAAAGCAACCGAATCTGCTTTGGAACAAAGTCAATTGCTTAATAGCGAGGTTATCACTAACGGAGATACTGGCATTTCTTATGGTTCTTCTATTGGTTCCACTCCACCCATAGTAGCCTTTGGTGATTTACTGAAAGATCACGACATGTCGGGTATTACGGCAACCAGTTATATTCAAATGATGAATCATACTAGTGCTGTAAATCTAGGCGTCTTTTTTGGCGTAAAGGGCCGAATTCATACTACCAGCTCAGCATGTACATCAAGTTCACAAGGCATAGGTTATGCCTACGAAGCTATAAAGTTCGGCAAGCAAAAAGTAATGATTGCTGGTGGCGCTGAAGAATTATGTCTTTCTGCTGTGGCGGTTTTTGATACTTTGTTCGCGACTAGTACCCGAAATAATGACCCTCAATCGACCCCCCGTCCATTTGATGTTGATCGAGATGGCCTAGTGATAGGAGAGGGAGCCGCAACCCTGATTTTAGAAGAGTATGATCATGCAGTAGCGAGAGGCGCACCAATATTAGCGGAAATCGTTGGCTTTGCTACCAATTCAGATGGTGTACATGTGACTCAACCAGAGTCTGACACTATGGCGACCGCTATGAAATTGGCCTTAGAAGATGCCAAGCTACCCGCTTCTGAGATTGGTTACGTGAGTGCCCATGGCACTGCAACAGATAAAGGAGATGTTGCGGAAACGTCGGCAACAGCTTTAGTACTAGGCAAAAACAAACCTATTAGTTCACTGAAGAGTTATCTTGGTCATACTTTAGGTGCGTGTGGAGCGTTGGAGGCGTGGGCTAGCATTGAAATGATGGATCGCAAATGGTTTGCGCCCACATTGCAGTTGCAGAATATTGACCCTCGATGTGGTGAGTTAGATTACATCGCGGGGCAGGGGATGCAGATAGATACTGAGTATGTGATGTCTAATAATTTCGCATTTGGAGGCATCAATACCTCACTAATCTTTAAGAAATGGGCGTAATTTTCTGGTTTTTATGCGGCTAGATAAATAAACAGACACTAGCTTAAGCAGTGTCTGTTTAATCAAATCAGCGAATTTGAGTAACTACACCTTTGTCATCAAAATCGATGGCTTGACGAGTCCATTTATTTGACCAGTACATCCAAGTATTGCCATCTAATGTTGGATTGGCATGTATAGGTGGCCTACCCATAGTAAAGAGAATCGCGTCCTTAGTCATTCCGACTCTGGGTTTCCCCGATTTAATGCCGTCCTGATCTGCCTGACTTAAACTTGCGACTTTAGCTTCGTCACAACTTGTTCCAAAGTATTGTTTAAAGTTTTGTTCTAAGGATTGACCTGCTTTTTTGGTGTGTTTGTCCCACACGTAACGGTAAGTCATCCCTTGATAGATAAATTCAATTTCCTTTTTACCAATATCCTCTATTTTTACTTCTGAACACATAGGGATCAAACTAGGTAGTTGATAATTAAGTGCATAAAGCACTCTGCGTTTTGGGTCGGGATGTAAGTTAACTTTGGTGAGCATAGTCGCATTTTCTTTAAATCCGCTTTTTGCTTCAGCGTTTACTACTAAAGAATGGCTCATAGCTACTGTACCAATAGCTAAAACTATAGTTCGTAACGAGTTTGCTTTAATGTTTAACTTCATATTTTAGTCCTTTTAAAGTTAGATTAGAGACGGTAACTAGATAACATCATTTAAATGCACTTAAAGATAATAATCTACTTTGAAGCTGTTTTTCCATTTCTGCACATTTAATCAATACATCGCTGATATCCTGCAGCGAGATTGACTTCCTATCTTTACAAAATAACACTGCTTGTACAGCAAAACTGCGCCATTGATCGCCAATTTCAGTGACAAATTGTGACAACTCAAATAACTCAGAGTCACCTGTTAATTTTGAAGATTCATCCAAAAAACTAGCAAATATAAACCTAAATCCAGCCCCACCTGTACCAATCTCTTCTTGCATACGCACTATATGCCCTAAGTATAGACGCGCGTATTTACTCGGCTTATTTTCAAGCTCTACAATCTTTTTTGCTAAGTAATGAATGCCTTTAACCCCAAAGAAGGGGATTCCCGGAATAGGTATGCCATTCATCATTTTCGCAGTTTTTTTGATGGCCTTATAAATTTGCGGTGCCAAGTCTATATTGTCGGGGATTTCTCCGAGAATATACATCAGACCCTTAGGTGCTAGTGCGCCCTTTGCAAATCGAGCACGCTCAAGATCCTCCGGAGAGCAGGTCACGACTTCTTCAAACACAGGATCACTGATGAGGTAGTCACCCTGTTGATTTTTTCCATACACAGTAAGGTTGTGCGCATTGAAATGAAACCGCATATCTTCAGGAAAATAAGGCAACCAATAGACCGAAGTTTGCAAACCTACAATATGCCCTTCTTCCAGTGCCTTATCTAATGCTTGCATACCTTTTGGGGGGCTAGAGAATCTTTGGCTCATAAGTTCAATATTGAGCTTTTTTGCAACCGATTTGATAATGCTTTTAGGCGGCATACGGTAAGCGATTAACGGCAAACCGGCCATTTTAACAAAAGGCAAATACGCAAAAGTTAGCGCTGATGCTAAGCCGAAAGCCATAGGTTCACTCATGGCAAAACCTTTACTACTCAACATGTTAGATACTACGCCTGTTTCACAATGAGAAGATTGCTGGTGTCGCAGATGATTAACTATTTCACTCATGGTTTTTCAGGGACTCTGGTTAATTGTTCTGTAGTAATCGAAAATGTTGCTGCATAAATTTTGAGTTTTCGTTGGCTTAACCGGTTAAATGTCTGTGGCACAAGGTGACGACGAATTTGCCATTGGAAAAAGCCAGTAGCTTGAGATAAGGAAGTGATATCCAGGCGATGTTTACACATGTGGTATGCCAGTGCTGAAGTTTTACCAGAATGGTAATCTTCGATGGCGTCAATTGTTTGTTGTTTAAGCTCATCCACTGCCATCTGGGTCGCAAAGTTTTCAATTTCCCAGCCACTAGATTGAATACCTGTATAGTGACCATTGTCTTCTACTGCATAAAGCAACTTCTTATGGCCGCTATAACTGGGGCTGTTATCTTGAGGAACCTGTTTGGCTTTCATGTATTTATACTACCGTTAGTTGCATAAATGCACTGGAAAACCTGCCACTTTCAGGGATGTAACACAATATTTTCTGTCCGGCTTGTATAGGACGTGTTTTAAACAACTCTTCAAGCATAATCAAAATTGACGCTGAACCGGTATTTCCCTTTTCACTTAAATTGGTAAACCATTTTTCATAGGGTAATTCAAAGTCAATATTGACTAGTGATTGGTACACTTTCTCGCGAAAATACGCTGATGAGTAATGGGGCAGAAAATAATCGTAGTCGTCTGCATTTAACTGACGTTTAGCCACTATACGTTTAAGGGTTTCTTCTACCGTAATGCGCACTACGTTGTCGTTTAACAGTCGCACATCTTGTTTGACTGAAAAAACTGCTTGTTGGCCTCTCTCTTCACTGTTGTATGTGGTCCAACTTTTTAATTTGCCTTCTACTTTTTCTGCACCTGCATACATACAGGCTTCTAGTTCATTGGCAAAAGAAAAGCTATCAATCCAATCCAAACGCAAAGACAGTCCATCGGGATTGGGTTGATCAGTTACCAAGGCTGCTCCTGCCCCGTCTGATAACATCCATCTAAGAAAGTCTTTTTCAAAGGCCATTTCTGGGTGTTGTGCCAATGAGTCGATTTTATGCTGGCGCTCGGCCTCAAAATTCCGGGCATGCATCACCGCTGAGGCTAACTCACTGGCTACTACTACACTTTTACGACTTTCACCGGATTTGATATTGAGATAGGCGTATTTAAGGGCGGTGACACCACACAAACACACCCCTGAAGTTGATACAATTTCACAGGGAGGATTATTAAGTTCACCATGCACCATGGCGCCGTGGTTAGGCATTAGTTGATCAGGGATCGACGAAGAAGCCACTAAAGTGTCTATGTCTTGCATTTCACTGTCTTCGTTAAACAAGCCTCGCACAGCTTGCGCGGCTAAAGCAGCATTAGTGTAATTTTGTTTTCCTGTTTCTGGGTCGATGGCATAGTAACGTTGTTTGATGCCATTACTTCTCAAGATTACAGCGCGGGCACGTGACTTCACCCCGCCTACTTTACCCAAAATATCTTCCATTTGATTATTGTTGACTACAGTATTAGGCAGAGCAACAGACAAGTTGTTGATGTAAACGTGTTTTGTCATTGATTAATTATTCTCCTGAAGGCTCTGCATAATACTTCTTTTGTTCCGTAATTTTGGTTCGTGTTAATGGTGAGATAAGTTTCTTAATCAGTGCGCTTATAGGTACAACTGTTAGAATCAGAGTCAATAAAAATACCACGTACACCGTCAATCCAAGGGCTCTTCGGGTGCTTTGTTGTGGACCAATTTTGCGCAGTATTTTTGACCAGATACCAAAACTATGATTAGCCATTCTTTCACTAGCGATTAGTTTTTCATTGATGGTAACGGCCGATAATCCCTTAAACATGCTTTGAGATAAAGGAGTGGGGTCATTCTCAAGTCGACTTTTAATTGCTACACCGAAACGTTCGGCATCAGCAATGTCTTGGTCAGATACACCGGCAGCTGGCACCCAAGAAAGAGGCTTTTTGTTGCCAGTTAACATCCACAATGGTGTGGCTAGAAAGCTGAAAAATGCACCGCAATCATCACTTAGTACTACATTGTCCAACAACTTAGCTTGTAATTTCGATAACTGTGCTTTGACTTTTTCTTGCGCCATTAGCCACATACCGCGGCAGCCTATAACAGTGATAACTGGAGTGTCAGCTAACAACGATTTCGCCTGTGAACTTTGTAAAAAAGTTGCAATGGGTAATGAAGGTGATAAAAACCACACCTGATAGGACAAAATGACTAGGTCATATTGTTGGTATTTGGGAGTGATAGGTTTTAGTTCCACAGGTTCCATAGCCACTGTTTCAGGAAAAATCCTAAAAAATTGCAGAAACGGCCAAGGAAACGGGAATGGTTTAGCCGGCTCTACGTTAACGACTTCGAATTCTATTTGTTCACTTTGGGTAATTGGCTGACTAATAGATTGTAATATTCGAGAGAGTTGACCGGTTTGAGAGTAGTTAATTGCAAGCACTTTACGCATAAATAGAGGGCCAGTTTGTCCTTCAACAAGTTAGCCGTTAGTATACCTATTAACGATTATTTGTGAACCCTGAGACAAAGTGTGTTGAAGAATAAATATTTTTTAGTGAGTTTTTTATGGGCACTTTTGAATATGCCAAGTGCACTCGCAGAAGCATTGACTATAGAAATCCAAGGTCATGACAACAAACCCGGGCAACTTCATATAGCCGTTTATCAAGTCAAAGAGGCACTAACTGACCAATTAAAATGGGATGATTTGGAGTTAGTACATAAACTGACTGAACTCGTGGATGAGGGCCAGGCACAACAGCCAAAGGTTAAATTGATAATAAACGATCTAACCTTTGGTTTAACCTGTATTCGTGTGTATTTGGACTTAAACAATAATCAAACATTGGAGCGTTCTTCAATGGGGATCCCACTGGAACCTGTAGGTTTTAGTAATAATCCTTCACTATTTAAGGGAGAACCAATACCTCTCGATAGTTGTTTTTTGTTGCAACAAGGCAGCAATACTCAAAACATTAAACTCAAACATCATAAAAAGCGAAAATGAAAGTTTAAGCAATATTCAGTTATAAATTAACATCAACTACCGCTGGCAAATCAATAGTGGCAAGAGAACTGAGCTGACTTAAGTCTTGCAGTTTGGGATAGATGTTATGTTGTGCTTGGGGAGCGCCTAATAATAAAGCGTGGCAGACTCGTTCTAATTCGGTTTCTTGCCAAATTAGTAATATTACTGCCGCTTCCACGTCTGCATTGGTTTCTAGAGCACTAAGCATTAAACTTTTCTTTAAGGCATCTGTATCAGCACCAATGAATAAATTGCTACCGCCTATGGAAAACTCTTTGGCAATATAAAAATTCGCAGCATTGCCTACTGTAGCTACAAAGTCTAAAGGGCGAATCGCACGATTCTGCTTTAAGTCGAGTAACATTTGCTGAATTAATTCGATAGAAAAATACTGGGCACAACTTATTAAAGAGTATTTTTTGAAGTCAAGATTTTTTGTGCCTAGCTCTGCTACCGCCCCTAAAGCACACAAGGTAAAATTATCCAAACGTCGCACAGCTACCGCATATTTTTGTTTGATTTGCTGGCGCAAACTTTTATTGTCGAGTGCGCGACTATGAGTAAAACAGGCATAGTTATATAAAGTAATTTGCATGATTAAATTGTCTCCAATACTAGAGCTGCATTATTGCCACCAAACCCACAGTGATTAATCAATATATGCTTAAAACTCTTGATTGCCTTATCTGCTTCAGCAAAAGGTAACAAGATACTTTGCGGATGTTCTGACACGTAACTCGGTACGGGAAGTGTTTCTTGAGTCAGTAAATAATCCAATAATGCCAATTCAATTACACCACATGCCCCTAGGGTATGACCGATAAAAGGCTTTAGGGCCAAAACAGGGGGAAGGTCGTCAAAGTAATTGTTGAACGCGTTAAATTCAGCAAGGTCATTGTTGTATGTGGCTGTACCATGTACTTTAACTAAGTTTATGTTTTTTGGGTTTAATCCAGATTTTGTAATGGCTTGGTTGATTACAGTGGTTATATGGCTACCATCTTCAACTGTCATGGTAAGGCTTGATGTATCACAAGCAGAGTCACTTTCTAGTATTTGATAACATTGTTTTTTCGAAGGTTTGTTTTCGGACAATAATAGTGCCCCTATACCCTCACCTAATATTAGCCCTTGACGCTTTTCATGGAAGGCTAAAAGCTGCTCAGAACTAAGTAAATCTAAAGAATGGAACCCTGCAGTAGTTAACTTATTATAAAACTCACAACCTACAACAATAACTTGTTTGATTGCCGTTTGTTCGAGTAATTTTTTGCCGTATGACACTGCATTTATACTGGCGGTACAAGCGGTATTGACTACTAGGTTATAGGGGTGCAACCCAAAATATTGTTGCAAATATTGACTCAGGCGATCAATTTTAGGTAATCCTAATGCTTTGTCCTGAGATGGGGTCAAAGTACCTATATCCAAAGATGTGGAGCCTAAAAGAAGCGCCGTTTGCGCAAGGTCACTTGATGTTAACTCGCTATTGTCAATTAACTGCTGGAATACGGATGTCAAACTACTAAACAGCCTAGCTTCGCTGCTGTCCAATGGTATCTGATGCATCGCAAAAAAATGTATATATTGCGGGTCATCCTCAATGTTTGTAGTCACCTCTAGGCGAGTGTTTGGCACAGTAGAAAACCTAAGAGAGGGATCCAAATAACTATTACCACAGGCGCTATGACTGACACTGGAATGAATATATACCGCCACGTTATTTAGCTGGCCCAACAGTTTGGATATATTCGACAATACTATTAATGGATTGTAAGTGTTTACGAGACTCTTTCGAGCCCTCTACCTTTATGCCAAAGTGCTCTTTTAATACTAAGGCAAGTTGTAGTGCGTCGAGGGAATCTAAGCCTACTTTAGACTTATTACCAAATAATGGCTCATCGTCCTCGATATCTTCCCAAGTCATATCATCTTCTTTGTCACATTCGACCACTATCAATTGTTTTAATTGTGTTTTTAGTTCTTCTAATTCCATGAAAGCTCCCTTAGGCGACGCTTAAATAATAGCGCTGATATTGTAAGTGAAATTGATGCAAATACTGCAAGATAGATAAAACTCATCCAATGATCATCACTAAATTGACCATACATAGTGCCTTTAACCAGTTGGGCTGACCAATACATAGGTGAAAACTGGGCAATGTGTTGCAGGGTTGTTGGCATGATATCAAGCGGCACCATAAACCCACTCAATGCCGCCATGATAATATTCACGCCACCACCAAGCACAATTGCTTGTTCAAAGCTGCGTACCAATGAAGCAATAATTGAGGCAAAACTGACAGCGGCTAAGCATACAATTAAGGCTGTACTCAATAGTTCCCACAAATGGTTGTAAGGCACTGGAGGCTGTTCAATTAATAGCGGTATTAGGCGCCAGCCAATTAAACTTAGAAGTAAAAACTGGCCCACGCTAAATAGGTAAAAGGCCAACAATTTGACTAAAAAGTAGTGATGCAAATTGAGAGGAAAAGTCTTTAATCTGATTAAGGTGCCATTTTGTACTTCATTCAACAGAGTGACAGAAATAGGTAATACAATAAAATAAATTCCAAAAATTAACCAAGACGGCACACTATAACTGATAACTGGAAGTGACGAGTTGTTGTTAGTAACGTGAATATATTGGGAAGTGTCGGTTTGCTGGTTAATTTGTGACATTTGTTTATCTAGGGGTAATCCTTCATCAATTTCACCAGTATCAAGCATATACATATGTAGCTTTAATCGCGCAAAGGAAAGTTGTATATGTTGGCTCAGCAACGCTTGAATTGCAGGGGAGGTTGCAGAGCTATATTCGATTTGAATCAATGGATGTTGTTGATTAGAAAACAGCTGCTGTTTTAAGTTTGACTCAAGAACCAAGCTGGCGTTTGCCTTGGGCATTTCCGGATGCAATCGGTAACCAAAATGAGTAAGATATTGTCCAAACAAGATCTGTTCGAATTCATTATTTGTCTTAAATTCGACCTGAAGGTTTTGGATCATATCTTCTTGACGTTCACTCATGGCAAAGGTCATTATCAACATAAAAACAACAGGCATCAGCAATAAAACCGCGACACTATGTAGATCGCTAAACACCAATATAAATTCCTTTTTAATACTCTGTACTATCATTTTCTTCCATATGATTTAAGTAATATTGGGTTAATGAGGTTTGATCATAGTGAATGTTGAGAATTGGCAGTTGACTGTTACCAATCAAAGCGAGCATCGTCAGTAATTCTTCTGATGTTTCAATATAGGCTGTAACTTTGGCCTCTTTACATTCGACTTTGATGGGCAAGGCGTGAAACTGCTTAGTCCAATTCTCAGAAAGTGCTGTAGCAAATGTGATAGTTATAAATTTTTGCTGTGTATTTAAGCTTAGATAGTTAGCTTTTCCTCGAGTTAGCATGACTACTTGGTCACATATATCTTGCACTTCTGTCAACAAATGAGAAGTGTAAACAATGGTTTTTCCTTGATTCTTCAGTGACTTAAGTAGTGTCAGGATAGCGCTTCTTGAAATCGGATCAACACCCACAGTTGGTTCGTCTAAATAAAGTATTTGAGGATCTTTTAACAACGCGATCGCCAAGTTTAATCTACGCTTGTATCCCCCTGAAAGAAGCTTAGCCTTTTGAGTGCTGACCTGTTGTAGTTGGCATTGCTGCATAACACTCTGCACTTTTATTTTGCCCTTAGTGTTAGTTAAACCACACAAACTAACGAAATATTCTAAATTCTGTAAAACGCTCAATTGAGGATAGAAAGCATATTCTTGGGGCACTAAGGCTACATTTTCTTGTACAAATTTAGACAAGGTTGTTTTTTCGTTTTGGCCAAAATGTAGCGTACCTGAAGTTGGTATCAATAAACCTGATAATATCGATAAAAGAGTAGATTTTCCTGCTCCATTTGGGCCTATCAAACCTAGGCATTGTCCAGCGTCTAGATTAATATTAACGTCTTGAAGTGCGGGGACCGAAGAATTTGCATAACGATATCCGAGATCCGTTACTTTAAATGCTGACATCATGTCTCAGTAGGATATTTAAATTCTGAGGTTGTGATTGCGCTTGATTGATTCATTTCAGATTGTGGCATATTGGTTTCATCTACAACTTAAGATAATTGCTAATCAAAGTTATATTACGTTAAATTTTGCGGCACTGTAAGTGTTTAAAATAATTGTACAATTCAGCGTTGGTCTGCTTTGTGGCAAGGGAAACACTTTAATTGGAATTTTTAGCTGACTAAGGGCGTGAATGTGTAGCGTACGACAAATATACCAAAAATATTGGATAGTGCCTTGGTTGTGGTGGCTAGGTATCGTCATGCCTGGAGTGTGCTTTATTGTTACCTCAGTTGGTTTTTTGCTGGCGATGCATTGGCCCAAAAACTATCAAAATGTTGTTAACATCAGCCTCGATACTGATGTCGAATATTTAACTTTATCGGTGCATGGTGTAAAAGACTCACCAGCAAGTTGGAGTGATGAATTACAACTCAAATATTCCCATCTGCAACAGATGCCGTTTAGTAAATTACATAGCCAACATATCAGTTTTGGCTGGCAACCCTATTCGGATAATGTTCTTAATTGTTCTGTTGATGGTAAAAAAATTGGCGAGCAGTTAGGTGAGAAATTCGCGTATTTACCTAAGCTTCAAGGCGTGCATTTAGTGGGACACAGTTGTGGCTCGTTCGTTATATTGGGAATATGTGAGGCTCTAAAAGTGCGAAATGAGGCTTTGAGTATTCAGACTACCTACTTAGATCCTGTATCTGTTTATTCAGGCATTTTTTGGGACTATGGTATTAAATATTTTGGTAGCTGCGCAAACTTCAGTGATGCCTATATTGATACCCAAGACACTGTTCCTGGTAGTAATCAAGCGCTTAAAAATGCTGTGACTTTTGATGTGACACAAATTAGGGTGCAGAATAAATTGAACCATGCACCGCACGCCTGGCCAACGCAATTTTATATCCATGCTTTAAGAGAAAAGCAGGTGCCGATTTACTTTAATTCGGTAAACAAACTCAGCTCAGAATATCCAAAAAATACCCTGACTATTTGGCCATACGCATACAAGTCAAAGTAATTGCTAATGAATTATTAGCTTTGAGAAGTAAACCGTAGGCAAACATTTCAGTTTTTGTAATCGAACCACAAAATAGCGCATTCATATCACTGAGGTGATTTATACAACACCCCATTTATAAGGGTTTCTTCCCTTGAATCTGGATCTTCTACTCTGCCAGTGAGGGTTTCCCAAAGGCCTAAATCTTCTCGAGACCACCATAAAAATGGGCGAGACAATTGTTTTTCTACTACGTCAAAGCCCGCCTTTTCTAAAAGCTGTAAATATTCCAGATCGGTTTTTTGTACATGCATGGGATGCCGAAATAACACCCGAATAACCGTAGAATGGATATAACGTCGACAAGACTCAGCAAACAACAAACAACCGTCCGGCTTAAGTACACGATGGAATTCTTTAATCGCAGAATCTTGATCCACTATATGATGAAAGGTTTGATGACAAAAAATCATATCAACGGAGTTATCTGGCAAGTCAATTTCTGCGGCATTGTTAATCAAAAATTCGATATTAGCCTGACATTTTTGACCATTGCTGCCGGCCTTATCAACCACATCTGGATCCACATCCAATCCAATAATAGTATTGGGAGAGAATCGATTATCTAGTTCAATTAGTGAATGCCCAAAGCCTGAACCAATGTCTAATATGGTGTGAAATCGTTTTGGTTTATCTTCAGGAATTAATTTTTCTAGATCATCGAGTGCTCTTCTTAATACATGTATTAGCCATGTATCAGTGTTTAGAAACCAATCACCAAATTTACTTTCTCTTACCCAAGCTTTTTTAATGTCTACTTTGCTCAATTGCTTGCCTCTTCCTTTTTACCTTTCAGACGCTGCGGCGTACCAAACACTTTAATTACGTAAATTGAACTTCTGAATTGGGCTGCGTGCTACCTCGAATAATTATTCTAATCTATAAAAAGTTACGGTTCACGGAAAAAACAGTCAGTTTATTTGCTAATCACTACCCAAAAAAGAATGCACTGGGTTGGAATAATTTCTCCACATGACTGATAAACTTCTTATCAACCAAGAATAGAATAACGTGGTCATTGGCTTCAATTTTGGTATCACCATGAGCAATAATTACCTCATCACTACGAACTATTGCGCCTATAGTGGTCCCAGGAGGAAGTTTAATTTCACGGATTTCGCGACCTACTACTTTTGAGGTATTTTGATCGCCATGGGCGATTGCCTCAATCGCTTCTGCTGCACCTCGCCTTAGTGAGTAAACATTTACTATGTCTCCACGCCTTATGTGAGTGAGAAGGGCAGAGATGGTGGCTTGTTGAGGTGAAAACGCAATATCAATTTCGCCACCTTGTACTAAATCAACATAAGCGCCGCGCTGGATGAGTACCATGGCTTTTGCCGCACCTAGTCGTTTAGCTAACATGGCCGACATGATGTTCGCTTCGTCATCGTTAGTGACAGCTATAAATGCGTCTACTTGTTCGACGTTTTCTTCGGTTAACAACTCATGATCTGAAGCATCACCCGCAAAAACAATGGTTTTGTCTAAGTGGGCCGACAGGTATTTGGCTCGTTCGGGACTAAACTCGATTAACTTCACATTGTGGTTATGTTCTAACATTTTGGCTAAACCGGCGCCAATGAGTCCTCCACCAGCAATCATTATTCGTTTGTAACTTGATTCCAATTTCTGCAGTTCACTCATAACCGCACGAATATGTTTAGTTGCAGCAATAAAAAACACTTCGTCATCGGCTTCGATAATTGTGGTGCCTAGGGGGCGAATAGGTTTTCCGCGGCGATATATGGCGGCCACTCGGGTTTCAACATTAGGAATATGTTCTTTAAGTGTAGAAAGGGCATGGCCTACCAAGAGGCCGCCGTAGTAGGCTTTTACTGCTACCAAGCTGGCTTTACCCTCTGCAAATTCCACCACTTGTAACGCCCCGGGGTAATCTATCAGGCGTTTTATTGCCTTAGTGACTAATTGCTCTGGGGCAATAAGGTGGTCCACAGGTACGTCTTGATGTTTAAATAATTGCTCTTGATAAATGATGTATTGCTCAGAGCGTACACGGGCGATTTTTGTTGGGGTTTTGAATAGGCTATAGGCAACTTGGCAGGCCATCATATTGCTTTCATCGCTGTTAGTCACTGCAATCAGCATGTCGGCGTCTTCTGCCCCTGCTTTTTTCAGAATATCTGGATGCGATCCCATCCCTGCCACAACCTGCAAATCTAACCTGTCTTGCAAATGCCTCAGGGTATTGGGATCTGAATCAATTACGGTGATTTCATTTTTTTCACCGACTAAATTTTCAGCTAGAGTAGCGCCAACTTGACCTGCACCAAGGATAATTATCTTCATTTTTGGTCTTTAAACCTTATTATTATTTAGACTTTAGCAGTCTGGCATAATAGAAACCATCCATTTGTTGATCTCCTGGCAAAATCTGTTTACCGGGTTTATCTACTGAATCGTTGCAGAACCTATTATCTAACGAAGCGTTAGGTGTTCGTGATAAAAAATCACTTATTTGTAAATGGTTTTCGTCGGGTAGAATAGAACAGGTTGCATACAACATCGTTCCTCCCGGTTTGATTAGTGCCCATATGGCGTCCAATATTTGTTTTTGAAGATTGACCAAAACTTCAATGTCTTTGGCTTTACGTAACCACTTTATGTCTGGATGGCGGCGAATGATACCCGTCGCTGAGCAGGGTGCATCAAGCAAAACTCGGTCGAATAGGTGTCCGTCCCACCATTGTTCGGGCAAAGTTGCATCACCTATTACGATTTCGGCGTTGTGTCCCAGCCTGTTTAAATTTTCCTCAATCTTAAAGGCTCGCTGTTGATTTATCTCGAGTGCAACAATTTTAGCTATATTGGGTTGCGATTCGATTATATGACAGGTTTTCCCCCCCGGTGCAGCACAACAGTCTAAGATAGTTTCATTCAGAGCGGGCTCTAGGTAATGAGCTGCAAGTTGTGCCGCACCGTCTTGAACGGCAAACCACCCCTTATCGAATCCAGGTAAACTTGTTACGTCATAACCCTTTGATAATATTATGGCTTCTGGGTGCTCAGTTGATAGGGTAAAATCGATACTGGCATTTCCTAGCGTTTCTACGAAATCAACATGGGAAATTTGTTGAGTATTGACCCTGAGCCAAATTGGGGCCTTTTGCTGCATATTACCAATTAAATCGATAAAACCATCTTGATATTCAGCTTCTAGCTTTTTGAATAACCACTTTGGTAAACCCGAAGCTATTTGTTGATTTGGGGCTTGTTGTAGTGAAATTTCTTCTCTAATAAATGTACGCAAGATAGCGTTGACCAATCCTTTCATGGCCTGGGTATTGAGAGGTTGGCAAGCAGCTACAGTTTCCGACACCGCTGCGTGTTGACTAACCCGGCTAAAAGCTAATTGGTAAAACCCTAACATAATCAACTGTTCTACAATCTTGTAGCGGTTTTTTAAGGGCTTATCGAGTAGTTTTCTGAGCCAAAACTGTAAAATAGGCAAATTGCGCAAAACACCGTAGACCATCTCTTGAAGCCAAGCTTTATCTTGCTCTTTATGAGGTAATTGGGCCAATGGGAGACATTCTCTTGCAGATTGCCCTTCTTCTAAAATTTGATGAAGTACTTTGGCGGCATCAGCTCGTAGGTTCAAAAATCTAGGCTTCATGAAACATAATTCATATTAGTGAGTGACCTTCAACAAACCAATCCGCTCTGCCGTTTAAGACATCGGCAGCTAACATCGGCTTTTTGCCAGGCAGTTGCAGTTTTGTGATTAATAAGCTGTTATTGCCAGTAGCCACCAAAATTCCTTGCTTATCTGATTTAATAATCTCGCCCGGCGGGGTAGTAGCACTGTTACTTATAACCACTTCAGAAGCGTACACTTTAATATTAGCGTTATTTCGCGTGAAAAAAGCCACCGGCCAAGGATTAAAAGCACGGATATTTCTTTCAATTTGTTCAGCTGATAAATGCCAATCAATTTTGGCTTCTTCTTTTGACAGTTTTTTTGCATAACTGGCAAGTTTATCATCTTGGATTTGAGGTTGAAGTTCAGTTAAAGAATCCAAAGTTTCCAAAAGCGCTGTTGGGCCCATTTCTGCCAGCTTTTGATATAAGGTCGCACTGGTATCATCTTTGGAGATGGTAAGAGAATGTTTTAATAACATTGCTCCTGTATCTAACCCCTCGTCCATTTGCATAACGGTTACACCAGTCTCACTGTCTCCAGCCCATAGCGATCTCTGGATTGGGGCGGCCCCTCGCCATTTAGGCAGTAATGAACCATGTACATTAAGGCATCCCAATTTAGGAGCGTTTAAAATGCCACTAGGCAGAATCAAACCATAGGCCACTACCACCATGATATCGGCATTTAACTCGGCCAAAGCCAATTGTGACTCCTGAGTTTTTAGCGATTCTGGCTGGAAAACAGCTAGGTCATGTTTCAAAGCTAACTGTTTTACCGCACTGGCTTGTAATTTTTTGCCTCTACCAGCTGGACGGTCTGGTTGACTGTAAACAGCAATGACGTCATGTTCGGAATCAATTAGTGCTTGCAAGTGCAATGCTGCAAACTCGGGAGTCCCAGCAAATATAATTTTTAAGGGCTTTTTCAATTGTGTTTTAGCCTCTTGCCGCGAGTCGGGCTTCTTTTTCTAACTTAGTCTTTATTCTTTGGCGTTTAAGAGGAGATAGATAATCTACAAATAACTTACCTTTTAAATGGTCTAATTCATGTTGAATACAGATAGCCAACAAACCGTCTGCTTCTAAGGAAAAAGGTTTGCCCGTTTTATCAAGTGCCTCAACTGTAATTTTTTCAGATCTTTCGACTTGTGCATAATTGTTGGGTACTGACAAACAACCTTCTTCGCTAATGGTTTTGCCTTCTCTGTGAGTAATTTCAGGATTGATAAATACTAAAGGTTCATCTTGATTTTCAGAGACGTCCATCACCACCAATCGTTTATGAATGTTGACCTGTGTTGCCGCTAAACCAATACCGTTTTCATCACGCATAGTTTCAAACATATCGCTGATTAAGGCGGTAATCGATTTATCAACATCTTCAATTTTTTTTGCTACTGTGCGCAATCTCTCATCGGGAAAGCGCAATACATCTAATATTGCCATTGTATTATTCAACTATAATGAGTCTCAGACTCAGGAACTAATGTAACCAATAGAAACTTTACGCTACAGTGATAGAGTTAGTATTGGTGTGTGTATTATTTACTATACGATCAAATAGAATTGACTATTTAATACGTTTCAAGCTGCGCTATTCTAGCGTAAATCGATCCAAAACATAATAGTCACTGCATCAAGGTGTATATAAGAATGACGAGCAATAAATTAATTAGGTCGCTGTTACTGTTGGTGCTTTTGCCGATCTATAGTTTCGCACAGAGCATTTTGGTAAAGGATACCGCTCCTGAAGTGTATATAGTGCAAAAGGGCGATACTCTGTGGGGCATTTCCAATATGTATTTGGACAAGCCTTGGCAATGGCCAGAGTTGTGGCGCACTAATACATATATCACTAATCCACACCTTATTTATCCCGGCGACGAATTACGGTTAGTTAAAAACGAAAAAGGTGAAACTGTACTCAAAGTAAAAAGAGAGACAGCAAAGCCTGAAATAAAACTGTCTCCCGAGGGTGTTAAATCACTTAAAGCAGCCAATCCTATACCCGCGCTGCCATGGTCTGTTATTAAACCCTATATAGAAAATGAAATGATCATGACGCAACAGGTTTACGACCGTTATCCCTATGTTCTAGGTAATGAAGAAGGCGCTGTGCGTTATACCACCGATAATCTAATACTCGGGAAAGCTGCGCGTCGCAGTAAAGAAAATTTAAGCATTGTAAGAAAACAAAATGAGTTGTTCGATATGGAAGGCAACTTTATCGGCTTACAAGTGCGCTATTTGGCGAAAGCTAAGTTAGTGGACACTGAGCTAAATAATCAGGCATTAATCAGAATATTAGAAGCTAACCTTGAAGTTAAACGCGGTGACAAAATAATTCCGGCAGTCACCGCTGAACCAAGTGAGGTTATGTTGGTCGCGGCTGAAAATCAAACCGGCTTCATTATTGACGACTTAGAACAGCATAATTTGCTGGGTAAATATAATGTGGTGGTGCTAGATCTCGGCTCAGACCAAGTTTCGGCCGGAATGGTAATGGGCATATATAGTCAGGGACCCAGAATAGTTGACGGAAAACAGCCTAAGTATGAAGGAGAGTCTGACACTATCCGCAGTGCCTTTAGCCAAGGGGATGAAATTAGTCAACCTGCTTTAAAGGTAGGCGAAGTGTTAGTGTTTAAGGCATTTGATACTGCGAGTTATGCACTTATTACCAAATCAGCTAAAGTCATTAAAAGGGGGATGATAGTCGCTAACCCCTAAAGAGTTCAATTATAGGGATCGTCTAAGGAGCAAGAGATGCAACAGGATGTTGAGGCTAGCGGCACTGAGGGCCGTGAACTTGAAAATTGGTTGAAGCTAACTCAGATCCCTAATTTTTCCGTAGCAAGTTTATTTAAATTAAAGGAAAAACATGCAATTGGGTTGGCTGATTTGTTTGTTGCTCCTAAAGCATCGTTATTACAAATTGGCTTCAAACAACTTCAAATTGAAGCCATATTGCGCCCTAATGAGTGTCTCATTAGTACTAGTCTAGAATGGCTCAATGCTAAGGAAAATCGTTTTCTAATTCACTTTGAGCACCCTCAATATCCTAGTTTACTGAAGCAAATAGCCAGTCCTCCGCCACTGTTATTTGGCTATGGTAATCCTCAAGAACTGAATAATTATCAACTCGCTATGGTAGGAAGTCGCTCTCCCAGCCCACAGGGAAGAGAAAATGCCCATTTTTTCGCATCCCGTTTAGGTGAGTGTGGTTGGACAATTACCAGCGGTTTAGCCCTTGGTATTGACGGTTTGTCGCATCGAGGAGCGGTATCAGGCGGTTATACAACTATCGCTGTTTTGGGCACTGCCATTGATAAAATGTATCCTCGCCACCATATCAAACTAGCCGAAGATATTTTGCAAAATAACGGCGTGATTATTTCTGAATTTGCACCTGCTACAAAAGGGCGACCAGAGTACTTTCCGAGACGCAATCGTATTATTAGTGGATTGTCTGTTGGTACTTTAATTGTTGAAGCGGCGATAAAGAGTGGTTCATTAATTACTGCAAGATACGCTTTAGAGCAAAACAGAGAAGTATTTGCGCTGCCAGGAAATATTCACAACCCTATGTCAGCGGGTTGTCATCATTTGATTCAACAGGGTGCAAAGTTAGTAACATGTGTAGGAGATATTAATGAGGAGTTTCAACATCTCATTTCGCCAGAATCGAGTGAAAAAGTTGATAAATTGCAAAAAAATACAACACAAAGCTTGGCTTCAGACAAATTGTTAGATAGTGTAGATTTTGAAGTCACCCCACTAGATATAGTGGCTCAGCGCAGCGGCATAGAAGTAACAGAAGTAATGTCACAATTATTAGAATATGAATTGCGTGGTTTAGTGATTGCTGTTTCCGGCGGTTACATTAAATTGGGGGAAAAATAGTATGTTCGATATCCTCATGTATCTATTTGAAAACTTTATTCACAGTGAAACTGAAATTCGCGTTGATCAAGACGAGCTTACAGATGAATTAATTCGAGCCGGCTTTCATCACGATGAAATTTATAAAGCGCTGTCTTGGCTAGAAAAACTTGCTGCACTGCAAGAAACCGATATCAAACCCTATTTGGCCAAAGGGCCTAATTCTTTTGTAACTCGAATCTATACTCAAGATGAAGAAATGCGTTTGGATGTTGAATGCCGTGGTTTTCTAATGTTCTTAGAGCAAATTAATGTATTGGATTCGTCTATTCGAGAAATGGTAATCGATAGAGTGATGGAAATCGATTCTAAAGAATTTTGCTTAGAGGATTTGAAGTGGGTAGTGCTGATGGTGCTATTTAATGTGCCAGGAAAAGAAAATGCATACGCTCAGATGGAAGATTTGTTGTTTGAAGAACCAGAAGGCCCACTGCACTGATTGTGTTTTATCTATGAATATTAAGAGTGATCTGTAACATGTCTAAGATTGATCACTCATTGTTTTCTGCCAGTGCCACTGAGCAAGCCTTCGGACCTTGCCCTCAATGTAATGCTAAATTAACTATCAGACGAGGAAAGTCTGGAGCTTTTATTGGTTGCAGTCATTATCCTGAATGTGACTTTTCCAAACCCCTACACGAATATGAAAGCCCCGAGATTAAAATCATAGAAGGCTCTTCGTGTCCTAAATGCCAATCTTTGTTGGTCATTAAAAAAGGGCGTTTTGGGTTGTTCATTGGCTGCAGCGATTTCCCTGAGTGTGATTATATTCAGTCAAACTCCAACAGCGAAGATACCAAACTAACTTGTCCCGCCTGTAAAAAAGGCCATATTACTAAACGCACAAATAAGTTTGGCAAGTCATTTTTTGCATGTGATAATTACCCAAAATGTAAATACCTATTGAATTTTCCTCCTGTTGCTCATCCCTGTCCAAAATGCAACTGGCCTATTATGCAACAGAAAAAAGGAGCGTCTGAAGTTGAATTGATATGCCCACAGAAGCAATGCCAATGTAAGATCCCTAAACCACAATAATTCCACAAACCTCTCCCTCTACCCGGGCAGAGTTTTTAACTATTTTATTAGATATTGACCATGACCTCCCAAAACAAAAAAAACAAACCACACCTGCTTATCCGTAGCTTAAAATATCTGTTGTCACTGCTGGTGGCATTGTATGTATTGATTTGGATTCTATCTCCATTTGCCGCGCGCCACTTTGCTACAGATCCGTTACAAGAAATGGGAGTGTCTCTGGGTGAAACTAGTACCGTCAGATTTAACCCTTTTACTAGTACTCTAACCGTTAATGATTTTCAGCTATACGATCAAAATAAAAAACAAGTATTGGTAATCGATTATGCTGAGGTGAGTGTTCATTTGCATCGACTGATACTTAAGCAACTGTATGTCTCGGAGTTTTTGATTGAAGGTACCGCAGTTGAAATAGTCAAAACGCAACAACAAATGGTAGTTGCGGGAGTGGATGTTTCAGCAAGCTCAGATGATGAACAAAACGTCGCTTTGGAAGAGCCGTTAGAGGAGGAGTCTACATTAGATTTTACTTTGGTCATCCCAGAGTTACAGCTAAAGCGGCTATTGTTCAATTCGAATATTGATGGCAATCCACAAACATTATTATTAAATGATTTGCTGATTAATAATGCGTCACTTAGTCAATTGCAGCAACAACTTTCACTCACTCTCGACGCATTAGTTAATGGCGCCCCAATGACACTTGAGTCAGAGATCTCCTTGCATTCTGGGGCAGGTAGCATTGATAGTGATTTTTCTTTGGAGCAATTGGACCTGTCGACCTTAAGTCCAATGTTGATTGAATTAGGTATAGGGATATCAGGCGAATTTTCCCTCAAAGGAAACCCTAAAGTTAAGTTGGCTCCCGAAAACATTCAAGTAGAAAGTGAGCAAATTGTGTTGTCCTTGACGGACCTTGATCTTAACTATGCCCCTTGGATTGTTGAGGGTGCAAGCGATGTGATTACAATTGATAATTTAAGTGTAAGTGTTTTACCAAATGGTGCCATTGAGCAGCTAACGACTGCAGTGACAACTCAGTTGAGTCAAGGTAACGTTGGATTGCAGACTGCTAGTAATAGTGTGGTTAATTGGGACCAGATTAAGATGACTACAGATGTGCAGTTATTGGAAATGCAACCCAGTGTAGTTATCGAGAAATTAGACATCGACTCGCTTAATCTTTCTGAAGATAAAACATTGAGTGAGCCTGCACCGATTCTAAGTGTTGCGCAATTATCTGTCTCTGATATCCAGTTTAGTGATAATCATATGAATATAGATACTGTTTCCATCGCTGGACTTAAAACCGATATTAAAGTTAACCCAGATAAAAGTATCGTGAGTATGGTAGATACATCAGCACTCACTCCAGATGTACAAAATAATACCGAGGCTTCGGCTAGTAAACCGCAACAAATTCCCTCTGCTGAGACGACGGAACAAGTTGAATCTACCCCAGAAGACTCAACTGCGTTGACTATTGCTGTGGCAAAATTGTTGCTTAGCGATACAGCTCATATCCAAATCAACGACCAAAGTGTTTCTCCTGCCTTCGTGCAAAATATTAGCATTGAAACCTTACAAGCAGGGCCCTTTGATAGCAGAGACAACTCATTAGAAAGCCGATTTGAATTGGTTGCTAAAGATGATAACTATTTAAAAATTGAAGCTAAAGGACACGCAAGGCCATTTGCCGATAAGCTCAACGCATTGTTTTCTGCCAATATAAACGAACTAGATTTACCTTCCGTGTCTCCCTATGTGAAAGACGGTTTGGGTTTTGAGATGAAAACTGGACAGTTAGACGTGGGTGTTGAGGTAACTATTGAAGACGGAGAAATTGACGGAGAGACTAAGTTGTTTTTGCGTGGTGTTGATATGTCTAGCGCTGACGAAGTCGAACAAGGTACCCTTAAAGAAGGTAAAGCGATGCCGTTAAACTATGCCTTAGGGTTATTAAAAGATGATCAAGGTAATATTAATTTGGGAGTACCTCTGCGAGGAAATGTCGCAGAACCTTCATTTGGTGTAGAGAGTTTCCTTGGCTTAGTATTAAAAAAGGCCGCAATGTCTCAAGCTAAAAGTTATCTGATGACCACTTTTGTACCTTATGCGTCAGTGGTGTCTGTGGCGATTTCCGGTGCTGAATACTTGCTGAAAGTGAAGTTTGAACCATTAATGTTCCAAAACGGAATAGTGGAACTCACAGAAGAAAATCAACAATATTTATCTGAACTCGTACTGTTGATGCAAGACAAATCAGAGTTGCAATTAAAAACCTGTGCCATTGGTACTTTTTCTGATTTGGGGTTAGCTACATCAACTACTTTGAACGCTGAGCAACAAGCCACACTTAAAGCTATGGGAACACAACGTCAGAATAACCTGAAACGCTATTTGATTGAACAAGATATCGCGTCATCACGTATTTTGTTTTGCGCACCTGAGTTAGATACTGCGGCAGATGCACAAGCTCGCATTGAGTTGAAAACTGACTAAATATGAAACCACTATCAATCACTGAAGATGCAGACCTAATTGCTGAGAAGTTAAAACTAGGGGAATTGTTAGCTTATCCAACTGAAGCCGTGTTTGGGCTTGGATGTGATCCTGATAACGAAATTGCCGTGCATAAGTTATTGGCCTTGAAAAAACGTCCTATTGAAAAAGGGATGATTTTGGTAGCCAAAACCTATTCGCAATTATTGCCCTATGTTGATGATGCGAAGATCCCCATGAACATGCGTAGTGAGATATTTTCTAGTTGGCCGGGACCAGTAACTTGGTTACTTCCTGCGTCGAAACAATGCCCTAAGTGGGTGACGGGTGACAGTGAGTTGGTTGCCGTACGAGTAAGCCAACACCTTGTTGTAAGTCAATTATGTGAGTTATTTGGCAAGCCTTTGATATCCACTAGTGCTAATGTGTCTGGGGCAAAACCTGCCACTACACCAGCACATTTATTTCATCAATTTGATAAGACCCTATTGTTGGTGGACGGCGAATTAGGCGGGGCAAATAAGCCTAGTCAAATCCGTCATGGAATTTCAGGGCAAACTATAAGAGACAATTAGTCAGATGACAGCAGATTCAGTACCAGATTTACAAAAAGTAAAAGAGTATCTACTTAAGTTACAAGATAATATTTGCCAAACCTTAGAGTTGGTGGATGGCAAAGGAAGTTTTGTCGAGGATAATTGGCAAAGAGAGCTAGGTGGCGGTGGTCGAACCCGAGTATTAACTGGCGGTAACGTAATAGAGCAAGGTGGGGTTAATTTTTCTCATGTATACGGTGGAGAATTGCCAGCGTCAGCCACAGCCGCTCGACCTGAACTCGCAGGTCGAAGCTTTCAAGCGGTGGGAGTCTCTTTGGTTCTTCATCCGCATAACCCCTATGTGCCTACCACTCATGCCAATGTACGTTTTTTTATAGCTGAAAAGCCAGGGGAAAAAGCGGTTTGGTGGTTTGGAGGTGGGTTTGATCTGACACCATTTTATCCATTCCATGAAGATGTTGTGCATTGGCATAGTGTTGCTAATAAGCTTTGCGCACCGTTTGGCGATGAGGTCTATCCTGAATATAAAAAATGGTGCGATGACTATTTTTATTTGAAACATCGAAACGAGACTCGAGGGGTTGGAGGGTTATTTTTTGATGACCTTAATAAACAAGGGTTTGAAAAGAGCTTTAAGTTTATGCAGGCAGTGGGTAACGGATTTTTAGATGCTTACGTGCCTATTGTAGAAAAGCGCAAAGATACAAGTTTTGGCGAAACAGAGCGCGACTTTCAATTATACCGACGAGGCCGCTACGTTGAATTTAATTTAGTATACGACAGAGGCACATTGTTTGGCTTGCAAACGGGTGGTCGCACTGAATCTATATTGATGTCTATGCCTCCACTAGCTCGTTGGGAGTATTGCTTCGAGCCTGAACCAGAAAGTAAAGAAGCGGATTTATATGCAAATTATTTGCATCCAAGAGATTGGTTGTCGTGAATAAATATACTGTATTCGGAAACCCAATTGCGCAAAGTAAATCACCTAGTATTCACCAGATGTTTGCCGAACAAGCTGAGCTTAAAATTGAGTACGGGCGTAACCTTGCTACCAAAGAAGATTTTATTGCAACCTTAATTGATTTTTTCCAAGACCCTCAAGCAATGGGTTGTAATGTAACTGCACCCTTTAAAGAACAAGTCGCAAAGTGGGTAGGTGAACTGTCAGCTGCGGCTAAAATTGCTGGAGCAGTGAATACAGTCATTAGGAGAGAAGATGGTAGTTTTTTAGGTGACACCACAGATGGCTGTGGTTTAGTACAAGATTTACTGCGATTGGGGGTGCAAATCAAGGATGCCCACATTTTATTGTTAGGTGCTGGTGGTGCAGCTAGGGGGGTCTTGCAATCAATCTTGGCTTTAGAGCCAGCATCTTTAAGCATTGCCAACCGAACACAAGCAAAGGCCGAACAGTTAGCCGCGTTAATACCGCAAGACAATTTTATTGGTCTTGGCTTTAACCAGCTAAATAAGGCGCCGCAAGCTTTCGATTTAATCATTAATTCAACTTCCGCCAGTTTAACTGGTGAGTTACCGGCGATCCCTGATTCTGTCATTAGCAGTTGTACTTGTGTTTATGATATGAGTTATGCTGATAAACCAACGGTATTTATGCAGCATGCGCAAAACCTAGGTGTGGTAAATACCTTTGACGGGTTAGGCATGTTAGTCGGGCAAGCGGCCGAAAGTTTTTATTTGTGGACTGGATATCGGCCAAATGTTGTCCCTGTAATTCAATCCTTAAGAAGTACTCTATGAACCAGGCTATCCAGGTGTTAGATGGTTGTACTTATATTGAATCAAAAAGCGCACTTAAAGTAGATATAATGTCGTCAGGGCAAATGCTGATTTGTTATATCGTTGGTTCAGACAAACCAGACTTAATCAAACTTTATGAAACTAAGCAATTTGAACTAGAAGAACTAATCGAATCTCAACTCGAACAAGATAACCTTAATACTGACGGTGAGTTATGGCTCACCGCTACTGAAGTGTATGGGTATTGAAATTATAGTTACTCTGAGTCGGCAATGTATTCATCTTTAAGTTTTACGTAGTTTAGAGCTGACTGTTTTAAAAAGGCTAGTTCGCTGTCTTTTAGCGCGCGAGCTTGTTGCATTGGGTTGCCTTTATATAAATAACCACTCTTAAGAGTTTTATTTGGTGGTACTAATGTGCCGGCACCTATCAATACATCGTCTTCCACAATCGCCCCATCCATAATAATGGCTCCCATGCCAACTAGTATACGATCCCCCAATGTACATCCGTGCAACATACATTTATGACCCACCGTCACATCAGCACCTATTACAAGTGGAAAACCTAAGGGATTAGAATCACTTACTCTACTGACATGTAATACAGTCCCGTCTTGGATATTAGTTCGAGCACCTATTTCTATATAGTTGACATCTCCTCTAGCAGCAACAAGAGGCCAAATACTGGCATGCTCGGCACATGTAACGTCGCCAACTAATACTGCTGAACTGTCTATATAACAATGCTCTTCAATATTCGGGAATTTATCTTTATAACTTCGAATGGCCATGGTTATTCCTGTTTTAAAATTAACAGATCTATCATATCAAATTAAAACCGCGATTTTTCAGCATAAATCGCCAAATAAATGCACAGGTTGATGGCTTTTTGGTCACTTAAACATTTATTTTAAATTAGTGCTTGCATAGGAATGTGTTGTCTCTATAATGCGCCCTCGCTTCAAGGGAGACCACTTAGGACTCTCGCAACGAGTTAGAAATTCTAACAAGTTGCTAATTAGCCAAGGCTATGTTTGATGCGGGATGCAGCGAGATTTGTTTTGAAATTATTTTAAATAAATTGTTGACATCAAATGGAGATAGCGTAATATGCGCCTCCCGCTTAAGAGGGGCTACGGACAACATCTTAAG
>NZ_JAHKQO010000052.1 GCF_018861065.1 Paraglaciecola arctica
CTGCATAAAGGTCTAACATCACCGATTTACCTTGAGCATTGGCATCGGCTAACGCCTGATTAAACTCTTCAAGGTTACTGACTTTTACAAATGTAGGATGGGCAACTGACTGACTCGTAGATTGAACCGCACCGTTGCCATACCCCATGGAGTTGATGGTTTGATATCCATAACCAGCTGAAATAAACAGACCAATAAAGATCAACAACGCCCTAAGCCCTTTGTAAAAAGAGGTAGGCGTATTTTGATTCATCACATAGAAATACGTAAAAGTGACTAAACCGAGTAAAGTCCAAGCGATATCTGTCGCGATATGGCTAACCAAACGCTCTACAAACATTAAGGCGACCGCTAACATCATAAAGCCGAAAGTAACTTTAACCACATTCATCCAATTACCTGCTTTGGGTAATAATTTACCTCCGGTAATAGCAAATAACATGAGCGGGATCCCCATTCCTAGACTCAACACATATAAAGCACTGAACCCCAAGACCAAATCACCACTTTGGGCTATAAATAACAAAATCCCTGTTAGCGGTGCGGTAGTGCAAGGAGACGCCACTAACCCAGAAATTGCGCCCATAATAAGCACACCTATGTAGCTGCCACTGGTTTGTTTGTTGCTCATGGCATTAAGCTTTTCTTGCCATGCAGAGGGCAACTGAAGCTCATAAGCGCCAAACATGACTACAGCCAACAACACAAAAATCACGATCAGCCCAATTAAGATAGCAGGGTGTTGCAAGCCTGCTTGAAACTGCACCCCTGCCGAAGCCACGACTAGCCCCAATAACGAGTAGGTAATTGCCATGCCCTGTACATATACAAACGATAGCGTCAAAGCCCGTGACGTGCTTATACTCTTACCTTGACCTATAACTATCCCAGATAGAATTGGATACATAGGGAATACACAAGGCGTAAAAGCTAGGCCAATTCCTAGGCCTAAAAATAACAACAAAGTGATGACTAAACTTTGTTCGCTAGACAACAAGCTGGCTAACTCAAACTGTTCCGAAACGGTTTTTTCAGCAGGCACTGCATCTGACGAAGTTGTTGTAGACTTAATATTTTCAATTTCAGTGGTGCCAACTTGATTTAGGTACACCTCTTTAGTAGTTGGTGGGTAACACAATCCCGCGTCTGCACAGCCTTGATAGCGAATTTTCACTATGCCATCTTGTACCGAAGTAACAATAGGATAAGTTATATCCAGTTGTCCTCGAAAAACGTCTGACAAACCAAAAAACTCGTCTTCTACTTGTTCGGCAGCAGGAAAAATAGGGGCTCCCAATTCAGCTTCTTTAGCGACTGTCTTAAACTGCTTTTTATATAGGTAGTAGCCGTCTGCTACTTTCCAGCTTAAGGTGAGTTGATCGCCTTGCTGGGCGAAATCAAATTGAAACGCTTGGTCAACCTGTAAAAACTCTGGTTCTTCAGCAAACAAATCGGCTAATGGATCCGCGATTTGCGCCAAACTTGCAGTTGAGAACAAACCAAAAGTCAGCACTAAAATAAAATATCTCAAACTCAAATTCATCTACAACACTTCTTCTTTTAAGGTAATTTGGCGAAATGCCAGTGGGTATTATTTATACTTTAATGGACGAACCTTAACAAATAATTAAGACTGCACCTCACTTTGTTTACAGACCCCAAATTAGTTCAGCAAATTTCACCCTTGAGTCAATTTACCCAAAATTAAGATAAACACCCCCGAGACATTTAACTAATTAGACAAATGACGCAACACTCTGTAACAATGCATCACTTGGTTTTTGGAGTTTTAATACCAGTATTATATCAAACCCCATCAAAAATAGGTTATACCTTAACGTTGTAGGTATCACCCAAATAACGAGGCTCCTTTGTTTAAACTATTTTTATTGTTCGCCATTTTACCTATTGTTGAAATCGCCATTTTACTTAACGTAGGGGAACAAATTGGGGGCTGGTATACGGTAGCTATCGTTATCTTAACTGCCTTCTCGGGAGCGCAATTAGTTAGACAACAAGGGCTTAGCACCTTGATGCAAGCTCAACAAAAAATGCAGTCTGGCACTATGCCTGGTCAAGAAATGGCTGAAGGTTTATTGCTGGTCATTGCAGGGATTTTATTGGTTACACCTGGTTTTATTACAGACGGGATCGGGTTTTTATTGAGCTTACCTATGACACGCCCAATCATCGCCAAAGGATTACTCAAACACTTATCAGTTAAGGTGGTCACTCAATCCTTTAATGGCAACTATACTCAACACCAAACTCACAGTAGCAATCAATCTGAAGATATCATAGAGGGTGAATTTGAACGCAAAGAAAACCCTGCAGAAAACCTGCCCCTTAAGGATGACTTAAGAAAACCTGATTAAACTTGGACTTTACGTTTCACTTAACTAAGGTGAATTGCCGATTGTTGCTTTTTGAGCGAAGTGAAAGTCCGCCTTAAAGAACCCATTAAACTATGCGAATTTTATTAGTTGAAGATGATTTACCATTAGCTACCGCGCTGCATCAATCACTCAGAACTGAAGGGTTTACAGCTAATCATGTGGCCGATGCCAAATCCGCGTTGCTTGCCATCGATACCAATGAATGTGACATGCTGATCCTCGATTTAGGTTTACCTGACATGGATGGCCTAGTGTTACTGAAACAAATAAGACAAAGAAATTTAAAACTGCCCGTGTTGATATTAACTGCTCGAGATTCAATTGAAGACAAAATAAAAGGGCTTGATAAAGGGGCTGATGATTATCTAAGTAAACCTTTTGATGTAAACGAGCTGATTGCTCGCCTGCGTGTTATCGAGAGAAGATTAGGCACAGCTACCAGTTCGACTATTACGATAGGAGAAGTAAATTTAGACTGCGCTTCCCACGAACTAACTGTTGCAGGTAACTTTGTCGAGCTATCACGCAAAGAATTTATGTTGTTAAAAGTGCTGTTAGAACAGGCTGGGCGAATACAATCACGAGAGCAGCTTGAATCTAAATTATACGAGTGGGGTGAAGAAGTAGCGAGTAACGCAGTGGAAGTGCATATTCACCACCTTCGTAAAAAACTCCCTGAGGCTTTTATCAAAACAATTCGCGGTGTAGGGTACAGCGTTAAAGCCTCCTCCAAAATAGAGTCCTAAATGTGTCTATACGCCGTTATCTAACGCTGATTTTATTGTCGGTTATTACATTGGTCACTTTTGCCGCTGCGATTCAGGGTTACCGTAGCAGTATGGCAAAAGCGACCAGTGTATTTGATAATGAGCTACGCTCTTTGACACTTGTTTTAGTCGACATTACCGACTTAAGTACCCAATCATTAACACCACAAACAGATGCCGCTTTTATTTTTCAAATATGGCAACACAATAAATTATTAGTTAACTCCCACCCAAAGTTAAACACTGCTATTAGCGATTTCAAAAATGAATTCTCTGAGAACAATTTTTTAGCCCAGCGTTGGCGTACCTACGGGCACTTTTTTGAATCGAGTAACAAATGGGTTTTGGTGGCACAGCCTGTAAACAGACGTTTTGAGCTAGCGGAACAAATGATCCTAGCCGCCGTGACGCCACTGGTATTGTGTATTCCGTTGTTAGCGGTCATTATATTTTTGTTGGTGAGTTCAGGGCTGCGCCCCTTACGGCTGTTATCGGAAAAATTACGAACCAAAAAAGCTGACGACTTCAGTTCTATTGAGCAGCAAAATCAAAATAACGAACTCAGCCCAGTCTTAGAAACCTTAAATCAATTGTTTGAGCGACTAGATGCTGCTTTTTCCCGAGAAAAACGCTTTGCCTCTGATGCAGCTCATGAATTACGCACGCCCTTGAGTGTGTTGAAGATCAATGCACATAATTTGGCAATAGAACTTAACAATACCACAGACACCAACATGCAATATCTGCAGCAAGGTATCGAACGCATGAGTCATGTAGTCGAGCAAATTTTATTACTTAACCGCACCAACCCCGAACAATACCAAGGTCAGTTTGAAACACTAGACACTGCAGTACTTTGCCAAACTGTTATCGCTAGTTTATTTCCACAAATTGAAACCAAAAAGCAAGAAATAGAACTAATTGGCAAAGGTGCCAATATTCGAGGGGATGAATTTTCACTGGGCATTCTGCTGCAAAACTTAATCTCCAATGCGAGTAAATATTCACCAGAAGGCGGTTTGATTAGAGTGACGTTGAAGGAAGTGAACAGTCAGGTTGTGATTCAGGTAGAAGATGCAGGTCCGGGCATTGATGAATCTGAATATCAAAGAGTGTTTGAACGTTTCTACCGAATTGGAGGAGATCGACACACAAGTAACACATCTGGCTGTGGTTTAGGTTTAGCCATTTCAAAACATATCGCTGCGTTACATAAAGCCACACTAAAATTAAGTCGTTCTAAACAATTATCGGGCTTATCAGTTGAACTGATTTTTCCGCAAGGTCAGCCCAATGCATAAATGGTTAGGTTATATACCACTATCCCTTGGCACATTATGTGTCTTAGGGTGTTTCCCTGTGTTAGCAGCGGTAACTGAGTACCATGTTCAGCTTAAAGATCACCTGTTTTTCCCATCGCGGATCACTATTCCTGCAAACCAAAAGGTCAAATTGATAATAGAGAATCAAGACAATACGCCAGAAGAATTTGATAGTTTTTCTCTCAATAGAGAAAAAGTGATTTTTGCCAATCAAAAAGCAACCATATTTATTGGACCACTCCAGCCTGGAGAATACAATTTCTTTGGTGAATATAATCCTAATACTGCCCGCGGTGCTGTCATTGTTGAACGACAAAAGTTGAAGATGCCCAATGCTCATTAACACAGTCATTTTATTTTTGCGTGATGCGTTGCCCATTTTGGTGTTAATTGCTTACCTGTACGCACACCTACCTAAGAGCCAATCATGGCTTTTAATATCTTTAGTCGCGAGTGCCATTTTGAGCCTGATATACATCAATCAAATCCATACTATTGGGCAGTGGTTTGGTGGCATAGGTATTGAATTGTCGTTATGGTTTTCGCAATTATTGGTGTATCTGTTGGCCTTAGTTCTAGCTTGTGGGTTAACTTTTCCTAAGTGGTCGAATCGATATTTTGTTTACTGGGTTACAGGCATAATGGTTAGTCTGACCATAGTGTCTAAAGGCAGTAACTTTATCTTGTATTTTAATGGTTACTTGAATCAAAGCAACGTGCTGCAATCTATGTTACTCGGTACATTTTTAGGTTTAGGAATTTGTCTCAGCTTAGCCATATTGTTGTATCTTGCGGCTCAATGGTTAAAACAAAGATGCGGGCTTTGGGCGACCTGGCTGTTGGTGCTTATTTATGCAACGGGGCAACTCGTCAACGCGATACCTTTATTAGTTCAGATCGATCTTATCAACGCATCAACCACTGCTTGGAATAGCCAACACTTTCTCAGCAATGAGTTTGAGTTTGGTCATTTATTTAATGTTTTGTTCGGCTACCAGGCTACCCCATCTATTGCGCAAGTCGTGGTTTATGTTTGCGCTTTAACCCTGCCTCTCGCTATTTTTTATTGGCTCAATCTAGCTTCAACTACGCACTCAGGTAACAACCAATGAACGCCCTTTATCGCTTATCTACTGCGCTTTTATACACTCTATTTTTTATCCCACTAAGCTGGGCTGACGGCATTCCAGTTGACAAGGTTTACAGTCCCTACGTTTTGGCCAATGAACGAGAGTTAGAGTGGCGATTTACATCTAGGCAAAACGATGATGGTAATGTTTTAGCGCAACGTTTAGCTTACGGACATGCCCTTTCAGAATACCTGACAATTGAAGCCTATATCGTTGGAGAAAGAGACGATACCGGCGACTTTGGTTTACAGGCTTTTGAAATAGAAACCCGCTGGATGTTAACAGAACAAGGCGAATTTTGGGCCGATTGGGGGGCACTGTTTGAGCTTGAAAAACAACATAAAGAAGACATTTACGAATTTACCAGCGGTATTTTATTTGAAAAAGAATTTACGCAAACCAGTTTAACCATCAATGCTTTGTTGGTTTATGAATGGGGCAAAGACATTGAAGATGAGTTTGAAACTGAATTTCGGCTCAAATATCGCTATCGCTATTTAGCTGCATTACAACCCTCTATCGAAATTTACACGGGTGAGGACTTTGTTGGGGTAGGCCCCGGTTTTATGGGGGTGCACAGGTATACAGGGCAAAAACAGCTTAAGTGGGAATTGGCCTTTATTGCTGGCCTAAACGGCGACTCCAAAGACCATACTCTAAGGTTCGCCTTAGAATACGAATTTTAATACTCCATATCTGGCCTAAAAGGTGCTTTGTCTTTGCTTAGACCCGCAAAGATTTTCTCTATGACTACTGAGTAAATCTTTGAATCCCCTTTAAAAATAAGCGAAGGACAAGATATGAGTGGAATGACATCACGTAAAAATGCAATAACTGAAATCACTAATCGAGCACCAAAAGCGTGCAAAACACCTGAACCATTGAGCAAAATTTGGGCGACAGATGTTTTTGGTCTGGCTGCAATGGAAGAGGCGTTATCAAAAAACGCATTCAAAGCGATTAAAAAAACCGTTCAAACAGGTGCAACATTAGACTCAGCTACAGCTGATATTGTAGCTGCAGCCATGAAAGATTGGGCAATAACCAAAGGCGTGAAATTTTTCTCCCACATCTTTTACCCTATGACCAATATTACTGCTGAAAAGCATGATGGATTTATCATCACTAATTCAGACGGTGGTGCAATAACTGAATTCACTGGCAGTTTATTGATTAAAGGAGAGCCAGATGGTTCTTCTTTCCCTAATGGTAGCTTGCGTATGACCAATGCGGCACGAGGGTATACTGCATGGGATCCCACTAGCCCTGCCTATGTGATGCAAACTGCTAATGGCGCGACATTGATGATCCCAAGTGTGTTTATGTCTTGGACTGGCGAAGCACTCGATAAAAAAATTCCTTTGCTTCGCTCAAACAAAGCCATGGATAAAGCCGCGCAAAAAGTTCTGTCTCTTATGGGTGAAACCGAGATTGCCACATTGAATTCAAGCTGTGGTGCAGAACAAGAATATTTCTTGGTCGACGAACACTTCGCCAACGCGCGACCAGATTTATTATTGGCGGGGCGCACATTATTTGGTGCACCTCCGGCCAAAGGTCAACAGTTTGATGATCACTATTTCGGGGCCATACCGGCTCGAGTACAAGTGTTCATGCAAGATTTCGAAGACAAACTCTACCGCTTAGGTATTCCGGCTAAAACTCACCATAATGAAGTTGCCCCCGGCCAGTTTGAAATTGCGCCATACTTTGAAGCGGCTAACGTTGCAGCTGATCACCAACAGCTGTTAATGACTCTAATGAAAAGCACAGCCAAAGAGCACGGCTTTTTATGCTTGTTACATGAAAAACCTTTTGCAGGCGTTAATGGTTCAGGTAAACACGTTAACTGGTCGGTAGGAAATGCCACTCAGGGTAATTTATTAGATCCGGGTAGCACACCCCATGACAACCTCAACTTCTTATTATTCTGCGGGGCCGTAATTCGCGGTGTACACAAATATGGCCCGCTTTTACGTGCCGTTATTGCCTCTGCCGCTAACGACCACCGACTTGGGGCCAACGAAGCACCACCAGCCATATTGTCCGTCTATTTGGGTACCCAGTTGGAGAGTGTTTTCAACGATATCAAAGAAGGCAAATTACTAGCAAAAACCAAAGGCGGTTTGATGGATCTTGGTTTGTCGCAAATCCTACAATTTGAACGTGATCCAGGTGATCGTAACCGTACCTCTCCATTTGCATTTACTGGAAACCGCTTTGAATTCAGAGCAGTAGGTTCGTCACAGTCTGTGTCTGGTCCGTTAGTCGCTATGAATACTATGTTGGCGGACTCACTCAATTGGATAGCAGATAAACTTGAGTCGGTCATAACTAAAGGTGAAGATAAAACTGCCGCAGTCATTACCGTGCTGCAAGAACTTATGCAAGAGCATGGCAACGTGATATTTGGCGGTGATGGTTATTCAAGTGAATGGCATAAAGCGGCGGTTGAAGAGCGAGGCTTAAAAAATATACCTACCAGCGCCGATGCATTACCTGCGTTTAAAGAAGAGTCGGTCATTAAGTTATTTGAGTCTACTGGTGTGCTCTCGCCAGCTGAGCTTGCGAGCCGTTTTGAGGTATACGCGGAACAATACATATTGTCGATTGAAGTCGAAGCCAAGTTAGTTGTTGGTATAGCGAACACCAGAATATATCCGGCGACCGTTCAGTATCTTGATAGTCTTTCAAGCGCCGCGACTAATCTTAGCAATCTAAATATTACAATCAGTCACAATAGTATCGATGAAATTGCCTCTGAAACCGACGCCATGATGGCCGCAGTTGGCAAACTCAAAGAAGCTATGAGTATTGAAGAGTTTGACAGCACAGAAGCTCATATGAACCATTGTGCTGATGTGTTATGTCCACTAATGCTGGAAGTGCGCTCTCACGCCGACGCACTCGAGCTTGTGGTATCTGACGACTTGTGGCCGTTGCCTAAGTATCAAGAAATGTTATTTATTAAATAAGTTTTTTTGAAGCACCCTTGATAATCAGACAGAAAAAGAGCTTAGGCTCTTTTTCTGTTTTTACTCCTCGCTTGACGCTCACTAGATGTTATCCTGAAACCACGTTTTAAGAATGAGCACATTGAGCATAACGACATGAAAGCCTGCGCCTGCCACATTTTAGTAAAAGATAAAGCCCTAGCCGAAAAACTCAAGAGCCAGCTCGATAAGGGTGGAAACTTCCACCAGTTAGCCAAAAAACATTCCATTTGTCCTTCAGGTAAAAAAGGCGGTGACTTAGGTGAATTCAGCCCAGGGACTATGGTTAAAGCCTTTGACAATGTGGTATTTAAAAAGGAAATACTCACCGTGCATGGGCCAATCAAAACCCAATTCGGCTTTCATTTGATTAAGACACTGTATCGAAGTTAACTGTCGTATTTATCTTGAAAGCATAAACAAATGCACTGTATCCACAACTTTATCGATAACACCAAAACTTAATGCCTTGCTGATGCAAAAATGATTCTGCGTTGGCTCCTTGCAATAAGGATAAAGTCGCCAAGAGTCCAGCTTGAATGCAATGCGGCGCAGCGACAGTCACTGACCTAGGTGAATTTTCGATGGGATAGCCGGTTTTAGGATTGAGAATATGACTATAACGCTTGCCGTTTTTTAATAAGAAACGCCTAGCATCACCGCTAGTAGCCAATCCACCACTCACTATTTGTAGAATTTTAGTTGTAGCCTTGTTTGCTTCAGGACTTTCGATTGCTATGTTCCATGGTTGTTTATTTTTTCGTGGTTGGGTTACCTGAATATCGCCACCAAAATTTATAACCACCGATAGGTTCGGTGCATATTTAGAACATAATTTGGCAGCACAATCCACAGCGTATTCTTTACCAATTCCACCAAAATCCAACTCCATATCCTTAGCCAAGGTAATTGATTTTTTATCAAATTTAACCTTATGCCAACCGATACCCGACATAAGTGCTTTCACAGTTTCAGAAGTAGGAATATTATCTGAACCATCAAATTTCCACGCGCTACGTAATACGCCTGAGGTAATATCAAACTGACCTTCACTTAATTCAAAACAGCTATCGGCAAATTGCAGCAATCGAAAGGTTTCTTCATCAATCACTGCAGGTTGCCCTTCACTATGATTAATATTGGCCATAAGGTTGTTGGATAAATATCGGCTAAATTTTTGTTCGATACGTTTGGTTTCTGAATAGGCAAGTGAAGTTAGGTGATTAGCAAGTATTAGATCTTGAGTTTCAAGTAGTATTTCACATGGGCTTGCCATAGCGGTAAAACGACCCACTATATGGTCGTTTTGTTGCACGATGCTGAAAGATTCAGATTCCAAAGGTCACCCTTAAAACAAAACGCTACTTTAAAAGCTATAACTGATTTGTGCAATTACCGCTTTTACACTGGGGTATAAATCAAGCTGCTGTAACACCCCAGGCTCATCAAAACCGGCGTTTTTGGGATCTTGCTGATAATATTCCAACCTAAATGCCCACTCGTTACCACTAGGCATTTTCATTCCATATTTTAGACCCACTGTATACGCAGTCATTTCTCCTAAACGATAATCAGCGCTGGCAAAGGTTGGTAGCATTGAACCCTCCATCAAAAATGGTTGATAAAACTCAGCCGCTCCTTGCTGGTAATACCTAAAATGAGGCTGAATATAAGTGTTATCACTGATGTTAAACCGCAACCTAGAGTCAATAGTGTGAGAATTGATATCCCAGTCATCAGTGGCGTATCGATAGGAAATATCCGCAACACCGCTGTCCAAGGCATACTTGGTTTGCCAATAGAAACTATGCCGAGTGCGTTCTGTAGGCCTGTCCTCGTGTACTAACGACTGAGTTACCCCTTGGTCATTAACGATACTTAAAACCTTGAAAGGATCGGTGTGATAACCATCAGACGTAGAATAGCCATAGTTAAATTGCATCAGCATTCTGCGGTTGATAACTTGGGTTACGCCAAACATTAGGTCAATTGTATTTTTGTCATCAGAATCTTTTTGTCTAGTGGCGTCAAATGCGACTTGATAGGCTTGGTCATTGGCGAACTGCCCTTGATTTACGACCATTTCAGAGAAAGCGACGGGACGTCCACCTTCTGGATCAATAGTATCAAACGCCAGCGACACCCCCGCCGATATGGTGGTGTTTTTCTGATTGAAATCTCTTGCAAGAGAACCATTAACCGCAACAGATAAATAATCATACTCTTTTGAAAAATGCACTCCCGCACTACCTCGCATGTCGTCCCAAAGAGGTTGAGTCCACTGCGCTTCTAGTTGTAAACGGGTATCTTTAAAAGTGTCATCTAAAGGAACGTCTCCGCCATTAATCTCATACTGCCCTTTGCCTGATGGACGAGTAAATGTTTGTGCATTGGGTTGCGAAACGGCTCCCGTCGCAGACGCCCCAGTGAGTGTATCAAGTACCAATTTTCCAGAAAAAACATGCTCATCACCAAAATCTTTTTTCGCTGAGAACACACCTTCGACGGCCGTTACTCTGTCTGTTTCGCCATAATAGAGTAAGGCGGTATCCATTTCCCAAACGCTCTCTTCTGCTTGTACCACTGAGGCTGAACCTAGCAAAGCACATGTAGCTGCAGCAAGTGCCGAATTGACATTGGTGATTTTTTTGGTTTGCTTGGTTAGGTTACTTTGAGATGTTAATTGCATCCACAACCTCCACCGGCAAAAGCACGTCCACCACTGGTCGCTTCTTTACTAAAATAGATATGATCATCTAACCCCAGGTCATTTCCCTCTGCATCCAAAGCCATTTCATCTTTAGCTAATAAATCTCGTTCCCATGGTTTGACTCCAAGATTGGCGCAACCTGCAAGGTAAGCGAACAATATAAAAACGAGCATAATTCGTACTTTTTTTAACATCACAGACAACTCCTATTCATTGAGCAGTAAAACTAATTCTTGTTCGTATAAGGGTTTGTTACGACTGAAAAAACCTTTATGTGAGAAACGAATATTTCCTTTTTTATCTACAAGATAGCTGCTCGGCATTCCCAATAACTGGTAATCGCTAGCAATGTTTCCTTCGGGGTCATAGACAATAGGGATTTGAGTCGGTACTTTTTCTAGAAATAGCTTGGCTAAAGCAGCGTCGGTATCTAAATTTATCGCAATAACCTGTAAGCCTCGGTCAGCATATTTTTGCTGCATTTGGTTCATCCAGGGAAAGGATTTACGACACGGTTTACACCAACTTGCCCAAAAATCGAGATAGACAACCTGACCTTTTAACTCTGATAATTTGCTTGGTAACTCAGCATTAGAAATGACAAAGTCAGGCGCTAATTTTTGCTGCGCAAAACTTAAAGATAGACTAGAAACAGCCACAACAAAAAACAGGGTACTTAAGCGAATATAACTCAAAACATCTACCTTCTAGATAATGTGAAGTTATTCTAGATGTTAAATCTTAAGTAAAACTTAAAGCAATAAAAAAGCCCCCGAAGGAGCTTTTTAAAATGATGGGTTAATAAGTTATGAATCTACGGAGCCGCAGAAACGATAACCTTCACCATGAATAGTCACAATCAAATCGTCAGCATTCACTTCAGATTCAAAGTGTTTACGGATTCGGCGAATGGTCACATCAACTGTGCGGTCATTAGGTCGCAGCTCACGGCCAGTCATTTCCATAATCAGTTGTTCACGAGTCAGTATTTTACCTGGATTATTCAAAAACAAATGTAACGCTCTAAACTCACTGCGTGGTAAGCGAAATTCTTTGCTACTCGGAGAGATCAAACTCCGGCTATCACCATCTAAAATCCAACCGTTAAAGTTCACTCGACTTGGCAAGTCGTCATCTTCGCTACTATTAGTAGTACGTGCCAATAAGTTTCGCGCTCGTATAGTTAATTCGCGGGGATTGAAAGGCTTAGTAAGGTAGTCATCGGCACCAATTTCTAGACCTAAGATTCGGTCTACATCATTATCTCTACCGGTTAAAAATATCAAGCCTACATTCTTACGACCACGCACTTCGCGCGCTAAAAGTAAGCCGTTTTTACCAGGTAAGTTGATATCCATGATCACCAAATTGATGGTGTTGTTTTCAAAGATGCCATGCATCTGTTCACCGTGTTCGGCTTCAAATACATTGTACCCTTCTGCTTCAAACAAGCTTTTAAGGGTAGTGCGTGTGACCACTTCATCTTCGACAATTAATATGTTTGGAGTCTGCATGTTTCAGGCCTGATTAGGAATTTGTGTAAAAGTTTATCAGAAAATATCTAAAAATCAGGGTTTTATCTACCAAAAATTGCAGATATAACCAAATTTCGTGCAATTATGCTATTACATTTCAAAAATCGCCTGTTTATGGTCGACCTAAACATCACTTGTTTTTATAAAAAGGTACCAACCTGTGTTTTGTCCTGCTTCACTTTTTTAACTGGAAACAGAATTGTAAAGGCCACTCCTTCACCTTCTTCACTGACAATTGATATTGAACCGTTTAACGCTTGGGTCACTAGGTTATAAACTAAATGCATACCCAGCCCACTGCCTCCTTGACCTCGTTTGGTCGTCACAAAAGGGTCGAAAATACGCTTACGTAAATGTTCTGGTATACCTTTTCCATTGTCCTTAAATTCAATGCTGACTTTAGTGTCACCTATGGCTGCTATGGTAATGTCTATTTGCCCCTGCTCCATGTTCTCAAACCCATGAATAATAGAATTCATTATTAAGTTAATAATAATTTGATTGATTGGCCCAGCTTTAGACTCTACGATTAAGTTGTCTGCACAATTGACGTTGATTTGATGTTTGACCTTCTTTAATTTTGGACGCATCGACATCAAAATTTCATCCATCAAACGACTAAAAGAAAATACTCGATTGTTCTCAGAAGTTTGGTCAACCGCGACTTGTTTAAAGCTTGATATTAATTCAGCCGCTCTATTTAAGTTACGATAAATGATATTGAGATTCTCTTCCCCCTCAGCGATAAACTTCGACAACGCACTGGCTTTAAGGGTTTTATCTTCAAACGCTTTACGCATATCAGTAAGTCTGTCTAACATCATAGTAGATGCCGTCACCCCCAGTCCGATTGGTGTATTAACTTCATGTGCAACACCGGCCACCATATCTCCTAACGAAGCCATTTTTTCATTTTGAACCATTTGGCGTTGAAATTGATGGAGTTTCTCTAAGGTTTGAATCAGTTCACTGTTAGCTTCCTTTAAAGCGTTAGTACGCTGTTTAACCTTTTCTTCTAAACTAATATTTAACTTTGCCTGTTCGGCTTCAGCAATGGTTTGACGCTGCATATGTTCTTGGGTTCGTTGCAACATGTTGTTGAAAGCGGTGCCCAAAATATCTAGTTCTTTAATTCCATTTAATTCAGCACGACTCGAATAATCCTTTTGACGAGAAATACGTTGTACCAATTTGACCAATCCATTTATAGGAGAAGTAATGGCTCTTTGTAGTCTTAAGGTCAGTAAAAAACAAATAATCAAACATGCAACTAATACGCTGATTGAGAATAAAATTGAATTGGAGGTAAGAGTTTGTAATTCGTCTGCGGTGGCACGTAAGTAGAGGTAGCCTACCACTTGATTTTCGTGCTGAATTGGGCGAATAATTTCAATTATGCCCGCAGCTATTTTAGGTAAATATAACTGCTCTATTTGGTCAATCTTGGCTTTTACAGGCGCAATGCCTTCTTTATTGTAACTGGCAAAAAATTCTATGGTTTGGTCGTCATTGGCTCTGTAAATATGGACATTTTCCACTAATTCAGACGCTGATAGTATTTGTAGATTTTTATCTTCGACTAATCCTTCGTCTAGAAGCAGGGACTCAACCGAATCCCGTCCAATAATCTCGGCATAGATTTCCACATTGTCTTCTAGAGATTGTCTGTAGGTATTAATTTGACTATACAAATTAACCCCTGAAGACAAAATTAATGACAATGAGGTAATTGCCATCACTACCCAAACAATCAGGCTTTTAATTGATATAGATTTAGAGTCTGAGGCCATATTACTTGTAACGTATTCCTAAGTCTGACAACCCGTCAGAAATGATATTGATACAAAAACGTTCAAATTGAAACTAATTGACTGAATTTATGTCGTTTTTTACGCCAAAAAAATAGCGTTCTAAGGGTTGCAGGCAATTTTTTGTGCGTATGACGTGCATAAAAATGCATTGTACTTTTTGAAACTGAAACTTGGGTCTGTCTAGTTCCTGAGTAACCTTAAAAGCTCTTGCTCACTCAACTGATATTTTTGTGTGATTTTCTGTAAAGTCTCTTGTTGCTCGAGTTGTGCAACTTTGCTTTCTGCAGTTTCGGTCAAGCCCTTGAGATCACTCAAACAGATACAAATAGCGTCACCTTTGCTAACACCTAATAACGCCACAGGCACAGCCGATCTTTTGTATAAACGATGTTCGCATGCGGCCTGATTTTCTGATGCCTGCAAACATTCGAAGGAAGCGCCATTAACCACTGTTGTTGTTCCCAAAAAACACATAATAACCAAGCACAAACAGCGCTGCATACTTTCTAACTCATATACAAAGTTTGGTAATTTCTGGCTGCCACATCCCATGTAAAACGACTTTGCATGGCTCGCTGCTGTATTTTCACAAATGCACTAGGCGCCTCATGATAAAACAACAAGGCTCTTTGGATGCATGACAACAATGCTTCGCTATCGGGTTGTTCAAATACAAACCCAGTTGCCATCTGGGGACTGTCTGCCAAATCGATCACTGTATCTTTCAATCCGCCAACGGCTCTAACAATCGGTAAAGTTCCGTATGCCAAACTATACATTTGATTTAGACCGCAAGGTTCAAACAAAGACGGCATCAAGAAGAAGTCACTACCAGCTTCGATCATGTGAGCTTTGCGTACACTAAAATCTTCAACAAATGCCATTTTTTTAGGGTATTTGTCAGCCATTTGTCGCAGAAACTGACTTATTTCAGGGTCGCCCGTTCCTACAATGGCAAGCTGTACATCGTGTTGCATCAACTTGTCTAGCATTGGCAAAATAAAACCAAAACCTTTTTGCTCCGTTAAACGGCACACCATTCCAATTATGGGAACCGCTGATTTTTTAGGTAACCGGAACTCTTTTTGTAACTCAGCTTTGCAGGCTTTTTTGCCACTCAAATCAGCATGATGGTAGTTTTTTGCGATATGCGGATCGTTGATCGGATCCCACTGACTGTAATCACAACCGTTTAAAATACCCGACACATCATTTCTTCTGTTTTGAAATTCTTCGAATAGATGATGTGAACCCAAAGGGGTTAATAGTTCCAATGCATAATTCGGGCTAACCGCATTAATTTTATTGGCATAACGAATCCCCATACGCACAAAATTCAGTGCATCGCCATCTAACTGGCTGTGCAACTGATAATGGGGTTGTAAATAGCTTATCTCAGAAAATTTATGGGTACCTTGATAGGCACCATTATGTATGGTGAAAATTGTTTTTGCTTGATCAAAAAAGCCGGTGTCGTCAATACTCACAAAATAGGGAATCAGAGCAGTATGCCAATCATTGCAGTGCACGACGTCAGGTTGAAAACCTACTGCTTTTGAGGCTTGTAATGCGGCGTGTGCGAAAAAGGCAAAACGTTCGGCATTATCAGCATAGGCATGGTAATCATCAGAATATAAGCCGTTACGAGCAAAGTATTCTGGGTAATCCACAGCCAATACTTGTACGCCTTGTAGAGCTAATTTTTTTACCGCAAAGTCATAGGCTTTATGCCCTGCAAACAATCTTTGACTGGCACAACAATCAGCAGCGTCAAACTTATCAGCTAGCTGTTTGTAATAGGGCATCACGATTGTGACAGTATGACCTAACTCTGCTAACGCCAAAGGCAAAGCTTTGCCTACGTCGGCCAAACCTCCAGTTTTAACTAAATCTTCAACTTCAGACACAACAAACAATATTTTCATTCGAGAAGCTTACCTTATTCTATTTTATTCGAGCACACTGATAGAGAGTAAATTTGGTTGTTTGGGCTATTGAGCTAACCGAATTGAACTTTTGTTCTAGTAATTCAGAATAACGTAAAAATTTATTGGCCACTAATGTCAACGTGCCGCCTGGCGCTAAATACTGTTTAAGCTGCGTAATGAAGTTCTCAGTAACCGAATAATCGGTCACAATTCCTGTATGAAATGGGGGGTTAGTATAGACCGCAGAAAACTTACCTTGCACATCCATTAAGCCATCTGAAGCGATGACTTTAACATTGAGGTTGTTAATTTTTGCGCTTTCTTTGGCACAGTGCACAGCCAAAGCACTAACGTCACTCATTACCACTTCACTTTCAGGACTTTTTAATCCAAGGTAGCAGCCAATCACTCCCGCTCCACACCCAAAATCCAATAGTCGCCCTTTTTTGATATCGGGTAAATTATCCAACAATATTGCGGTGCCAATATCTAAGGAACCATGATTAAACACACCAGGTAACGAACAAATTTCGTACCTTAAACCACCAGCGTTGATGGTAATTTCGCTTTGCCACTTAGTTAAATCAAATGCTTTGACCGGTTTATCTAGTTGCGCAGCGAATAAAGCACAATGGCGCGCCGAATCTATTTTATTAACTTGAGTACTAACAGAGTCTAGAAATTTCGCCGCGCTTTTTACCCCACCTTTATTTTCGCCGACTAGCAAAAGGCTAGCATTTTTATTCAAACAAGCTGCGACATTGGCAATTAACATTTTTGCCTGATCTTTGGACTTAGGCATATAAATGACCGCGCCATCAAATTTTTCGTCACAAGGGTAAGCCGCCGCAAATTTATGTTGTTCCGAATGACCTACCGCACAACTTTGTTGGTAAATATCAAAGTATTGATGAAACACTTTAATTTCAGGATTGTTAAGTTGTTGTGTTACATGGCTGTCGGTTGGGTTAACCAACAACCATTTACCTTGCGCGAAGGTGTCTGCACTGCGCATTAATAATTGGCTCGGAGCAGAAAGCATCAAGACACCCTCTCAAACATTAAATCCCAAACTCCATGGCCTAATCTATGCCCTCGCTGCTCAAATTTTGTTAACGGTCGCTGCTCGGGTCTTGGCACATAATCGTTAGTGTTTGATTGATTTTTAAAACCTTCGGCAGCAGACATTACTTCTAACATGTGCTCAGCATAATTCTCCCAATCGGTGGCCATATGAAACACGCCACCTATTGCTAGTTTACTTCTTAATTTTTGAACAAAATCTGGTTGCACAATACGTCTTTTATGATGACGCTTTTTATGCCAAGGGTCCGGAAAAAACAACTGTACTCGAGCTAAAGTATTATCTGCAATACAATCAGCAAACACTTCTACCGCATCGTGTTCATACACCCTTAGATTCTGCACATTATTTTCAGCCGCTTCGCTAAGACAAGTCCCGACTCCTGGTCGATGTACTTCAATGCCTATAAAATCTTTGTCAGGCTCATTTAATGCCATTTCTACTAAAGACTTACCCATTCCAAAGCCAATTTCCAAAACTAAAGGCGCAACACGTCCAAAAGTATCAGCAAAGTTTTGCATACCATTTTTATGCTCTAACCCCATGATTGGCCAGTTTTGTTCAATAGATTTGGCCTGTCCAGACGTCAAACGCCCTTCTCTTTTTACAAAACTCTGAATTTTTCGGATATACACGCCAGATTCGGCTGCTTCTTGTTCAGATTTAAACTGACTCATATTAATTTCTCTTCTTTAAATTTTGCTTGGTTACTAGCCAGCATAGATGCGGCGCATTATCCGGCGACACGGCTTGATTGCAAGCCAGTCAGCACAATTTAGGCAATTTTTGATGCTAAATATTCAGCTAATTTCTCCGATTGCTCAATTGGCAACATATGTCCTGCTTCTTCAAGTATTGTTACATCACTGTTTGTTAACTGTTTGTGCATCGCCAGTATGGTTGATTGGCTCACTAAATTGTCTTGCTCGCCACTAATGATGTGGATAGGAAAAGCGCATTTAGCTAACGCAGGTAATAAGTTTTTTCTGGCCTGGGTAGCGCTAATTTGGGTTGCTAACACATCAGCCCCCAGATCCTGCTCCATCTGTTTTACAACATTTAGATAGTCATTTTGTTGCTGATGGTTTGCGTGAAAAAAACTAGTTAGACGTTTCTTAGTCATACCACTATATTTTTTGGCACCAATTAACTTAAGCAATTGTTGTCGTTGCTGAATTTCATCTTTGGGCAGTGCATCACAGGCACTGGAAATAAGCGTTAAGGAGGCAATATTAGTTTGATTTTCAATGGCTGTCAGTGCAGCTATATATCCGCCCATAGAAAAACCCACTAAGTGTACTGGCGGCTCAAAATACGCCAATCTGTCGGCGCTCAACATTTTCATCTGCTCTAAATTTTCAGCCCACTGCAAAGGGACAAAAGCTCGCATAGGCATATCTAGATATCGCCAGCATGGATTAAACACTCTTTCATCACAGAGTGTTCCAGGAAAAAATACGATGGGCTGGCTAATTTGATAAATTGAATCTTTTGTTTTAAGCAATCTACTCTCAACTGAACTATTTCTACTTTGTTAGGGTATTATCGGGTAATTATCTGCAGAACAACAGAACCTTACTCGGTGCCGAACAATATTAACGCTATAAATAACTCATTTAGTCAAAAAGTTTTAGCTTGGTTTGACCTTAACGGCAGAAAAAATCTGCCATGGCAACTCAATAAGACGCCCTATAAAGTATGGGTGTCAGAAATAATGCTGCAACAAACGCAGGTGAAAACAGTTATCCCTTATTATCAGGCCTTTATGCTGCGTTTTCCTGACGTTCTCAGTTTAGCCAATGCACCGCAAGATGAAGTATTACATCACTGGACAGGTTTAGGATATTACGCCCGTGCCCGTAACTTGCAAAAAGCCGCTCAAATTATTAGAGATCAAAACCAAGGGATATTCCCTGAAGATATAGAGCAATTAGTCGCTTTACCAGGAATAGGGAGATCTACAGCGGGCGCAATTTTGTCTTTGGCCTGCAATCAACATCAGAGTATTTTAGATGGTAATGTTAAACGAGTATTAGCCCGTTATTTTGCAGTAGAAGGCTGGCCGAGTAACAAAAAAGTAGAAACACAGCTTTGGCAATACGCTGATAAATTAACACCAAGTAACAGAACAGGTGACTATACTCAGGCCATGATGGATATGGGAGCCACGCTTTGCACCCGCAGTAAACCACAATGTGATAGTTGTCCTGTACAACAGGAGTGTTTGGCCTTTGTACAAGGTCGGCAAACTGAATTACCTCACAAAAAACCTAAAAAAGTGATTCCGGTTCGTACAACTTTCATGTTGATCCCCATGTGGCAAAAGCAATTACTCATATATAAACGCCCACCAGCTGGACTATGGGGAGGATTGTGGTGTTTCCACGAAGTAGAACAACAAGAGCAAATAACAGAACATGCGGCGAGTTTAGGATTAACGGATTTCCAACAACAGCCACTTGCGGCTTTTCGGCACACTTTTAGTCATTTTCATTTAGACATTCAACCTATTGTATTACACCTAAAACAACAACCTTTGGACCGAATAATGGAAGACACCCAAATGTGGTACGACTTAACCGAACCGCAAAATGTCGGATTATCCGCGCCAACCAAGAAACTATTTAGTACAATCAATACATCATTTTAATAGGGGTGAGCTTCTAGTGACACCCCCACCATTAAATTAGAGCATTATGAGCAGAACAGTATTTTGTCAACGACTACAAAAAGAAGCAGATGGCTTAGACTTCCAACTTTATCCTGGTGAGTTAGGTAAGAAAATTTTCGATAATATATGCAAAGAAGCATGGGCCGATTGGCAAAAGAAACAAACCATGCTGATTAACGAAAATAAACTGAATATGATGGAACCCGCGGCGCGAACATTTTTAGAAACACAAATGCAAGGATATTTATTCGAAGGCAGAGAACCCGATATCGAAGGTTATGTCCCTCCGAAGAGTTAAAATAAAACAGTTTTTGGACAACTTTAGCTACGAACTTAGCTGTTTTAGCCGAGATTTTGTTCAATCGATACACAATCTGCAAAATATCCCTAAAAAGGGGTTGACTTAAAAGCACTAAATCCGTTTAATACGCACCCTCAGCGAAACGGACGCAGTCTTATAGACAAAACCTGTTGTGTTGAAGCCCAGATAGCTCAGTTGGTAGAGCAGAGGATTGAAAATCCTCGTGTCCTTGGTTCGATTCCGAGTCTGGGCACCATTATTCATAGAAGCCCTGAACAGAAATGTTCGGGGCTTTTTGGTTTTCTAACTATAAAAACTTTATCCTTACCAGCTTACATAACTGACAATTTATTTTTTGGGCACTATTTTGAATATCCCGCCACCGTCAGTAGCCACATATAAATAACCATCAGCACCTTGTTTCACATTACGAACTCGGCCTATGCCTGGAAACAAGGTTTCTTGACTGATAATTTTGTTTCCCTCTAACTCAAGTGCCACTATATAAGCGAACTTTAATGAACCAACTAACACTTTACCTTTCAAGTCGGGGTAAATGTCACTAGTAACAAATGTCATTCCTGATGGTGCAATTGAGGGTACCCAATACCAAGCAGGTTGCAGCATCCCTTCTTTTTCAGTCAAATCAGTAAATGATGTGCCGCTATAATTCACGCCATAACTAATGACCGGCCAGCCATAGTTGGCTCCTGGTTGGATAATATTTACTTCATCGCCACCTTTAGGGCCATGTTCGTGGGTCCAAATATCCCCTGATACTGGATGCATTGCCATGCCTTGTGGGTTGCGGTGGCCATACGAATAGATAGTAGGGAGGGCATCTTGTTGTGCAACAAATGGATTATCTTTAGGAATACTACCGTCACTATTAATTCTATGAATTTTACCTGCGGCTCGGTCTAGACGTTGTGGGTTAACATCACGATTGCCTCTGTCGCCGTTGGAAATATACAAATAACCTTGTTTATCAAACGTGAGGCGACTGCCATAGTGTTGGCCTTTGGTCGAGTTAAGGCCGCCACCAAAAATAATAGTTTGTTCAAACAACTTAAAATTCTGCAATTTCGCTCGCATAACAGAGGTGTGCGCGCCTTCTCCCTCCCCCTCTAATCCAGAATACGCAAAATAAATCAGGTTGTTTTGTGAGTAATTGGGATCGACTATAACATCCAACAGACCACCTTGACCTTGAGCTCTTAACGCTGGCAATCCAGTGATTTTTTGACTCAAAAGTTTGCCATTGCTGATAATCCTTAACTCTCCTTTGCGGTCAGAAACAATTATATCGGTTGCATTGAGCCAATCCATACCCCATGGAATATCTACCCCCTTGGTGACTAATTGATACTCATATGACTGATTACTGTTTGAAACTGAAATATTTGGCTGCTGAGCACAGGCAGCAACAGATAAAATGATGCAAAACATCAAGCCAAGTAGACGCATAATAATGTCCATAGTCGATTCCTTATTAGAAAGTGTCACTTGTCGTGCAGAATATCACCGAATAAGAATAATGAGTAAGCCTGCTACAAATGAAGCCCTCTTATACAATTAAAAATTCAGATTGTAGACGCGAAAAATACTAATTCACTTAGATTTATGCGTTAATTAGTTGTTCACACAATATTAGTAGTTATAATCTGTCTCAGATTTTTTAAGTAAACAAAGCTTGTTTTGGAGAATTTTGTGAAATTTAAAGCCTTATTATGTATCTGTATGAGTGTTTTTACCGTGTTAGCGGTACAAGCACAAGAAATGAGCGAAGATGACATTAAGACTCGTATTCAGCCTGTTGGTCAAGTGCATGTGGCAGGTGCAAAACCTGAATCGGCTTCTTCAGGACCCAGAGCAGGTTCAGATATATACGCCAAAGCCTGCGTTGCATGCCATAGCACAGGTGTTTTAAATGCACCGAAGTTTCAAGACGCGGCTGATTGGGGGCCTCGTTTAGACAAAGGTTTTGATACTGTATGGAAAAATGCAATCAACGGTATCGGTGGCATGCCCCCAAAAGGTACTTGTGGTGATTGTACAGATGACGAAATCAAAGCAGCTATTGAACATATGATTGAAGGTATCTAGGTTTACATTGATAACCCCTCACTTGTTGTAAAAAAGACCACTATTAGGGTGGTCTTTTTGATCTTAATAGTTTATTTTTGATGGCTTAATATCTGCACCTATTTTCAATTTAGAAGACTAATATATTTTGCCGATAACGCCGAAACAAATTGCCGATCAAATGTCTTTAGAAGAACTGCGAGAGCTCGTTCCTCAATTACAGAAGATAACGCGTAAATATAAGCGTTCGGAATCTATTCAAAAGTCGCTTTTCGATATTTCTGAATTGGCTAGTTCAATCAATGAATTATCTAGCCTTTACCCTGCAATACATAACATTATCGCTGGCTTTATGTCTGCCCAAAACTTCTTTGTCGCTTTTTATGATGAAGAAAAAGAGATTATTGATTTTGTGTATTTTGTGGACGAGTTCGATGAACAAGTAGTCTCGCAAATCTCCGCGGACGATCTTAAAAACAGTCTCACTGGCTATATCCTGCGTACCGGTAATCATTTATTTCTAACCCAAGAAACCTATAGAGAACAAACTGCTGACATATCGGTCAAAGATATAGGAGCACATCCAGTAGATTGGATAGGGGTTCCTCTAAAAAGAGGCTCTCAAGTAATCGGCGCTATGGTAGTGCAAAGTTATGATGAGTCGATTCGCTATAGCCAGGCTGACTTGGAAATATTGCTTTTTGTTTCTCAACACATAGTCAATTGTGTAGATAGGGTCAAAAGTCGAGAATTAACTGAAAAGTCTATTCGCCAAAGCACAAAACAGTTACGACAAATAAATGAAGAGTTACAAGAAGAAATTAGCGAAAGACAAAAAATTGAATCCCTGCAGCAAGCATTGTTTGAAATATCAGAGCTTTCAGCAACAGTTGAAGGCAACATGGATGACTTTTATGCTGCTATTCATGACACATTATCGCGATTAATTGGTGCACCTAACTGTTATGTCGCCACTATAGATACTCGAAAACAAACCTTGCAATTCCCTTACTACAAAGACGAAGTTCAATCACAAATTGAACCTCGTCCTATGGGATTGGGTTTAACAGAATATGTTATTAGGCACGGTGGTGCTGAGTTGATAGACGTCACCAATGCGCACCAATTGTATGAATCAAACGAGCTGTCTTTGGAGTTAGTGGAAAGTATCCACGACAAAATGAACTCTTGGATTGGCTCACCACTGATTATAGATGGCGATATTTGCGGTGTAATAGCAGTGCAGAGTTATGGCAAACAAAAACAATATAACCATAAAGACCTAGAATTTTTGCGTTTTGTGTCGCACCACATTGCTGTGGCGTTGGGCCGCAAGCGGTCGTCCGATGCAATTCAAGCCTATAATCAAAGACTCGCCGAAGAAGTTAAAGAGCGTACCGAAGAGCTAAACAGTACTAATTTGTTCTTACAAAAACAAATTGAAGAACGCTTGCAAGCACAACAACAGTTGGAGTATGACGCACAGCATGACTCACTCACAGGCTTAGCAAATAGAGTGTTGTTTAATAGCCGACTCGAATTGGCGCTTGCCAGCAAACAACGATATAGAGAAAGTAACTTTGCTGTCATATTTATTGATTTAGACAGATTTAAACAAATTAATGATTCTTTAGGTCACATGGCAGGGGATCAATTTTTAAAAGAAGTCGCAACTAGAATTAGCTCATGTATACGAGGTCATGACTTACTTGCTCGTTTGGGCGGTGATGAATTTGTAGTATTGTTTGATAACTACGACTCTCCTATCGATGTCGAAGAAATATCCTCGCGTATAATCCAATCTATTGCCAAGCCCTTTAATATTGAAAGCAGAGATATGTATTCAGGGGCGAGTATAGGTATCGCTTACATTGAAAGTGGTTACCAAACTGCAGACGAAGTACTTCGAGATGCAGATGCGGCAATGTACCAAGCTAAGTCTCTAGGACGCGGGCGTTATATCGTTTTCGATAAAACCATGCGAGAAAAGCTGCTTGAAGAAATGGAGATTGAAAGCGAATTTAGGAAAATACTCAAAGCCAAGGCCTTTGAAAGTTATTCACAACCAGTATTAAATTTGGCTAGTGGCGAGTTGATCTACCGAGAGTGTTACGTCCGTTGGAAACACCCAAGAATAGGAAAAATTAAACGAGATCAGTATTGGCAGATTGCTGAACAATGTGGCCTGACTGTGGAAATGGACAAGTTCATGCTAACGAAAGCTTGTGAAATTTTGCAGAATTGGCAACTAGATCCTGAAGCGAGCAAGAATCAAATCTCAATTAACTTATCCATCCACCACCTAACTCAAACATCATTAGCGAAACAGTTGATTGAACAAGTTTATGCCGCAGGAGTGGATCCAAAGCAATTAGTCATTGAATTCGACGAAAACGCTTTAAATCGCCGCTCTCAGTTCTTCTTACCTGCGATTAAAATTTTGAAACGCGCTGGCATTACCTTGGTATTAGACAACTTCGGCAGTGGTTTGGCGTCTCTTAGTTATTTGTATTCTTATCCTTTTGACTACGTAAAAGTGGATCACTATTTTGTGAAGACCCTTCCTCGCTCTGAGCGAAACTTAAAGTTAATTCAATCTGTGTTGTCTATTTCAGATCATTTGAAGTTTAAATTAATAGCCGAAGGTATAGATACAGAAGAACAGTATCAAGCCTTGGTGGATGTAGGATGCGAGTTAGGCCAAGGTAAGTATGTGCAAACAGCCAATAAAATTGAATTTAACGAAATTAAAAATAGAGTTGTAAACAGCTAGATTAGTCTCGTTTCCGCTAACTCTTATTCATCATATTTCGTAGATTCGCTATTCCCACCTGAGATTTTTGCTGACGTTCTTGAGCAGACACTTTTGGCTTTTTATGCTCCCATACCAAATCATCTTGGGGAAGCTCATGTAGAAATCGGCTAGGTTCAGGATTGATCACTTCGCCATATTGGCGTCTTTCTTTCACTAACGTCATAAACAAGACTTTTTGCGCACGAGTAATTCCCACGTAGGCTAAGCGTCTTTCTTCATCAATATTGTCTTCATCAATACTACTTTGATGTGGCAATAGCCCTTCTTCCATACCCACCATAAATACGTAAGGAAATTCCAATCCTTTTGAAGCGTGTAACGTCATTAACTGTACTTGGTCAGATTCTTCATCATCTTCGCCGCGCTCCATCATATCCCGCAAAATCAGTCGATTAACGACCTCTTGAAGTGTCATGGGAGGGTCCAGTTCGCTACCCTCAAGCATGTCACTAATCCAACCGAACAAGGTACTGATATTCGCCATTGCCATTTCAGCCGCTTTGGGGCTAGTGCTGGACTCGTATAACCATTCTTCATAACCCATGGCTTTAATCATTTCGCGTATAGTAGCAATGCCATCGCCTCTAACTGCCCTATCTGAAAGCTCAACAATCCAGCGGCTAAATTGCTCTACCGAGACTAAGGCCTTACCCGTCAAAACCTCCTGAAGATTAGGGTCGAAGGCAGCTTCAAACATGGACGTGCGGTTTTGATTAGCTAGATTTCCAAGCTTCTCTAAACTCACTCTACCTATGCCGCGAGTAGGTGTATTAATCACGCGCAACAAGGCATTGTCGTCATCTTGATTAACCAATAGCCGCAAATAAGCCATTATATCTTTGACTTCAGTACGACCAAAAAACGACATTCCACCACTTATTTTATAAGGGATGCGGTTACTCATCAGTACTTTTTCGAACACTCGGGATTGGAAGTTACCGCGATACAAAATGGCATAATCTTTATATTTTGTGGCCCCCATAAATTTATGGGCCATCAATTCAGCTACTACTCGCTCGGCTTCATGCTCTTCATTTTTGGCAGTAATTACTTGCAGTGGTTCACCATAACCCAACTCTGAAAATAACTTTTTCTCAAACACATGAGGATTGTTCTGTATAAGAATATTGGCACAATGCAAAATTCGCTCAGAAGATCGATAATTTTGTTCTAGTTTAATGACTCTTAAATTTGGAAAGTCTGTCTGTAGCAATACTAAATTTTGTGGTCTCGCACCGCGCCACGAATAAATGGATTGGTCATCATCACCAACCACAGTGAACCTAGAACGTTCACCCACTAGTAGTCTCACCAACTCATACTGGCTTGTATTGGTATCTTGATACTCATCAACTAACAAATAACGGATTTTATTCTGCCATTTTTGTCGAACTGTCTCGTTGTTTTTAAGCAGTAAGGTTGGCAATAGAATTAGATCATCAAAATCTAGGGCATTGTAGGCGCGTAAATGATTGTGATAACGGGCATAGAATTCTGCATGCTCACGATCACTAGGAGAAAGCGTCTGGCGTTTTAAGTCCTCTGGCAGTATGAGAGCATTTTTCCAGTTAGATATACAACTTTGCAAGGCTGACAACAGCTCTTTGTCACCATCAAATTCAATTTCGGTTAAGTCTTTGAGTAGCGACATACTATCTTTGTCGTCAAATAAAGAAAAACCAGGTTTTAGCCCCAGAGTTTTAACTTCAGACTTAATGATATTTAAGCCTAAAGTGTGAAAAGTAGATATTTTTAGCCCTCTGGCTTCTTTTTTACCTAAAGATTGCGCCACGCGCTCTTTCATTTCTCGTGCGGCTTTATTAGTAAAGGTGACTGCGGCTATATAACGTGCTGGTAGCTCGCATTCTCTTACCAAATAGGCAATCTTATTAATGATAACTCGGGTCTTGCCACTACCAGCACCAGCTAAAACCAAGCACGGCCCAGAAATAAAAGTGACAGCTTGGTTCTGACCAGGATTAAGTTTCATGCTAAATTAAACAGCCTATAATGATGGGGCAGTGATTGTAAGAGAATACGCTGGTCAGTCCAAGTAGATTAACGTTCAATAGGCTGTAAACTGGATCCAAATTACGTTTAAGAAATCAATTTAAACTCGACAAGGTAAACATATTCCAATGCTAAATCCTAAAAAACTAGAAGAAATCGCTAAGCAAATATCCGAAGCTCTGCCACCTGGCGTAAAAAATATGGCAGAGGGCGCAGAAGCTAAGGTAAAACAGGTATTGCAATCACAAATCAGCCGCTTAGATTTTGTGAGTCGCGAAGAGTTTGATATTCAAAGCCAAGTATTAATGCGTACTCGAGAAAAATTAGCCGATTTGGAAGCTCGACTCGCTAAATTGGAACAACCAGAAGCTTAACCTAACTGAGTAAGCTTAATAGCAGCGGTAATGTGAACCACTCATACAATTTGTGTGGTTTGCGTCACGCTTCAATAAATCTCAATTAGGATAAATAGTAATGTACTACAACTCCAAGAGCCACAGCTAAACCGACATAGTGGTTATGCAAAAAAGCTTTAAAACACAAGCTTCTGTCGCGGTCTTTGATAAGGTGCTGTTGATATAAGAACAATCCTAAACTGATAATTAACGAAAGGTAAAAAGGCCAGCTCAATTTTAGCCACACAGCAACTGCAGTAAGCAATGCCAAACAAAACAGCTGTAGTAATATGATGATCAACTTATCGTATTGGCCAAATAAGATAGCCGTTGATTTCACCCCTACTTTAATATCATCGTTTTTATCAACCATGGCATATTGTGTATCGTAGGCCACAGTCCACGCTAAATTGGCAAAATACAAAGCCCATACCACCCAGTCGAGGCTTTGCCCTGTAGCCACAAACACCATTGGTATTGACCAACCGAATGCTGCGCCAAGCACAACTTGGGGTAAATGAGTGTAGCGCTTCATGAAGGGGTAAATAGTAGCCAAAATCAAGCCCCCCACTGACATAACAACGGTTTGCCACGATAACGTTAAAACTAACAATAACGCGCAAAATATCAATATTAAGAATAGGCCAAGCGCTTCTTTTTCTGTTACTTCCCCTGCCACCAAAGGGCGATTTGCAGAGCGTTCCACTAAACCATCGACATGACGATCAGCGTAATCATTAATTACGCAACCAGCAGAACGCATCACCACAACGCCCAGTACGAACACAACCAATAGATGGAAATCTGGAACACCGTTTGAAGCTATCCATAACGCCCATACGCAGGGCCAAAGCAACAAATAGATACCGATTGGTTTGTCGGCGCGCATTAAGCGCCAATACGCGTTTAACTTTGCGGTTGAGAATAGCCCTAAATTATCCATGTTCGTTTATTTCATCTCTCGATAGGCGGGCGAATTAGGTAAAAACACCTCACTGACAGTCATTTTAAGGCCCTCAAAGCTAAATGCAGAGCGACGCCCCCATAATTCCATCTCGTTCGAGAGATGTAATTGAGACAAGAAGGTTCGACTGGCGCGCATATTGGTTAATTCAAAGGGCAATCGTGTGAATCTTTCATCATTAAAAATCAGCTGACCTAAAGGTTGAGTGTTGAGGTTAACAAAGTCATTTTCACATAATTTTTGCGGAATAATCGAGCGCGCAAAAACCCAAGGTTGGTTATCTCCCCACAATAACACCTCTCTCACTTGCCACTCTTGCAGATTTAGCTGTTGCTGAGGAGCGCAAACTTGTCGAAACTCCTCGGCCGCAATCTGTACATGCTGTTGCCCCAGCAGGGTCAATTGGAATGACGCGCATTGTGATTGTAATCTTTCAGTCAATGAGCCAGTGTTTAATAACCAACTTTCTAAACATGGGTTAGGGATAGTAAAACACTCTGGAGCTGCCCATGATGATGCAATACCAATTGGGAAATTATATGATAAATTCAATTTTACAACGTTATTGATTAGTAAAACGTGATAATAACAAGAGCGTGACTTAGACTAAAGTTAAATACATTTGTAATGAATTTAGTTTTATGAGACGAACAAAAATTGCTAAGCTGATATTAACTGCAACGATAACTAAAAAATGAAACTAAAGATGAAAAAAACGATATGGGTACTTGTTAGTTTACTGACTCTTTTAAGTTATCACTCTGTGGTAAGTGGGCAGGAAACAACGAGAAAAAACTATGCTTACTTCAGTCTTGAGCCAGAAATAGTAACTAATTACTTAGGCTCTAGTGCAAGAAAACTAGGTTTTGTAAGAGTATCGATAGAGTTAATGTTAGAAGATGCAGAATTTCTTGAAGCTGCGGAACATCACTCTCCTTTGCTACGAGCTGCCACTATTGAAGCGTTCGGTAGCCAGCCAGCAGAAAAAGTAAAATCTCTTACAGGAAGAGAAGATATCAGGAGAAACTGTTTAGAAAAACTCAGAGAGCTCATGTTAAGAGAAACGGGCTCTGAAATGATCAAGGATGTGATTTTCACTAAATACTTGTATTTCCAGAGTTAATCATCAAAATTTATTAAACATTTGAGTTCTTTGACTTAGCTACCAAAAACCAGGCAAACAAGCAGCCACAAACTAACCCCACTAGGTGTGCGGTATTGGCCATATGTACAGGTAAAACATCTAAGTAGCCAACAACTAGCCAAACTAATAAAAATACGACTATAGGTTTAGGCAACGTTAACCCCCAGTTTGGTTTTAGCCAACCCAGCCACCAAACACACCCAACTAAAGCATAAACTACGCCAGAAAGACCACCAAAATTTGCACCACTTACCAACAATTGAGCAACATTGGATACTACCGCAGAAAAAACGAATAACATTAACAGGCTAGTAATGCCAAAAGTGATTTCAATCTGTCTACCTAAACTCCACCACCACAACAGATTAAACGCAATATGCAACACAGAGAAATGAATCAATGCAGGACCTAATAAACGCCACCATTGCCCCGAATCAACAAGTACATCGATGGGTTGGATTTTTAGCCATAAATAAGGAGCCGTTATCCCGACCATAGCTAATAGATAAATAAGCAAACAAATAGCCAATATACTTGAGGTAAAAGGAGCTTGTTTTAGATCATAGAGGGTTTTAGCAGCAGAAAAAGATTTCTCTGGGATTAACTTAACTGTTTCGCCTGACTGCCAAGCCGCTTTTTGATATTTTTCATTATTCGGATTAAGAACAAATTCTTCCGCCAGTGTTTTAGCTCGTATTTGTTCTGATGAATCTAACAGCATGACGGCATGTGCATAGTCATTTTCTGAGTATTGATACTCTGCTTGAATACCTTGCTCAATGAGGTAAATAGTCAGTAATCTTGCCGGTTGTTCTTTAGAGAAAGCGACCAGCTTAAGGGGAGTAGACAAATGAATAAAACTTCCTATGAGGTTTCAAACGGTTGGTTTTGGCGCCACGCCTCAAACCCTCCGTCTAAACTATACACTTCTTCAAAACCTTGATGAATTAGAAACTGTGCCGCTTGTTGACTGCTAATGCCATGGTAACAACAGACAATAACAGGCGTATCGAATTCTACTTCAGACATGAAACTATGCAGCGAACCATTGGTTAATTGAGTGGAGCCTTTGATATGTCCAGCTGCAAATGCCGCATCGTCGCGAATATCAACTATACGCACGCCACCTTGCAACAATTTTTTCTGTGTTTCTTGAACAGAGATATGGGCAAATTGCTCCATCTAAATAACGCTCCTCAGATATACGAACTTCATACTAACACCAATTAAGGATCACTTTACCGGATTGACCTGATTCCATCACATCGAAGCCTTTTTGAAAATCATCGATCGCAAATTGATGAGTTATCATAGGTGTTAAATCTAAACCACCTTGGATCAAGCTAGCCATTTTATACCATGTTTCAAACATTTCACGGCCATAAATACCTTTTATCATCAAGCCTTTGAAAATAACTTGGGTCCAATCTATCGCAACATCGCTAGGAGGAATACCTAGCATAGCAATTTTACCACCATTATTCATTTTATCGAGCATATCACGCAACGCAGCAGGCACTCCCGACATCTCTAGACCAACGTCAAAACCTTCACTCATCCCTAACTCGTCCATGACATCTTTTAGCGAAGTTTTAGCTACATTCACTGCGCGAGTAGCCCCCATCTGGGTTGCCAAATTAAGACGATATTCATTTAAATCGGTGATAACAACATTTCTGGCCCCAACGTGTCTTGCTACTGCTGCGGCCATAATACCTATTGGCCCAGCACCTGTAATTAACACATCCTCACCCACCAAATCAAAAGATAGAGCGGTATGAACGGCATTGCCGAAGGGGTCAAAAATGGCTGCGAGGTCACTAGATATATTGTAGGGTATTTTGAAAGCGTTAAATGCAGGGATCACTAAGTATTCGGCAAACGCCCCTTGTCTATTGACGCCTACTCCCGTGGTATTTCTGCATAAATGGCGCCGGCCGGCTCTGCAATTTCGACAATGCCCACAAGTAATATGCCCTTCACCCGAGACTCTATCACCAAGGGCAAACCCCAGGACTTCTTGCCCCATCTCGACTACTTCACCTATATATTCGTGACCTACAACCATAGGCACCGGAATAGTATTTTGCGCCCATGTGTCCCATTGATAAATATGCATATCAGTGCCACAAATTGCAGTTTTGTGAATTTTGATTAATAAATCATTGTGGCCAACCGTGGGTTTTTCGCATTGCGTCATCCATATGCCTTTTTGGGAATGTAACTTGGATAAGGCTTTCATCAAATCACTCCCAACTCTTTGCCAACGTCAATAAATGCGGCAACAGCTAAGTCTATTTGTTCAATACTGTGAGCAGCAGACATTTGGGTTCGAATGCGAGCCTGCCCTTTTGGTACCACTGGAAATGAAAATCCTACAACATAAACACCTTTTTGCAGCATCTTATCGGCCATATCACTAGCTAACTGCGCATCTCCTAACATCACAGGAATAATGGCATGATCTTTACCCGAGAGGGTAAACCCGGCCTCTGTCATCTTTTGACGAAAATATGCGGCGTTGGTGATTAATTGTTTGCGTAACCCGTCACCATTTTGCATCATTTCAAACACCTTTAATGACGCTGCAACTATTGGCGGAGCGACAGAATTCGAAAATAAATATGGACGAGAACGTTGCCGTAACCAAGTGATGACGTCTTTTTTCCCCGAGGTGTAACCACCAGACGCGCCACCCAAGGCTTTGCCCAAAGTACCAGTCAATATGTCGATTCTGCCCATTACATCGCAATACTCATGGCTTCCTCTACCATTAGCCCCCACAAACCCAGTGGCATGACAATCATCAACCATCACTAAGGCTTGGTATTTATCCGCCAAGTCGCATATCGCGGATAAGTCAGCAATCACACCATCCATGGAAAATACGCCATCTGTAGCAATAAGCTTGGTTCGAACACCATCAGCATCAGCTTGGATCAGCTGTGATTCTAGGGCCTGCATATCATTGTTTGCATAGCGATACCGTTTCGCTTTGGAAAGCCTAACTCCATCGATGATACTTGCGTGATTAAGTGAGTCAGAAATGATGGCATCTTCGGCGTCCAAAATAGTTTCAAATAATCCACCGTTGGCATCAAAACAAGAGGGGTAAAGGATTGTCTCTTGGGTACCTAGAAAGTCACTAATAGTGTTTTCTAACTGTTTATGGATATCTTGAGTTCCACAAATAAAACGCACTGAAGCCATGCCAAAACCATGACTATCTAATCCAGATTTTGCAGCCTTAATTAATTCTGGGTGATTAGCTAAACCTAAATAGTTATTGGCACAAAAATTAAGAACGTGTTGCTCATTATTGACTTCAATATCCGCTTGTTGGCTTGAGGTTATAATACGTTCGTTTTTAAAAAGTCCCTGAGCCTTAGTGTCGGCTATTTGGTGAGACAAACGTTTATAAAAGTCATGTTTCATGAGGAAATCCTAATGGTAGAATGGCAAAAGTGTGGATCATATATATTCAATTTGCTGATTGATATTTTTCAGCGTAGACGCCTCTATGCAAGTGGCAATTTTTTTGTACAGCTGATACCCATACCGCTAGGTCGCTCGAGCGAGTTTGTCTAACTTATCCCAGATACCGAGCTGTAGTTTTTCAGATAACATTTGGTATAACTCACTCTCTGGTATCGGGCGAGCGATAAAATACCCTTGACCTATTTCACAGCTAAGACTTTGCAACAATTTCATCTGAGCACATGTTTCTACGCCTTCTGCAACCACTTGCATTCCTAACTTTTGCACCATTGCAATAGTAGAAGAAACGATCTGCATATCTGCATTATTATCACTCATACCTGAAACAAAGCTGCGATCAATTTTAATAATATCAACGGGCATTTGTTTTAGATAAGCTAGAGACGAATACCCTGTACCAAAATCATCAATTGAAAATATAAAACCCATTGCCTTAAGTTGCCGCATGGTTTCGAGGGTTTGCTCGATGTCAGCCACCACTGTTCTTTCTGTTAACTCCAATTCGATTTGTGAAGGATTGCGATTAAACGCTTTTATTTGTTCACGTAGAAATGGCAGTAAATCTGGATCCAAAAATTGACTGGCGGATAAATTGACAGCTATTTTTAAATCAGACAACCCCAATTCATCTAGTTGTTGCAATATTTCGAACGCCTTATTGAGCCCCCAATAGCCGATTTTTAACATATTTCCGGTATTTTCAATCAGCGGAATAAATTCATCTGGAGGAACGAAACCACGTTCGGGATGGTTCCAACGAATCAAAGCTTCAAACCCAAATAGTTTACCCGTTGCAATTTCTACCTGGGGTTGTAACGCAAAACTAAACTCGCCTTTTTCAAGGGCATCGCGTACTTCGTTTTCTAGCTCTACTTTTCGTATAACCGCTTTTTGCATTAGATCATTGAAGGTACTGTATTTATTACCTCCCGCGTCTTTTGAAGCGTACATAGCCATATCTGATTGCCTTACCAAATCGTCCATCAGTATCGAACTATCCACAGAGCTAGCGATGCCAATACTACTAGATGTATAAAACAACAATTCATCAACCGCTATTGGCTCTCTGAATGATTCAATCAATTTGGTTGCTAAAAAAGGCGCACCTTCGCTGTGTTTGTTTTCTAAAAATGCCACTACAAATTCATCAGCACCAAAACGGAACAACATATCTGAGTCACGCAAACATCCACGAATTCTTAAAGCTGCGTTAACCAAAAATGCATCTCCTACATCATGGCCGTGGGTGTCGTTGATTTTACGAAACTTGTCGAAATCAAAAAACATTACCGTTAATTTGTTGGATTCACGTTTCATGATTGCCAACAGCTTTTTTAACTGGTGATTTAGCATATTTCGATTTGGTAGACCTGTTAATCGGTCGTACATGGCGATATTTTCTAATTCACGAGTATTTTGTTCAATCTTTTGGTCCAAGGACTCAAGTTCCTCACTGAGTAAATTGGCAGAGTCTTGCAGCAATTCTATTTCATCGGAGAAAAGCCAGCTTTTTACCGATTTATGAGTACGAAATTCTTGGTACTTTTTTTGTGCCAAAAGAGGGAGTTGCTCGGCGATTAGCAGCAAACGACGACGAATTCGCCATGTCAGCAAAAACAGAGCGATTACACAGAACACTACAGCAATTATGGATGTTGATAATACCTGCTCTTGATATTGATTATGAGCCATAGATGACTCGCTAATATCATGCACAAACATTAGGTAAATTGGATTTTCGAGATGTGGATCGATTGGCAATAAATTTAACAAATACACATTGCTGTCAAGCGCTAACCGATAACCAGAATCAAGCATTCTCGAGAGAGGAAGATCTTTAGGTAATGCCGTAAGAATTTTCTGCATAAATTCTCTATTGGCAAAACTAATTGGCGGTTTGATGATTAAGTTTTGTAATTCTACTGCATTGAGAGAAGCATTTTCTGGACCTAAAACCGCCAACTTAGCAAAAGTCGAACGATTAACAGCCGCCAACGCTTCCATTAACGAACTGCTAACCGATAACACCACCAGCTCCCCAGAACTAGACAAAATTGGCATACTAATTTGCTGCTGGCACTCTTGTACGCAGCGAATATGCGAAACCGAAGACTGGGTATTAATGACTTGTTCTATATCATTTAAAATATAGTTTTTTTCAGTTCTAGAGGTTGTAAAGCGTAAATCGAGTTTGCTATTGAACAACCATAAGTCATTAATTTGCCAATTAAGCTGCAGATAGTCGAACTCATGTTCAAAGAAAAACGCGGTAGCATCAATATTATCTGCGTAGTTGGCTTGAAAGTGAACAAAGGATTCAAACCAAAACTCAACTCTGGTTCGCAATAAATCTCGGATCAAATCAAATTGTTTTTTGTCTTGCTCACGCACGGTTTGTTGCTGAACGTAAAAATCTTGATTATTTTTATTTACCCAAAGATAAGTTAATGAGGCACTGGCTATCAATAAGAAAGCCATTAACAAGCCCATTATTTTAGTAGGTAAGCTGACAAACTTGCGCATTGATTAAAACCAATACATAAGCTGCACTGCCCACATATCCCAATATTTGCTGTCGTTTAAAATGGTATTCGGTGTAAATATAGGTGCTAATCTAGCAGTACCTTTTACTTTGTGATACTCGGCTTGTATTTGAATATTTTTGGCGAACTTCCAAGTCATTCCCACCGTAGCCTGATCCATTAGACCAAAATAACTGGGCACCAATCCTTGACTCAAAGTCTGAATGTTACTGCCGTCTCTGTCTCTTCTATCACGATCATAAATATCTAATCTCGCAAGCAAGGTTAATTGACTGGATAAAAAATACCTTGCTTGCAAATATCCCCCCTCTGCGGTGAGGTCACTTTGAAAACTGGGAAACAGTAAATTTTCTACGATGACCCTTTCACGCATAACTTCAGAAGCGACTTCCCAGTTTTGCCCTTGGTACAAAAAATTAAACATTATTCTTTGGGAAGTCTCTTCACCACTAAACAAAGTGTCGTTATCTCCCTGTTTGTAACTGAAATCAGCATCAAGCAAAGAGAAACCATATTGAAACTTGCTTAAACTGGGACGCCAATACACACTAATCTGCGTATCGGTATCATGTGTCAGCTTTCCTGAAGCACTTGTTCCTATTAAGTTTTCTTTCTGCTCTTCACTGATTTGTGAATTGCCATAACTGAAATTAAAGTCCCATTCTCCCCATTTATTGTCAGTTTGTGCTAACAATACTATCCCATCAACACCTATAGCAACGTCACGGAATACATCGAAATAGAGTGATTGTGGCAACACAATAGACGGGCGAGTATGAGGTACATCGCGGGTTGACGAATATAGCCAATGATAATTTTTGTTTCGGCCAATCTGGGTTTTGATAAGCCAATTAGCAGTTTGTAGCAATTGCCATTCTAAAAACAAATAATCAATTCTAAAACCATCGGGATAACGATTCCCTCCCTCTAGATATACCGCTTGCCCTGCCATTCGTAATGAAGAATTAAATCTATAAGCACTATTGACTCCAATTTCCGTCAACTTAACCGACACGTCACCATCATCAGTGACGAAATTTGAATCTTTTGATTGCACCATTCCTTGAGCCACAAAACCGTTTATTTTAAGCGACTCAGCAGAATCACAAAATGTCATATACAACATCCCAAGAATCAAACTGGTAATCCGTGTTACAAGTTTCATATAGGCTTATTTCTCCAACACTTTGATTACATTTATTTTATCAAGGTTAATCGGCTGCATTACATAACCAATTGCGCCAGGCTCTTGACTGACACGCTCAAGCATCTCTTCTTCACTTTGTAATTTAATCGGCTCCTCTCCTAATCCTGAATACACCAATTTGTTCCAAATACGATCCAATTGATATGGAAACATTCCGAGTACTTTAGTACTGAATACTTGATGGGTTTGATGTTGATTTGCAAGTACATACACTGTAATTGTTTGGTCGTTCGACCAAGTGGTTTGCCGCATCGAGAAAATTCTACGTATTTGTTCGACACTCAGATCTTTGGAGTCTACAGAAGGATTCACCACAACTTTTACCTCAGGTACCTGACTGCCAACCGAAAAAGCAACAAATAATAGGCAGCCCGAACAAATCAATAGTGCCAAGAAAAGATGTAGACGAGTTTGATTCAAAAACGAACTCCATTCTGGGGGTGAATTTTTATACTAAATGAGTTTAATAAAAAAGCTATTACTTATTAGAAATTAATTATTATTCATACTGTTATGAATACCTGAAGGTTGAGGTAATTTACCCTAAAACACTTATTCGATGGCTAAAGTCTGCTACAGTTGTGTTTGTTTTAAAAACTCTCATCTACATATATACAACATGACTAAGACTTTTAAGCCCAGTATTAAGCAAAATATTGTATTACTCGGTTATTCACTATTGTGGCTAATAATTATTCCATTCACTTTGGTTAACTTTAGTTATAAATTGATCAGGCGTAAACCTGGGTACACAAAAGCACGATTATCTCGATATGGTTTTACTCAAAATCAAAATAAGAAAATGGATGCGTTAGTAATCCATTGCGCCTCTGTAGGAGAGGTAGTGGCGATACAAGGTTTGGTTGAACACCTATTGCTCCAGTCTCCGCAACAACATATTACGATTACCACAAACACCACCACTGGTGCAGATAGAGTAAAATTGCTATTTTCAGACCGTGTTAGTCATGCTTATCTACCCTATGATTTCCCACTCTTCGTAAAGTTATTTCTAAAAACCAAACGCCCTTCTAAAGTATTAATTAATGAAATGGAATTGTGGCCAAATTTATGTCACCAATGTTGGAGTTCGCATATCCCAGTGATTGTTATTAATGGCCGAATGAGTGACAAATCAAAGCAAACTTATCAAAATTTTCCAGCGTTGTTTAAACCTATGTTTGCCAAAATAACCGCTATTTGTGCTCAGGGTCGCAGAGATTACCAGAATTACTTAGCTCTCGGAGTGCCCTCTCTAAAACTGACCTTAACCAATAACATCAAGTTTGACTTAAGTGTTTCTAACCAAGACATCGCGCTAAGCCAAACGATTAAAAGCAATTTTTCTTTAGAGCAGCGTCTTATACTCGTAGCCGGAAGTACCCACGAACCCGAAGAACAAATTTTAGTGGATGCTTATTTGACATTGGCAAAAGTGTACCCACAGTTACTGCTAATTATTGTCCCTCGTCACCCACAGCGTTTTGACAAGGTTCATCAACTATTACAAAAACAGAATATAGAAACGGTATTGATGAGCGAATCTCAGCCATGTCAATCCAGTACTCAAGTACTATTATGCGACCAAATGGGCAAATTACGCTCTATCTATGCTTTAGCTGATATTAGTTTTGTAGGTGGAAGTTTAGCGGAAAGAGGTGGGCATAATGCGTTGGAGCCGGCTGCTGTAGGCGTGCCTATTTTAATGGGCCAATCTACATACAACAACCCTGCTATCTGCCAAGCTTTGGCGGAAAGCGGAGCCTTATTGTATGTATCCGATGCGCAACAAATTGAATCGGCATGTAATACTTGGCTCAGCGATCCAGAACAAAGGAAAAGTGCGGGAGCTGCCGCTAAGCAAGTGTTAACCAATAATAGTGGCGCCCTAGAAAAAACACTGACTGTACTCGCCAGCTAATTATTCTATGGCACTGCTTTATTGTAAATTACGGAAAAACTCGATTAATCGAGTTGCTTCGTCTTCAACACGATAATGGTTCTCTACTCGCTTTCGCCCCTCTATGCCCATTTGTTCTAATTTTTGTGGATCAGACAATAACATGTCCATTTTTTGGGTAACGGCTTGCTGGTCATTCACAGGTACAATGTACCCATCAACTTCTGGACGTACTATTTCTTCCCAAGCACCGGCTTGTGTCGCTAACACTGCTGCACCACTGCTCATGGCCTCCAATACAGTTAGCCCAAAGCCCTCGTTATCACTTAAAGCAGCGACCAAAGACAAAGCACTGAAAATTTTAGGTATATCTTCAAATGGCAACTCACCTGTAAAAGTGATTCTATCCGATAGTTTTGCTTTTGCAGCTTTACTTTTTAGTTGTTCTACAAACTCTTTATTACTCGAAGAAATGGCTCCCACCACAACACAGTGGTAGTCAGGATATTTGTCAAACAATTCAAGACAGGCTTCTACTAACAGATGAACACCTTTCTGTTTTCTGACTCGGCCTAAAATACCAATTCCATACTTTCCCCCATATCCTAACTCTGCCCATGCCTGCGGTTTATCTTTGGCGGGTAAATAATCACTCACTTGCACACCGTGGGGGTTAACTAAATCAGGTGGATCACATAGAAACCCTGCTGACCTTTTACTGACGGCAATAACGGCATCCATTTTTCTCGTTAACCACACGGTTGAAGCGGAACGTTTACGCTGCGCAGCAGAACTAAATACCAACTTAATTTTCGCTCTAAACAAGTATTTTAGCAGTATGCCTTGAATCATTTCATCTACACGACGGGCGTGGAATACTCGCCATTTACCATTTTTAAGGGGCGACCGACACATTTTTGCGGTTTCCCAAAAACTAATCGCTAAGCTAGGGTCAGGCAAAAAATGGGGCCCCATAATACGTAGATTGACCATGTTTTTTTGATAGGACATGACTTGCAACATAGTGGAGGTCACACCTGAAAAGTTTGAATTGGAATTTCCAATAATTAATTCAACTTCATGTGACGATGATTCACTAGAAACCTGCTTTTTCATAGGTGGGGATTACTCTATTTGTTGGGATATAAAGGTCTATCTGAGTCTGCACTTAACTATGTATTACGTATACAATGCACATATTACTACGGACACAAAATTGTAACATGGCTATTATCCAGCAAAAAACTATTAACTCACATGTGATGCTATTCGATAAAGAACACTTCCCTAAACTTTCCCCAAAGATGTTTACTGGCCAATTTTGGCAAGCTCGAAATGCAATTACAGGTCAAGCTATAGGGCGCGGCACGACTTACTTTTTCAAGCACAACAAAAAAGAATACGTATTGCGCCATTATTGTCGAGGGGGACTAATTGGCAAAGTTCTGGATGACCAATATTTGTATACTGGACTAGAACAATCTCGCCCGTGGCAAGAGTTTAGGTTATTGCAACATATGCAATCCTTGGATTTGCCCTGCCCCACTCCCATTGCCGCCATTTTGCATAAGAATGGTTTCAGTTATCGAGCCGATATTATTTCGACAAAAATACCTAAGGCTCAAGATTTACATCACATTTTGTTAAATACTCAATTGAGCGCAGATATTTGGAAAAAAATTGGACGCACAATTGCAGAATTTCATAACAATCAAATTTATCACCATGACCTTAATATCCATAACATTATGTTAGATGATGGCTATGAAACTTATCTTATCGACTTTGATAAATGCGAGGTAAAACAAGGTAATAAGTGGAAGAGTTCAAATATGAATCGACTAAAACGCTCCTTTGAAAAAGAACAAGGTTTGAGCAATATTCGTTGGCAAATAGCAGACTGGAAATCGCTAATCAGTGCTTATAACCAAGCGATTTCTCGCTGAATCAAAAAATTAGCTTTGGCACACTCAGGTAACATCGAGATAACTTCAACATTCCAATATTTACCGCCATCAAAGATGATTTCAGTAAGACTTCGTCAGCGGCTTTTATAATCTTTAACTAACCGATATCATACGGCTTTATGCTAAGTGAAATTAGTCTTAGCTGTAGTTTTCTTAACAATAGGCGAGCAATGAGTAGAGTCATAACATTTGGTACATATGATGTGTTACACATCGGACACATAAAGTTACTCAAGCGTGCGAAGTCGCTAGGAAGTCATCTGATTGTAGGAGTCTCGTCTGATGAACTTAATCAAAATAAAAAAGGCCGAGGACCGATATATCCTTTAAAAAGTCGATTGGAAATCATTTCTTCACTTAGGTTTGTCGACGAAGTATTCGTTGAAGATTCGTTAGAGTTAAAGGCAGAGTATATTATTTCGAATAATGCCGATATTTTGGTTATGGGTGATGATTGGCAGGGTCGATTTGACCACTTAAACGAGTACTGTAAAGTCGTATATCTTCCAAGAACCCCTTCTATTTCTACTACTGAAGTAATTGAAATAATTAAGGAAACTAAGTGAAGCAATATTTATTCTATATCGCTCACAATTATTCCTTTGAAATACTACGGCCGCTGCAGCAAGAAATTCGTTTACGTGGAGATGAGGTTGCTTGGTTTGTCGAAGGAAACGAAATTGAAGTAGGTTACTTTCAACCTGATGAAAAAGTACTCGTAAATGTTGAACAAGTGGTGAAATACAATCCTAGAGCGGTATTTGTACCCGGCAATTTAGTTCCAGACTTTATCCCCGGCTTAAAAGTACAAGTTTTTCACGGCTTCGAGTGGAAGAAAAAAGGTCACTTTCGAGAGCGCGGTTGTTTTGATTTATATTGCACTCAAGGCCCTTTTTTCACACAACGTTTCGAAAAGATGCGCGCAGTGCACCCTCATTTCTCTGTAATAGAAACCGGCTGGCCAAAAACAGATACATTATTCAACGCAAAAGCATATGACTGGCCCAATAAACGCGATGTAAAAACAATACTATATGCTCCTACTTTTTCACCCGCTCTAAGCTCGGCAAGAGCTTTATTTTCTGAAATTTCTGAATTAAGTAAGACCCATAATGAATGGCAATGGATAATAAAATTTCATCCTAAAATGCCCAAGGATTTAGTTGAGCAATATCAAGGACTAACCAGCGAAAACGTACATGTCATAGAGACAGCTGCGCTCGCTCCTGTACTGCAAGCTGCGGATATTATCGTTTCTGATACATCATCAATTATTACCGAATTTGGTTTGCTTAATAAACCAATCGTCACATTCAAAAATAAAGAACCGGAGCCTCATTTATTAAATATATCCGAGGCAAAAGATTTATTCTCGACGATTGGAAAAGCCTTAAAGGCAGATTCATTGTTATTAGAGAAAATTCGATATAATACTAGTTTGATGCACCCTTATGTAGATGGGAATTCATCTACAAGAGTATTGGATGCGGCAGAAAAAATTATTCAAGCACCTCCTGCTGGTTTAAAACGTAAGCCTAGGAATTGGTTACGGAAGTTAAGAACACGCAAAAAATTGTGCTATTGGAAATTTTAATACGTAACATAATACAAATAAATTAGTAAAATATTACCTAATCGGGTTAGCCTAAATGAAACGAAGCAATAAAGCCTATTATGCATAGAAAAGCGATATATCCTGGTACGTTCGATCCTGTTACAAACGGACATGCCGACTTAATTGAACGCGCGGCCAAAATGTTTACCAATGTGATTGTGGGTGTAGCTTCTAATCCAAATAAGAAACCTTTGTTTAGCTTAGAAGAACGGGTTGAACTCATTAAACACGTAACCGCACATTTAGGTAATGTAGAGGTGATTGGTTTTAGGGGCTTACTTGCGGATTTTGCCGAGAGCCAAGGTGCCAGTGTTTTGGTTCGAGGGCTTCGAGCCGTTTCGGATTTCGAATATGAGTTTCAATTAGCCAATATGAATAGAAGACTCAACCCGGAACTCGAAAGTGTGTTTATGACACCATCCGAAGAAAACTCCTTTATTTCATCCACCTTAGTCAAAGAAGTTGCACTTCACAGAGGCCGTGTGAATGAGTTTTGTCATCCTGCGGTAATCGACGCATTACAACAAAAATTACACGATAAATAAGGGTGCCAATCCATTTATCTCAACGTTGACAGGTTTCACAATAAAATGTGTTACGTTGCCCAATGGTAACCGATTGAATAGGAGAGAGGCACGCATCGCAGTTCTCTCCTGCTCTACCGTAAACCAGCAATTGCTGTGCAAAGTAACCTGGGTTGCCATCTGCTTGCATAAAATCTTTCAAGGTAGTACCACCTTGCTCAATAGCACTAGCTAATACTTTTTTGATGATCTCAGCAAGTTGCATGTAGCGTTTTTTAGTCACTTTAGAGGCTGGTTTTCTAGGATCAATACCGGCAATGAACAACGACTCGTTTGCATAAATGTTGCCGACACCTACTACTACTTTATTGTCCATAATAAATTTTTTCACTGCTACCGATTTGCCACGGGACAATTCAAACAATCTGTCACCATCAAAATTATCGGTTAGTGGTTCAGGACCAAGAGCAGACAATAAGCTGAGCTGTGGCTCATCACAACCTTGCCATAAACAGCTACCGAATCTTCTAGCGTCGTTAAACCGTAAACACTTACCATTTTGCATCACTATGTCTAAATGATCATGTTTTTTCAGTTCGGTATGTTTGTCCACAACACACAATTTTCCCGACATGCCTAAATGTAAAACAATACTGCCTTTAACGGTGTCTAGTAACAAATATTTTGCTCTTCGACGAATAGAGCTAATCACTAAACCTTCAGCTTGATGCACCTCTTCAGGAATGGGCCAACGTAATTGACGCTGTCGCACAATAATTTTCTGAATCGTTTGATTTTCTAGGTGAGGACTGATGCCCAAACGACTCACTTCTACTTCAGGTAATTCAGGCATGTTTTACTCTTGCGGGGTTAAGGATTGATAACTAGGACTGATTAGCTCATAGATTTGCTGGTTAATCTTGACCAGAGTCTGGTCCTGCTGTTGTTTAAAGTGGTATTCAGTAGGCAAGGCTTGCCCAGCAAACCATAGTTCTACCGCAGCGGTAGGGGAATGCCAACTATTGTGTTGCTCAATCAAACTAATCTCTGCATTGACCCAATTTTCAATTAAGTTCGCAAGCATTTCATTTGTGTACTTTATTGTGTGCTCGCCAGAAATAGCGCGCCAACCTTGACCAATGCGCTCTACTTTGAGTTGTTCGAAAACCATAGTAGTAATTATTTTGTCACTAGGAACAAGATTACGGGTTGTGGAGGTTTCATCACTCCCACTATTTAGAAAATTACCACTGAAATTAAACAACATGATCAGTATTAACATACTGACTATGATGACATTGTTCCAAGCCCGCTGAGATAACTTACCCATCTAAGAATAACAACCAAATAATTGAGTATGGAGATTATGACATAAGGTGAGAAAGCAAAAAACCCGGCATAAGCCGGGTTCTTCAGGAGACAAAATTAGCGAATTTACTTGATTTTGGCTTCTTTAAACATAACGTGCTGGCGAATTTTAGGATCAAACTTTTTGATCTCCATTTTGCCAGGCATATTGCGTTTGTTTTTATCTGTAGTGTAATAAAAGCCTGTACCAGCACTAGACACTAATTTAATTTTATCGCGCATAATCTGATTCCTTAAACTTTAACACCGTTGGCACGCATATCAGACAATACTGTATCTATGCCTTTTTTATCAATAATACGCATACCTTTAACAGATAAACGCAACTTAACGAAACGGTTTTCACTTTCAACCCAAAAACGGTGGGATTGAAGGTTTGGCAAAAAACGACGACGAGTCGAATTTTTAGCGTGAGAACGGTTGTTACCTACCGCTGGACGCTTGCCTGTAACTTGACATACTTTGGCCATGGCCTTTGTCTCCAAACAATCTAAAAAAATTTAGCTCTGACTCACGTTTAATCGTAATCAATCTACGAGTCAGCTAACGCTATTAACAAGAGGGCGCATTTTATACAGCAAACTAGGAATGAGTTCAAGAATAATGTGTAGAAAAACAGCTCTTTTATAGCTTGTGGCCGTAAAAACCTATCAAAGCTGAGTTTTTCGCTCTAATGTTGGTTTTATAAGTGGTAGTGACTAAGCCTATAGTTTTTATTCTATGCCATGTAAGTCAAGAGCGATGTAAAGCTAAAGTAAACCTCTTTGCGCAAATGAGACTGCTATACCATCACCAATTACAAAATGGTCAAGTACCTTAATATCCATCAGATTGAAGGCATCTATGACCCGCTTGGTGATGCTTTTATCTGCCTGACTTGGTTCTGCTATGCCTGAAGGGTGATTATGGGCTAGGATGACCGCAGCAGCGTTATCGAGTAATGCTTGTTGTACTAAAACCCTAGGATAAACTGAAGCACTATCTATGGTGCCGTAAAACATGGGGCGATATTTTATCAATCGATGTTGACTGTCGAGTAGTAACATCGCAAATACTTCGTGGGGTTGATCTCGTAACTTAGCAATAAGATAGGCTTGTGTTTGTTCTACTGAGTTGAAGGCATCGCTCTTGTCTAAGGTTTCAGCCATAAAACGGTGACTCATTTCTAAACTGGCTTGTAGTTGTGCGAACTTCGCCTGACCCAAACCTTTAGTTTCACAAAAATCACGCTCAGAAGCACTTAACAGTCCCCGCAATCCACCAAATTTTGTAAGTGAGTTTCTTGCCAGATCAATAGCACTTAACCCTTTAATACCGGTACGTAGAAAAATTGCTAACAGCTCTGAATCCGATAGTGCGACAGCACCTTGCGATAAGAGTTTTTCTCGGGGACGCTCGTGTTTGGGCCAATCCGTGATCTTCATGCTTCCTTGCCTTAAATTGCTGGTGAAGGTGATTTACTTCAAAATAAGCCTAGCAAATAGAGTCAATTCCAGCCAATAATGTGTCTATCGAGCACAATGGAACAATATAAAAGAAGCAATGCAACTCGAAAACACTAATATTATTCTCGGCATTACAGGCGGTATCGCGGCATACAAAACCCCTGATTTAGTGCGCAAACTGGTCGCTAATGGCGCTAACGTGCGCGTGGTACTCACACAGTCAGCAAAAGAGTTTGTTAGCCCTTTAGCATTGCAAGCGGTATCTGGTAATCCTGTATCTGATGATTTATTAGATAAAGACGCTGAAGCCGCTATGGGACATATTGAACTAGCCCGTTGGGCAGATAAATTATTAGTTGCACCCGCCACGGCGAACTTTATGGCTAAACTCACTCATGGTTTAGCGGATGATTTATTATCTACTTTATGTCTGGCCACTAATGCTCCGATTGTTATTGCACCTGCCATGAATCAACAAATGTGGTTCGCTGCAGCAACCCAAGCCAATTTAAAACTACTGACGCAACGTAAGATACAGGTTTTAGGTCCGGCTCAAGGTGAACAAGCTTGTGGCGATGTAGGCCCTGGACGTATGCTTGAGCCTCTCGATATTGTAGATTTATTGACCCAAGAACCCACCGAACAAGTATTAGCCGGCAAACGTATAACGATAACCGCAGGTCCAACTCGAGAAGAAATCGATCCGGTACGTTATCTCTCTAATCATAGTTCTGGAAAGATGGGTTATGCATTGGCAATCGCTGCGCAAGAACTAGGGGCAACAGTGACCTTAATTAGTGGGCCTGTTAACTTAGCGCCACCACCGAAAATTCGAACAGTATCAGTCTCTAGCGCACAGCAGATGCATGATGCCGTAATGCAAACGACACACAATTGCGATATTTTTATCGGATGTGCCGCCGTAGCTGATTATCGAATACAACAAAAAACCTCTCAAAAGATCAAAAAGTCAGACAGTGAGTTAACACTTACTTTTGTTAAAAATCCTGATATTCTTAGTGATGTAGCACATTTGCAACATGCACCTTTTACTTTAGGATTTGCCGCAGAGACCCAGAATTTGCGGGAATATGCCTTAGGTAAGTTACAGCGTAAGAAGCTCAATATGATTGCTGCAAATGATGTATCCGATAATTCAATTGGTTTTAACAGTGAACAAAATGCATTAAGTGTATTTTGGTCAAAGGGTGAAAAAAAGTTGGATCTTGCCGATAAGCAGTTACTCGCTAGGCAGTTGATGCAACTGGTAGCCCAAAGATACACAGAAGACACAAACGCCACTATCGCCTAGGAACCCATAATGCCAGCTACAAAACGCCCTAATCGCCGTGCTCAAATTCTTCAAGCACTGGCTAGCATGTTACAAACCAGTCCAGGACAAAGGATCACTACAGCCAAGTTAGCGGCGCATGTAGGCGTATCTGAAGCCGCTTTATATCGTCACTTTCCAAGTAAAGCGCGAATGTTTGAAGGATTGATTGAATTTATTGAAGAAACCTTATTTTCGCGTATCAACAAGATAATAAATGAAGAAAAAGACACAGCCACACGCTGCCAGCTTATATTGCATCTTATTTTAGGTTTTGCCGAAAAAAATCCAGGGATCACACGTATTTTAAACGGCGATGCTTTGATGGGGGAACAAGACAGATTAAGAGAACGTATTTCGCAATTATTTGAACGTTTAGAAACCCAATTAAAACAAGTGTTACGGGAGCGTAAGTTACGTGAGGGGAAAACCCTACCCGCTGAAGAAGGTATTATTGCGAATATATTAATTTGTTTTGCTGATGGACGTATTAATCAATTTATTCGCAGTGAATTTACCAAAAGACCTACAGAAAACTTTAATGAACAATGGCAATTAATTAATAGACAATTTTTTGCTTAAATTGATACACGTTTAATATAAAAAAGCGGACTCAACTGAGTCCGCTTTTTGGATTATTACACTCTACTTTGAAAAGTTTTCACCGAAAAAGTCACCTTCATTCCAACTAGAGCGTTGAGCTTGGTTGGCCAGTGTCATGCCTATGTGGTAATTAACCTCAGCAAATTTAGTCGCAGCTTTCCAGTTAAACGCTTGGCTAAAATCATCCCCAGGCTTATGATAATTTGTTTTAAGGAAATTGCTAAATTGTTTACCGCCGTCAACTTCAGGGTCTGCCGATTTAAAACCAGGCACTAAAAACACCGCAGGAATACCCTGTTTTACAAAGCTATAATGGTCAGAACGTGTAAACAAGGCTTGTTCAGGCATAGGGTCCGGACTTAACTCTAATCCAATTTTTTCAGCGGCTTTTGCCACCGAGCTTTTCATATCACTGTGGTCAGCACCAAATGCGATGACGTCTGCAAATTCGTAGATCAGTATTGGCATATCAAGATTCACGTTAGCAACCATTGACCCCATTGGAACGGTAGGATTTTTAGCATAATAGTCTGAACCCAATAACCCTTTTTCTTCTCCCGTTACGGCAACAAACAAAATAGAACGCTTAGGACGCTCCTCAAGCAAACTGAATAATCGCGCAGTTTCCAGCAGTACAGAAGTTCCGGTGGCATTATCCATAGCGCCATTATTAATCTTGTCTTTTTTTACTGTCTTCGCAAAACCAATATGATCTGAATGTGCCGAGTACACTACATATTCATTCTTAAGCTTTGGATCTGAGCCTTCTAGGATTGCTGCTACATTAGGACTAGAGATAAGCTTATGAGTACTAGTAGACTCAAGTTGGATTTCAAGTGGTATATCAAAACCTTTAGGCGACTCATCTTTTTCAAGCATCGAATAGATTTGCTCTAAATTTTGTTCAGCATCGGCAAACACTAATTCTGCCGCTTCTTGACTAAAATATGCTGAACCTTTAATTTGCGGATACACGCCAGAAGGCATGCCAGCTTGATCTAACCAACGCACAGATGGAGTATGCAAATAATTCAATAAGTTTTGATATGGCCGCACTTTTTCTGCGGTAGGTGTGCTGATAGTGACAAATCCAATAGCTCCGTTTTCGGATGCGTGGCGAAGCTTTTCACGGCTTGAACCAAAGTGTGCCCCCTCTTCACTTGGAAAAGACTTAGGTTTTCCCGATAAGGCCACAACAACTTTGCCCTTCACATCCATATCTTGATAATCATTATGCTGCAATTCAGGGGCAATAATACCGTAACCAACAAACACTAGCTTGCCGGCCATCTGTGTTAACTCTTGCTGTGGATTAGGAGCCGTCAGAAATTGTTTAGGGTAACTTAATGACATTTCACCCTGTGAACCCTTTAATGACAACTGAATGGAAGATTGTTCAATATTCGCTTGAACAAAATTCACCCTCTGCATATATGTGCCATTGTCCCCAGCTGGCTTTAAACCGTATTTTTCAAACTCAGCAGCAATATAAAGAGAAGCAATTTCATGCCCTCGTGCACCTGTGTCTCTTCCTTCCAATAAATCATCGGATAAAAATCTGAGATGAGATTTCATCCGGGATGCATCCGCAGACACTTCAGGTGTTTGCTGTACCCCTTCAGACTGACACCCAACTATGAGTACAGCCGCCAAAATAGCACCTAAGCCAAGACGTAATTTCATTATGGTCTCCCTAATATTATTTTAGTTATTGTAATTATTTCGCAGGCCAGATTAAGCGAGATGTAGGCCAACTACAACCTTGACAGATAATTTAACTGGGCTACCCTGTGAAGAACAACTATTCTGCCAATTACCCGTTAAACTGCGATGCCACGAAAAGCCCAATACAACGTTGATGATGTGTTAAGCCAAGCAATTGATGTATTTTTAGAACATGGCTATCACGGTGCCATTATGGATGAAATTATTGCTAGAACCGACTTCAATAGAAGAGGCTTTTATATCGAATTTGGCAGCAAACAAACGTTTCTTTACATGGTATTAAAACACTATCAAACAGCTCATCTAAACAAACTAGTTAAACATTTAGAATCTAACCAAGGCCTTGATTCTATTAACGCATTTTTTACAGACTACGTAGAGCACATCAAAGGCAAAGGATGTTTATTAATCAATTGTATTACTGAGTTGGGTTTTGATGACCAAAAAGTACAAGAAATTGGCCGCCACTATCTTGATCGATTACAGATAGATTTTATTGGGTGTTTAGAAAAAGCCCAAAGTTTGGGCCAAGTACATTCGCATATAAATATAGAGTCAACCGCACTGCAACTAACCAGCTATGTTCAAGGTTTCGCTGTTAATGCCATTTTGGCTGGTGATACTGATGAATTACAATTAGCCACTCAAGCATTATTGGGTCCCCTTGCGGTAACCCGTTAATCTAGAGGTTTCCTTTTCTAATTAAAGGCTTTGTAAAATAAAAGCCTCTTAATATACGTAAAAACATTTACCCTATCAAAACGCCATTCGATAAAAATTTCTCATACTTGCTGTTATTAACCTTGCTATTGTTGAGGCTACCTCCATTGATAGGGAGTTGAAACATCCTATTGAGAGCCCTATTTAGAAAAGGGTAAAATCGCTTAATATATTGAGTAGTAAATATGACCAGTAAAAAACATTTGTTTCGTATCCAATTTATCGCTAACGGCGAGCGCTATGAACTTTATGTACGTGAAGTATGCCAAGGAAGTATGTTTGGATTTGTTGAAATTGGAGACTTTGTTTGGGACACCCATACTAGTTTGGTGTTAGACCCTAGCCATGAAAAGCTTAAAGATGAATTTGCCGATGTCACGCGCACCTACATACCTATGCATAGTGTATTGCGAATAGATGAAGTAAAAAAGCAAGGCACTTCAAAAATCACCACGCTTTCGGATAAGGTGACCGCTTTCCCTACACCTATTTATACCCCGAAAAACACACCTAATTAGTGCTCAATTAGCCGAACACTATCAGTATTCAATACGCTAGGTTCAATCAGGGTCGTCAACACTTTTGAACCTAGAATCGATTGAAAATCTATCTTCAAGTTCAGTTATTTTATGAGGTTTCCTTTAGCAAAATCTTAAATTCATGCTCAGTAACCGGCATCACTGACAAGCGACCTCCTTTTTTAACTAGACCAATTTCACTTATATTGGCCATCTGCTTGATAGTTTTAAGTGGCAATAATGTCTCAAACTTTTGTTTGAACTTAATATCTACCATGTACCAACGTGGATTATCTTGTGTAGACTTAGGATCGAAATATTGAGTTTCTGGATTGAACTGAGTGTGATCAGGATAACCTTCTTTCACTACCTCAGCCAAGCCAACAATTCCCACATCCTTGCAACTAGAGTGATAGATAAAAACCTGATCACCAAGCTTAATTTGGTCTCGCAAAAAGTTGCGCGCTTGATAGTTACGAATACCATCCCAATGTTCAGTTTGATTTGGCATCTTGGCTAAATCATCGATACTGAAAGCATCGGGTTCGGTTTTAAACAACCAATATTGCATTATCTTTCCTCATGAATCCCTGCAAAACCATATAGTTTAAAACATTCACTTGCAAGCAAGATAACCATCCCACTGAGACCATGCTAACCAGGAACTTTGATTAACTTATTAAACAAAGTGCTATCACTAAGTACCGCCAATTTCTCCAATTTGGTCATCCAGCTTAACGCTTCATGTGGATGGGTAGCATCATTAATTTTATATTTTGCAATGATACTATCTGTATTGGGCTCACCTCTGGTTGGCTTAGGCGGATTACATAACAAACTAAAGTGATTATGTTGGTAGCTATGCTTTTCAATTAAAGATTCAATACTCACATCTTGTAGATAGTCTTTAAGTTGAGCTGCAAATTTATCGCGCTGAGTAATGATATTTAGGCTAATAACCTCTTCAGGGATATTCAAAATACCGAGGAAACGCAAAACTTTTGCGATACTTTTGCTGCCACTCATTGCAGATAATGGAATAGCAAAGGTCAATCCAATTAGAGTAGGAGACAACCAAACCAATAAAGTGGGAGAGTAATGATAAAGCAGTACAGTCATGGCAATGCCAATCGCAGTATGCCAAAAATGCAGCCTAAACAATTGCAACCAAGGAGTGCCATTGTGCAGCCTTTGTTGTGTATTCCATCCTGAATCTCGGCCACGAAATATATCGAAAATATGCTGACTATGGATCAACATAAAAATGGGGGCATAAAGTACAGAAAAGAAAATCTCAACTACGGCCCCCAAAATCAAACGAATAACGCCTAATGGTTTTCTCAAAGAACTTTGAAAAAATGCCCGAATTAAGCCTAATACTTTGGGTAAAAGTAAAATTCCCATGGTAAAGACAAATAATGCCACCATACGTTCAGAATCGAAGACTGGCCATTGCGGAAACAATGAAGGTTGATCGGAGAAATATTCGATATTCACGTAATGGATCTGAACAGCCATTACTATTCCAATGAGTATCAAAGCAAACCAAATGGGTGATGCCATATATCCCATTACACCAGTCAACATATGAAACCTATTAGGCCAACGCAAACCTTTTGCTTTAAGCACTGCAAGGTGTTGAATGTTTCCTTGCGCCCAGCGCCTATCGCGAGTGGCAACATCAGATAAACTAGGAGGGCTTTCTTCCCACGATCCTTTAAGAGCCGGTAACATTCGCACTGCCCAACCCGCTCTTCTCATAAGTGCGGCCTCAACAAAATCATGGGATAAAATATCCCCTTTAAATGGTTTGACCCCGCCTATAGTGGGTAACCCTGCCGACTCTGCAAACGCATTGACTCTTATAATGGCATTATGCCCCCAATAATTGCCATCATTGCCTTGCCAAGCAGTGATACCATGGGCAACTATGGGGCCATACACAGTACCGGCAAATTGTTGAAGCCTAGCAAATAAGGTATCACCTCTATATAAAGAAGGTAAGGTTTGAATAATGCCCGCATTATCATCACTTGCCATTTCTTGCATAAGTACTTTCAAAGTATTAGCCGACAGCAAACTGTCGGCATCAAGCACTAACATATAGTCATATCGTGCGCCCCAACGACTCACAAACTCGTGCACATTCCCTGCTTTCTTGGCCTTGTTGTTGTGTCTGCGCCGATACCACACATTAATTTCACCAGACAAAGCATCTTTGAGTTGCTTTACTGCGGCAGTTTCCTTAACCCAAACATCTGGGTCATTGGAATCTGAAATAATGAATATTTCAAACTGCTGAGCAAGGTTATTAGCGATCAATTCTTTGCCCATACTATAAAGAGCGGCGCAGGTTTCACTAGGCTCTTCATTGTATACCGGCATAAGTAGCACTGTTTTTTTATGGGTTATATCTGTCAAAGCAGAATTAACTCTTTGCCGTGCAAAAATAAACCCAGCAAATGATGCGCTAGCTGCCAAGGCAATCCATACAAAAGTCAGACAAAACAACCCAACCATTATCCACTGCATGGTAGTCACCGTGCCTTGGGACACAATGAGTACCATTTGGTAGGTAGCATAGGTTGTTAACGCCAATGCTCCGCCAAAAGTAATGACTCTCGCAAAAAACTGAGTCCAACCTTGTTGCGCATGTTTTACCTGAGGTTTTTTTGTAAAATCTTGAGCTGGCATGTGAAGAGGTGACTCAGAGGGCACTCCCAAGTTTTCAAAAGCTATTTGGTCCATCGGTATAGCCATGTTTCACCCCATTGTTTATCATTTTGAGACAACGATACTCGAAGTTCCGCTACGCTTTCTGCACCTGGCTCAAACTTAGCGACCACACGAAGATGGTTAGTTTCAGGAATAATCTGACTTGTTACGCCGACAATTTGTCCCGAGCTAGTAATCGCATTAATACTTAAATCAGATGGAATAGACTGCCCTGCATATTCAATTACAAATTCTCGAGCTGTTTCAGAACCCAAAGATTTCCCAGCCGCGGTTGTGACAATTTTACCTTCGATATTTTTTACAGGCGCATCATTGCCCCAAGATATTTTATAGCTAAACTCTCGCGGTTGGCCGGCTTTTAGTATTTGATTTGGTTGCCAAAAAGCTACAATGTTATCGTGAATTTCTGCTTTAGTTGGAATTTCTACTAACTCAACATGCCCCGCCCCCCAGTCATTTATGGGTGTAATCCAAGCTGACGGACGTTTATGATAATGCGCTTCCATATCGTTGAAATCATTGAAATTTCTGGAGCGTTGCATTAATCCGAAACCTTTAATCGCATCATCCTCAAAGGCTGAGACCTGTAATCTTTTGGGGTTAGCTAAAGGTCGCCAAATTTTCTCATTATTGGCTTTTATCATTAACAAACCATCTGAATCATGGACGGCGGGCCTAAAATCATCAAAACGAGAACGGTTCATGCCGTTAAACAAAAACATTGAAGTTAAGGGGGCAATACCAAATGATTCGATGTCTCTTCTTGGATACAGGGTGCTATTAACCAGTATTTCTGTATTTTGCTGTGGCTTCACTGTGAATGTAAACGCCCCAGTTAACGATTCACTTTCCATCAACGCATGAATGATTAACTTGTCGTTGTTTTTATTTGGTCGCTCGAGCCAGAATTCTGTAAATACTGGAAACTCTTCCCCGGAAGGTTTAGCTGTATTTATTGCTAAGCCTCTTGCAGACAATCCGTACCAATTGGTCTGACCAACCGCTCTAAAGTAAGAGCCCCCCTGAAACACCAAAAACTCATCCCACTTATCTTGTGTATTAATAGGGTGAGTGACGCTAAAGCCCGAATAACCTTGCGCATCGGTATTTTTAAGCTCCTCTTGTTCAGAATCATAATTAAAGATCTTTGTTGTATAGAAAACTCGTCTTGCAACACCGTTTACGACTAAATTTAGCTTCACTGGGATTTTGAACAAAAAACCGGGATGTAATGGGTTTACTCGAAAATTTCTATTCTCTTTCGACCAAATAGTGGATCCTCTTTCAAGCTGTATCTTTTTGTAGTCATCATAGCTCATTTGACTGAGTGGATTGTCAGCTGAAATTTGTTTTACTTGATACTCTTTAGTGGCTAGTTCCATCGCTTTAGATTCAAGCCATTTTCTGTCAAAAGGCTCGGTTAATCTATCTTTGCGCTCTGGTTTACTGTCCGCTACTAATGGTTGCTGTGCCTTGGTTGCTGGCTGATACGGAATTAAACTAACACCTAACACTAGAGCAAAGATGTATTTCTTGTACAAAATGAAACTCCTTGTTAATTACCTACATAAAGGACCTCTGTATTACTGAAAAGTAAGCTCACATAACCTTATGAAAAACAAAGTTATGCGCAGAAGCAATTGGATAAAACAAGGTATTTGCAGCAATCAGGCCAAGTGAATATTATTTACCATTAATTGGATAGATAAACACTTGGCCTAAGAGTTTCTCAGGCTAGGTAAAAATGACGCAGCTGTTTCAAGTCGTTGATGTAATCATTCTTTGTAGTGACTATTTAAGGTATGCCAGCTATTCATTAATCAGCCAGTCTTGTAATAGCAGTTGTATATCTCTACCATCCACCAGCTTGAAGTTTTGAGGAGCCGCTGGTAAGCGGTTTCGTCCATCTTGTACCACTAAAAGCCCAGCAGGAAGACTCTCACCCAAAGGGTATGCAGTGATAGCTAATCCATCGGTTTCAGATGCACCATCTAATCCTAAGCTCAAGTTCATATCTATCTTAAAACTGCCAAGATATTGATTGTTTCTATCTAAAGCAAACACCCCATAACTATCGTTGCCTTGACTCGAAGCAAACAAAAAACGTTGTTCTTTGTAGCGATATAATCCCAAACCTTCGACATCAGCCACAAAAGTTTCATTGGTTTGAATTATGAGTCTACTTGCTTCCTCTATAGGTTCTGCAGAAACTTGCCACACCCCAACGGCTTCTTCGCCATAGTAGAGTTGTTGATTTTGATCGTCTACCACACAGCCCTCGGGTTGGCTTGGAGCATAGAACTCCCTGACTAGTTTACCTGAAATTTTTGCCGCATCTTGTTGCAATAAATACTGCTGAAAATGCCCGTCTGTACCATTGATAAATACGTAATACTGGTTTCCATTGGTATACATGCACAATCCATAAACGTCGTCGATATCCGTTTTGATATCGGAGATATGGGTCATGTAACCTGTATTCGGCTCTATTGAAAACACACTAATGGACTTTGAGCTGCGGTTGCTAGCGGTAGCGATGTCAAAACGCTTTCCTCCTAAAATCATGCCATAACGGATATCCACGTTATTCACCCGCCCCACATTCAGTTCTTGCAATAAGTTACCCTGTAGGTCGTATTGCATTAGGCCTTGTTTTTTATTGGTACCCAAGACTCGGCTTTGGGCGCTGTCATCAAAGTTAATCCAAATTGCGGGGTCATCGGCTGCGTCTCCGTATGCAGCCATAGGTGTACTTTGTGCGTACGCTTGCACGGCAGGCATTATTGGCTGAATAATTGATTGCGCTTTTTTAGAATAATGCAGCTGTGATGTGAAATACCTTGCTGTTTTATCATCAAATATACCTAATTTAAGCTGCTCATCATCTAACCTAGCCGTTACAGTTTCTAGCATATGAGTGCCTTCAAAATCTACAAACCTTGCTTGGTCATTGTTTTCAGGATCAACTAGCCAAACACCTTGCTGCTCTGGTGTGCTAACTAACAAGTCTCCTGATGCTAAGACTTCAATGTGACTCACTTCACTATTAATGGGCCCATGAGGTTGAGTTGCGATGACTAACTCACGGGAAAGCTCGGACTCGAGATCGGCAAAATAGCGCCAAACACCGATATTCTCTTCTGCTATATAGAGCGATTGTGTGTGATCATTTACTGCACAAGACTTGGTTTGTGGTGCGCCAATAAAAGTATGCGCAATCACATTGGTTAACGCCCGTTTCGAAGCATCTATCACAATTCGCTGCTCTACTTGCCCTAATGCGTCTGTGGTAAATAAGGATAAGTGTCCTTGAGGCATTTGGTACCAACATAGGCTTTCAGTTTGTGCACTAAAGTTGTTGAGTCGGGTTAGTTCTGACAATTGTAAATTTTGCCAATCTAGTTGAATAATCACGACTTGCCCTAGATTGCTATCTAAAGCGGCAATTAACCCAAAAGTTTGATTACCAATTTTGATATTGTCACGCCAATCAAGCAGTTCAATGTGACCGTCAATGTTACTCAGTTCGTTACCTTGTTGGTCCGTTAACAACACACCTGAGGATTCACTAGTAAGCAACCAATACTCGGTCTGTTGATGACGAATAGGCTTGGCTATTTTTCCCGCTACATTGCTATTGCTTTCTAGTGGTATTAAAGATAGAGAAACGGGATTTTCAGCTGAGTGATTGGGTGCTTGGCAAGCACTTAACAATGCCCAAAGCACACAACAAGAAACGATGTTTGATATTGGTTTCACGCTTAATCCTTATGAATACTATATTGATACAACACTTTATTTGCGCCAGAAATAAACTGCACTAATAACTCATTGGAGCTCACAGAAACGGATGCAATACCTGCAGTGGCTTCGGCAAAACGCGTAAATGATCGTTGTGCTACTTTCCTTAATTCTGAGCCTGCCCCTGAAACAAAGTGCTGAACTGTGGTGCCTTTAGGTTGGTTATGTTGCAAGTCATGCTCGTGACCAGCGAAATAAGCATCCACTTTGTTTTTTTCAAAGATGGGTTCAAGTACACCACGTATATCTGCGGTTTTACCGTAACGTTTACCACTTGTATACAAAGGATGATGACCCACAATAATTTTCCATTTTGCGTTAGATGACTGCAGTTTCTGCTCTATCCAAGCGAGTTGTTTTGCTCCATCTTGCTTTTGGGATTCAGCATATTTTGCTACATTTTTGTATCCAGGATTAAGGGGGCTAGTATCAATAAATAGAATCAATAATTCTTCTTGGTCAGCTAAAACAAAATTTTTGGCGTAATAATTATTAGGGAATTCCCAGCGACGGCTTAGGTTAGAGTATTCAATTTGAGCTTGCCAATTACCTCTATAATCGTGATTACCCAAAGTGGGGTACCAGTTCTCAAACAAATGGGGACCATGATAAATGTCTTCAAATGAGCTTTTCCAATACGGATCATCAACAGAAGCCACGCCGTTTGAATAAAAATTATCACCTGTAGTGGCAATAAACTCAGCATCAAGTTGCCACATAGCGACATCCATCATATCTGCAACAGTTTTTTGCTGATAGTGACCATTTCGGCCCCAATCTCCTATTACCAAAAAGTTGAGACTCTCTTCTGGCACAGATAGACCGTGAATTTGATGAGCCTGATAATAAGCTTGGTCGTGCACTGAGGTTGCATGGCTTACGGATGTACTGATACAAGCAATAACTAAAAGGAAATTGATTAATCGCACTTATGTTCTCCAAATAAATATACTCACGCGCCCGTTAGACGCGTGTTTGTTGCTACCAATTGTTGACGAACGCTGAATTACAATTTCCAGTTAAAACCCAACTCAAAGGTACGGCCATACTCTTCATATTGTGCGTTAACGCTGGGTCGATCGAAGTAGTTGTAGAAAGGCTCATCCGTTAGGTTAATGGCGTTAAAATACACATGCATATTAGGGTTAATAAAGTATTTACCCATAAAATCCATTTGCTGATGTTTGTCTTCCATTCTGAGTAGATCACCGTCTATTTCTTCGAGGTTTTCACTTTTGTAAGTCATAGTTAATCTGACACTAAAATCTTCACTTTCGTATCCTACGGTCAAGTTACCGATACGGTCAGACTGATTTGGCAAAGACGTTTCATAACGTTCGCCATCTAGCATAGTTATGGCTTCTGAACTAGAAAAGGTGCCATTCGCACTCAGCAATAAGCCGTTGTCGAAACCTTTTACCCAAGAGATTTCAAGACCTCTAACACTAGCGGATTCGCCATTAATGGGTTGCATAACTTCATCAAATCCTTCCCAATCGTCTGTTCCTGCAACATCGGTAATGATAACGAAGTTATCGATACTTTTATAAAAGTACCCTGCTGATAAGATCCCAATATCACCAGGATAGTATTCTAAAGCTAAGTCAAAGTTATCGGCTTCATAGGGGTCCAGTTCAGGATTACCGACTTCTGCTTCGCGCTCGGTGACAAATTCGCCATCGTCCTCTTCTGTTTTAGATTCAATGATTTGAAATGCAGCTGAATCTTCAAATTTGGGACGCGAAATGGTTTGGGTAAATGCTGCACGGCCTATGAACTTGTCGTTAAATTCATAACGTAGGTTGACACTAGGTAATAGATGCGAATAATTTTTATCGCGTTCCCATAATGTATTGACCACTTCTTCTATGTCGGTTTCTTCATTTTCGATGAGTTCCACTCGCATACCCGAAGTACTAAAGTCAGTATCTTCGTAGCGCAAACCTGCCACTATACGTAAATTTTGCAACTCTATTTTACCCATTAAATAAAGGGCTAAGATGTCTTCTTGGTTTACGTAAGAGGCACCGTTTGATTCAACTTCTGAATCAAGTTCCGCAATTTCGAAGTTGCTGCTTTGCTGGCCATAAAATTCACGCATAAAAGTCCGATCTAATCCCGGACCAAAATCACCCAACCCCCAATCAGGAGTAGATGAGGCAAAGATACTAGGGTCAATGTCGTCAAAGTCTCCGTCGAAGATTAAGATGTCGGCATTTGCAGATTTTTCTCGGCTACGATATTTCCCCCCAAACTTAAACTCGAGCTGATTCGACTGCCAATCAAAGTATCGAGTAAAATCCGCTTTGGCCATAGTCTCGGTGTCTTCTGCATAGTTTTTTTCAAAACTCACTTCATCTAATTCGTAATTACTTAAGTCCATCACAGAGGCAGCTTGGGCAACAACTGGAATTGGCCCCGCCATATCTGAATCGATGTCCATGCTTTCACCCACTAAGGTGTAATACAAAGCGTCTGGCTCATCTTCATCGGCTTTTGAGTAGCCCACTTGATATTCTACTAGCCAATTCTCAAGTTGGTGCTCACCACCTGCCGTTATAGACAAAATACTCTGTGTTTCTTCACGATCTTTACTGGCGCGCTCAATTTCAGAATCTTCACCGTCAAACACAAAGGTATTAGATAATCTAAATTCGTTATCAGCAAAACTGCTGTATAAAGTACGTACATAATACTGATTATCCATGTCTGGACGAAAATCTAAGTTTACAGCACCACCTATACGTTCACGTTCAATTGAGTAATAACGCTGTTCTACTTCATCATCACCATTTGATTCAACGTTGTCTGAGCCAAAACTACGGTCAAAGTAGGATAATGCAGCAGCTACCCCTACTGTGTCAGTTAACATAGTGGTTAAGCTGCCAGATACCTTAGGACTCGTTTCATCACGTAGTTGATTTTGACTAACTTGTACATTTAGACTTGCAGAGGTAGCGTTTTTATCAAAGGCGCTAAGACTTTTCACTTCAATTGAACCACCTATTGCGTCACCATCCATATCAGAGGTAACTGATTTTGATACCTCTAAGCTTTGAATAAGTTCTGAGGGAATAACATCAAGTGCAACAGAGCGTACTCCACCTTCAGGAGAAGGCACATTAACACCATTGATGGTGACATTATTCAAATTAGGATCGATGCCTCGAATACCCACAAAACGCCCTTCACCTTGATCTCTTTCAATAGACAAGCCCGGTAAACGCTGTAAAGCTTCTGCGGCATTTTGGTCTGCAAATTGTCCAATAGCATCAGCTGATACTATAGATTTAATACTATCAGACATTCTTTGTTGGTTAAGCGCACTCGCTTTACCTGCTCGTTGCCCGTATACAATGATACTTTCCAACGATGTATTGGCAGCAGCCAATACTACAGCTTGTTGTAAAGTTTGCCCTGCGCTGATTTCAATAGGTAGCTCAACTGTTGGAGCCCCTAAGTACTGAACCACTAAGGTATAGTGGCCTTCAGGTAAATTAGTAAATCGGAACGACCCATCACGACGAGATACCGCAGTTGCCCCTAGCTCTTTAATTTGAATATCAGCCCCAGCAAAATAACTGGTTTGGCTTTTATCCATTAATACGCCCTGTAATGCACCAACCTCTTGCCCTAGTGCAGATGTGCCGACTAATGCGGTTAAACAAGCTATGGCTAAAGTAGATTTAATCATTTTCATAGTAGTAGGTTCTCGTTGCTGTCATCTTTTTAGTAATCGTGTGGCGAGTCTGTAATCTTGCTCGGGCAAATACGCTAGTGAATTGGCATGACATATTTATGACGACACCTCTCATAAATGGCTAGATTAGGCTTAGTCACTACCGATTTAATACATTTTTGTAGTTGTATGAGCCAATTTGACCTCCTACTTAGGCCTTATGGAATAAGGAGTTGGGTGAATTTGTTATCAGTAAAAGCAAAAGGCCTTCATCTATCTGTCATTTAGCTGAGCCAAAATGACCCCGTTATACTTTTTTATAACGTCGTACTATTTTCAGTAAGAGGATTACCGATGAACTTATCTTTGCTGGCTCGTCATCCGACACTTTTTTCGGTGCTGTGCGGTTCTTTAGCCGTATCTTCCAGTTTAAGTATTGGTTTAGGACAGTTGAAAAACCTTTCTGATATATCTTGGTTGGATGTGCTGGGCGAAGGTAGTTTGGGATTACTTTCTATCGTTTGGGTGTTTTTTATACTCATTAGCCGCCCCCCAGGCAAAGTGACTTCAGCCTTGGTGATAGGATTATGCTGCTTTCTTTTTTCAGCTTCCCTCGATTTCTTTGACGAATTTATGGCTTACCAAGAGGTGGCCACAGGTTTAAGTATGTTTGAGTCAATTCCCGCGGCTATCGGCATGCTGATTATGAGTTATGCGCTATATCAATGGCATCAAGAGCAATTGGTGCTCAATCAACAATTACGTAACCGCGAACATGATTTACGCCAGCACGATCAGATTGACTTTATTACTAAGCTATATGGTGCGGATTATATGCGAGGTCAAATTCACAACAAGCTCGTAGCGCCTCCTCACTCTGACTGTTCTATCGTTATGTTAGACATTGACAACTTTGATCAATTTAATCGTCAGTTTGGCCATGCAGAAGGAGATAGATTACTCCGCCAGATATCCGAATTAATCATTATGAATTTACGTTCATCTGACTTAGCTTGTCGCTATGCTGGTGACCGATTTGTTCTACTGTTACCCAATACGGGTAAAACCTTAGCCTTGGAGTTAGCAGAACAAGTTCGTCAAGCGATTTTCCACTTAGCTTACAAACCGCATCAACATCCACAGGCAATATATCACAATTTAACCTTTGCAATTGACTCAGTGAGGCCGGGCGACACAACCGACAATATTATTAACCGAGTCAATCAAAGCTTAGATGCTTCTAAACAATTACTTTATCCAAGTGAAGCTGCATTATGAAAGTTTCTGCTACTTCATTTCTGTGCTTAGAAGATAAATACATACCAGCGCATCAGTTAGCTGCGAGTTTAGTGGATTATTCCGTGTCTCGAGGTGTCAACAAACACAAACTTTTACGTGGCACACGAATTTTCAGTGAAGACCTTAAGTCCGACAAAAAAATCAGCCTAGGTCAATTATTACAATTGCTCAGTAATGTCAGAACCCAAACACCTGGCTATGATTGTGCGTTCCAAATTGGTAGGCGTTTATTCCCTAGTAATTATGGTGCAGTATCTAATGCGTTACTACATAGTCGCGACTTTGCTCAAGCTCTAAAAATTCTCAATATATTACGCATGCAAATCTGCCCTTTCTTCGACGCCTCAAGTTATCAAACTAAACAACGACAATATTTGCTGATTAACCCAGCTTTGGGTTGTCATACACAGGTACAATTTTTATCCGAAATTTATTGCAGCGCTTTGATTTCTGCGACTAAGTTACTTTTTGGGCAACGCATTCCTATGTATTTTAGTTTCCCTTTCCAAAAGCCCAAATACATCCAAGAATACCAAGAAAACATTGGATATAGGTTATCGTTCTCACAACCCATGTTCAGTATTAGCTTTGAAAAAAAGTGGCTGACAACACCTTGCCTTCAAAGAAGTGACGGGTTGCGGAGTTATGCGATCAAACAAGCCCGTCTGCAAAACCTCCCTAAACAAGGATTTTTACAAGCCGTGCGTCATGAAATCACCAAACACAGGCAAGCCAGCTTAAATAACATTGCCTCACAATTTTCCATAAGCCCTGCCACCTTTAAACGTAAGTTAAAGTTACACAATACACATTTTAAACAATTGCAGGATGAACTAGGTAAACAGCAGGCCACTTACCTATTACAAATTCAACAGTTTAGTAATGAACAAAGCGCTCATCTTATGCAGTTTAACGACATCCCCAATTTTCGGCGCTCTGTCAAACGCTGGACAGGCCTCACTCCCAGTCAATTGAGGCTAGTTGAATAAAACCTATCGATAGCTGATTTATCACTAAAACTTGCATCTTTGAAGATCATAAATATACTGT
>NZ_JAHKQO010000050.1 GCF_018861065.1 Paraglaciecola arctica
CTAATCGACCTGTTTTATTAAACTCGTATAAACTGAAAACTGATTTTGCTATGTCACACCCAATTTTAGTAATGTTCATGTTGGACTCATCCTCTTTATTGATGTGATTTTAACAACCCCATCATGGCTCATTACGAAGCCGTTAGAAAGCGGGTGGGTCCATACCATTATTCCCGCAGTCTTTACTGCTATCGCTCACCCTCGTCTACTGCTATCGCTCACCCTCGTCATTCCGGCGGTCTTTTGGCCGGAATCCACTTTTATTGTTTTTACATCAATAATTTATCAATCGATTATTAAAAGTTTTCTTAACTGATCGGCATTAGAGTGTAACTAGCTTGATTTTGATATTATAGGGTAATTTACATACCTAAGTATCTTTGCAATATGCCAATTAAACGAACCTAGCTTACGTTGAAAATGGATTGTGTAAAAAGCCCTTGTTATAGGCTTTAATAGCTAAAAGTTATTAAAATGTTAGTCCATTGTCTAATATCAAAACTTTGCAATAATCGTTATTCTTCAGGTAGAGTTAATGATACGTTTTTAGCCTCCCAATACGTAAATTTACAAATAAATATTCGGCCGCTAAAATGGTCAGCCAAGCTACGGCAGTTGTAGCGGTGGGCTAAAAGGGATTGATAGATGCTGTTTAGAACAATCAAAAACACCACAACCACCCTTACAGTGGTGGCGATAGTATTGGTGTGTGCTGCTGTGGTAGCGTCGTCGATAGAAGAGTACGAAAAGCTCTACCTTGAAGCAACACGCGGCGATCTTGATGGGCTTTCTGAAAACTTGGCCAGCGACCTTGTGCACCTGATTGCCTCAGATCCAGATATGTTTGAAGTCACCACCACCTTATTACGCTTAGACCGCTACGAAAACGTTAAGTATGCGGTCGTTTTCGATAATAATTGGCAGCGGCTCAATGTTTATTTTGGCCCTTTGTTTGTCCCTGAAGAGCTCGATTCAGCGATAGATATCAATGCGCTTAAACAACAACCTCTTGGAGTAAGCGTTAAAAATAGCGAACTTGTTGCTTTAAAGTTAGTGGGTGATGCGCGATTGCCTCTTGGCTATCTATTGATAGTGAACGATTTATCGGGTCCTCTGTATAACAGTAAACTGACGCTGTTTAAAAGTGTATTACCTTTAGTTTTGCTGGTGTTATTTATCGCAATATGTGTGTCAATGTTTATTCAACGCCGCTTATTTCAGCCTCTTAGCCGACTTTCTCAGGTAGCGAAAAAAATTCAAGATACACACGATTACTCACTGCGTATTGATACCGGAGGTAAGCAAGAAGTGGCTGAGCTTAGCCGTGATATTAATAGCATGATGGAAACTATCAATGCGGAAACGCAAAAGAATGCTAAGTACACTCAGCAACTCAAAGAACAACAAAAAGCCATGGAGCGCTTAGCCAATTTTGATGGTTTAACAGGGTTACCTAATCGTCAATTTTTTATGGAAACACTCAGAATAGAATTAGCTAAAGCTACGCGAGATCAGCATAACCTAGTGCTAATGTATTTTGATTTAGACGGTTTTAAGGGGGTAAATGATTCCTTTGGTCATGAAATTGGTGATTTAGTTTTAATGGAAGTATGTAATCGTACCAGAAATATTTTACGGGACGGCGATTTAATCTCTCGTTTAGGGGGAGATGAGTTTCTTATTTTATTACATAACGAACCTAATGAGTTGGAGTTATATTCAATTTCAGAGCGTTTAGTGAGTGGGCTAAATAAACCTTTTCAAATACAATCATGGGAAGTACAAGTGGGTGTCAGTATTGGTATCGCACGGGCAAGTGATTCAAACTTCAATGTAAGTGAATTTATCAGCAATGCCGACATAGCAATGTACCGCTCTAAAATGACTGGGCGCAGTACTCATACTGTGTTTGTTCCAGAAATGATGGAAGACAATAAACGCCGTTTGCTCATTGCCAATTCAATTTCAAATGCGATTAAAGAGAATGAATTCAGTATTCATTACCAAGGGAAAGTCAATTCAGACGAAAAAATAGTCGGATACGAGGCTCTGATACGCTGGAAAAGCGAAGCGTTGGGGATGGTTTCTCCTGCTGAGTTTATTCCTATTGCAGAACAAAGTGGCAAAATTTTGTCTATTACTAAATGGGTAATAAAGCGTGTTTGCCAAGAATTGGCGCAAGTGCAAAAGTTACAAAACAATGAGGTGGTGGTGTCGATTAATTTGTCTGCTCATGACATAAAAAATGTCGGATTAGTTGATTACATTCGTAATATGTTCACACGTTTTAATGTGAATAATCCGAGCATTGAGTTTGAGGTGACTGAGTCTGCGTATCTTGAAAACTTCGACATTGCCAACCAGTTTCTTACTCAACTCAGAGAGATGGGCTGCTCAATTGCCCTAGATGATTTTGGTGCAGGTTATTCTTCGCTGGGTTATCTCACACAAATCGAATTAAACACTTTGAAAATCGACAAGCAGTTTGTGGATAACTTGAATGTGTCGAAGCGCAGTACCTTGATCACTAAAACCATTATCGAAATGGCGAAACAGTTGAACTTACAGATATGCGCTGAAGGGGTAGAAACTCGCGAACAAGCAGAGTTTTTAATCGAAAATGGTTGCCACCAATTGCAAGGTTATTTGTTTTCGAAACCCAAAAGTTTGGTGGAACTGCTGGATGTTTAACGAGTGTTACAGTGCGCTATAAAGCACCGTTAGCCCATCAGGAATAGATATCCCAGAAGGTAAATAACCCACGCTGCCAGGATTATCTTTGATGTATTCTAGAATGGCTCGTTCTGTTCCGATTTCTTTGGGTTGTTTCTTACGGCCAGTAAAGCGCATTTGTGCCCAATAGGATTGAATGCGCGACTCTGTTAAACCCACCACTCTAGTGTTAAACAATACTCGGGTTTGATTATCAGGTGGTAAGGAAATGGCCTCTAAATCATATGGCAGCGCATTACCCATAAACAAATTACGAACTTGTTGGCGGTTTAACTTTATTTGTTTATTGTCAGTATTAGCCACGACAACGATTGAACTGTTCGCAGAGGCATGAACTCCGATAATAGCGCTGAAAATGAGAGAGAAAAATAACGTCTTCATTAAAATACCCATTCTGCACCTACTTGGTATAAAATGGCTTGCCCGTCAAACCCTCCTAAATCTTTCACCGCATAGTCATTGCTAACCTTATCGTTCGCATTAACAAAGGTCATTTCAGCTTTAAAGGCTAAATTGGGACGCCAATCCCAGCGCAGTCCTAATTTGGTTCCTGTGGCTTGATCGTCAGGAAAGGCAGCGATTACTCCCATGTAAGTCGCAGCGAGAAAATCGAGCTCATCTGATACGCCGAATGGGATTTCGTTGCTAGCATGCTCAAAGTGGAGATCTTTCTCGCTATATGAAATATATAAAGTGTAAGGGTGGAAGTTATAACCTAGTGATATAAAAAAACTATCAATATCAGCCACCAAACCAGCCTCGCTAACCATCTTTGTTACTTCGCCGCGCACAAAGTAATTTAGGTTCTCGTAGTTTGCACTGAATTGGTAAAAGCGAATGAGACCATTGGCGTTGAGCCAATCCGCGTTAGTTGAAAAGCCCAATAGGCGTAATTGTTCAGCAAATAAACTTGCTTCATCTTGAGCTACTTCCGCGTCCCCCTGGTTGTATGATGCTCGAAGGGTAAAGTTTTCTATGTTTACAGTGGCATTGGCGCCAAATAGGCCGTCGACCTTAGTATCAATTTCCTGACTGGCCAAATAGATTTTATCATCGTAATAGCCCCAGTAAGCTTCGAAATCGACTAACCAATTATTGAGAGAGAATCCATAGTTGGCGAGCACACCCTCAAAAGTCGAAAAAAACGCCGTGTCGTAAACTTGTTGGGGCAATGTTAGCCAAGGATACGCAAAACCAATATCTAGACTGTCGCTATAGTTAAAAAACGGAATGCGTAGTTTGCCTAATTTTATTTGCAAGGCGTTGTTGGGCGCATAACTGAGATACAACCATTGTAAACCCGAATTGCGCTGATCTTCTGTGTATCCAACCACTTGGGCAGTAACAGAGATTGAATCAGTGAGTGAATAATCTGCTTGCAGGCCTAGCAAAGACTGTTGGTCTAGACTAAGGCTATTGTCGTAGCCTACATATTCGGCGTTTTCATCATCAAGATGCCCAACAATGGCACGTGCAAAGCCGGAAAACTGCAGTGAATCTTGACTCGAAGCGTAAGAATCGGTAACACTAAATAGACATAAAAAAACTACCAATAATGTACTTTTTGAAATGCTTGCTTGTTGGTCGTCCGTTTTATTCATTATCTTTAGTTTCTATTGTTTTCATATGCTCGTAATGATTCATATTTTTAGCAAATTTAATAAGTCTCACAGTCGTAGTTGTTGTCCCGTGAGAGAGTCATCTTATTTAGAGGAATATAAGACGGTTAATTCCTCCGGAATCGCAACTCCTGCTGGTAAGTAGCCTGTAGCACCAACATTGGTCATTAAGTACTCGACTACCAATTCTTCATTTTTGATTTCTACCGGTGCTTTTTTACGACCAGTAAAACGCATTTGTGCCCAATAGGATTGAATACGAGATTCTGTTAACCCCACAACCTTGGTATTAAATAACACCCGAGTATGATTTTCTGGCGGTAAGGCGACCGCGTCTAAATCGTAAGGCAAAGCCCCACCCATAAAGAGGTTTCGTACTTGCTGGCGGTTCAGTTGAATCGATTTGTCGGCGGTATTGGCTACTACTATGATAGTTTCAGCCGCATTGGATGATTGAACCATTCCTAAACAGTAAGCTAATAATATAATGAGAACTCTTGCCATTAAAATACCCACTCAACGCCAAGCTGATACAGAACCGCACTGTTATCAAAGTTGCCCAGATCTTTTAATGCAAAATCGTTACTTACTTTGTCAGCATTAACGTAGGTTACTTCACCTTTAAAAGCGACATTGTAACGCCAGTCCCATCTTAGACCGATTTTTGTGCCTTGGGTTTTATCATCCGGAAAACCAGCTAGAACCGAATCGTAAGTGGCGGCAACTACGTCTAGTTCGGTAGAAATACCATAGGGAATTTCGTTAGCAGGGTGGTCGTAATGTACGTCTCGCTCACCGTAAGAAATATAAATGGTGTAGGGATAAAAGTTGTATCCTGCGGAAATATAAAAGCTGTCTATGTCTGGTACTGGACCGCTTTCACCCACCATAGTCGCCATTTCGCTGCGTATAAAATAATCAAGATTTTCGTAGTTGGCGCTGACCTGATAAAAACGGATAAGACCATCGGGGTTAAGAGTTTCTGCGCTTTGGCTAAAGCCATACTGGTTAAGGACTTCTACAAACTGAGCTGCGCCAGGTAAGGTGAGGTCTGCATTACCTTGGTTGTAAGCTGCACGAAAAGTCCAACCGTTGACGGCCGCGCTGGTATTGAATCCAAATAGCCCTGTGACCTGGGTGTCGATTTCTCCACTGGCTAAGTAGATTTTGTCATCGTAAATGCCCCAATAACCTTCAAAATTCAATACCCAATTATCAGCAACATATTCATAGTTAGCCAATATACCCTCAAAAGTAGAAAAGAAAGCGGTGTCATAAAACTGTTGCGGCAAGGTTAGCCAGGGATACGCAAATCCCACGTCTAAACTGTCACTGTAGTTAAAAAATGGAATACGTTGTTTTCCCAATTTTATACGCCACTCTTTGGTAGGGGTATAGGTTAAATACAGCCACTCCAAACCCGAGGAGCGCTGCTCGCCCGAATGTCCGATGAATTGCCCCGTGAAAGATAACTGCTCACTAAAGGTATAATCGGCTTGAAGTCCAATAAGAGATTGCTGATCTAAGCTAATGCTATTGTCGTATCCGACGTACTCCGCATTTTTATCATCCAAATAACCTAATATTAAACGAGTGAAACCTGAAAACTGGAGTTTGTCTTTTTCATCTGCTGCAGCGCAAAAAGGTGTGCTACCTAGCAATAATGAAAGAAACAAAGCTAATGTTTTAGTTGGTTTCATGAGAAAAATAGCTACCCGTTAAGTTGGCAAGTGAATGGTTTTGGCAGTGAAAATACTAGAATTTCAACTAGCGTCAAACGATATCGTGTGAAAAATTGTGCTAAATCAATGTCGTTAAAGTTAAGCGGTTTATTGATAAGTGTGCATTTTCAACTCGCTTACTTTATTTTCCCCATCAATAATCCAAGCGCCGCTCTGGTGTAACATTTGATTAGCATTACCTGTATCGACAGTGTGACGGAAACAATGACTCAAAATACATGCTACTTTAGTCTAAGAGACCAGTTTTTAAGCCATTAACATTACAGGTATACGACGTGAATTGCACCTATTAGTCGATGGGAGGGGTAGGTGCAAATCCCGCCACTAAATTTATCCACTCGTTGACGAACTTTAAGTTGCGGGTAAGTCAAAACTATCAGCTTTGCTGAATGAGCCGTTTCGGTTGGTTTGTGATTTGTCGGCGTGGCTTCGCAAACTTTTATAACGTGCGTACCCCCTTCAAAGAGAGGGTAATCAATACCCATCATTAAATGAGCTAGCGTGTTACAAAACCGCCATTAACAAATAGGGTTTGGCCAGTGGTCCATTGAGAATCAGTTGAAGCAATGAATTTAACGATAGGTACAATATCATCAATTTTACCCAATCTATTAGCAACGCTGGCGGCACGTAAATAAGCCACAGTTTGTTCATTTTCTTCACCATGAAAAAACTCAGTATCAACGGGACCGGGGCATATGGTATTGACCGTTATACCTCTAGCCCCCACCTCTTTTGCTAGTGCGCGAGTAAAGTGTTCAAGAGGGGATTTTGAACCAGCATAAAGGCTGTAAGATCCCGTGAATGCGGCTAAAAGTGAAGTCCCCATATTGATTATGCGCCCATTATCTTCAATACATTTCGCCGCTTGTTGCATAACGAAAAAGGCCGCTTTGCAGTTAATATTAAAAAGCTGGTGGTAGTCATCTTCTGTGCATTCAACCACAGGGCGCTTTATGATTTTTCCAGCGTTATTGATAACGACATCAACCCGGCCAAAGGTTTCAACTGCTTTGTTAAATAGTACTTTGACATTATCGAAAATGCTTAGATCCCCTTTTACTAGTAGCGCTTTAGCACCAATCTTCTGAACGAGTTCTGTCGTATTTTTTGCGGCTAACATCGAGGTGTCACTGTTGTAGTGCACCACAATGTCGAAACCTTGCTCTGCCAAAGCTACAGCGAAAGCGCTTCCCATATTACGAGCCGCTCCGGTAATGATGGCGACTTTGTTAACTGTGTCAGTTGTCATGATTTGCTCCTAGATAGTTTGTCGTTCGGCGAGAAAAACTATAGTCTTATTGCATATAGTTTGGGTATGCGTGAAAAAGTCATTAGTTAAGTGCATAAAATGCAATAAGAGATTATGAAATACATCACAAATGAAAAACTCTTTCTCACTGTTGTCGAGGCTGGGAGCTTTAAACGGGCCTCTGAAATTTTTAGTATGGATCCTTCATTGGTCAGCAGACGCATAACCAAACTTGAAAAAAGGTTGGGTGTGAAACTAATTGAGCGTTCAACTAAACACTCCACTCCTACCGAAGCTGGGCATCAATATGCTAAAGGGCTGACAAAACTTCTAGAAGAGCAAGCAGCACTCGAAAATGCGGTTTGTGGTACGGTAAATATCCCCTCGGGCCATTTAAAAATCGCAGCACCCCATGATTTTGGCAATGAATTTGTTTCTCCAGTATTAGAAAAAATGACTGAACTGTACCCAGATTTAACGGTTGAGTTGGTGCTAGGCAGTCACTACGAAGACCTTAAATCTAAGGGCATAGATGTGGCAGTTAGAATTGGTGAACTGTCGGATTCAAGCCTTGTCTGCCGACGAGTAGGGGATGTGCCAAGGGTTTTGGTCGCTTCTCCCCAGTATCTAGCTAACAAAGGTTTGCCCAAAACAATCAAAGATCTTGAAAGCCAAGAGTTTGTTTTTTACGCTAAAAATCAAATGGATGCGCAGGCTAAAATCGGTTTGCAAAGCGTTAAGTTAAGCGGAAAGTTTGTGGTAAATAGTGTCAGTGCGATAAGGCAACTGTTATTAAATCACAGAGGCATGCACATTGGACCCATTTGGGCTTTTAAAAAAGAGCTGGATTCTGGTCACTTAGTCAAGGTGCTACCTAACGAACATTTTACTAGTTATCCATTGCACGCTTTATATATTTCCCGTTCTTACGTGCCAGCCAAGGTGCGGGTATTTATCGACTCATTAATTGAACGTTACGGCAACCATGGTTTCGAGTAATTCGAATACCTTTACTTCAGCAGTTAATGTCTAATGATTATTAATGCCATCAGATAAGGGTAATCGGTAAATAAACTGATTTTTCATCCAAATAGGTTTAACTAACTGGACTGAACAGCGATTTAAAAAGTGAAAGTAGGTAAAGGTTGAGGTTAAATGTGTGGCGCACTTATAAAAACTCAATTCATACGAGAATATAGCTAAATGGCCATGAAAATATTTTTTGTCACCCTAAGCATGATGATGCTTGGATGCACTAACACGGCGAGTTCAGACGAATGGATCACACTATTTAATGGTAAAGATTTAGACGATTGGACGGTGAAAATTCATCATTATGAAGCGGGTAATAATTATGGCAATACCTTCAGGGTTGAGGAAGGTATGCTTAAAGTGCGTTATGACCAATATGAGTTTAGCGACGAGTTTGGGCATATATTTTACAAATCTCCCTTTAAAAACTTTCACCTTAGCGTTGACTACCGTTTTAGCGGGGAGTTCGAAGACACGGCGCCTAGTTATGCTTTGTTAAATAGCGGCGTGATGTTTCATAGTCAGTCAGCTGAATCTCAAAAGAAAGACCAAAACTGGCCAGTGTCGGTAGAAATGCAATACCTAGCAGATTTAGGTGATGGTAAACGCACTACCGGAAATATGTGTTCGCCCGGTACTAACATTGAATTTGAAGGCAAGGTCTATCCGGGGCATTGTTTACAATCTCGCAAAAAAGCACTACCTAAAAATCAATGGGTAACGGCGGAGTTAATTGTTAACGGCACCAAAATTACGCAACTAATCAATGGCGAAGTGGTACTTGTGTATAGTCACCCTACAATCGACGGGAATGATCAAATGGTAAAAGGTGCTGCAGCCGAGTTTAAACAAGGTGGTAAGGCATTAGACTCGGGTTATATCGCGCTACAAAGTGAAGGCCACCCTATCGAATTTAAAAACGTAAAAATCAAACTCTTAGAATAAGGTGTTGAATCATCGCCACAAAAAAGCCGCTAATGTTAGCGGCTTGGTTGACTCAAAAATAGTACCACTGAGGTTTAAGTCTGAGCGACTACAACCGAACAATTACAAATACCCACGTTATAAACTATTCAACATAGTTTCTGCATCACTCACTTCAAACTTGCCGGCAGCTTCGACATGTAGAGCGGTCACTACACCGTCATCCACTAACATCGAATAACGTCGCGAACGCACCCCACCAAAAGTAGCGGTTTGCACTTCTAGGCCAATCGCTTGAGTAAACTCAGCGCCGCCATCAGCTAACATAGTCACGGCTTCAGCGTTTTGTGTGTCACCCCAAGCGGCCATGACAAATGCGTCATTGACCGACAAACAAATGATATCGTCAACACCTTTAGCCTGTAACTTGTCGGCTAGGGTGATGTAACCCGGCAAATGCGCCTCTGAACAAGTTGGCGTAAACGCGCCAGGAACCGCAAAAAGCACCACTTTTTTACCGGCAAATAATTCACTGGTAGTGGGATTACTCGCTTCCCCTGCCTTACGCAAACTAAAGGATACTTCTGGTAATTTTTCACCTACTTTAATCATATTTTATCCATTTATGGTTAATTAACTTGTGTGGTCATACTACCTTATTCATAAAGCTTAAAGAGCTATTTTTTGGCCATCATCCAACACACGATAATAGCGGCCTTGGTTTATTAATAAACCTTCGGAAGATTTACTTGGAAAGTTGGTTTGGTAGTCGCCAGGGTGTTTCACATCAATGGCAAATAACTTTCCATCAAATTGTTTATTCACTTTAAATTGAATTGTGTGGCCCACAACAAGTGCATTGGCACTAAATTTAGTGAGCAATTCTGCTAACTGCTGCTGCGACACTTCACCTTTAAATAAACCACGATACCAAGCGGGCCCGGTGGTGGTAGAAGTTAAAAGTTTTTCTGTTGGGTGATGCCCTTTTTTAGGATAATAATAGTGACGATACTCACTTTTAATCATGTCATTTATTTGCTGCAAATCCATATCTAATGTAGCAATATCTGGATGCAACCCACCATGCACAAAAAGATGACCATTAATAAGCTCAAGGGTGTTCTTGTTTTCTAGCCAACGGCCAATTACCGAGTTGGAATCAAACAAATTATACTGAGTTTTCCCTAATAGTCCTGCGATAGGAATATATTTGTTTGATGCCGAGCGAAAGTTACCTTGTAGGTTTTTAATTTCGTGATTTCCAATAATATAATGGACTTGCCCACCCGCTAATAGTGCTTCTTGTTCAAGTTTATAGATAAGCCAAAGTAACTGTGTTGTTGAGTCACCACGGTCAACCATGTCACCAATCAGCACAAGGTGACCTTCGCCAAAAGACCAATTTAGCTGCTTATCTACAATCTCGCTGGTTAATAACATATCTCTGAAAGCTTTATAATTTCCTTCTAAGTCAGAGAGTGCGAATATAGGTTGATTATCCGTGTAGTGAACTGGAGTGGCGGTAGGCTTAGGAGTGGTTTGAAAAGAGAACCGGCTATCATCGAATGGGAAATACACCGAAATATCAATAGGCTCACCTACAGTAGTTTGGGTTTCTTCAATAAAGAAACCCTGTTCGCGCCCACCTTTGATGGTGAGTGATGAAATATAGTTATCCTCATAAAATAAATGCGGACCTTCCCCTCCCACTTTATGAGCTAATGTATCTTTACCAAACCCAATACTTCCTTTTTGACTGACTATCACAACAAAGCCAACCCCTAGGATCATGGCACTTACTACCAAAAAGTGTTTTAGGTATATCAATATTGCTTTCATATAGAGGGTCTCGACATCTCTTCACTGCGTTTTAAAACACGTAAAATTGAATGCGTAAGCTTAATAAGCAAAGCACCTAAAATTAGCGCAATTGGTATAAACCAAAATCCAACAATTTCCTCCCCAACTTGCTGATTTTCTTCGACTAACCCCACAACAATGCTATTACCACCAGCAGCAGACCACACACCAAAAAGATCCGGTACGGCTAATTTAAAGGCGCTTGATACTATGATAAGACTCCCAAAAAAATAACCGAATATCGCAGTCGTCCAATACAAACCAACAGTAGCAGTTTGTTTGACTTTTTGGATTGCAGAAAAGCCCTTAGGCGGTGGCGTACCTTCAAGTATGTGTTCAACATACTGCTGGGCTAACTCTCTTGGGCTACCAAAACCAGCAAGAATATCTGTGATGTTTATGGGATCGCTATTGTGTTCTGCTAACTCTATTGAGTCGTAAATATGACTTTCTATTTCTCGTAATACTTCGTTTACTTCAGCTTCATTTAGTCTTGCTAGGTAAGTGCCTAGTTTACTGAGGTATTGGTGTACCGCATCTCTATTATTCATGTGTGTTCCTCAACGGTTGAGTGGCTCGGGACCAGGGTGGGTGAGCAAATAACTAATATCTTCAACAGACTGACGCCAACGCTTACTGACAATTGTTAGTTTTTCGTCACCGTTACTTGTTAACGAAAAATACTTCCGAGGTCGTGCATCACCTTCTTGAACCCATTCAGCACATATCAAACCATCTCGCTTAAGACGATCTAATAGTGGGTACAGCGTACCCTCGGTAAGTATTGTTGTTTCAAAACTCTTAAGTAGATTGAGAAGCTCTAGACCGTACAATTTACGCCCTTTAAGCGACGCTAAAATCACCAGCTCTAAGGTGCCCTTTCTTAACTGCACATCCCACTTTGATTCGTTGTTATTTGTTAATGTCATTATGAGTCCAACAATGCAGTGCACTATACTATGTAATACATAGTAACTTTATAATGCATAGTTAGCGATTTGGCAAGGTTGTTTTTTGATCACCAGTGGAATGAAGGTTTTCACCTAGTCATTAGAGGGGAGTTTGTGCAAACAAAAGAATACGCCGAAAGACTTATTTTCATCTAACAAGCATGAACTGCGCTCACAGGGAATGAAAACGGTTAAAAATAACTGCTTTGCTTTTCTTGGTAAAAATAGTAGTTTCGACTGCTTAATAAAAATACTAAAAACAACAGTTTACGTTCGATGGATATGAATATGTATGGCAAGTGATTTGGAGCTAGTACACCTTGCGTTTAATCGAGTGAGGGATTGTTTAAGTGTCAGAGCCGTTTTATTCAACTAAATTGACTATTAACCCCTTTTATTCTTTTCATCCCCCCATTGCCAACTTCGCCGCTTGTTGCCACATGAAGTTTGGCATTGGAGTTTTAAGTTGCCAATTGATATTCATTGGCTGCGAACCTGAATGCGACACATATTCTACTTCGCCATAATTAACAAACCCCATTGTACGCCCAAACTCATCTTTGGATTGCTCACGCACAAATAGAAAGAGGCGTTTACCAATACTTTTATGTTGAATGTAGTCCAATCCACGTCCACGATCTGGCCTTGCGCTATTCTGCGTTTGCCAATGAAAAAGACATTCGTTAATCGCGTAATCATGGTACATAGTGGTAGGTGAAAATTGCTTTTCATTTTTATTCAAAGTCACAAACATCAGTTCAATGTTTTGCTCTTTGATAACGAACAAACCTTCACGGGCTGGCGGTTGTCGCTCGAATGTAATCGCACCAAAGGCCACTAATATTTGTTCGCGGGCATATCGGGCATGTATCCTTAAAGGCACATCAGGTAGCGCTTCCATCATTGGCTGCTCATGCTTGATTTGGGCAAGCTGCCAATTAAGCACATCTAATAATTCGGCTTTAAGGTCGAAAGTATTCAGCGCGGTCAAACTATCGTTAATCGAATTAAAGCCACACACTGGCCCTGTTTTTTGCCAAAAATCGTAATGGCACATCAATACATGGCGCTGATTAGTGCTTTCTATATCAAAGTTGGTTTGGCAAAGGTGTTTTAAAAAGCTCAAATAGGTGTGGTCATCACAGGTCAAAATACGCATATGAATTGTCCTTTTCAACATTTTAAAGATGTTTTCATCTCGCGTATTTTCATTAATCTGATCTTGTGCTTTTAAAACTAGCTCAGCCCAACTCCCTCGCTTATATAGCTCATTTAAGTCAAGATGAGGATGCTGAGTTAAAAAATTGGTTAACGTTAATGGAAGTGTTGAATGTTGCGGATACTGCCGGATCATTGCCACTAATCGCTTCAATGTTAGCGAAGCTTGACGAATATTACTAAGCACCATTTCCTGAGTACGCTTGCTTAATTCAATGCGACAACCAAGAGGTGCATGGGGAAAACCTTGTTTTATTTCATCGCTAATGGCCCTATGACTCTTACCTACTAACGCTCTAAACTTATTGGCAAAGTCATATTCAGGACGTGAATTGCCTACAAAATCCAGCACAGTGCAGCATTCTTTTCCTTCAGCTAAACGTAAACCACGTCCAAGTTGCTGTAAAAATATAGTTAAACTCTCGGTTGGGCGTAAAAACAGCAAAGTATCGACTTCAGGAATATCTACACCCTCGTTGAAGATATCAACGACACAAAGTACATTAATAACACCAGAGCGAATAGCTTGCTGCTTTTGTTGTCGTTCGTGACTATTATCACTGGTTAGTACATCTGCTTTAACTCCTTTTAATAACAGCTGTTGTACCATGTACTGAGCGTGCTCTCTGCTCACGCAGAAAGCTAATGCTTTCATTTCCCCAATGTCGGTAATAATCTCCTGCATATTTAGCAAAATTTTATTAAAGCGGGTTTGGTTGTGAGTATATAGATTAGTTAATTGTGCAATATCATAACGGCCACGAGCCCAAGAGACGGTTCGTAAATCAGTATCATCATCAATACCAAAATACTGAAATGGACAAAGATGACGACGGTTAATTGCTTCAGGTAAGCGGATCTCAGCCGCAATCACTCCACCAAAATCAGCTAAAATATCCCCACCATCATGGCGCTCAGGCGTTGCAGTAAGGCCGAGTAATATGGAGGGGGAAAAATGTTGAAGTACGGAGCGATAACTCGTTGCAGCAATATGATGCACTTCATCAATGACAATATAGTCATAATAATCGTGTGTCAGACTCAGCTGACTAAGTTGATTGTTTAACGTTTGTATTGATACAAATAGTTGACGATAATGCTCTGGCGTATGGCCGCCCACCCACAACTCACCAAAGGTACCATTGCGTAAAACCCCGCGAAATGCTGCTCTTGCTTGGTTTAAAATCTCTTCGCGGTGCGCAATAAATAAGAATTTAGCATCTGGTTTGGTTTTAATATAACGAGCAAAGTCAAAAGCTGAAATCAACGTTTTACCAGTCCCAGTTGCAGCGACCACTAAATTACGGAAGCGCTCATGAACATTACGTTCAACAGCTAGCTGCTCTAAAATATCACTCTGGTGAGGAAAGGGTGCAATATCAAAAAAGTGAGTGAACGAGTTGTTTTCAAAATTCCCCCTTTGCTGACTTAATGCCTTTTTAAGCTTTTCATTGCTAACAGCATCACCGCTAAAGCGCTCAAAATCATGAGATGCCCAGTAGGTTTCAAAAGTGCTCAAGGATTTATTGATAATATGCGGGATTTCTTGCGAAGTTATTTTAAGATTCCACTCTAAGCCATTAGTTAAGGCTGAATGGGAAAGGTTAGAGGAACCAATATAACCTGTGTGATAACCAGTATCACGCATAAACAAATAGCTTTTGGCGTGTAAACGCTCACGTTCAGTGTTGTAGCTTAGTTTTACTTGGGTATTTGGTAAGCTAGCCAAATACTCAACCGCTTTTGCGTCAGTCGCCCCCATGTATGATGTGGTAATAATTTTCAGCTCACGGCCACTGGCCGTAAATTCTTCTAGCTCTTTTCGAAAAATACGTATGCCAGCCCACTTAATAAACGACACTAACCAATAGATTTTATCCGCTGACAGGATTTCCCGCTTCAATTCAGACTCAAGTGATAACCCAGCATTACTCCCGCAAAATAACTCACTTTGAGTTAAACCAGTTAGAGGAAATATTTCACTGATATAATTTTTTAAATCAGCTGAGACAGGATTTTCTAACTCGTATAGAGCCGTCAGGATCTTACCTTGGCTGTCGAGCAAGTTATCCTCAATAAAGTCGTTATCTTGCAGTTGATCTTTTAACCAAAGTAACAATTGGTTAGACAAGGCGATTTGCTGTTGCAGGCGGTCATCACTAGCAGGCACTGAGTCAATGGCATAGTCAAGTATGTGCGATAAGAAACGCGATAACCAAATTGATGCTTCACTACTATTGAGCTCACGCTCACCAACATAAAACCGCTCACGATCAATACGACTAGCGATTAGCTGTGTTATTAGCTGCTCATAAATTCCTACTTGTTGCATGCTATTCCTTTTCCTAAAAAGCGAACCATTTAACGTCTCTACTTCGCAACTAAAATGAATATCGAAATTTATAATATTTTCTAGAGCGTATCTCTCAATATTCTTGTTTTTTGATAGTTCAGATTACTATTCCTTGAACTGCTGTATTTCTTTAACCTACCTTATGTACCACTAATGCTTCAATTACATCATCGATTGATTATTCGAATTTAATGCAGATTGAACAGTGTTCATCTCATCAGATAATGCTTGTTTGAGGTAGAAACTAATAGTCTGGACAGTCGTTGTAATTATTATTTTCCTGACTTTAATATTTCACAGAGATTTAAATCAAATTATCTGAACGCAATGTCTTTTGTTTTACCTGATGTGCACTACTACTACTAACAGGACATGCATGATAATTCTGAGCTGTTTGATTCTTTAATCCCTATCTCTGGTGGCTCCTGCTACTGCATTCCCCGCGTTTAAAGTTTCAGCACAAAAAAGCTTATTTTAGGGGCAAATGACAGCGGACGCCGCGCGTAAACTATCGGGGTCGGGAAACTATCGGGGTCAGAACAAAGTTAAATCAAAAATTAACACGATAGACATGATAATTTTCATTTTTAAAAGCTATGTCCAAATATCTTAATCCCTCCCTATCTCAGGTGGCTGGGCCACTACTTTTATCTTTGGCTCTACCCTCGCGAATTAACAGAACAGCCATGATATTTATTAGTTACCAACATTATTTATCGATTATCTATTGAGTGATTTTTCATCTATTGACTTTTACTGTAAACTGATAAAATAGAAGTATTACTTTTAAGGTATTTCCTATGAGTGCACTAACACGACCTATTGATATATTTATTGATGAACAAGTCAAAACGGGTAAAGTTTCATCTGTTATAGAAGCGGAAGAAATGATCTTGTCTGCTGTATCTGAACGAGCTTTAGAGAGAAAATTAGCTCGTGCTCAAGAGCAAGTTAAAAATGGGCAATTTTATGAAGCAAATGATGATTTCATAAACAATCTTTTATTCGATGCAAGAAGCCGCACAACATCAGCTAGTTAATGAGAAATTACCAACTCATTTTTTCTCTTGAATCGAGAGAAGACTTAATCAATATTCAAAATTACATTTTTGAAGATAGCCTAAATTTTGCCATTGCCGATCAATTTGTAATTGATCTTTACCAAACACTAACATCATCATTGCCTAGTTTTCCCCACAAACACCCAGTACATAATGTCGATGTACGTAAATTCATTTTCCCAAAGCATACCCATTACACGGCATACTTTAAAATTGATGAAGAAAAAGAGCGTGTTGTTGTGCTTGCCATTACTGACAACAAGCAATTTACAAGGTATATGAAGCTTTAGCGAACAGCACTAACAGGACAGGCATGATAATTTGTGCAGTTCTCTTCTTACTTTCTCTTTTGAGTTTTTGATATGTCTGCCGACAAGCCTTTAGGGATGATTTTAATATCAACATCTTCTGACATTCGGTGGGTTTTAATACCTGACTTAGCTAATGACGTACCACCAGGAAACACTAATGAGTGCGTATCAGATGGTAATTCAGACAGCAGCTTTAATACCAATCACCATCAATACTTCGTTGTGAAAATTCATCAAACTTATAATCAATACCAAGTTTTTTAATCGCTTCTAATATCACGCCATCAGCTCCCGCAGGAGAGGCCGGCATCAACTTACCTGTGATACGGTTTTTTCTTGCTTTGGTATAAAGCCCATAGCCGATACGTAGTAAACCTCCCGCATCAACTAGTTTTTTGAGTACACGCCCTACTTGGTCATATCCTGCAATGTCAGTAAAATCAGCACGAGCAAATACGTATCGCTTTGAGCGATTTATTCTCGTTTTTACTTTATCGGCTATTGTCATGATAAAACTCCAATTTACATAGCCCAAATATAGCAAACATACGACACCAAAGGACCTGGTGGGTCAGGTTCGTTGAAAATTATTTTGTAAGACTGCCATGATAATTTCTTATCAAAAAAAGAGTGGTTGTAACTAATGCCGATCAGTTAAGAAAACTTTTAATAATCGATTGATAAATTATTGATGTAAAAACAATAAAAGTGGATTCCGGCCAAAAGACCGCCGGAATGACGAGGGTGAGCGATAGCAGTAAAGACTTCGGGAATGACGGTAATCCCCCTCCCACTTGTCATTCCCGAATGCTTTTATCGGGAATCCAATGTTAAATAGACTGACTGGCGTTCCATCAAAAAAATCTGCTGCTCACCTTAAGTGAACAGCATTAGTGATTGTAACTCTTTAATTCTAATCTCTGGAAGTAAAAAGGTCAGAGTAAACTTTATTTGAAATAGATAGCTGATTCTAGTTTATCAACCCACTGTGTTTGACTAACCAGACCAAGGCTACAACATTTCCCAACACTGTTATCCAGAATGTAAATCTGAAGTCTTTTTTCTGAGATTTATGTCGCAGTAGTTGTTGGGCAAATGCGGCGCCCGGCCACCCTCCGGCTAATGCTAGTAAATGCAAGGTGCCTTCTGAGGTGCGCCAATTTCCCTTTTTGGCGCTGGATTTGTCCATTGCATAAACAATGTAGGTGAACAGGCTTAAGACGCTATAAACCACTAGAATCATTTGTGGAATTTTACCTAGTAACCAATTAACAACGATTATTACCATAAAAAACGCCGCTAGATATAAAGAAAATTTATTGGTTTTTGCGGCTGATTTTTGAATGAGCTTTTCACCGCTATAGGTTGCTTCAATGGCTTTTGTGCGTCCGTTTCTGTCAACAGAGCGGGTATAAGTGATGATGTCGTTAATTTCAGGCACTCTGGTTTTGTTATTGAATCCACTTTTGTGAATAAAGATATCTTTACTTTTATCAAATGGCGCTATAAAGCCGAACGCTTTTTCTGCATTCCAACTTATTAGCTTTCCCTTACCTCGCATATACAGGCTCCTTTATTTTTGCAATTCTTAAACTGTTAATTCTTATCCAGTAATGGCATTAATTCTTTTGTTTGCTTATTCCACCTGGCATTGAATAGTTTAAGTTGTTGCTTTCGCACTTTGGCGCAATCTACGAATATTTTCATGTTGCTATTGTTGCTTAAACATTCGTCGGATTCTTGGAAATAGTTATTCCATGCTAGTTTCTTTTTGCCTTTAAAGTTGGTGTAGTCAGAAACGGTTACATGGCTTGTTTGTTCATGGCGACTGGGTAGGTATACATAGGTGCGCTTGGGTGACTTTTTAGTCTTGGATCGCAATGTTGACGATTGTTTTGTTTCTTGACTTTCAGGTTGCCGTAAACATTCTAGAAAGTCTGTTTTGGCTTTGCGGTGCTGCTTGCGGGCAAATTCAGTGACTTTATGCCTTAGAGAGTCGTTCCACTTATCTACGCGCTTTTTCTCATCTTCGCATTGGCTCTGTGCAGAGGCGCTAAATAAGATCACAGCCAACACGAGTATCAATGTCTTCAACTCTTCACATCCTGTAGGTGAGTATTGATTTTTCTTAAGTATGTCAAACTTAACGAAATGGAAGCAACAAACTATTTGGTAAGTTAAGTATGCATTTTATATTGTGTGTATAGATCCAAAACCTATGAGTATCTAGCGTCAGAGTGAACTTTAACTGCAAATCACAAAGTCACCCATTGTAACAATGCAGGAAAAAGACAATTAAATTAAAGGTCTGCTGGGGCAGGTTCGTTGAAAAATTTTGTAAGGAAACCAATTGTTGATAAAAAATGTTCCGGCTAAGAAGCACACCGGAATGACGGGCTTAAGAGCACACCGGAATAATGGTATGGAC
>NZ_JAHKQO010000033.1 GCF_018861065.1 Paraglaciecola arctica
CTATATGGTCGACGATGAGGATATAACATCACGGAATATAGGGCTGGATATAAAGCCAGATCAATCACTCTGACTAGCAAATAGTCGATTTAATGTAACTTACGAATATCCCATCTAAAGAAAATTTGAAAATTGGAACTAGACTAATTAGATTTCGCAATACATACGACAACAAGTGATATTAAATACGAAATATGGCCGTCGATGTCATTCAAAGTTGCAACATCAGAATAATCTTTCCGCGGACACTTAACCATTTTCATTATTAAGTGTTTTGCATTTACCGTAGTGTCTGCTAATGTTTTTACGCTAAAATGCTAAAATGCTAAAATGCTAAAATGCTAAAATGCTAAAATGCTAAAATGCTAAAATGGGTTTGCAAATATGATGTTTAATAAAGTCACCATATTATGGATTTACATAATATTATGAAAAAACAAATCCGGTCCACTTTAAAGCAAGTTTGGCTGTTGCATTTAATGGACGGCTTATTTAGTCATTTGTCGATTTTTTCCGCTTGCCCAATAGCCCCACAAAGTAGCGCACTGCCACAGATAAGTCTGTTTAAATACAAGCAGTTCTTCATCATAAACAAAGGCAATGTTCAAAATTGATTTGCACAACAATGAGAGGCTCTTGTTCTAAATTCTGAATTATGTGAAAACAGTTAATTAGTAGACGAAAAACAGCCGACTTTCACTCCCGCTAGGATAAAAAGGAGAAGTAAATACGGAAAACATGAGAAATAATGCTTGTTCATTTTATGAAAAATGACTTAATGTTTCACCAATACTCGCTGAGAGAGCAGCAACACGATCAAGAATTCTGACGCGCTGTCGCGCACGCCGCGGTAATTTGCGCCAGATAGCAAAGGTCTTGCGAAATTTCAGTTTACTCCCAGGTTACACTCTCTGGCATTTTCGCGATTAGACAGGAAGACTAATATGAATAATGGGATTGTCATAACCTCTAACCGCATTGCCCTGCTGTGGACAGTGCTGATTTTCTTTACCTGGCCGCTGAACACGGTAATTGTCTTGGCTCAACATACAGAAGACGGAACAGTTCTGGGCGCCGCGCAAACATTGCCTGAAAATACCGTCGCACTACTCAATTGGGTGGTAAAAACAAGCCCGGATCAGGTATCGGTAGCACTTGCGACCGATTCAGAGCTCAAGCATATATTGCGCTCGCGTCGCGAAGTACTTGGTCGTCTTATGCAGACAAACCCACAGACCGCGCTGGATCAGGCCATGACCGTGCGTGAGATATCGGCATTACCGCAGGCGCTCCAGGCTGAAGTTGAATCGCGCTTCAGTGCGCTAGTCAAGCTGATAGTATTGCCGCCAGAGCCTGGCTACCCCGGCAGCAGCCGATTGCAAATGGCGGATGGAAGTTACCTCAATGTCACCCTGCACGGTAGGCGGGCCGTCTTGCAGAGCAAAAACGATCTGGCGGTGCAGGGAGTGCGAATAGGCAGCTCCGCCGCCATTGCAGACAGTCCGATACAGAAAATTAATGCTGGCGACCTGGCCACGACCAAGGCTATGTTAGATCTCACAGTGGCCCGTCCGGGCAAAGACCTTGCCAACGGCAACTCACTTTCGGAACCGGGCGTACACGCACTGTTGGGGGGCCGCCTTGTGCAATTCGAATCCGCCATAGACGCGGAGACCTTTGCCAACGCATTGCTACAAATCGAAAGCCAGCTCGGCCCAGCAACTGGGTTGAAAGAATGGCTGGAAGATGATGTCGCCCAGCTGCCCCAGTTAAGGGCGCGGGCCGCGGAACTGTCCAGTGCTTGGACCGAGACCAAAAAGACGGTTTTTTTCATCCGCTTGGCTTTTCCCGACAAACCGGATTCACCTTTAAGCCGGCAGGACCTGCTGGGGGAGTTGAACGGACCCACCAGTGATAGAATTCGCACCATGTCCTACGGCAAGACCTGGATAGAGGCCGACGTATCGGACCCGCTGGTATTACTGCCGCAGGCATCGACTGTTTACGTCGGTGCCAACGATTACACAGCGTTATATGATGACGCCAAGAGTGCATTTGCTGCACTAGATACCGGAATCAACCTAGGCGATTACGATATCGTTGGTGTCTACTTCACCTCTATTGGCTTTCCTTGGGCAGGACTGGCTGGCGGTGACCGGCAATGGGTTCAGAACGCATTATGGACTTCAGTCATTACACATGAATTTGGTCACAACTATGGGCTTTTGCACGCGAGTTTCTGGAGCACTAATGACGGCACCGCGACCGGCACTGGCTCGACTATTGAGTACGGCAATCCCTTCGATGTAATGGGCGGAGGCGACAGTTCAACGTCCAGCCACTTTCACGTGGAGGGCAAAACACGCCTGAACTGGATTGCGACCAATAATTGGCAGGATGTCAATGTCGAGGGAAGCGGTTTATATCGCCTACACCAGTTCGACGATATGGATGTTGACGCAGGTAATCTGCTGGCACTGCGTGTTGACAAGTGCAGTGACGGCCATTACTGGATTGGCTATCGTGGTGATTTTCCGGCATACCCGGACGTCACCAACGGCGTAAATATCAACTGGCAACAGATTGGCCAGAACAAGAGCTGGCTCATTGATATCACGCCTGACTCTCAGCTTAACGATTGGGACGATGCGTTGGACGCGGCCTTACGTCTCGGGCAAACCTATTCAGACCCAGACAATTGCGCGCATATAACTCCGGTCGCCAAAGGTGGCATTGCACCTAACGAATGGATCGACATTGACATTTACATCGGCGTCACTGACAACAGCAGCCCACAGGTCACCATTGACGGGCCGACTAACACACAGGCGCGGGTTTTAACCCTGTACAGCGCACAGGCAACCGACCCCGACGAAGACCCCCTCGTTTATAGTTGGGACTTTGGCGACAGCGCCGCTACGCAAAACACTTCTGCGCCCAAGCAAGTGTGGCTGACCGGTGGAGAATTTGACATCAATGTGGCCGTTTCCGATCGCAAAGGTGGCACTGCCAATGCACAGCGCTCGGTAGTAGTGAGCGATCCGCTGCAGCTACCCTGGTCGGAACTGCCCTCAGGACTGCCGTCGCTGCACTGGCTGAGCGGCAATACCTTCGGCGGGGAGATAGTACTGGCAGGAACCGGTACTATCATCCACAGCGTCGATGCCCTTGAGTGGACCACAGCCAGCTTCGATGAATATTCCGGCAACGTACACCTTTATGCGATCGAGCACAATGGCACACGCTGGCTAGCCGCAGGCATGGATTATGATTTCAATATTTCGGCTTGGGTCGGCGTTATATTTTCCTCAGAAGACGGTATTACCTGGACCACGCGCAGCCGCGGCGGGCCACCGACGCGCGACATGGCGTGCGGTAATGGCGTATGTCTGGCCGTTGGCTTGTACGACGATAGAGTAAGCCTCAGGAGTAGTGATGGACTCTCTTGGAGCGATGTCAACATGCCAGACTACGATCAATTAAATGCCATAAGCTGGGGCGCCGGAAAATTCCTGGTTACGGTTAGTCATGCCAACGCCGACAACGCCGATGTGCAGTTCCAATCTGCCGATGGCTTGAATTGGAGCGCACCCATGCCGATCCCTTGTTATGCGTCGAACCTGGAATTTCTCAATGGGAAGTTTATCTTCGCCTGCAATGGCCAGATATATGTCTCCGACAACGGCACCGACTATGTTTCCAGCCGGATAGACTTCTACCCAGATTCGATAACTTATGGTAACGGCATTTACCTGGCGTCTGGCAATGATTCTGGTTTCTCAAACAGACAGCGTATGGTTTCGATTGACGCGACAACCTGGGAACTTCTGTCGACAGTACCTCAACGGGAGGAAGCCGCGCTCTTCTTCAACGACAAATTCATCACATTCGGAGCGAATGGCTGGATCCGCCAATCTCCCTTTGTAGTGACGGACTCCGATTGGGATGGTATTCCTGACACAACCGATCCCGACAATGACAACGACGGCATTCTTGACGAAGATGACGCTTACCCACTGATTTCCATTGGCAATCTCTTAGATACCGACAACGACGGTGCACCCAATGAATGTGATGCCGATTGTTTAGCGCTAGGCATGACCGCTGACTCTGACGATGACAACGACGGTATTGCTGACGTTGACGATGTGTTCCCGCTTATAGGTATAGGTAGTTATGTCGATACCGACAACGATGGTTCACCGAATGAATGTAATAGTGATTGCCTTGCGTTAGGTATGACTGCTGATTTAGATGATGACGATGATGGTATTGCTGATATTAACGACGCTTACCCACTGATCCCCATTGGCAATCTATTAGATACCGACAACGATGGTGCACCCAATGAATGTGATGCCGATTGCCTAGCGCTAGGCATGACTGCTGATACTGACGATGATAATGACTGTATTGCTGATGTAGATGATCCGTTCCCATTAAATCCAAACTCAGTGCCACCCCCGCCGATCATCAGTTCGGTGAATGCAGAGGACGGTGTTTTGATTGTTAGTTTTTCTCCCAACGGTGATGGTGGCTCTAATATTCTGGATTATACCGTAACCTGTGGAAACACTAGCGTCACCAGTTCACAATCTCCGATCCGAATTGAGGAGCTAGAGAATGACGTTAGTTACGCCTGTTTTGTAACTGCGCGTAATGTGCTGGGAAATAGTGTCGCGTCTGACATTGTTAGCACAACGCCAGAGGGAATAATCAGGAGTGGGCTGAATATTCCGCTTCTCAAAGCAATATTAGACGCTCAGTCTCAATAATTGTTGAGGCTGAATAAAGTAAAGCATACATGATGGTAAAACTGTAATCATGTCATTGAAGCTAAGCTAAGGGCGTTCATCGCTCAGGTAATGAAAATGAAAGTAGGAGTATGAAGTATGAGCCAATAGTGAACTGAGAAACTATTGGGTAACACGTAATTGGATACATAAACATTGATTGCAATGTTAAAAGAAGACAATGTTCTTTAGGTTACTTATAGCTCTGAGAAAATTGAATATTAAAATACCCCATAAAGAAGTGTCCACTTCTATTCGTTTAGATTAACTGACGCAATAGTCAAATTAGGATTAAATATTCCTAGATTTAAAGTAGTACTGACTCTCAATCTGAAAAATGACAGTGAAAATTTGATCTGGATTGTTACCAAACCTATTGAAATATATAGAAAAATCTATATTATGCATTTTCCCATTGAGGATGTAATTTAATACGCAAGGGAGTTGTTTCAATTGCACATACCAACCAAGTCCTTCCTGCATTTATCGTTTGAACACTAATTTGAGTTACAAAAAAGAGCCCGAATGATTATGAAAGTGAAATGATGAAATTGAAAAAGCGGCATAACTGCGGTGTCTGAATCTACTTGATCACCTCAGTAGATGTGGTTGCAGAAATTATGGTTTTGTTTGCTCGAGAATGAGTGATAAGTGTTTTTTCTTCCCAACAAACGGGAATTGAAATGACAAACTAAGATGATGTGTTTAATTAAAACCATATCTAGTTGTTTATTAGAATTAATGTATTAAGAGTTTTATTCTAAGAGGATAATGTTTGTGGTTTTTTTTGTAAAAAAATTTTTACGTAGTAGTGCCTATTTTGTTGTTTATGTTTTATTTGTTTCACCGCTTTCGGCTGAAGGCCTTAATGATATTTATTTAGGTCAACCGAAAATAGCTGCCGTCAGTCCGTATTCTGTTGAAGCTTATTTATCTGCCATTATTTATTATCGCTCTAAAAGAGAAGAGGGTAGAGATTTCTATTATGACCAAGTTGGCGTAAGCGACGTTTATAAAACGGCAAAGCTGCTGCATTACAAAAACGATATATCTTCTGGTTTTACTGCGGGTATTTTTGCAACAAACTCAGGGCGGCTAATTATTGTCTTTGGTGGAACAACCGCTATGGAAGTCGACGGTAAAGTTTGGCGAGGAGTTGAAATTGTTACCGACATTTTAACTGACGTTATGCTGTTGAATTACAATAAAGTCCCTGAGCAGATACATCAATTAATTCTGTTCATGCGCGAAGCAAAACAAATTGCAACTGAGAATGGGTTTGATTGGGATAACGATGTAACAATTACCGGTCATTCTTTAGGAGGCGGGTTAGCTCAGTTTGCTAGCTTAATGACTGGTTTGCCTTCAGTCACGTTTAATACCGCCCCAGCACCCATCACACCTAAAACGATAGAGCTAATTAGAGCCTTTGACCCTCAACATAATCCTGTGCCTTATTGTGCTGATTGTAATTTCTCAACTGATTTTTTACACCAGAATAAAGTGATAAATATATTCTCTAATGATGACCCACTAACATCGATTTTAGAAGGCATTGAAGCACTTGAGTATCGAAGAATATATCCCGATTCTAACATTCATTCTGACCGATTCGAGCATTTTAATGCATGGGCGCAAGGCTTAAAAAACAAACTCAATAGAAGTGGAACTTGGCAAGCACTAAAGGTAGGCATGAAAATAGCTGAACTTAATGATGCTATTAGCTCGACCATCAAAGGAGCAAAGAATGTTTTTTCTTATATTACCTTAGTTGACGAAGATTCTTTTATAAATGCTCTTATTGCCTTTAGAGATGAAGATTTTTCGACTTTCATCTTTCATCTGAAAACTGCTTACGGCATTCCGCAAGGAGCAGATCTAACTCAGTTAATCTATGGACAAAGGCTAAGACTGCCTATCAATACGTTTCATAGTATGTTTGGGCTGATTGAGCAGTCACATGCCAATGTAGACAAGTTAAATTTGATTTACGCGAAATTATATTTACCCGAACTATATACCCATATTGACGGATCATTTATCAACGAAGGAGTGCCATTTCCGGAGGAGAGCAATATTAGAAATAGCCTTGCCTCACGCTTATCCTACTATTACTACGACAAGTATTATAAAGAGCAGTTAGCCAGTGAAATAGACATGTTGTTTTCATCGTTTACTCATAAAGAAGTGCAACATGAAAAAATTGAAAACTTTGCGAATACCTATTTAAATATTGGTGGGCTAGCTACCGAAATTTCAATTTTAGCCACAGATTCGGTCACCAACGTCAGTGATAAAGATTTAAACCCAAAGATTAAACGACAGATTGTATCCGCTGCCTTATCGTCAGGCACTTCTACTGCAAAAGATATGCTACCAGATCAATACAAGGACGTAGCTGATGCCATAGATAATTGTCTTGGAGCATTTGCGTGGGTACCAAATGTAACAGACGCGGCTTTAACAACCGTTGTCGGTACTAAAGTAAAACAAACGGCATCACAAATATTAAATTGCGCGGTAGGAGAGCCCGTTAAAGCAACGTCAAGATTTTATTCTGCTATCTCAGGCTACGCAAACATTGAAGATTGGCAATGGCATCGTTTAGCTAAAAGTTACCTGGATATTTACTATACTTGTGGACTCGAAAATAGCGCTTGTTTAGCAGCAAAGTTTAATGGAAAGGCAGACTTGCTTGATCAACTTCAAGCGCTAATTGATGACGATGGTAATTACCAAGGATTATTGGATTTACGTTTAAAATTGGGGGCAAGAAAGTACATTTTGCAATACCAAAAAGATATTGCAGATCTAGCCAACATAATATTAGATTTATTGCCTAATCAATACGTAATCACTTATGACTATGCAAACAGAAACACTAATACCTTAGACTTTACCGTTGATGCAATCTCATTAAAAAACAACGACATTGATGAGTTAACATTGAGTTTTCAAGTTAACAATACCTCGGGTCGAACACTTTTTGTTTATGGCCTTGAACTTAAAGTGATTACCGAGTCAGGTATTAGCTATATACCATTAGGTTCACATCAAGAACATAAAGATGAATTGCTAAAAAATTACCCGCCATTTACTGCCCACATGCCTATTACCTTGTCTTTTAATGTCAATCAAGCCGACTTGTTAAATAATAATATGTCAGAAGCCAGAGTTGTTCTTGGTTTGCGTTATGGGTCAGGTGTGTTTGGCGAAATTGACGATACAGTGCAACGCATTATAGATATTAACCCGCAATTGCTGGCAATCAATAGTGAAAATAAAGTCAAGCCAATATTTGCTGATGACGGAGAGGTTGTAGAAACCGTTTTAGAAATAACACTACCCGAAGGTAATGGCCGAGAAATTGTGGATGAGCGCTTTAAAACCATTGCAGCAATAGCCGGCGATACTATTTATTTACGCAACTTAGTTGAAGGTGGTAGTGATGAAGCCGCTGCTAAGTGTTGGATGGATGCACCTGCGGATCAATTTGGTAATGATTATACCTTTAAAACCTATCGAGTGTGGTTGGTCAATTCTGTAGACGTTGAGCCTGTTGCAGTTGACGCCACCCTCAGCGATGACTGCTTTTATTTAAGTTTCAACTTAGCCACTAGCGGGACTTGGGATATTGTCAACATAGACGCTTTGTATGAAGATTCTCAGGGACTCATTACAACCCTGCCTGGCACCTTAGAAAATACCAACCATATTATTGCTGGTGAACCGAACGAAATTCCGGTAGTCGATGATAACACTGGTAGTGATACCAATATTGCAGGCACTCATCCACTAAACGATACCGGTATTACCACTTGCTCCAATGCAACGACTAACGGACTACCTTGTCCTGTAGAAGGGTTTCCTGGACAAGATGCCGAATATGGTCGAGATGCACTTGCGGCAGCAGGACAACTTCAAAAAGTGGACGCTGGGCATGGTGGCTTTGATTTTACCAAACTCGATGCAAATGGTAATGACTTACCTGCCAACGCTTCTGAATGGAGTTGTGTTAGGGATAATGTTTCTAAGTTAATTTGGGAAGTTAAAACCGACGACGACGGGCTAAGAGATAAGGGCAATACCTACACTTGGTATAATCCAGATAGTGCAACTAATAATGGTGTAGTTGGCACTGAAGGAGTCGAAAATACGTTTAAATATGTGAATGAGGTCAATTCGACAGGACTATGTGGTAGTAATGACTGGAGGTTACCAACGATCAATGAATTACAGTCTTTACCTATTTATGCTGAATACTATGCCGAGACTCCGATGTCATCAAAATTCTTCTTTCCAAATTCAACAATAGGTTTGGGTGAGGATATTTATGAAGCAGTTATATATTACTGGTCTTCAACTAACCGCCGGGGAGACAGTTATATAGCTGCTTTGGGGATCTCAATCTCAGATTACGCTTCGTGGCACACTTTAAGCGTTAGATTGGTAAATAGTGTGGACTAGTGGAATGTTTTCAATTGAAATTCTAACTAGTAACTTTTATACACAACCAAATAATTAAGAAATTGGAATGAACAACTTAAAAGTAGCAATTGTATTCTTTTTTATCACTTTCAAATCTTATGGTTTAGTATGTGATAATAGTGGGCAACGAAGTACGCCTGATGAGAGATTTATATTATCCGGTAATGGTACTGCAATAGATAAAAAAACACACTTAATGTGGAAACGGTGTGTAGTAGGAAGCGAGTTCAATGGAACAAGTTGTGAAATTGGCTATGAGTCTGCGACGTGGGGAGATGCTTTAGTTGCAGCTAATAATTCAAATTTCGCAGGTTATGACGATTGGAGGCTACCTAGTATTATTGAATTGAACTCAATCGCTGAAGAATACTGTTTAGCACCATCTATCAATAACACCGTGTTTCCATGGCATTTTTTTGGACCCGTATGGTCTTCAACACCTGCAACTGGACGGTATTTTTCAGGATATGAAAATTACACATACACTCTAGATTTTAAAAGAAACCAGCTCGTAACAAATCCAAGATCTTCAAGACTAGCTGGGTCGATTTATATTACGACAGTTTTGGTTCGTAATATTCAAGATTCATCGTTGTTAACGTCACAGAATGATTCCCATATACCTCTAAGCCAACTATCAAATAAAACCCTTGTATTTTCCGAACCCGGTTCAGATTTAGCGGTTAAATTCAACGCTGATGGTTCTTCCGAGTCAATTATTTTTTCAGACGGTGAAATGGTAAATGATTCATTGCCCGGTGATTGGTCTGTTTCAAATAATGGTATTGATCTAGATATTTATGCCTTGGGACAACTAAGAATAGAAGTAGGTGCAGATGGCATTATCGATCTTGATGAGGTGGTGCAGGTCAATGGCAACCCATTAACGGTTAGCGATATTATCAAACCCTATTCAACACCTTTTGGTTCGATTGCTGGACATAAATTAACGGTGTATCACCATAACTTTTCTTCTGCCACTATTTACCAGTTTAATGATGATGGCACTATGTTGTTGGCTGATTTAGCATCACTTAACGACGCTCCTACTGAAGGAGTTTGGCGTTATTTCAATAGCAATACTTGGATCCAATATTCTTTTGACAATGGCGCTACGTGGAAAGAATTTACGTCCTCTGTTGGTAGCGATTTTGATTTTAGAAGACGAGTTGATGGTGATTTCAAAGGTAATGTTGTCAAAGTAGAGTCATTAACCGATACAGGTGCACCACTCAGCGCGGATATTCGCTTTGTTGGAGAGAACCTTCCAGATTATTCATATGTGAAGGGTGAAATTAATAAACGTTGGACATTTAAAAATACTGAAACAGCACACTCTGACCTTAAAGCGGTTGTTATTGCAGCCGATGCTGGCACTGGAGTGACTGTTGGGCAAGAGATATTAATTGGTGACGTGCAAGCCAATGACCAATTTAATGTAAACCTACAAACTTCAGTTTCAGCTGTTGGGTCTGCATTTAAAACGGTTGAATTAGAATTAAGAGATAACAACAACCTTGTTATTGATTTAAGTAACTCAGCCAATAATAATTTTTGGTTAACAGTTAGAACGAATCGCCCTCCTCAATTTTCGCCGGATCAGTTATTTGAACTAGCTGGCCAAGCGAATACAAATTTATATTTATCCCTGTCAGGATTTGATGCTGATGGAAACAATACAACGTTTGCTATTGAAAATGGCATTGGTAGCATTATCGACGATACATTAGTTGTTAATGTGACTGACGGTCAATCTGAGCATGACATTGCTATTTCGATTACTGATGGCAAAGAAACGATTGTTCGTAATGTAACTGTAAGCATAATAACGCAAGACAACATCATGAATTTTTATACCGATGTTGATGAAACTACATTGCATTATCAATCTATCTTTCATGGAACTTTACTTGGTTTATTGGTTGGCAGCCAAGTTGAAGAAAACAACGTGACCATTAGAAAGTTCAATCCTAATGAACAACCCACATGGCCAGAAGTGTTAGCGATGTTACTGCGTACCACGGCACATACAGGTGATATTGAATTAGTTACTAGAAACTTACTTAAAGCGCCTGGCGTCTTTCCAGCATGGGTTGACACCTATTATACAACCGCTAGGTTACTTGGTGTTTTAGACATCAACACCAATTTAGCAGAAACACCGACTAATGAAAATATCGCAAAAATGATCGTTAAATTATTAAATTTAGATAGAAAAATATTACAGCTTGGCGTGAACTTACCATTAGCAGAGTTTACTGCCGATGTTTGTTTGTTGGATAATAATGACAATTGTTTTTCGAATGACCTCAACAGATATTATGCTCAATTCACCCATTTTTTTGGTTTGTTTATGCATGATTTAAATATTAACCCGAAGGGGTTAGTAACAAGAGGGGAACTTGCGGAGGTAATGACAAGAATACTCTCTTTACCAAAATTTGATTTGTCGCTAGGTAAAATAAATTCAGTCATTGAATTTGGTGAAGAGGCGACGCTAGTTATAACCAATTTAGCCGCACCAGTTAGTCATCACGATGGTCAGTTGATTTTGTCTGAACAACAACAACCAACTGCGATTGAGCATACTGAAATTAGACAGATATACATTAATTCGGTAGAGCAATTAAGTCAGCCAATAGCAATGACAGCGTTTGCTGGTTTTGAGTTTCAAACGCTAGGTTTGGATGCTGGAAAACATACCATTTCAATTTTGGTAGAAAATACCTTTAATAATACACTTGAAATAAACAACATGAATTTTTCAGTGTTATTTTCAGATGCAGACTTTGATGGAATGCAAGACAGTGTTGATCTGTGGCCTAACAACAAACGTTATTCAGCAGATTTAAATGGAAATGGCATTCCTGACTCATTAGATAACATATGGAACTTGTACGATGCTGAGGGTGCAACACCTGTTTATTTAAATGGTGAGCTTAAGCCCTATACTTATCAAGAAGCCGTTGATTATGGCTTTGACATTGATGGTATTGACGATGACTTTGATGGTGTATCAGATGATGATGATGCGTTTCCTTTCATTGCCATTGGCAATTTATTAGACTCAGACCGCGACGGTGCACCGAATGATTGTGATGCCGATTGTTTAGCGCTAGGAATGACCGCTGATGCTGACGATGACAACGACGGTATTATAGATATTGATGATCCGTTCCCATTAAATTCAAACTCAGTGCCACCTCAGCCGAACATTAGTTCGGTGAATGCAGAGGACAGTGTTTTGATTGTTAGTTTTTCTCCCAACGGTGATGGTGGCTCTAATATTCTGGATTACACCGTAACCTGTGGAAACACCAGCGTCACCAGTTCACAATCTCCGGTCCGAATTGAGGAGCTAGAGAATGACGTTAGTTACGCCTGTTTTGTAACTGCGCGTAATGTGCTGGGAAATAGTGTCGCGTCTGACATTGTTAGCGCAACACCAGAGGGAATAATCAGGAGTGGGCTGAATATTCCGCTTCTCAAAGCAATCTTGGACGCTCAAGCTCAGCCTCAATAATTATGAGGCTGAATAAAGTTGCATGGTTTCTTGACTGATTTTCTTAAGTAGTCAGATAAGTTTGCTGTCGTTTTTTGCTTTGGTGCGGTGCTGCATATAACATGGACACTTTATACAAATCCTAAGAAATCCGAAAAGCCTAAGGAAGGACTTAAACCATGCAATTGCTAAACAATTTCAAGTATTTATTACGCTTTTTCCATTTGTTTTTAGCGCTCTGCCTGTGTTTTTTTGTAGCCGTAACGAATGCTCAGTCGCAATTGACTGAAAAACAGTTGGCTGCAATTTTTATGATCCTCCAATCAGGGCAGGCTTCTAGTGAATTGCCCGATGGTGTAGCATCCATCCAAACCGATGGTTTGCCGACACCAGACGCAATAGTACGCATTGAACTTGAAGATGGAACCAATCTACTTGTTGAACCAAACGTCACATATTTTGATGATGGCGAGGCAAGTGGATATATTGAGTTCGCTGATTTTGGTTTACCTCAACGAATTGTATTCACTACTGGTGAGTCGATGAATATTGAGTGGTTTGCTGATGGGCGTGCTGACATCAGGTTCACTGATGCTAACGGAAGTGTGGCGATATTTTCATCTGATACAGAGCTAGACTTATCAGCTTTTTTTTCTAACGCCAGCTCACAAACTGCGCTTTCTCAACCTCTCTATTCTCAACAATTTAAAAGTGCTGGGTTTTCAAACCTGTCTGCTACTAAAAACGTTAGTGTGCAGGTGGTGGGTTGCGCGAACGACGTTCCTATCGAGTCTGCTGAAGTCTGGGTTGAAAAGCAGTGTTCAAACCAAGACAGTTTTTGTCCAGGCTTGGGGCACAGCAGCAAGGTTCGCGCAACTCATGTAGGGAACGGTGAATACCAAGCAAAATTTACAATTCCTGATCCTGCCTTAAAGTTTAATTGTGGGTCTTTGAAGCCGTTCCAAAACGAAATCAAAGAATTCTGTCTTGTGTACGGCTATGCCACTGGTGGGCCGGTTGGAATAAGCGGGACCGTAATGGCTTCTGCTATGGGTGCTGCAGCGGCTGGTTCGGGCGTGGCTTTGTTGGTTGCCTCTGCGCCTATAATCTTAGCTGCTGCGACCGTAGGAGTTCTCGCGGCTGAATTTACCTGTAATGTGGCTGATTTCTGTAGCGCAGGTGAAAGTCTTGCTAATTTTGTTTACGACGATTCAGTTAGCAACAAGCGATGGAAGGCTTTTGTTACAGCCAATGGTGCTACATTCCCTTCGCAGGAATTGGAATCTCCAGTGGATACTTCACCACTAAACCTTGTGGTAGATATCGGCCCTAATGCCGTTGTGAAGAGCTTTACATTGAATCCTGAAAAACCAGATTATGATGAACCGTATACGGCAAACATTGAACTTTTCTGTGCAAAAGACTGGCACCTTAACTTGATACAGGCATCTAGTGATCAATCAGGACGAGACACAGAAAACTTTATTGTAGAAAACGTGGATGCCTCGTACAGTTTTAAACGCTCAGCAGGTACACCACGTAAAACGGACGTGTGGGATCTTGTATTGACTCCGCCCGCCGTGGATGGTCTGTCATCAATAAATCCAAAACTAGTTAGACAATGGGAACTGCCTTTCCATGACCTTAGAATTGACGTCACCGGCTCAGGCAAAATTGAATCAGAACACGTAGATTGTAGAGACAGCTTTGATAATTGTTTTGAGGAAGATATTGAATATGGAAAAATAGCCACTCTCGTTCCATTTCCTGATCTCGGCGAAGAACTTATTAGTTGGGGAGGTGCTTGTGAGGGCACAAATGTGGATTCAGATTGTGAAGTTGAAATGACCTCAGATTTGATTGCAACAGCTGAATTCACTGAGGACTTATTCCAGGACGTTTGCATAGATAGAGGAGGTAGAATATATACATTCACTAGCCCTAATGATGTTTACAGTCCTAATGGTTTCCAAAATGATTTGGTAGGGCAAATTAGTGAAAATCAAATTTACATCAAATATTGGCATAGTGCTGGTTTAGCTAGGTATTTAGCGGTGATTGATCTTACTGTTGATTCCAATGACCAAATTACTGGTACAGAAACATACTGTAAGACTTTTAACGGAACTAGTTGCCAAGTTGCTCCTACAGTTACAATATTGGAAGCGGGCACTTTTGTCTTCTGTTCGTAGGCGATAGTTATTTATTAAGCTCAAAATCATGAATGCTGGTGACATTGACAAAACGTTCAGGGTAAAGGTTTTCAAAGCGACTCAGTTCTTCTAGTCGTTATGGTTGATTTTCAGCGAAGCTCAGTAGTATCACTGTTAAATGTTATAAAAACGAAGCTAAGTGGTCTGTACATAATTCAATTTTGCAGTATGTTCAGTTTTCCGTATTCCTGCTACTTATAGATTTGCGTTTTCAGTGTTCTGCTTTGAAAGTCACCTTCCAGCTGTCACGAAAGCAGTCGGTCAGCGAATTCGAGCTGCAAAGAGCGACTTTAGGTGGCTTGTGGGATTTTGTACTGTGTTTGGAATAACTACATACCCGCAGCTTAAATGATGATTGAGGTAAGTAGGATTGACTCACATGGACACTAGCTTCATCTATATCAATAACCATTATTCCCTAAGCAAGTGACCTTAATTACTAATCGCTGAATGTCTCTCACTTCAATAACGTTAACGACTCTGCAGTGAATTACCTAGTGATGGTTATTGGCAAAGCGTTGTAGAAGGTTCAAAAGGGAAAGATTTCAAATAATTTATGGTTATCTTACCGTTTTAACAAATTATGTGGTCAAGCAAAACGATGATGGAACATAGATTGGGTTTCTTGCATATCGCTTGACAGCGGTATTAATGCAACGAATATAAGAGTGTTAATACAGTATTTTTCATGGAGTACGAAAAGTTGAAGGGATATCGCGCAGTGTTCAGGTGTCTTGCTACTGGCCGTAGATTTATATAAGTTACCTAGATTGTGTTTGAATTAACCGAACATTTTAATAGAGGAAAATATTCAATTATTGAGGTGTAAAATGGCTAAACGTACTATTCAACCACGTCAGCGGTAGAACAAAAAAATAGAGAATTAGCCGAATTATGAAAGTAACTTTTTGGGAGTATGACATATTTATACGTAAATCAGAACTCACTAAAAGCGATTTGAAAGCTCAAATTATAGGTGTCTACGCCACTAGAAATAAACCCACTTACGGTTGGTTGGTTGGTTGGTTGGTTGGTCAAAAATGTTTCAATTTGAGAAACTTTTCGATAGAGTTTAAGGTAAATAGTGTTGAAACACTTTCAATAAGAGTTTGCTGTTTGTTAGTGCGACAACAGGGTCAGGATGTAGTTTGTAGTTAAGGAGTAAGGAATAAAAAATGAAAATAATAACAATGCTTAAGATGGCTAACCTTGTAATCAAGAGATTAAAATTAACTAATTACAAACTTCAAATAGTATTTCTTTTTGCATTGCTTTTTTCTTCTAGTAGTCAAGCTATAGAGTTCCTTGAAATTAAAGCTTCTATTGGAAACTCCAACTCCGAGGTTTATCTCATCCCAATAAAGCCAATATCTGATGATAGGATGGTGACCGTTGCTGAGTTTTATGCAAAAGATGAAGCAACAGGAAATACTGTTACTGATCTAGATGTTGAAAGTAAAACTGAATTACTGATGATAAGTAATGCTATTTATTGGTTGAAATATGAAAGCGAATACAATTTAGTTCGTGAGCAGGCTGGAACTTTTATAAAGTATATGCAAGGACAAGCTTATGATTCGTCAAAAATTGTTTCCCTTGAAGATCTTGCAGGATCGGTAGCCGCTGTTACAGCTTCTGCTGGAGTTGGGTGCGCGATAGGAGCAGTAGGTGGAACAACAGTTGCTCCCTTTACTGCTGGAGCATCAATAGCTGCAGGATGTTTTGGTGTTGCAACTGTGTTAGGAGCAGTTGCAACAATTGATGAAGCGGTGAGTTACTTAATTAAAGCAACAAATAATTTAATAAGTACATCTCAACCTGAAGATATAGTGATAAACGAGGGGTTTGCTACGCAACAGATTATTTCTAGTGTGTCTTCTCGTATGGTTACTTTGATGAGGTTTATAGTCACTGACAAGTCAGCGGTAGCAAACATTGCGCTAGTTGAGGACATATGGAATTTATATTTAGAAATTAGAATCGCTTTTTCTGTCTATGACAATATCTGTAAGCAATTTCTTCCAGATAGATATTTGGAAGCGCAAGACAATATGTCTCTTTCATTTACAGCCGTTTCTGTGGTAACGAATGTGGCAACGAGTGCCTCTACACCCATACCTGCTAGTTCCATGGCGCAGTTGTTTGTGACCATTCAAGATATTTTCTTAAAAAACGATTTTAATGAAAATAGAAAGAATGAAATTAAAGAGAATTCAGATAGATTAAATTTGCAAATGGCTAACGTAAGAGAGGAGATATTTCCTTCATCGAGTACCAATAGGGAAGTTTTAAGAGCTGCATTTTCAGAGCGTGAGCCAATCAAAGCGATATCTTTTCAGTTATTCAAAACAGTATTCAATGTGAATGAAAGTATAAGTATCGAATTGCATCTTTCTCAAACTGCTAACGGTATCTATCAAAACGCGACGGTTAACTATTTAGTTTTTGATAAAAGGGGTAACACTGTAGAACAAGCAGTATTACCTTACGATTCTAGCTACGCTCTTTATAAAACAAATACTGTCGCGAAAGGTGCACCGGGTGACTATATGCTAGTGGTAGAAGCTTATGATGAAAATGGTGCGGAAATTTACACGGGCTCTGATGTTTTCACTATCAATAATCCAGCTGAAGGTCATGATTTATCAATTAATAACTACTCACTTTCTCGCTCCAGTGCTGAGCCAGGAAAACACTCTGTTGATTTGGATGTGTCTATTACCAATAGCGGTAACTTTGATGAGAATGCCCAGCTTAGATTACGTGTTATTGGGCCAAATAATGTTGAGTCATACAGTGATAGCCAATCATTGGGTTTGATATTAAAAAATACCACTAAATCATTCGAGAATATTTTAGATTGGTCTGTTCCAAGTTCTGCAGCTAATGGCGCTTATTCGTTACAAGTTCAAGTTTTAAATGATGTCGGTGATTTCACTCCAATTGATAATTTACAAGAGAGAATATTATATGTTGGAGAGATAAATTATGTGACACCTGAGGCATTAGTTGGGAAAGAGATGACAGTCGATTGGGACCCTGATCTTGAATTGAGTAATTTTATTGGCGGAAGGTCTGGTGCAGGAGGGTTTGGATGGGTGCGCTATTCTTCGGGTGGATATAATTATGACATTGCGATTTCAGGTTATTTGGGAGATAGAGTTAATAGCGAAACCGGGATTGTTGTTAAAAGAAATGGCAATGTTGTTTACGCAAGTGACGGTATTGATGAAGATGTGGGAGAACCTATATATATACATGGGACTCCACTTGTTATATTTGCGTGGCTAGCTGAAGGTGACCAAGCTGGCTTAGTGATAGCAGAAGAAATATCTAACTTGGGCCTTAAAACTAGAAAAGCAACAACAATTGTAAATATACCGCGACAGTTTGAAGCGGTATATAGTGGCATCTCTTGTAATAAAAAATATACTCGAGTTCATCAAGCTAGTTCAAATTCGGATGATGAATGGAATTTTAATATTGCTTTTGAATTGAATTCAGACATTTCAACAAAAGAAGGAGACTGTAGTAGTGCAGGTAGAGTAGTTGATATTTCAGCCAGCCAAGTTGAAAGTTATGAGTTTGTAATAGAGTACCCAGGTAGCAATCCCAGCGGCTATTCTCCTTCTATCTCTGGTTATGATGATATAGAAAATTATACATTGCATTTTTACACTGCTGAGCTAGTAGTTGAACCACATAATGATATCGCTCTGTCTTCTACTAATGTGCCTAATAATGCTATATCTGGTGAGATAATTCGTCTAACAACGAACATAGCAAAACAAGGAACATTAACTCCATCCAGTATTGAAGTGTTGTGGACTATCACCAATGAGACTGACTATAAATTTGAATATGTAACCTCTGGGGACATTGGATTAAATGACTATCAATGGGATACCAATGGATTAGTCGAAGGCAATTACCAAGTCGCCATTAAAGCCGTTAGTCAGGGGGATATTGATCTAGATGACATTTCAGTGAATAAAACTATTACGTTGGCTGCAGCGCCTAAAACGATAGTTAACCGCTATGTGGAGCTTTCACCTAATATTAGTTCTGCAAAAGTATTCAATTCTGAATATAGCGCAAAAAAAATGTCAGAAAGCCTGACTTTAAAAGAAGGAGAAAATCATCTTTTTGAATTCACACTAAATGATAGCGATGGAAATTGTCAAATTGATGGTTTGTCATATTTAGTGCAGTTAGATAGTGACGGTGAAGAAATACAATTAGGTAAAACGCCGCTCTTAAAAGACGGGGGGGTGTGTAAATTTTCTGCCAATATCACTATTCAGAAAAACACAACTAATGTACGAATTCTTGGAAGTTTGAATCGTTACGATGATGGTATATTTGATCAAAACATAGTTGTAGAGAGCAATCAGTCCCCTACGGTAGTTATTGAGTATGTGTACAGTGAATTAGAATTTAATGAATTAACAGAAGTAAGTTTGACAGCCAATACTGAAGATCCAGATAACGATGGTGTTATTTCAAAATTTTGGCAAGTTATTAGACCAGATGGGGTTGTTTCAATTACATACGATGCAGATGTCTTTAATTTCACACCACAAGTTGCGGGTTCATATAAGATTAGTTTGGTAGCAACAGATGCACTTTACAAAGAAGGTCGAAGTGAGGAGGTGTTATTAATTTTTAATGGAAATGTAGATTCTGATGGTGATGACGTAGAAGACTCAGTAGACAACTGCCCAGCCATTCCTAACCCAGGCCAAGAAAATACTGATTTAGCTGATGATGGCGGGGATGCCTGTGATGAAGACGACGATAATGACAATATAGCCGATGCTGATGACGCATTCCCACTGATTGCAATAGGTGATTTGTTAGATTTTGACCTAGACGGCGCACCCAATACTTGTGATTCAGTCTGCCTGTCATTAGGAATGACAGCTGATTTAGACGACGATAATGACGGTTTCTTAGACACTAATGATGCCTTCCCTCTAAATGTAGCTGCAAGTGTAGATAGTGATGGTGATGGAAAACCAGACTATTTCAATGAAGGCTGTAATGAGCAATGTATAGCTGACTCTGGACTAACGCTTGATAATGACAATGATCAAATAACTATTCAGGGTTGGCGTTACCCTAAAGGTGATTTGGCTGCCACAGCATCAGATAACAATAGTTACAAAACGCCAACTAACGAATTTACAGAAGTTTGGACTGCTAGTCAGCTAAGTGGCATTGTTTATAGTGCTTCTGGTGATATTGATGGCGATAACCAACTCGAATTAGTGGTAGTGAGTGGTGGTGAGATACGTATGTACGACGGAGACGGCACTGAAGCTTATCCTTCAATATCGATTCCTTCTAACAGTGACATGCGAATGCTTCTAGATGATGTAGACGGTGATGGCGTAAACGAGATCCTTGTTGGTACACGAGAATCATCAGCACTTCAAGTAAACATATATAAAAATGATGGTTCATTGGTTGCGAACTTGTCGAGAACTGGTGGTTCTGATTCTAATATGTGGCCAGTATCCTATCTTGGCAATCATCGGCTACTTGTGGCTTACACAACTGGCTATGCTAGGGAGCCACGCGGATATAGTGTTTGGGATATAAATACAGAAACAGAAACATGGTATTACGATTTGGGTCCTTGTATGGGAGATATTTCTGCAACTGATGTTGATTTCGATGGGGATCTCGATTTCATAGGAAGTATGTTTACTTGTCATAATGGAGCGAGTGGCAGCGGTGTTAATGGTTCAGGTACAAGAACCACGGATGGCGATCTCTACTCTATTTTAGTTGATGAAACTGGCGAAGAACAGTTAGTTCAAATATTGGGTGATGACACATCAGGTGGTGCAAATGGAGGTAATATTCATGTTCTTGCTGATTTGGAAAGTGATGGTGTGTATGAAATTGTAGCCAGTATTGCCCACAACTCTTCTTACCCTGGTGACGCACAGATTCGGATTCTGAATTTAGATGGCACCACAAAGCATCAAGTTTCATTAGGTACTAATTTAAATCCCAGATTTTTGGTATCAGACTTAGATAGCGACGGAACTAAAGAAATTGTGGTTTGGAGTAAAGTAGATCGTAGCCTAAGAATTTATGATTCAGAGCTCAATGAAGTTACCATACAAGAAAATGTTGGAGGAAGTGCAATATACGCTTTTGTAGCAGCTGATATTGACGGCGATGGATCAAAAGAAATTTTAATGCGTGATGACACTGTATTGAAAGTTTTTGGTGGAAACGACCTCCAGGAAAAGCTCTCTTTGGATTTAAATTTGAGGATTAACAATATTTGGACTTCAGATTTAAACAATGATTTAACTGCAGAAATAATTGTTACCACTTCTGATGGTGTAATACACGTCTTAAGTGGTGGCGCACCCAATGAGATAGTAACCGACACTGATAATGACTCGATCTCAGATGACATAGATAACTGCCCATTGATAGCAAACTCAGGCCAAGAAAACACTGATTTAGCCGAAGATGGTGGTGACGCCTGTGACGAAGATGACGATAATGACAATATTGCTGACGTAGACGATACCTTCCCACTTATTGCCATTGGTAATCTTTTAGATTCCGACAACGACGGTGCACCGAATGAATGTGATAGCGATTGCCTAGCACTCGGTATGACCGCTGATGCTGACGATGACAACGACGGTATTATAGATATTGATGATCCGTTCCCATTAAATCCAAACTCAGTGCCAGCATCACCTGTCATCAGTTCAATCGAAGAAGAAGATGGCGCTTTAGTTGTTAGTTTTTCTCCCAACGGTGATGGTGGCTCTAATATTCTGGATTACACCATAACCTGTGGAGACACCAGCGTCACCAGTTCACAATCTCCGATCCGAATTGAGGAACTAGAGAATGACGTTAGTTACGCCTGTTTTGTAACTGCGCGTAATGTGCTGGGAAATAGTGTCGCGTCTGACATTGTAAGCGCAACACCAGAGGGAATAATCAGGAGTGGGCTGAATATTCCGCTCCTTAAAGCAATATTAGACGCACAATCGGCGCCACAATAAGTTAATTAACACCAACCCTTTACATTTATTGTAATAAGGAAATAGTATTATAAAATTAACTATCCGCCTCAATTGAGAATAATGCTGAAGACATAAATCGCTTTTGTAGCCGACAGAGCGGGACATGAACGTCGATACGCAATTGTTGCGACTATAACAAACACCGAACAGGGTTATAAGCCAGTTGAGTCCTTTGAAACTGGGATCCAAAAAACAATAGGTTGGTATTTAAATAAAAATAAGTGGTAGACAAGATTGAAAGAAAATACTAAGTGTAACTATTGAACAATGCTAGTGGCTGGTATTTTGGGTATATGAATAAGGACATTTAAAAAAGATTCTTGAAGAAACAAAGCCGTAGTATGTACATGAGTTTTCTTCAGCTTTATTTATACTAAACCCAATGTTTAACTAAACTTTTGATGGAAATTCCTTGTACATGTATCCGCTAACTGCCTAGACTTAGTGGGTTATTTTGTTAAATAATTCACCAAGTTGTTAACTGATTGGTTTGTTTTAGATAAATGCAGTAATCACCTTCTAGCATCAAAAATTGCGTGTTATACTTACCGGATATTTACTGTAATACCTACCGTAATACTTACTTAAAGAGATATTTAATGGATGTAATATCTAGCAGTTTTAACAGTGTTTTTATTTGGGCATTTTCGGTTGCCTGCCTATCAATTGTTAGTCTGCGTCCTATAGCTGCGAATATTGGCTTAGTGGACAAACCTAATTCCCGAAAGAGACATTTAGGTAATGTGCCACTGATTGGTGGTATTGCCATTTATTTTACTTTAATGGTGTTGTGTCAGGGGGTTTTGCCTAAGTCTCAGCTTATCAATCTTTATATGATTTCCTGTTCGTTTATGGTTCTCATTGGTGCCTTAGATGACTTTTATGATGTAAGCGCGAAATTGAGGCTTCTAGCACAGCTATTAATTGCGTCGATATTAGTAATGGGAGCGGGATTTGCACTTCACGATATGGGTAACTTACTTGGTTTTGGGAATGTTAATCTAGGATATTTAGCGATACCGATCACTTTATTGGCCGTTGCGACTGCCATTAACGCGTTTAATATGACGGATGGAATTGACGGGTTAGTAGGAGTTTTAGGTATTGTTACTTTTTCGAGTCTTTGTCTTCTGTTTTACTGGAGTAATAATTCTAATCTATTTGTGATATCTGCAACATTTGTAGCTGCGTTGTCAGCATTCTTATTATTTAACTTAGGTGGATTACGTCGTCTTTTTGGTAAAGTATTTATGGGCGATGCCGGTAGCATGATGATTGGTCTTTCTGTTGTGTGGTTATTAGTTTTAGGGACCCAAGATGGAGATGCTAGTTTTAGGCCGGTCACTGCACTTTGGATTATCGCTATACCTTTGATGGACATGTTTGCTGTTATGCATAGGCGAGTGAAAAAGGGTAAGTCTCCGCTTTCTGCCGATAGGGATCACTTACATCACATCTTTATGCGCTTTGGACTTACGTCCAAGGGGTCTTTGTTTATTATTAGTGTTGTGTCAACCTGTTTTGCAGGTTTTGGTTTGGCCGGCGAATACTTTGCGATTCCAGAAGTGATAATGTTGTTTAGTTTTATTGGTTTGTTTTTGCTATATGACTACTGTTTTATGCATATCTGGACACTATCTAAAATGGTTAAGAAGTAACAAGATAAAGTAATAGAAGGCGGTTGCATTACCATATTAATGTAATCCGCCTGAAAGACGGTGGTATTCCTTAACTAATCCTATGTGAAGTCTTTAGTAATCCGTTTTTTTATACATCCTTTTTGCCCTTGCCATTTTAATCAGCCATCTGTAGCCAGGTTCAATTGTAACGCTCAGCCACAAGTAATTTAAATATAAACAAATGGAAGGTAGTGGAATTTCATTTCGTAAGCATTGCGCGCATCTAGTGCCGCTAATATTGTGTCTTTCGGGGTAAGCTTGCTCGTAAATAGCCTGTGAATTCGAGCAAGTATAATGACGTTAGGTCTAATGATAGTAATGGTGAACGTAATGAATTATCCCCAAATTAGGTTAAGTGCGCATTTCGTATTCAGTTTCATCAATAAAATTATTACTGTTTGCGCACTCTACTGTAGGCCAGTTTCTACAACTGTATAGTTCTTTGGCCACATTCAGCTGTCCCGTTATTTTTCAGGAGGCGGCGCCAGCATTAGCCTGATAAGAAAACAAGCCGTGTGTTGTACTGAGTCAACACGCATCCATTGGCGAGTATATTTAAATCTAAATGCGCCAAGTGCTTTTTCTGGGTGAATATACATATACGAAGATTGCTTTGAGTTGTATGTGTATAAGAGAGACTTAGCAACGGTTTCAATATTGGAAAAGAGGTATTGCGACAATTCTTTATTTCCCAATCTTTTGGCAAGATAGTAAGCAGCGATTAGGCCTTCAGCACGTGCACCATCAACATAGGCATGATCGCCATAATTGTAATAAAATGCGCCAGGGTAATCATAATAGGGGCTGCTTTCTTTTTTATACATATGGCTTATCATTTGTTTGGCATCGTTGAATACAAAATCAATATATGGCTTTTTCATAAAGTCTGGATCCATACTCCATTCCTCGATGGCTTGCATTAACCAGCCATCAGACGGTAATGGCTTAAAAAACTCAGGATATTTCTTGGGTCTAATAGAGACTAACCAATCCATTGCTTTCATAGAAGATTGTTTGATAGTGGATTTTTCTGCTGCACTGATAGGCATTTCGCGGGCATATAAAGCTAAGCCCATTAAAGCTTCGCCGGGGTAATAGAAAGAAAATAACTGTTTCTTGGTTTCATTTGAGGGATTGTCTAAGGGGTTGCCGCCGTTAAACTGGGGATGAATATAATAACCAATAAACTCACCATTCTCGTCGATTCTAGACAGTAAGTGGCGCACCATGCCAGCCATTATTTCATTGTAAGAGTCGTCGCCTGTTAGCATGTAGTAGCGCATAAATGCGACTAGACCTACGCCTGTTCCTCCCAGTTTGGATTTATTGTTGTAGAAGAGGTAGTAAGCATTTTCGCCATCTATTTCTCGTTGTTTTAAATTTTTGAGAAGAAAGTTTAGGGATTGTTTACCCGCAGTAAGGTATTTTTTATCTTTTGAAAGTTCATACATTCTCAATAGTGTTATGGTTCCGCCACTGTGACGTAAGCTATTGTAATAAAGGTTATCTTTCGAACGATTGGGATGGTCGTGATCAACAATAGTGTCCTCAATACCGTCGTAGTAATATAAGAACTTTCCTTCGCTATCCATGTTATCGATTAACCAATCTACAGATTGTTTAGTACTGTTAAAAAAGTTTTCTTTAGAGCTATCTACAGGTACGGGATAGCCACGGAATAACGGCGTGATTGCGTTGCCTTCACTTATAAAAGCAACGCTTTTGGTTAAAAAGAATTCATAAGGCGCATGTTTCAACATATTAATACGCTCAGAAATCTTATTGGTTATTTTACCAATTGGGGTTTTCTTGGCTATTGCATTAAACACCTGCCTAGCAGACATATGGCTGTATACCGCAGAGTCAGTCGGCATAAAGTGAATTGAGGAGCCATTTTGCGGTTTAATGCGTAACCCGGTAATGCCTGGTTCAAATCGGTTTGAAGAGAATGCGGTGAAAGTGATGTCATTAAAATCTACTGGTAACTCTTCGGTTATTATTTCTAATAAAATTCTGGTTTTAGTGTCGTTTTTAATATCAAACTCGGAAAAGCGGTTGCGTTGTCTGAGTTTTTTAATAATACGATTAATCGTTAGTTCTAAACTCCCACGCTTACTTAAGTAACGCAGTGGTTGATTTCCTGTCTGAAAAAGCGTGACGCCCACTATGGCATAGCTTGGGTCGAATGGGATGTTGACTGGCTCAATAATGGATAGCGGTTCTCCGGTAATTAAACCATGACGCAATTTCGTAAAAAGGTTTTTTTCAGGGGAAAAGTCTTTTTCTAACCAGACTGAAAATGCAGCATCTTGTGGGATCGTTGTATTAGTGTTAGCACAAAGTAATCCAGAATAAACAACCAAGAGCAAAATGGTAAATGAACGAAATAGGAAGATTTTCATAAAGGGAAGCTTGACTAGTTTCATAGTAATTAATGTAGGAGCCAGTTAGTTATTTGGACGCTATTTTAGCTTATATATGGTTTGTATGTCTGTGTGTTTTTTATGAATAATGCTGGTTAGGACTGAAAAATATATTGAATTGTCATATGTTTATGATGATGGATGAAGTGATGAATACTCCCCCATTAAAAGTAAAAAATATAAGCCCCAGTGGGGCTTATATTGATAAAAGAAATCTATTCCTTTGCGTCCTCTTAGTAGCATGATCAGCACTAGTCATAAAACGGCGAGCGTTCTTGTGTGGTGTCGTAAAGCGTAATGGGGCGCACTAGTGCTTGACCACCATCACGTCCGATTGGGATCCAAGGTAAACCACCTCGACCTTTAGCTGGCTTCAGTGAGAATAAATCGAATGGAATGGAAAGGTAAAAGCCTTTGGTAAAACTTCCTTCTCCATATTCCGCTGCGCTGACGTTAGTAAAAGCCGCATACGCGCCAATTATCATACCGCTGTCGAAACGTTTAGCGATGTCTACAGTCACACCTCTGTCTTTAGCCAAATACTGGCCCACCTTCAAGGTGAGTTGGGTGTCGGGTAAAAACGGCGGTTTCCAGTAGATATTGGCGTGTCCAGTTAATACCTTATAGTCAAAAAATTCAAAATCGCTTTCGTAAGAGCGCTGCTGTACGTAGTTGATATCGAATCCAAACGACAGGTTAGTATCTACCGGGCGATATAGTAGTTCACCACCTACACCACCGAACATAGCCTCTAGATATCCGCCATAAACTTGCGCATATAGATTAGGTGCAATTCGATCATTCCAATGCAAATACAAATTTTCCAAGGTTACTGCGCGGTTAGAAACGTATTCTCGAACTGAGGTACGTACTCTTGGCAAAGTGCTATTTGCCGAGTCGGTTTTGAAGTTGAATTTATCGAAATTTTCAAACAAGTTGGCTTTAATGGTACCCGACACGCTAGCTTTACCATTATAACTATAGCCACCTTTTACTAGCACACCGCCCTGATATAAGTAGAAATCTTCTGGGTTGCCGAAAGTCTGGATCCAGAATGTTTCTAAACGACTAAAAAAGCCCGAAGTTTTGGTGGGATTATAATTGTCAACACTTGTTTGACTGAGATCTTGGCGATGGTAGCTGCTGGCTAAGTCGGGCTCTAAGGTTTGGTACTTGGCTTGTACCTTAAAAGCGTCGGCATCAATGACAGTTTCGACTAAAGGAATAGAACCTACCGTATTCACCATATTATAGGTTTTAACAGACTCAGGTAGTTTAGAGGCCAATATACGTCCCACACGCTCCGTTGCTTCATTTAGATTGCGGTAGCGCAGTTGTTGCCCGTAAATCGTCACTCTTTCATCGTTAAAATTGTAGCTGCTTGTGGCAAAACCACCTTGGTTATACAGCTCTTTCATTAATCTGCTGTGGTTTACTTTTTTCATTGAGAAATCGTTAGTTTTCTCTTGTAAAGGGCGGGGTGGTTTATCTATTTTAATTTGGCTAATAGTATGTAAATTAAAGTTATAGTTAACACCAAAGCCTATGGTGTTGCCTCTTTGGAAGTTGAGGCTAAAATCAAAATCATTCCAGCTATAGGCTGCACCAAAGTTCCAACGGCTGTCTTGTTTTAAGGCGCCAGCACGGTCATTTAGGTAATTATTGCCTTCGTATTCTAGCTTTAATCGTAACGGAGCCCATGGTGTTTGATATTCTATCCCACCAAATATGGCTGCAGAGCCTTTAAAAAATCGTTGATAATCGATTTTCCCCCCCTGGCCTGTAAAACCTCTTGGCCTATCGCAATAACTGTCTTTTAACTCGCAAAATGGATTCGACGTATTGCCCGATGTACCTAAATATCCCCAGCCCATATTCAAATGAAAGTCGAAATTGCCTAGTTGTTTACTTAGGCCGATAAACTCACTTTCGAAAAAGCCTGTACCACCAAAATCCCTAAAACCTACTGACAGCTCAGGTAGATAATAGCTTTCCTCTAAAAGCCTAAATTTAGCATCTATGCCTTTGTCTTTTAAGGTTTGATCACCACTGAAACCAGGAAACTGACTGTATAAGCGGTTGCGCACATCGGTATAACGCACTGTTGATTGAAACCATGGGAATAATTGTAAAGTAGCCGAGAAATAGCGGTATTCGTCATTGTCGGTATAACTTACCCGTAAATCCCCTTCTGCTAACATACGTGATGTGGGTGTTTGGATCAGGCCTGTACCACCGTGTACCATTAACGAACTGCCATTTGGTACGGTATTCCATGCTTCACTAGATTCTTGACCTTGAACCAACGCACAAAAAGTACATGTGGCAACAAGCAATAAATTGGATTTCACTCTTTGGTAATATTCTCTATTTCTCATTGTGTCACCCTATTTAAGGCTAAGGTCACTATTTGTTGATTGATAGAGGTGAACTCTGGATGAAACAGTGAATGTTTGAAAGGTACAAAGAGTTGGCTTCCTGGCATGACTTCTTGATGAGTTTTATTCCAATAAGCAACGGGGGCCTTTATTTCACGGCCATCGGCTTGAATGATTATTACTGTGTCTTTATCAGCCAATTTTGAAAGATGTTGATTAGTCAAATATTCGCTAGCATCAGCATGATCTAAATGGGGGAGGTTGCTCGTTTTATTAACGGCGCCAAATAGCTGCACGGTTTTTGATCGTGGTGCCACCGCTAGCAAATAGTTACCTTCGGGTAATTGTGGATTTGCCGCGGCCACTATGCGGGCTAAATCGTAATCTATTTTAATGGGTAACCTGCGGGCTAAACGCCAGCTTTTAATTGTCGCTTGTAATTGTTGTAACGACAGTGCAATCTCAGAATCGTCTTCTTGGTGATCTTTTTCTAAGCTAGCAAGTTGTTGAAGTACCAATTTGCGTTTCTCTTCAAGGTGGGTGGTGTCTAACTGATACAAAACAGCCGCTGGCCAATACAGGTTTTGTTTGTTTGCAAGGGGGGGTAATATCTCTATCAACCGAGGTGTGTGGTCATAATGATATTGTTGTTGCTGCATTGTCACTGTAACCGACGCCATCACTAGATTAAACGCCACACTGCATATTAATAATAAGCACATCAAAATTAATTTATTCATTGTTGTATCCGATGACTACTGTTGCAGGCGAGCAATTTGACTGAGAAATGTTATTTCTAGGGCTTCTGACATAGGAGAAATTTTTTGTATACTTTTAACCAAAGTTCCACTTTTGGTATACCAGTATTGATTTTCCCAGCTTCTGTGTAATCGTATGTAGTTAGCGGGTGCTTTATAATTGACGGTTTCTATATACATCAGTGTTTCTATATCTAGGTCTAACACCTGCACGGTTGACTGTTGTGCTTGGCTAAATGTTGACTCTATTGGGTAGCCGTATTCATCACCTGTTCGGTCTGCTATGCGTGACCATATTGGAATTTTCGCTTCATTATTGAGGCTAAGTGGTAAGGTTTTAAGTGGATCAATATCGGTGTTGGATAAATACAATAGGTTTTCGTCTAGGCCTAAGGTACGTGTTATACGGCCGTTTTCCATAATTAACATGGCATTGTCACTGGATATCCACTTATATTGGTTCTCTTCAATAGCGACTAAGCCCATGAGTGCGCGAGGTCGTTCACCGCGTTTAACATAAATAAGATCGAACACTGAGTCTTGTACCTCAACAAGTGTCTTTTTTGCATCAACTTGTTCTTTAAAAGCCAACTTTATTGTTTGGTAATAAGACAGGTAAGTACCGCTGCAGCTACTGGTAAAAATAAATATCAGCGAGCATAGTAGAAAGGTTTTCAGGTTCATGTTGGACTAACTATTCAAGTAAATAAGCATTAAAAAAATTGCAATAAAAAGCCGCCTTACTGGCGGCTTTCTTAAACACATCTTACTTACATAGAAGTAGAAGTCACTGTAACTGTGGTTACAGGTGCAGGCGTTGTTGCCGTAACGGTAACTGGCACAGGCACGTCAGTGTCTGTATCGGTATCAGTGTCTGTATCGGTATCAGTGTCTGTATCAGT
>NZ_JAHKQO010000011.1 GCF_018861065.1 Paraglaciecola arctica
ATTTACATTATGGTGCTTTATGTCTTTTACTTACTGCTTTACTTTTTCTGCCGTAGAAATGTCGGTGCGTTATGGTGACAACACCAGCAACGACGACATCATCAGTTGTTATGTGCATCTGGGTTTAGAGCGTGCCAAGCAACTTAAAGATATGGTTGCCGTGCGCAATGCCCATATGCGAGTACTCAACACTCTCATAGATACTATGTGTGATCACTGTCTCGCCAGCGTTTGGCGTAAACAGTGTTATCGCTATATAAAACGTTTATTACCCCTTGTATACGAAATATTAGACCGGCGCCAGTACCTTCAAAAAATTCGAGAAATTCAAATTTTATATAGTTATTGCTTCGAACAAGCGTCAGTTTCAAAGCAATCAAATAAAATGGAATTTTCAACCCTACCCAACGTGAAAAAGCAGCCTTAGATCACCAATCTTGAAGAGGAGTCTGTCATGACTGAATACAAATATATCTGCACTAAACATAGATTTTGGGTTGATGAAAACCCAAAGGACGCATTCGAAAGCATCCAAAAAATGACAAAATTAGCCGAACAGTTATTACAAAAGAATCAACCCAATCAAGCCATCCCCTATTTAGGCACCGCCTATGAAACCGCACAAATAATATTCGATAACCGCTTAGAGTCTCCGCAACTCACCACCAGTTTAACTTCATCGGCGATTATGCTGGCCCACGCCTATGCCGCGACAAATCAACTTAACGCTGCGAATATCCTACTCAAACATTTGAATACCAAAATGAAATGTGCGATTGAATGCGCTTATGGTTACACCACTAAGGTCGCTTTTTTTGAGCATTGTTCAAGAGCAATAACCGAAGCCAAAAACGACATAATGTTAGCGTCGACAATACCAACTTTGAAACCCAATCAATATTCACAATTGCATTGAAAACGATTTTAGTTTTTCACATAACCCGACACACAAGTTGATTCGAACTATTACCATTACTGATAACGATAAGTAGATTTAGCATGAAAAAGCTTCAATCTCCTTTACTTTACTAATGGCAATTTCACTTACCGCTTGTTTAGACCGTGGCGCACAAGGCTTTGCAGCTGTAGATGGTGCATAGGGCACCAACGGAGTTGCTGGAATCAGCACTGTTATTACACTTAATGATGTAGTGATCACAAATGCAAATATTACTTTTGCGGCTTATGCTGACTCGTTAATGTCAGCACAAACTATGCGCAACGAGATAGTGAATTTTATAACCACCCCTTCAGAGACAAATTTCAGCAATGCCAACCTAAAAAGTTGTAATTGGACGAGGTGATAATTACAGTCACCCCGTTTAGTCGGTTAGGTATTACAATCCCTCTACAACAAAGTGATGACTTGTTGAACCCGCTGTACGCGCTTTTAAATGTGGTAGGTAGTCGGGATCACTCATAAAAGCTTTGGCACTTTGAATTGATGGCCATTCGATTATTACCCGCATAGCCGGGTTTTCACCTTGACCTTCAAGACGTTCATGGTTAGAAGTACGTGCAATGTATTTTCCACCGTGTCTAGCCACTATGCTGCTCGTTTGAGCAACATAATCCTCGACCCAATCATTACAGTTTGGGGTGACATCCAATACCGAATACGCAGTCATCTCTTTCTCCAACTACTTAATATCAATAACCACTTTGCCCATGCCTTGACCACTTGCAAGACGGTCGTGAGCTTGACCTGCAACTTCTAAACTAAAGCTTTGTTCGTCTAGAACAGGTCGCAGTGCCCCTGCCTCTGCGATTTCAGTTAACTTACTAAGGATTTCGGCGTGAGCTGCTCGTTTGTAGTTGTGCAACATAGGGATCAACATGAACACAACGTGTAACGAAAGCCCTTTAAAATGTGCAACACTTAAATCAATTTCCACTAATGATACTGTTGAACTTACTTGACCATTTAAGGCAGCGGCGTTGAATGAATTAGTCATGTTTTCACCACCAACCGAATCAAATACCACGTCGAAACCTGTACCACCTGTATGTTTATTCACATAGTCTTCAACCGTTTCAGTTTTGTAATTGATACTTTTCGCACCTAATTTTTCAATTAGTGCGGTTTGTTTCTCACCGCCCCCGGTAGCAAATACATTAGCTTCCATATGTTTAGCCAGCTGTATCGCAATATGGCCTACACCACCTGAGCCACCATGAACTAAAACATTCTGACCTTTGCTGGTATTGGCACGTATCAAACCTTCATAGGCAGTGATCCCTACTAATGGAATCGCTGCGGCTTCACGCATAGTTAAGTTTTTGGCTTTCTTAGCGATTAAATTGACGTCCGCTACAATATATTCTGCCAAGGTACCAGGCAATTCGGCTAATCCACCGGCGCAACCATATACTTCATCACCCACTGAATATTGTGTTACACCTTCACCAATGGCTTCGATTGTTCCAGCAAAGTCCATACCTAAAACGGCTGGAAAAGGTGGGGCAAAAGGTAATTCAGCGCCCATTTGACGAATCATAGTATCTACAGTATTCACACTGCTCGCTTCAATACTCACTAAAACGTGGCCTGCTTTTACTTGCGGTTTGGATATATCCGCTAACTCAAAAACCTCTGAACCACCAAAACTCTTTATGACCATTGCTTTCATCACTATTCCTCAATTGATTTATTTGTGTGATTTAATGGAGTCAGTATATTTATTAATTAGTAGTTTGATAATAAACTACAAAGTAGAATCACTTTATAGATTACGTTGATAATCATGAATATCGAACACCTGAAACTGTTTATCAGAATTGCCACTACCCACAACATTAGCTTAGCTGGAAGCGAATTAAGGTTGTCACCAGCTGTCGCCAGTGCCCATATCAATAAATTGGAAGATGGCTTAGGGGTGCGTTTAATTCATCGCACCACCAGAAAAGTATCACTTACCGAAGAGGGCAAGGCTTTTCTTCCTTACGCAGAAGATGTGATATCTAGTGTTGAAGCAGCCCGAACCTCTGTCGGGGCCGGTAATTTTTTACCAATAGGGACTTTACGAGTCGCTGCACCTGCGTCTTTTGGGCGTATGCATATTTTGCCAGCACTGACTGACTTTTTAGCGCTGTATCCAGATCTCAATGTGGATTTAAAGCTCTCAGATACCATAGTGGATTTAGTTGAAGGTGGCTTTGATATTGCGATCCGCAATTCGCAATTAAAGGATTCTAGTTTAATTGCTCGAAAGTTAGCTCCTGATACCCGTATCCTGTGTGCGTCGCCAGATTATTTAAAGAAAAATCCCGCCCCCGTTACACCTCAAGACTTAAACTCCCATCAATGTATTACATTAATGGGATTAGACGATTGGGCATTTCAAACACCCAAAGGACAAGTTCACATTAAAGCGAAAGGCAATTTCAGAACTGACAACGGAGAAGCGGTACGCGACGCATGTATAAATGGCTTAGGTATTACCATCAACTCCCGCTGGAGTATTTATAATCACCTAAAAAATGGTGAATTGGTGCAAATTCTCGAAGATTACCCGCTCATTAGCCACGCCGATATTTGGGCTGTGTATCCTAGTTCTAGATTGTTAGCGCCTAAAGTGAGAGCCTTCATCGATTATTTTACTGAACACTTCGGTGATAATCCCTATTGGGAATAAAAACGACTTGAGTTAACGTTTTCTTGTTTATTCTAACGATACAGAAAACGGTTTTTATTGCGCTAAACCACAAGACCAACCATAGTTCTTTGACAGCAAAAGCGGCTCACCCTGTCGCAAAGCGCGGCCTAGACACCTTACAGGGTTAAATACTTCGAGGCTGGTGATTTTCTAGGGTATGTGAAAAATAGGCCGGCTACCGTAATCTAAACACTCCGATATCTTCTTGTGGATCATTCGATGACGACCGGCCCTTATGCTAATTTTTATTTTCCGCGATCTGAACACTGCCATTATCTGTCTCAATGAAATGATCAAGAATGATAAAATCATAGGCGCTGTTATCTCTGGAGTATCTAGGTTTACAATGAATCAGCACTAAAATATCTTGTGTTGTGGGCGCACCTAAACACTTTCCACTGGCTTCATTTTTAATTTTTCCTGACGTGGTTATTTTCCAAGTATCGTTGCCGTCCCTGCGACATGGTTCATAAGATAACGTTTTTTTGCCTCTTCCTTTATGTCCAGAAGTTGACAAACACTTCGTCTGATTGTGATTATAAATCACCATTTGTTGCTCGAGCTCCGAAGACCCGGGGGAAAACAAACCAAGTTGCATTTGCAGGCTAAGGCTATTTGACTGCGCAGCAGAACTAGTATTGCAGCACAATGCGGTAAGCATAAGCGTTATAAACAATGATCCTTTTATATTCTGTTTTCTCTTTAGCCACTCCAAAACAACAAGGGGGTTTATCATTAAAGAACTATTCATAGTCAGCACTCTTTTTTGTAAATGAGTCACTACTCTAAAACTTTGCGTCACGATAAAAGAGCGGCTATTTTCACTACTTAAAGGCTTATTTGGACATTTTAGAAGAATGTCTAAATTACCCCTTAAAATGTCTATTTACCCACTTGGTTATGAGATACGTTAGTGTAATGATATAAGTTTGGAATAGGGGTTTTGCTAAACATGAATATAGCGATTTTAGTGACTGATAGATGCCAAGCATCTAGCATTCACTTAACCTTAGATTTATTGATTGCGGCAAACTATATTGCCAAAGATAATTTTGGCTCTGATATTAGTGTGTTCAATATTGAGTTGGTGGGCATAAAGAAAAAAGCGCAAGCATATAATCAAACTTTTATTGATGGTATTAAACCTATTAATCTGACAACTAGACCAGATATCTTAATTATACCTAGTGTATTCGAAGCAATAATCGACGAAGAAAACGCGCTTAATTGTATGCGTCACCACACCACTGTTGTTGCAACAATAAAAGCGTGGCACAACAAAGGAACACTTTTAGCCAGTGCTTGTACTGGCAGTTTTCTACTAGCAAATTCCGGATTGATGGGAGGAAGGGAGTTAACTTGTCACTGGGCTTCTTCTGCACTTGCGACTAAACTATTTCCCGCAGAATCCTTTCAAACTAATAAGTTACTCATAGATCATGGGGATATCATCAGTGCTGGCGGTTCCTCAGCCATTGCCCAGTTAATTCTGTATATCATGTCACGTGAGTACAGTCGTGAACTAGCCTTGATAACTGCCAAGATCATGTTAATTGAAGTAAATTTTGAAGGACAAAGCCGCTTCGCTATTTTTCGGCCAACCCATGACCATAATGATCCTCTAGTATTGGCACTTCAGGAACAACTTGAATCAAAGGTCAATAGCCCTTTCGATCTCACATTGTTTGCCAAGCAACAGGCTTTGAGCGAAAAACAAGTGGTACGACGTTTTAAAAAGATAACCGGTGAAACCCCTTTGTCGTATTTACAAAAGGTGCGCATTGAAAATGTAAAAATGGCATTAGAATCCGGAGCTAAATCCCTAAACAAAACGATTTGGGATGTGGGTTATGAAGACACCACTTCTTTCAGACGTTTATTCAAGAAAAATACTGGATTAACCATGCAAGAATACCGCAGTAGGTTTTCAACCTTGTATGCCTGAGTAATCCATTATTCTTATGAGCGTCTTGAATAAACACGAATATCAAAATCCGTTGTAAATTTTTCTAGGTTATCCACTAACTTTTGTTTTTTCTCTGCGGTTGCCGACCAATAATAAGGTGTCATCATTAACAAGTTTTCCCTTTGTTGTGATTCAGTCAAGTGCATAACAAAACTAAGGTTTTTCCGCTCGATTTCTACAAACCCTAGAGGAGTGAGTTGCTCTGTTTTGTGTTCGACTGGTTTATCGTATAAAGCCTGTTTAAATTCAATCAAGTGATTTGCCGCTGGGTTAACTGTTATCCACATTCCATTGTCTTTTAACACTCGGTGGATCTCTTGTTCACTACTAGGTGCAAAAATTTGAAGTATTGTGTCCTGACTAGCGTTTAGCAGCGGCAATTGAAAGGTACTGGCTACTGCAAAATGATTACTTGAATACTGCTTCGCGGCTTTTTGGACAGCAAATTTTGAAATATCCAAACCGCTAAAGCACACTCGAAAATTAGTTTGCTCGCAAGACTGACTGACTTGGTCCATGTAATAACCTTCACCACAACCAGCGTCAAAAAAATTCACTTCGGATTGATCTTTAAGGCCTAAAAGGTACTGCTTAAAAATTGTTGCAATAGCATCAGCTAGTGGTTGGTAAAAACCTTGCTCTAAAAAAGCCCTTCGACCATTAACCATCTCTTTATTGTCACCAGGCTGTTTACTGTTTTTATGTTGAGCTAGCAACAAATTAACGTAACCTTCCTTTGCCACATCAAAACTATGACCATTAATACAGGACCAAACTTTATTTTTAAGCAACAACACATTTGAACAGCCGGGACATTTCCACAAAGACATAAATTGTTTGTAAACCTTGTTTAGATTGAAACAGTCATTGGATTAAATTGTACCATCATCATAGACTTGTTAATTGCTTTGTTATTAACTGAAGTTTTATTTCATTACATCGAGATACATGAGATTGTTTACGCTAGAACAACCATCTCCAAGGAGCCAATACATGCGCGCATTATTTTTAATCTGTTTACTGCTAGCCACCCAATCCGTTTTAGCCCAAGCGGGCTATTTCCGTTATCCAGACATACACGAGGATACAGTGGTTTTTACGGCTGAAGGTGATTTGTGGAAAATAACACTCACAGACAAATACGCGAAGCGCTTAACCACACATCCAGCAGAAGAAAAACAAGCCAGCATTTCTCCCGACGGTAATTGGGTCGCCTTTGTAGCAAATTATAGCGGTACACCAGAGGTCCATGTCATGCCTATCCAAGGAGGCATTGCCAAGCGTGTTACTTTTGAAAACGTAGCAGTAAGAATGCAAGGCTGGAGCACTGATTCAAAAATATTGTACAGCTACAATGGTCGTGTCGGCCCCACTGGGAATTGGACCTTAAAACAAGTTGACCCGACCACCTTAATCACCACAACTATTCCTTTGGCCGATGCTGTACAAGGCAGTATTTCCGCCGACAACACCTTGTATTTTGCCCAGTTTGGCTTACAAATTTCTTCAGACAATGCACGAGCATATCAGGGTGGCGCTAAAGGAGAATTATGGAAATACAGCCTAGGTTCAACTAAAGAAGCCACGCAACTTACCAGTAAACACCAAGGGTCTGCACATACACCTATGATAGCGGGCAAACGTTTATATTTTATTAGTAACCAAAGTGGAGTCGATAACATTTGGTCAATGAAATTAAATGGTAGAGATCAGCAACAACATACTCAATACCAAGATTGGGAAGTCAGAAATGCGCGCCTCAAAGACGAAAAAATTATTTACCAATTAGGAGCAGACATCAAGATTTTTGATATAAGCAGCGAAGCAAGCAAAGTAGTAGATATCGCGCTTACTTCAGACTTTCCAGAATTAAGAGAGCATTGGGTGAATAATCCATTAAAAAACCTCAGCTCTGCCAAACAAGCTGGAGAGGCTAAAAAAGTCGTATTAACCGCTCGCGGACGAGTGGCCATCGCCGCCACAGATGGTACTAGATTAGTTGAAATCGCCACCCCAAAAGATTCGCGAACCCGCAAAGCAATATTAAGTCACGATAAGCAATCAATTTATGCACTTAACGATAGCAGTGGTGAAATGGAAATTTGGCAATACCCAGCTGACGGTTTACCTGGTGGTGAGCAATTAACCTTTGATGGCAACATTTTTCGCTGGGATCTGTACTTGTCTCCTGATGGAAAATCTATCGCCCACGATGACAAAAATGGCGACCTATGGCTATTAGACTTGGCCACTAAAGCGAATAACAAGATATTATCAAACAGTGACAATATGTCTGCAATTGGCTCATTAACTTGGTCAAGTGATAGTCAACTTATTGCCGTTACCTACAACGGGATCAAAGCCGAACGCAGCCAAATATTATTGATAGATACGCTAGATAATTCGCAGCAAACACTGACAAGTGAAAAATATGAGTCATTTTCTCCGGTCTTCTCTAACGACTCAAATTGGTTGTATTTTTTATCTAATCGTCATTTTGCCAGTTATCCCAACTCCCCTTGGGGAGACAGAAATATGGGTGCCAGCTTCGATAGAAAAACCGAAATCTTTGCAATTGCTTTAAAATCAGACGCTAAATTTGCATTCCAGCCTCCGAGTGAACTTGATGGATTAGAAAAGTCCAAAGACGAAGCACCAGCCAGCAACGAAAAAGACCAAGCGGAAGATGTTTCCTCTGAAGGCGAATCATCAGAAGATTCATCTGCAAATGGCTCGCCTACAAAAGAGCCCGCCAAAGTAACGGTCGATTGGGCCAACATCAGCGACAGATTATGGCAAGTGCCTGTTGCGTCTGGGAATTACTCCAAATTGTTGGCCAACAAGAAATTTCTGTACGTGTTGGACAGAATCACTGAACCCAAAGCGCAACCAGGTTTAAAATCAATAGCGATACAACCCAATACTCAACCCAAGACATTTTTAGGCGCCGTTCAATCTTTTAGTTTGTCTAACGACGGTAAAACATTGTTCATACAAAAGTCTGGCAGCAAAAAAGAGATGTATTTAGTACCTGCAGGAGCCAAGTTTTCAAGCACCGCTAAAAACACCCGTGTGAACACTTCTGATTGGAAGTTACGGGTCAACCCTCAGCAAGAATGGCAGCAAATTTTTCATGATGCTTGGTTAATGCATCGCGACTCGCTATTTGATAAAACCATGCGTGGATTAGATTGGACGGCGGTGAAACAAAAATATCAACCATTACTATCACGCTTAACAGATCGTCACGAATTGAACGATATATTCAAACAAATGATGGGCGAACTAAATACCTTACACTCCCAAGTACGTGGTGGAGATGTACCAGCTGATAATAATATGGCCAAAGCAGCCACCTTAGGGGCGCAATACTCTCAAGGCGCACAAGGCGTAACAATTAAACGTATTTACCGCAACGATCCTGAACTTGTTAACCGCATGTCACCATTGGCTAAGCCTGGTGTGAATGCCGAAGAAGGCGACACCATAGTTGCTATCAACGGTCTCACTATTCAAACCATTCCAGATATTGCTAAGGCCTTACAAAATCAAGCGGGCAAACAAGTGTTACTCACCCTAAAAAGAGCGGGAAACCGCATCAGTACTATAGCTAAGCCCAGCTCAGCACGAGACGATTATTACAATCGTTATTTCGATTGGGTCACTCAAAATCAACAAAAAGTGCATAAAGCAGATACTGAGCTAGGCTATTTACATCTTCGCGCTATGGGCTCGGGTGATGTCGCCACTTTTGCTAGAGAGTTTTATGCTCAATATAAAAAGCAGGGACTAATCATTGATGTGAGACGCAATAATGGTGGAAATGTCGATAGTTGGATTTTGGAAAAGTTACTTAAAAGAGCATGGTCATTTTGGCAAGTTCAAAATGGGGAACCAGTAACCAACATGCAACAAACCTTCAGAGGGCATTTAGTGGTGCTGGCAGACCAATATACTTATTCAGATGGCGAAACTTTTACGGCCGGCATTAAAGCCCTGAAATTAGGGACTGTGATTGGTAAACAAACTGCTGGCGCAGGGGTGTGGTTAACAGGTCGTAATCGGCAAACTGACGGAGGTATGGCTAGGGTGGCTGAACTTCCAGTGTATGCAATGGACGGGCGATGGATCACTGAAGGTAAAGGTATTTCACCGGATATCGAAGTAACCAATTTACCCCATGCTACTTTTAATCGGCAAGACGCACAGTTGCAGGCGGCAATTAAATTATTAAAGAAAAAAATTGCCAGAGATCCTATCAAACCTTTGAAAGCCAAAGACTTTCCTAAGGTTAATGTAGCGGCTGATGACATAATCGACTAACAATCCGCCGAATTCGAATTACTGTGTGCTTCGTGCCATATGCAAAGTGCAAAATTGAAGTTAACTAAGAGGAAAAACGTCATGTTGATACGAGTCTCAGTTCTGGTACTACTTTTATTTTGCACTCATAGCTTTGCTAGCCAGTGCAACAGTAGCCAAGTAAAATTACAAGTGTTGGGCTCTGGGGGTCCAGAACTTGACGATGGACGTAACTCCAGTGGTTATTTAATATGGTATCAGAATAAAGCCCGCGTATTGATAGACGCAGGGCCAGGCTCAAGTATTGAGTATGGCAAAAGTGGCGCGGAGTTTGCCGATTTACAAGGCATGCTATTAACCCACTTACATGTAGATCACAGTGCCGATTTAGCCGCCTATATTAAAGGTAGTTATTTTACTTCAAGAAACACTAACCTCGAACTCTTTGGTCCAGCTGCCAACAATCTTATGCCGGCAACGAGTGAGTATCTACAACGCTTAATGGGTGACAAAGGAGCATTTGCGTACTTAAAAGAATATGTCAATAAACGTGATGAAGCTGATTACAAAGTAATCGCTACTGATGTTCCTCTTGTTAGAGGGCAAACTTTCCAATACTCACTGTCAGATGAAATCACTGCTAAAGCAACCTTCGTACATCACGGCCCCGTCGCCGCAGTGGCTTGGCGTGTTGAATTGGCAGGTTGCAGCATTGTGTTTTCAGGAGATATGAGCAATCAATTTGAGGTACTTGATGATATCGCCAGCGAGGCTGATTTATTAGTTGCCAGTAACGCCGTACCCGACAATGCATCTGGTGCTGCAATCAACTTACATATGACGCCTTCAACAATTGCCCTAATTGCTAAACACGCGCAAGTCAAACAACTGCTGTTATCGCACTTTATGAAACGTACGTTATCGATTCAAAATGAGACCTTAGGCATTATCCGCGCTAAATACCCAGGCCCAATTAAACTTGCGACTGACGGTTTAGTGGTTAGTCTGTAAATTGTGCAATTAATCTGTCGGTTATCGCCTTTAACCCTTTGCCTTTATTGTTGATTTTCCAGGCTAAAAAAGAGGCAGAACTGTTTTTTTGTTGAATACTTAAAGGCAAAAGCTCTGCGGATTCAAGGTAACCTTGGATCCGATGTTTAGGGAGGTTTCCAATACCTATTCCGGCCAAAATTGCGTGGATTTTTTGATCCATATTCTGCACATAAAACATCTGGCCATCACTGCTTAATCCTTCGCTGCGAGTTATGCCACTATAAGAAGTATCGTGTATGACTATGCGTCTTAGTTGTGACATGACATTGTCGATATTTTTTATGTCTTGCAACTGATACGTCAGCGGATGTTTGGCTGCTATTACGGGTAGCAACTCCACCTGACCAATAGCAACCGATCTGTAACCTTGCAGCGATGGCACTGGCCCAGGAGAGCCTACCAACAAGTCAACCCTGCCCTGTTCCAATGCCTCCCAACCACCATTTAGAACACATTCGCAGATATCAATTTCAACCGTTGGAAATTCAGATAGAAAATCATTGATGACCTGAAAAAAATCATCGTAAGACTGCAATGATTCAATACCAATACTGATACGTGGCTCCCACCCAGTCGCCACTTCTTTAGCTTTATCTGCCAATCTGCGCGTAGTCTGCAAGATTTCGCGGCCTTCGGCTAAGATCAAACGCCCTGCTGGTGTTAAAACTGAGCGTCTCCCCAAACGCTGAAACAGTGAAATTTCGAGTTGTTCCTCAAGCTTTTGAACGGCGTAAGACACCGCAGACGTTGCCTTATTAAGCTCTTCAGCTGCTTTGGCAAAACTTCCGCGCCGCTCGATTGCATCGATGGTTTCAAGTACTTCCATACTGATTGGGTTCTTGGCCATAAGTCACCTCTCAACTGTTCTAAAAATTAGAACATATTAAACACATATACCCTCTTATTCCAATTTTTCAATTCGGTAAACTAACGGCATCAATTACTTAAACATCTTATTGGGGCAACAAAATGAAGGCTTTAATCAATACATTAGTCACTACAAAACTAGGTTTAGATACCTTACCCCTTCGCGTAGGAGCGGGAGTGATATTTACCGCACATGGCGCCCAAAAGTTATTTGCTTGGTTTGGCGGTTATGGTTTAGAAGGTACAGCAGGCTGGATGGAATCCATTGGACTCGCTCCTGGGACCTTAATGGCTATCTTGGCGGGTAGTGCGGAGTTTTTTGGTGGTTTGTTATTAATAGCCGGTCTTTTAGTGCGACCGACTTCGCTAGTTTTAGCCATAACCATGTTAGTTGCCATTGTAACAGTACACCTACAAAACGGCTTATTTATGGCCAATGGTGGATACGAATTTGCGTTAGCTTTATTAGTTATCACAGTGGGCTTAGCAGTACGAGGCGCCGGAAGTTTAAGCCTAGACAAGCTATTACAAAACAAACTTGCGAATCAATAATTTCAACTTATTTGGAGAAAATCATGAGCGTATTACATATAGACAGCAGTGCCCGCATAGAGGGTTCGAATACCCGTATTATTGGGCAATACCTAGTTGATGCATTAAACACTGAAGTGGTGCATCGCGACTTAGCTATAAATCCATTACCACCCATTAGTGCCCAAGATTTAATGGGAGTGCATGGCTCATCAGATGACAATCGAGATAGTTTGAATACCCACTTAGCGATATCAGAACAACTGATACAAGAACTACGCGACGCCGATACTTTGGTGATTGGTGCGCCTATGTATAACTTTGGTATTGCTGCATCCTTAAAACATTGGATTGATGCAATTTGTCGAGCAGGCGTAAGTTTTAAATATACTGAACAAGGCCCAGTTGGATTATTAAATATTAAGCGCGTTTTTATCATTACTGGCACAGGTGGCACACCTGTAGGCAGCAATATGGATTTTGCTAGTGGTTACTTAGCACATATATTTGGTTTTTTAGGTGTCAAAGACATCTTCCAAATTGATGCCAGTGGTTCAAAAGGCTCACCGCAGCAAATCATCGATTCAGGTAAACAACAAGTCGATGAATTATTGTCAGCTGCACACGCCACTGAAGCTGTAGCAGTAGCATAATGGGCTTGTTACAACAGGGAAAATGGGTCGACAAGTGGTACGACACCAAAACAAGTGACGGCGAATTTCGCCGTCAAGACAGCCGCTTTAGAAGTTGGCTAACTCCTTATGGTGAAGCAGGTTCAAGTGGTGAGCAAGGTTTTAAGGCTGAAAAAGGCCGTTATCATTTGTATGTGTCGTTAGCATGCCCATGGGCACATCGCACTCTGATTTTTCGCGAATTAAAAGGGCTACAAGATTACATCGATGTGACTGTGGTCGCCCCCATTATGCTCGAAAACGGTTGGGAGCTTAAGGATCCGCTATACGGTTTTGACTACCTCTACCAATTGTACCTAAAAGCAGATCCAAGTTATGAAGGCAGAGTAACGGTGCCGGTTCTTTGGGATAAACATACACAAACCATTGTCAGTAACGAGTCGGCTGACATTATCCGTATGTTTAATACTGCCTTTGATCACTTAACGGGCATTACAAGCGATTATTATCCAGTGGAACGACAAGAGACCATAAACACTGTTAATAAACGGGTTTATGACAGTATCAACAATGGCGTTTATTTATGTGGTTTCGCTACCACTCAGCAAGCCTACGAAAGGGCCTTTAATGCTTTGTTCGCATCACTTGATTGGGTAGAAGGCATTTTGTCTAAGCAGCGCTACTTAACAGGTGCGCAACTTACCGAAGCAGACTGGCGGTTATTCACCACCCTCATTCGTTTTGATGCCGTTTATTTTGGACATTTTAAAACTAATCGACAACAAATCGCTGACTATCCTGCCATGAGCAAATATTTGCGTGAACTATTTCAGGTTAAAGGCATAGCAGACACAGTGAATTTTGAGCATATCAAAACGCACTACTACGCCAGCCATCTAACTATCAATCCAACAGGAATAATACCTGTCGGGCCATTGCAAGATTTTATGCAAGCTCATAATAGAGAAAAACTGTAAAAAGCCGTGCTTTTACATACCTTCTAGCCCAGCAAGAAAACGCTCTGGGCTAAGTGTGATAAATTACAACATGCTGGAATTTCATTAGAAGCGTCTATTATTTAAATGGTGGTACCACGAAATCTGGTCAACTCCATTGGCTTGGACACCTTATTAATTACTCAAGTGCTTCTGAACTGGATTGGTTTATCACAACCAAATTTATTGCCCTATCAAATTTCCTCAAACGAGTTCTAATCGATTTTTTTGATTCATTGGTTCTGTATTAAGAATTATAAATTTTCTCACAATCACTCTATTCTTGTTTCCAGTTTAAAACACTACCTTGAATATCAGGTCACTTAAGAATTTAGAGCGACTGATGTTCCAACTTTAACTAAGAGGATATAACAATGGCTTTAATCAATACTGCAATCAAACCTTTCACAGCAAATGCATTTAGAAATGGCGAGTTCATCGAAGTAAACAGTGATGAGATCAAAGGCAAATGGGCGGTATTTTTCTTCTACCCTGCTGACTTCACTTTTGTTTGTCCAACAGAACTAGGTGACCTAGCTGACAAATATGAAGAGCTTCAGTCTCGCGGTGTAGAAGTATTTTCTGTTTCTACTGATACTCACTTCACCCATAAAGCATGGCATGACACATCAGACACTATTGGTAAAATCAACTACACCATGATTGGTGACCCAACGGGTGAAATAACGCGCAACTTCGATTGTATGCGTGAAACTATGGGCCTAGCTGACCGTGCAACATTTATCGTTGATCCAGAAGGCATTATCCAAGCAATGGAAATCACTGCTGAAGGTATTGGCCGTGATGCTGACGACTTAGTACGTAAAATCAAAGCAGCACAATATGTTGCCTCTCACCCAGGTGAAGTATGTCCAGCTAAATGGAAAGAAGGCGAAGCAACCCTTGCCCCATCTTTAGACCTAGTAGGTAAAATCTAAGCAAAACTAGCGGTACATCTGTGCGGGTGATTGGACCCGCACAACTCCCTGGTATCAAATAAGGCAGAATTATCATGTTAACTCAAGAAATTTTACAAGCATTGAAAGGCTACACAGCGTCAATGGAGAAAAACGTAAAGTTTGTCATCCAGACTGGTGACCACAGTAAACGAGATGAGCTCGTAACCTTCCTGTCGGATATTGCAGGGGTTAGCGACAAACTTTCAGTAGAACAGCGCGACACAACAGGTGTGTTACGCAGTGCAATCAGTTTTTTATTAGAAGCCGATGGCGAAGACACAGGGGTCCGCTTTTCAGGTATTCCTGGAGGTCACGAATTTAACTCTTTGGTGCTGGCAATATTGCATGCATCAGGAACAGAATTAAAACTAGACGACAGCGTCAAAAGCATCGTTAAAGGGGTCACTCAGCCTCTCAAATTTGAAGTATTTATCAGCTTAAGCTGTCATAACTGCCCAGAAGTCGTTCAGGCACTCAACCAATTTGCGTTACTCAACCCTCTCATTAGTAGTGAGATGATTGACGGCGGCTTGTATCCCGAAGTCATCAAAACTCGAGATATCCAAGGTGTACCTAGTGTGTACCTAAACGGCGAATTGTTTGCAAATGGTAAAGTGGATGCCTCCACTCTTATCGACAAATTATTAGAACTACAACCCGAATTAAAAAATGCCAATGCTGGCGCGTCTCTGCCTACACAAGATGTAACGGTCATAGGGGCAGGACCTGCCGGAGTGAGTGCAGCCATTTATGCTGCGCGAAAAGGGTTAAAAGTGACTATAGTCGCAGATCGTTTTGGTGGTCAGGTAAAAGACACTATGGGTATCGAAAACTTAATATCAGTACCTAAAACCACTGGTCCTGAATTGGTTAATAACCTACAGGCTCATATGCAAGATTATGACATTACCTTAAAAGAGCATGTGCGTGTCGATGAAATTAAGTCAGGCAACATTAAAACATTGACCTTATCTTCAGGCGAAACCATTGAAACCAAAACTTTAATAGTGGCCACCGGTGCGCGCTGGAGAGAACTAGGTGTGCCAGGTGAAAAAGAAAATGTCGGTAACGGTGTGGCTTACTGCCCACACTGTGATGGCCCCTTCTTTAAAGGCAAAGACGTAGCTGTTATAGGTGGCGGAAACTCAGGTATAGAAGCGGCGTTAGATTTAGCAGGTATTGTTAAGTCAGTCACTGTGTTCGAATTTTTGCCCGAACTTAAAGCCGACCAAGTATTAGTGAAGCAAGCTGAAAAACGTGAAAACATCACTATATTGAAAAACGTCGCCACTAAACAAATTACCGCTGAGAATGGCAAGGTCAATGGGATCGAATATATCGACCGCGCTACAGATGAAGTGAATAACCAAGTCTTATCAGGAGTATTTGTACAAATTGGTTTAGTACCCAATAGTCAATTCTTGAAAGGAGTAGTGGGTTTAACTCAATACGGTGAAGTGGAAATAGACACCAAGTGCAACACTTCAGAGCCAGGCATTTTTGCCTGTGGTGATGTGACAACAGTGCCATACAAACAAATAGTGGTCTCTATGGGTGAAGGTGCCAAAGCATCATTAGCTGCGTTTGAGTATTTATTGAGTCGTGAAGATAGTGAGCAAGTACAAACCGAACAGGCCGCTTAGAAAGTAAACTAGGTAACAAAAACCCGCTTCAATTTTTGAGGCGGGTTAATTCTTAGTTTTTAGGTGACACTTCAAAAGTTAAGTTAATTTGCTAAAATCCACTTTTGGTAAAGATTCGAAACCAGGTTTAGCAAACAGGTATCCCTGCATTAATTCTACACCCGCATTTTTTAACCAATGCATTTCCTCTATTGTCTCAATCCCTTCTGCCAATGGCGTAACATTGAGATCACGTAGCAAATTCAAACAATTTTTTACAATATACTGACGAGGTTTGTCTTGGTTAATATTGCGAATAAGATCCATATCAAATTTTATGATACAAGTCTGAAAATCAGCTAATAAACCCAATCCAGCATAACCCGACCCAAAATCATCGATTGCAGTTTTAAATCCCAACTTTTCGTAATACTCAACGATGCGTTTGACAACCGATACATCGTCAAACTTTTCAACCTCGGTAAATTCAAACATGATCCTATCGGTTGGAAAATTGTACTTTTTAGCGGCTTCAAAGGTTGTTCGAATACAACGTTCTGGTTGGTAAATAGCTTTGGGAAGGAAGTTAATACTGAGCATTGATTGTAGTTTTAACTCAGCCGCCAAAGAAATTGCCTTAACTCGACAGAGTTGATCGAATAGGTATCGATTATCATCATTCACTTGGGAAATTATCGAATATGCTGACTCATTATTCAGCCCCCTAACCAAGGCCTCATAACCGAATATTTGCTTGGTCTGGCAGTTAATAATAGGCTGAAAAGCCATAGTAAAATCAAATTCTAACTTGCCTTTATCAGCGCATCGTTCACATGAAAATCTATCAAAAACAATGGATTCTTGTTGCATTTTACTTCCCTAATAAATACTGGCAAATATTAACCAACCCCAAAACTAAATTGCAACCTCAATCATCAATATAAGCTAAAGTTCTACGGTAGCATAGACAACTTTTCTTTCAACCGATGTTAAACCACTCAGTAAAAGCGACAACGTTATGATAGAGAAAAGATTCGTTCTTTTTTTCATGGGGTAACCTGAGTAAGTTGACTCTCGACAATTTTCGACAATAGATAGTGGGTAATTACCTTATTCATTGCGACCTAAAGAGCCTTCTATAAATAGCACCGTTTAAACCACTTTACGCACTTTGTTCACCAGTTCAAGACATCCAGAATTTAAGAATGGTTCCCCATATCAATTGCCGTAGGGAGTCACCAACTAAATCACCACTTACGAAACTAGCAACTAAAACATGGATAAAAACTTTGCAAAAGCAATTTAAGCCATGCACAGTTATTAAAGTGAGAATTAAAAAAGGCGAGGAAGCGCTCTATCATAATCGATTGCTGCGCAGCTTAGTTAACGAACAAAAGGATTTAAACATAGTGCCAGTAGAAGAAATTGGAATTGGAATATTTGCAGCAATAGCTAGATTCGTTGCCTGGTTTGCCATCGAGATATTTTTTCAAGCAATATGCTGGGGGATTGGTTGGGTCGTACTCAAAACAATCACATTTGGTAAATATCCAAATAAAGATTCAAACCACGAGATTGTTTGTGCCGTGGGTTTGTTTTTATTGGTGACGTCAGCGGTAATTGTAACTATTTATACGAACTAAATGTATTAATCCTCTATCCTAGGGTGACATAAAAAAGCACTCACTAAACCAGCAGGTGCTTACAAAATTACCCAATCTTATGGCAACAAAAGCCTAAACTCTAGTACCACCATCAAGTTCCAAAGTTCTGCCTGTAAAATAATCATTTTCAAAGATAAACTTGGCTGCATGGGCGAGTTCTTCAACATCGGCTAAGCGTTGTGCGGGGATGCTTTTTATAAACATCTCGCGCATTTCAGGGCGCATTTGTGCGGCCATAGCAGTTTCAACTAAACCCGGCGCGATGCAGCCGGTACGAATTCCAAAACGTCCCAATTCTTTGGCCCAAGATACTGTCATGGTGGCTACCGCAGCTTTGGAAGCAGAGTAATTAGTTTGCCCCATGTTTCCTGCCCGTGAAACCGATGAAATATTGATAATGACACCTTTACTTTTGGTTTCAACCATTTGTGCTGCGGCTTCACGACTACACAAAAAAGTGCCTGTGACATTGACGTCCAATACCGATTGAAATTGTTGTAGTGGCATTTTATCTACCACTTTGCCTTCCTTTACCTTTAACAACATGCCGTCGCGCATAATGCCCGCGCTGTTAATTAAGCCGTTGATTTGACCAAAGTCTGCGGCTATTTTTGCAAAGGTTTCTTCCACTTGTTTTTCGTCGGTCACATTCACTGCGTAACCACTGGCTTTGACGCCAAGCTTTTCGATTTCACTGGCCGCCGCTTCAACCGCTTCTGCCTGCATATCTAGCAAGGCAATATGTGCGCCTTGTTTAGCAAATTCTACGGCCATTGCTTTGCCCAAACCTTGGGCTGCTCCGGTGATGACTATGACTTGATTTTTTAGATTCATTACTGCTTCTCTTGCTTGGAAAATAAATTAAAAATACTGGAAAAATCCAGATGTCCGTTACCTTGCTGACTGTGGATAGTATACAAACTTTGCGCAAGCGCTCCCATAGGAGTGGAAGACTGGCTTTTAAGGCCAGTATCCATTGCCAAGCCTAAGTCTTTTTTCATCAAATCCACCATAAAACCTCCTTGATAATCATTTGAGGAGGGAACATTAGGCATCACATCCGGGCAGGGATTGTACAATTCTAACGTCCAGTTACGCCCTGAACTTTGCAACATGATATCCGACATTACTTTAGGATCTAGGCCGTTATCAATCGCCATTTGTAGAGCTTCTGAGGTGCCTAACATCAACACAGACAACAACATGTTATTGCATATTTTCGCGACTTGACCGGCTCCGTGATCACCGGCGTGAAAAATATTTTTCCCCATAGCCTGTAAAACAGGCAGTGCACTTGCGTAATCTTGAGGTTTACCGCCCACTATAAATGTCAGTGTACCTGCTGTTGCACCTGCTACTCCACCAGATACCGGCGCATCAATAAAACGGATGTGATTTTCTGCTAAATTAGCGGCAACCATTTTTGAAGTGGCGGCGTCTATGGTGCTTGAATCAATGACTAAGGCGTCTTTTTTGAGATGATTGATTAGCCCATTTTCGCCAATATATAGCGATTCAACGTGTTTGCCTGCAGGTAACATTGACACCACTAAATCGGCACCTTGCACTACGTCAATTGCGGTCTTGGCTTGTGTGGCTCCGGCTTGTTGTAATTTGTCCATGGCGGTTTGTACTAGGTCAAATACTGCAACGGTAAAACCGGCTCTTAATAAGTTATGGGCCATGGGGGCCCCCATATTACCTAAACCAATAAAGGCTATTTTAGCATTTTTATTTTGCATTCTACTCTCCCTCAGTTTGCGCTTAGTTGGGCTAAAGGATGCGCGCCCAATGGCCAAAGTGTGGCAAAAAAACTATCAACCGTGGCCTGTGGTACTTGCTCTACCGACTTATAACGCCAGTTAGGTTGATTGTCTTTATCAATCATCAAGGCTCTAACTCCTTCTTGAAATTCACCAAATTCGCCACATTGGCATGACATGCCTAATTCCATTTGAAAACATTCGGCTAAGCTCATGTCTTTGCCTCTTTGCAATTGTTCAAATACCAAATGCGCGGTAATAGGAGATCCGGCTCGTAAGGTACTTTGTGCTTTGTTTAACCATTTATTATCCTCGGCACTCAGAGACAATATGTATTCAACGGCTGTTGTCACATCAGCCTGTTCAGCCAAGTTGGTTAGCCACTCTTGATGGTTGTGCAAATTTCCTTGGGGTAATTGCCCAATATGTAAGGAATGAAACTCATCACAAATACTCGCAAGTGTTTGTTGCAATAGGTCTTGTTGCCAATTTGCAGATAACAGCCTGGCAAATAATGTGGCCTTTGCTGCATGAGGAACAAAGTAGTCAGCTAAATTGCTATACAATGCATCGTTAGCATTAATGCTGGCACCGGTGAGTCCTAGAAATAACCCACAACCTGCTGGCATAGCGTTTAAAAAGTAACTGCCACCTACATCTGGATATAATCCAATGCTGATTTCCGGCATAGCAATTCGCGATGTTTCAGTGACTATGCGATGGCTGCCACCACTCATCAAACCCAGTCCCCCCCCCATTACAATGCCATTACCCCAAACTAAGATTGGCTTACTCAACTTATGGATCAAATAATCAAGCTGGTATTCTTCAGTGAAAAACTCTTGCAAGGCCAATTGTTCAGCTTCATCTGAGTTTGTTTCACCCGATTGTGCGGCTTGCATAGACTTGTACATAGACACAATGTCGCCACCAGCGCAAAACGCTCTTTCACCACTTCCATCTAAAAACACCATGGCAATCTTGGGATCCTGTTGCCATTTTTGAAGTTGAGGCGTCAGTAGCCTAATCATTGATAAATCTAACGCATTAAGGGCAGCAGGTTTGGTCAGGGTGGCATGGCCAATTTTAAATCCATTCTCTGTGATTAATTCATCAAAAATGACCACTGCATTTTCACTAGACATAATGTTCCTTACTTAGCTGAGAGGAGTTATAGAACGCTTTAAAGAATGTCACCGGCGTTTTCTGCCAATAAACGTCTACCAATGATCATGCGCATGATTTCATTAGTGCCTTCTAATATTTGATGAACGCGCACATCACGTACATATCTTTCTAAAGGATATTCTTTTATGTAGCCGTAACCACCATGAATTTGTAAAGCTTCGTTACACACATTAAAACCTACATCAGTAGCAAAACGTTTCGCCATGGCACAATAGGCACTGGCTTCAGAATTTTGGTTATCGAGTTTAAAGGCGGCCAATCTCACCATTTGCCTAGCAGCTACGAGCTCGGTGGCCATGTCTGCGAGTTTAAATTGCAAAGCCTGAAACGCCGCCAAGGGTTTCCCAAATTGAGTACGTTCTTGCATATAGTTTTTAGCCGTGTCTAATGCCATTTGCGCCGTACCTAAGGAGCAAGTAGCAATATTGATACGACCGCCGTCTAAACCTTTCATGGCAAAAGTAAACCCTTGGCCTTCTTCACCTAACAAAGCGTCAGCAGATATTCTGACATTGTCAAAGGTAATCAAACGTGTAGGCTGAGCATTCCAACCCATTTTCTCTTCTGCTTTTCCGTAGATTACGCCTTGGGCATTAGCAGGCACCACAAAAGCTGAAATGCCTTTTGGTCCCGCTTCTCCGGTACGTGCCATGACAACCAAAACGTCAGTTTCGCCGGCTCCAGAGATAAACATTTTTGAACCATTTAAAACATATTCGTCACCTTGCTTCTTAGCCGTACTGCGCATCGCGGCGGCATCAGACCCTGAGCCAGGTTCGGTTAAACAATAAGAAACCAGTTTTTCACCTGTGACTAAGCTAGGACACCACTGCTGTTTGATAACTTTGGTACCCCAAGTAGCTACCATCCAAGTTGCCATGTTGTGAATAGTCATCATAGCCGTTGTAGCCGTGCACCCCTTGGATAGCTGTTCAAAAATAATCGATGAATCTAAACGACTTAAGCCCATGCCCCCGTCCACTTCTGGGGTATATAAACTACAAAAGCCTAATTCTCCGGCTCTTTGAATCACCTCTTTAGGGAAAATATGTTGTTGATCCCACATAGCGGCGTTCGGTGCGAGCTCTTGCTCTGCAAATTGTTTCGCGGTTTCAGCGAAAGCAAGTTGATCTTCAGTTAAATCAAAATTCATAACGTCACCTATTTCAACGAGATAGTCATATTGGGTCCTGACGCAATGTCGTCTTCAAACCATCTAGCAGTAACCGTTTTGGTTTCGGTATAAAAGCGGACCGCTTGTTTGCCGTAGGCATGTAAATCGCCATAGAACGAATTTTTCCATCCAGTAAAAGAGAAAAATGGCAAAGGCACCGGAATAGGGACATTAATGCCGACTTGGCCGACCTCAATTTCGTGTTGGTACTTTCGTGCTGCGCCCCCGCTTGAGGTGAATATAGATGTACCGTTTCCATACGGATTGCGATTAACTAAGGCAATGGCTTGTTCCAATGTATCGACTGACATACAACATAACACTGGACCAAATATTTCTTGTTGGTAAATCACCATATCCTCAGTGACGTCAGAAAATACTGTTGGACCAACCCAGTTGCCATCTTGGTAGCCTTGCTTAGCAATATCAAAACCTGAACCATCCACTAAACAAGTCGCTCCTTCATCTTTCCCTTGCTGAATAAGCGACAATACCCGTTGTTTAGCTTGTGGGCTGATTAAAGGGCCATAACCAGCTGCTTTATCGTTCCATAACCCGGGCTGCACGTCTTTTAGTAATTCCGCTAGTTCAGCAATCCATTCTTTAGTGTCACCCACAAAAACGGCCACCGATATTGCCATACAGCGCTGTCCTGCAGCACCGACTGAGGCGCCCACTAAATTATTTAGCACTTGCTGTTTATTGGCATCTGGCATGATCACCGAATGGTTTTTTGCGCCAGCAAAACACTGAGCACGCTTCATGTTATCCGTGGCTGTTTTATAAATGTGCTGACCAACCGGCACCGAGCCTACAAATGATACCGCTCTGATTTGTGGATCTACCAGCAGTTTGTTGACCTGGTCTTTACCACCGTGGACGACGTTTAACACACCTTTGGGTGCACCGGCTTCAACAAAAAGCTCGGCAAGTTTCATGGGGGTTAAAGGATCTTGCTCGGAAGGTTTTAAAATAAAAGTGTTACCGCAAGCTACTGCCATTGGAAACATCCACAATGGGATCATTGCCGGGAAATTAAAAGGCGTAATGCCTAAACACACGCCTAAAGGTTGAATATAGCTGTAAGTATCTATGCCACGGGCCACGTTCTCTGCCGTCTCACCCATCATCATTGCAGGAATATTCATCGCCTGTTCGACAACTTCAATGCCGCGCCAAACATCCCCTTTGGCATCATCGAAGGTTTTTCCAGTTTCACTGCTCAAAAGTGTCGCAATTTCATCATGATGTTCTTTTAGAAGTTGCTGGTAACGCATCATCACTCTGGCTCGCTCTGACGCTGGAACTTCTTTCCATGATTCAAACGCAGCTTTAGCGCTTGCCACCGCCAATGCTAATTCTGCATCTGTGTTGCAAGGTAACTCTGCAATTTGCTTATTATTCGCAGGATCAGTCACTGCTATAGTTTGTGACGAAGGTGAAACAGTAAATTCACCGTTAATTAAAGATGGAACACGTTGCATAAAAGCGTCTCGTTAGTTCAGATTTCCAGAGGTTAACAAAAATTTACCTTTACGTTAACGTAAACCAAACAATTTAGTTCGCAGTTAGTGTTTCGTTAGATGTACAGCATTAAATACCCTGATAGAGAACGCTATAAGTAATGCGATAAAAAATTGATTATTTTTATTTGTTGTGGCTGCTATGCTGCTAATCATGTGTAGAAAATTAATCCGTTCATATGTCACTTTCTAAAGTTAAAGTCGCCGTTGTGGAAGACAATGGCATGGCGCGTACTAACATCCGTAACCATTTATTGGACATGGGATTTACGCAAATTAGCTGTTTTAGTAATGGCCGAGAATTAAAAAATAATTTAAAAAATCAGCGTTTAGATCTTTTGTTGATGGACTTTCATCTTGGACAAAATAAAAACGGCGTAGAAGTAGTACAAGATTTACAAAAGATTAAAAAAATCACCCATTCCACTTGTGTCATGTTTATTACCTCAGACCGTTTACCTTTGATCATAGGGCAGATTGTTGATGTGCATCCAGAAGCGCTTCTGGTTAAACCCTATACAATACGTAATTTGGTTAAAAACATTTCTAACTGCCTTGCCTTACACCAATACTTAATGCCTGTGTTTGAAATGATGGATGAAGACAACTATCCACAAGCCTTGGTGCTTTTAGATCTTTTAATTAAAGAGAACGAACACCCTAAAAAAAGAAGTGCATTGACCAAATTGCGCGCCAGGTTATTAACTAAGTTAGGCCACTACAAGGAAGCGGCAGATCTATATCGAACGATTTTGCAGCACTCAGACAAAGTCATTTGGGCCAAATGGGGCTTGATTCAAAATTTGTTTTTGGATGGCCATGTTGAGGAAAGTGAAACCTTATTACGAGAACTCACTGAGTCAGAATTAACCAATGACAAAGCGTGCGAATGGCTAGCCCGAATTAGCGTGAGTAATAATCAATACAATAAAGCTGAAAATTACATGCATAAGATCCGTGAAGGTGAACTATCGATTCCAGCTGCTCGCTTAAAGGCTTATATCTATCAAGCGCAAGAAAGAGGCAACGAAGCCATCAGCTTGCTAGAAAAGAAACGCGAATCTAATCGCTCTATACGCGAACGTTATGATGAAATATCGTTAGATTTGGCTAGATGTTACATTGGTGAAGCCGAACTAAGATCAAAATCCCAGCGCACTTCAGACTTACAAGTTGCCAAATTTTTAATCGGAGCCGCTGGTAGAAAACTCTCTGATCCAAGTTTAACGGTCAGAAAAGATTATATGTTCGCGATGATCGCATTTATGGAGGGTAATGTAGAAAAAGCCAATGAAATACTGACTCGGCCGGGCATGAGTGAATTAGAAGATGCTGAAATATCCACCATTACCGACGCAGTGCAAGCGTGGCGAAACTCAGGTGATACCGATAAAGCCAAAGAGTTTTTAAAACTAAGCCAAAAGAAATTAAGGGAAATAGAAGACGGTAACGAAAAAACAGTCTCGGGCATGCTGGTGTCTAAGGGTGAAGATGCAATTGGAGAAAAACGACCTCAAGCCCTTGAGTTTAATAAAGTGGGTTTACAAAAATACACCAGAAAAGATTATCAGGGTGCAACTGACGACTTCTATCAGGCCTATTTGTTGTTTCCTCGAGAACTTGCCTTCAGTCTCAATTTGTTGCAGGGTTTAGTGGATGCAGAATTACAATCCTACAAGAAGGTTCACACCTTAGAGTTTTTGGCCGAACTGCAAAACAGAGAACTAAATGAAGGTAATAAAAAACGATTAGATGAAATTGTAAGTCGTATCGCAAAGAAAAAAGATATCTATTATACAGCCTCGGAAGATGCACAACAAAATGATGGCGAAGACAATGATCGCGCGACATAAAGCAACACAAACATTGGGCTGTTTCCTATTCAAAGCGCAAAGCTATATTTTATTTACTGGGTTCATATATTGTTGGTGTTTTACATTACAGGCGCAGCAACAAAAAATCGAAAAAAAAAGTGAACAACCAAAACTGTACTTCGATAAAGGAGAACAAGGTGGATGGGTACCTTTTAGAACAGGAGCAGAAACTGGTCGCCCCGGTGTATTAATCGAGTTAACACAGGCCATGCAAGAGTATTCTGAAATTGAATTTATCCCTGTTGACTTGCCCGCCAAGCGAGCCGAAAAAGCCCTTAAAGACGGTATAGTTGATTTCGACTTTGTATGTTTAGAATGGTTAAAAGATGGCGAGCCAGGAGAGAACTATGTGACCACAGAGTCTTTTTTTGAAATAAACGAATACTTAATTACTCTTAAAAAAAATACTCATTTGTTTGCCACTAGAGAATCAATATTTGGTAAACCTGTTGGCACTATTGCTGGTTATTTCTATTTTGATGATCAACATTTTATTCGTACAGATTTTCTTAATGAAAGTCGGCTAATGTTAGGTTTAAAACGCGATCGCTTCAAAGTCGTTATTATGGAACGAGAAACCGCAAAACATTGGGCAAAACTTAATCAAACAGAAATTGGTTTTGCTGCCCTGCACTCTTCTGGAAACTTACTTATGAGAGTGCGAAAAGAAAACCAACATTTAATTCCTAAATTGAACCAAACAATTACGGCATTAAAATCTTCTGGAAAGTTAAAACAGATTTTGCAGAGTCACGGTGTTGAATCTGAAATTACCGAATCTATTCTGGAATACCCCAGATTATAAGAAGATATTGCAACACTGGTAGATAATACTTTGCCCCTATAACATCTACTTTATTAATTACACCCAGAGCATTTTTATACCAATCATTATCAACACCACGCCCCCCAAAATCTCCGCTTTACTCTCAAGCCAAGTGCCACTTTTGACGCCAATAAACACGCCCAAATAACTAAAGATAAAGGTAGTGATCGCAATAATAAAACAAGCTAAAAAAGGGTTAATATCAAGTAGAGTCAACGCAAAACCCGCGGCCATGGCATCAATACTTGTGGCGATAGCGAGAGTTAACAACACTCTATGAGTCACCTTTGTGAGATCTTCTTCGATGCCCTCAGAGAAAGATTCGAAAATCATCTTTCCGCCAATCAAAACTAACAGTACAAAAGAAACTATGGGAGCGTAAGACTCAACCCATCCCAACACACCTTTTCCGCCTAAATAGCCAATGAGTGGCATCAGACCTTGAAACACTCCGAAATAAACCGACGCCAGCAGTGCTAGAAACATTGGATGTGATTTTTGTTTAGAGCCTAATCCGATGGACACTGCAAACGCATCCATACTCAAAGCAATAGCGAGAAGCAGTACTTCAAACAATTGAGGTTAACCTTGATGATACTAAAGAGGTAAATTGTAACGATAAATCGAAAGCAAATAAACGTTAGTTGCTTCGATGATTCATGCAATAACACAATAACATTAATAAAGAGCTTTAGTGACTCAATTCTCCCACGGCTCACTAGTTTAGATTGCTAACCCCAAGGTTTTGCTACTGCCCCCAACCCAAAAAGGCTCGATTGCTTTTCGCAACTCGAGCCTATTAACATAAAATATCGGGCTATATTGAGTTAGGTTTACTTAGACAAATTATAATCCGTCAAATAAATCTTATCGCCTGCTGCCCCGCCCACCCCAAATATGGCTATTTGAGTTAACTTAGAAAAGTTAATTGGAATATCGGCAAGGTTAACACTGACCTCTGTCCAACTACTGTTCACAGATAGCGGCACCTTAAATTCAGCACCGTCTACGATAAAGTCTAGAGTGTATTGTGAAAACGCGCCTTGCGCAGCAATTTTGAAATTAAGTGTGCTGAACTGAGCCACATCAAATTTGTATTCCTGCACACCACCATAGATGTCTCCCATCAATGCCAACACCGCGCCCCAACTTCCACTGCCACGTGTGAGTTCGAAAGCGCTCAAACCGCTGTAAGTCACATCGGCAGCGAATGATGTCCCGGTCGACCACTCGTTAATAGTCATATTGCCATCGTGGGCATTATCGTCGCCATCAAATACCATATCGGTTGCTTCACCAGTAGATGAGAAAAACACAAATTTTTCGCCAGGACTGTCTTTGTTAGCGCCCACTTTACCTGTGTCGTAAGCAATCAAATCAGTCATATAGAGATTCTGACTAGCAGATCCCCCTTGATAAACGCCGAATAGCGCTATTTGACTCACGTTAGACAAGTCAATGCCGTACATGCCTAGGTCAATATCGATTTGATTCCATTGCGATTGATTAGCTAAGGTAAAACCGACTTCTTGGGCCACTTCGTTATCCCCGACTTTTGACACTATAGACAGAGCATATCGTTCAAACGCGCCTTGTGAAGCGACCTTCATTTTGATGTTGGTGTACTGTGAAAAGTCCACGTCATAGTTATCGATGTTAGAACCATCGGAAATATCACCTTGCAGCGCAAGCACTGCCCCCCAAGATCCGTTGGCACTAAGTTTGATAGCATCTAGTCCGTCGTAGGTGCTATCAGAAATAATGGTACCTGTACTCCATTCACCAAATATCACATTACCTTGGTCACTAAAGTTATCCCCATCCACAATCAAATCGGTGGTAACCGAAGGATCTGAGGAGATAAACACAAAATCATCTTCAGTATTGCTATCAAACTCGGTGGTGCCATCGTTAAGCAAACTAAAGTCGGTAACGTGAATAGTAGACACACCTGCTTGCCCACCAATGCCGTAAACCGCTATCCAATCAATAACAGAAAAGTTAATTGGAATATCAACTGTATCTAAAGAGACGGTTTGCCACGTACTTATCGCTTCGTTAACTGGCAGAGCAAACTCTTTATTCACGCCATTTCCTGAGATGGCAATTTTGTAGCCACCCGAATACGTACCTGTTGTGGCTATCTTCAGCTCAATTCGATTAAACAAGCTAAAGTCACCATCAATGCCGTTTGTAAACGCTAGCACGGTTCCCCAGTTGCCAGCCTCGGGTGAATTCGAACTAGAAGTCATTTCCCAGCCAAGTAGACCATCAAACATCACATCACTTTGAATAGTAGTGCCGGTACTCCATTCACCCACAGTGTCGGGTGCAAAATCAATGTCGCTAACCCCAGATGATGAAACCAAGACAAAGGCGTCTTCTGCAACAGGACCATCACCAGTACTTTCTTGTAACGTGACACTGACATCGTCAATATAAACCACGCCAACGTCGCCACCTAAGTCAAATAATACTCGGTTATTTTCTCCGCCAAACCCCGAAATTGTGATGGTGTAACTATAAGTTTGCCATTCATTACTTAAAGAAACTGTCTCAACAATATTTGTCCAAGGATCATAGTTAAGACCTAGGCCAACAACGATAGAACGTGACAACGGGGCTTTGGCTCTGAACGACAAAATATAAGTCTGGTCCTGAATTAATGTTAGTGGGTAACTTAAGTTTACGTCCCAAGGATTACCAGCTAGGGCAACATCAGCCATAAAGACGTTATTGTCACCTTCTAGTATAACATTGACTTCGCCTATCCAGCCTTCGCCATTATTGTCGAACGAGCCATTGCTGACTAATTCGTCTCCTGTGTCACCGCCATCACCACTATCACCACCGTCACCACCGTCACCGCCGTCACCACCGTCACTACCGTCACTACCGTCACTACCGTCACTAGCTTGGATCATCACGCTAACATCATCGATAAACACCTCACCAACTTCAGCCCCCAAATCAAAAAATACGCGACTGTTGTCATCACCAAAACCCGTTGTGGTAATAGTGTAGGTATAGGTTTGCCATTGTTGCGTTAAAATAGTGTTCTCAACCACGTTGCTCCAAGGATCATGGTTTAATCCTAGTCCAACCAAAATCGAACGTGCTGTTGGAGATTTTGCGCTAAATGACACAACATAAGTTGTATCAGGAATGATCGTCATAACTTGACTAAGATTCACATCCCAAGGATTACCTGCAGCTTGCACATTGGCGTAAAATACACTGTTGCCGTTTTCAGCAATTACTTCAACGTTGCCAATCCAACTTTGAGTACCGTTTTCGAAGTCTCCATTGCGGACTAATTCACCATCAGTTGGTTCACCTCCACCGCCACCAGTGTTTTCGCCAAAGAATCGAATGTTATCAAAATACACCTCGTTATCTTGAGTACGACCAGCAAAATCAAAGTCTGGGAAAAATATAATCTGATCGATATCAATGGCTTCTGTCAGCCCAATATACCCACTAAAATCAAAGGTTAGCTCTTCCCATTGATTAATTAATGTATTGGCTACTTTAATTTCACCCTGCGCACCACCACTTGCAATGGCAAACTTCACACCTACGTCACTAATAACACTTTTATACACCATGACTTTAATGAGGCTATTTGACTCATCTAAGGTCATAGGACCAAAATCACCGTGAGCGGTCTCTGTCCCTACCCATGGCGCACCACCAACACGAGCAGTTATTTTTGCGACTGTAGATGAATCGTTAATACCTGAAGTATCAGGGTTGGCAACAAATTCTAGAGCTGGGTTATCAGCATTTTCAAACACATTCCAATTTAAAGAAGCACCGTACCCGTCGACTTCAAAATCTATGGCTGGCAAATCGCTTTCAGAACCGTCATCCTCTACTTCACCTTCTAAAATAGTGACATTATCCACTCTGAAAACAGCACCTTCGCCCTGCCCCCAATCTGGAAATATCATGATGACATCAATGCCATTTAGATTCAGACCTGCATTACTCAGGGTTTTCAAGGGGATTGCATAGTGTTGCCACTCACTGGTAGGCGTATCAATTGAAATGCTCACTTCACTACTCACACCGCCTTGCTCAACTTTTAGATTCCAATTGGCTGCGGCGTTATTAGGAGGTGTAACTAATTTAAGGTCAAATTCTAATACCCCCGTATCTAACATTGGCGTACCGTCGTAAGGCGCAGGCGCATCGGCAAAATTAGTATTAAAACCCAAGACTGTAGGCTGTGCACCCACTACAAACTCAATGACGTTGAGATACTCACCGTCTTCATATTCGATAGTAGGAAGCGTTCCGCCACAACAATCCCATGCGGGCCATGATTCATTAATTGTTTCATCAAAGATAATTAAATCTCGAGCAATACCGTCAGAAGGCGGTATAGGAATGGGTGCAGAGCCATCAACCAAGGTGCCTCCCTCAGAAATTGAGTCAAGATAGCCATCAGTAACTGTTGCACAGCCCTTACCATTGCTGGGGTTAACTGAACATTCATATACACGTACGTAGTCAACTTCAAACTTATTGTTACCGTCAAACGCAGAGGCATCGATTCCCCCCTGATTAACGTTTGCAGGCCAATCTCCCCCTACAGCAAAATTCAAAATCATGTGGAAACGCTCATCAAAAGGAGATTCATCATAAAAATATTCACCTGCCTCTTCACGATACCAACCACGATGCGTTAAACCATCTGGATTACCATCTGTGTTGTAAGTCGCTTCAGACTTTCGTTGAGTTTGGTATAATACGCCGTCGACATACCAGCGCATTTCACCCGCTTCCCATTCTATGGCGTAGGTATGAAAATCATCAGCTGGGTTAGCGCCACTAGGCAATAAATAGTTATGCCCAGAGCGATCATTGTTTGGCCAACTTTCACCATAATGCAGCGTACCGTGTACGTTAGACTCTACGCCTCCTTCATTTAGCGGTACCCCAAGATTGACCGCTTCAAAAATGTCAATTTCACCGGAATGTGGCCAACCACCATAGGTATTGTCTGTAGGTAACATCCAAATAGCAGGCCAAGAGCCTTGGCCAAATGGAGCTTTTGCGCGAATTTCGAATCGACCGTAGGTCCAATCACCTTTTTCCTTTGAAACCATGCGAGCAGAGCTATAAGGTAAAGGTTGACCACTCTCTGATTTAGCTACAATTTTTAATATGCCATCTTCAACATAAGAGTTTTCAGCACTATCGGTGTAACATTGTTGTTCATGGTTACCGCCACCATCGCAGTTAATTTCGTGGGTCCATTTGTTATTGTCTATTGCTGTGCCTTCAAATTCGTCACTCCACACCAATTCCCAACCCGCCACGTCATTTTGCAGCGAGGCGGTAAAGCTGAGGCTTTGGCGCTGTAATTCAAAGTCGACTCTAACTTGATGCGATTCGCCTGGCATAAGTTTCGAGATGTCTAAGTCAAAATAAGGCACAGCTGAATCAGTCGTTCCTTGTGCATTAACAACGGGTAAACTTGCATTAGCAATGATGACTCGAAACGGACCATCGATCGTTTCAGCACCCGTATTTTCAACGGTTACATAAGTAAAATAAACACGGTTGATTCTATCTAATGCCGCCCGTGATTGAGTAATATTAACGTGACTATTTATATCCTCCCAGCCCGCTAATGCGTAGTGTGAAGACATCATCATCAGGGCGCAACACGCCCCTTTTATGAGTTTTAAATGATTCATAAATTTCCCGGTAAAAGGTAGATATTTAGTTTTGGACAAAAATCAAGCCGCGGCTGAAGCCTTGACTAACACTGACTCGTCATGAAAAATCGAGAGTTAACGGCGTTTTTTGCGGACATACAAACCCAGCAACCCCAGAGACAACAAACTCAGCGCTGTGGGTTCAGGTACGTCACTTTGAATTTTATTTTCTGTCAAAGACACACTGTTAAGAAACAAGGTTGAGCCAAAGGCATCAGTTAAACTGAAGTCGTCTACCCCAACATTCAATTGGAAATCTAAGAACCACCCTCCTTGATTAACAAAAGAATTGTCCAATTCAAAACTGAGCACTTGGCTAAATGCACCATCAACATCTGTAGGGGCATACAAAAAACCTAAACCGCCAGTTTGGTCGTAGTAATTTCCAGCTCCGTCATTTAAGCCGATCAAAAAATAGTCTGCGATAAAGCCAATCTCATTACTGTTACTTTCGCTGTCTACTGCAAAGTCTATTTGTAACGAAAACGTGCTGTCTGCAGCGCCACTTAAATCCAGCTCTTGAAAAAGAGTGTTAGCGAACCACGCTTGATCTAATGGGGCACCAGTGGCGTCACCAGCGGGGTCGAAATGATCAACATTAAGAGTAGCGCTGCAGTTTCCGGCGTTGTTAACCATGCCAAAATCATTGCCCGCAGGTAATTCACCAAACCCGTCTGTATCTTTTTGCCATCCGGAGTAATTACAACTAGAAAAATCACCGTTGACTATTGCACCGCCAAAAGTGTTTGTGCTTGCTAAACAAAGCGTTAGCAAAGAGAGACCTGTAATTAGTTTCATTTTAATCCTATATATAAAATTAGATAACGTCCGAATAGCGTGTATTTATATAGGTATTCAATATGGACATTATTCGCATCCAGTTGTTTGATTTGGCTACCCGAAACATTTGACGTTTTAATAGAACCCTTTATAGCCGAACTATAAAGGTGCTCTACTCCAGCTGTTAAACACCCATAATAAACACATCGTATTAACAGTTATTTAACAGGAGATAGCCTAGGCCTCAGTTGTAGGTTCGCCCACACTTTTTCGCCCAAAGGTGACAAAACCAAAGACAAAACGGACTAACAAATAAACACACTTTATCGCGGTGGCATGAGCAGGACTTTTACCGCGACAAAGCGGACTCAGCTGTGACTAATAAAACTATAAGAGACTCGTGTCTGACAACAATCAGAGAACCTTCGAAACAGAGGTTCGAAACATATAGCTGCAGAAAACGGCGCGTTTCACGCCCCCTTACATCCAATTTGACATGACTTTTCTATCAAAACACGAAAATGAAATAAATGATTGCAACCAATCACTTTTTACACCCCAAATTAACACTCATTTATTTCAACCCGTAACCACCATAATTTTCATTATGACAAATAATCCTTTTAAATCAACAAGATAAAATATGGCATGTGCATTGCTATATATGAAAAATGATTGTCAGGTAGGCACACTCTTCACAGTAACCCTACTAATTGGAACCTTAAGGATAAATCAACGTGAAACCAAAAATCTGCAATAGAAGTATAATGATTGCCGCTGCAATGTTGAGCATGTCAACTCTACCTGCTGCTGCAGGAGAAGACGGATTGTTAGGTCTGGATCTACAACAAGTAGTGACCACTTTAGACGTATCTGAACTTACCACGTCATTAGGTTTACCTGAATTACCTGTAGTTGATAGCCTTTTAACACTGGACAACGAAGTATTGATCCAAGGCGGCGATATCGAATTGCTAAAACAACTCGTTGAAAAGGTTGGTGGTGTCATTACCCATAACTTACCTTTAGTCAATGGCATTGGTATTCGAGTCTCAGACGTGCAATTGGCACTCCTAAAGAAAATGCCAAGTTTGATTACGGTTACCGAAAATCAAGCAGTTTTTACCTCTGGCGCACTTGATCATTGTTTAGTATACGGCAGCCACGTTGTGGATCTCAGTGCCAATAAAATCCGTTGGAATTTATACAACGCCAAAGACATGCAAGCTAACGCTAAGGAAATGACCTTCACTTGGCCACAAAATTTAGGGAATGTGCGCACCGTAAAATTTAATGGTTCAACAGTTTATTGGAGCCTTTTTAGTCGTCACAATGGTGAGTTAACCTTAGATGCCTACGATCTTAGACGATACGGCGATCTTGACGCTTTCGAAAGTGCCACAGTCGAGCTTACATTTTCACGTTACGATGCCGATGATTACCAGCAAGGTGATTTTTCGATGGACGTACAGTTTGAAGAAAATTGTGATCGTAGCTTAGTGAAAGGTTATGACACGCAAGCTAATGACAAAGACAGCAATAGTTATTACGTCGATAACATAGGCGCTGATGAGCTTCACGATAAAGGCCTAACAGGTGACGGTGTTACCGTTGCGGTAATCGATAGTGGTTTATGGGCAGAGCACCAAGCGCTAAGCCAAAACACCAAAAATAGAGACAGAATTTTAGCAGCGTATGACGCCATCGCCGATACTGAAATCGATCCAAAAGAAATGACTGATGAAAATAGTCATGGTACTCATATTACCGGCATTATTGCCAACAGTGGTCGTGCTATTGTTGATGGAAAAAAGCGTAGTTTTTATCAAGGCGTAGCGCCAGACGCCAACTTAGTAGTTGTGAAGGCTTTTTATGAAGATGGCCACAGTACCTATTTAGATGCGCTTCGTGGACTTCAATTCATTGCAGACAACTATCAAGAGCACAACATTCGTGTAGTTAATCTGTCTTTTGGTGCGCCACCTCGTTCCAATTATTGGGCCGACCCAATCAATCAAGCGGTCATGCGACTTTGGGAAAAAGACGTAGTAGTAGTGACATCTGCCGGTAATACTGGTCCAAGTGCCATGACTATTGGTGTGCCCGCCAACGTGCCCTATGTAATCAGTGTAGGAGCCATTAGCGATAACTACACTCAAGACAACCCAAACGATGACACCTTGCTTTCATTTTCATCTCAGGGACCCACTCATGAAGCGTTTATCAAACCCGATTTGGTTGCGCCTGGTGGACATATGTTTAGTTTGGCAAACGAAGAGATGTACGTACCCAGTAAATTCCCACAGTACATGAAAGGCGATGACCGTTTTATTATGTCAGGGACGTCACAGGCTTCTGGTGTCGTGAGCGGCATGGTTGCATTAATGTTGCAAAATGATCCTAGCTTAAGTGCAAACGATGTGAAGTGTCGCTTGATGAGTAGCACCACTATGGCCCAATTTGACGGAAAATTAGCCTACAGCCCTTTCCAACAAGGTTCGGGTAGCGTTAATGCCATCAAAGCAATCGAATCTGCGAGAACAGGTTGTGCCAACAACGGTATGGACATTGCCGCAGACTTAAGCGGTGAGCAGCATTACATGGGTGCGGCTCGTATGGATGAAAACGGAAACTATTACATCAAAGGTTTCGAATTCGAAGTATGGGAAGAAGCATTCATGTGGGATGAAGCGTTCATGTGGGATGAAGCATTCATGTGGGATGAAGCGTTCATGTGGGACGAAGCGTTCATGTGGGATGAAGCATTCATGTGGGACGAAGCGT
>NZ_JAHKQO010000001.1 GCF_018861065.1 Paraglaciecola arctica
CCTGTGCTTTGAGGCGTTACGTGACTCTGTAATTATGGGTTATACCTAAACTTTACAAAAAAAAGGAAAAGATATGAAATTATTGACTCTTATAACCGTGGTGCTTTCTTTTTGTCTGAATGGAGCAATTGCAGCGACCTTAACTGATGAAGAATATGCTAAAGCTGAAAAATATATAATTGAATGTGCAACTGATTGGGCAAACACAGTTGTAACCGGGGATAAGTCTCAACGTAAAATTTATTTTGCTGAAGACTTTACGGGTACTGAACCGAACGGAGATAGATATGGAAAAAAGGATAGAATAAATGAAACTGGTCCATCTAAAGTCTATGTTTCAAATAATATAAACAATATCAAAGTTTCATTCTATGGCGAAACAGCTGTCGCTCACGGCGATGAAACATGGGTGAAAAAAGATGGGTCTACCGGCCGCTGGGTTTGGACAGATGTTTGGGTTAGACGAAATGGAAGCTGGCAAATGATAGCCGCACAAGATGCCGATGCTCCTGTTAGTAATAATTAATTTCTTAGAAAACTATTTACAAGACGCAGTGAAGGAGTCACGTAACAAGTTTATCAACGAACGCACTTGGTGCTGGACGGCCTGCTGCGCAGTCCGCCCGTTATAAAGGCTTTAGCATGCCAATGTGTATTTTCAGTTGGCTACCTGCAAGTGGTGTGCAAAGCCGTTAGCTTTTTTAGTTGGTCACGGTCGGTAAAAAAGGTTCACGTAACTGGTAAGTTCTGGCAATATAAATCATCAATTACTGGCAAAGTTAAGGCAACGGACAATGCAGCATCCACATTTACACAAGGTAGTAACAGTTTGTTAGGCCATCAATCAATTCAAACAGCAGCACGCAATGCGGCTGCTAACAAACAAATTAGGGCCGACGCGCAAACAGCGCGCGCCGCATATTCGAAGCGTTAGGCATGCATATTGCCATCTGCTAGGGTTAGACTCCTAGCGACCCAAAGTAGCCGTTCTAAACCCGTTGAACGCCAAATGAATAGGACTCCGAAACCATGTTACTTCGCCGACTTACCCTGCACGTCAAAGTTCAAAATTGGTTTGCCGTCGGCATCGATTTCGTAATCGTTGTCGTTGGCGTATTTATAGGTATTCAGGTAGCAAATTGGAATGACTCTAGAGCATTCAAGGCGCGAGAGCTTGAATTGCTCGTAGAGCTCAAGTCAGAGATCGAGGATGCAATTCAGCTTTCTAACAACAGAGGGCACGGCTATGCGCAAGCCGCAGCAGCCGGCAAGCGAACGCTGTTATTTCTCGCCAGCGACACTCCATGTGATAGTGACTGTTGGCCAGTCCTCGTCGATTTTATGCATGCGTCGCAATGGCAGGGTATGAGCATCCCAAGAACGACTTATGATGAAATGCGCCGTCTCGGACTTCCTAGTGCAAGGTCAATTGTTGAGGCAGTAGAGGCTTTTTACGCACAGAATCAACAAATTGTGCAAGCTATGATTGATAAGCCCGCATACCGGTCCCTTGTGCGCCAGATGATTCCGGTTGAAGCTCAGGAGTCCTACTGGACGAATTGCCATCAATTGATTGACGGGTACGAATCGTATGCGTTGGATTGCCCAAGAGGTGTTTCCGATGACGTAGCGAAAAGCGCAGTCACAACAATAATCAATCATCCGCAAATCCAGCTGTCTCTTACAGAATGGGCTGGCGATGTTACGGCAGTTCCGGGCGACCTCGATGCACAGGTTCGAGCGGGAGAGCGAGCGATGGCTGCCATTGACAATGTATTAGTAGCGCACAACTAAAACCGCTTACACCAAAAATAAGTGACGGCTGATGCCCGCAAGCGTTTGAAATACTTTTGGATAGAGATTCGTATAGTGGAGCGTATAAATGCCTAACAAAAAGATGCAGCTGACAATTGCAAAAGGCAGTCGTTTGGCTACGCCAAGCCTCGCGTCTTTTGCAATTGCAGCTGATCTTTAGCGTTAGGCATACCGATTACTTATGAGAAATTTGATAGTTTTTTTATTAGGCATGCTGACTGCATTTCTTTTTATATGGTCGTCTAATACATCTAGTCCTACAAGTTATACGATTAGAATTTTAGACAATAGTAAGTGCGAAGAACCTCAATATATTATTGAAACTAAGCATCAATCAATTTCGGTTCAAAATGAACAAATCGACTACGATGGTGCCGTCGCTCCTAATGGTGCAGAAGCTTATATTTATGTTCGTCCTCCATATGAAGAACCGGGCGATTTCACTTATAAAGTTGTAGCCAAATATTCAAACTGCGCCGCAATTCAATCTGAATTGCGTACGGTGAAGTTAGGCTGGCTTCTTTATGAGTTTATTGATAAAAATGAAATAAAACATACAGTTCGTGCTGGGTAATGCCTGACAAGTTGCCTAAATTCGCCGCAAAAAACGCGGCTGGGACAAATACTCACTGGGCTTCGCCCAAAAACGTTCGCATTTGCCCTTTGGCAAAGCGTTATGTGACTTAGATGATTAATACTCGTACTATTCTTAAATATACGTTGATAGCTTTATTACTAGGAGCTCTTTGGTTCTCGTTTTTAGCTGTAGCTTACTTCAACAACGTTTTATTACCTTGGCATCGCCAAGAAGCTATAGAAACCGCGCTTAACTGGTCAAGAACAGCTGATTTACCTACCGATACTGATATTGTAAGAATAGATGTTACTGGGGGCTTTTTTAGTCGAGGCTTCGAGCTTGAATTCAGTAATACTAACGATGCTATTAAAAAATGGATAACTTTATCGCTACCCTCGGTAAATTCAGCACAAATAGTCGAAAATAATGGAGTTACTACATATGAATTACACCCTGAAAAGGATGGCGCTCAATATGCTAAAATCCAAATTGATTGGCAGACTTCAATTGTGTTTATAAAAGTTTATTGGTCGTAATATGTCACATAACAAAAAGCTCAAAACAGAAAACCACTCGCTGGGCTTCGCCCAAAGCGCTCGCGTTTTCTGTTTAGCTTAAGCGTTATACGGCGAGACAAACATGCAGCGCTATAAAGTAAAAATTAAGTTAGCTGACCACGGGGATTCAAAGTTTGAATTTTTAGGGACTTGGATAGGCTTTGCTGGTTTGATTTTAGTTATTGCTGCCGTAACTGTTTATGCCTACGCCAAAGGTGCTTTTGCTGATACTGTTCCAGTCATTGGAATAGCTTTTGGAATCTACTGGTTTGCAACTCAGATAAATTTTTTAATTTATCTTTTTTGTTTAGTTGCATTTACTTCAGCGTGTGTTTTTTTAGCTAAAGCAGTCTTTACAAACATTGAGTGCGGCGAAGCAACTAGAACAATTCAATACAGTTATTGTTTCGAGGATGTTGCTTATCCTTGGCTAGCGTTTAGCTATCTAACTAGCTTATTTATTGTAAGTTTGTATTTTAGCATTGGCTACTTTAAACGTGCCGTATAACAAGCCAAGTCATCGGAAAACCACTCACTGGCTGCGCCAAAGCGTTCGTGTTTTCCGCTGCTTGGGGTGTTATACATGCAGGTGAACTTCATGAAGCGATTCATACTAGGTTTGATTTTTTGTTTACCGATTTATTCTTTTGCAAATGTACTTGAATTGGAATTACAAATAAACACAATAACACAAATAAAAAACACAAATAAGACACCCATTCTAAAAAACAACAAAAACAGCCTACATGAACTAAACTTTAAGGCACTCAAACAACCACGGATGGTCTGTTATGCCTCAGCCACGTAAAAACCAAATCAGTTTAATCGATACCCCTTATTACCATTGTGTTTCTCGTTGTGTTCGTCGTTCTTTTTTGTGTGGTGAGGATAAATTTACGGGGCGGAGTTATGAGCATCGCCGAGGGTGGGTAGAAGAGCGTTTGTTGTTTTTGTCTTCGGTGTTTTCAATTGATATATGTGCGTATGCAGTGATGAGTAATCATACTCATGTGGTGCTGTGTGTGGATAAAGACTCAGCTGAAAGTTGGTCTACAGAAGAGGTTATAAGACGTTGGCACCAACTGTATCAAGGCACGCTATTGACTCAAACGGCTAAATTATCGTGACTGTCCAGTTAGGGCTATTATGTCTTAACTGGGGTGGTCGTATCTATTCAACCACGTTACAAGTCAAAAACCATTATGGTTGATGGCTCGAAGTGTTCCTTTCGTTTTCGGGTTATTTTAGAATTACTTGATGGTTACCTTGCGGCGTGAATCATGAATGATCCATTGTTTGATATCTCGTTCAGCCTTCACTCTAAAAGGGTCGATCAAGACAATTAATTCAACATGGTAGAGTTTACCTTTATACATCCCAATTATTTCAATATGGTGAATTTCATCACCATCTCTTACTCTCGCTGGCTGTGAATAATTAGGGGCAAAGGACAATGCGGTACTGAAACCTGTATAGACCAAACCGGCAACGCCTACGCCCACTACTCCCATCGCTAGTCCTAGTAAGGTAGTAAGAATTGGATTACTTTCACCGCCGCCCGCCAATTCCTGATTGATAGATTTACGAAAAGTTTCGTTTTTATAATTCTTTCCAAAGGTGATAAGCTTGCGCCGAACGAAATTCACCTTAGTAAAGTCCACATTTTTTTCGAGTACATGCATGTGATCAGCAGATCCCCAGCTATAGGTTCCACTTCTTTTTTGATCAATCAATTGAAATCGTTCTTTGTTTACCATTAATCCGTTTATTATTCCTGAATCAAGCTTTCTATCCATACGCTTAGGCAAGGCTGGCAGCCCTCTTCGGAAAAAATTAACAATTGTATCCAATTCTACTTTCGCATCCATATTACGACTCTTTTCTTAAAAGTTTCCAGACCTTGAAATCAGAAAACAGACTATAAAATAACTAATGGTATTCATTATCACTTTTCTTGAACATACTAGTTGGAATTCCAATACTGAACATGAGAATTACCTAACGATTAGCTAATTATTGTGTATGGAAGGCTTATACAAGGGGTAAAAGTTGAAAAGGAGCTTAATAAATTAATTTGAAATATTGAATTAAGAAAATTCCTCTCTAATCTTCTTTTTTTAGCTTGAGTATCTCATTTTTGGCCGCTGTTATTTGTTTGTCGATTACAAACATTTAGCAGGTTTAGGTAAACCCGCTATTTTTGTGGCTTGTTTAGCAGGCCCTTTAGGAAATAACTTAAACAAATAACGGCTGTTGCCTTTCTCTGGACCAAATTCATTGGCCATAGCTTTGACTAATGCTCGCATCGCTGGGCTGGTATTAAATTCAAGGTAAAATTGGCGCACAAACTTGACTACTTCCCAGTGGTTATCAGTTAGCTGAATATTTTCAGTTTGCGCCAGAGTAGGGGCCATGTCTGTTTGCCAATCTTCCACATTTAACAAATATCCGGCTTTGTCGGTGGCAATATTTTTGCCTGAAAATTCGAAGTGATATTCCATTGTTTTTACCAGCTTATTACTTTTTCATATTTCAAACACAATTCCACAAACTGTTCGTAGTTGATGAGTTGAATGGTACTAGGCTCTATTTCAATACCGCGGGCTTCAGCATCTTCTTTAAGCACAAATACCGCTTCTAGTTGTTGTAACTTTGTACTTAATTCTTTATCCATCAAACCATAAACCGCGTCTTGGGTCAGTAGTAGACCATCAGTCGCATGAATTCTTTGTAGGCAGTGATCTAATGCTCGATGACTAAAAGGGCTAGAGGCTACTTTATGTAGGATCATTAAAAACACATCACTTGTTGTTGTGAAGCTAATAGCTCAGGTAATTCGGTAGTTTCAATCAATGTTGTAGTAATACACAATTGAGAGCTATCGATACCGCGTTGTGCCAAGCTTTGCTTACACACGTAGATATTCTCGATATCGTAAAATTCTAGAGCTTTAAAGGTTTTGTGATATGCCTTAGCGTCAATTGCTGTTGGTCGCTGCGTATCCAATAACTGCAGCACCCCGTCTTCAATAAAAAATAAACTTACTTCTTGAGCGAAATTACTCATGGCTAAAGCCATATCTAGGCTTTCTTGACCATTTGAGCTCCCGTACGGCGCCGATTTGTTAACGATGGCTATCTTATTAGTCTGGCTCAAAATTGAATCAACCGATCACTGTTGTTAATCAAATTGGCTAAGTCACCCAAACCCACTGATTCAAAAGGGGCGCTTAAACTAAAATGTGGATTGTCAGCATCGCGGGCATCCTCAGTTGACGTGATGCCTCTTTTACTTGCTGCACTGACACAAACCATTAAAGGCACCTGGTATTGCTGTGACAGTGTTTTCCAAGCGTTAAATAAGTCAAATTCATCTGAAGGGGTAATCTGTAAATTTGACCCATTGATAGTACCGCTTTGATAAAAAAATATTCCGTTAACTTTATGTTTTGATTGCACAGCGGCATTCGCAAAACGATAGGCGCTATAGGCGTTTTGTTGAGAAAAAGGAGCGGATGTAACTAATAAAGTAAAAGATGACATAGTGCGGCAATGTATCATAAAAATGATTGATAAAAAAACGCCCCAGCAAAGCTGAGGCGCATCAAAACTCAATTCATAAGTGAATTAATCATCTCCACCAAAAGCACCTAGTAGGTGTAAGATAGAGGTGAATAAGTTGTAGATATTCAAGTACATAGAAACTGTAGCGCGGATATAGTTAGTTTCGCCACCGTTAATAATACGGCTAGTATCATACAAGATAAAGCCAGACATAATAAATACTATGGCAGCACTTACCGCTAAGCTTAGTGCTGGAATACCTAAAAATATGTTAGCAATTGAAGCCACGACAGCCACAATTAAACCAACTAATAAGAAACCACCCATAAAGGAGAAATCTTTCTTAGTGGTGAGTACGTAACCCGATAAACCAAAAAATACTAATGCAGTGGTACCAAAGGCTTGCATAATTAAACTCGCCCCACCTGCAAAGCCGGCGTAGTAGTTTAACATTGGACCTAAGGAAGCACCCAATAAACCAGTAAACACAAACACAAATACAATACCCATTGAGCTTTGTGCTGCTTTATTGAGGAAAAATATCATCACTAAGGCACCAATACTCATCATCATGGCTGCGCCTTGGCCCAGTCCAATTGACATGGCAATACCGGCACAAATTGCGCTGAACGTTAATGTCATCGCCAATAACATGTACGTATTTCTAAGTACTTTATTGGTTTGTAATGCAGACGCTTGACCGGCACTACTATAGATAGTTCTTTGTTCCATTGTCATCTCCAAAAGATAAGTTAAAACTAATTGTTTATTTATAGTGTCTTTGTATGGTGTTTGGTTCACTTTTTCAAGTAATACCGTATTTAATTATTATTCTAATACGTAACTTGATGTAAATGCGCGCAATACGTTCAAACAATAATCAAACAGAACAATTTGTTAAATTAGGGCTTTACAAGCCTTTAAAACGTCACTAATATTCGCATCCTCAATTCGGGGAGGCAAACAAGCATTGCTTAGCCACCAAGTTTTGTAGAACAATTAGGATAGCTGGCAGAGCTCGGTTTAATGCACCTGACTTGAAATCAGACGTAGGGTCAAACCTACCGGGGGTTCGAATCCCTCGCTATCCGCCATATTACAAGAAACCCGCACTTGTTGCGGGTTTTTTATTGCCTGATCGTTTATTGCTATCTATCAAACGGCAGTAAACACAATCTTATTGCCGTTTTCATGCTGTTTATCTCACCATTTTTGAATGTCAGATTTCCTCAACATAAATTTATCAACACTCACGATAGAGTTATTGGGCTTGAAGTACGCTGATTTCTAGGTGTGATAAATATAACCATTACAGTTCATTAACGAATACTGACTGCCGTTTATGGTTTATTGTGATAACTGTGGCGAGTATTTTGATTGTTTCTCTGATATTGTAATATACAATTCCAAATATTCGTTTTTTATGGAATTATATATTTTATAGCGAGTGTATTTTTAACGGGTCAATATTTGGATGAAACTATGAATAAAATAATTCCTTTATTACTGTTGGTTTCGGTTTCGGTTTCTGTTTATAGCAAAACTAAGCTTCCAGAGCAGTTTGTGGTGTTAAACGATTATTTGCCCACTGCGAACTACGATATTCGTTATGCAACCAACAACAATTTTGTAGGCTTGCCCGTAACGGGGTACAAAGCGCCGTTATGTATTATTGAACGTCGGGCGGCTAAAGCTTTAAGCGTTGTGAATAGCCAATTACTCAAAGACAAGATGCGTCTTAAAATTTTTGACTGTTATCGTCCAGAAAAGGCCGTAGACCATTTTATGAGATGGGTGGATGATAAAAATGATCAAACAACCAAACAAGATTATTACCCCAATTTAAAAAAACTAGATCTAAAAGGCGGATATATAGCAGAGCGTTCAGGTCATAGTCGTGGCTTTACAGCGGATTTAACAATTGAAGTGTTGAATGAATCTGGCGAATACTCCGAGATGGATATGGGCGCGCCTTTCGATTTTTTTGACTCTATATCCAATACCCATTCAGATTTAATCACCAAGACCCAATTAGAAAACCGACTAGTGTTAAAGCAGATTATGCTAGAAAACGGTTTCAACGATTATCCGATGGAGTGGTGGCACTTTACCCATAAATCAGATCCACAGACAGACTATTGGAACTTCGATGTTCAGCCATACCCCGCTAAGTAACAACCCAAACTGCGTGCATAAAATGCGAATGCTAAGTCTAAGACTTACGGCTTTATTATTCGGATTGCAGCTAAATGTAAGTGCCGCATCTGAAATCGAAACCACATTACACAATGTAGCTGTGCAAAGCTTCTATACCAATGTTATGAGCGCTGAGCCAGCTATGCCTGCAGATTTGAATGACCCATACATTAGTTGTGCAGTAGGCAAAGGTATACATGGAGCAGAGTATAAAACCGCGCAGCAAGTCAACTACAACAGCGATCATTGGCAACAAAGAATTGCTGCAGATTGGCAATATTTTAAGGCGCCGAAATCTTTCGGAAGAGTCTTGGCTATTGATTTTGCGAAAAAACAAAACACTGCTTTAGGTTTTCGATATCTAGCCAATGCCAACACTTATGACGAATTATACGAGCCTTGGAGTTCGTCAAAAATTCAGGCATTTACTGCCGCTATATCAAAAATGCGCACATTGGGTATAGGCGCAAATAGTTATGCGGGTGATGTGCATTTAGCAGATTTGATTACCAGTATTAATAGTTACGAGTCTTTTGGTAAAGCCGATGGTGATTCTAATGCCATTGCTACCTATTTTTTGAATGTGATTGGTCGAGATGAAGCAACCGCTCTTTTTCATGATAAATGGTTGAAACTTAACAATAAGAATATTCGATTTCGTGGTGCTTACGGAACCAAAGCTTTTTCACCTTCTAAACCTTTTTGGCGTGACCTAGACGTGAATAAAAAAATGGAAGTGTCAGCATTCGCTAAAAGCAGTGATGATCCTGGTTATCAAAGTTATCGTTGTGATTCTTGTGGATTAACCGGCAATAAACCCATGACAACCTTGTCTCAAGCCGAATGGTTAAAACGACTCGCAAGCCACGAGCGAGTAGCACAAACTCGATTGCCCAACTTAATAGCTAAAGATGTAGAAGTATTATTTTATGGCTCGGGTCATAGTGACAACCGCCATCAGGTAGGGGGAATGTTACAAGGCATCAGTCGAATGTTACTTGATGCCATCGCTAAGACCATTGCCAATGAGAACGCCAATGAGAACGTACATAATAGTAAATTAGTGCTCGACGAGGCGACAAACGGGCAGTGGCGAATTTGGCAAAAAATAGGGTGGGGGCCCAGCGAAACGCGGGGCACTGGTGAAAACGTGGTCTTAGCCCATGTTTGTTTGCCTGGCTATCAAGGTGGCCGCGAGTTTACTATTTCGGCGCAAACATCCTACCCAGGTAATACACAAAAAAGCGTGTTTTACGCAGGCCTTAAGATGCAACTGTTGCTAGATGAGTCTGTGGCACAATTACTTAACCTACAACCTCACTAATATTTTTATTGGCTAGTGCGGTGGTTAGTACCAAGACCAAATGTTGAAATGGATGAGTTTGGGAAGATTAAAGAATGAATACTAGAGGAAAATTGAATGAGGTATATTTTAGTGAGTCTATTGGCGCTGAGCAGCTTGTTTGTGTGTGCTAAAGAATCAGCAACATGGCATTCAGATGTGATTGGAGTTGAATATGCTCATATGTCACCTGCGCACTGGCTTAATAAACTTAAAACACCTAACAAAGTGTTAATGCAGCCAAATGAAATTGCTCAGTTTAATAAGCAGCTTATAGAAACTAACCCTCATGTTGTTGACCCTCTGAGTACCCCAAAACAGTTAAGTCAAAAAGCGCTGCTTAAGAAGATTGAAGCCACCAGTAAGGTCCCCACCAGTGCTAGATTTTATGCTGACGGCACTAAGCTAGGCTCTGAAGATTTCGAAAAATATACTGCGAACCTGAATAAAACAGTACTAAAATCAGATAATGATGTTAAGTACGCCATGGTTGTTTCGCGCGCGGTCATGCGCACCTTTCCTACCTATGACCGTGTGTTTAATCAGCAAATGGATACTGATTTAGACCGCTTTCAAGAAACCGGCGTTTTTCCAGGTGATGTGTTAGCGGTATTACATGAAAGCGCTGACAAACAGTGGTACTTGGCACAACACTATCACTATTTAGCATGGATCCCGAAAGCAGCGGTCGCTATTGGCAACAAAGCGCAAATCCTTGAATTTCGTGACGCAGAGACTTTTGTGGTGGTCACTGGGAGTAAAGTCACAACCAATTATGTACCTAACCAGCCAAAAATTTCCGAAGTGCAGTTGGATATGGGATTACGTTTACCTCTAGTCACGCTTTCAAAAAACATCAATCAAATTCATGGCCAAAACCCATACGCTTCCTATGTGGTTTCTCTCCCGGTACGAGAGGAAGACGGTAGTTTGAGCTTTAGTCAGGCGTTGATTGCGCGGCATCATGATATGCATCAAGGTTATTTACCTATGACTAGCGAAAATATCATCGCCCAAGGATTTAAGTTTTTAGGAGAGCGTTACGGTTGGGGGCATGATTACAATGCTCGAGATTGCACCGGCTTTGTGGGTGAGATATACAAAACATTTGGGTTACTGATGCCCCGTAATTCCGGTCAGCAAGGATCGGCTAAATACGGCATGAATACACGTTTTAATAAGCAGCAAAAGTCTGAAGTTAAGATGCCCGCAGTCAAAGAAATGCAGGTGGGGGATTTAATTTATATCCCGGGCCATGTAATGATTTATCTTGGAGAAGAGCAAGGTAAACCTTACGTTATTCATGATGTTAAAGGCTTAGGTTATAAGGACCCACAAGGCAATTTTTATCGTGGAACCTTAAACGGTGTTTCGGTTACTCCTTTATTACCCTTACAATTGTCTGCGAATACTAGTTATTTGGACCGTGTTTATAACATTAAACGTATTCGTCTTAGTCAAGCTAACTGATATTGAGAGCATCGATGAAAATTAGTCAAATACGTTTCGCTAAATTGGTGGTGCCGCTAATAACCCCCTTTAAAACCGCAATGCGCACAGTCAATAATATTGAAGACCTAGTCGTCATCATTGAAACCAGTTGCGGCCAAATTGGTTATGGTGCCGCGCCATCAACCCCAGTAATTACCGGGGATACTCATGGTTCAATTATATATGCAATTGAACATGTGATTAAGCCACAAATCATAGGCATGGAAGTCGAAAACTTTAACCAAATTTTATGTCGAGTTCATGGTGCTATGGTTAACAATAATAGCGCTAAAGCAGCGGTTGAAATTGCACTATACGACTTATGGGGTAAGTGGTTAGATAAACCTTTATACCAAGCCCTAGGAGGCGGAAATTCACAACTGCAGACAGACGTCACTATCAGTGTCGATGACATTGATAAAATGCTCAAGGATTGCCAGTTGGCGATTGAGCAAGGTTTCGACATTCTAAAAATTAAGATTGGCAAAGATATTCATATGGATATCGAGCGTGTTAAAGCCATTTATCAGGCCGTAGGAAATCAAGTGCAGCTTCGATTAGATGTCAATCAAGGTTGGACTGCAAAACAAACTGTTTTTGCTCTAGGGCAATTGGAACAAGCTGGCGTGCAATTAGAATTGATTGAGCAACCAGTGCATGCCAATGATATTGCGGGCATGCGTTACGTCACTCAACAGGTTTCAACACCAGTAATGGCTGATGAAAGTGCTTTTTCGCCCAAACAAGTGATTGAGCTTATTCAAACCGGGGCGGCAGATATTATTAATATTAAATTGATGAAAACTGCAGGTTTGAGTCATGCCATAAAAATTGCCGACATTGCCAGTATATATAATGTTGAATGTATGATTGGCTGTATGCTTGAAGGCAGTATTGGGGTCTCTGCAGCAGCCCATTTAGCAAGTGCTAAAGCCAATATCATCAATAAAATTGACCTTGATGGACCCGCACTAGGAAAGTTTGATCCAGTGCAAGGTGGTGTGAATTTTAATGGTGCAACCATCACTTTAGGTGAGGGGGCGGGGTTAGGCATTCAATCTATTGAGCAGTTGCAACCTTTAGTTAACGGAGTATGGGAATGATTAAGCGTACAGTAATTTTAATGGCGATTACCTTTTTGGCTGTGGCCAAGGTAGGGGCAGAAGGTAAAAAGATGTCAGAGCAAGGGGAGTTTTTGGCTAATCCACAAGTAAAGCAAGTTGTTCTAGTTGTTTCTGATGATTGGAATGCCAAGATGGCACAACTCTATCGTTTTGAGAAGCATCAGAGCAAGTGGCAAGCTATTGGCGAAACGGTGCCCGTTAATTTAGGTAGAACGGGTTTAGCTTGGGGAATTGGCTTACATCCTAAACAACAGGGCTATCACAAAAAAGAAGGGGATGGTAAAGCACCTGCTGGCATATTCCACTTTGGCACCGCCTTTGGTTATTTACCTGAGGTCGCGACGAATATGCCATATTCACAAATGCAGTCGAGTAATTATTGTATGGATGTCAACGCCTCTCCTTTATACAACCAAATAGTCGACCAAAAAGTGGTAGGCGAGTCAGCAACTAAAGGCTCAAGCGAAGCTATGCGCCGTGACCTATTTAACAACGATGATTTATATAAAAAGGGCTTAGTGATTAACCACAACCCCGATAACATATCTGGCGCTGGTAGTTGTATCTTTGTACATTTATGGCGAGGACCCGAAAGTCCAACCGCGGGGTGTACCTCAATGCAAGAAAATCAAATCGATTCATTGTTGAATTGGCTCGACCAAAGCCAACAACCGCTATACGTTGCGTTACCTAGAAATGAGTATTTAGCGAAACAAAAATCTTGGGGACTGCCTAAGTTACCTTAGGCGTCTTGATTGCGATAACCACTTACCGCTTCGTTGGTTTTTTCGAGTAACTTACGGCCTTGTCGGGAGGATTGGGTTATCGCAATAAACAAAATATCGATAACAAACTCTTGTGCAGTTCGCGCCAAAATAGATGACAAACGGTGAGATTCATCTTCAGCCACAGAATATAATTTCACATCAGCTTGGTCAGAAACAGGGGTATCGCCGTATTTAGTGACACTGATAACCTGACTTCCACTTTTCTTGGCTTGAATTACCACTTGTTCGACTTCCCGAGTTTTACCTGATTCACTGATCGCAAACACAAGATCATCTTTACCAAAAGTCGCTACGTAGGCTAATTGGGCATGACCATCAGGTTCAGCAATTGCAGACATACCCAACTTTTGAAGTTTATAGGAAAAGTCTTTACCCACTAATGCCGAACCACCTAAACCAGAAATCAAAATTCGCTTGGCGGATTTAAGCAGTTTAACGGCATTTTCGAAGGCTTCCGCTTCATTCAAGTTCTTAGTTTCTGTGAGAACTGCCATTTTACTAATCAGTAACTTTTCAGCAATTTCAGATAGGCTATCACTCAAGGTGATCTTTCCATGTAAAAGTGGCTCGCCACCTTTATCATTTAAGGCATCAATTACCGCTAATTTAAACGCTGGGTAACCTTTGTATCCCAGTTTTTGAGTAAACTTCACTACACTTGATTGACTAATACTGGCAACTCTTGCCAGTTCGCTCGAGGATAAATCACGGATCGCATTAGGCGAATTTAACGTAAAGTCGGCTAATTTAGTTTCACTGCGTGAAAGTGAACCGCGAATGGCTTTGATTTTTGTAAATGTTGACATCTTGTCCCTAAACTTAATTATTATTATATTTGTAATAAATTATTCGAAACTTTATAGCATTAAAACTCAATTTGTTTCCAGTAACTTTGAGTATTTATGGCAATTTATTTACACTTTCCAAAAAATACCCTTGCGATACATCCATAACATCACCAAATAGGAAACAATCAAAAAGCTAATAGCGAACCCAAGAGACCCATTCATGTTGCCTAATAGTGGTTGATACAGGGTGTGATAGAGCCAACCTTTTAAACTGGATTCAGCCACGGGTATCATAATTAATATTCGCGCTACTATTCCGGCAAACATAAAAAATGCGATGCTATTTGCTCCAAAAACGATAAAGGGAGCAGTCCAATTTTTAGTTTCTCGCACATCGACAATCCACATCAGTATTCCCAGTGCCACAAAGGCATATCCGCTAGAAAGTAACACGTAGCTAGACGTCCAGAGTGCTTTGTTGATAGGGAAATAAAGGCCTGTCACTTCACCGAAAACGACCAACAGCAATCCAATAGCGACTAATACCATGGATTTGAATTGTGTGGTTTTTGTAGTCAACATTAACCATTGACCTACCACTATGCCCGATAGACAAGTAGCGATCGCGGGTAGGGTACTCAAAAGCCCTTCAGGATCGAAAGCAAATGGAGTGGCTTGGCCGTAATATAAATGTTTACTTGGGAACACTGCGTTATCTAGCCATGCGCTTAGGCTATTACCGTATTCCAATAGACCTGTGTAGACGTTACCACTTGAATCAGAGTAGGGGATAAAGACTAAAGCTAGCCAATAGCCAATTAAAATTCCTATAAAAGCCAATACACGGGCAAGGGTATCGCAATACAACGCCAGTATTACACAGATAAAATAAACCAATCCAATGCGCTGCAATACTCCCATAAATCGCATTGAGCTTAATCGTTGCTCAAACCAATGGTAATCTGGCTGGGTAAAATTGTAGTAAAACAACGCCAGAAACCATCCCAAAAGAATCAGTTTTATCATCCTAATGGCAGCATGTTTAATTATATGCGACTTTGCTGTACCACTAGTTAGTTGACGACTGATTGAGATATGAATCGAAATTCCCACAATAAATACAAAAAACGGAAAGATCAGGTCGGTTAGGGTCCAGCCATGCCAATTTGCGTGTTTTAAGGGGCTATAAATATGCGACCAACTACCAGGATTATTCACTAAAATCATGGCTGTAATAGTGATCCCCCGCAGTGCGTCAATGGCTAACAAACGGTGCTTGGGGAGCTGACTAATTATACTCTCACAGTGTTGTACAATAGCGCGCATATTTATTCCTTAGTTTCCTTAGTGGATAGTCACCGGAAGTTTACCCGTTGGCAGTAACTTTCCTGTTAGGATATCGGCAATTGCATTAAACGACGCTCCGCCGTACTCGGTGATATATCTACCATAATCGTCAACATAGCTGTTAGGGTGCAGGTTATAGGCAAAGGTTGCCAAAATCGCGTCAGAATAGGGGGCGTACTCCGATACGTTATAAGGCGTGCGTAAACTTATAAACAAGGTTTTTTTATCTGAGGCTTTTGCTTGTTGAGTTAACGATAGTAACCTCTGTGATTGATTTTCTTGGGAAGGACGTTGTTGCCAACGTGTGATGTCATCCATTCCTCCAAGTTCAGCCATACTTTGACGAGGCGAAATATCGGCCAAAATCACTAAGTCTGCACTTTCGCTGTTATTGATTTGACTCATGTTTGTGGCACTCGCCATACTGGCGCAACTAATAGATAAATCTGGGCGGCGACTTTTTAAGGCCAAGGTAAGTGCCATACATTTGGCTTTATCGGGCATATTCATGTGAATTCTTTTAATCTCATCCGATAATGGGAACACACTGTCATTCTTGATGTTGACTATTGCGGCATTCGCTAATTGTTGTTCAATGTCACGGTGTTCTTTATTGCCTAAGACATTGGCGGCCAATTCACTGGCTTTAGTCACATCATCAGGGATAAGCTTCTGTATATCAAAATCACTACGCAACTGTTGTATTCGCGCTACAGATTGCGACATTTCGTTTTGCTTTAGACGCCCGGATTGTATGGTGTAACTAACATCGCGTATTAAACGTTTCAATTTTTTAAAATCCTTAGGAGATCTTATTGGCATTGGCATTAACGCGATATCGGCACCCGCATCAAATGTTTGGATAACCGCTTCTGTTTGATCGAAATACTGAGCGATGCCAGCCATATTTAAAGCGTCGGTAACAATCACCCCTTTAAATCCCATTTTTTGACGCAATTGCTCAGTCAGTATCTTTCGCGACATAGTTGCCGGTAATATAGTGCTGCTGCCGTCTTTGGCTTTAAATTCAGTGGCATCTAATTGCGGATATTGAATATGCGCGGTCATGATCATTCCGGGCGCGCCATGGTTGATCGCATGTTGAAAAGGTTTAAGGTCAACGCTAGTTATTGTTTCTATATCGTGCTCGACTCGCGGCAGGCCGGTATGACTATCTACACTGGTATCACCGTGTCCGGGGAAGTGTTTCATCGCAGCTATCACCCCTTGCGCTTGCATCGCGTTGACTTGTGCTAACCCTAACTCAGCCACTTGTTGCGCAGATTCACCAAATGACCGAACGTTGATTACCGGGTTTTCAGGGTTCACATTTACATCAACCGTTGGCGCAAAATTAACGTTCATGCCTAACGCAGCCAGTTCCTTGCCAATTATTGCCCCAGATTGTGTAGCGAAAAATGTTCCATGTTTATCAGCCGTTGCGCCAATAGCCATATTGCCACTGAAACCTGTGCCTAAATGTTTTGGCAAACGCATCACGCGACCACCTTCTTGATCGACTGCAATCAGTAACTGGGGATGACCTTGTGCTTTAGCGGCGTTTTGAAGATCTTTATTCAATGCCACCATTTGTGGGATATCTTGCAGGTTTTCGGCAAATAAAATGACACCACCAACACCAGTATCTGCAATGAGGTCTGATAATTCTTTTGGTAGCTTAGTCACCGCATTAGTGCAGTGTTTTCCTTCAGCTAATTCGTCGCAAAAATAGCGAATATCAATCATTAATTTTTGAGCGACTAATTGTTGCAACTTAGGATCAAGCGGTTTGACTGTTGCACAAGAAACGGTGAGGAAAACAAGCCCCAGTATCCAGCCATGTTTTCGTGAAAAATTCCCCATCTATGATCCTTAAATACAAAGTTAATAATTGTTCATTAGTTACAATAATGTACCTAAGTGCAATATAAAATGATAGTTAGATTATTACTAAAATAAAAAATAATAAGAATTATTTATTACTGCACTGGTTGTCATTTATACTATTCGCAACTAGACATCTCAATACATACTAGGAGCCAAAAATGGATCGCAGAACCTTTGTTAAAGCCTCAAGTTTAGGCGTGTTACTCAGCCAATCATCACTACTTGCGGCAACAAGCCTCAGTAGTGAAGCCAACCCAGTGGTGTTTCCGAAACGTCTTAAACAAGGTGACACTATAGTCTTGGTGGCACCTGCTGGTGCGTTAAGTCAAAAAGTGGAGTTGGATATTGCGGTTGAGTCTTTTCAGGCAATGGGCTTAAACGTTACTGTAGGTAAACATGTTTTGGACAGAGATGGATACTTTGCAGGCAAGGATCAAGACAGAGCGTCTGATATTAATGATGCGTTTGCTACGCCACAAGTCAAAGGCATTTTTGCAATAAGAGGAGGTTGGGGTTGTAATCGCATCTTGCCATTTCTCGATTTCGATTTGATAGCTAAAAATCCTAAGGTGTTAATGGGTTACAGTGATATTACTACGCTTTTAAATAGCATTTATCAGCGTACCGGTTTGGTTTCTTTCCATGGCCCTGTTGGCGTTTCTTATTGGGGCCAAGATCAAGCTCAACAACTGCGTAGAATGATTTTTGACGGTGGCGAATTTACGATTAAAAACCAAGCAGACAAAGACCAAAAAGCGCTTACACAACGCAGAAATCGTATTCAAGTCATCAACTCTGGTGTCGCAACAGGGCGCTTGATTGGTGGCAATTTGACTGTATTAACCAGTATGGTTGGCACCCCTTATTTACCCGATATGCAGGATAAAATACTATTTTTAGAAGATGTTGATGAGTCTATTTATCGCATAGACCGTTATTTATCTACCCTACAGCTCGCAGGAAAACTTGAACAGTTGGCTGGCGTCGCTTTTGGGCAATGTAGCGATTGTGATCCTGAAAAAGGGTACGGCGGTTTTACGTTACTACAAATATTGGAACACTATTTTAAACCACTCGGCATTCCTACTTATATGGGCGGGCAGTTTGGTCATGTGCGCGATAATAATATTTTACCTGTTGGGGTTAAGGTAGAACTCAATGCGGATCAAGGAAGCCTGAGGTTGTTGGAATCACCGGTGAGTTAATCAAAAATAGACATAAAAAAGCCCCTCAAAGTATTCACTTTGCGGGGCTAAATTTACTCACATTAATCCTTTAGAAGGTAAATGCTGCCGTCAGTTGAACACGACGTGGATTTTCATGGCTACGGTATTCACCTAACGCTGAATCGCTGTAGCGTGGTTGAGGGTTATAACCAGTTTGTTTGTCAAAGACATTGAATACGTCTACACGAAGATTAAATCCGTATCTTCCTGAAATATCAAATTTCTGAGTGTAATTCAAATCCAACTGCCAGTGACTTGGTGTGTTGCGGCTACCACGGGGCTCCAAATACTGAGTGCTTGCCCATTGATGCGCCCAAGTGTGACCAGATTGCCAGTAAGCCAAGTAACCAAGCGATGCATTCCACGGAAAATTGTAGGCACCGTAGCTTTTAACTTGCCAAGGACGGTTTGCTCGTAAATTACCATTAGTGTAGCTACCCCATAATTGCCCGTAATAGCTGTCTCCAATATTCGAAGACCCAATGAATGTAGCTTGGTCATTGTTGAAACGAGTGGTTCCATCTTGGTCAAAATTGCCATAATAATGACTCCAGACTATTGACGAGGTAGAAAAGAAGTTCTCAGACTGATAGTCGACTTCCATACTCGCTTCTAGATACTTTGTATAAGCCCCTTCTAGCTGAGCAATAACGTATGTATCCTCTCCAGTCAGGTTGTTAACTGGAATATAGAGATCTTTTGGGTCTGGTGAGTCAAATTTACAATTGGCCGCATCAGCAACCAAGTCTGGATACAAATCTTCAAACCCAGCATAAAGGTCTTGGTAGTAGGCGCAATCATAAGTGATTCGAGAGTTGTTGTTAGTATCTTCCCAATAGTTCCAAGTACGACGATAGCGAAGGTGGTTACGAATAGTCCAGTTGTCTTGGAATGCTGTTTGGTGACCCACAATAAACTCTTGTACTGTTCTTGGGTTTAGGTCTTCAGCAAAGAGCTTTCCTGTAGATGAAACATTGGTTTGAGAGTCAAGGAAACTGCCGTTTTCATCAAAGTAAACCCAAGTAGTACTGCCACCAGTACTTCGATCCCAAGAGGCCGCGCGAGCAAGAGAGCTGACCGACGGATTGTATCTTGCAAAGCTTACGAATGCTGAAGCATCGGGACTGTAGTCCCAAGTTACAGTTAAGCGCGGTTGGAAGGTTTCACTGAAGCCAATTTTTTTCATTACGTAGGACTGACCGCGTGCTTCTTCCCAGCCAGAGGTTGTGTCGGCACGACGTAACCCTTGACCAATTATCTCATCTTGGCTCAGCAAAAAGCCTACATCAAAGGTAAAATCGTCCCAATATATGGTGTCGTTTACAGCAATGTTTATTGATTTAGATGCTGAAACCAGTGGACCAGTTAAGCCACCTGCATCGAAGCCACGGGTTTGCACTGTTGCTCTATAAGCAGTACCCACTGGAACGGGATCGCCATCGGGTGCAACAATGCCGCCATCGTCGTAGTCTATGCCACCCCAATACGCAATGGATCCCCAGCCATTAGATACACGAAACAGCTCTTCAGATCCTTCTTCTTGTTGAATACCAAAATGAAGTTCATGTGACGTATTGCCAATATCCATAACGTGATTTAACGACATTTCAATGGTTTTACCCAAATAAGCGTTATCATTAATAGTCGAAGCAGCACCTACACTACCAAGAGCTTCACCGTTGATACCATATTGAGCGATAAGAGGGGCTGCGCCAGCATTGTAGGCATCGATTAACGCTTGTTCATTAGCGTCAGCACCGGTTCTGATTTCAAGGTCTGGCACGGTAAAGTAACCCTGTGACGCTAAATCTGAAAGATCCAATGAACTACCTGACTGGCCACTAAATCCTAGATTTGTAATTGGGAACGAACCAGCCGATTGTTTACTGTCTGCATAAGACATGTTGAAAGTGGTATCGTCATTAATGATCCATGACCCATCAATCACCAATACTTCAAATTCGTCAACACCGTCTTTTGCTGTAGATGCCGGATTATTTTCGTATATTTCTTGGTTAGTGGTGGTCACTTCAGAACTTCGATAACTAGCATTAATCAAAACGTCATCAATTGGCGTCCATGTTAACTTACCGAAGTATTCTTCACGCTCATTGGTAATATCAGGAAGATCGCCTCGAGCGTTTGTGCCACTTTCTTTTGAATCGTCACGTGTGTAATACGAACCGTAAAAATAGAGTTGGTCTTCAATAAGTGGTCCACCTGCTCCTAAAGTGATGTAAGCGATGTCGTCCTCTGTACTTAGACCGTCTTCGTCATCTGCTTGCCAAGAACCTTTTTGCAGACGATAAGTAATATCACCCTTAAATTCATCGGTTCCTGATTTACTTTCAGTATTTAAAGTTACGCCAGCATTTCGATTAAATCCGACAGCTCTAGCACCGCCACGCTCGACAGATACGTGTGCAATGTCATGGGTTGATGGGGACGAAGCTAAAAAACCAAACAAAGGAGTAGAAAGGTTCGCGCCATCCATTTTGTAGCCGTTATCCTGGCCGCTTGCACCTGCACTTGGACCACGTACACTGTCAGAGGTGACTTGAACACCAGGCATTAAACGCAGTAACGAGCTGTATTCAACAGCGGTCGGTAGCACATCTAAAGCGTCTGAATTAAGTGAGTTACCCAGTGAAGCATTGGTTGAAGTGGTTAAAGCTTGCCCATAAACCACTATTTGTTCTGTGTTGGTAGAGCCTAGTTGAAAGTCAAGTGTCTTTTTCTGCTCAAGCAGCACAGAAGTGTTGATAGTTTCCGACTGATTATTAGCTGAAGTAAAGGTTATTACGTAATTACCTGGCGGTAAAAGTTGTAGACGGTAACTACCATTGGCATTGGATGTAGATTTTCGGGCTCTAGGTAATACATCACCTTTAGCTTCGATCATCACGCCTTCAACTGGTAAACCGTCCGGCCCAGTTATTTTCCCTACAATTTCACCTACCTGTGCTGCATTTGCGTTCATTCCTAATAGAAGCAATGCAAATAGTGAAAAGGATCGCAAAGCATATTTCATGATGTTCCCCTTAGTAAGGTATGAAACCCTAATTTTCTTCCGACAGCCTGATGTGAGCGCCGTTCTAAAATAGTTGTATGTTGTGTTGACATATGTTCTCACCTGTTTTTATTTATTGATAATAAGTGACATTGCTACTAAGAGTTCTGGTACAAACATTCTTGTAAGACTGATGACTTCGAGCAGAACACCTAATGTTTACCAAATTATGGGTTAGGACGTCAAGAATAAAATTTTCTTTTTATTCCAATATTTTGTAATAATTTACCTTTTTTAGTAGTAGTGTTATAAAATTCTAAATATTACAGTAACGTACAGTCCCCGTTTTTGTTTGCTTTGAATCGATTGACGCTAGATTATTTAAATTTTAGCCCTGAATAATTTGCAGTAGATTCATTTAATTTTGTTACGAGTATAGAAGATAGTTATTCGTTAATGGTAGTTTAATCAAAGTTAAATTATTCAAAAATGCAAACCAAAACTGTTAATTATTAGCAAGGTAAGTTTATGCAATGGCATTGGAAAAGAATATTGGTTCATGTTGGTCTAGGGACTTCATTGCTAAGTTGTAGTTTGCTTCCCATTGAAAAAATGCAATCTCACAACTATAGCCATCGAGTAAAATTCCTAGTCATGCATTTTACTGCAATTGATTATGAAAAGTCGGTCACAGCCTTAGTGGATGAAGGCGGCTTGAGCTCTCATTATTTAATTCCCGAACGTTTTGATACGTCTTACCCAGAAGACAAATTAAAAATTTTGCAGTTGGTTGATGAAGACGAACGTGCGTGGCACGCTGGAAATAGCTTTTGGCAAGGGCGGGAGGAACTCAATGATCAGTCTATTGGCATTGAAATAGTCAATGTTCCCAGTTGTCAGCGGGCTAAATCGACTAGTAACGCGCCTAAGACTGAGCATGGCGTAAACAGGCTATGTTTGTTCCCTGATTACGACCCTAAACAAATTGAATTGCTTATTGAATTATCCAAGCAGATTCTTGAGCGTAATCCTGATATTAGCCCAACGGGTGTAGTCGGGCATTCAGATATTGCACCAAGCCGTAAAAATGATCCCGGCCCGCGTTTCCCTTGGTATCAACTCTATAAAGCAGGAATTGGTGCTTGGTACGATAACGATACAATTAACCATTATTGGCAGATGTTTAATGATGCACCACCAAGTTTAGCGCTAGTACAGCGGGCACTGCGTGTTTATGGCTATGGTGTAACTGAAACAGGGCAGCTTGATCAATCGACGCTGGACACTATGTCTGCATTTCAAATGCATTTTTTACCTTGGACAGTTACCGGTCAACCCGACAGTAAAACAGCTGCGGCACTATTTGCCTTAGTAGACAAATATTTCCCCAACAAACTTCAGCGCTTGATGACAGCATACAAAAAAGAACAAATCGTCAAACCTGTTGCAGTGGTGAACTTGAATCATGGTCAAATAGATACAGTCTTCCCAGAAGTCAACCGCAGTACACGGCAGTTGGTCAACGATCGAGCTGTATTTAAAGCTTATCAAGGTAAAGGGGAAATCATCATTGATAATGTTGATGCTGAGACAGCTGACGTGTTTGTTAATGGTCAGAAACTTAATATTACCCAGCCCTTTAAACCCTATCAACGTTATCAATATAGTTTGTCGCGCCGCACTCGTAATAAAGAAAACACGCTGCGAGTAGAAAATATCTTGCCTGAAGGTGCCAGTCTGAATATTAGGATCCCGTATCCTACGTTGATAGATGTCACCGCTAAAAACACCAAACGGTTTTTGGCGGTAGATGAACTGATTAATAAAGACATTCAACAAGGATTCCCTGGCGCGGTTTTAATGGTGATTAAGGATGGACAAATTCTTAAACATAGCGCCTATGGCGTGGCCCGGCAATATGCCGATGGTGGCGAGTCATTGGCACAACCGGTGCCAATGACCACAGATACAATATTTGATTTAGCTTCAAATACTAAAATGTTTGCGACTAACTTGGCATTAATGAAGTTAATGAGTGAAAAAAAACTGGATGTGACTAAGCCGGTTGGTTTTTATTTACCAGAATACCGAGGACAAGGCCGTGAAACTCGCCTGGTTGAAGATTTACTGACACATACCGCTGGGTATGCGCCGCAAGTTCGTTTTTTTACCAAAGACAACAATCTAGGCCCTAACTTTTACTCACAAAATACTGAACGTACCAAACGATTATTATTAACCAAGGTCCCTTTTGCTGCGAGCCGTAACAGCAAACGTATGTATAGCGACACCGATTATATGTTGTTAGGAATGTTAGTTGAACGCATTACTGGCACATCGCTGGATGGCTATGTTGAACAGCAAATTTATCGCCCTCTTGGATTAACCAATACGGTGTTTAATCCTTTGCAAAAGGGGTTTAGCAAGCAGCAATTTGCCGCCACTGAAATTCACGGAACCAGTCGCGGAAAACGTGTCGAGCACGACAATATTCGTAAGTATGTGTTGCAAGGAGAAGTGCATGATGAAAAAGCATTTTACTCCTTAGGAGGGGTTGCCGGCCATGCAGGGCTTTTCTCTACAGCCAAAGAAATAGGTGTATTGACGCAATTATTGCTAAACCGTGGCGGCTATGGCGAAAAACAAGTGGTCAAGCAAGGGGTATTAGATCTCTTTGTTAAACCCGATGAAGGTGATGGTACTTTTGGATTAGGTTGGCGACGCGCCAGTAATGGCAACCTTAAATGGCATTTTGGGCCTTACGCTAGCCCTTCTGCATACGGGCATACAGGTTGGACCGGTACAGTTACTGTAATTGATCCGCAACATGATTTGGCGATTATTCTGCTTACTAATGCTCGCCACACTCAGATTGTGGGGGATGATAAACATTACGAATTTGAAGGTAAAAAATTCGAAACGGGTAAATATGGCAGTGTCGTTTCTCTGGTTTATGAAGCTGTTTTGAATAATTGAAATACGAAAAAATTTCGATTTTTCAGGGGGATGTAAGCCTTTTGAGGATTGTCCAAGCACTTAAAACCGGAATTTTATTGATGTTAATGAGAGTGATTGTTTTAAATAAATTATTATTAATTTGCATCTTATTATGAATTGTATATTCTAATTGGAGAATGGATTTTGGCATTTAGCATCATAATTAAGAATAATTTTAAATAAGGCGTATCTTTATGGGGGCACAGTTTGCTCTTGCTGATTGGATTGTATTTGCAAGTTATGTAGGGTTACTTTTGGTCACCGGTTGGTACTTCAATCGTCAAAAGTCTGCCAATACTAAAGATTATTTTTTGGGCGGTAACCAAATGCCAGTTTGGTTGGTTGCGATATCTGTATTGGCTACATCGCAATCTGCTGCTACTTTTTTGGGCGGTCCAGACCAAGGTTATCGCTCAGACCTGTCTTATTTGGCAACCAATGTAGGGGCTTTTATCGCTGCTATTTTGGTGATGCGTTATTTTATCCCGCGATTTTATGAAAACAAAGTCTCTACCGTTTATGAATTGCTAGAAAGTCAATTTGGCGAATCAGCCAAGAAACAGGCCGGATGTTTGTATTTATTTGGCAGAATATTTGCCAGCGGTGCGCGTCTTTATATGGCTGCAATCGCAGTCTCAATGATTTTATTCGGTGATATTGCTGCCGGTAGTGTCATTTCTGCCACTTTTATACTGGTGGCTGTAGGGCTAGGGTATTCGGTTATTGGTGGCATCAGAACTGTTATTTACAGTGATGTGATCCAATGTGTGGTTTATGTCACCGCTGCGTTTTTAGTGATTTATTTCTTACTGGTTTCTATTCCTGCCGATTTCAGCGAAATATGGGCGGTGCTAGATAACCCTGGTGGCGATGAAAAGTCTAAGTTAACAATTTTTAACTGGGCTCTGGATTTTAGTTCGGCGGGTGTATTTAACATGTGGTCGGCACTGACCGGGTTTGTATTATTAAATATTGCCGCTTTTGGTCTAGACCAAGATATGACCCAGCGCGTTTTAACTTGTAAGAATGCTAAAGAAGGTGGGCGCTCTTTGTTGTTGTCAGTGGTGTTAGTGATCCCCGTGATGTTGTTGTTTATCGCCATTGGTCTTTTGCTTTATGTGTTTTACCAGCGCCCTGATTTGATGCTGGGCGGTGAAGCCGGCGCTGTAAATCAAACTTTTTCAGGAGAAAAAGTCACCATTTTTATGTATTACGTACTTAATGAGATGCCAGCCGGAGTGCGAGGTTTTGTGACTATTGGTGTAATTGCTGCCGCCCTTTCAACCTTAAATTCTGGATTGAATTCAATGGCCTCAGTGTTAGTGCAGGATATTTATCGTCCTTGGACATTAAAACGAAAAAAACACCATTCAGATAAACATTTTGTGCGAGCAGGGCAAGTGGCCATGGCTAGCGTAGCATTAGTATTGGGTGCAATGGCTATTCTTTGCTATTTTTGGCAACAATTTAGTGACACACCTTTGCTTGCGTTTGCTTTAAGCGTGATGGTGTTTTCCTATAGTGGATTGCTGGGCGTATTTGCGGCGGCCATATTTACAAAACGAGGCAACCAAACCACAGTTTTATGGGCACTAATATGTGGCTTTTGTGTTCCTTTAATTTTTCAACCTTATATTATTCAATCAGTATTGCCTGCGCAGCATCATTTTGATTTAGGCTTCACTTGGCAGTTATGTATTGGAACCTTTATTTCATTTTTAGTGTGTATTTCAGGGAAGAAACAATCAGATGAACAGCAACTCTCTAAGGTGATCGTATAATGTCGTGTGAATATATTATTGGTGTCGATGGTGGCGGCACAAAAACTTACGGTCGTATTCAAAATTTACAAAGTGGCGAACAGTTTGAAGTAAAAGGTGGGCCGTCTTCGTTAACCAACGACTTTGATTCTGCTAGAGAGACCATTATCTCTATTCTATTACAATTGATGACGGCTTTTGATTGTAAGGCTGAACAGGTTTCAGTAGTGGTGGGAGTGGCAGGCGGAGGCGTTGCACATCAAGCCGAAAAGTTGCAGCATGTTATGCCGATTACATTTGCCTCATTGATGGTTTGCAATGACGCTAAAACCTCTTTGTACGGTGCCAACCATGCGGCACCAATTAGTGTTGTTGCTCTTGGTACGGGCTCGGTAGGGGCGCGGTTAGATGCAGATTATAACGAGCATTATTATGGTGGTTGGGGATTTCCAATTGGAGACCACGGTGGCGGGGCACAATTGGGCTTTAGTGCGGTTCAAATCCTACTAGATGATTACGATAATGAAGGTAAACCTGTAAGCTCACTATCGCAACAAGTGTTATCGCATATTGGTAAAAGCCAAGAGGATGTGGCGAATTGGCTGCGTAAAGCGTCGCCTAAAATGTTTGCTGAAATGTGCCCGATAGTATTTGATTTAGCCGATAGTTGTGATGCAGCGAAACAGGTAGTCGATAAACACACTCGGGCATGTGAAGCGCTAATTTTAACGACTAGAAAAGAGTCACTATCTGCCGTTGTTTTATTGGGTGGTTTAGCTCAGCCTACGCTTAAATATCTATCACCCGAAATTGCTGAGTTTTGTGTTTTATCATCCGGTACCGCCCTAGACGGTGCCTGTATTTTGGCGAAAAAGAATAGTGACAATGTACAATCAAAAGTAGATAACGATCACAGCGAATCGTCGAATCAATTTACAGATGAAAGTGATTATTCATTATTAAATCAATTGGATAGCATGGTATCTGAAGGGCGTAATCCAGATACCATGGATATTGATTTGATGGACAGTAAACAAATTCTAACGCAAATTAATAATGAGGATCGAAAAGTCCCATTAGCGATAGAAAAATGTATTGAACCCATTAGTGAAGCAGTTGAAGCCGTTGTGGAAGCGTTTAAGGTGGGTGGTCGACTTGTGTATATCGGTGCTGGTACAAGTGGACGGTTGGGGATCTTAGATGCGGTTGAATGTCCGCCAACCTTTAGTATTCCATCAGAACAAGTCGTTGGGCTAATCGCAGGTGGCAATAAGGCGATTCTTAAAGCGGTAGAAGGAGCAGAGGATGATCCGCAAATGGGCATTGATGATCTTAAGCATATTCAATTCTGTGACAAAGATGTATTAGTGGGAATTGCTGCAAGTGGCCGCACCCCTTATGTCATTGGTTCCTTGGACTATGCCAAGAGCATAGGGGCGAAAACTGTCAGTCTGAGTTGTAACCCAGGTTCTGAGATAGACAAACATGCCGACATTGCTATTTGTCCAGTGGTAGGCCCCGAAGTCTTGACTGGTTCTACTCGAATGAAATCCGGTACTGCACAAAAATTAGTATTAAATATGATCACTACCGCCAGTATGATCCGTTCAGGAAAAAGTTACGAGAATTTGATGGTTGATGTCAGTGCCAGCAATAAGAAATTACATATGCGAGCAATTCGTATTGTGATGCAGGCAACGCAGGTTGACGCCTATACCGCAGAACAAGCGTTGAAAAAGACTAACTTTATGGTAAAGCTTTCTATCTTGCATATTTTAACGGGTGTTGAGCCACATTTAGGACGAAAAATCTTGCAACAAAATGACGGTTTTTTGCGTCGTTCTGTGGCGGCTTTAAATACCTAGGATTAGCGCGGTCAATTTTACTTTATTAAAAACGAGCATGAATATGAATCAACAGTGTGTCGCGTCCAAAGTTATCATCCTTAAGTTTGCGTTTATGGTTATTGCACTATGGTGTTTGTCGCAAAGCACTGATGCAACAGCTAAGGTTATTCATGCATCGCAAGTAGGGGCTGCGCAAACTGCTAGGTATTTCCCACAGCTACAAGGCAAACGAATTGGTGTAGTGGTTAATCAAACCTCGACTATTGGTGAGGTGCATCTAGTTGATTTTTTGCGAAAAAACGACTTCAATGTGACTGCTATTTTTGCACCCGAGCACGGTTTTCGCGGAAATCATGGTGCGGGTGAGATCGTTAAATCAAGTGTCGACCCGGTGACTGGAATTAATATCGTGTCGATTTATGGTAAAGACAAAAAACCTGCAGATGAAATCATGTCGCAACTTGATGTGATTATTTTTGATATTCAAGATGTAGGCGTGCGTTTTTATACTTACATAAGCTCAATGCATTATATGATGCAGGCTGCCTCAGAAAATGAGGTGGAGTTTTTAGTGCTAGATCGCCCCAATCCTAATATCGCCTATGTCGACGGTCCTATTCTTGAAGATGCGTTTCGTTCATTTGTAGGAATGCATCCCATTCCTCTTAGTCATGGTATGACAGTGGGAGAATTAGCGCTGATGATCCTCGGTGAAGGATGGTTGAGTATCAATTCAACACTCGCTGACTTTGACTACGACTTAAAGTTAACCGTGATCCCAGTAAAGGAATACGAAAGAAAAGATACTTATATACTGCCGATTGCTCCTAGCCCTAACTTGCCTAACGCTCAAGCCATTGCACTGTATCCGTCTCTGTGTCTATTTGAGGCGACACCTATAAGTATAGGAAGGGGGACACCATACCCCTTTCAAGTAGTGGGGCATGATAAAGTCAATATTGGACATTTTCAGTTTACGCCAATTGCTATTAGTGGCGTGACAAACAATCCTAAACTACAAGGTGTTCAAGTTACCGGGCAAGATCTTAGAACTGCCAGTATTCAAGGTTTTGATTTGAATGTATTTTATCAGTGGTATCAAGCTTTTAAACAGCAAGACGCAACGTTTTTTGAACGCGCGTCGTTTATGGATAAGTTGAGTGGTACAGACAAGCTCAGAAAAGCCATGTTATCAGGTCAGGCGCTACAGACCATTCAATATTCTTGGCAAGCAGACTTAGTCTCTTTTAAACAGCAACGGGCGCCGTATTTGTTATATAAGTAACTCAGGTTAAGCAATATTTAGCCGGTTAACTTCTTTTACATATAAACAGATACAGTGTGACTGTTTGTGCTGCAATATTATCAATATTATTATAAGTGCTATTAACAGAACTGGATGATTTAGGGTGTATATTCGCCTAAAATGCAGTTAAAAATAGATAACATCCTAAAACACTCTTTTTAAACGGCTCTTCGTTTTACCCATCACTATTGTTGTATTATGTAAAAAACACAGCTTAAGATGTGGGTTTAAACGTGTCTGTCTGGTTAAAAGTTAGCCTGTCGAGGTGAGATATCACGAGTTTCAGTATGGTTTTGCAATGTAATCCTTTATGCTCTGGTTTATAGATAGTATTGTTCACAGATAAATATGCTCCTGCTCAAAGGAAAAACCAAACAATCTGAGATTGAAAAAACTGTCACCGAGATGCCAGTTAGCTGTCGTTGTGGTGGTAAACCCACTAAACCATTGGCAATTGCTAACTGTCAAAACAGATGGGTGATTCGATGCCAGATTAAACAGTGTTATGCGTATAATATTGGACAAGGATTAGCTGACACGATCCAAGGTTGGAATAGACTCAGTACACATTTTTACCGTTAGAATTAAAGAGATCTTACCTTGATTAAACTGCTATTAGTTGATGACCATGAATTAGTCAGAACCGGTATTCGCCGTATTTTAGAAGACGTAGATAACTTTAATGTTGTAGGCGAAGCCACCAATGGTGAAGATGCGGTTAAATATTGTCGTAATAATGCACCAGACATAGTGTTAATGGATATGAGCATGCCGGGGATTGGTGGCTTGGAAGCCACTAAACAAATTTTACGATTCTCTGAAAATACCCGAGTCATAGTGTTATCAGTTCACAAAGAAAACCCTATTCCGGCTAAAGTCATGCAAATGGGGGCGTTTGGTTATTTGACTAAAGACTCTGATCCACAAGAAATGATCAAAGCCATCTATAAAGTGGCGGCGGGTCAAAAGTATGTCTCCCCCGACATCGCTCAACAGATTGCTCTAGGGCAGCTTAACTTAAACGATAGCAATCCTTTCGATCAATTGTCAGAGCGAGAGCTAGAAATTACCTTAATGTTGACCAAAGGGGCCAAAGTACCAGATATTGCGGTTTCTCTGAACATCAGCGCTAAAACAGTGAATACCTATCGTTATCGAATGTTTGAAAAACTCAAGGTGAGTACTGACGTTGAGCTGACCCATCTAGCATTGAGAAATAAACTTATTTCATCAGATCATTTGTAAATCTACCTATTGTAATGAGTATCAGTCCAGACGAATCATTTGATTACCAAGCCTTTCTTAAAAACCTGACTAACCAACCAGGTGTTTATCGCATGTATAATCACAACGAGGATGTGATTTATGTAGGCAAAGCCAAAAACTTAAAGAAACGTGTGGCGAGTTATTTTCGTAGCAACGTCGACAGCATTAAAACTCGGTCGTTAGTTAAACAAATCCGCAATATGGATGTCACCGTAGTTCATAGTGAAGCAGAAGCGTTTATTCTCGAAAATAACTACATAAAAAAATACAAACCTCGTTACAACGTATTACTTAGAGATGACAAGTCCTATCCCTTTATCTTTTTATCTGATCATTTACACCCTCGATTAAGCAATCACCGTGGCCCCAAAAAGCTCAAGGGCGAGTATTTTGGACCTTATCCTAGTGCTTGGGCCGTGCGCGAGAGTTTAAGCACTATGCAACGATTGTTTCCTATTCGCCAATGTGAAGACAGCTATTACCGCGCACGCACCCGACCTTGTTTACAATATCAATTACAACGCTGTGCAGGCCCCTGTGTTGAGGGGTTAGTGACTGATGAAGAATATTCACAACAAGTGCAATTTGCGCGACTATTTTTAAAAGGCAAAAATAAACAGGTGATTGACTCTTTGGTCACTAAAATGGAACAAGCTAGTAGCGAACTTAGGTTTGAAGCCGCAGCGCGTTATCGTGACCAGATTGGTGCTTTAAACAAGGTGCAAGAGCAACAGTGGGTCAGTGGTAATCAACAAGAGATGGATGTGTTTGGTTTTGCATATCGCAATGGTATAGCCAGCATTCAAGGACTGTTTATACGCGACAATAAATTACTTGGAAGTAAAAGTTTTCATCCTAAAGTGCCCGCAGAGTCGAGTGACGCTGAAGTGTTTCAATCTTTTATCTTACAGTTTTATCTTGCTGGCAATAAAATCATTCCACAGCAAATAGTGATCCCATGTGAATTAGACGAACAATCTGCTATTGAGGCATTGTTAACAAAAGAAGCGGCTCGTAAGATTCAATTTTATAAAGGTGTACGTGACGAAAAACGCCGCTATCTTGACCTAGCCAACACTAATGCTGAAACTGCATTAGAATCCAAACAGAGTCACCAAAAGTCGGTATTTGCCCGCTATATTGAATTAGAACAAATTTTAGAGTTTGAGCAGCCTATACAACGTATGGAGTGTTTTGATATCAGCCACACGTCTGGGCAACAAACTGTCGCATCATGTGTGGTGTTTAATAGGGAAGGGCCTTATAAAACCGATTACCGACGCTACAATATTGAAGGGATTACACCAGGGGACGATTACGCCGCTATGGCGCAAGCACTAGAACGACGCTATCGAGATGTAAAAGACCCGAGTAAAATCCCCGATATTTTATTTATTGACGGCGGAAAAGGGCAACTCACTCAAGCCGAGACTTACTTCAATGATTGGAAACAACCCAAAAAACCCACTTTGATAGGTGTAGCGAAGGGAACTAGCCGCAAAGCTGGCTTAGAAACCCTTATAATGGCGGGCAGTCGTGCCACTATTCCGATGGCAGCAGATTGCGCGGCTTTACATTTAATACAACATATTCGTGATGAAGCGCACCGTTTCGCAATAGCAGGGCACAGGCAAAGACGTAAAAAGGAGAAAAACACTTCTAAACTGCAGTCTATTCCAGGAGTAGGGGCAAAACGAAGGCAAAGCCTTCTCAAGTATATGGGAGGTTTGCATGGCGTATTACAAGCAAGTAAAGGTGAAATTGCTAACGTACCAGGAATTAGCGAAGAGCTAGCTGAGACTATTTACGATCATATTCACAATTGAGCTTTGAAATAATCCGCTGCATGTGGGTTAATAGTCTCGAATTAAAACCTAAACCGATTACAGGAAATACAAAGATTAAATGTGGACTATTCCTAATATCATTACCATTGTCAGAGTGTTGCTTATACCCGTATTTGTTGTTGTCTATTTTTTAGAATGGAAATGGGCACATCAAGCGGGAGCATTTATTTTTTGGTTTGCCGCAATAACCGACTGGTTTGACGGTTACCTCGCTAGAAAACTAAATCAAACTACGGCATTTGGCGCATTTTTGGACCCAGTGGCCGACAAGTTAATTGTTGCCGCCGCATTGTTACTCATTACCCATAGTTATGACGATATATGGATAACCATTCCCGCCATATTATTAATGTCTCGGGAAATATATATTTCAGCGCTTCGAGAATGGATGGGTCAACAAGGCAAACAAGATCTGGTCAAAGTGTCATTTGCGGGTAAAGCTAAAACCATGGCGCAAATGTTAGCGTTAATTGGTCTGTTGTCAGAAATGGAATATTTTATGGGGATCAGAATTTATTGGGTGTCTTTGGGATATATTTTATTATATTTTGCGGCAGTGCTGTCATTTTGGTCGATGCTGGTTTACACCAAAGCGGCATGGGACGATCAAAAAAATACGTAGTTAGACATTAATTTTGGAGGTTTTGATTAAAATTAGCGCGTTTAAGTCAAAATTCAATCAGTCAGTTCAAAAACCTAATTTTTATTGTTGACACATAATACTTTGAATGTAGAATGCAGCCTCAGTTTTAGGGAGTCAAGCGAAACACTAGCAAGACAACTTAATCTGAAACAAGTTAGCAATAACTTAAAGAAGTAAAAAGTGCGGGAATAGCTCAGTGGTAGAGCACAACCTTGCCAAGGTTGGGGTCGCGAGTTCGAATCTCGTTTCCCGCTCCAAGTTCTTTATTTAATTGAAGAATTTGCGTAAAATAGAGATAATTATTTTACAACACGTATATAGCGGAATGGCGGAATGGCAGAATGGCTATGCAGCGGATTGCAAATCCGTGTATCTCGGTTCGACTCCGGGTTCCGCCTCCATGTACATTAGCAATACCAGCTTGTAGCAATACAAGTACCTCTCGATGCCCGGGTGGTGAAATTGGTAGACACAAGGGATTTAAAATCCCTCGTTCGTAAGGACGTGCCGGTTCAAGTCCGGCCCTGGGCACCATTTCTTGATTTCCTTGAATCAAGGAAACAATATGTACACTTTTCTAGTTCAGACTAATACTTCAAATATTTTTAAATCTCTATTAATTGTTTCGTTAATTCCAAAGCTATTCGTTTCTTTTATCATTATTCGCAATCTATTTACCCCCAAGCATTAGTTGGTGGAATAGCAAATCGCCAAAGCTAACAATTAATTGGAAACACGTTTTGCCATAGTACTGTTCTTGTTGCAACCTCCTGATTCTATAGAAAGTATATCTACCTGCAGATCGCACAGTGATTTGAAATGATAGAAATGAGGCAAGAAAAGGGGGGATGGTGATAGTTTGTATACCAAGGCGTCAACGTCGAAATAGTGAAATTCTTCTCAACGATATTACTCAATCAACGCTATAGCGATACATTTCGGCTAGCCGGTAATATATCGCTACAGCTTGATTTAGAGTTTTGTTTTAAAACTCTAGGTTTTCAATAATATAGAGAGTATTGGCATCAATTACGGTTTGACCCGCATCCAAATATTTTTGCTCTAACACACCACCAGAGGCCCAAGTAGCAAAGTCGTCGTCGTTAATAACGCCTATAGTTGATTCGTTAATCAGCCACATGCCTTCTAACTTGTCGTGAGGGTATTGTACTTCAGATACTAAATCAGCCACTAAGGTTTTAGTAACAGGGGTGATGTTCGTTAATCCATCCCAACCTTCGTTTAAGACTACTTCTTCTAGGGTTTGCCCGTCTTTGGTTAAACCTAAGTCTGCGTCTTGGATCCAGGCGCCTGTATCCGCAATGGTTTCAACATCCGTAGCGCCACTAATGTCTATTTTATATAGGTGTTTCATCGCATCCGTATTAGATGCGTAAAAAGCGCCATCACGTTCAATTACCACAAATTCAGTGGCACTCAGGGCAAAGATGCCAGATTGAGAGTTTTGAGCTTTTTCTTGTTGGTATAGGTATTGTGAAACGCTGCCTGTTTCTGTATCTACCGTCACGATACGTACTATGTCTAACGCTTTAACTGCACTACTTGGGTTATACATAGTCGATTGCATAATACCAACAAGGGTCTTTTCGTCAGGTGTAATTGCCAAACCTTCCATACCACGGTTAGCACGGCGATTAGCAAATTCTGCCGGTAGATTGAAGGTGACACGATTATCATTTTCAAAGGCGTTAATGCGGTCAATTTCTGTTCCGTCTATGTCAAAGTGAACCATGTGAGGACCATATTCGTCACTGACCCAAAAAGTGCCGTCAGACAAGGCTACTAAACCCTCGCCATCTAATCCATAGTCATCAAGTAATATAGGGTTGTTGGTGGCATCATAAGCTTGCGACATGTCTTCACGCAGCACTTCAACTGTACCATCGCTTAACACTGCATATGGGGTTTCACCAGTGCCACCTAGTGCTGAGCTGTTAGGTAAACCGGTAATTAAGGTACCATTGGGTCGCTTAAGTAAAATCTCTTCGATGATTTTTACATCGCCATTGTCTTGAATTTCAAATAGCCCAATACGCGGTGTGTAGTCGGCGACAGGGAACACCTTACCTGTGCCTAAATCGCCAGTATAGCTCGCGTTAGGTCCTCGGTCGGTGAGTGCGTAAAATTGGTTAGCGTTGCTAGGATGCTTAACCATATCTGAGCCGTAGCCCCCATTGCGTATTTCAAAGTTTGCGCCTGGTTTGGCACCGTCTTCTATATCACTACGCAGCACTGAATAGGGTAAACGTGATCCAGTTGTGCCAACTGTATTGGCTTCGCAATCAAAAGTGGTGTTTTCAATTTCGCTCTCAGCTAAGGTGCCATCTGCATCAGCATCTAAACCTGATGTGATTTTGAGTCCACCAAAAGAACAATCACTGCTTCCAAACGCTAGAGTTTGATGATTAACTAAACTATTCAGGCCGTTGCTGCCATTTTCACCATTGGTGCCATCAGCACCATCATCGCCAGAACAAGCGGTCAAAAGAGCGACTACGCTCAACGAAATTATTCCTTTTTTATACATGTTATTATTCCCGTGTTTGTTTAAAACTACAAAATATTAGTGATGCTATGTAACAGATCTATTACGCATTTATGACGGTTTTATTATTGGATAGGCTAGAAGTGGTTAGAATGAAAGGCAGGTGAATTCAAATAGTTTGATATGTGGACTATTGTAACTTAAGCTTTTTTCTCGATTTTATTCAGTTAGCAAAAAAACAAAGTTATGGAAAATAGTATGAAACGTGATGTTTTTTTGTACCAATTAATTAATAGTATTTCTTCAATTTTGGCTGTTAACGATGATTATACTGCTCACCATCAAAATAATGTTGCTGTTATCGCTCGTTTGATAGCACAGCAGTTAGGTTTGAGTGCATTTGAAGTTGAGGGGATACGTATTGCTGGGCAAATCCATGATATCGGTAAATCAGCTATCCCTAATGAATTATTGACAAAGAGTGGGAAGTTGAATGATGAGGAATTTTCGTTGATAAAAACCCATGCCAGTCGAGCACAAGAGTTATTAGAAGGCATTGAATTTCCTTGGCCTGTGTTAGATATGGTTTTACAACACCACGAAAAAATGGACGGCAGTGGTTATCCCAAAGGATTGATCGCAGAGCAAATTTGCTTAGGTGCTCGAATTTTGGCCGTTGCAGATTTAGCGGATTCTATGATCAACCCGAGACCTTATAGAGGGGCACTAGGGTTAGAGAGCGTACTTGACGAATTACACACTCATGCACATTTGTACGACAAAAGTGTGAGTGAAGCATTCCGTAAAATCGTATCAGATGGTGGTAGCCGTTTATATGCAGCTATTGAAATTGTGCCCTAGAAAATAGGGTTAGAACGACCTTATCTCACCCACAAACACGGCTCACTTATACTGGTGGTTCGCTTGAGTGATTTTACTTATCAGTCAATATTTGATGATTACTCTCAGTTTCTAACTTTTGCATCTTTAGATTATGTTTTTCAAAATACGGTTCAATCTTATTGAGTTCAATGTACTTGGCCATTAGGTTGGCTACCTCGTCATAATACTGCATGGCCGCAGAGTTTTTAGGAATACTAATGTAGTGAGGATTATAAAAAGTTTCAGTAAAGTGACTTTTTTCGAATTTGCCTTCGAACATTTCTTTATTGTGAGATTCTGACGAAACGGCAATATCGATACGGCTCAGTGCCAGCATCGATACCAATTGTTCGGTTTCTTCAACAAAAATGACCCTTCTTTTATCCATTCTTGCAAATTTAGGAGAGTAAAAAACACCGTGAATAGCGCCCACCACCACTTTTTGTAAATCATCATAGGAGGTGATGTCTGATTTTAACGCGGGAGACTTAAAAAATGAGAGTTTTCGAACTCGATCCTCGTATTTAATTGGTGCTAAAAACTTCTCTCGTTCTGGCGTCATGGAGTGACGTATTAGAATATCAACTCTGCCTTCTTTGGCGTCTTTTAGGGAGCGCAACCAGGGGGCTTTTATCCAAATAATATTGTGGCCAAGCTCGTTAAAAATATCATTTACCAATTCGGGAACAGCCCCTAAACATTTATCGTTTTGAAAATATAAATCAGGCGGGTAGTCGCGACAGTGGGCCACAAAGTCTTTGGCGAACACATAATTGGAGAGCGTTGCAGTGATACAAATCATCAATATTACTGATATAAACTTCATTCTAACTCCCTTTAATCCACTCTTTATATGATCAATTTACGTGCTCATTTATTTTGATGGAAAACCATACAAAGTAGCTGTACTGAGTGAAAGTTCTTAATGGCAATATTTACATGAGCCGAGATTCAAATAAAGTAATACTTTAGCACGCCCATATTGGTCTAAAAATCTACCCTTGTTTTTTTCGATTGAACTTAACTATCAGTGCAATCAATATCCTTCATTAGAGCATGGTTCACAATTAGTGCTACATTTATTGGGAATTATTTTGGTGTGCCAATTTATCAAGTGCATACAACATCATCAGGAGCTTCATAATATGAGTGATATAGATAAATGCCCAGTAATGGGAAGTGGCGGCAAAAATAAACCTGAGCCGTTAAAAAATGAACATTGGTGGCCAAATCAGGTTAATCTCAAAATATTGCATCAAAACACTCGCGAATCCAGTCCTATGGAGCAGAGTTTTAATTATGCCGAAGAATTCAAAACACTGGATTTAGACGCGGTGATTGATGATTTACATACCCTCATGACAGATTCACAAGATTGGTGGCCAGCAGATTACGGTCATTACGGGCCGTTTTTTATTCGAATGGCTTGGCACAGTGCTGGCACTTACCGAACAGGAGATGGGCGAGGTGGTGCCGGTACAGGTAATCAACGTTTTGCACCAATTAATAGTTGGCCCGATAACGTAAATTTAGATAAGGCCCGCCGACTGCTTTGGCCGATTAAACAAAAATACGGGCGCAAAATTTCTTGGGCGGATTTGATCATTTTAACTGGCAACGTTGCATTAGAATCAATGGGGCTAAAAACCTTTGGGTTTGCAGGCGGCCGCACTGACATTTGGGAGCCAGAAGAAGATATTTACTGGGGACCAGAAGGAGAGTGGTTGAATGATGAACGTTATAAAGGCGACCGTGAACTCGAAGGTAACTTAGCGGCAGTTCAGATGGGGTTAATTTATGTTAACCCAGAAGGTCCCAACGGAGAACCTAGTGTTTTAGGTTCGGCTCGAGATATTCGTGAAACTTTCGCTCGTATGGCGATGGACGACGAAGAAACTGTTGCCTTAATTGCAGGTGGTCATACTTTTGGTAAAGCCCACGGAGCAGGTGATGCAGGCCTAGTTGGTGCTGAACCAGAAGGCGCAAGTATTGAAGAGCAAGGCTTTGGCTGGACAAGTACCCATAAAAGTGGAATAGGTGGTGATACTATCTCTAGCGGTTTAGAAGGAGCTTGGACCAACACGCCTACCCAATGGGACAACAGCTATTTCGATATTTTATTTGGTTATGATTGGGATATGGTTAAGAGTCCTGCTGGTGCAATACAATGGGTTCCAACAGATCCTTCTTCGGCAAATGTACCTGATGCCCATGATAGTAGTAAAAAACATAAGCCTATTATGTTTACCAGTGATTTGGCGTTACGTATGGACCCTGAGTATGGCAAGATTTCTCGTCGTTTCCATAAAAATCCACAAGAATTTGCCGAAGCTTTTTCACGAGCATGGTACAAACTAACCCATCGTGATATGGGACCATTTTCGCGTAGTTTAGGTAAATTGGTGCCTAGTGAACCTTTGATTTGGCAAGATCCGATTCCAGAAGTTGATCATGAATTGATTGACGATAACGACGTCGAAGTGCTCAAAGCTAAAATATTGGCAACAGGTTTGACTGTTCAGCAGTTAGTCTACACGGCGTGGTCATCTGCCGCGACTTTCCGTGGCAGTGATATGCGTGGCGGTGCCAACGGCGCACGCATTGCGTTGGCTCCTCAAAAAGATTGGGCTGTGAATAATCCACCGCAACTTGCATTAGTTCTGACAGCACTCAAAGAAGTGCAAGCTGAGTTTAATAAGGACTCTGGTAGTAAAAAAGTGTCACTGGCCGATCTGATTGTGCTAGCAGGGGCTGCAGCAATTGAAAAAGCGGCAAAAGACGCAGGTAGTGCTATTAGCGTTCCATTTTCAGCTGGACGAACCGACGCTCTTCAAGAGCAAACCGATATCGAATCTATAGCGGTACTCGAACCTATTGCTGATGGTTTTAGAAATTACATTGCAACTAACACTAGTTTTGAACCGGGAGATTTATTGGTAGACAGAGCGCAATTACTTAACCTAACTGCGCCTGAAATGACGGTTCTTGTAGGGGGATTAAGAGTACTAAACGCTAATGCCAATGGAATAAGCAACGGAGTATTTACGGATAAACCTGAAACCCTAAGCAATGACTTTTTTGTAAACCTATTAGATATGAATACTAAATGGAGCAAAACCGGTAAAAATGCATATCAGGGTAATGATCGCAAGACTGGAGCGGCTAAGTGGAGTGCAACTGATGTTGACTTACTATTTGGTTCAAACTCCATTTTGCGTTCGATAGCTGAAGTGTATGCGAGTAGTGATTCAACTGAAAAGTTCCTTGCGGATTTTGTGTCAGCTTGGAACAAAGTGATGAACGCAGACCGTTTTGATTTGGCTGAATAAAAGCCTCATTTTTAAATAGGTAAAATGAGATAGGTCAGTACCTAGGCTTAGATCAAACATTGAAAATAATAATAAGCGCTTCATTTGAGGCGCTTTTTTATTTTTAGGAGTAGGATAAGCGCTGTAATCAATTGTAATTTAACATAAGGATTACAATTGATTACAGAAATACAAATTAGGTTAAGCTATATTATTGAACAACTTAAAATAAAAACATTATTACTATGACTCGTTTATCCAGTTCGGCAAAAATACGCAATTTTAGATTTTCAGATAATTTAAGGTTTTCTGTTAAAGAGTTCATTTTGCTGCCTTTATTATTGGCTATTTTTGCGACTACCACTGGGTGTAATAGCTCTGACGATAAGATGCAGGTTATACAAGAAATCGATAATTCAGAGTCTGATTTGGAATTATTGCAAAGCGCTAAGGCAAAGTGGCAAAGCCAGTCTGGCCAATTTTATACCATTCAAAGTCAACGCTTTTGTGAATGCGCAACTGAGATGTCGTCACAAATGGAAATCAGCGTATCTGACAATTTGATACTGTCCGCATACGATATTGCGTCAGACCAAGCCATTTCTGCAGAAGTGCAGCAAGAAATCCAAACGGTGGATGACTTATTTGCGTTAATTGAAAAAGCGATTGCAGACGAGGTGTCGATTGAAGTCACTTATAACGAAGAATTTGGTTATCCTGAATCTGCGAAAATAGATCTTGAACAGCTTGCTGTTGATGGCGGTTTGTTTGTCACCTTATCAGATTTGGAAGTAAAGGACTCACTCTTGGCATTGGAAAAGGTCACGTGGGTGGTAGAGTCTTTCACTACAATCGCTGGCCCAAGACCCATTATCGATGGTTCAAATATTTCACTTTCGGTTGATATGCAAAATATGCAAGTAAGTGGCTTAGGAGGCTGCAATAGCTATAGTGCTGATTTGGTACTAGATGAAAAAAATAGCAATATCTCTATATCTAATATCGTTAGTACAGAGATGGCTTGTATTGAGCCAGAAGATGTTATGCAACAAGAGCAAAGTTATTTTGCTACTTTATCTCAGGTGCAGTTTTATTCATTTGACCAAGCCACGTTAACCATGGTGGTTGGTGGGGACTCGGGCTTACATTTTGTGGCCAAACAACATTCAGTTACTGATCCAATAGTTGTCAATCCATCAGATGAGACAAGTGCATTACAAGCGGCTAAAAAAAAATGGGACAGTCTTTCGGGGCAATTCTATACCATTCAAAGTCACCGATTTTGTGAGTGTGAAGATGAATATCAATCTCAAATGGAAGTGAATGTTTTAGGCAATAAGGTCGTATCTGCATTTGATACTGTTTCAGGTGACGAAATATCTGAAGAAATTCAGCAAGAAATTAAAACGGTAGATGGTTTGTTTGCCTTAATTGAAAAAGCCATTGCTGACGGTATTTCAATTAATGTTAGCTATAACCAAGAATATGGTTACCCAGAAACTGCGCAAATTGACCTTGAACAATTGGCTGTAGACGGTGGGTTACACATTAATTTGTCAGATTTGCAGATTAAAAACACACAAACAGCATTTGATTATGTTGTCTGGGAATTAACATCCTTTGATAGTATCGCTGGACCTCAACCCATAATTGAAAATAGTAGTGTAACATTGTCGATTGATGTTCAAAATTTACAAGTAAGTGGTTTCGGCGGCTGCAACGAATACAGTGGCGACTTGGAAATAGACAATAAGAACAACATGACAATTTCTAACATTGTTAGCACTGAATTAGCATGCACTGAGCCAGAAAATATCATGCAGCAAGAAATGAGCTATTTTTCCACCTTAGAGCAAATTCAATTTTTTAATTTTTATGATGCAGACTTAAATATGACAGTGGGTGCTGATTCAGGATTGAATTTTGTAATAGCTGATTAATCTGACTGATAGCTTTGATTGATAGATTGAGAATACGTCTACGTGAGTATTCTTAAGTTTTTGATTAATTCATTGACTAACAATGAGTCTGTTACTTAGCATTGCCGGTAACCTTACACGTAGCATTTTGCAGTTTCAAAATATATGCTATGCGTCGTTGACCTCACTTGCTATTTGGTAAATCCGCAGGGTTGTTCTCATCGTTTCATTCGGATCATCAACCGAGCTTGATAACATAATACCTTCAGCAACTGATTCTACATTTTTTGCAAATTCATAGGTACTTAAGCCTATAACACTCAGGCTCAACTGATTATCTTCGATAGCTTGGTTCAATTTAGTTTGGATCGCCTCTTGGGTTTTAATTCGGTTTTGTTCCAATAGGTCCGCGCAATGAGATTGCCCAGCTAGAAATAAATCCGATTTAATGATCGCGTTGGGTATATTTTCAAACACTTCAGTACAACGTTGCGATAAAAAATCATAAGTGTCTTCCCAAAAGCGACCTTGGCTATTTATATATGCTTGAACTTGTATGTCTTTTTCGAGCAAAAAATTTTGAATAAAGGCTCTAAACAAAATTTCTTTAGAAGAAAACTGTTTGTGGATCGTGACCCGCGACACTTTTGAGTACCGACTTATCATCGCAATACTTGCAGCGCTATAACCATGTTGGAAAAAACACTCTTTGGCTGTATCAAATATTTTTCGAGTACTATTTAACATCAATGTTCACCTCTTAGCTTGGCACATAGTCTACGATAACGACGCTATTTTTTCAACATGGTTTACACATTGTGTAAATGTGTTAACATTGCGGCGCTAAGTGTTAGTGTGTTTAATTTTTATTCAAGTATTTTGAGGAAGTAATATGAAATTGTGGGTCAGTGTAGGTGTATTACTGCTACTACAGGGGTGTTCTGAGTTAGCGGCGGTCGACCCAGAAAAGGCGCCAATAGTGGTGCAAACTTTCGAAGTGGCTGCACAACCAAGTAGTGAAGTGTATGAATTCCCAGCGGTTGTTTCAGCTGTGAAAAATGTAGAGCTTAAATTCGAAGTGGCAGGGCGCTTAATCGCCACTGACTTAATAAAAGGTCGAAAAGTTCAAAAAGGACAAGTCTTGGCTCAGATCGATCCCGCTCCTTATGAACGCAAAGTAAAAGATCGAGAAGTACGACACGAACTGGCGACTAATGATTTAAAACGTATTAAGTCTTTGTATAAAACAGGTGGCGTATCCCAGAGTGCTTATGACAATGCTAAAACACAGTTCGAAACTACATTATTAGATCTAAACAACGCTAAACAAGATTTGAGTTATACCAAAATTACGGCGCCATTTGATGGTTTCGTGTCTGACAGATATATTGAAAACGACAGTTATGTACAAGTGGGAAATTCTGTTGCCACTATCCAAGACCGTTCATCGTTGTATTTTTCTTTTGATGTACCTGAACGTGTAATGACCTTGAATAAAGGTAATACCGAAGTCATTGCCACAGCTCGTATCATTGGAATTGAAGAGCAAACCTTTAAAATTCACTATGTAGAACATGAAGCCATTCCAGACCCTATTACCCAGACATACAATCTAACCTTTGCAATTGATAATGCTCAAGAAACATTACTGATCCCAGGCTCAAGAGCAATGGTAACCATACAAAGCCAAAAAGCGACCGACAAAATTACATCAGTACCTGTTTCGGCAGTATTTGGGGATGGCGAAACTGGTTTTGCCGTATGGTTGTTTGACGAACAACAAGAAATCGTAACCAAACGCAAGGTCAGTGTAAACGGTATGTCTGGAAAATTTGCGATAGTTGACCAGGGTTTATCTGAAGGCGATAAAGTGGTGGCAGCCGGTATTACCTATATGCGCGAAGGTTTAATGGTAAGAGAATATAAGGCCGAACAGTAATGGATATCGCTCGCTATTCACTGACAAAGTCAGTCAACGTTTGGTTACTTGCCTTAGTTTGTATTGTGGGGGGGCTAGTCGCACTAGAGAACATCGGGCGTCTAGAAGATCCAGCGTTTACTATCAAAGAGTCCATGATAATGACCTATTATCCTGGCGCCAGTGCGGAAAAAGTAGAAAGAGAGCTTACCGAACAAATCGAAATTGCTTTGCAGAAAATGCCGCAATTAAGACGTCTGAAATCAACCAGTAAACCGGGTGTGTCACAAATTAGAGTTGAGGTCTTACATAATTACGACACCGACCAATTGCCACAAATTTGGGACGAGCTTAGAAAACGATTGAGTGATTTAACGTCATCCTTGCCATTAGGTACCACAGTACCTGCAGTCATTGACGATTTTGGTGATGTATTTGGATTGTATTACGCATTAACTGCCCCAGATTTTACACCTTATCAGGTGAGAGAGTTTTCGCGGATTATTCGCCGCGAATTGTTAACTATCGACGGCGTGGCTAAAGTCGATGTTAATGGCATTCTTCAAGAAGAGATTGTGGCAACTTTTGATACTTTCCAAATTGCTGGTTTAGGTTTGTCATTTCCTGATATTACCCAGCTTTTAGATAATAATTTACGTCCGTTTAGTGGTGGTAGATTGTTAGTCGAAGGCAAACAAGTCAGATTATCTATTGCTGATTCCTCAAATAGGCTCCAAGAAATACGTAACTTACCCATAGTTTTACCGGGGAATAATGCCTCTATTAAATTAAAAGATATTGCTGAAATTAGTATACAGCCGGTAGAAATTCCAGACAGTGCTATGCGTTATAACGGGGAAGAAGCCATCACCTTTGCAGTGTCAGCCAAATTTGATGTAAACATTGTGGATGTGGGTCACAAAGTTAATCAAAAAATTGATGAATTATTACATAGCTTACCTGCCGGTATTGAAGTTGAATCTTTGTATGACCAAGCCAGCATAGTGGAAACCGCTGTTGATGGCTTTATTGTTAATTTAGAAGTGTCTGTACTGGTTGTGACCCTAGCGTTGTGCATATTTATGGGATGGCGCTCGGGAGTGGTAGTGGGCGTTACTTTGTTAATTACCGTGTTGGGTACCGTATTATTTATGTGGTTATCAGACCTACGCTTACAGCGGATTTCGCTAGGAGCCATGGTGATTGCAATGGGTATGTTAGTGGATAATGCCATAGTAGTAGCAGAAGGCATGATGATGCGAATGGCAAAAGGTAAATCAGCTATCGAGGCCGCCAGTTTTATTGTTAGACGGACCCAATGGCCGTTACTTGGCGCAACCGTCATTGGTATTATGGCATTTTCGGGTATTGGTTTATCTGATGACGCGACCGGTGAATTTTTGTTTTCATTGTTTGCAGTAGTACTGATTTCACTGATGCTTAGTTGGGTGTTTGCGGTTTCATTGACACCTTTGTTAGGGCGTTACTTCTATAAAGTTGGTGAACAACAAGAAACTGAAACAAAACTATCAGGTTTTTCACTAGGCTACTTATCGTTTCTGAAACAAGCGCTGCGTTATCGATGGATTAGTTTGATTGTTTTGATCGCCATTACTATCAGTGCCTATGCGAGTTTTGGTTTAATTAAACAAGGTTTTTTTCCACCTTCTAACGCTCCAGTATTTTTTATTAATTATTGGAGCCCTCAAGACAGGGATATACGCAACACAGCAGAGAATATGATGAAAGGAGAATCAATCATATTAGATGATGAGTCAGTAACTTCGGTGGCAAGTTTTGTGGGGCGAGGAGCAGAGCGTTTTACTTTGCTATATGGCCCTGAAATGCCGAACGAAAGTTATGGATTGTTTTTTGTTAGGGTTGCAAACGCGGAAGATATTCCAGCTACTGCGAAGTCTTTAGCAGATAAACTAAAGTCAGTTGACCCTGATGGGCGTTTTTACCCTAAAGTGATTCAGTTTGGTCCGGCGGCGCCGGCTAAGTTAGAAACTCGAATTTCTGGACCCGATCCAACTATTCTCAGAAACCTTGCTCAACAAGTAAAAGATATCTATTTTGACGACTCGCTTATTGACAGTGTACGAGATGATTGGCGCGAAAAAGGCATAATATTAACGCCGCAATACGATGAGATAACCGCAGGTTTGGCTGGTGTCTCTCGTTCGGATTTCTCACAGGCTATTCAATTTGCTAGTAGTGGGTTACAAATTGGGCAGTTACAGTCAGGTGACTATCTATATCCGATCATTGCAAAAAGTCGTACCCAAGATACGCCTGACATGTCCGATATAAAAAATAGTATGGTATGGAGTAGCAGCCAAAGACGTTATATACCTTTTCAGCAGGTTTCTAGTGATATTAAATATCAAAGTGAAGAGTTGTTGATACAACGTCGAGATCGCGTGCGCACGATTACTGTCTCTGCTGAGCCAGGGGCTGATGAAACTGCAGGTGCCGCGTTTACTCGGGTACAAGGCCAAATTGAAAATATTGAACTACCTATGGGGTACTCTATCGAGTTTGGTGGTGAATATGAATCGGCTAACGAAGCTCAAGAAGCCTTAGGAAAAGGTTTGCCACTGGGATTCTTAGTGATGTTTTTAATTAGTGTGGTGTTGTTTGGTCGGGTACGGCAACCTTTGATTATTTGGTTAATTGTGCCCATGGCAATAGTTGGCGTTGTGGCTGGTTTGTTGGCCGCAGATATGCCATTTGGTTTTATGTCATTGTTAGGCTTTTTAAGCTTATTCGGCATGCTAATAAAAAATGCCATTGTTCTGCTAGAAGAAATTGATCTGCAGATTGCTGAAGGTAAACCGCCATTACAAGGGTTGATTGAGGCAAGCGTCAGTCGTTTAAGGCCGGTAGCATTAGCCGCTATTACCACTATTTTAGGCGTGCTTCCTTTATTGTTTGATCCCTTCTTTGCAGATATGTCGGTGACTATTATGGGGGGCTTGGCATTTGCTACCTTGTTAACCTTAGTTGCAGTACCAGTGTTCTATAGCCTGCTGTACCGTATTCCGTATAAGACTGATTAAGCTGGATTGCCTAGCTTGGGATAGTCTAAGCATTTATAAATGTTTGGTTTATCTCAAGCTAGTTAACTAGTTATTTGTTTAAATATTGCAGCTGTAAATAACAAGGACGTATATTGTAAAGCTACTTGTCTGTTTAATATTTTTTTGCGTTTAGAGCTTATTCTTTGATTTAATGTAAGAATACGTAAAAAATCTAAGTGTTTAAGATTAGGGCAAAGGGCTTAAGGATAATGAAAGAAGCGCAGTATCATTTAGAAATCGAATATAAGCACTTAAAAATTGTGAATCAATATTTGATGGACATCCTGCCCGCAAATTTAGAACATGAAATTGTCGGTTACTTATCTGACACATTGGTCAATAAACTCAATATCGAGGATATCGAATACTATTCATTTGATCCCGCAAAACAGATTCTTACTCTGACTACGGCTTTTATAAAAAAACAATCGAAGCCCCTCGAAGCCAATCAGTTAATAGAGGTTGGTTTAGACCAAGGACTTATCGGTAAAGTAGCGAAATCGCTACATACTGAAAATATTGATAACCTTCTTATTCACCCTGAATTTGTACAAAAAAATTCTGAGCATTTGTCCGCCATAGTTGTACCCATAGTGATAGGGGATAAATTACTTGGTGTCATCTATTGTGGCAGTAGGAATATTGCTGATTTTTCTTCTCAAACTCAAAAGTCTTTAAACGCAATCGCTTCTATTACCGCCATCAAACTAGAAAAGAACAGCGCCATAGAACAGCTACAACAAACCATCGAGAAACTGGAATATAGCGGTAAAATTCAGGATACTTTGTTTGAAATTGCCGAGCTCATTTTTGAAACATCAGATATGCAAGAGTTTTATGAGCGTCTTCATAAAAGCATCGCTAAACTCATGTTTGCTTCAAATTTTTTTGTAGCCTTAGTCATTGATGATGGGAAAGCTATCACTTTGCCTTATGCTGTAGATGAAGTTGATGAAGTGCCGCCTAATGAAGTGATTCCACTCGATAAAGACAAGCCCAGTATTACTGGCTACGTGTTAAATACAAATAAACCACTACTGGCAAGTAAACAGAAAATGCAATCCATGATTGATTCTAACGAGGTTTATATAAAAGGGTCTTTGCCTTATGCGTGGTTAGGGGTTCCGTTTGGTAATCCACCTCTGCATGGTGTGGTAGTAGTACAAAGTTACAAAGAAAATATTGGTTTCACCAAAAAAGACGAGCAATTGTTATGTTTTGTCGCAAGACATATCCGAAATGCTATCGAGAGGATGCAAGCTCGGGCAGACTTACAATTTATGGCATTGCATGACCCCCTTACCAAACTGCCAAATCGGTCATTGTTTAACGATAGGGTACAGCGCGCTCTAAATAACAGTAAAAGAGACCAACATAAAAAAATGGCATTGCTGTTTTTGGATTTGGATAATTTTAAGCAAATTAATGATACTTATGGTCACCATATTGGGGATCTTTTGTTGGTAGAAGTAGCAGGTCTAGTTAAAAAATGTATTCGTGATACCGATAGTTTGAGTCGATTGGGTGGTGACGAGTTTGCTATCTTGCTCGATGATATTGCGACAATTGAATATGCTGAAAAAGTGGCGAAGAAGGTCATCAAAGCTGTTACGACACCATTAATGTTGGATGAAAACCAAATTAACACCTCTATCAGTATAGGTATAGCATTTCAAAATCTGAACGATAACACCCTTGACTCTTTGATGATCCGCGCAGATAAAGCTATGTACCAAGCCAAGCAACAAGGCCGAAATAGGCTAGTTATTGAACAGGGTGGATCAGATTAGCAAGGGTCATTGCAGTTATTAGTTAAAGCAGTTAAAGACTGATTTTCTTAACGCCGCAACTTGGATTGTTGTCTTTGTGTGGCACAATTTCTAGTTCCACTAGCTAATTTTTCTGTTTGATTTCTTGGTTTTAGTCGCGTCAGTTTTATCGTTATCCATCTTGATATGCGTTTTGAGTGATACCAGATTACGATGGATTGGCATTATTTTATTTTTAGATGAAATAATAGCCGTTGCACTACATACGTTTGCATATTTACCCCACCACCTAAATCATATTATTCTCGTAACATAGCCAAATAGTAAAACAAACCTTAGAGACAACTAAGTCATGTTTTTCAAAAAGAACACAGGCGTATAAAATGAAAAAAGTAGTGTATCTCTTTTTACTCATTGGAATATGTTCTCAGGTAAAAAGTACCGAGTCCGCGCTACCAATAGCGGTAGTTGGACTGACGCATGTGCACTTAGGTTGGGTTTTTGAGAGTGAACAACGAGGTGAAATAAAGATAGTTGGGTTGGTTGAATCCGATACACAACTTGCTTTACGGTTATCCAAACAATTTGGCTTCGCGATGAGCCTAGTTTATCCAGACATGCAGAGCATGATGAAAACGGTGAAACCCAGCGCCGCTGTGGCATTTGGTAGTATCTATGAACATTTAGAAGTGGTTGAAACACTGGCGCCTTTAGGTGTGCATGTTATGGTTGAAAAACCGCTCGCGGTTAATAGTGAGCATGCTCAAAAAATGTATAAACTGGCTAAAAAGCATCGTATACATTTACTGACGAATTATGAAACCTCTTGGTATGCCAGTAACTATAAAGCCTACGATATTGTTAAAAGTGGCGAGATAGGCGAAGTAAGAAAACTGATAGTGCGTGATGGACATAAAGGCCCAGCTAAATTGGGTTTACACGACGAGTTTTTGGCTTGGCTATTTGACCCTGTACAAAATGGAGGAGGGGTGATTATTGATTTTGGTTGCTATGGCGCAAATCTGTCTACATGGCTAATGGAAGGCAAAACGCCGTTATCTGTCACAGCTGTTACGCAGCAATTGCAGCCAGAAGTAAATCCCAATGTAGAGGACGAGGCGACTATTATTCTCACTTATGAAACCTCGCAAACCGTGATACAAGCTTCTTGGAATTGGCCCATGGGCCGTAAAGATATGGAAATTTATGGACTAACGGGCGCAGTGTATTCAGATAATAGTCAAAATCTTAGAGTCCGTATCGCTAAAGGCTACGACGAATATCATGAAAAAGTACAGAAACTTCCAAGGTTAGCAAGTCCTTATAATAGCGGCTTTAGTTACCTTAAGGCGGTAATTGAAGGTAAAGTAAAAGTTAAGCCAACAGATTTATCGGCCCTTGAAAACAATATGACGGTAGTGGAGATTTTGGACGCCGCTAAACAAAGTGCCACCAAAGGTCAAACCATCTACTTATAAATTTAAAAATTTGGCTAGCTGAGTATTTGAGACTCGTACCGATAAGTTATATGTGACTTTTATTGTTTCCACTGTAACTGGTATATTCGTTTTAGAATTTACAGGGAGCCTTGCTTTGAAATACTTAAAACTACAACCAATTAATTTTGCGAGTTCACTGCTAGTTTCTTTAGCACGCAGTGGAACTGGAATTAGCAGTAAAGCCGCAGCAGTTAAGCCTGATGTAGCTTTGATGTTATTCGACATTGAGGGTTGCCCCTATTGTAGATTGGTTAGAGAAGCATTAACTGAGTTGGATTTAGATGCAGAAATTTATCCCTGTCCTAAATTGGGAACGCGCTATCGAGAGTTGGTGCTTGAAACAGGAGGCAAGACACAGTTTCCTTTCTTGAGCGACCCTAACACTGGTGTTCAGATGTACGAATCCTTAAGTATCATCAAATACTTATTTGAAACCTATGGCAAACGACCCTTACCGTTAAAATGGCAATTTGGAAAGTTACAAAAGCTGGCGTCTATGGTAGCTAACACGGCTCGACTTGGGGTAGGGCAAATCAAAAAGGCATCCCGGCCCCCTGAACAATTACTCGAATTATACAGTTTTGAAACCAGTCCCTACGCACGTATTGTGCGCGAATGTTTGTGTGAGTTAGAGATCCCTTATATTTTACGGAGTTGTGGTCGAACTGAATTAGGTGAATGGTTATTACCACAAGTCAGAGACGCGTTAAATATAAAGCCTAATAGTGCACTCTCTAATCGCAAGCACCTACAAAACATAGAGGGGAAAATGGCAATCCCTTATTTGGTCGATCCTAATAATAATGTTGCCATGTTTGATTCAACAAAAATTGTTGAATACTTGCAGGTTACCTATGGTAGTAACCAGTAAATATTGTCACATAAGAACGACAAAAGGCGTCCTAAGACGCCTTTAACTTAGGCGGTCAGCAATTAATAAAAACGTACTTTAGCTTCAATTCCAAAGATTCGTGGTTGATTAACAATGCCTGTTAAGTTATTGAAATCTATCGCACCTTTTAGATTTTCTTCATCAGTAATGTTACGACCGAATAGGCTAATGCTGTAGTCGTCAGCAAAGTTTTCATAAGAAATTCTTAGGCCACCTTCAAAGTTATCATTGGTTTTAAACTCAAGTGAGCTATATAAAAACAAATTTGTTTTGCCTTGAAATGCCCAGTCGGTGTAGATAGAAATCTCCGCATCTTCGCCAACAGGAAACGCGTAGCGAGCGGTGAAGTTAAAGATGGTTTCTGGTGCTTGCGGGAACGGATTGCCATCTATTGATACTCTGTAGCCATCAACAGTTGGATCAATCACTGTACAGTTACCAGTAAAGTTGAAACTTGGGTTTGCACCACAAGGTAAAACCGTTAACGAATCATCTTTAATTTCGGTATGGTTGTAACTGTAACCAGCGGTTAGGGTTAAATTATCGGTCACTAGATATTGTGCATCTACTTCAAAACCATAACCCACACCTTGGTCTGCATTAATCAGAGCGGTATTATTGGCTCCACCACCAATGGCCGAAAATTGCACGTCATCAATTTCGTAATAAAAAGCCGCTACGTTTAAGCGCAGGGTATCGTCTAATAAGTCTGTTTTAGTACCCACTTCAAAGGAATTGATGGTTTCAGATTCAGCAACCGAAGGAGAGCCTTCAAAGGCTACATCTCGTCCTTGAATAGTCTGGGCTCTAAAGCCGTTGGCTACTCTGGTAAACAATGACGTGTTTTGGTTAACTTTGTAGTTGGCGCTAAGCTCCCAACTGACTTGGCCGTCGTCTACGTTAATATCTTCATAGTCCTGAACCGAAGCGGCACCAATGACTACAGCAAAACCATCTACGTTTTGCTCACCTACAACCAGTGATTTGTCGTCTTTGGTATAACGTACACCACCAGTTAGGTTTAATTTTTCGTTGACATCATAAGATGTCTGCCCAAATACTGCCCAAGTGGTGTTGTCATGAAACACTGTGGTGGCACCATAAAAGCCGTCAATACTGGTTACGTTGAAAGACGATTCGTAATAAAAAGCCCCTACCTGCCAACTAAGCGCGTCACTGGTGTCGCTGGCTAAGCGGAATTCTTGGGTAAACTGTTCAAGATCATCCAAGTTATCTTGAGTCACAGCACTAAATGCAATATTACCAGGGTAAGTTAATTCTGTTGTGCCATCGCCATTAATGTCGGCGGCTTCGGTTAATGTTACACCACCATCTATGTCACCTAGGCTTGAGCCTTCGGCGTTTTCAATTGCAGTGATGCTGGTAAGACTCATATCTTCTAGGCCAAACTCCAGTTTTAAAGACGCGCCGTAGTTTTCATAAGTTTGCGGGTTATTATCCGCGCCATTCCCATCGATATCGCCATCGTAATAAACCTTGTCGCGGTCGAAGTTTTGATTCAGATCATTACTGCCACGAGTTAGGATATTGGCTCGAAAAACCGACGCCGTTCCGTCAAGTTCACGTCCATGAACACTTAATAATGCCGAAAAATCATCAGAAGGCTGATACGCCAATTGACCACGCCAGGCTTTTTCATCAAAGCCACCAATAACATCGTTTTGCCCGGTGTAGGCATTATCAATCCAATCATCTCTGTCTTGTGATAACACAGAGAATCGCCCGGCAAGATCTTCTCCTAGGCTTCCGCCAACCGCGCCTTCAATATTAAAGGTGCCTAGATTACCCACACCTAGTTTAACGTAGGCATCAAAATCATCACTTGGTTTAACCGAATCGAATTTGATTATGCCGGCTGTAGTGTTGCGTCCAAATAAGGTACCTTGTGGACCTCGAATCACTTCTACTTGTTCGATATCAAACAACGGAAAACTTTTCAATATTACGTTTTCTTTGACGACATCGTCCATAACAATAGAAACCGGTTGTGATGCTGCTAGGTCAAAATCTGTGTTGCCTAGTCCGCGAATATAAAAACGAGGGGCTACTCGACCATTTGATGTTTCGGCATATAATCCAGGTACGCGAACGGCTAACGCTATGATGTCTTCGCCACCTGCAAAAATGCTTTCAAATTGTTCCCCGTTTAATGTGGCGATAGAAATAGGCACCTCTTGAATACTTTGGGTACGTTTTTGAGCCGTCACTGTAATAGACTCTAAAGCTCGCTCGCTTTCTTTGGCCTCTTGTGCAATTGAGACTTGGCTAATTAGTGCTGCGTGGATTGCAATGACTAAGGCGCTTTTCTTTAATGTTTTCATGAGTGTCCTTTTGCGTTAATTATTAAAGGCTAATGTGTCTAGCCAGAGAAGGAGAATATCTTAGTTTGAGTGTCTTTTGCACCAATTTAATGCAACTATAGCAGAGTATGAGTGGCTGTTGTTTAATGCACTATGTTTGGGAGTTGGCTAGGTTAACTTTAGATCTTGCGCGTTTTAGACTTGGTATTAGGGTGAAAATAAGCAGTGTTTTAGAAAGTTGTAAAAGAGGCCAGCGAAATACGATTGCTAGCCTCTAATGCTACCATTACTCGTTATCTGTGTTTCTAGTCACCAAATGCCATATTAAATTCAATTCCTACAAATCTAGGTGGGCCGGCAACAAAGGTGGGGTTGCCAAAACTTCCACCGGTATTTCCCGCATCGACTAAGTATTCTTTGTCAAATAAGTTACTGACGAACAAACTGACAGACCAACTGTTTGTTTCGTTTGCGATACCCACTCGGGCATTGACTAAACTAATGGCGTCTTCACTAATATCTAATCCTGAAATCGGGGCATTAGCGGGTTCAAAGAATATGTCTGAGCGGCAGCTGTATACTAAAGAGCCTGTTAAGCTTAGATTATCTGTTAACGGTTGATTATATGAAATCCCTGTACTGACCGTCACTTCTGGTTGTAGACGGAATCGATTACCGGCTAAGTCACCATTGTCACTGTCGTCGTCAATTTCTGCGTCAATGTAAGCAAAATTAGCAAATACGTCGAAATAATCCCCTAACAATGCTCTTAACTCTGTTTCAACACCAATGTTGGTGGCTGAACCGGCATTGGCAGTGAAAAAATTGCCTGCATCGTCTTGCTGGGTTACCTGAAAATCTGAATAATCTTGATAGAATATTGAGGCAGAATAAGTGATTGAACGATCTAAAGCCTGACCTTTGACACCTGTTTCGTAGTTCCAGATGATTTCAGCTGGCACTAAAGTTACATCTGCTATGGCTCCATTTTCGCCGGCTTGAGAACTAACATCTAGCACTTCAGAACGGCGACCCTTAGAAATAGTCGCGTAGAGATTGGTATTTTTGTTTAAGTTATACAAGATGTTAAAACGTGGCAACCAATCGTTAAACGTGTCGCTTGCTTCAAACTTTTCACCATTTGTGTCGACAACTGGCAGTAACGGTCCAGGAGCACCCACATTAGTTAAAATGACTGAGTCGGGAGAAACTGCGCTATACCCACTGGTTTTATCTTCGGTTACATAACGTAGCCCTGCGGTAAGTTCAAGGTTGTCACTAACCGAATAAGTAAAATCGGCAAAAACGGAGAAGGTATCAGACTCGCCAAAATTGCTAAACAATGCACTGTAAGGTAATTCTGATGCGGCACCAACGGTTAGAGCAGGAGTGAGTATGTTGACTGAGCCATCTCCATTAATACAAGGTAAACCAGTACCTAAGGCGCTAAGACAATTTAAGTAGATTGACTCCTCAGTACTAAAAGGTACACCTTGATTACCATCTTCGGTAAAATAGCTGATACCAGCAATGGTAGTAAGTTTATCGCTAGTGTGCAGTAATCTAAACTCTTGGCTAAACTGATCCCCTTCGGCGTCTTCGGCAAATTCTAAAAACCACGCTTGGGTACCGTCACCATCAAATATTTCTAATGAATCGAAGCTACGAGTGGCGGTGATTGAAGTAAACATAAGGTTTTCAGATAGGTCCCAATTGACAGTTAAATTAATGTCATCTGTTTCACGTTTTACGCCTAGTTTATCTGATCCAAGCACCTCGGCAGAGTATGGGCTGCCCGACATTTCTACAAAGGTATACGGGCTAGTATCACCGCCTGTTGGCGCATAAATACCATTTTTGAATGAAGTGCCGGTATCGTCATTTTCTTCGTGAGTTAAGGTTAAATCGGCTGTAATGCTTTCATTTGGAGTAAAGCGAAGTGAAGCTCTAAAAGCAGTACGTTCAATGCCATGCATATCTTCTTGATGAGTACCGTTTGGATTTTGTGAATCGGCGTCTCCGGCTTTGTTTTCAATAAAACCATCTCGTTGACGGTAACTAAAGGCAAATCTGCCTTGTAGGGTTTCGTTTCCGCCTGTGACATACCCCTTAGCCTGTTTAGCTGCAAAATTGCCTAAACCTAAAGTTATAGAAGAAGAAAAGTCTTCTTCTGGCTTATTAGTGATGACACTCAAAGCTCCAACAGAAGCGGCTGTGCCAAACAGGGTGGCCTGGGGGCCTTTCACGACTTCGATACGCTCAATATCAAACATTTCGAAATAGGAACCCCGAGAGCGAGAGATATCCGCACCGTTATAATAAATAGACACGCGAGGTGCTGCTTGCGCTGAGCCACTATCTGAAGTAATGCCTCGAATAACAAAACCTGGGTTGTTCGGGCTTTGTTCTTGGATCACAAGTCCTGGAGTGATTTCAGATAACATATCTAGCTCACCAACTCCCATGGATTCCAAAAAATCACCATTGTAAGCACTGATACTGGCAGGTACATCTTGAATTGATTGAACACGTTTTTGAGCAGTGACCGTTATCTGCTCAATTTCTTTATCTGGTGTTTGTTGAGCAAAGACTGGTGTGCCTAATAAAGCGGCAATGAGCAAAGAAAGTTGATTAAAAACAGGTGTAAAGGTTTTATTATTCATATTGTCGATTTTCCCATCGTTTATTCGAAAGTGTGCTTTTAGATGGTCGCCAAAATAGGAGGTTTGTAAGTCGTTTCGATGACACTAATATGACAATAGCATTAAATTGAAAAATTTGATTGTTGTTAACTCATTGTTAATATTAACTTTATTTTACTGAGTTGGGGAGTAAGCAGGTTCTTTAAACTATTACTAAAGGTATAGGGGGGACGTTTTCCTATGCAGTTAACTTTTTATCGCTTGGTGTTTTACTCAAACATACTATTGTATTGGCGACTATACCAAGGTGGAATTTAGGTAGCTAATTCAGGCGTCAGCTTTAGCCAACACCTAATTGAGAATTTGGGGGCCTTAACACAAGTTTAACGACAGCAAATTGAACAACGCATTTTTGTAGATTGGGTAGTTGGAGATGGCTATCCTAAAGCTGCAATAACTCACTTGGATAAATAACGCGATTGCGAACTAGAATAATGAATGGATAATTATACCGCTAACAATCACTTAGTTTAGAAATAAAAGTGCTATCATTTCATAGCGCTGTTACTGCATTAATCGGAAAGTACATGGCAGATAATAAAACACAACCTACACAAAAGAGTGCATTGGATTTTATTGAAACAATAGCACACCCACAACGTCGAGCTGATGCTTTTGAATGATTGGATATCTTTGCGAAAGTAACAAAGCGTGAAGCTGTGCTCTGGGGAAGTAGCATCATTGGGTACGGTCGCTATTGCTACCAAACGGCAGATAAAAAAACGCATCAATTTATGCGCACTGGTTTTTCCCCACGAAAACAAAACTTGGCATTGTATATTATGGTGGGATTCAATGAATTTGAAGAACAACTGCAACAACTTGGTAAGTATAAGACTGGCAAATCTTGTTTATATATTAATAAATTAAGCGATGTCGATCAGCACGTTCTCAGTAAACTTATTCAACAGTCATTTGATGAAATGGCCCGTCGATATCCTATTGATGTTTAGCTATAGGTGTAATTATCCTTACTATTAACGAATAGGTTACCAATATTTTCTTTTTGAAAGAAAGAAGTCAATAAAAGCCCGAACCTTAGGTTGCTCAAGTTTAACCTGATGATAATAGATATATATCTCCGCTGACGAGTACCAGTATTTTTCTAATACAGGTAATAACTGACCATTGGCGAGGTACGCTTTAATATCATTATTATCTACTAAAGCGTTGACTAGCCCTAAGCCTGATACCGCAAATTTTGATTGCCCTGAGACTGTTTTCATTGGCGCATCGAGGACAACAAATTCCATTTCATGTTGTTGACTATTGGCGACCTTATTAACGATAAGAATATTACTGGGATCGCTGTGTGGGTGGCTAATTACCTTGTGGTTTTTGAGTTCGTCAGGTGAGTTGGGGGTGCCGAATTTAGTTAGATATTCAGGGGACGCAAATATACCTAATTGTGCTTTCCAAAGGGATCTGCGTTTTAACGAAGGGTGTTGTATTCCTAAATATTCATCAATTCCCCAATAAATATCGTAGGGGTTTTTATCTATGTCGATGACGCTTTCTTGTACTTCAAAAACGAGTTCTATATTTGGATAACAATGATGGAATTCTGCCAGCCAAGGGAAAACGGTTTCGTCGTAAGTTTGGGATGACTGAGAAACCACATTCAGCGTACCAGAAAACTCTCCTTGCCGAGACTCAAGCCAATGCGCCATAGCATCATGTTGTTCCAGTATTTTTTGTACTCTAAGCAAAAACTCTTGGCCAAACTGAGTCAATCTGATTTTTCTGGTACTGCGTTCAAATAAGGGTTCTGCCAAACGTTTTTCAAGTTGTGAAACTTGTTTACTCATTGCCATAGGAGTTTGCCCTTGCGCATTGGCTGCGAGTGTAAAGCTGCGGTGTTTAGCAACAAGAGTAAAGGCAATTAAGGTTTCTGTTTTAAACATGAGATTTATTTATAATCTTTTAGTTTACAATATGTAAAATAGTATACCATTAATTTGTATTGGATTTCCCTTTACACTTGATTCAGATAATTAATGAATCGGTGTGGGAAACAATATGACATATCTAGAGTATCTATTATGGGGGTATTTCATCTTGAATCCCCTGTACATTTTTTTGACTTATAAAAAAGAAAAACAAAACGTTATTGCTCAGCCATCACTGCGTGTTGGCTTGTATGTTAGTTGGATGTTACATCTTATTTTACCGGTAATTGTTTTGATGGTGCTTATCAACCAAACCGCAATTTCATTAGAAAGCATTGGTTTAAAATGGCAAATGGACTTGGCTAATTTACTTGGTATCGTGGCTGTGTTAGCGCTTTGTGGATATTTTTTATTTTCACTCAAACAACTCAAGAACAACACTACTGAACACTCAACAATTAGAAAACAACTTGCCTATATTCGATGGATGACGCCGTCTAATTCTAGAGAGGCGCGTTATTTCATTTTAGGATTATCTATTACTGCGGGTATTTGTGAAGAAATTCTGTTTCGAGGTTATCTAATGCAGGTGCTCGGGGGCTATTTTCCAACCTATATGGTCGTAATCATTTCGAGTCTTGTGTTTGGTTTACCACATATATACCAAGGTCCGATTCACATCTTACGAACGGCCATTCTGGGGGCAACTATGGCGTTGATTTATCTTTTTACTGACTCACTTATTGTTCCAATTATTCTGCATGCCTTGCTCGATATGTATGGTGGAGCAATGGCCTACATTGTTTTTTCAAATGATTCAGGGCAACACTTAGACGAAACTCTACCAAGTGAGTCTCATTGATCACTTTAATAGTGTGGAATTAATGATCACATTAATCGCGTGTAAATTGAAAATAGAGCGTGGACATATTCTAGGCCGTTGTCTGGCAGCTAGTGATTGTGCATCATCTGGTTGTTGGAAAACGTTTCTGAATCCGCTGTTTCCATGCCTTTTTGACTGATAATCGCCACAGATAATTTAAACTAACATACCCGATGGCACTAAATACTAAAGAACAAATTATACATCCAACGATAAATGCAGGACCTATGGTTTCAATACTTTGAACAACCCAGTCCCAATTTAGCTCAAAAGTAAATTTTCTTTCTGGTGAGCCCAGCACAGTTGTGCCTACTAAATAGGCGCCGTAAAAAATAGGAGGCATAGTAAACGGATTAGTGATCCATACTGTTGCCACTGATAATGGCAAATTTACTCGCAGTGGAATTGCCATAGCTGCGGCTAACCACATTTGAAAAGGTATTGGCCAAAAGGCAAAGAATAAACCTACTGCAAAGGCACCAGATGCAGAGCGTCGGTTCAAATGCCAAAGATTAGGATCATGCAGTAAAGTACCAAATACAGAAAGAATTTTTTGGTCTTTAACTTTTTGGGGGCTAGGCAGAAAGCGCTTAATAAACTTTTTCAGAATAGTTCTCTATACTTTAATTTCATGCAGCAACGGATCGCATATACCAGTAACAATGGACAGTAAACTTCTCAGTTTCATAGCCGCTTCGTTCACGTCGTTATTGTGGACTAGTTTGCCTTCCATCGATATCACTATATTAATACTATTTTGTACTTGCCTAATAATAAGAAAATATCAACACCTAGGTTGCTTTTTACTCGGCATAGTCTGGATGGCGAGTGTAGGGCATTGGCAATACACTTTGCAACTATCTTCCGAACAAACTAGTCGAGCAATACAAATAATAGGCGAGGTAAAGAGCGTCGTTATTGCAGATCAAAATATTCGTTTTAATCTGCGGGTCACACATATTGAAGGTAAGGCGCTAATGTTTTCGCGAACATTCCGACTAAATTGGCGTAATCCTGGGTGGCAAGTACAACAGGGCCAAAAGGTTAAACTTACCGCTAAAGTCAAACCGCCTCATGGTTTAGCCAACGAAGCGGGATTTAACTATCAACAATGGTTGTTGAGCGAAGGGATCGTTGCCACCGGTTACGTTAAATCACACCCTGAAAATCAACTGATGGTGGATGATAAAAGCGTTAGGCAAAGGTTACTAAATCAAATGTTAGAGTTTGATTTATCTAATAGTGCTTGGCTTGCTGCCATTACCTTTGGTTATCGCGGATTATTGCAACCGGCAGATTGGGTTTTAGTGCAAAACACTGGAGTGGCACATTTAATTGCTATATCAGGTTTGCATTTGGCGTTGGTCGCGAGTCTTAGTTATGTATTGATAGGTTGGATAGCGGGTGCATTGATTAGTAGGTATAACTCTTTACATTTTATCAATCTGCATAATTTAGCTATGTTGTTAACCCTGTTGACTACCCTAAGCTATTCCGCATTAGCAGGGTTTGGGTTGCCAACTTTACGAGCATGGTTAATGTTGCTTTTGTTTTCTGTGTTTTTCTTGAGAAATAAAAGCCTGAGGCCCAAAAGTCTGATTCTATGGGCCCTATGTGCTTTTATTTTAATGTTTCCACTTAGTCTGTTCGGGCTTAGTTTTTGGTTGAGCTTTTCAGCGGTGCTGATTATCTATTTTATATTTTGGCGCTGGCCAAGCAACAAAGATGGCTTTTCGCTAATGGCTCTATTGTTAGGTTTGCTCAAAATTCAACTATGTTTGGCACTTTTGATGCTGCCCTTAGTGGCTTGGCAGTTTTCCTACGTATCGTTGGTATCGCCTGTAGTTAACTTAATAGCGGTACCTATAGTCACTATGATTTTAGTTCCTATATGTATCACCGCGGTCGTTAGTTTGGCGTTTGACCCTCAATGGGCATTGCAATTATTTTTGGCTGCGGATTTTATTATAGAGTACGGACTAAGATTTCTTGATTTCGCACTCACTCTCAATGGCGCTTATTTCAACTTACCTAAACTTCCGGCTCTAGTGTGGCTCTTGGTGTTCGTATTTGTGGTATGCCTATGTTTACCGAGTTTTTGGTTGAATAAAAAATACTTATGGCTACTTTTGTTACCTCTAACGAGCTATGTATTTACCCCACAACTGAAAACTTGGCAGATAGATATTTTAGATGTGGGGCAGGGAGTAGCGGTATTAATAACTAAGAATAACCGCGCGATAATTTACGATGTTGGCGCCAGTTATCCATCAGGTTTTAATATGGCAGACAGTGTGTTGTTGCCACTTTTACAGGCACGGGGATTAACTAGTAATGTTGATTTTGTGCTGCTTAGCCATGGTGATAATGACCATGCAGGCAGCTTGCCGCAGTTACTAAAAGGTATCAAACCGCCTCAGGTGTTAACCAATAAAACACACTGTCAAAAAGGTCTGAATTTAAAGTGGCAAGGGTTACGCGTTACTGCGCTTTGGCCTGATGATGCCCATAAGTACAATGATAATAACGGTTCCTGTGTGATTAAAGTATCTGATAATTTCCATAGTGTTTTATTGCCAGGCGATATTGATACAGGTATAGAAAAACAGCTCGTAAATATGTTTCCAAAACAATTACAGTCCGATATTTTACTCGCTCCCCATCATGGCAGTAATACTTCGTCCTCTAGTGAGTTTATAGGTACAGTAGGGGCTGAATATGTCATATTTAGCCAAGGCTTTATGAATCGTTGGCGGTTTCCAAGGCAAGAGGTGGTGAACAGGTACAAAGTGTCCGCTGAACCAAGGTTATTTAGCACTTCTCAATCAGGCCAAGTCTCGTTTTTTATTGAATCAAATTCGTCGGCACCTATTATAGTAAAAACCTTCAGACAAGATATGTATCCCTATTGGTACGCTAATTCGCTCGGATTACAGAAATTACCAGATTGATAGTTGGGGAATTTGGCCCTAACAGTTACACTACCAAGGTATTTAAACTTCTTCAGATAATTATCATTTAATGAGCAAACAAAGCAATTTAGACAATAAAGTTCCAAGCAACATTTTCAAACGGTTTCGTGTATACCTCAAAAATTTCAAGTTAGCGTTCTTAATCGCAGTGATTGGCATGATTGGTTATTCAGTGATAGACGTCTTAGTGGTGGCTCAACTTAAACCCATAGTGGATGATAGCCTTGGAAAAGGTAACTATGAATACCTGAGGTTAGCGGCTTATTTTATCGTGCCTATTTTTATTCTGCGGGGCATTCTTAATTTTCTTGGCACATATACAGTGGCGTGGATTGGAAACAACGTAGTAATGCAAATGCGCCAGCAGCTTTTTAATCAATATATTCATTTACCCGTAGCCTTTCATGATACTCATGGGACCGGTAAGTTAATATCTAAGGTCATTTACGATACCGAGCAGGTTTCGAATGCTGCTGGAAAAGCCCTACTGACCTTAGTAAGGGATGGCGCCTTTGTTATAGGTTTGCTGATTGCGATGTTTTATTATTCGTGGCAGTTGTCACTGATCTTTATATTAATCGGTCCTTTGGTGGCTGTTATTGTGTCTGTTGTGAGCAAACGTTTTAGGGTGGTGAGTCGACGTATTCAAGACGCCATGGGGAATTTAACCTCTGGAGTCGAACAAGTGATTAAAGGTCACAAAGTGGTCTTGATGTTTGGCGGGCAAACCCTCGAAGACAAACGATTTGCAGATAGAAATAACCATAATCGCCAGCAAAATATGAAATTAATAGTGGCGAGAATTCTCAGTGTGTCTTCAATCCAAGTGATAGCCTCTATTGCATTAGCGGTTGTGCTGTATGTCGCTAGTTTTCCAGATTTAGTGGAGTCTTTAACGCCTGGTGTATTTGTTAGCGTCGTTGTATTTATGACGATGTTATTAAAGCCGTTAAAGCAGCTCACCACTGTTAATAGTGAATTTCAAAGAGGCATGGCCGCCTGCCTAAGTATTTTTGAAGTGTTAGATCAGGATGTTGAAGCGGATAAAGGTATTCACCGTGTGGACAGTGTAAAGGGCCAAATTGAGTTTGATAATGTGACTTTCCATTATCCCAATAAAGAGGCCGCTGCCCTTAACAATATGTCTTTTTTAGTTAAGCCCGGAGAGACTTGCGCGTTAGTAGGACGTTCTGGTAGCGGTAAATCAACAATATCGAGTTTGCTTACACGCTTCTATGATAATCAAACTGGTGAAATACGTTTAGATGGGGTGTTGTTAAGAGATATTCCTCTTAAAGACTTACGTCGGCAATTTGCGTTAGTGTCGCAACATGTTGTGTTATTTAACGACACTATTGCCAACAATATTGCCTATGGCTCAGAAAGTAGCGTTAGTCGCGAACAAATATTAGCGGCGGCGAAAACGGCCCATGTAACAGAATTCTTGGAACAATTACCCGATGGTTTAGATACCGTGGTTGGTGAAAACGGCTTTATGTTGTCTGGCGGCCAGCGGCAGCGCTTAGCCATTGCTAGAGCGTTGTTATTAGACGCGCCTATTTTAATATTAGATGAAGCCACTTCTGCCTTGGATACTGAGTCTGAAAGGCTAATCCAAGATGCACTCGATCAATTACAACAAAACCGCACCAGTATTGTAGTAGCCCATAGATTATCGACAATCGAAAATGCTGACTCCATTTTAGTGATTGAGGCTGGGGAAATTGTCGAACAAGGTAATCACCCCAGTCTATTGGCTCAAAATGGTGCCTATTCGCAGTTGTATAATATGCAGTTTGGTGAGGAGCCCGTGGTCAAGTGAGTTGGATAGACAATATGTGGTATTCACCTAGTTGGTACCACTGGCCCGTTATAGTCTTATTATTACCGTTGACCGCCCTGTTTTGGGGATTGTCTGGGTTACGAAGGGGGTTATTTCGACTTAAACTAAAGTCATCTAGTGAAATTTCTGTCCCGGTAATAGTGGTCGGTAATATAAGTGTAGGGGGCAATGGTAAAACGCCTCTGGTAGTCTATTTAGCTAAACGTTTAAGGCAAGAGGGATACTACCCCGGTGTATTAAGTCGAGGATATGGGGGAGAAGGAGCCAGTTATCCAATGACGGTTGATGCCGACAGTTCCGTGGTGATGGCAGGGGATGAAGCAATATTAATGCGCCGCCATATTAATTGTCCGTTAGTGGTGGATCCCAATCGTCCAAGAGGCGCGATGCAACTTGTAGATAAACATAAATGCAACGTAATTATTTGTGATGACGGTTTACAACATTACGCCCTAAATCGAGACATTGAAATTGTAGTGATGGATGGTCAGCGACGTTGTGGTAATCAATTGTTATTGCCCGCAGGCCCTTTACGTGAAGGTATTTGGCGTTTAAATGCAGTCGACTTTTTAGTGTTAAACGGTGGTACGGTGATCAATGCTGAGTATTTGATGTCGCTAGAGTCGGGGAGACTAATAAATGTCAAAAACCCCAATAAAAGTATACCCATAAAAAGTTTAACTTTGCCAATCATTGCACTAGCAGGAATTGGCAACCCGCAGCGCTTTTTTTCTCTTTTACAAAAAAAGCAAGTCAAGATAAAGGAGCAAATTAGTTTCGTAGATCATCATGTTTTTAGAGAAAGTGATATACCTGATGGTCCTGTGATAATGACAGAAAAAGATGCTGTAAAATGTACCCAGATAGCACATGATGATTGCTGGTATTTACCTGTTAGTGCTAGTTTAACTAAACAATTTGAATCGCAACTTTTGCATAAATTAAAGCTTGTTGCCGCGAATAAAAAACAAAGTAAGAGAAAATAATGGCCTTTGATAAAAAATTATTAGATATTTTAGCCTGCCCCGTATGTAAGGGTAAATTATTGTACCAGAATGAGCAGGCTCAGCTTATCTGTAAATTTGACCGCTTAGTTTATCCAATCCGTGAAAATATTCCGGTGCTATTGGAATCTGAAGCCAAACAAGTGTCGAGTGATGAAATGGAACTGCTGTTAAAACACTTAACATTTTTGTAGGCCTTATATTTATAGCATCTTATAAAGTTGTTTTAGCTTTCTACGGTTATATATTTTGAAGAGATTTAAGTATGCAATTTAGTGTCATAATACCTGCACGTTACGCCTCTACTCGTTTTCCTGGCAAACCTTTAGTAGAAATACAAGGTAAACCAATGGTGCAACATGTACATGAACGTGCGCAAGAGTCTGGCGCCAGCAATATTGTGGTGGCTACAGATGATGTAAGAATTGCCAAAGCCGTGAGTGATTTTGGTGGTAAATATTGTATGACAGGCGCACATCACGAATCCGGCACTGAACGTTTGGCGGAAGTAGTGGATTTACAAAACATGTTGTCCCATGAGTTAGTTGTTAATGTACAAGGCGATGAGCCGTTTATCCCCGCCGAGAATATCCTACAGGTAGCAGAGAATCTGCATAGTCATCAACAAGCTGAAATGGCGACATTAGCAGTTCGCATCACCGATGTTGAAGACGCTTTTAACCCTAATACTGTTAAAGTGGTGATGGATAAGCAAGGTTATGCCATGTACTTTTCTCGATCGACTGTCCCTTATGACAGAGCACGTTTTCTAGATTCTGATTGCATCGATGAAATAGGTGACTTTTACTTTAGACATATTGGTATTTATGCCTATCGCGCCGGATTTATAAAACAATATGTGAATATGTCTCCTTCTGGTATTGAACAAATAGAGTCTCTCGAACAACTTCGAGTGTTGTGGCATGGTGAAAAAATACATGTGGAAGAAGCCAGAGTCACACCACCTATTGGTATTGACACCCCAGAAGATTTGGTAAAATTAATAGCGAGTCAAAAATAAGGAATTTTTATGGCAACTGTCGTGATAACCGGAGCCAATCGAGGTATTGGTTTAGAGTTTGTAAAACAATACTTGGCCAACGGAGACAAAGTTTATGGGCTTTGTCGTAATACCAGTGATGAACTCAGTCAATCGAATGCAAAGGTGATAGATAAGGTTGATGTAGGTAGCCCAGAGTGTCTAGAAAAAACACTGTCTTCACTTAGTGATCTAAAAATCGATCTATTGATCAATAACGCAGGAGTATTGGCAAACGAGTCGTTAGAACATATGTCACCCATTACCCTTGAGTATCAATTTAGAGTGAACGCAATGGGGCCATTGTTGGTGACTCAGATGCTTAGACAACAATTGGTTAAGGGAGCAAAAGTAGCATTAATTACTAGCAGAATGGGGTCGGTAACCGACAATACTTCTGGAGGACGTTATGGTTATCGTATGTCTAAAGCTGCTTTAAATATAGCGGGAGTGTCCTTGGCTCATGATTTAAAGGCACAAGAAGTAGCGGTTGCTCTGTTACACCCTGGCTACGTGCAAACCGATATGGTGAATAATCGCGGTGATATTGCTAGTAGCGTCGCCGTAGAGCGAATGATGCAACGAATTGAAGAGCTAAACCTAACCAATACAGGTAGCTTTTGGCATTCAAATGGCGAAGTGTTGCCTTGGTAACTTTGTCATCTTACCTCTTATTGAACTCACCCAGAAACAGGCCTGTAAGTTAGCCCTTGTTAGTCAAGGGCTACATAAAAACAATCCCTTTGGGCAAGGTCTCACAGGTGTAACCGCTACCTTAAAACAACTCAGCTATGTTCAGATAGATTCTATCTCAGTGATCCAACGGGCCCATCATCATTGTTTGTGGAGCCGCGTTAAAAATTATCAACCTGAATTTCTTGAACAACTCATTGCACAGCAACAAATCTTTGAATATTGGTCCCATGCTGCTGCGTACCTGCCAATGCAAGACTACCGTTTTTCATTACCTAAAAAACGCGCCGTCGCTTCAGGCGAGAAACATTGGCGCGATAAAAATCCTATTGCGGAAAAGCGAGTCTTACAAAGAATTAAGCAAGAAGGTCCTCTGCGTGCTGCCGATTTTGAACACAAAGGCAACCACAAGAGTAGTGGCTGGTGGGATTGGAAACCCGATAAAGTGGCCTTAGAACAACTCTTTATTGAAGGTGAGTTAATGGTTGTAAAAAGGCTAGGTTTTCAAAAGGTTTATGATTTAACTGAGCGAGTGTTACCATCCTCAATAGACACCACAGTTCCTACTGTTAGAGAATACGAGCGTTATTTAATAGAGCGTTATTTGTGTGCCCATGGTTTTGCGTCAGCCCAGCAAATTAGTTACTTACGCAAAGGGATGCGCAGTCAACTAACCGAAACCTGCCAACAAATGCTCGAAAACAAAGAGTTGCAGCCAATAACTGTTGGAGGTAAAGCGTATTATGCGCTCCCCAATGCCACTGACTTACTGAAACATTCGATTAGCCGCGATCAAGTGCATATATTGTCACCATTCGATAACCTAGTGATCCAACGCAAACGACTCTCCGATATCTTTGGTTTTGATTATCAAATCGAATGTTATGTGCCAGCACATAAAAGGCAGTATGGTTACTTCAGTTTACCCTTGTTATGGGGGGCGCAATTTGTGGGGCGAATGGACGCTAAGGTAGATCGTAAAACCCAAGTCCTATATATTCAAAATTTGCATTTAGAAACCAACAAAACTGAAAAGTTTATAGAGGTATTGAAGCCAGTCTTGCTAAGTTTTATGGAATTTAACAGTGCAAATCAAATACAAGTTCGTCAGGTGACGAGTCAAGTCTACTTACAGGGAAATACAATAGCAGACGTTAAAAAACGCCTGCAAGCCTTTTAATTTAGGTTTTAGGCAAATCTCTTTTGAAGGTAAGCAATAATTTCAGAAGATTCATACAACCATTGGGTTCCGTCTTCATTTTCAATACGTAAGCACGGAGTTTGCACTTTGCCTCCTTCGCGAAGCAACTCTTCTCTAAAAGGAGAGCCTTGTGAGGCATTGCGTTTAACAATTGGCAGATTCATTTTATGCATGGCTCTACGAGTTTTGATGCAAAACGGACACGCAAAAAACTGATATAAAGACAATTTTTGTAATTCTAGCTCTACTTGTTGTTGCGCTTGGGCACTACGTTTTAGTTTTGAACCACGGGTGACAAAGTCAATTGCGGCAATTAAACCACCCAATAAGTTACGAATAAGGTTAATCAATAGTTTCATCTATACAGCTCGGTGAATATGGAAAATAAAAGTCAAACGCGATTATAACCTTTACCTGTACATCTTTAAACTTTGCTGGCTCGGGGTATATCAAAATCAAAGGTATTCAGGATGTTAAACTATAAAAGTTAGCACCAGTATCTAGTGTCCATGAATAAAGTAACTGATAAGATCCGTTGCGAATATTTAAAAGATTAGTTGTGGTAGTGAACCTAAACAAAGATAAGGGCGAAACAAAAAGTGTTAAAGAGTACAACAAAAACTATTGAAATATATGCGGAGCCCATAGCACTTTATCAAATATTGAAATTTGAAGCCTTGGTATCCAGTGGTGGCGAAGCAAAAATTGCTATCGATGAAGGACGAGTGTCCGTGAATGACAAAATAGAAACCAGACGCCGTAAAAAAATAATGTCAGATGACATTGTCGAATTTGAAGGCGAACGATTTAAGGTGATTCTGAAGCAATGAGCTTTACCCTGTAATCCTATGTTTTTTTAGGTACAAAAAATAAGCTCTGCACAACATTTCGACATCTAGATATTGTGTACTTGGACAAAATCCAACAGAATGTAACCAGTTCAATAATACAATAAACAAAAAAGAGGAACACCATGAGTAAACTAATACTGATTATTTTGGCTATATTTTTACCACCTATTGCGGTCTTTCTAAAAAGTGGCGTAGGTAAAGATTTACTAATCAATATACTTTTGTGCTTATTATTTTATGTACCAGGCATAATTCACGCTTTATGGGTATGCACCAAATAGTTTGATGGTATAACGAGGCAGCTGCGGATATTCGTGAGCTGCTGTTTTATTCTTACAGTAAAACATTCAATAACATTCTTACGCTTAATAAGACTAACAACACTGAAAATATCTTCTTAAGTACCATTACTGGCAATCTAGTCGACAATTTCACCCCAAGCGGCGCCATAATAAAACCACATATTGAAATAATAATGACACTAGGAATGTGCACAAAACCAATGATCGCCTGATTATTGGCCAACTCTTCCACATTGATATGCCCGTTAATGGCGTAACCAATAGTGCCAGAAATAGCGATCGGAAACCCAATTGCTGCTGAGCTTCCAATGGCACGTCTCATCTCGATTCCACGACTCATTAAATAAGGCACGCTTAACACCGCGCCGCCAATTGCCACTAAGGTCGAAATACTGCCAATTCCTAAGCCCGCTACTTGTGGCGGTATGTGGGATTTTTGGGTTGGAACTTGTTGTTTGTTAAAAAACAGCCTTAAGGAAATACTCAACATAAACAGTGAAAAGAATATCGCCAGGGCAGTAGTGTTTATAATGGGAACCAAAAAGGAGGTAGATATGGCCCCCACTATTATCAAGGGCACCATTGATTTTACATAGTGCCAGTCTAGGTTATGATTTTTGTAATGGCTAAAGGCGCTAGAGAAGGTAGTGGTAATAATTGAAGCCATAGAGGTGCCAAGTGCAAGGTGCACAGCGTGACTAGGAACAATGTCGGCAGACAAATACATGGTGGTTAACATAGGCACTAATATACCGCCGCCGCCGACACCCAATAAGCCAGCAGCAAAACCTACTACCATACCAAGTACCGCTAATTGAATGATAAATTCTGTAGTCACTAAAACGTCTCGTTGAGTCCCTAGGGATTATTGTTTATCTAAATACAATTTATCGTAAAAGGTATAGACCCACTGTGGTTTGTAGATTATCAATAGGGTGATAGTCATGCCGTTAAACATGGCTTCGGGAAATAGCATCAAGGTACTAAGAACTAAATAATTGTCTTGAATAATCTGCCAAGTATATAAGCCATCAAGATAAAAGTAGCCACTTAAAACCAACATTTTTAACCCTATCGACAAAGCGCCAGGGATGAAGGCGCAAAGAAAAATGTATATAAAAATGTGCCTAGGTAACTTGTGAAAAGTAAAACTATAAATTCCGTAGGTGAGGGCAATAGGGACCAAAACCCCTAACAAGAAATTTACCCCTAACATATCGACACTCTCTTTGCCGAATAAGGTAACACCCAGTAGTGCTAGCGAAGCACTAAATATGGCCCACCGAAACCCTAACAACAAAGGAAGGGCAGACAACCATAAAAAATGCACAGTTAGCCCTTCGTAAATACCGGCTCTGAACATCCACAAAATAAACAGGCTAGCGGCACTACCAAACACAAGGTGTTGGCATTTTTTATCTGATAGAAGTCGCGAAAATATGAGTTTTTTCGTAACTAAATAACCAATCACTAAACTCACTACTATAGCGGCTAGTTGTAAGTTAGTAATATGTGCAGTTTGCTCCACAATGATCTTACCCTAGTTTACTTAAACACAGACCATATTGGGGCATGATCAGAGGGTTTTTCAATGCCTCTTAATTCATAGTCTACGTCGGCCTCTATTAGCTTGGCGTGTAACTTAGAGGTCGCTAAAATTAAATCTATTCGCAGTCCGCGATTATCGTTAAAACCTTTTGAGCGGTAATCAAACCAGCTATATTTTTGCGACTCTTGCGGATACATATCTCGAAACCCATCGGTAAATCCCCAGTTAATAAGGGTATTTAGCCATTCCCGCTCTTCGGGTAAGAAGCTACATTTTTTGGTTTGCAACCAACGTTTACGATTTGGCTCACCAATACCAATATCTAAATCAGTATGAGATATATTGACATCGCCCATGACAATCACATTTTCATCAGGGGTGTGATATTCGTTCAGGTAAACCATGAGATCTTGATAATACTTTCGTTTCGCTGGGTATTTAGTTTCGTGCATTTGGTTTTCACCTTGCGGGAAATAACCATTTAATACTCGTACTGTTTCGCCGTTTTCCATGGGGTAACTTACCATGATCATTCTACGCTGCGCGTCTTCGTCATCAGTAGGGAAACCGTATTGCACCTCCAATGCCGCTTTTTTGCACATCATAGCTACGCCGTAATGACCTTTTTGGCCGTGGAAATAAACGTGGTAGCCCATGGCTTCGACATCCGCGACAGGGAATTGATCGTTGTGCACTTTTATTTCCTGCAGGCCAATTATGTCTGGTTGATGTTTGTCGATTAATGCTTGCAATTGATGAAGGCGAGCACGTATGCCATTGATATTAAAAGAGATAACTTTCATTAAAGGGATCCAAAGGAAATAAATAAAAAGGCTCGGCAACACATATTGCCAGTGCACAACATGGTACCAAGAACTGCTGCTAAGCTAAACTGCATTTAGGTAAATTTTTGTGGAATGTGTCTTTGGTGTTTATGGGGTGGTCGTTGGTAATTTTTTTTATCGATTTCGGGCAATGTTATTTTCGGGTGTGTTATTGGTTGATAATCAATTTTCGATAATAAGTGGTCAATACAATTTAATCTGGCGGCTTTTTTGTCATCAGCATCCACGACAAACCATGGGCTTTTTTCGGTGTCGGTATGTGCAAACATGGCGTCTTTGGCTTGAGAATATTCCACCCACTTACTTCGAGAGGCAAGGTCCATATTCGAAAACTTCCAACGTTTTATGGGATCAGTCAAGCGTTTGTTAAAACGTTTTTCTTGCTCTTCATCTGAAACTGAAAACCAATATTTAATTAAGGTAATACCGGATGCTATTAATGTGTCTTCAAAGGCTGGACAGGTGTCTAAAAATTCTTGGTATTCTTTTTCAGTACAAAATCCCATGACTTTCTCGACACCTGCGCGGTTGTACCAACTGCGATCAAACAACACAATTTCACCCGCTGCAGGCAAATGCGCCACGTAGCGTTGAAAATACCACTGAGTGGTTTCTCTTTCAGTGGGTTTACCTAAGGCAACAATACGCACTATTCTAGGGTTAAGTTTGGCGGTAATGGTTTTAATTACTCCCCCTTTACCTGCAGCATCTCTACCTTCGAAAATGACCACAATCTTCTGACCGTTAAGTTGCACCGACTCCTGCAAGTGGGCTAGTTCGGTTTGTAACCTATCTAAGTGTTTTTTATATTCAGACTTATTCATGGACTCGATAAATATTGGTTAGAAAAGTATTTTAAATTTAAGTTTGATAGACTAAAACACTCAATCATTCACATCAAGAAGCCTAGCGTATTTATGCTGTATCTGGTTCAGTCCAACAAAATGGAATGCTTAGCTGAAAGCTTAATTAGTTGTTTACAGGATTCAGCACAGCAGGGAAGTTCAATATTTGAATCAGAGCAAATATTGGTACAAAGCCCAGGCATGTCACAGTGGTTAAAAATCCAAATAGCTGAGGAGTTAGGTATTGCAGCTAATATCGACTTTCCTTTGCCATCAAGTTTTATTTGGCAGTTATATCAACAACATGTAGCAGACCTACCCGAACAATCAGCCTTTACTAAACCCAATATGACATGGAAACTCATGTCGATTTTGCCTGCTATGTTGCAACAGGAGGAGTTTACGGCAATTAAACAATATTTGTCTGGATCCCAACCCCTTAAGTTGTATCAATTGGCCTGTAAAATTGCTGACGTCTACGACCAATATTTGGTTTATCGCCCAGACTGGATCTTACATTGGGAAGCAGGTCAAAACGACTTGCCTGATAGCAGCGACAAATCAATTTGCGAGTCTCATCCTTGGCAACCTGTTTTATGGCGAGCCTTAGTAAAGCATTCTGACAATTTGGGAGAATCGCGTTTTCATAGGGCTAATCTGCACCATACTTTGTTGGAAGCCTTGCAAAATGCCAGTAGCCCTCATAACAAAATCAACCAAAAACCCCTTATGGTGTTTGGCATTTCAGCCATGCCTATGCAGCAACTAGAGGTACTCAGTGCCCTTGCTGAATCACGAGATGTATTGATTTTTTGGTTTAACCCAAGCCAACATTACTGGGGCGATATTGTCGATAAAAAAACACAGGCTAAAGCGCAGCTTAAGGCCCTTGATAACGCAGCTTTGAAAGGTGAGGACTTTTTAGATATTGGCAATCCACTGCTTGCATCTTGGGGTAAGTTAGGTCGAGATTATCAAGATATGTTGCTGGGCTTAGAGTTACAACAGCAAGATTGTTTTATTGATATCCAAGCTACAAGTTTACTTGAGCATATCCAATCTGACGTCAACAACTTGCAGTTTAGGGCAACAGCTAACGAACTAGACGCCAGCGAATTGTTATCTAATGGGCAGCAGTACCCAAAAGTTGAACTAACCGAAACCGATATCTCGTTGCAAATACACGCCTGCCACTCAAAGGTTCGTGAGCTTGAAGTATTACACGATCAATTATTGCAACGTTTTAACGACAATCCCCATTGGCATCCAGGAGATGTGATAGTGATGATGCCAGATGTAGCGACCTACGCGCCTTTCATAGAAGGGGTATTTGGTGCCGTTGACAGTCAATTATCGATACCTTATGCCATATCAGATCGCAATGTCGGCCAAGTTTCGCCACTGTTAGCTAGTTTTTTACAATTGATGAAATTACATCAAAGTCGTTTAACTTTATCTGAAGTCTTGTCTTTACTGGAAGTACCCGCGATTCAACGTAAATTCGCCATCGACACACAAGAATTTGAGTTGCTACAACACTGGTTAATCGATGCAGGGGTGCGCTGGGGGTGGGACGAAAATGACAAACAGCGCTGGGACCTGCCTAGTGAACAACAAAATACTTGGGTGTTTGGGTTGCAGCGTTTATTAGCCGGGTATGCCATGTCGAGCGTTGAATTATACCAAGGCAATTATGGAGCAGTTTCGGCTTATGCAGACATAGAAGGTCAACAAGCCGTAGCTTTGGGTAAGTGTTATCAATTTACCGCAGTCTTATTGAAGGTATTAGCTTTTTGCCAAGAGTCTCAAAACCTACAAGGTAAAATTGAGCAAGGGTTGGTTTTATTGTCTGAGTTGTACGAAGCAGACGACACCGAACAAACTGATATGCAAGTGCTCAGAGAAACTCTCGAAAAAATGTTAGTCCATACTGAGCAATATACAGATGATATTGACCAAGACGTGTTTGTCAGTGAGTTACAGCAAAATATACAAGAAAAAGGCGTCGGCCAACGATTCTTAGCAGGCTACGTAAATTTTTGTACCTTAATGCCGATGCGTAGTATTCCTTTCAAAATGGTATGTCTACTAGGCATGAACGATGCCGACTACCCCAGGCAAAGTGTGCCTATGGGGTTTGATTTAATGCGTGTTGCGCCGGTTAAACGGGGCGACAGATCTCGCAGGTTAGACGACCGATACTTGTTTTTAGAAGCGTTATTATCGGCTCGAGAACAGTTGTATTTTAGCTATCAAGGATTTAGTCAAAAAGACAATAGCCCTTTGGCTCCTTCAATTTTGCTCAGTGAATTACTCGAATATTGCCAACAAGGTTTTTGTTTGACTGGGCAGTTAGGGTTAGCTCCTGAAGCAACCGAAAAGAACTTGCTAACATACTTAACGATCAAACATAAACTACAGCCTTTTTCTGAGGCCTATTTCGAGGTCAATAGCGAAACTAATCAAAGGGATTCTCAATCTATAAATGATTCTACGCGTCACATCAGTTTTAATCAGAAACAGCAAGCCATAGCCAAACAAATTCAGCAACCTTACGTTGATTTATTGTTTAACCCAGAGCCTTTAGTGACTTTGACAGAACAATCAAAACAGCTTGATTTAGAGGAGTTGATCCAGTTTTTTCAAAACCCAGCCAAAGCGTTTTTTATACAGCGTTGGCAAACGCGATTTTATCCATTAGGTCAGCAAAATAGCGATGAAGAGCCTTTTGCTTTTGACGGCTTAGACAGATATCAAGTAAATGAACGATTGGTGCAAGTTTCCCTTGAGCATATTGTTAGCTCAGATACCGACGAGAGTGATGACTCAGAAAAACTTGAACATCTAGGCCCGCTAAAAGACACACGAGCGATCAATGCAAACTTATTAGAGCAGCTAAAGGCTGAAGGCAAATTACCTGCTGGGCAAACGGGTACATTAGCCATGCGCCCGCTAACTAAACAAAGTGCTCAGCTTGCACAGCAAATTTGTGAGGTGAGTGAATCGAATAACACCTCTGAAAGTCTTGATATTGAATTACTGATTAACGACATCAGGTTAACCGGCCGTGTCGGTAATCTGGATGGGCGAAACTTAATACTATGGCGTACTGGCAAGCTAAGAGCAAAAGACAGAATCGCTTTATACCTGCAATGGCTGTGTTTGTGTGCACACGGCTCTAAATCAGGAACCAGTCATCAGGCGAGTCAGGCCTACTTTATTAGCACCGATAAACTTTATTCATTACCTAGTATTGAACAACACCGAGCAATTCAATTACTCGGTCATTGGCTGAAGTATTGGCAAAATGGTAGTACCCAATTATTACATTTTTACCCCGAAGCGGCATGGCAATGGGTCAACACCCAAGACCTAACTAAAACTATTGCTGAATTCAATGGCAATGATTTTGCTGCAGGCGAGGGCAGTGAAGCGCATATTCAAAGAGTATGCCCTGATTTATCTGTACATTTCGAGCCATTCAGTCAAGTGGCCGATGAATTACTGTTACCTTTGGTTGAGTTAGGAGACAGTAAATGAGTCAGCTATTTGATAATGATGCTAATGAAAACCCTATGTCTAACAAGATAAACCCAATATCATCACCGCAAATGCAGCCACTGGATACCTTAACCTTCCCTTTGTACGGCGCATCGTTAATTGAGGCCAGTGCAGGTACGGGTAAAACTTACACTATTGTCAATTTATACATCCGGTTGTTACTGGGTCACGGTTGTAAGCCCTTAGGAGTCGAACAAATACTGGTGGTCACCTTTACCAATGCCGCCACAGGAGAACTAAAAGAGCGTATACGGCAACGTTTGCGCCAAGCCTATTTAGCGTTTTTTGCTAAAACCAGTGACGATCCCTTTATTCAGCAACTTATCCAACAAAGCAACAACATAACATTAGATTGTCAGCGGCTAGCACTCGCCAGTAAACAAATGGATGAAGCCGCTGTGTACACCATTCACGGCTTTTGTCACAAGGCATTGACAGAGCATGCGTTTGAAAGTGGTGCCATGTACGAACAAAGCTTCATTCTGGATGAAAGCGAATGGTTACAAATGGCCAGTGAAGATTACTGGCGCAAGCATGTGGTGACCTTGCCACAGCAAACCTTGGAATTGTTGCTAAAGCTTTGGCCCACGCCCAGTGCCATGCTCAAAGATATTGGGTCTTTGCTTAGCCAACACGCAAAACCTTTTGAAACACAAGATATCGGCGCTGCTATTGCCAATGTTGAGCGATATGCCAAACAAGTGACACTGACTAAAAACTGGTGGCTGTCGAATGATGTTGCTCAGCAACTTAGCAAGGCAAATTTAAATGGCCGAGCCAAACTAGCAAAGCAGAGCACCTTGCAAGATATGCAGGTCTTTTGTCAAAGCGATTCATTACAAATTGATTTTGATAAAACCGGTTGGTTACTTTATGGGCCTGAACAAATACAAAAGGCCGCTAAAAAGGGCAGTGAAGATTTATCTCACTTAGATTTTAGCCAGTTTGAAGAACTACAAAGACAACTTGTTAATTGCCAAGATTACTTAGTGTTAGCCTTCAGTCAGCATGCTATGTCGGTAGTGTCGGCGAATCTTGAGTCACATAAACAAAGGCTACACTTGTTGTCGCCAGACGATTTATTAGCTGGGTTGCAACAAGCATTAAGTGTGCAAGCTGGCAATCAGAAAATACAGCAGGGCAGACAACAACCTGGCTCGTTAGCTGCGACCATTAGGAAAAACTTTCCTGCCGCCTTAATAGACGAATTTCAAGATACCGATCCTGTGCAATTCGAAGTGTTTCAAGGTATCTATGGCGTGTCTGAGGAGGGTGCAAATTCAGAGTCGTACCCTATTAGTCCGATAGAGCAGCAGTCCCCTTGTTGGATCATGATTGGTGATCCCAAGCAAGCTATTTATGCGTTTCGCGGTGCCGATATTTTTACCTATATCAAAGCCAAAGAATGGGTAGCAAGTGACAGACATTTTACGTTAGCCACCAATTACCGCTCGGCTCCGAAACTAGTTAATGCCATTAACCAGTTGTTTCAAAGCAGCAGTAAAGGTTTTTTATTTGAAAGGAGTATTCCTTTTTACCCCGTTGAAGCTGGTCGTGATTTTGCAGGTTTAACCGTACAAGGTAAGGTCATTGAAAGTTTAGATTTTCAACACTTGTGTAGCGAGCAAAACTTACCAATATCGGCTAACGATGCATCTTCGCAACTCGCTATTGCCACCGCCAATCAAATTGCTCAGTGGTTACACTTGGCCAAGAGTAATCAAGCGCAAATTGAAGGCCGCGCTATTACCGCTGGGGACTGCTGCGTGTTAGTGCGAAATCGAAACGAAGCACAAGTGATTAAAAGTGCTTTAGCTGGGGTGAATGTGGCCAGTGTGTTCTTGGCCCGAAAGAGTGTATTTGCTACGCAAATAGCCGTAGATGTATTTCGATTACTTAAAGCCTTAAGCCAACCTACCGATGAACGTTTATTAAAAGCGGCGCTAATGAGTGAGTTGTTTACCTTTACTGCCCAGCAGTTGGATGATTTATTCAACAACGAATCCAGTTGGCAAGATGTGTTAGAGCAACGTTATTACTGGCATCAAACTTGGCAAAAGCAAGGCGTTATAAAAGCGATTAACCAAGTGTTACAGTATTTTGATGTAGAACAAGGGTTGATTAAACATCAAGCCGATGGTTTAAGGCGCGTCACAGATTTACGCCATTTGACCGAGTTACTGCAACAACAGAGTTTGCAGTTAGTGGGTGAAGCTCAACTTATTCACTGGTTTGAAAGTTGTTTGTTAGAGCCAGACCATAACAGTGACAGCCAACAAATGCGTTTGGAAAGTGACGCCAATTTAGTGCAAATCATTACCTTGCACTCATCTAAGGGGTTAGAGTTTAATTTAGTTTTTATTCCTTTTGCCAGTAGCTACAAAACCGCACAACAAGCGTTGTACCATAACGACCAACAGCAACTCGAAGTTGATTTTTTACAAAAGGAACAAAACCTCGAAAAAGCCGATTTTGAGCGACTAGCAGAAGACATTCGTTTGTTTTACGTAGCGGTAACGCGGGCGGTGTATTATTGCTCGATTGGTGTGTGGAATGTGCAATTAGGTAAAAGCAAAAAAGTTTCGGGGTTTGGGCTATCAGCCCTAGGTTGTTTGTTGCTTTCTGCAAAAACTGAAGCAGGTCAAAGTGAACAGGCTGATCCTCAACAATCAATCACCGATCACCACATAGCCCAGCGTATTCAAGCCTTAGCGGATCACTGCGACATGTCTTATCGGGCTTTTACTCAAGTTCAACTTTTTCAAAGTGAAGAAAATACATACACTACCAGTATCCAGCCTATCGAGCTCAAGACCTTAACCCTTGCTAAACCTGTTGATAGAGCTTGGCGATTAACCAGTTATTCAGCTATCAGTAGTCAACAAGTACACTTAGATATGCCTGCGCCAGGGCAAGATGAAGGTCAAGACACAAGCCTCTTAACAACCGTTCAAGAAGAAGAGCTAGTACCACAATTGCCGCAAGAGGTAGCAGAGCAACACAGTCCATTTAGTTTTGAACGCGGCGCCAATGCGGGGTCGTTTTTACATGGCGTGTTAGAACACATCGATTTACAAAAGCCACGGCAATTAAGTGAAATCATCACGCAACAATCGACTTGGTTTGGAATTGACGAACAGTGGCACGGTTGTCTCGAAACCTGGCTAACCGATGTATTAGCTTCGCCGTTTCGCGACCCAGCACTGTCACAGAACAATACCCTCGGAGCGGTGGACTCAACCTCCTCAAACGCGCCATTGGCTCTGGACCAGTTATCGCCTCAGCAAATAAAAGTGGAAATGGAATTTCACATGCCATTACATCAAGTAAAGGTTAGCGACTTTAATCACATCATTAATCAGTATTTTAAACAATATTCGCGAGACTATCAGTTCGAACAACTTAACGGCATGATTAAAGGTTTTATCGACCTAATGTTCGAATTTGACGGCAAGTATTATGTGGCAGACTACAAGTCTAACCATTTAGGCGATAGTTATGACGATTATCACCAGTCGGCTATGGAATTGGCCATGACAGATCACGATTACCACTTACAAGCCATTTTATATACTCTGGCGTTACATCGTTGGTTGAAATATAAGTTAAGTCATTACGACTATTCGACTCACATTGGAGGCGCTTATTATTTGTTTATTCGCGGCATGACCCAATCAATACCAGGTAATGGTGTGTATTTTGTATTACCAGAACAAGCAATGATCGAAGAATTAGATGACTTGTTTGCAGGCAAACCACCGATAAAGGGTGAAACCAAAGGCTTTCAGTCAAGTGAGGAGCGCCATCCTAATAAAGCGCCTCAGACTCAGCAACAAATGGATTTATGGTAATAAGCAATGTTAATGCAAACCCTAACTAACCCAGCACTAAAAAACGCGCTACAACAATTGCTAAAAATGGCAAAAATTCGAGCGATTGACCTCGCTTTTGCAGATTTCATCTACGGTGAAGAAGCAGCATTAGCCGCGCCAGAACGAGATTGTTTAACCATACTCGCAGCATACGTTAGTGCCCAATCGGGAGCGCAACACACCTGTATTGACTTAAAAGCGATAGGTCAGCCGTTTTTAGGTATTTATGTCTTTCCTGAATTAAAAATGATGGAAAACAGCATCGAAAAGTCGCAATCATACGTGAACGTGGCCACAAATTTGGTGAAGTTAGATAAACAACAAGTTAAACCGCTGATAATACAAAACGGTAAGTTGTATTTGCAGCGATATTGGCAGTACGAGTCGCAATTGGCGGCTATTATTCGCGAAAAGTCGGCAAAAAGAATCGAATTAGAACTACCTAAAGCGCAACAATTATTACTTAGTTTGTTTGATACCCCTAAAAAACACCAGGAAATTGTAAACCAAACCCCCTCACTTGATTGGCAGAAAATAGCAGTGTGTATAGCTGCCAGCCAATCTCTGAGCTTTATTACAGGCGGGCCGGGTACGGGTAAAACGACCACAGTGACTAAACTGTTAGCCTTATTACAAGGTTTAGCGACGGCTCAGGGCAGTGCTGTTAAAACAAAGAGTCTTAACATTCAACTTGTGGCCCCGACGGGGAAAGCGGCAGCTAGATTGACCGAGTCGATTAGTGCAGCAAAACTCAAATTACCCCCCGCGTTGCAAATAAACCTACCAGAACAATGCCAAACTATTCACAGATTATTAGGCGCTAGGCCGCAAAGTCCTTATTTTAAAGCCAATGCGAATCATCCCTTACATTTAGATGTTTTAGTGTTAGACGAAGCCTCAATGGTCGATTTGCCCCTTATGGCTAAATTATTCGAGGCATTACCAAACCATGCCCAAGTCATATTGTTAGGCGATCAAGATCAACTGGCATCGGTCGAAACCGGGAGTGTGTTATCTGACATTTGTGCCGCTAGTTTTCACATTGATAATGAAGAGGCAACACTAGGCAAATACAGTGAAATGATGCAGCAGCAACTGTCAAATTTAATCTCTGTTGCCCCATTATCTAGCACAGAAACCACCATTGCCGATGCTAAGCAACACAGTGTTATTCGCGATAATGTTGTGAAACTAGTTAAAAGCCACAGATTTAAAGATAACAGTGGTATCGGTCAATTGGCCAAAACCATCAAAGCAGGGCAGGTTGCACAGTGCTTTGAGTTACTCAATAACGAAATGTTAACTGATATTCACTGGTATCAACCCACACAAACTACGCAACAAACAGTCGCTAACGAAGTACTCAAAGAGTTGATTGTTAACTTGTTACCTATTTATCAACAATACACTCAAGCTGTACATCAAGGTGAAATTAAACAGGCATTTAATTATTTAAATCAACAACAAGTGTTATGTGCACAAAAGAGCGGGTTTTGGGGGGTAAATCAGTTAAATGCGTTGATTGAGAACGATCTCCATAAACAAGGATTGATTGATAACAGTAGAGATTTCTACATCGGGCGTCCGGTTATGTTGTCAAAAAATGATCATCAACTTAAGTTATTTAATGGTGACATAGGCATAGTGATGCCAGACCCTGACAATTCGGCTTTAACTAAAGTGTGGTTTGTGACACCCGAAGGTGACGTGCGTGGGTTATTGCCTAGCCGCTTACCTAGTTTGGAAACCTTATACGCCATGACTATTCATAAAAGCCAAGGGTCCGAGTTTGAAGCGGTGTATTTATGTTTGCCACCTATTACCGCTAACAATCAAGGGCGTGGGCTTAATAGAGAGTTGGTTTACACGGGGTTGACTCGGGCTAAAAAATTGTTTTCGCTTTACGGTGAGAGTAAGGCACTAAGTTTGAGTGTGGGGCAGCAGTGTCTGCGGGGCAGTGGATTGGCCGAAAGGTTGTTGGAGTGAAGGTTTCAGGAAAAATGGGGTTATAACCTAGATAAAGGACTTACTACTGAATTTCCACCGCGTTGCAAAATATGAGTATAGATTTGGGTGGTGCGTAAGTCGGCGTGGCCTAGTTGGTCTTGCACTGTGCGAATGTCTGCGCCTGATTGTAAAAGGTGAGTAGCGAAGGAATGACGTAAGGTGTGCGGCGTGACTATTTTGTCAATTTGCGCTTTACGTGCAGCATCTCGAACAGCTCTTTGTACACTTGATTCGTCAATGTGATGACGACGCATTAGTTTACTTTCAGGATCTTTCGATAATCGAGCGGATGGAAAAAGATACTGCCAACCGATATTTTTGTTCGCCGATTGGTTTTTTATTCTGTAACGATGAGGTAACCAGACTCCTGCAAACTCTGGGTTAAGTATGTCAGCTTCTAGGTAATGTCTTACCAGTGATATTTGTTGCCTAAGTGTAGGAATTAGATTATCAGCTAAAGTGACAACTCGATGTTTACCGCCTTTACCGAACCAGACTTTGATTGATTTAAAATCAAAATCGATATCTTGAACTCTTAACCTTACACATTCCATCAAACGCAAACCGCTGCCATATAAAATCGAAGCTGCAAGCTTTTGACGCGCATTAATCACTGCAAAAAAACGACGAGTTTCATCAATTGTTAAAACTACAGGCAGTTTCTGTTGCCTATTACTTTTAACAAAGTTCAATTTTAAGGTCAGTGGCCGCTTTATGATATCTCGGTATAAAAATACCAATGCGTTTAATGCTGAAGATTGAGTATTGGCGGCGCAATCTTGATTGAGCACTAAATGGGATAAAAATGCTTCTACTTCGTTGTCATGTAAATAGGATGGGTGTTGTTTATTATGAAAAAGAATAAAACTGCGGACCCACTTTATATAAGTTTCTATTGTGCGTTTGGCATAACGCTTTTTATACATTTCTTCGGCGAACATAGTTAAAAAAGGTGAGGGTGAATTAGGCATAAATCGTACCTTATCTTATATGTATATTTATACAGTTATAGTTGTTATCACCCATAACAGCAAGTTCTTGGCAAAATGTCGGATATCAACAAAAGTGTTAATAGAAATCGAAAAGAAAACTTACCTATACAAAGACATAGGAAACATGTTAAAAATCACGAATGTATATATGCGACAAAATGCCGTGTTTAAACATCTCATTTTGTAAGAGATTAATATTGTTGA
>NZ_JAHKQO010000018.1 GCF_018861065.1 Paraglaciecola arctica
GTAGGTCGCACATTGCCAGACTCCCAAACTGCTCATTACGAATCGTGCAAGTGAGTAATGTATAAGATCATTTTTTGTTGGTTGGCGTCTGCATGTTCTTAACGACGCCCACTCGATTTTGACTATTTACTCTCTAACTGACGTTCTACCTAAGGTTAAATGCACGTTACTGCCGCTTAAGTTTGGGTATTGAGCAAACTAAATAGTAAATGTTAATATTTTAACGATAACAGGGACCTGTAATCGGCCGCAACGCTCTATGGATTTACAATAGCAATGAGTGGATTCTTGATTATTAAGGGGGCTTCAAGCAACCCTGGCGCTCGTTAGGGATAGTCTATGAGAAGAGTGTAGAATACTCCTGAGGGAGTTTGTAGAGCTCTTATGATTGGTAACGATAAAAATAAGGGAGAAGTACGAGAGGTCATCTATTCTGATGTTGGATCTCTAGCTAGTAATGTCAATGCCGCGTCTTTCGCTGGTTTATTGTTATACAAAACTTCGTAAATTTGCTCACAAATTGGCATTTCTACACCCAACCTTTTTGAAAGTATATGAACTTCCTTAGTATTAAGATACCCCTCAACGACCTGACCAATTTCGGTCATCGCTTCTTGGATCCCTAAACCTTTGCCAAGTGCCAAGCCAAATCTTCGATTTCGTGATTGGTTATCCGTACACGTAAGTACTAGATCACCTAGTCCCGACATGCCCATGAAGGTGGTTTGTTTAGCGCCCATATTGACGCCTAATCTGCTAAGTTCAGTTAGTCCTCTAGTGATTAGCGCAGTCCTAGCATTTGACCCAAAACCCAAACCATCGGAAAGTCCGGCTCCAATAGCAATAACGTTTTTCACTGCTCCTCCTAGTTGTATTCCGACAAAATCATCATTTCTATAAACTCTAAAGGATTTAGAGCAGTGAAGCTTATTAGCAAACTCTATAGCTAGATTCTCATTGGTAGAGCTCAAAGAAATTGCAGTGGGAAGTCCAGCAACCATTTCCTTCGCAAAGGTTGGACCTGACAAGGCGGCAATCGGTATGTCGTTACCTAACAGTTCTATAGCAACTTCTTGAAGTAATCTGCCTGTTTCAGGCTCTAAACCCTTAGTTGCCCATATTATTCTGTGGTGTGGTTTGAGAAAGGTTTTAACTTGTTTTAGTGTATCTGAAAATGCGTGACTGGGTACCACAATCAAAATATCCTGACTGTTGGTTACAGCTTCACTTAGTTTACTTTCAATCGCTAAGTCGTTTGGGAATATGGCATCAGGAAGATATTTTTGGTTGCATCTACTTTTAGCCATTAATTGCATCTGTTGTTCGTCACGTCCCCATAACACGGTTTTAACGCCGTTACGGGATAAACAAAACGCTAGGGCAGTACCGTAAGATCCTGCCCCTAATACACAAACTGAATTCAATTTGAAATTACTCGTGTTATGCGTCTAGTTTCTGAGTAGTTTGCTCTTGAGCTTGTTGTGCTCGTTTTTGCATGTATGCCGCGAAAACTGAGTTAAAATCTACAGGTGCCAAGTTTAATGGTGGGAAAGTACCACGATTGACTAAATTAGAAATGGTTTCTCTCGCATAAGGGAACAAAGTATTAGGACAAAACGCACCAAGCATTTGAGTTTTATTCTGATCCGGCATTTCACCGATCATAAATATTCCAGCTTGTTGAACTTCACACAAAAACGCTGTTTCTGTACCTATTGTCGCTGTTACAGTAACTGATAAAGTGACTTCATAAAGATTCTCACCTACTGGATTACTTTTGGTGTCTAAGTCTAACTGAATTTCTGGTTTCCATTCTTTCTGAAACATAGCGGGTGAATTGGGTGTTTCAAAAGAAATATCTTTTGTATAGATTCTTTGAATTGAAAACTGTGGGCCTTGTGCCGCTTCAGGCTGCGCTGCAGCTTCGTTTGGTTGATTTTCGTCAGCCATGGTACTTCCTTTATTTGAGTTATTAGTCAGCGAGTAAACTGTCTAGTTGGTTTTTTGCTTCTAATGCAAACAAGTCGTCACAACCGCCTACATGATGATCATTAATAAAAATTTGTGGAACAGTAGATTTACCTTTTGCTCGTTCAATCATTGTGCTGCGCAATTCAGGCATTACATCGATTTCAATTTCATTAAAGCTTATTTCTTTTTTATTCAATAAAGCCTTTGCACGATGGCAATATGGGCAATATCCTTTAGTATAAATATCAACTTGACTCATATTCACTTTCCACAAGTTATTTAGTGATAGGAAGGCTCGCACCTTGCCAAGCATTTATGCCACCTTTCAAGGTTGCAGCATGAGTAAATCCAGCTTTGAGCATTTGGGATGCTGTTCGCTTAGATGTCATGCCCATTGCACAAACAACAATAATGGGTTTGTCTTTGAATTTTTCAAGGGTACTAAAGTCGCCTTTAGTGACTAACTCAGGTTTGATTTGTTTTGAACCTAATATATGGCCTTTTTTAAATTCCGCCGATGGACGAATATCCAAGATGTAAGCATCTTCTCTATTAATGAGTAAAGTTGCTTCATGAGTGTTTAATTCTTTCAAAGGTGAAAACAGACTCGCCACAGTGGTGTATATTAAAGCGACCAAAAGCGCAGCAAATAAACCAGATAAAATATAATGATTTGTGACAAATTCTACGATTTGATCCATAACAGGTGAGCCTTAAAGATATGTAACTTAAAAAAATGAGGCCAAAGTATATAGATTTTCAGTACAGAAACTAGCCCTAGAGTAAATTCAAAGGCACCACATAGAATAACTTATTGTTATACATTTGGTTTTTTAAAATGATTTAGCCGTGACCTAGATTGCGAGTAGCGATAACATTAGCGCATTATCAAACAACTAGGTCATATGGTTAATATAACAGTCGTTCCTAGTATGTCATCATAACATTAGTTAATAGTTTTAAAGATAAGGACTGAATAATGAGTCAAACCAAAAAGACCACCGCCTTGATCATTTTAGACGGTTGGGGCCACCGTGACGATCAAGATAGTAATGCGATTGCTCATGCTAATACTCCTGTTTTAGACGGTTTATGTAATACCTACAGTAATACTCTAATATCTGGTTCAGGTTTGGATGTTGGTTTACCTCCGGGACAAATGGGAAATTCTGAAGTCGGTCATGTAAATTTGGGTGCTGGACGAGTGGTTTATCAAGACTTTACACGGGTGACAAAAGCGATTGAGGATGGTGAATTTTATGAAAATCCTATTCTAACTAACAATCTTGATAAGGCAATTCAAGCGGATAAAGCAATTCATGTAATGGGCTTGATGTCGGAAGGAGGGGTACATAGTCACCAAGATCATATATTTGCTTTGTTAAAATTGGCGGCCAAGCGGGGCGCGACCAAATTATATCTGCATGCTTTTTTAGATGGTAGAGACACGCCACCTCGCAGTGCAAAAGGACCCTTACAGTCGGCTGACGCTGTTTTTGAAGAGCTAGGTGTTGGAAAAACAGCCAGTGTTATAGGGCGTTATTACGCGATGGACAGAGATGCCCGTTGGGATAGAGTCGAGGCTGCGTATAATTTAATTGCCCATGGCAAAGGTAGCAAAACTGCTGCCAGCGCGATAGAAGCACTAGAGGCTTCCTATGATCGCGACGAAAATGATGAGTTTATGCAAGCTACGGTAATTGGTAAAGCGACGCCATTAGAAGATGGCGACGCCCTTTTCTTTATGAATTTCAGAGCAGACAGGGCACGAGAAATTAGTCGGCCATTTGTAGAACCTGATTTTAGTGAATTTAATAAAGGTAAACACATTGAGCTTGGGGCTTTCGTTACCCTGACTCAATATGCAGAGAGTATTGATGCTCCTGCGGCCTATCCACCAGTACCTTTAGTAAACGTTATGGGGGAATGGTTAGCTAAGCATAACAAAACCCAATTACGCATTTCAGAAACGGAAAAATATGCGCATGTAACTTTTTTCTACAGTGGTGGACGTGAAGATTTATATGTTGGTGAAGAACGAATTTTAGTGCCATCTCCAAAAGTAGCCACTTATGATTTGCAGCCAGAAATGAGCTCTGAAGAATTGACAGATAAGCTTGTTGCCGCGATCGATTCTGGAAAATTTGACGTGATTGTTTGTAATTATCCAAATGGCGATATGGTTGGGCATACCGGTAATTTCGATGCAGCCGTTAAAGCTTGTGAGGCTGTGGATACTTGCATAGGAAGAGTGGTGGAGGCAATTAAGCGTAATGGAGGCGATTGCTTAATTACCGCAGACCATGGAAACGCTGAAAAAATGCAAGATGCACAAACTGGGCAGGCGCACACGGCACATACAAGCGAGCTAGTGCCATTTATCCATGTAGGGAAAAAATCTACAGTGCGCACAGGAGGCACGCTTAGTGATGTGGCACCTACTATGTTACATTTGATGGGGATGGAACAACCCCCAGAAATGACGGGCACGCCAATAGTGACATTGGATTAGCCAATTGAGTTTGATTGGACATACATTATATCAAGTGAAAAGCCTTACTTTTAGGCTTTTCTTCTTAGCGTTAGTATTCGGTGTTTTTGTTGAATCCAGCGTACATGCCCAAGAGCAGTCAGACCTTGAAAGTATCCAACAACAAATAAAGAATAAACAGGCAAAAATCAGCCAACAATTAGCGGCAGCGAAGAAGCTTCAAGACAACCTCAAGGAAGTTGAACTGCAAATTGCCAAGTCAGCCAAAGAGCTTAATAGCATTGACAAGTCGTTGGTCAAAAATCAGCAGCAACTCACAGACTTGCGCAAACAACAAAAGCAGTATTTAACTTCTCTAGAGCAGCAAAAGTCGGTATTAGCGAAGCAAATTCGAAGTGCCTATATGACAGGTAATTATGACTTTGCAAAAATGTTGTTAAATCAGCAAGATGCCGCAAACTTTGAGCGGACTATCACCTATTATCAGTATTTAAATAAGGCCCGTAAATCACAGATCGATAGCTTTAATTTATTGGTTAAAGAACTGAATAAAGTAAATGCCAAATTGATCGATAACAAAACCGAGTTAGAACAACTAAGAGCTAAACAACTCGAACAACAAAAAGTATTGAAGGCCAATCTAGCTCAACGAGAAGAAACGCTCATTGCAATGCAAAGTGCAATAGAATCGGAAGAGGCAAAAGTTGCTCAATTGCAAATTAATGAAAAGAATTTACTCGAAGCTTTGGCGCGCGCGCAACAACAAGTCGACAAACAAGATATAACCTTAGCCGGATTAAGCTCCCTAAAAGGGAGTCTACTAATGCCTGCCAAAGGTAACCTTCGAAAGATGTTTGGCCGGTATAGGCAAGGGCAAATTAAGTGGAAAGGTGTAGTCATAAATGGCACCGCTGGAGACTCGGTTGTTGCCATTCATCACGCTAAAGTCCTCTATTCTGATTGGCTTCGAGGTTTTGGTTTAGTCACTGTTTTGGATCATGGCGATGGATTTATGAGTCTTTATGGTCATAACCAAGCTTTATTAAAGCAAGCAGGGGAAATTGTGCAAGCAGGAGAATCAATTGCATTGCTCGGGCAAAGTGGCGGACAAAGTCGCCCTAATTTGTATTTCGAAATTCGACTTAAAGGAAAGCCTATTAACCCAGTAAATTGGTTAAAACTATAGTCACAATGTGTCTCAATACAATTGAATCCTAGTAAAATTAGTTGATGTGATTATAATTGAAACCAAAAGTATCAGAGTAAAACAATAATAAAAACATGCGCTTATTTCTATTTAGTTGTCTTTTATATATCAGTTTTTCAGTCAGCGCGTCGCAAATCGGCTTGATCATTGATGATATTGGAAATACCGATCAAGATGCCAAGGCCTTCACCTTACCCGTCAACGTAGCCTTTGCTATTTTACCCAATAAAGCACTATCTAAAACTTACTCAGGACGAGCAGCAGCGCAGCAGCGAGAAGTTATTTTGCATATGCCGATGGAGTCACTGGCTGGCAATAACCAGGAAAAAAATGTACTGCTTTCTAACATGGCACCAAAACAAATAGAACAAACATTAAGAGCCGCTTTGTCTACAGTACCAAACGCTGTCGGTCTCAATAATCATATGGGAAGTCGATTGACGCAACTCACAGTGCCGATGACGGTGACCATGGAATTTTTATCGGAACGCGGTTTGTTTTTTGTGGATAGCCGCACAACTAGATACAGCAAAGCTCAAATTATAGCGAAGAAAAAAGGAGTGCTGAGCGCCAAACGTAATGTGTTTATCGACCATACTCCAAGTCTTGAGCAAATTGACAAACAATTTAAGCGTTTACTTAAGTTGTCAAAAACCTATGGGTCAGCGATAGGGATCGCCCACCCTTATCCACAAACTCTTAAATATTTGAAGCAACACTTAGATACGCTTCAAAAAAAACATGGTATTACGCTTATTAAAATGAGTGAAGTTGTATCTTCAAGTGGGAGTTATGCTTATCATTCAAAAGTAAAACCTGAACTCAGTTCTCCAACCTTGTAAGGATATCCTATGCCAGCCGCGAATCTACTTGCTTTGATAGATGATATAGCGACGATTTTAGATGATGTTGCCATATTGTCTAAAGTTGCTGCAAAAAAAACTGCTGGTGTATTAGGTGACGATTTAGCCTTAAATGCAGAACAAGTCTCTGGTGTAAAAGCAGAGCGTGAATTGCCAGTCGTCTGGGCTGTTGCTAAGGGCTCTTTTTTAAATAAACTCATTTTAGTACCGTCTGCATTATTGATAAGTGCATTTTTGCCATGGTTAATTGTAGTGTTACTCGTAATAGGAGGATTGTATTTGTGCTACGAGGGTGTTGAAAAACTCGCCCATAAGTTTCTTCACTCTAAACAAGAATTAGAACAAGAACATGCACAAAAACTGGCTGCCGTGGCAGACCCAAAAGTGAATCTAGTTGACCTTGAAAAAAACAAAATAAAGGGCGCGATTAGAACTGACTTTATTTTGTCCGCTGAAATAGTGGTGATTGTGCTCGGAACTGTGCAAGCAGAGTCTTTTGCTACCCAAGTGACTGTAGTGTCATTGTTAGCCTTGGCTATTACCGTAGGAGTTTATGGTTTAGTCGCTGGAATTGTAAAGCTGGACGATGCTGGATTATACCTGCTTAGAAAGTCTGTCAGTGGTTCGTTTAACAGCCTACAAAGATCCCTAGGAAGAGGGCTGTTGATTTTTGCGCCTATTTTAATGAAGACATTATCAATTGTTGGTACCGCAGCGATGTTTTTAGTGGGAGGCGGCATTTTAGTGCACAGCATTCCACTGATACATCAATTACTTGGGCCTATTTTGCATAGTGTTGAGTCGATTGCTGTTGTAGGGTCAACCGTGCCTATTTTACTCGATGGATTGATTGGCATTATAGCCGGCGCAATCGTACTGTTAGTTGTTACCTTAAGTTTTAGAATATTTAAAAGAGAGTAACTTACATCTCTTAATGAATGTGAAACGACTTAAGGCCCAGCGTTTGATCTTTTCTTGCGGTTATTTCTTATGATAATTTCGTCAAATTTTAACCAGTAAATACTTGTATATTTTATGAAATGTTATATTATAACGCTCGTTAAAAATGAGGTAGTTATTTATGCAAGCAAACAAAGACAAAACGCTATTAGACAGACTAGGCATTTGGGCCTCCAGTTTGTGTGCGTTGCATTGTTTGTTGTTACCTATACTTATTCCACTTGTGCCTTTTATTAGTGCCTCATTTTTTGCTCAAGATTGGTTTGAAAGAAGCATATTATCTCTTTCGATGATTATTGGATTTTGGGCATTGTTCTCAGGCTTTTATCGCTACCACAGACAGCTTTACCCTCTATATAGCCTAGTTTTAGGTGGACTGATTTATTGGAACAAAGATATGTTTGGCGAGTCTTACGAGCCTTTCACTATAGCGATAGGTGCTTTTTTAATAGTGGGCGCTCATATAGTGAACTTGAAGTTATGTCAGAGCTGCCAAGACTGTGATAGTGGATGCGCTAGCTCTTAGAACGATCCACTAATGCCTTTCTGGCTTTTCCCGGCCCATTGCTAAATACGCCATCTACTCCCCACTGCTGTAATCTAAGCAAATCTTCTGGCTCATCAACAGTATAAACAAACATTTTAAGTCCGCGACTGTGAGTATCTATTACGAATGCCTCATCGACAAAGCTGACATCTGCGTTAACTGAGTAAGCGTTTAATTCTTGGGCAAATTTGGCATGTCCGATAGGGTTGTTGGCTGTTAATGCACCTATTTTTATAATGGGAGCAATACGTTTAAACGCTTTTATCATATGATGGTCGAAAGATGAAACGATGAATTGCTCAGTGCTAAAATTAAACTCACTCACCGCTTTATTGATATTTTCGTTCAACAACAAAATATCTTTTACACCTTTTACTTCAATGTTCATCAAACATTGACCTTGCACGCGCTGTAACACTTGCCTTAGTGTCGGAACACATTGTCCTTGCCCTGCATCCAAGGCTTGTAATTCTGCGAGTCTGTAATCTGATAGCGCGCGGTCACCATTAGTGGTTCTACTGACCCATCGGTCGTGTATCACTACTAATTCATTCCCAAGCTGATAAACATCTATTTCAATGCCATCAGCTTGTTGTTCTAGGGCTAGGTCAATCGATAATAGAGTATTTTCTGGAGCGTCAGCACTGGCACCTCTGTGAGCAAATATCAGCATCTTGTAAGCTCTCTTGGGATTATTTACTGTGTAGTTTTTGTGCGTTGATAGTTTCATAGATAGCAGCGGATATCACTAATAATCCACCAACGATAGTCTGCCACCTAGGCTGTTCACCTAATACGATTATAGCGAGACTGACGCCATACAAAGGTTGCATACACGCAATGAGCGAAAATGTTTTGGCCCGCAAGTGTTTAAGGCTTGCCGCAATCAAAGCATGTGGTACAGCTGTTAAAAATATCCCCAGAACCACTAGGCCTATATAAGTTTCGTTGCTGGCCTTGAATAATTCTTCGCTCGAAAAAAAGCTTAGTGAAATAAAAATGACCAGTGTTTGATAGGCCATGGCTTGTGCGCCGGAGTAATGAGAGAAGTGTTTGCGGTGCACCAAATTTCTGAAGGAATATAAAATCGCTGACGCTATTCCAATCAACACACCTTGGGTTATTTCATTTTCCAAGGACACTTCAGGGACGATCAAATAGATACCAAAAAGTACAACTAAAGCACTCACTATATCTTGCCAAACTAAACGTATACCCTCAAAAAAAGGCTCCAACAGCACTGTCATCACTGGAAAGGTAAACAATGCTATCATGCCTACTGACACTGAAGAGTATTGCATGGCGGCAAAATAACTGACCCAGTGGGCAGCCATTAGCAACCCTAAAAACAGCGCGATAAAATAATCTTTCAGGCTGTTTAATTTAATCGAGCCTTGAAATATTTTCACAATGGCAAACAACATGACACAAGCAACAAAGGCTCTACCGAACGTAATATCGGTAGCAGACAAGGGCAAGAGTTTAGAGAATAATGCTGTTGCTCCTAGCAACGCCATAGTGACATGCAGAGACCACAAGCTTTTCTTGACGGGATCCACTGGATTAGTTCGTTATTTCAGCGAAAACATCGCCGAGGCGCGTAACGTCTCCAGCACTGAGATCTGCGAATTCCAAGGTATCAGTTTCGAAACAAGCCACAATGGTTGAGCCGAGCTTAAACAAACCCATTTCTTCGCCTTTCTTAATAAAGACTGAATTGTCACCTTCACTTGGGTATTGCCAATGTTGTACGTTTTTGCCCGCAGGAGGAGATACTGTCCCTGCCCATTTGGTTTCGATACTCGCAACAATAGTCGCTCCAACTAACACCATGGCCATTTTACCAATTTCAGTATCGAAAATTGCAACCACTCGTTCGTTTCTTGCAAACAGTCCAGGTACACGTTCTGCCGTTAGTGGGCTCACAGAAAATAGCTCTCCGGGCACGTAAATCATATCCGTTAGTTGTCCGTCAATGGGCATGTGGATACGGTGGTAATCTTTTGGGGAAAGATAGATGGTCGCAAACTTACCGTCGAGAAACGGCTTTGCGAGCTCAGGTTTGCCCCCTAGTAATGTTGTTAAACTATAATCATGGCCTTTTGCTTGAAAAATAGCATCATGTTTAATGTTACCTAATTGACTCACCGCACCATCAACCGGTAAAGCCAGTTGTTTTTTATCCTGACAAATGCTGCGTACATCGGCTCTTAATTGTCTGGTAAAAAACGCATTAAATGAGCGGTAAGATTCTGGATCAGGCTCGAGTGCTTCGGACATGTCCACATTATATTGCTTAATAAATAACTTAATAATAGCTGTCGTGAATGCGCCAGCTTCCGCCGCCGCTAGTTTGCCTACCATACGTGATAAAAGGTGTTTTGGTATAACGTATTGCAGCGCGATTTTTAAAGAATCAAACAAAGTAACTTCCTAATGATCTAACTTTACCGTCGAGAATTGTACCGCAATAATCTTGATTTTGTGCTCTTCACTAAGTCCAATAGGCTATATGCTAGTAGATTTTACCGGTGAATTTTGTGGTTAAACGTGGGAGGTCATACTTTGGTATGTGCAGGGCGAAGTTCATCCATATTTAATAAAATTTTATGATAACTTTGGTAACGTTGTTGGCTTATCTTGCCTTCTTCTACAGCGGCCTTAATTAAACAGCCAGGGTCACTACCATGTTTACAATCTCGAAATTTACAGCCTCCTAAATAGTCTCTGAACTCCTTAAACCCGTTTGTTAAGCGCTCTGCTGGCAGATGCCATAAAGCAAATTCCCGTACTCCTGGAGAGTCTATTAAATCTCCGCCAGCTGGGAAATGTAACAGTTTAGCTGTAGTTGTTGTGTGCTGTCCTAAACCAGAGTTGTCAGAAATGTCTCCAATTAATTCATCAGCTTCAGGAAGTAATTTATTGATTAAACTCGACTTTCCTACACCAGACTGTCCAACAAACACACTGATTTTATCCTTAAGGCAGGCTGCTAGTTCATCGAGTCCTGTTAACGTTTTACAACTGGTGTAAACAATCTTGTAACCAATATCACGATAAACGTTCAGTTGACCTTCCACTTCTTCAAGTTGTTCTGAGTTAAGCAACTCGACTTTGTTTAAAAGTATCACGGGCGAGATTTCGACGTCTTCTGCTGCAACCAAATACCTATCAATTATATTCAGAGATAAGCTAGGCAATACCGAACTCACTATAATGATCTGATCGATATTCGCGGCAACAGGTTTGACCCCATCATAAAAATCTGGGCGGGTAAGTACAGATTTTCTATCTTGGACGAGTTCAATTATTCCGCTGATACTAAGAGACAGGTCCTTTCCAGGCCTAAATAAAACGTCGTCACCACAGACGACACTTTTGATAGTCCGCCGCATATGACATCTATGCACTACACCCGACTTATCTTCAACGTCAGCGTGTTTGCCAAATCTACCAATTACACGCCCAAGCTGTTGCTCACCAAGTTGATTATCTTCGATCTCCGTCGATTTAGCGCCCCTTGAAAGGTGCTTCGAGCGGTTTACCGAAACTTGCCGTTTTTGCTTATCTGTTAACTTTGGTTTTTTAGCCACGTTTTATCTTTGCTGTAATTAATACAATTTCTAGTATCATGTTAACGTTTGCAGAGATGGATACCAAATCTTTATGTATTTGTTGTTCATTTATTCTTTTTTGTTTAGGAGTCCACATGGCAATTAACACCGAAAATTTAGTTTGGATTGATATGGAAATGACAGGGCTAGATCCTGAATCTGACTTAGTCTTAGAAATTGCCACTATAGTCACTGATAAAGACTTGAATATTTTAGCTGAAGGGCCTGTATTAGCAATTTATCAGACTGACGAAGTATTAAACTCTATGGATCAATGGTGCATTGATACTCATGGAAAATCAGGGTTAACCAAGCGTTGCCGCGAAAGCAAGACTGATATTCAACAAGCGACCGAGCAAACCATCGCTTTTATAGAGGAATATGTACCCAAAGGTATATCTCCGCTATGTGGTAACACTATAGGTCAGGACCGTCGGTTTTTAGTTAAGTATATGCCTGAACTTGAAGAATACTTCCATTACAGAAATATTGATGTCAGTACCATTAAAGAGTTAGTTAAACGCTGGAAACCCGAATTGCTTGATGGTTTTCACAAAAAAGGGGTTCACTTGGCGCTTGATGATATAAGAGAGTCGATAGCAGAATTGGTTTATTACCGACAACACGTGTTCAGCATTTAACCGCTACCTTTGCATATTTGCGTACAATTTCGGCAAATTCGAGTGAATAACAAAAAAAAGCAATAAAATTGCTTTTAGGACTTGCATCGGAATTTTATTTTTGTAAAATGCGCCTCCGCTTTGGGTAACCACAGTCCAAAGTCAAGACAACATCATAATGCGGGAATAGCTCAGTGGTAGAGCACAACCTTGCCAAGGTTGGGGTCGCGAGTTCGAATCTCGTTTCCCGCTCCAAATTTTCACGTTATCAAATTAACACTATTGATAGTGTTAAAAATCTTTAAAAAACCTAGTAAATCGCACCTCGGTTGAATACTTGTCTTATATCATCTCAGCAATGAGTTCTTCAAAAGCTAATTGCAACTCATAGCCTTTTCGTTCAATCAGATGAATTAGTCGCCATCGACAAATGCATTGCTATTGATTTAATACAAATTCATAATTGCCACTGGTCAAACCAGAGGCAAAGTAATCATGGCTGTAAGAAATCCTTTAAGAACATTTGTAGACAAAGTTAATCAATATCCTCAATGGCTAAGTTCCAGGTTAATGACGTGGATGTTTAGGTTCAAAGTTAAACTCGCGGGTACTACCGGAATTGAAGTGCTGCATACAGATGGGAAAACAGCTACATATCGTCAGAAAAATAGCCGAAAAGCTCAAAATCATATTGGAAGTGTTCATGCTGCGGCCATGGCGTTATTAGCTGAATCATGTACAGGGTTTATTGTTGGGATCAACTTGCCAGGCGATAAGTTACCTTTGATTAAACGCATGGAGCTAAATTATGTCAAACGAGCTACGGGAGACATGACGGCTGTTGCCAGCTTAACCGAGCAACAAATTGCGTTGATGCAAACCGCTGAAAAAGGTGAAGTTAACGTTACCGTTCAGGTTACTGATGCACTAGGAATTGAGCCTGTAGAATGTCAGATGATTTGGGCTTGGATTACCAAAAACTAGGATAAAGTAAAATAACAGGTATATGTATTTTTTAATGGATTCATATCTCCTTCAGACTGATTTGAAATATCTAGCAAATGAAACCAAAAATTCACACAAAAATAGTTGACAGATTTTGATTTTAAATTATAAAGCAAGTTGAACCAGACGAGAGCGCTAGCCTGTTAATGCTCTTAGTATCAGTGTTTTTTTAACTCAGTGATCTTAAATCTTATTAACTTATTTTGTGGGGGTTGTAATGGCAAAACTTACTAGAGAATTTTTAGTCAAACGTATGTTCAAAGATACAAAAAATTATCCCTATGGATTTTCTCGTTCTGGAGATTTTTCTATTAGTGAAAGCAAAGCATTGTCTGAATATGGATGTTTAATTGCTGCTTTAGTTGATGGTCAAATTCAACCTGAAACAAGTGATGATAACAACTTGTTAGCTGCGGCATTTGGTAAAAAAGAGCCAGAAGGTGCTGCTGAAAAAGCATGGGTGAAATATCAAAAACGTATAAACCGTCCAAAACTAGGTAGTGTTTATGGCAATCATCGACCAGCTGCTGTCGAAGATGACGACACCGTAGAGGATGATTTAGAAGTAGAAATAGATGATTAGTCGTCAATTGTTAATGTAATGTAACTTTGTCCTAATTAAGGCTGTATAATCAAGTGTTATTAGAAGTATTATCCTAATATAAGTCTATATTGGGATATACATCTCACTTTTATCGTTTTTCATGTTTAAGTTTCCTAATTGCTCACGTATAGTGCCCCTTCGTTTTTAAATAATATAGTTCTGGAGTGATTCTGATGGAGATGATGTCAGGCGCCGCAATGGTTGTGCGGACGCTAAAAGATATAGGGGTAAAACATGTTTTCGGCTACCCAGGTGGTGCTGTACTTGATATTTATGATGCATTATATGCCCAACAAGATGTCGAACATGTCCTCGTCCGTCACGAACAAGCTGCAGCGCATATGGCGGATGGCTACGCCAGATCAACCGGTCAAACAGGTACCGTATTAGTAACATCTGGTCCAGGTGCGACTAATACCATAACAGGTATTGCTACTGCATTTATGGACTCAATTCCAATGGTTGTGTTATCTGGGCAAGTTCCGTCTATGCACATTGGTGAAGATGCATTCCAAGAAACGGACATGGTAGGTTGCTCACGGCCCATAGTTAAACATAGTTTTTTGGTTAAGCGAGCGGTGGATATACCTGAAGCGATCGCCAAGGCTTACTACATTGCCAATACTGGTCGCCCTGGACCCGTAGTAGTCGATTTACCTAAGGACATAGTCAATGTATCAGAAGAACATCCTTATCAATTCCCTGAAGATGTCACTATGCGTTCATATAATCCTACGCTTAAAGGGCACAATAAGCAGATTAAGAAGGCAGTAAAAACTTTATTGGAATCGAAAAGACCCATTTTATACGTGGGTGGTGGAGCTATATCAGCCGAAGCCAGTGATTTGGTGACAGAGATTGCAGAGAAACTGAATGCACCTGTTACGTCTACATTGATGGGATTAGGCGCATTTTCGTCTGTTCATGAACAGTTTGTCGGTATGTTGGGTATGCATGGTAGATTGGAAGCCAATAAAGCGATGCATAATGCTGATTGTATTTTGGCTTTGGGTGCGCGTTTCGACGATCGTGTAACCAATAATGTTGATAAGTTCTGTCCACACGCGAATATCATTCATGTTGACATTGATCCTGCTTCGATTTCTAAGATTGTTGGTGCACATGTGCCTGTTGTTGGCAGTGTTGATGAAGTGGCAAAACAATTGCTCAAAGAAATGGGCAAAATTGATGCTAAGGCTCAGCACGCAAAAGTCGCTGATTGGTGGGAGCAAATTAATCAGTGGCGTTCTCGTAAGTGTTTAGAATATAAAAAAGGTGATGGCTTAATCAAACCCCAAGAAGTCATTGAATCTTTATATAAACATACCAACGGAGACGCGTATGTCAGTTCAGATGTAGGTCAGCACCAGATGTTTGCTGCGCTTTACTATCCGTTTGCAAAACCTAGACGCTGGATCAACTCTGGTGGGCTAGGCACCATGGGCTTTGGATTACCGGCTGCAATGGGAGTTCAAATGGCCCATCCTGAAGCGGTATCTACTGTAGTAACGGGTGATGGTAGTATTCAAATGAATATTCAAGAATTAGCCACTTGTATGCAATACAACTTACCTATAAAGATAATCTCTTTAAACAACCGCGCCTTAGGCATGGTTCGTCAATGGCAGGATATGATCTATAAAGGTCGCCATTCCCATTCCTATATGGATTCAATGCCAGACTTCGTTAAGTTGGCTGAAGCGTATGGGCACATAGGTATTAGAGTAACCAAGCCAGAAGAATTAGATGAGGCAATGGCAAAATGTTTTGCAGCAAAAGATAGATTAGTATTTATGGACATTGAAATAGATCAAAATGAACATGTTTATCCAATGCAAATTAAATTTGGTGCAATGGATGACATGCGATTAAGTAAGACGGAGCGCACATAATGAGAAGAATTATTTCTGTATTAATGGAAAACGCGCCGGGCTCATTATCACGTATAGTCGGGGTATTTTCGCAGCGAGGGTTTAACGTAGATTCTTTGTGCGTCGCGCCAACAGACGACAAAAGTTTGTCTCGTTTAACAATTGTTACTGTTGCAGATGACAAAGTCATTGAACAAATCACCAAACAAGTGAATAAGCTAATCGACGTATTAAAAGTGTCTGATTTGTCTGACGGGCATCACGTTGAACGAGAACTGATGCTGGTTAAGGTTGCCACCCGCAGTGAGCTTGTTCGTGCTGAAGTTAAGCGGAATGTTGATATATTTAGGGCGCAAATTGTTGATGTTGATGCCAACAACTATACCATTCAGGTTACTGGTACCAGTGACAAACTTGATGCGTTTGCACATGCGTTGAGTCAAAGTACTGAGATTATCGAAGCATCAAGAACGGGAGTGTGTGGATTGGCTAGAGGTGAAAAAGCTCTACGTCCATAAAATAAACATTCTTTTGTATGAAATAAAAAGCCCTAACGGGCTTTTTTTGTAAGTGATTTTCAGAAAAGTTGTCAAAATCAGTCAATAAACTAATTTTATGTAATTTAATTACAGTATTTTTAATAATTAATTACACTAGACCTATTCTAAAATGAAATATAGGTTTCAACAAATCACTTTTAAAACAATGATTTGTAGTGATGTTGATCTCGGTTTTATCTTTTTTACAATTCATTAATCAAAAACAATCAGAAAAAAAACAACATATTCTTGTAACTTAATTACAATTAGTTTCATCAGGTTGAGCAATAAAGCCAGCAACCCCTTACTAAATACCTTAAATTACCGGAGTGTTATTATGAAAAAGTTACTTTTGACCACTGTTATTTGTGCAGCTACGTTATCATTCAATGCAAGCGCTTCTCTTAAAAGCGCTAAAAACTTCAAGTTTGTTGGTGATACTCAATACGCAGAACTTTGCCAAGCGGCTGCAACTAATGATCTAAGTTTATTTAAAAAGAACGTAAGACAACATGGTTTTCGCTTAAGTGCCAGCAAAAATAAAATGTTGATGCTTTTAACTAGCGCGGATAATTTTGAATGTTCGGGACAAAGCCTAGTAGAATTTTCTAAGACTCGTGGCTCACATGATATCGCTGACTATTTAACAGGTGCAGAGCCTAAAGTTGCTACAGCATCAAGCAGTAAATATAAGTTTGTTGGCGACAGAGACTTTAAAAACTTCTGTAAGTCTGCAGTAACTAATAATGTTAACCTGTTTAAACGTGCATTAAGCAGTCAAATCGGCTCTTTAGGTTTTACCAAAAAAGAAGTAATGGGTAACGTACTTGAAGCTGATAACGTGACATGCGCAGGTGAAAGCTTAGAAGACTTCTTCGAGTCTCGTGAAGCGACAAACGTTATAAACTATATTTCTGAAAAGTCAGCTCAATAACCTTTTTTGTTAGGCAGTTGATTGATACGAAAAAAGCAAACAGTGAGAACTGTTTGCTTTTTTTATATGTTTAAATTAAGTGAATATTTGTCAGTTATTGCCAGACAAGCGCAGCGAAGTGTTGCCTGCACATTGATTCGTATCTATCATTTCCACCCACTTCCACTTGCTCACCTTCTTTTACTGCTTGACCACTTTCGTCAATCCTAACCACAAATGTTGCTTTGCGGCCGCAGTGACAAATGGTTTTCAACTCTATTAACTTGTCTGCCCAAGCCAAAAGATAGCGGCTACCTTCGAAGGTTTCTGCTAAAAAGTCTGTTCGCAGGCCATACGCTAATACTGGAATATTGAGATTATCTACAACATAGATTAGTTGCTGTACTTGTTGTTTCGTTAAAAATTGTGCTTCATCAATAAATAGACAGTCTACCTTGCCTCTAGTGAGAAGCGCTTCTACCGCAGATTGCATATTAGTTTGAGGAGTAAAAAGGTGTGCTGCCGATTCCAAGCCTATTCTAGATGCTACTTTACCTGTGCCATATCTATTGTCTAACGCAGCGGTGAAAATTTCAGCCTTCATACCTCTTTCGGCATAGTTATAGGCTGATTGGAGTAAAGATGTAGATTTGCCAGCGTTCATTGCCGAATAGTAGAAGTAAAGCTGCGCCATGAATTATTTATCTCATTACAAAACCACTATTTTGCCTTTATTGGAGACAAATTAACATCATCAATAGAAACTCAGGGTAAAGTTTACGAAAAAATACTAGTGATGGGGTTTTGCCAAATAGTGAGGTCTTCATTTTTCATAGGTTTAGCAAAATAATAACCCTGTAGATAATCCACTCCCATAGCCGATAGCGCTATGGCTTGTTCTTTTGTTTCGACACCTTCGGCAATAGTTTGGCAGTTTAATTCCCTAGCAATAAATAGGGTCGCGCGAATTATCGCTTCACCTTTACCTTCAATATTATCTACAAATGATTTATCTATTTTAACGTAGTTAACCGGTAACGACTGCAATTGTGATAGCGATGAATACCCAGTACCGAAGTCATCAATCGATACATCAATCTTGCGGGCTTGAATTTGTTGCAATAGTTGACGAATTTTAACCTTGTTTTCAACAAAGGTAGACTCTGTTACCTCAAGATGTAGTCTTTCTGGCGCTAAACCACTGCTACGAAGGCAGTTATCCAATAATCGAATAAAACCATCATCCATCAATTGGATAACCGACACATTAACGGATACCGCCGCCTGTTGATTGAATTGCCAATGACAGGCATCCATACAAGCGCGATTCAATACCCAGGCACCTATTTCTTTAATTAACCCTGACTTTTCGGCTAGTGGAATAAACACATCAGGACCAATAAATTTTCCGTTAAAGTCCCATCTCAATAACGCTTCAAATGCAAAAGACACATTATCTTTTGCCGACTGTATCGGTTGGTAACATAAAAATAATTGTTTTCTTTCTATTGCATGTTGTAGACCTTCCAAGATCATCTGTGATGCAGTGATTTTAACTTTTAGATCATTTGAATACATACGAGGGCGTTTGTTACCAGAGCGTTTTTGTTCACACATAGTGAGATCAGCAAGTTGGATAAGTTCTGTGGCAGACAAGCTATGCGCCGGTGCCATGGCAATTCCGATTGAAGCAGACAGATGTAACTCATTGCCATGTACAAAAATAGGTTGGGTTATGCTTGTCCCAATAGCCTTGGCGATTGACATCGCGGTTTCCTGATCACTGTAGGGTAAAGCCACTAAAAACTCATCACCGTTCCAGCGCCCCGCGCGGTTATTTTCAGTAAACGCCGAAATCCTTTGGGTGACTTTTACTAAAACGCTGTCACCCACTTTATGTCCCATAGTATCGTTAATCTTTTTAAAGCCATTGAGGTCAATAAATAACAATGCTAACGGACTGTCTTTAACAACTGACTGCTCTATCAACGCCTCAAGGCTGACGGTGAAGGCTTTACGATTGACTAACTGTGTTAACGGGTCAACATTACTAAGTTTATATATTTCATCGGTTCGTCGTTTTACTTCGTCTTCCAAATTAATATTAACTTGATTGAGTTCACTTGACGCCACCTCTAGTTCTTGATTGGCTCTAGCAACATGGTTCTTTTCTTTTTCCATATCCTCAACGAGCGAAGAATTGAGGTTTTTCTGGTGGATTGCTTTCTTAGTAAAACGAGATGCTTTGATGCATGTTAGCAACATTATCGCTGCAAATCCCAAAGTTAATAGACCTAAAACTTGCCTATGCTGTAACTCTGAAAATATCCCCGCTAAAGACATGGGGAGCAGTAAAATCATCGAATAACTGACGGACAGAAAGCTACTCGCAGACAGAAGAGAGGCGGAACCGCCGGCCAAACAACATATAATCATCATTGGCAAAAATAGCTCAATGTTATTCAGTTGTTGATAAAATATCACCACATACAACGACCAGGCGATTGCTGTTGCAATACTGCCTAAAGCGTAACGTTGTATACCTAACATGCCAGACGAAAGTGATTTACTGCTATTGATTCTCCATTCGACTAAATCAATAACGCGTAGCAGCAAAATCGTGTTGATTGAAAACCACCAGATTAGCTGACTTGAGTGAGCTTGCACATCACTTAACCCGAATATCAATATACTGCTCGCTAGAGCACTGACGAATATCCCTGGTGAACCATTATCATACAACAATTTAGCTGCGTCTAAATGAAACGCCTTTTGGAGAGTCATGTTGGCTTTGATATAACTACACCTTACGAAAAACAAACCACTAAGAATAATCCTAAAGATATAAAGTTAATGGACTATTGGTACTATTTATGCCCAGTTTAATGTTAATCGTCAATTAGTCTAGCTTAATTTTTATAATCAACAGGAACGATACCGATATACCCAGTAACTATATTGGTGTATACAAATTCGAAGAGCGTTTATTGTATTTAACCTGATGTCGGGGTAACCAACGCCTGTAAGCGACGCTATTTTTGCCCTTATCTTCGTTGTTCAACATGAGTTTAGAATGACTAAAAAACTGATGAACGCCTCGATAAGAACAAAAATAGCATCACTTACCCCAAATTGACCGTTAATAAGTATCGATGAAGTTCGTATCTGATTGAAATTTAACTAATTTTTTTTGTTGTCGACATTTCTTATCCCGAGCTCAGGTTATTTAGATATTTTTGTGTGGATCAAAATTGAGCTAAAAGACTCTCGTCGTAGTCCTGTACATTTAGGGTTAATTCAAACATTGCGGCTATACGATCAAGCTCAATTTGCTGGCTAGTTAATTCATCTAACACTATGGTGTTATCATCTAGGTGCCATAACAAGCGAGACCCTGCGTAGCTATATTGCATAACAAGTAATGCATCGGCATTCCCTGCGTTACTGGCAATTTTGAGCTTAGGCATTTTTCGATTTATCCGATTAAGTGATTGTTTTAATTTCCATACATATACCACTTCTGTCATAAAATCGTGGCGATGAAATTTATTCAATAACCCAGTTATACTCAAGCTAGCAAGCACAACACCCAGTAAGTTCCAGTGAAAATGTCGACCACTTTCATCAGGAAACAGATAAATTAAGGTTTGGGAAATCGCTAAACTACCTATCACCAGACCGCCAATACACCCAGCTATGACTAAGTTTAAATGCCGACGATACCGAGCTTTATTAATTTCAATGAGTTGCATGTGTTCCTATAAATAAAAGTAAAAGGCAAAAACTGAAGTGATTGTATTTAATCATATCTATTGTGAACCTTACCCTCAATTTTTTACGACAGTTTGTATTCGAAATGCAATCGAATATTGCTGTTCTAACGTTTACTAATTGGCACCCATTTATGAATTATTTCAGCTAATTGCTCAGACAAAAAGGGTTTAGACAAGTAATCATTCATCCCCGCGGCAAAACACTTAGTATCATCACTTTTCATTGCATTGGCGGTTAACGCAACTATTGGAATATTCTGGTCAAACTGCTGTTGTTCATTTGCTCGGATATGTTTAGTGGTATCGTAGCCGTTCATTATCGGCATTTGGCAGTCCATTAAAATTAAATCAAAATGAGCCGGATGGCTTTTTAACAGATCTAAGGCGTTTTGTCCGTTGTCAGCTATTTGGTATTGGCAATTCAGGCCCTTTAGCATTTCTACTACGACTTGCTGGTTAATATAATTATCTTCTACTACCAAAATATTCGGTTGTTTGTGTGCCGACATTTCAGTTAAGGGAACTTGCTGTACGGGTATTTTATTACGGCTAAAGTCAGAATGTTTGGATGTCAACAGTGCTGTAATAAGAGAGTCTGGTTTCAGTGGTTTCGCAAGATAAGTATTGATTTTTATTGGAGCGCTTTGCTGTGCACTCGTTGCATCAGCCTGGGCTGTCATTAAAAATATTTCTAATGGAGCAAGACGCTGGTCAGCTCGGATTGCTTTACTCAGTTCTATTCCATTCATTCCGGCAAGCGTTAAATCAACGAGTGCATAGTTAAATGGTTGCTGTGTATTGTAAGCATTCCTTAAAGCTTGGATCGCCTCTGAGGCATTTCCTACACAGTGAATTTCCAACTCTCCCTGCTTCAGAAAATTAACAATGGATTGCTTCACACTTGCGTTTGTATCTACAACCAGCAATTTTTCTCCACGAATTGGCGCTAACATTGTTTGAGTGGATTGGGTTAATGAATGGCTGGTGGGTTGCGATTTAACTGTAAAGCAAAAAGCTGAGCCTTGATTTACATTGCTAGAAACAGTTATGGCTCCACCCATCATTTCACTTAATTGTTTACTGATAGCTAAACCTAACCCAGTTCCACCATATTCTCTGGTACTCGAGTTATCAACCTGCATGAATTTAGTAAAAAGCTTAGCTTGTTTGTCTTTAGCAATACCTTTTCCGGTATCTACAACTGTAAATTTAAGTAAGTGGTCATTACCACATTCGGCTTTTAAAACCACTTCTCCTTTTTCTGTAAATTTAATCCCATTGATCAGTAAATTGTTTAAAACTTGTTTTACTCTGTTTGGATCGATTTTTACCCATCTAGGCAGGTCAGGGGAGATGTCCAAAATTAGTTCAAGATTCTTGTCATGGGCACGCGCGGCCATTTCGTCTATGGTGTTGCCTAGCAACGAATATAGGTTGATGTCTTGTATTTCAATATTGAGTTGTCCAGCCTCAATCTTAGTAAAGTCTAAAATATCGTTTATTAAATGTAATAAGGAATGGCTGCTAATTTTGACTAGCTGGGAAAAATGCCGCTGCTTTTCGTCTAAGTCAGAATTTAACAGTAGGTCGTTCATTCCCAATATACCGTTTATTGGGGTGCGAATTTCATGACTCATATTGGCCAAAAAATCACTTTTGGCCTGGCTCGCCTCTTTGGCTTTTTCTTCTGCCTTTTTTAACTCGGTGATATCCTGAAAGGCTCCCTTGAGACAAGTCGCTACACCTTTAGTCAATTCAGCATAACCTACAGATCGCACCCAAGTTTTATTACCTTTTGCTGTTATAAAAGGGGTTTGCAGATCCCAAGGGGTGCCATTTTCAACTGCCAAACTCATTGCTTGCTGAACTTTAGCCCTAGAGTTAGGGGGATAAAAATTTAAGGCGTTTTCCAGATCAACTTCTGAACCAATAGGTAATTCATGAATGGTATAAACAACATCAGACCAAATCACATTATTAGTCAATAAATCGAGTTGCCAACCCCCGAGTTTTGCCATGTTCCCAGTACGTTCCAATAACTCTTGCTGCGATTGCCTTTCTTTTTCGAGCCGTTTTGTTTCGGTTATGTCGGTTTGAATCGCCATAAACCCAACCAGCTTTTGGTGTTCGTATAATGTTTTACATCTTATTTGTAACCAATAAGGACTACCATTTTTATGGTAGTTTACTATGTCAACATTAAAACCTTGCTTGTTTCTAACCGCTTCGCTCATTGTTCTAATGGTTTGCGGATCGGTATCTACTCCTTGTAATATTTTGCCTGGTTTTAGGCCAATTATCTCGTCTAAGCGATATCCACTAATTTGAGTGAACATCTTATTAACCCAAGTGGTTTTACCGTGAACGTCCGTCAAAACAACGGCATTGATCGTTTCTTCCGCTACCTTGGCAAGTACTAAGTTCTCTTTTAAGCTTCGTCGCAAATTATCCTGAACGATGAAATTTTCAGTTAGATCGTAGTTAACACCAATGATCTTAGTGACCTTCCCGGTTGGATCACTCACCGAGTGCCCATGAGCTTTTATGTAACGTATTTGCTTACCCGGCGTGATTATTCTGTAGGTAGAGTCAAATTTTTTGTTGTTTTGTATCGTTGATTCTATTGCGCGGAACACGGCTTCTCTATCTTCAGGGTGAACCGCGTTTTGCCAATGGGAAAGCATGCCACTGAAGTTTGCAGGATTGTGCTGATAAAGCAAAAACATTTGCTCATCCCAAATCAGCTGATTTGTTTCGACGTTAAGCTCCCATACGCCAATTTGGGATGCCTCTCTCGCGACCTCTAACCGCTGATTTGTGCTATCGAGTTGTTCTTGCGTATCTTTTAATTTTGACGATTCAGTAAGCGTGGCAATAACCGTATTTTGTTGCTCGTAAAAAGACGGTTTTAGGTTGATAGTGACAAAAAATTCTTGACCATTTTTACGAAGTGCAGAGAACGCCTCACCTTTACCCATGTAACGTTCGCTATTGGTTTTGAAAAATTGCTTAACGTGGTTTTCATGTCCATCGCGATATCGAGCGGGGACTAAATCAGCGATATTCATCCTCTTAAATTCTGTGAGTGAATAACCAAACATTGTAACGGTAGCTTGATTAGCGAAAAGAATCTCGCCTGTTGATGATACTTCAAAAATAGCACTGGATACCGAATCTAAAATAAACTGGAGTCGCGCAATCTTTTCAACTTTTGGGTTATTTGATGTTGCAGTTTTGTTATCTTCCATCGCGCCTCCAACTGTCACAAACAGACTTACTTATCGCTAGCATTTTCCAGCTTAGCACTTTTTCATGTTTCCAATCGGTTTTCCGTATTAAACTATGGACAGTGAATTAGTCGGAGATCAGTTTGTCAACAAAAAAAGTAGTCGCTCCTGAGTTTGAATTAGAATTTTTCTTACCTAAATATTGGTTAACTTGGTTGAGCATTTTAATTCTGTATAGCATTTCTTGGCTACCTTACAAAATACAGTTATCTATAGGTAAGTTGTTAGGTAAATTACTTAAAGTAGTCGCCAAAAAACGTTACCACATTGCAAAGCGAAATATTGAATTGTGTTTTCCTGACTTGAGTGAACAGGAACGCGCAGCAATGTTAAAGACTAATCTCGACAATGCTGGTTTGGCAATTCTCGAAACCAGCATGGGGTGGTGGTGGCCTTCTTGGCGCGTAAATGGCGTTGCAGAGTTTGAAGGACGTGAACATATCGAAGCCATTTTGGCCAAAGGTAAAGGGGTGTTGGCTTATGCTATTCACAATATGAATCTAGAATTTGCTTGCAGAATATTAGGTCGTGAATATCCATCAGTGGTGTTTTACCGCAAGCACAATAATCGGCTTATGGAATACATGCAGTATTATGGTCGTAATCGAGCCAACAAATATATGGTTCATAAACGTAATGTAAGGGGATTGATTCAAGCGTTAGATGATGGCGAACTCTGTATTTATTTGCCAGATCAAGATTATGGGCGTACTCGATGTGAATTTACCCCATTTTTTGCTGTCCCAGAAATGGCGACCACAAAAGGTTCTTTGTTATTTGCAAAGCAAGCAAATTGCGAAACCATATTTTTAGTCTCAGTCCGCACTGATAACGGCTACAAAATTATTGCCTTGCCAGGACTGGAGAATTTCCCCTCTGGTGACGATAAGTATGATGTGACTCGAATTAATAAAATGATTGAAAAAATGGTCATGCTAGCGCCAGAACAATATTTGTGGATGCATAAGCGTTTTAAGACCAGACCAAATGATGATGATCCATCTTTGTACGATTAGTGATTTAACTGTAAATAGGTGTAATGAGAAAAACTAAACAAGTATCTAATTCTTTATTCTGGCTGAAGCACGTTATGTTGGCGATTATCATTATCGCCATTGCGGCGGCAGTATTGCTAATGCGACAAAATAACCAATCATCTGTGCTACCAGAAGGTGAGATGGGTAAAAAAACGATTGCCAGTAACATGAGTAACTTTTATGAAGATTACCGTTTGTCTTCTCGCCATCCTCGTGAAGAAGAATTAGGTGACTTTGTTATGGAGGTGAAAACCTCCGAAAAACCGCTTGGTGAACGTTTACAAAAAATGGAAAGTCTACAAAAGCCTATATCTGGCAGGTGGGTAGGAGAGCACAAACATCGGATGTTCAAAGCAGGCAGTACACTCAGAAGTGCCATAACCGATTATGCTCAGTCTGAAGGTATGCAAGTCATTTGGGAGCTTGACCAAGACTTTATTGTCAAACATCCTTTTCAACTAGACGATTCGATTCTAGGTAGTTTAAAAATTATCGCAGACGCCATTGATGCCAACTTTAATGGAGAGGTTAAGGCTTACATGTGTCCGCGACAGCGCTCTCTGGTGATTACCGCAACATCTTCTGAATATCTAGAAAAACAATGTGCGCTAGCACGTAAATAACCTGAGCTCGGGTTAAATAAAGTGACCCATCACGTTTTATTCTGCTACTAACTCCAGTAAATATTTTTGCCAAATAGTTTTTACTTGTTGCTGCAAATCGCTCAGAGAGGCGTTGGCTGCAACCAGAGTAGCATTCTGTAAGGCTAACCTGTGGGCATAGTTGCGATACTCTAAATAAGCTTGGATCAGAATGTCTGCCTCAGCTTGGCTGATTAACGATAGTTTTGCTAAGTCGGCTAGAATTCTCACATTATCTGGCCACTTGGCAAGGCTTGGATAAGAACAGGTATGCGCTAAAAGCATAAATTGCACAATAAACTCGATATCTGCAATGCCGCCAGCATCTTGTTTTAAATCAATATGCTGAGCCGTGCCTTTGGCTAAATGGTCGCGCATTTTGATGCGCATCGACACCACTTCTTGAGCTAATTCTTTTAACTGTCTTGGTTTTGATAGAATATCTAGTCGTATCCCACTAAAGCGTTGCTGCAATTCGTGGCCACCCGTTATAAATCTGGCCCTGCCCAGTGCTTGATGTTCCCAAGTCCACGCATTTTCAGTTTGATAGGTCGCAAAACCATCCACATGACACACCAGCAATCCAGCGTTACCAGAGGGGCGAAGTCGCATGTCTATGTCGTAGAGTAGGCCTAAACCCGTTTTGATAGTAAATATATGCAAAATACGTTGGGCTAGTTTGATATAGAAGGCTGTCGCACCTATGGGTTTATCGCCATTGGTCGGCTGTTGTCCGTCGCAATTATGTACAAAAACTAAATCTAAGTCCGAGCCATAACCTAACTCCCACCCACCCAGTTTGCCATAACCCAACACCGCAAATCCTTTGTCTTGCATATTTTTAGCGCCATTGCTTTCACAAACGGGTACCCCGTGCTTAGCAGTAATTTGTAGCCAAGCTATGTCAATTACCTGAACAATAATGGCCTCGGCCAGATGTGTTAAGTGATCGCTGACTTGCATTATGGGCAATGCATTAGAAATATCAGCGGCAGCGATTTTTAATTGTTGGGTCAATTTAAACTGACGCAGAGTTTCTATTTGCAGTTCGAGATCTTCTGGCTCAACCCGCAATAATGCCTGACGAAGTTCATCAGCATATTGATTAAAAGCTACAGGCTGATATAAAGAAATTGGATTGAGTAGCTCATCTAGCAACAGTGGAAACCGCGCGATTTGTTCGGTTACCCAGGGACTAGCAGCACAGAGTTTAACTAAATGAAATAATGCCGCTTGGTTTTCAAATAATAACTGTAAGTACGCTGTACGCCCAAGAATCGCCTGCAAAACAGAAAAAACGCGCTTAAATAATTCAACATGATTGTTTGCGCTAGAACTTAAAATTTTATGAATAATGACAGGCATCAAGTTATGAAGAGTGGTGAGTCCTCTTTGCCCAATGCGCTGTTTAGTTAGACTTTGTTTAAAACTATCTATTTGTTGGTGCACTTCTTCACCAATTGGTAGGCCAGTAGTTACCGTGACTTCATCTTGCAACTGCCAATAATTCAAAATACTTTGTGTTTCTTGTGCGGTTAATTGTAATTGCCAAAGATCCTTTGCGCCTTGTTGCTGTTCGTCAGCTACTTCATCTTCTAGAACAGAGTCTTCTTTAACTAATAATGAAAATTGCTGGTGGACAATGCCGCAATGCTTTGCCAATTGTTGCAGTAAATCTTGATAGTTCTGGATACCCAATACAGATAAAAGGCGGTTTTGGTCTGTATGATTGTTAGGTAGTACCTGAGTTTGTTTATCGGCAAATTGCTGTAAACAGTGCTCTACTTTTCGCAGCCACAAGTAACTTTGCAATAAATCTGTGGCGCTTTGCTCAGGAATTATATGCAATTTTACAAGTTCCGTTAATGCCAATTGCAAGCTTTGCACTTTGAGGCTTGGCTCTCGTCCGCCATTAATAAGTTGTAAACTTTGCACAACAAATTCAGCTTCCCTTATTCCGCCCTCACCTAACTTAATATTATTGGTTAGGCCGCGTCTGCGCACTTCTTGTTCAATCATAGACTTCATACTGCGCAATGATTCAATGGCACTAAAGTCTAAATAGCGACGATAGATAAATGGCTGCAAAATATCTGATAACTGCTGTGAGTAGGGGCAAGGAGTATTCAAGATAGAAGCCTTGAGCATGGCATAACGTTCCCAATCTCGGCCTTGTTCTTGATAATAATCTTCTATTGCATCAAAGTGCATCACTAAAGGGCCACTGTCGCCAAATGGTCTAAGTCGCATATCTACTCGATACACTTGGCCATCTGAGGTTATTTGGTCTAAAGCAGTAATAAGCTTTTGGGCTAATTTGGTAAAAAACTGTTGGTGTTCAACAGACCTTCTTCCGCCAGAAGTGACACCCTGTGCCGGATAACTGAATATTAAATCGATGTCAGACGAAAAATTTAATTCGCCTCCGCCTAGTTTCCCCATGCCAAGGATCAACATAGGTTGAGGGCCAAACTCCCCTTGTGGAATCCCAAACTGCGGCTGTAAAAATTGATACAGCCAATGATTTGTTTGAATGATTAATTGTCGCGCCAAGTCCGATACTTGTGCCAACGAACTTTCAATCGATTGCATGTTATTCAAATCGCGCCATGCAATTCTTAGCATATGTAAGTTTCTAAAGTGTCGCAGTTGCTTTTGTAAATCGGCTTCGCTATCCACCTTATTTAGCAACTGTGTGAGAAGGCTTGGGTAGTCTAGGTGTTCCGCAAACAAAATTTCTTCAAGCAGCAACTCCCTCAGCCAAGCTGGATTTCTTAAACATTGCTCAAAAATAAAATCACTCAATGCAAAGCTTGTTCTGATTTGCTCTGCAAACTTGTGACATTCAGAAGAAAACGCCTCGTGGGACTGCAGTGCCTGCCAACGCTCTTTCCCTAATTCATTTAGTTCAGGGGGCAGAGATATTGGAGCACTATTTTGCATTATTGTTTTCCTTTTGCAGTAACATGTTTTTTATAGGGGCATCATAAAAACTGTTATTTACCAATTTTATTTTGTTGGCTTTACTCAATTTTTTGATCCAAATTTCCAGTTTTAATGCTTCTGAATGATTTTCTACTTTTCCACTTAACTTCAATGTCAGCGGACCTTTGCCTTTCAATGCTTTGGCGCATTTGGGCCCATTAGACTGATGTTCTGCGAAGCGTCGTTCAATATCGGTACAAATACCAGTGTAGAACTGGCCTAACTTATTTTCGATTATGTAAATGTACCAAGGAGTCACGAGTTTACCGTAGCAGTTGTTTTGATTCGGTAGGGATTGTACATGATGCGTGACTTTTATGCCTAGAAGGGCACTCCTATCCTTACGATTTTTCAGGTGATATGCATACCAAGGACGTATTCATAGGTAAATTAAAGCTCTTCACTGGAGATGAATAGTTTTAGTCAATGACAAGAGTTGACTAGTTGCCGAGCAAAGGTGTGTCAAAAGTCTCATATGATTACATTTAGCTACAAATATGATCAATATTCTAAGCCACTCTATCAGGTATATTGCTCGCCAAAGATGGCATATTTTTGAATATATAAGGAAGGTTTCAGTGGGATTTAGATGCAGAATAATGTTAACCACTATAGTTTTGAGTGTTACGCCTCAGGCGGTTCAAGCAAATGATGTTAATTTTTCCATAGGAGGTGGTTATCCATTTTTTGTCGTGCCCGAAATTTCGCTAGCCTCAGTTGATAACCAAAAACGTTGGTATGCAAACTATAAAATAGGATTCGATGATGGTTTTTCGATTGGCTTTGAACAAGCAATTAGCAATACAAATAAACATGCGCTTGGTTTTATAGCGGGCGCAATTGGCGCTAGAGAAGATAAAACTCCTTGCCCTAACACTGATAACGAAAGCAACACCGCTAGTACTCCAGGGGACGATTTCGTGGAAATAATCGGTAGTGCTATTGGATGTTCATTGAGCAAGATGTTTGATGAAGAAACGACCAATGGTTTAGCTTTGACCTATAGCTATAACTTCAGCGGTTTAAATAATGCAGGTATGCGTATCCATGTAGAATTGGGATATGGCGAAGGCCATCACAGTAAAGAAAAACGCGCCGATGGTGGCATCACTCTTAGTTATCACTTTTAGTGATGAAAAACATAGAATATGACGCCCTTAGAGCGTTTTATTCTTTAACAATAGCACAATCAGGGGCTCTCCTTTACTACGCTCCTTGAGTTTTCACGCCGGATCCCGCGTGTTGCTCGGCTTCAATGCGCTTAATTATACTATTGAGGAAGCATCACTGACTTGAATGTACTCAAGTCCAAAGACCTCGAGATGGCGGTGTTATGTGGGGTAACCATCCAAAAACGCCAGCACAATATTTGTATCTACCTATGTAAGCAAAGAAAGTTCACATATATTTCAGTGTACAACTGTACGCTGAAATTATACACTGTCTCTCTAGTTTTCTAAGATCATAGTTCATGAACTCTTCCAAGCTTTCTGTTCGTCCTTACTCACCACTTGAAGAATCGTTAAATGCTGCCACACATGGCTTGGGGTTTATTGCGGCTTTTGTTGGTTTGATACTTATGTTGCTGCGAGTGGACGGAAAACTAGAGCAGGTAGTTTGTTTGGTATTTGGTGTGTCCATGATGTTAATGTTTTTGTCTTCGACTCTATATCACGGAATCAACAATCCCGACTCAAAAAGAATCTTAAAAGTCATCGACCACAGCGCAATTTATATCTTGATAGCGGGTACTTACACACCTTTGATGGTCCTGGCTGTCGGAGGCACGGTAGGGTTAGCGGCTATGGTGTTGATTTGGTCCATTGCAATCATTGGCGTGGTGTTTAAGTGTGTTGCCAATAACCGTTTCCCTAAGGTGTCGTTAATGAGCTATTTGTTGATGGGATGGTTGGCAATATTTTATATTTATCCTTTGTACAATTCCTTGGAAACTAACGGCTTTTACTTACTTTTAGCTGGTGGCCTCTGTTATACGGTAGGCGCAGTATTTTATGCGAGTAAAAAAATACAGTTTACCCACGCCATTTGGCATGTATTTGTAGCCGCAGGTTGCCTCTGCCATTATTTGAGTATTTATTGTTACGTTATTTAATTGCTATGGCCTAGGAAGATGGCTTAAGCTAGCTTAATAAACTTGCTATCGCTCATAGGATAAAGTGACTTTTTATTATGTATGAAAATTATTACGGACTAACTTCTAAACCTTTTCAACTGACGCCCGATCCTAGCTTCTTTTTTGGCAGTAAATGGCATAAACGCGCCATGTCCTATTTACAATATGGCTTATCACAGGCTGAAGGTTTTATTGTGATAACTGGTGATATTGGTACCGGTAAAACCACTATAGCCAACAGTTTATTGCATGATATGCAAGAAGGTATAGTCGCAGCCCAGATTGTTTCACCAAAATTGTCACCGGATGAATTGGTGAAAATGGTAGCCAGCAAATTCAACGTACCCGTTAAAGGCAGCACTAAATCAGATATTCTCAACGATCTTGAAGCGTTTTTAATGGCACTTCACAACCAAGGCAAACGTGCCTTGTTACTGGTAGATGAGGCGCAAAATTTACCATTAGAAACCATCGAAGAGCTGCGTATGTTGTCTAACTTCCAAGCTGCCGGGAAACCTTTATTACAAAGTTTCTTGTTAGGGCAGGAAGAGTTGCAACCTATACTTCGCGCACCCAACATGGAGCAATTCAGGCAACGTATTGTTGCGTCGTGCCATTTAGCACCACTAACTGATGTGGAATGCCAAGGTTACATTGAATATCGAATGCAACACGCAGGCTGGGATGGTAGAGCGTTGTTTTCTACCGAAGCTTATGATCGTATTTTCCAGTTTACACATGGTATCCCCCGAAAAATTAACGCCCTCATGGACAGAATTCTGCTTTTTGGTTTTCTTGAAGAGTTAGAGACCTTTGACGAAGACGCGGTCGAAAGTGTGATCAAGGAAGTATCAGACGAAATGTTCTTGCCAGAAAAACAAGCTCAAACCCAGGCCAAAGCAAAAGGAATTTTAGATGGGGCAACAGAAGACGGACAAATTAAAGACGTGGAGTACTATAAAACCATGTTGACTGAATTGGTTGATGCGTTAGATAACGCTATTAGTCACAAAATAAAGCTGACCCGTTATATCGACCGTTTGCTACAAAAAAAGTACAAAACATACGTGCGTTTGAAATCGGATGATTAGTACAAATTCGTCAGGTAAAACCAGTATTTCGCACTAATTTTGAATTAAGTTAAGTTTTTGTTAAAAAAGCCGATGAAATAAATGAACTAAAAGGTTAAGATCTTATCCGAAGGTTATATCGTATAATAATTAATCAAAAGTAACCTTTAGTATTGTTAGTTCCGTTTGGGGTGTTTTATGAAACGTTTAGTTGGTGAAAGAAGGCAATCATCGGGAGTACATCCTGATGGACCAATCTTCAAGGAACGACGTAAAGCTTATTATCATGGAAAGTATAGTAAAAGAATGTTGTCACTTATGTTAATAGTGAGTTGTGTGGCGTTGATTATTATTAAGTAACGCGATTGACAATGCCGCTTTAATAAGTGGAATAAAAAGCCGTTGGATGTTGTTTAATTTAAACAGCATCCAACGGTTTTTTTGTTTTAAGAGCAATCTGGATGAGCTGAGTTAAGCACCATTAGTTAAGATGCCTGTACTAATTTTGATTGAATAAACTCTGCTAATTTAACGCTGGCATGGGGATGTTGTGATTTTCCGGCAAACAAACAGATCTTAATAGTGCCTAACTTTGGTAAATAATTATGTTGAATGATATCCAATTGTTTTGGCACGCTACTTTTGGCCAAAGCGCTAACACCTAGACCTTGCTTAATTGCTGCTGTGATGCCACTTAAATCGGCATTGGTATAACTAATTCGCCATTGTTGGGTTTGTTGTTTCAGTTTATTAATAACGCGACTTCTATATACACAGCCATCTGGGGCTAACACTAGCGATAAAGTCGTTTGAGGATACGCCAAATTACGATCGCCCACCCACACCAATTCGTCTATCAATAATACTTGTCCCGAAACTTCAATGTCGGGGTCAACTAATGCCAAAACAAGATCAAAGCCATTGAGGTCTTTATCTTCAAGTAAAGATTTACTCAATGCAGAGGTGACTTCTAGAGATACATCTGGATATAACTTACCAAATTCACCAATGATGCTAGGAAGCAAAGTAGTCGCAAATTCACTAGGGATCCCTAGTCTTAATCTGCCTTTTAACGACATAGGCTGAAATTGACGAAAAATACCATCGTTTAATTCCAACATAGCCTGGGCGGTTTTATATAAATTTAAACCATCTGGATTAACAATTTGCCGTTGGCCTTGTTTGCTAAATAGACGTTTCGACAATTGTTGTTCTAAACGTTTTATTTGCAGACTGACTGCAGGTTGTGTCAGTCCGAGTTTTTCCCCCGCTTTTGCAAAGCCACCTAAATCCACTACAGCCACAAAGGTGCGCAAATTGTCCAAAGAAAGCTGTTTCATTTAACTAACCGATTAAATAAGAGTTTTAAATGATTATTCGATTATTCATAAGAAATGTAAATGTAAACATTATTTATTTCAATTTGTTGTCGTGGTTTAGCGGCTCTATACTTTTGCCATAGTTTCACTACGGACACAGTATTTCATGGCAAATAAAACAGTTTTACATGCTAAACATTTGGAAGCAGGGGCCAAAATGGTCGACTTTCATGGTTGGGAAATGCCCATCAATTATGGTTCACAAATAGAAGAGCATCATGCGGTACGTAAAGATGCAGGTATGTTTGATGTGTCTCATATGACCATAGTTGATGTAACGGGTAAAGACGCTCAGGGATATCTGCGTTTTTTACTGGCTAACGATGTAGTTAAACTGCAAGACAAAGGAAAGGCGTTATACAGTGGCATGTTAAATGAAGCTGGTGGCGTAGTTGATGACCTAATCGTTTATTATTTTGACCAAACCAATTATCGTTTAGTCGTGAATTCTGCAACCCGCGAAAAAGACATGAATTGGCTATTAAAACAGGCTGAGAGTTTCGACGTGGTTATTACCGAGCGCCCCGAGTTTGCAATGATTGCAGTGCAAGGCCCCAATGCCAAAAACAAAGCTGCCGAGTTATTCTCAGCCGCACAAAAAGAAGCGGTTGCAGGCATGAAAGCCTTTTTTGGCGTGCAAGCCGAAGACTTATTTATAGCCACTACGGGTTACACAGGTGAAGCAGGTTACGAAATTATGGTGCCTGCCGCCGATGCTGCCGATTACTGGCAAAAATTACTCGATGTTGGAGTCGTACCTTGCGGATTAGGCGCTAGGGATACACTTCGCTTAGAAGCGGGAATGAATTTGTACAGCCAAGATATGGATGAAACTATCTCACCATTAGCCGCTAACATGGCATGGACCATTAGCTGGGAGCCCAGCGATAGAAACTTTGTTGGTCGCCAAGCTTTAGAACAACAAAAAGCTGAAGGTACCGATAAGCTAGTAGGTTTAGTCATGACCGAAAAAGGCGTATTACGCGCCGGCCAAAAAGTGCGGGTTAGCGGTGGCGAAGGAGTGATTACTTCTGGTACATTTTCACCAACTTTAGGTCACAGTATTGCAATGGCCCGAGTACCTGCAACAGTAGGCACTAGCGCCGAAGTTGAAATCCGCAAAAAGTGGGTTACAGTAAATGTGGTCAAACCCAGCTTCGTCAGAAATGGCAAAAGTGTCTTATAAGAAAACAGTTAATTAAATAAATTAATAGGAACCAACATGAGCAACATTCCAGCAGATTTACGTTTCGCCTCAACTCACGAATGGGTACGTCCAGACGGAGAAGGTGTGTTTACAATCGGTATCAGCGACCATGCGCAGCAATTATTAGGCGATATGGTGTTTGTTGAGTTGCCAGATATTGGTGCTGAAGTAGGTACGGGTGACGATATTGCTGTAGCTGAGTCAGTGAAAGCCGCATCTGATGTTTATGCGCCAATCAGTGGCGAAGTGGTGGCAGTAAACGAAGAGTTAGAAGATACCCCTGAGTTGGTCAACTCTGACCCATATGGCGACGGTTGGTTGTTTAAAATTAAAGCCGAAGATCCAGCAGAAGTGGAAACTTTGTTAGATGCCGAAGGGTACGAAGGTAGTATTGAAGACGAGTAACACTTACTCACCGTATCGGTTTTATTACCACTAAGCCATGTTTTAAATATTTTTCTAGTTAAAGAGTGAGCACCAGTTAAACGGTTTTCACTCTTTGCTCACATCAGGAATTTGTAGTCAGCCATGTCATTATCTCATTTTTCATTATCACAGCTTGAACAAAAACAAGATTTTGTGCGTCGTCACATTGGCCCCAGCGAAGCAGAAATGGCAGACATGCTTGCTGCAGTAGGAGCGGGATCTTTAGATGATTTAATGCAGCAAACTGTACCAGAAGGTATTCGTTTACCTCAGCCATTAAAAATTGGTGAAGCACAAACCGAAGCTGAAGCTTTGGCTTATCTAAAGACTGTTGCTAGCAAAAATCAAGTGATGCGTTCGTTTATTGGTATGGGCTATTACGATACTTTTACCCCTAATGTGATACTAAGAAATGTATTAGAAAACCCAGGATGGTATACCGCTTATACGCCGTACCAACCGGAGATTGCCCAAGGCCGATTACAAGCCTTGTTGAATTTCCAACAGGTGACCATTGACTTAACAGGCATGGAACTAGCGTCAGCTTCGTTATTAGATGAAGCCACAGCAGCGGCAGAAGCCATGGGCTTGGCTAAACGTGTGTCTAAAAACCGTAAAGCCAATACATTTTTCGTGGCTGACGATATTCATCCGCAGACGTTAGACGTAGTGCAAACTCGTGCTGATATGTTCGGCTTTGATATTATGATTGGCAAAGCCGAAGAAGCTAGCCAACACGATATATTCGGTGCGTTATTACAATATCCAGGTACAACAGGCGCAGTGACAGATATTGCAAATATCATCGCTGCAGTACAAGCCAATAAAGGCATAGTGGCAGTGGCTGCAGACCTACTTAGTTTAGTGATGCTTAAACCGCCGGGAGAAATGGGTGCCGATGTGGTGTTAGGCAGCGCCCAACGTTTTGGTGTACCTATGGGCTACGGTGGTCCTCACGCTGCGTTTTTTGCGACTCGCGATAGTTATAAGCGTTCATTACCAGGTCGTATTATTGGGGTGTCTAAAGATACTCGCGGCCGTCCTGCTTTACGTATGGCATTGCAAACCCGCGAACAACATATTCGTCGCGAAAAAGCTAACTCTAACATTTGTACTGCTCAGGTTTTACTGGCTAACATGGCTTCATTTTATGCCGTTTACCATGGTCCAGAAGGCTTAAAAACGATTGCATCGCGTATTCATCGTTTTGCAGACATTCTTGCCGCGGGTCTAATTAAAGCCGGTTTTGAGCTAGTCAATAACACTTGGTTCGACACCTTAACGGTTAAAGTGAATAGCAACAAACAACCAATCATCAATGCCGCTTTAGATAACCAACTAAACTTACGCACCGACATTGACGGTGCCTTAGGTATCAGTTTAGACGAAACCACTTCACGGGATGATCTTCAGGCACTGTATCAAGCCTTTGTAGGCGCTAACGTTGAACTAGATGTAAAAGCCTTCGACCAAGACATAGTAAGCAACGGCAGCGATTCAATTCCTGAAGAATTAATCAGAACAACAGAGTTTTTGACCCACCCAGTATTTAACAGTTATCACTCAGAAACTGAAATGCTCAGGTATATCAAATCATTAGAAGACAAAGATCTGGCTCTTAATCACTCGATGATTTCTTTAGGCTCTTGCACCATGAAGCTCAACGCGACCACTGAAATGATCCCAGTGACATGGCCTGAATTTGGACAGCTACATCCTTTTTCACCAATAGAACAAGCCCAAGGTTACAAACAGCTACTCGACGAATTAAGCGAATGGCTAATTGATATTACAGGTTACGACGCTTTGTCGATGCAACCTAACTCTGGCGCACAAGGTGAATACGCAGGTTTAATCACCATCCAAAAATATCATGAGAGCAGAGGGGAAGGGCACCGTAACGTTTGTTTGATCCCCAGTTCTGCCCACGGCACCAATCCCGCATCGGCGCAAATGGTGAGCATGAAAGTGGTAGTGGTCAAATGTGATAAAAATGGTAACGTTGATTTAGACGATTTACGTCAAAAAGCAGCCGAAGTGGCTGACAACTTAGCCTGTGCGATGATCACCTATCCCTCTACCCACGGCGTATACGAAGAAACCATCAAAGAAATGTGCGACATAGTGCACCAACATGGTGGCCAAGTGTATATGGACGGCGCTAACATGAATGCCCAAGTAGGTATTACCTCGCCAGGTTATATCGGTTCAGATGTCTCTCACTTAAACTTACACAAAACCTTCTGTATCCCACACGGCGGTGGTGGACCAGGTATGGGGCCAATAGGGGTTAAAGCCCACTTAGCGCCATTTTTACCTAACCACAAAGTGGTAGCTGTTGAAAATGCCGGTGATACCCAAACACGTGAACACGGCGCAGTTTCGGCCGCGCCATGGGGCAGTGCCTCCATTTTGCCAATCAGCTACATGTACATCAAAATGATGGGCAGCGCGGGCCTTAAAAAAGCCACCGAAGTCGCCATTCTTAACGCCAACTACGTCGCTGAAAAACTCTCGGCGCATTACCCAGTGTTATATCGCGGCCGCAATAACCGCGTCGCCCACGAATGTATTATTGATTTACGCCAGCTAAAAGAAAGCTCAGGTGTCACCGAAGTCGACATTGCCAAACGCCTTAACGACTATGGTTTCCATGCGCCTACTATGAGTTTCCCCGTAGCTGGCACTTTAATGATTGAACCTACAGAGTCTGAAGCCAAAGCCGAACTCGACAGGTTTATTGAAGCCATGGTGAATATCCGCGGTGAAATTGCCAAAGTGGAAGCAGGCGAGTGGGATGGCACAGACAACCCACTTCATAATGCACCTCACACACTCGAAGATATTTGCGACAACAACTGGAACCGCAGCTACGACAGACACCTTGCCGCCTATCCAGTCGCAGCCGTTGCCAAAAATAAGTTTTGGCCTTCGGTTAACCGCATCGATGATGTTTTTGGGGACCGCAATTTATTTTGTGAATGTCCTTCGATTGAGAGTTATATTGAGGAGTAATTCTTAATTTTTGAAAAGTATTTCAAACTTTCTTTGGTATTTTGAGAAACGAGCTTAGGCTCGTTTTTTGTTTTTGGCTACGCCGTTTTTATGCGCTGGCGCTTACTGGCATTCATGCCCTTTTTCACACGAAATCCCTTTCGCCCGACTTACTTTTTGCCTACAGCAGCAAAAAGTAAGCAAAAAGTGCCGCTCGAGGGCAATGCTCTTCATCCACTTAACAACTCATTTTTGCAGGTCGTAATAATTCGTTCCCGACGAGCTATTACTCAATTGCCTGTCCTCGGCGATTGACCTACAAAAATGAGTAGATAAGTGGCGAGCCTTGAGTCGAGGGTAGATCAAGAGCATCGGCGTAGCCGACTAAAAGGTTGCTTCGCAATTAATTATCGTGGATGTCCTAATTATCGTGGATGTCCGATTTTGGACTGAAAGAGAGCTTGGTGCACTTTTACATAAGGAAACTTTAATACCAGTTCTAGTAAACTGTACTTTTGAGGATGTTAAAGAATTCAGTGGAATTCTTCCTGGTTTAGCGGGTTTTACAACTGATACTGATAGTGTAGAAAGCATAGCATTGAAGATCGCACCTGTTGTCACAGTGTCCCCTTAGTGGTAAGTCAGAAGTTTCCATTCATAGAGGTACAACAGTCAAAAAGATTTAGATGCAGTTAGATGTATGTTACTAAATCTTCCAATGGATAAAAATTGGAGATAAAATTAACCCAAGCCTCAAAATAGAGGTTCTACTTATCACACTGGAGGTAATTGATGGGCAGCGAGCTAATAAATATTTGTTACAAAGGAAATAGTGGAGAGTCTGACATTAGAACGATAAACGTAGAAGATATTGTTCATGTCTCACTACTTGATGTCCTAAAAACGTTGTCTAAAGAAAATAGTGAGTTAGGTGAAAAAAATAGATACATCGCTATGCCTAGTGTACTTAAGACAGTTGCATCTACTTTAGAAGAAGACGAATATTTGAGTGTCCCGGTATCAGAGCCAAAATTTAAAGGGGAAACAGAAATGTTTGTTACACACCCCGGACTTTACAGAGTAATTTCAGGTGACAAAAGTCCGGCAGCAAAAAAATTCCAGAAGTGGCTTTTTCACGAGGTTGTACCATCGATTGTTAAATATGGAGTCTACCCACCTCCCACCGAAGCGAAAGGTTCGTTATTATCACAAATGGCAGAGATTTTAGCCCAAAACTCTAGAAATTTAGCAGATTCAATAGCTAAACAAGAGATTATTGAAGCAGCTGTAACAGATGTACAAAATAAAGTAGGTAGTATTGAAAGTCGTTTACATACGATTGAATCTCACGGACAAGATCTATCAGGTTTTATTACAGCTGAAGAACAATTAGCCCGAAGATCAATATTTTTATCTGAACCAGAACTAACGGCTGTTGTCGCATGGTGTGAAAACATTAATCTGAGTTCAAACTTTAAGAGAATTCCTTGCCCAATGAACAACAGATTAAAAGCGAAATTTGCTATAACTGTGATCGATGAAGCATATTCTATGTTTAGTACTCTTCCTAAATAAAATTGCTTAAGAAGACACCCTGGAAGTATCTGAGGTCAGAGTAAACTTGGACCTAATTAAGGGGTTAATCAAAGGTAATCAAAGGGGTCAGAGTGATGGTATTACAGTTTAATCATCTACACTTAGGATATTTTTATTTTAGGGTACGAAGATGGCGAGATTACCTAGATTGCAATCAAAGGAATCAAAGGGGCAGAGACGACGGTATTACAGTTTAATCATCTACACTTAGGGTAGTTTTTATTTTAGGGTA
>NZ_JAHKQO010000021.1 GCF_018861065.1 Paraglaciecola arctica
AATGAGTGTCTTAGTTAGTCTTTCAAATCAGCGCTAATTCTAGATTTTAGAACCATAAGTGAAAGTAACGCTCATATTTTATGCTTGTTGAATTCACTGTTTTTGCGTAATTTATAACAATGAGTGTCTTAGTTAGTCTTTATTTGATGAATACCCAGATATAGCTATATATAAGCTACCTGAGCAAGGAGAAATAAAAGAAATACATTGGTCTAAATCTAGCGAAATAGACACGGCAATAATCGAATTTACTATGAATTCGTTTACAGATATGGCATTAAAGAATAACTCTGCATTAAAACCTGTGAGTAAGAAGTTATTGATAAGGGTAAGTCCTACTAATATAGAAAAATCTATAACAAGGCAGTCAAATTGACGGCTATTCCGTCGCTTGTTTTTGGTGGCGGTCGCTACGCTGCCACCAAAAAAAACCAACTACATAGCCGCAATTTACTGCGGCGCTATGTGCCTTGGAGGTTGCAATGTCCAAAGTAGTAATCGGATTTTCTATCATACTTTCTTTTATTTGTATGTTGCTAGCAGCTGCACCTTTTACTCCCGCGATTGGTGTGTCATTTATTATGTTATTGTTTGCGGGCTTTATTGGTTACAAGGGTTTCCTCCAATCGAGTTTAGTGTTGTTGCTAATCAATACTCTCGCTGTTATCGGAAGTCCAAGTATGGATATATCTAATACCGATACCTTAATCTTTGTACTAATACTCTTTTCAATTTCATTTGGTGGTGTTTTAATTGGTGTAAGAAAATTAGTTGTGAAAACCCACACATAACAAGCCCACACATTACCTAGACACCCATTTTCAAGTTTCAAAAATTTTGAACTTGGTAAACACGTTATATTTTTGATTAGCGACAACAAAGTTATATATGGTGGCGATAAACAAGTCGTATGTGAGACTTATGGCATATAACAATCCAATCAATCTTATCTCAATTCGCTACGCTTCTTTCGTCGGCCTATTGAGGCGTTAGATATACAGGGATAGTACGATGAAAAAATCTATATTAGTGTTAATTTCTTTTCTTTTTGTATTTTCTTCTAATGCAAAAGATACGTTTACTTCTGAGCAATTAATCGAAAAAGCAAAAACATTTGTTGCAGCTAAAAATGCGCGTCAGCAACCCAATACCACAATAAAAGAAATTGAAAATTATATTTCTCTGCTTTCAGATGACTTCATTGATGAACACGTGAAATTTAAGTTCACCTACACTGATAAGGCTAAACTCCGTAAGGATATGATCAGTAAATTAAAAGATGAAGTTATCCGAAGTAATATCGAAATCAACGAAGTAATGGTTGGTGCAAATGTCGTTTTTATAAAAATGACTGAGTCAGGCAAAGTTAAACCTGCTCATTTAGATAAAGCTATCGAGTACAATAAAACAAATATTGTCTCGCTTGAGTTTGATAAATCAGGCTTAGTAAAACATATTCGCCGACATCATGGGTAATGTATACCTACAAATTTATCAAACATCATTACGGCCAAAAAAACGGCCTTCACTGGACGCGTAAAAGAACGCGTGCCGTTTATAAAAGCGTTTGCAACCTGAGAGGTATAGGCCAGGAAAATGTTTTCTTATTTCAAGCCAAAAACATTTGAAAGGTTTAAAGGTAATTCCATTTATAGTGGTGTTGGTGTTAACTTTTTTTAAACGTAATTTGCTGCTAACGGATTTGATTCTTTTCCGCTTAAGAAATAAGAAACAATTCAACTCTAAAAAAGAAGAATTAAATGGTGAATTACAAAGACTTCTTTGGCAAACATGTCGTGATGAAACTACTCATTTGGTCTTTCTAGCGGTGCAGGTAATGTACTATCTGGTAGGTTCGCTAAACCTTTCTTTGTGGCAATGGATATTTATATTTCCTATTAATCTCTATGCTAATGTTTATCCAATATTTGTTCAACGTCACAATAGAATGAGGTATCAAAAGTTGCTAACAAGGCAATTAAGAGCGAGCCTCTAATGGTTGGTTGTGTTTCGTTCCTCAACAAGTTTCACCAACCATTATCTGGCCGCTTTTTGCGGCGTTGAGGCTGTAGAAAAAGGTCATAGCTAAAAATGGATAAACGCTAGGTTGATTATTTCTTGGATTCAATGGTAAAACCTATCCAGATTCCACCTAGCAACGCGTTTTTTGATGTGTTTTTAGCTTATTTTCATATTTATTTTAAGGCTGGGACTTTTCTATAGCCTCGTTGGGCGAATCTTTAGTCTCGGTTAAACAAAAAAGAGTTTGTAAATTGTTAGAATCTATTATTGTATTAATCACTACTACGGCACTCTTACTCGGTTCTCCTGGCCCCGCCCCTTTAGCTTTAGCCGCTACTGGGGCTACATTTGGTGTGAAAAAAGGTATTCCATTTTTAACTGGGATATTATTCGGCCTTAGTGTGGTAATAATTGGTGCAACAGCTGGATTGGCAGCTTTATTTTCTCAATTTCCTAACTTTCGTCTCATTTGCCAAATTATTGGTGGTGCTTACATTTTATATATCGCATATAAAATAGCATCGGCTCCCATTGTCACTGCACAAGGAGCCCAAGTAGCTCCGAGTTTCAAAGATGGTTTTATCTTCAATCTACTAAACCCGAAAGCTTATGCCGCTTTCTTAGCTATATTTTCTCAATTTCTTTTACCTTTTTCCGATAGTTATATTGGTTATATTGCTACAGGCTTAACCTGCCTAGCAGTTGCTACAGTAGTCGATACGCTTTGGTTGATATTTGGCGGCATACTGCGTCCGGTTTTCTCCAAGCCCAAACAAGCCAGAATTATTCGCTTTATATTTGCATCATTAATGGTCATAGCTGTAATTTATGCATTGGTATAAATTCGCTTAACAAGCAAATAAAGTGGGGTGTTGAGGCTTATTTAGGGCTTCCAATGAGACTGAAAATATCTTGGATTTTGATGGCACTATTGTTATTTGGATTGGCTGGTTATGCATTAATTAACCTTGCTGTTCCTGCGTTTCGAAATCCATTAGTACTAAATATATTCACGCATTCTCCTTCCGTTATTTCAATGCACCGTTGGCTGTATAAGTTGAGTGGTTTGCGTTAACACGCTTTTGTAAAACGTCGAATGTCTAACAAAAATATGACGTCGCTCGTAGACTCGCTGGGACGCATACTCGCAGGGCTGCTTCGCTATTAAAACCTAAGTTAGTGGATGTTCTGCTATTGTGCCTTTGGTTGAGCATATTCTCAGCTTCCTTTGCCGCAACCCCAATTCTATTAACCGCCATTCTCAAGATAGAATCTTTTGACTCAAACGAACAATTGTAGAAATGTTGTTAAGTCATATTTTGAGAGTTCTCTTATCGTAAATTTAGATTGTCATAATCTGTTTTAATCGTTTTCTTGGTTTTTGTTTTATCTCCATACTTCGCTCAAGCCTCAGGACAGGCCGTTGAAATCAGCAGAAACGCGCTGATACACGACTTAAGTTATGCATGTAGGTTTGCCCGAAAATGGTAAACACCATACCAGTTAGCACTGCTTCGCATAACGAACAATAAAACTAGATTTAGTCCCGATAAATAAAAATAAATTGGGTCGATTCAGATTCTTTTGGAGAACTAACATGACAATAAAAACATCACTTATGATTGCTGCCATACTTTTTAGCGTAGCAACAATGTCGAGCGCTGATACCCTTACACGTCAAAATGGTGCGCCAGTTGGCGATAACCAAAACTCACAAACCGCAGGCCCTTGGGGACCCGTTTTATTGCAAGATAGCCACTTAATTGAAAAGCTAGCGGCATTTGATCGCGAACGTGTTCCTGAGCGTGTTGTACATGCCCGTGGTACGGGTGTGCATGGTTACTATGAAAACTATGTTGATTTGTCAGACATTACAGTTGCTGCTCCCTTCCAAGGTGAGAACAAAAAGACTGATGTGTTTGTGCGTTTCTCAGCGGTAATACATGGTCATCAATCACCAGAAACCCTGCGTGATCCTCGAGGTTTTGCTGTTAAATTTTACACCGAACAAGGTAACTGGGATTTAGTGGGTAACAACTTTCCGATTTTCTTTATTCGCGATGCGATTAAATTCCCAGATATGGTTCACAGCTTAAAACCTTCACCTGTGACCAATGCACAAAGTGCGGCTCGTTTGTTTGACTTTTTCTCTCATGTACCAGAATCAACTCACATGTTGACCCACTTGTTCTCTGATATGGGAACACCAAAAAGTTACCTAAATATGGATGGCTCTAGTGTTCACGCGTTTAAATTTGTGAACGACAAGGGCCAAGTAAAATACTTTAAGTTGACCTGGAAAACTAACCAAGGAGAGAAAAACTTCACCGCTGCAGAAGCACAAGCTATGCAAGGACAAGATTTCCAACCTATGACGACTGATATCTATACCCGTATCGGCGAGAAAGGTGAAACCGCTTCTTGGGATTTATACTTACAAACTATGAACCCTGAGCAACTAGATGACTTTGATTTTAACCCATTAGATACCACTAAAATCTGGCCTGTATCTTTAGTGCCCGCTAAGAAAATTGGGAAATTAACACTTAACCGTGTACCAGATAACTTCTTTGAAGAAACTGAACAAGCTGCATTCGCACCAAGTAACTTGATCCCTGGTATTGAGCCATCTGAAGACAGAATGCTACAAGGTCGTTTGTTCTCTTATGCTGATACTCAGCGTTACAGAATCGGCGTGAATGCTTACCGCATTCCAATCAATGCACCACGTAATGCGGTTATTGATAACCATGAGCAACACGGTAAATTGCGTACAACTAATAGCAAACGTGATGTGAACTATCAGCCAAGTCGCCGTATAGCGCTAGATGATGACAACCAGTACAAATATGCACAAACGCCTTTGTCTGGAACCACTCAACAAGCACCTTTTTATAAGCAACGTAACTTTGCTCAGGCCGGTGAGAAATTCCGTTCATTCAGCAAGGTTGAACAGATGCACTTAATAGAAAACTTAGGGACTACGCTAGCAGGTGTACCCGAAGAAGAGATCCGCGTGATTATCAGTGCATTTATGTACAACGCAGATAAGAACTACGGTAAAGGTGTGGCTAAGTTAGCTAATGCTCCACTTAGTAAAGTAAAAGCGGCAGCTAAGGAATTGATGGACGTACAAGCTGAGCGTGAGAAGCGAGCTAAGAAAGTCGCTGATGACTTTAGCCGTATTTACTACAAAGCTGACCTATAACTCGAATTTGTAGCCTGCCACTAGCTAATTACTAGGGGGGAGGAAATAAATTAACGTCAAGGCGTGAAGTGTTTGCATCACAACACGCCTTATTCAAACAAACACTATTACAGAGGACGCAATCATGAAGGCAATTTTTCAACTATCCATTAAAAGCATGATGACACTATTTGTGCTTACTCTAGCATTTTCAGGTCAAGCAGAGCCTGTTGATAGTGAGCAATTAAAAACGATTTACTTTGATGCCGCTAGAAAAGGTGACATACCTACGCTAACTGCATATTACGCAGCAGGCTTAAGCCCAAACGTAACAGACAAAAAAGGATATACAGCGCTAATATTGGCTGCTTATCACGGCGAAACTGATGCCGTTAATTATTTAATTGATGAAGCTAATGCTAACGCTTGTCAAGAAGATAACTCAGGTAATACCGCACTAATGGGAGCGATTTTTAAAGGTAACTTTGGCGCAATAAAAGCATTGATTGGCGCCGATTGTGATATTGACCAAAGCAACGAAAACGGTCAAACCGCAGCTATGTTTGCCACTCTTTTTAATCGTACTGAAACCATTGCTGCATTAACCGAAGCAGGCGCCGATTTAGACGCTAAAGATAGTTCAGGCAATAGCTTAGTGGATATTGCGTTAAGCCAAGGCAATTATGAATTAGCTGAGCAGTTAACTGAAAAGCCAGCAGTTGACTAACCCAGCAAACAAACGCCAAGATAATGGATGTTACTCAACCCACACTACGTAAAATAATGCAGCAATATCGGAGTTGATTTAGGTTAATCTTTTAAATATTTTTGAATCATGGAGATGAGGGATACTTTATCGATTGGTTTGGATAAAAAGTCAGTCATGCCTGCTTCTTTACATTTTTCTCTATCTTCAACGTAGGCGTTGGCGGTGAGAGCGATGATTGGCTTGGCAAAGTTTACCTCTGTTTTCAATTTAACCGTAGCGGTTAGCCCATCCATGACAGGCATTTGTAAGTCCATCAAAATCAAATCAAATTGTTCAAATATACAGGCATTAATGGCTTTTTCACCGTCGCTTACGATGGAAACATCGTAGCCTGCAGATTCGAGCATGGCTTTGACTACTTCAGCGTTAATTTCATTATCTTCTGCCACCAGAATTTTAAAGCTACCTTGCGATGGTTTAGCTTTAGCGTCCTGTAACATATGAATTTTTTGCAACTGCCGTAAATCAACTTCTAATTCTTGTCGAATAATCGGTTTAGCGTGGGAGCGCCATATTACTTTTTGTACTTCCTCAGAACAGTCTAAATGATCGATAAGAGCCGAGACCAAAATGATGTGCGGAAGATGACTATTTTTTTGCCTTAACAATTCTTCAATTAAATCAACACCATTCATTTCAGGCATAGATAAGTCGAGGAGCAGAATGTCGTATTGAGTGCAGTCGGCGCTTAAAAATGCTTGTGCAGAATCGAAAGTAGATGTATTCAAACCTTGTGATTTGGCAATATGCTCTATGTATTCTCTACTCGTAATTAAATCATCAACTATTGCGCAACTTAAATGAACTTCCGGATGAATGTTTTCGGCCTTTTCACTGTCTAATTCAATGGGGATGGAAAGAGTAAAGCAACTGCCTTCACCCAACTCACTTTCTACTGTCAGTTCACCTTGCATTAAATCGCTTAACTGTTTGCTAATAGCTAAGCCTAATCCTGAGCCACCAAATAATCTTGTGGTTGACTGTTCAGCTTGTTCGAATTTATTAAAAATAGAAGACAGTTTGTCGCTTTCTATTCCAATTCCAGTATCTTTTACACTGATAGTTAACCAATATTTTTTATGCTTAACCTTCACTCCCGCAGCCAGGGTTATTGTTCCAGTCTCGGTGAACTTAATCGCATTGTTCAATAGATTGTGCATAATTTGAGATAGCCGCGTAGGATCACTAATAATGCGTACAGGCAAGCTTGTGGTTTTGTTAAAATCGAAGTTTAATTTTTTTATTCGGCAATTTGCCGATTGCACTGAAGCAACATCATCGAATAGTTGCACTAAATCGAATGGTGTTCTTTCAATACGTAACTTACCAGCTTCAATCTTTGATAGGTCAAGCACATCATTAATAAGCACCAATAATTGCTTACCGGCGCTTTTAGCCTTTTTCAAGTAGCCATTACTTTTACTTGGATTATCGATGGCCAGTTCTATCATGCCAAATAAGCCGTTCATTGGGGTTCTTAATTCATGGCTCATACTGGCTAAGAACTCAGATTTTGCTTTATTTGCCTCTTTAGCTTGGCGTTCTGATTGTTCTGAATTGCGCAATGCCAAGCGTAAGGATTCTAAAGTGTTTTTAATCTTTGCTTCCATAGGTCGAAAAATAAGAAGGGCTTCAAGCACTAACAACATCAACGTAAACAACCATAAAAATAGTTCAATGTTTTCTACACGCTCAACTCTTTCCCTCGCAGCCAATTCAAACTCCTTTACCACTTGATTGAGGGAAAATAGAAGCTGGTCTGTTTGCTTTGGGTTAAAGTCCTGAGGAATAGGACCACATGACTCAGCAAGACTATTGAAACGTCGAGCTGCCTCTGAATAGGCTTGGCTTGCTAAGTTTAACCCTAGCTCTCCAAAATACATGTTATCTACTTTAACTGGCAGATTTGGCAGTTCACTTAAATATATTCGGTTACTTTCAAATTTTTCAACTGCCCTATGAAGCGCTTGAATTTGCTGTAGTTTATCGTCTGGACAAGTTGATAAACGGGTAACAAAAAGTGCGATGCGTTGCGATAGCATTCTTTGTTGACCCGCTATATTCACAATATAAGCATCATTGAATTGTGCTTTAAATATATATCGCAGCATTAATGCAGAGGTGGTTACAGTAGCCGCCACTAACAATAGCGCCAATATATATCGTGCTCTGATTGTTAGGTGTTTACTAAATAGGCTGGCTAACACAAGTTTTACTTCTTTAATGTTGAGTAATATCTAGATTAGAGACGTGAGGAATAAATGCAATCATTAGATAAAAAAATCAACCGATTTTATTTGCTATTAACACGCATCAAACTATCCAGTAACACAGTTGTAACTATGGAGGGGGCGAGTTAATTCAACTTAACTTTCAAACGTTTATTTGTACCGAGTTTGAGTGCGCTGTTGTTCAACTGACAAGGCTTTCGATTTAGGTGTCACACCAATACTATACGCTATGATTTAAGTTGCTTTACCCAAATCCGCGAGGTGTGTTCGTGGACGTCTATCGCTCGACTTACTTCATCATATGGGTAACCTTGATTTAAGACCAAGCAGGCTGCATCGTTTTTACATTCCGAATTGAATACCTCTTGTATAAGTGTAATGCTACTGCTTAAGAAGGTGCACGGGTTTATTCTGCTACTACAATGTGTAAGTATTAGCAGAAGGAGTCGAATCGAAAGAACAGTTAGAAATGTTTATTGAGTGTGGGTATGCCAATTTCAGGGGTATTTTCTCTCTCGTCCATTAAGCGCGAAGTAATTATCTTATTATATTCAAGAGAGCCAATCTTAAATTAATAAATGGATTCATCTAATGCGAAAGTTGATAGAATATTTAGGGTTAACAACTTCAATCATAATTATCACACTTATTTCAGTAATCGCTTCACTTGTTATTACATGGGGAGTTAACTATTTTGCAGCGGTTGATGTTTCTTATTTGGCTGCTATTGTTGCCCCAATTCTCATAGCGCCGCTTATTACCTGGCACATTACTCGCTTAGTAATAGAGATTTCTTCGCTTGAAAGGACTATGCGCGATTTGGCAACTTACGATTCTTTAACTGGCTTGCTAAACCGAAACGCGTTTTTATATGATTGTAAACGTATAATTAAATTTGCGAGAGACGAAAACTATGTGTCTTTAATTGCACTGGATCTTGATAAGTTTAAATTAATTAATGATACATTCGGGCATGCTGGAGGAGATGCAGTATTACAAGATTTTGGTAAGATCATTCAAGGAAGTATAAGGAAAGGTGATTTGGCTGGTCGTATAGGGGGAGAAGAGTTTTTAATATTTCTTGGCGGTTTATCTAATGATGGGGCATTAGCTCTTGCGACAAGATTGCTAACAACGACTCGAAATTCCACAGTCGCTTTTGAATCCAACACGATAAATTATACAGTTAGTATTGGGATATGCTCAATGACCTTGAAGGACGAAGAAGAGTTCGCTGGTATGATGAAAAAAGCTGACACTGCTCTATATAGTGCAAAAAGCCAAGGTAGAGATTGTATCTTCTCTCTATAATTAATAACGCACTACCAATCATGGCTAATAAACCTAAAATAGATACTGTTAAAAAGTCGCTTTCCAGCCAAATGTTTGACCGATTGAACTCACAGTACTTAGAAGAAAGAAGTTACTCAGTCTTATCCTAAAACTCACACAAGTGTTCAATAATACAACTACCACAGCGCGGTTTTATCGCTATACAGGTATAGCGGCCATGCAAGATTAGCCAATGATACACATCAACTTTAAACTCTGCTGGTACGACTTTTAATAGCTTTTGCTCGACTAGATCGACATTTTACCCATAGCCAGTTTAGTGCGATTTGATACTCTAATATGTGCGTGTCTACGGCGATGGTGGGCCAGGCAAATACGGCAGAGTCGCTGTTGATAAACTCAACACTATAATTCTGAAAGAGCAGGTTAGTGCCAAAAGCATCTGTTGGCAAGCTGCCTCTTGATAGATCTTTAATAACAGATTGCTGACGCTCGATAGAGGTGGCGGTATGACTTCTTTGAACTCACAGTGGGAAACGGTCATGTGACTATTCGCAGCCGACCGTCTCCTATGCCCAAGATTGCAGACATTCGAAAAGCGAGTTTCAAACGCTGGAATGAGCGACTAACTGACATAGCATGTTCTGCTGGAAGTTTTCTCTTTGTGCGTATAGTTGATGTTAGATGAGCATAAACGTGATTTCTCTTTCTGACCTAAAGCGGACATCAATAACGAATGGAAATCACCTTAACTGCTGGCAGGTAAGATACGATAGCGGAAGTTCCTTACAGATATAAATATGCGTTGTTTGACCATAAATATTACCAATTAATCGAATAACCTAAACAAAGCGGTCATTTAGAATCAAATTCAATTATCGCCCTTGATTAAAGGCTAAAAAGTTACTTTCCATTAAAATATAGCTCTAGGATATTCTTTCTTATTGTGCCTACCTTTAAGCTGACATCATTGCACAACATAGCTAATGAAAACTTCTCTTCTGGAAAGCGGATATAATATGTTGAAGTTCCAAGCCAGCCACCTCCATGGGCGAAGGATTTTTTCCCAACGGTTTCACCAACGAACTGACCATTCGCATAAACACTGCCCCTGCTTTTATGATTACTATTTGGCTTATTCATAAGCTCCATTAGTTTTTTAGGCTCTTTACCAACTATAGGAGTGTAAAAGTTCTGATCCCATTTAAGTAAATCATCTAAATTGGTGTGCAGACCACCATCACCAACCCAAAATAAATTCGTCATATCAGTGATATAGTTATCATCTTTATTTTTCTTATAACCAGTAGCGCGTTTTTTTACAATCTCGACAGGATCATCGCTAAAAAATGTACTGGTCATATCAAGTGGTTTGAATATTTTCTCGTCTGCATAGTCACGTAAGCTTTTACCTGATACTTCTTCAACCAGCATTGACAGTAAGAAATAAGCAAGGTTGCTATACTGAAACTTCTGGTCGGGTTTAAGGGCAAGAGGTACAGTTTTAACCACATCATAGAACTCCTTTATCGTCAGATAATCTTCATTACCCAAACGAAAATCGCCACCTGCCACAGATTTTAGGTCAATACTATTTTTTGATTTTTGCCCCTCATATGAGCCAGCGATCAAATCGTAATCACCCATACCACTATAATGACCGAGCATAGACCGAACAGTAACTATTTCGCCATAATCATTTAGCTCTTTTAGGTAAGTAGTAATATTAGCATCTAGATCAATTGCACCCTCTTCTGCCAACAAGAGAACAGCCATAGCAGTAAACTGTTTTGAAACAGATGCCATACGATGCACTTGCGTGCCGTCTAATGGTACATTCAACTCTAGGTTGGCAAGACCGTACCCAGCTTTATGGACAAAAGCACCGTCCTTGATTAACCCTACATTGCAACCCGGTGAATCATGTTGTTTTATACTCGAGAATATTTTATCAATACCATCATTGAATTCTGAAGCAATTACCGTACTGGATATAAATAAGCCTGCAATAAATGGGAAAGTTATTATTTTTTTCATGGTAGTTTTCCTTAACAAATATATTAATTTTTAACGTTATTGTTATTATCTGAAATTAACACCTATCCTAGACTACAGATGCTAAAGTAGACAGTTGCTTATAAGTACGCTGAACCAAATAACAACCATTACTTTCTGGCAAATTAACTTTGTACAAAATGGTCTTTAACTCGAATTCATTAATGATGGCTTCACTCCAAATTGCTGGAAAGACACTAATTTCCAATGTCCGCTTATGGTTCAGGTGTCGTAAGGCACATCTAATAACTAATGACCGCTTTGGTGACGAAGCGGAACATTATTTTGATTTGAATTCAGCTCTAATAAACGACTACTTGTGACAAAAGCAATAGTGTCATATCCAATGTCAAATGAATCCAATTGCAAAAACATCCCCATCACGGTTAACGCCCGACTGTCCGCTATTAGGCTCACAGCTGCCTGTCAACTCAGCTTAATCACAGAAGTAGATTTTTATGTGTTCCATATAGAAAGAATGAAATCTATAAAACAGAACGGGGGGAGTTATTCTGTTTTATCCTTAAAATCACAAAGATCCTCAATGATACACGAGCCACATCTAGGCTTTCTGGCAATACACGTATATCTGCCATGTAGTATCAACCAATGGTGCAGGTCATACATAAATTCAGTTTTGTTAGGGGTGTTCTTAATGATGTTTTGTTCGGTTTCTTCAACCGTCTTTCCTTTGGCGTAACCTGTACGATTAGCGACTCGCTGGATATGGGTATCCACCGCAATAAAGTATCTACCTTCATTATCTTTTAGCCAGCCGAAGGCTGTATTCAGTACCACATTCGCGGTCTTACGGCCAACGCCTGGTAGGGCTTCTAGGGCTTCGCGGTTTTCGGGCACTTCTCCACCGTGTAAGTCCACTAACATTTGGCAGGTTTTCATGGTGTTGACGGCTTTGGTATTAAATAAGCCTATGGTTTTGATGTAACTTTTTAAGCCGTCTAGGCCTAGATCTAATATGGCTTGGGGCGTATTGGCCACTGGATAAAGCTTAGCGGTGGCTTTATTCACGCCCACATCCGTTGCTTGAGCCGATAGTAATACTGCGATTAACAGTTCAAAAGGTGTTGAAAAGTTTAATTCGGTAGTAGGGTGGGGGTTATCATCTCGAAGTCGAGTTAGTATTTCTAAACGTTTGCTTTTATTCATTTTATTATCGTTTTACTCTCTAAAAATCTAGCATCTAGCATCTAGCATCTAGCATCTAGCATCTAGCATCTAGCATCTAGCATCTAGCATCTAGCATCTAGCATCTAGCATCTAGCTTTCTGTAGTCACTCGGGCGCGTTGCACCACTTTTTCTTCTGTTTTGGCGGCAAACAATTGTTCCATATGGCTATCCAACACATTTTTTAGCGCAATGATGAGCCCCATACATAAAAAAGCACCAGGAGGTAAAATCGCCAACAAAAAAGGACTGTCAGTTTCAAAGACTGTAATTTTTAGGCTAGTGGCCCAATCGCCTAACAACAAGTTGGCGCCAACAAATAAAGTGCCATAACCTAATAATTCACGCATCGCGCCTAATAAAACTAATACTGCTGTAAATCCTAGCCCCATCATTAAACCGTCGAAAGCGGATTTACCAATGGTATTTTTAGAAGCGTAGGCTTCGGCTCGTCCAATAATGGCGCAGTTAGTGACTATAAGGGGAATAAAAATTCCTAAGGCTTGATAAAGTGTAAAGGTGTAAGCGTTCATTAGTAGTTGCACTATTGTCACAAACGCCGCGATAATCATTACAAAAATGGGGATGCGGATCTCGCTAGGAACCCAATTGCGAATGATAGAAACCGTGGTGTTTGAACCAATTAACACAAGGGTAGTGGCTAAGCCTAAACCTAATCCATTGGTTATAGTGGCGGTAACTGCAAGCAAAGGGCATAGACCTAAGAGTTGCACCAATGCAGGATTGTTTTTCCACAATCCTTGCCAACTTAATTCTTTGAATTCATTCATTAATTTGACTCCCTAATGGGTCACTGACTTTTTTAGCGTTGTCTGTGGTACAAGCATTTGGCGCTTCAAAAATAGCGTCTTGGTTAGCTAAGAAATATTCCACACTTAATTTGACTGCTTTAATTACTGCTCTGGGTGTTATTGTTGCGCCGGTAAATTGGTCAAATTGACCGCCGTCTTTTTTGACTGCCCAATTGGGGGCGATTTTTGAGCTAAATATTTGATTGTCAAAGTCTAAAACCCAGTTACTCACTCGTAGATCAATTTTGTCACCCAGACCTGGGGTTTCTTTGTGCTCGAGTACTCTGACTCCAGTAACTTTGGCTGTGCCAGTTTCAAAATTGGTTACACCCACAACTATCTCAATCTTACCACTGTAACCGTCTGGTGCGGTGGTTTCTATTGCGGCAGCAACCCCTTGTCCTAGTTTAGTGGCGCGATAGACATGGTGAGGTTCATCAGATCCCAAAAACGCCTTTGAAGTCACTAAGGCACAATCAAACTGAATAGCGTTGTCGTAGGCGTTTTTATCAATGACCGCATGGAGGATAGACAATAATTTTTGTTGTTGCTGAATCGCAATTTGATCTTTGGTGCCAAAGAAGGTGAGGGCAATCAGACCTGTAGTGACTAAGGCAAAAACCGCCAATATCAAACCATTTTTAGACATAGTATGTTGTATACTTTTTGTCATGACTGAGCCTTGTTTTTGGTTTTTCGTTTAGTCGAGGTATGGCCGTACGTCCGCGGGCGGGTGTAATAATCAATTAAAGGCACTGCCATATTCATGATCAATACTGCAAAGGCTATGGCGTCAGGATAACCACCCCATTCTCGAATTAGGTAGACCCAGATACCAATTGCGGCACCAAAAATGATTCGGCCTTTATTGGTTGTCGAGGCGGACACAGGATCGGTGGCAATGAAAAAGGCGCCTATGATAATGCTACCGTTGAATAGGTGGAAAATACTCGATGGATATAAATCACTGTCAACCAGCGACATTATCAGCGCACAAATAAACAGCGCCGCCAACATACTAGTGGGTATATGCCAATTGATGACTTTTTGTTTAAGTAGATACAAACCACCTATTAAGTATCCCAGACTAATCCAACTCGACGCCACGCCTAAACCAGGAATCACGCTATCGAAAATCGGACGTTCAATGGTTTCTGAATAGGTAAACCCTTGGGATAAACTGGTTTTCACCGTGTCTAACGGTGTGGCCATTGTCACGCCGTCTATGCCAGTTTTTAGTTGTGCTAGGCTAAAACCTTCAACACTGAATCCCGTGAAAACAGCTTGTAAGGCATCCATGAAATTATGACTATATTGAGCAAGATTGACGGGAGGCAGCCACTGAGTCATTTGCACAGGAAAAGAAACCAACAACATCACATAGGCGGCCATTGCGGGATTAAATACATTAAAACCTAGGCCACCATAAAGCTGTTTAACTATGCAAATGGCAAAAAAAGTGCCAATTACTACTACCCACCACGGAGCAAAAGGCGGAATGCTTACAGCCAATAACATTGCCGTTAATACCGCGCTGTAATCTTTTAAGGCTCGCTCAAAATCTCGTTTACGTAGTTCCAAAATTGCCGCTTCGGTCACAACTGCGGTGACCACGGCTAAGCCAATTTGAATAACCGTGCCCCAGCCAAAGAACCAGGTTTGTAATAAAACTCCAGGGATCATGGCTAAAATCACTAGACGCATGACCTGGCCAGTATCACGGCGAATGTGCTGGTGGGGTGAACTCGCTAACCTAAATTTCATGAGGATTTGTCTGCTTTTTCAGCTGCTTTTTTGGCTTTCGCTTTCGCTACTGCCGCCGCGATTTTGCGTTTTTTCATATCTATTTGTTGTTCTTGTGTTTTGACCGGTTCCTGTGAACTGTCAGTTTTAGGATCTTCAACCTCGGCTAGCGGCGCCTCTTTTGATGTTTGTTCGGTTTCCGCCGCTTTTTGTGCTTCACGTTTTGCTTTGGCTTTGGCCACAGCTGCGGCTATTCTCGCTTTCTTGCTGGCCGCGATAGTGGCAGTTTTAGTTGCCGTTACTTCAGAAACACTTTCAGAAGATGCGCTTTCGGGTTTTAAAGGTTCGGGTTTTGCTGCATGCGGTGCTGGCTCTTTAGCGTTAACACTTTGATTCTTGCTCTGTGTTTCAGTTTTTATAGATTCAGAAACTTTGTCGTTATTCTTTTCAACTTCAACTTCAACTTCAACTTCAACTTCGCTTGGTACTTCGACTTCAACATTAGAGGTTGCGGCTTCTGCGGCGGCTTTTTTAGCCTTAGCTCTGGCGATAGCGGCTTGAACTCTCTGATTTGAACTGGCTACTTTAGTGGTAGGTTGAGTCGCAGAAGCTTCAGTTGTCTCATTAGGAGCCGCCGCTTCTATTACATCATTGGCTAAATCCGCTTTACTCACTGACGTTTCTTCTTCAATGTTTACCGCTTGTTTTTTAGCTTTGGCTCTCGCTAATGCCGCCGCTATTTTATCTTTGGCGTTGTTACCCTTGCTTTCCATCGCTTGTTTTCGCGCCTCGGCTGCCAATCGATGTTTTTCGTCTCTGGCATGTTGTTCGGCAATTAATCTCGCTTCGCGTTTTTCAAACCGCTCTCTGGCTTTATCCGATTTTTGTTTTTCTTCTTGTTCTACTCTTATCTCTGATTTTGCTATGCGGTAATAGTGCACCAATGGAATTTCACTGGGGCAAACGTAGGCACAGGCTCCACATTCAATACAATCAAATAAATTATAATCTTGGGCTTTGTCTAATTCTTTGGCTTTGGAGTGCCAAAATAATTGTTGTGGTAATAGGCTAACAGGACAAGCATCGGCGCAAGCGCTACAACGAATACAAGCTTGTTCGTTGTTGCTGGATATTTCGGTGTCTGTAGGCGCCAAAATACAGTTAGTGGTTTTAATCACCGGTACCTTATCATTAATGACATTAAAGCCCATCATCGGGCCGCCCATAATGACGTTGGGTTGCTTTTGAAGTTTTGGATTGTAATCACTATGGGCCAGAAGGTGAGCCACCGGACTACCAATTAGCGCCCATAGGTTAGATGGTTTTTCTACAGCTTCGCCAGTAACTGTAACGACTCGACTAATAAGAGGCTTACCCGAAAAAACTGCATCAGAAATAGCAAAACAAGTACCTACATTGTGCATAATTATACCCACATCCATAGGCAGGCCTTTGGCTGGGACTTCTCTGTTGGTTAGCACTTGGATTAGCTGTTTTTCGCCTCCAGCTGGATACTTAGTCGGCACACTACAAATTCGGTAATTGGGGTTTTCTCTACAGGCTACTTGCATTGCTTCAATAGCTTCAGGTTTGTTGTTTTCTATTCCAATTAAAACCTGTTTGGGTTTGAGTAGGTGACACAATACATCTATACCTTGGCGAATTTGCCATGCATGCTCACGCATTAAACGGTCATCAGAGGTAATATAAGGTTCACATTCAATGCCGTTTATAATCAAAAAGTCGACATCTTTTTTAGGTGAAGATTTGATGTGGGTGGGAAAACCAGCACCGCCCATACCACTAATGCCCGCGTCGCATATGGCGGCTAACACTTTTATTTTGGGCTGGCTTTGGTAGTCAATTAACGGATTCAGTTGTATCCATTTATCTTGCTGATCGCTTATGATCTCAACCGTCATCTCAGGCAAACCAGACGGATGCGCCGAAACATGTTTTTGAATAGCAGCCACTTCACCAGATGTTGGGGCGTGGATTGGTACAGCAAATGGGTTCATGCTTTTGGTTAAGGCTTGACCTTTAAGCACCTTTTGACCTACTTCAACAATAAGGTGGCCTTCTACACCAATGTGTTGTTTCACTGTTACAAATAGGCGTTCAGGGATGGGTAATTTGCCTATTGGAGTTTGATTTGAGAGTGTTTTTCTTTCTGCTGGGAATACCCCACCCGGAAAATCCCACAACTGGTTATTGTCTAGTTTTTCAATTATATCGTCGTAGTTATTTGGCATAATTCCCGGCTAACCTACTTGTTTAATAGGGATGGTATTAATGTCCCAGCGCCATGACGAAGCACTATCTTTTACTGGTAACATGTCAATACAATCAACGGGGCAGGGGTCTACACATAGATCGCAGCCGGTGCATTCGTCTGTGATAACGGTATGCATTTGTTTCGCGGCTCCCAAAATGGCGTCAACGGGACAAGCCTGAATACATTTAGTACATCCTATACATTCGTCTTCTCGAATGAATGCCACCTTTTTCACATCTTCCGTTCCATGTGCGGAATCTAAAGATTTAGCTTCGACACCCATAAGGTCGGCGAGTTTTTTTATGGTGGCATCGCCACCAGGCGGACATTTATTGATTTCGTCGCCATCAGCAATAGCTTGAGCATAAGGTTTACACCCAGGGTAGCCACATTGCCCACACTGGGTTTGCGGAAGAATGTGATCTATTTGTTCAACAAGAGGGTCGCTCTCGACCTTAAATTTAACTGCCGCAAAACCTAAAATGCTGCCAAAAATAAGAGCCAAAAGTCCAATGGCAAGAAGCGCTGTTAAAATAGCAAAACCTAAAGACATTAAAATTTAACCAAACCAGTAAAGCCCATAAAGGCTAAAGACATCAATCCTGCCGTGATCATACCTATAGACGCACCTTTAAAAGGTTTGGGAACGTCTGCTACCGCTAAACGTTCTCGCATTGCGGAGAATAAAATAAGTACTAAAGAAAACCCAAGCGCTGCGCCAAAACCATAGATAACAGATTCAACAAAATTATGTTGTTGGTTAATATTCAATAGGGCAACCCCTAAAACTGCACAGTTAGTGGTGATGAGTGGTAAAAATATACCGAGTAGTCGGTACAAAGTGGGACTGGTTTTATGCACTACCATCTCGGTGAACTGCACTACTACTGCTATTACTAGAATAAAACTCAGCGTACGCAAGTAACCAATACCAAGTGGCAACAATATATAATGTTCAACAAGGTAGCTTGAAAGAGAGGCCAGTGTTAATACAAAAGTAGTGGCCATAGACATACCAATGGCGGTTTCTAATTTTCCTGACACACCCATAAACGGACATAAGCCGAGAAATTGAACTAACACAAAGTTGTTCACCAGCACAGTGCCAATCAATAGTAGTAAGAATTCGGTCATAGAAGCAGATATTAGCCAGAAGTTATTATTACACTTGTTATTATCTTTATTTAAGTGGCTATTAACAACTTGATATTCAAAAGATTACTAACAAAAGGTGTTTATTTTTGAAATAAAAGCTAATAACTAGAGATAATTAAGAATGAGTTAAGTAGGAAGAGACTTATGTAAATTGAATTGGCTCCCCCTCCCCGACTCGAACAGGGGACCTGCGGATTAACAGTCCGTCGCTCTAACCAGCTGAGCTAAGGGGGAATTCAATTTCAGGTTAAATACAATTTTATGATTAATATCTAACTTGTATCAAGTGTAAGTTGGCTCCCCCTCCCCGACTCGAACAGGGGACCTGCGGATTAACAGTCCGTCGCTCTAACCAGCTGAGCTAAGGGGGAACTTTACACTTACGTTGAAAGGGTTCTGGGTTAAAAACCGAGGTGCTTTTCAACGGGGCAGGATATTAATCAGCATACCGCCCGCTGTCAACACTCAAAGTGAGGTTTTTATCGATATTTTCATAAACTTGTACACAAACCAAGCGTATTCATGAAATATAAAAATTTTCGGTTTTTTATTGGTTTAAAATTGCGCGATTTTTGTTGTTATCATTAAACTTTCATTAAAGACCATTTTTCCACTTCGTTATAGCTAATTGTTATTAATGAATAGTTGTGCACTGTATATAATGCCAGTGATTAATAAAAGTGTAACCTTCGTTGGGGATGCAGTAGGTTGGTGGTTACTAACTAAAATAAAAGTGCATAGCGGCGTCAAAGTACGCCAATTAAAGGGCGAAGGCAGTTATCCACGAATCTTGTGGATAACCTTGTGGATTAAACTGTTTTTGGTAAAGAAGTGATCAACAATTCAAAGTCAATAGATCAAATTAAAAATATCAAAATATTTTGAAAAATACTTATAAAACAATAGTTTGGGTTTTTATTTTGGTTCGCCTAAAAAATAAAAAATCTTAGTGAAAACAATGGAATTTCTCTTGTGTGTTGTTTTTAAAGAGAAAAACAAAAACACGTCAAAACAATGAGATTAGTTTTGATTTTTGAATTGATTGTTTTTAAATCAATAAAGATTAATTAGCCCTGAATACTCGTGATTTAACTAAAAACGTCAATAAATAGACGCTCACCTGTATTTAAAAAGATACACTTTTGAACATTGTTTGTTTTAACAAATATGTAACATTAACGCCGCTAAATATAAGAAAACTGAAGGAAAAATCGCGTATTATTAGCTGATTGTGTTGTGACTAACAAAGCAACTACTGTTTGTTGATATTTACAGGTTAAGATCTCGGCAACGTGTTTTTGAGTTAGATAACCTACTTTGCACCTATAGCTTCAATTAAGAGAGAGCAATATTGACCTCAAGTGAGAAAACAACTTCCCATCCAGATTTACTCAATAATGATATTGCCATCACGCTGCGTAAAATGACCTTGCCAATGATACTGGGTATGGTGGTACTTATGACTTTTGGGTTAGTCGATACCTTTTTTATCGGGATGTTAGGTACCCAAGAGCTTGCCGCTATCAGTTTTACGTTTCCAGTTACTTTTACTGTTATCAGTCTAAATATAGGTTTGGGTATAGGTACCTCTGCGATTATTGCTAAATTCCTTGGTGCGGGGCAACACATCCAAGCTAAGGAGACTGCTACCGGTGCTTTAATGTTGACTATGGTTTTGGCTATTTTATTAGCTATTGTGGGTGTGATGACAATTACACCTATTTTCCGCTTAATGGGGGCGGATCAAATACAACTTGTGTTGATTCATGAATATATGTTGGTGTGGTATGCCGCGGGTATATTTTTGGCTATGCCTATGGTTGGCAACAGTGTGTTACGGGCTTCAGGCGATACTAAAACACCGAGTTATATCATGGCTTTTTGTGGGGTGATTAATGTGATTTTGGATCCCCTGTTTATATTTGGTTGGGGTCCAGTGCCTGCTTTTGGAATACAAGGGGCTGCAATTGCAACACTAATAGCGTGGGCGGTTGGTGTGTTTTATATCTTGTATATATTGGCTATAAAACGGCAATTGATGGAGCCTAAGTTACTGAATTGGCATCAGTTGAAACGCAGTACAGGCGGCATTTTAAAAATAGGATTGCCTGCTTCAGGAGCCAATATGTTGACTCCAATTTCAACTGGAATAGTCACTGCTATCGTTGCCGGTTATGGTCCAGAAGCTGTGGCTGCTTGGGGGGTAGGTGGGCGATTAGAATCGATTGCTAGTATAGTGGTTCTGTCTTTATCTATGTCGTTACCACCGTTTATTAGTCAGAATTTTGGGGCTAACAATATAGAACGTGTACGCCATGCTTATTCTTTATGTGTCAAATTCGTGATTGTTTGGCAACTGCTCATTTTTGCTCTACTGGCGTTATTGTCTGGTTTGATCGCTAATATTTTTACTGACGAACCAAAGGTTGCTGCCACTATTGTGTTGTTCTTAGTGATTGTGCCTTTAGGATATGGATTTCAGGGCGTAACTATTTTGACTAATTCTTCTTTTAATGCGATGCATATGCCGATGTCTGCCTTGTTTCTAAATGGCATGCGTTTATTTGTGTTTTTTGTGCCATTTTCATTTATTGGTAGTTATTGGTTTAACTTACCAGGATTATTTTGGGCCGCAGTTGTAGCTAACGTGACTGTTGGATGTATTGCTTTTATTTGGTTCAAAAGCATTCTTTCGTCGCGATTTGAACAGAGTGTAGTGAGTAAGTAAAGTTTATGAGTAGAGCATTTGAAATATCCTCGAGTTATTCCCCAGCTGGTGATCAGCCTAAAGCGATTGATGCTTTAGTTGAAGGGTTAGAAGATGGCTTAGCGCGTCAAATTTTATTAGGGGTAACGGGTTCCGGTAAAACTTTTACCATGGCAAATGTCATTGAAAAGGTGCAGCGACCAACCTTGATTTTGGCACACAATAAAACCTTAGCGGCACAGCTTTATGGCGAAATGAAAGAGTTTTTTCCAAATAACGCCGTAGAATATTTTGTTTCGTATTACGATTATTACCAGCCCGAAGCCTATGTGCCCTCTAGTGATACCTTTATTGAAAAAGACGCTTCGGTCAACGCTCATATAGAACAAATGCGCTTATCCGCTACTAAATCATTGATGGAAAGGCGCGATGTTATTATTGTTTCTAGTGTATCGGCCATTTATGGTTTGGGAGATCCTGAGTCTTATATGAAAATGTTAGTGCATTTTCGCCAGGGCGATATCATGAATCAACGGGATATTTTGCGGCGCTTAGCAGAAATTCAATATACTCGAAACGATATCGCTTTTGAGCGGGGCACTTTTAGAGTTCGCGGTGACGTAATTGATGTGTTTCCGGCAGACTCAGAGCGTCATGGAATTAGAGTTGAGTTATTTGACGAAGAAATAGAACGTATTAGTATATTTGATCCCCTTACCGGCGCGGTTGAAAAAACCGTCACTCGCGCTACAGTTTTTCCGAAAACTCATTATGTCACCCCAAGAGAAAAGATCCTTGATGCAATTGAGCATATCAAGGTTGAGTTAAAGGAAAGACGCGAACAGCTCAAATCAGTGAATAAATTAGTGGAAGAACAGCGAGTTTCCCAGCGTTGTCAATTTGATATAGAGATGATGCAGGAGTTAGGGTATTGCTCGGGCATCGAAAATTATTCTCGGTATTTATCTGGCCGCAATCCGGGCGATCCTCCACCGACCCTTATCGATTATTTCCCAGCTGATGGTTTAATGTTTATTGATGAATCCCACGTCACGGTTTCACAGATTGGTGCCATGTATAAAGGTGATAGGTCTCGAAAAGAAACCCTAGTGGAATATGGCTTTCGATTACCTTCTGCATTAGATAACCGCCCTTTAAAATTTGAAGAATTTGAACAAATTACCCCGCAAACCATTTATGTATCTGCCACCCCAGGTAAATTTGAACTAGCGGCGGCGCCAGACGACATAGTTGAGCAACTCGTGCGTCCCACAGGTTTACTGGATCCTGAAATAGAAATTCGCCCTGTGGCCACTCAAGTTGATGATTTATTGTCAGAGATTAATAAGTGCGTAGCCGCTAATGAGAGAGTTTTGGTTACCACTTTAACTAAACGTATGTCAGAAGATTTAAGTGATTACCTTGACGAGCATGGCATAAAATCTCGTTATTTACATTCTGATATAGACACGGTTGAGCGTATTGAAATTATTCGTGATTTACGTATTGGTAAGTTTGATGTCTTAGTAGGAATCAACCTGCTAAGAGAAGGGTTGGATATGCCTGAAGTATCTTTGGTTGCTATTCTCGACGCAGATAAGGAAGGTTTTTTAAGATCCGATAAATCACTGATTCAAACTATGGGGAGGGCTGCCCGTCATCTTAATGGGCGAGCAATCATGTATGGCGATAAGATTACTGGCTCAATGGAACGTGCAATAGCAGAAACAAGCAGACGTCGTGAAATTCAAAAAGCCTACAACCTTAAACACGGCATAGTGCCAATGCAGTTAAATAAGCCTATTACCGATATTATGGATGTGGGAGACGGTAGTTCTGATGGTAAGGTTAAATTGAGGTTAGTCGCAGAATCTGGCAAAAAATATAGCGCGCTGAGTACACCACAAATATTGCAAAAAATTGCTGATCTTGAAAAAGTGATGTTCAAAGCAGCGAAGGAATTAGAGTTTGAAAAAGCCGCTAACTTAAGAGATGAAATAGAAGCGTTTAGGGCGCAGATAGTGAAAAACTCTTAACTTAGAGGTTTAAGTTTCAAGCCATAATCATTAAGTGGTGCTGTTATTGTGCAACTAGTAGCGCGGCACCCAAAAAATAATTACTACAGATAATATAGTTGATTGAGGAAGTCACCCGTTAGAATTAACCACAGTCATATAGCCTCTGTGCTGTGTTTTATTCAATATTCATAAACTTTTGTTACGCCAATACCCCAGTTTTTGGCGGTTCTGTTAAATTTCCATTGTAATCCGGCTACGGCTTTCCTAATATGTACTTTAGTATCAAGAACTATACCTATAAGTGGTGCTGTAATGTTAAATCGTCTTCAAGAATCCGATATCAAATTATTGCGTGTGTTTTACGCTGTGGCCTCATGTAATGGCTTCACTGCGGCTGAACCCGTGCTTCGCATGCAACGTCCCAATATTAGCGCCGCGATTAAAAAGCTCGAAGAACGCTTAGATTTAGTTTTGTGCCATCGAGGTCGCGGTGGGTTTCAAATGACTAAAGAGGGGGAAGTCGTTTTTCAGGAAACGAAACGTATATTTAACTCTTTTGATAACTTTGTATTCAATCTTAAAAGTCTTCACGACGATTATTCAGGGCACATTACCTTAGTTATGATGGCTGGGTTGCCTTTGTCTTACCATTTAGCGGTAAGTAAAGCCGTTAAAAGTACCATGAAAAAGTTTAATGATATTCATGTCAATATCCAAACCCGTTTGTATAACGAAGTAGAGCATGTGGCTCTATCAGGCGAATGTCATTTGGTGTTATCAACTTATGACATGGTAAAACCTGAATCGGTTACCTTTCACCCAGTTGAAGTAGCCTGTAAAGGTCGTTTGTATTGCTCACCGTCACATGTATTAGCAAAATATCGTGACGGCTTACCTGATAATGTCAAAATAGGCGATTATCCAGCAATTGGTATTTCAGGCTTATCCTCAGCTAACTATATTTCTGAGGATACACGTATGGCAATACAAACGTTTTCTGACTCCTACGATGCTTGTTTGTCTGCGATAATGACAGGTGAGTATGTTGGACTATTGCCTGACTATGTGCTCACCAACCAAGCTGCAGGCCTTGGGTTAGTGCCTGTAGGTAAAAGTTTATTTGAATTTAGTCATGACTTGTTTGTAATGAATGGAAAAAACACTCGCTTAAACCCAGTGTTAAGACATTTGATTAAAGAAATTAGCTATTTTATTCAACAAGTTGAAAGTTAAGTTTAGAGATTCAATTGATTGTTAAGCCGCATTTATGCGGCTTTTTTATTGTCTGTGAACGGCCTTGAGAGAAAAGTAAAATAGAACATGAATCACTATATGTTTTAGTTTTCGGCTAGAGTCAGTTCAGAGACTAATGTCGTCAAGACACCCTCAACCTTATTCTTCATACTCCAATGGATCACTTACACCGTTATCACTGAATGCTTCTAATCTTTCTTGGCAAGCGCCACATTTTCCGCAAGCTTTTTCACGGCCGTTATAACAAGTCCATGTTTGGTTGTAATCCAAGCCCATTGCTAAACCTGCAGTCAAAATTGCGGTTTTACTGACTTCCAAATAAGGCGTAACAATTTCAACGGCTTCATAATTGGCGATAGCACATACATCATTCATTTTGTGGACAAATTCAGGGCGGCAGTCTGGGTAAATAGCGTGATCACCTGAGTGGGCCCCGTAGAAGACTTTATTGGCATCCATAGAAACGGCATAACCTACCGCCATCGACAGCAAAATCATATTTCTATTCGGCACCACAGTGCTTTTCATGCTTTCTTCTTCGTAATGGCCTTCTGCTACGTCAATATCTGAGGTGAGAGATGAACCTCCAATTAGTTGGTTGATAGCTGAAATATCAACAATTTTGTGTTGGACACCCAGTGTTTTGCAGGCGCGACTGGCATAATCCAGCTCTTTTTTATGTCGTTGCCCGTAATCAAAAGACAAGGCAAATACCTCAAAACCTTGTTTAACGGCGAGGTTTAGGACAGTAAATGAGTCCATTCCCCCAGAAAAAATTACCACTACCTTTTGTGACATGGGCTTTGCTTCTTTATAATCAATTAATGGGTAGTGATTTTAAGTGATTTAACTGTAAATTCCCACAACGGGGTTTAGGTTAAACAATAGGAAAGTGATTGAGTTTATATAAAATTAATGAAGTGTTTGAGTCTTTGCAAGGCGAGGGCAGTTACACAGGTTTACCATCCATATTCGTGCGTTTGCAAGGTTGTCCTGTTGGCTGTCCATGGTGTGATACCAAACATACGTGGGTAGTATCACCTGAGTTAAAAACGACAAGCGACGCGGTAATGGCTGAAACTGCGGAATCTGATAAATGGTTTGAACACAGTACTGAACAACTATTAGCGCTTTTTAAACATCATGGTTATATAGCTAAACATGTAGTGATCACTGGTGGCGAACCGTGTTTGTATGATTTAACCGAAATCACTAGTGGTTTAATTACCCAAGGTTATTCAGTGCAAATTGAAACTAGTGGCACTTATGAAATAATTGCTCATCCAGAAACGTGGGTTACTGTTTCGCCTAAAGTTAATATGCCAGGAGGACGACCAGTTTTAAGCAGTGCCATGCGCAGAGCTAATGAAATAAAACACCCCATTGCGATGGAAAAACATATAGAAGAGTTAGATCAAGTGTTAACGTTACTTGGAGAACAAACGCCGCCTAATATATATTTGCAGCCTATTAGCCAACAAAAACGAGCAACCGACCTTGCAATTAAAACCTGTATAGCGCGTAATTGGCGTTTGTCGTTACAAACTCACAAATTTATCGGAATTGAATAGGGCTTTGCCCTAATTAAGGAAAAATTATCTATGCCAATTGATTCAGAGTATTTTTTGGAACTGTATGCTAACGCATTAAATTCTTTCGACTCTAAAAAAATAGCGAGTTTTTGTTTACCACCTACTATTGTCATGACTGATGATAGTAAAAAAGTATTGGCTTGCGTCGAAGAATTAGAAAATGCGGTCAGTCGCACCATAGCTAAATTTGAGGTCGCTGGTATAAAGTCCTTTGTTCCAAAGTTGCAACAAACTATGCGTCTATCTGATTCATTATTTTTCTCAAAAATGCGCTGGCAATTTTTCGATACAAATGAACAATTACGTTTCAGTTGTGCGACTTCTTATACGTTGCAAAAAATGCCAGATAAACAACTTAAAATAATTGTGGCAGTGATTGATGATGATGAAAAAAAACTTGCTGAAGTTTTGGCTCGTGCCGAGTAATTTATGAAAAGGCTCCTCGTTATTTGTTCCGTTTTTTTTAGCGTTAACGCGCTAAGCGCATCGTGGCAAATAACCTATCCCCGCCATCTTGAAAATAGCTCGAAGATTGATGAGTATCCGATACAAGTACTGGCGTTAGCTTTAGAGCAAACCGGAGTCAAATATCAACTAAACCCGTCAGAAAATATCTTGTCGAAAGGTAAAGCGTTGGTTCGATTGCAGGACAATCGAGAAATTAATATTGTTTGGGGAATGACTAATCCTCAGCGAGAAAAAGATTTACTACCGATACGCATCCCAATATTTAAAGGGTTGATAGGTTGGCGATTATTGCTAATTCGACAAGATATGGCAGGGCGCTTTAAATATATTCAAGAGCTTGAGCATTTGGTGAAACTAGCGCCGTTGCAAGGGCGTGATTGGCCCGATACTAAAGTATTGCAATCCAATAGTTTTGATGTGGTGACAGAACGTTCTCAAAGTGCCCTTATGAAAATGCTTGGCAATGCACAGGGAGATTTTTATCCCCGTTCAATCATAGAAATTTGGGATGAGTTGGATAAAAGTCAATCAAAGATCCCAATTCGAATCCAACCTACTCTTGGTATCCGTTATCCCGCTGCCATATATTTTTTTGTGAATAAAAATAGTGTACCTCTGGCAAGTTTGATTGAAAATGGATTAGAAAAAGCCATTAAAAACGGCAAGTTTGATGCGTTGTTTATTGAGAATTACAAACCTTATATTGATAAAGCACAGCTTGAAAAACGAACGTTTTACACTCTGAAAAACACGTTTTTACCTGAAAAAACGCCGTTAGATAGAAAAGAATTATGGTTTGACGGAAAAATTGACGCGGCAATTAAGCCATAAAAAAAACAGAGTGTTTGACTCTAATGCCGATCAGTT